>CAVTPF010000018.1:0-279886 GCA_963736525.1 uncultured Acidimicrobiaceae bacterium
CTGGCTTGGAGGACCCTGCCTCGGGCTGCTGACAATCGCGCCCAGCTGAGTGACTCCTCCCGCGACCGCGTCGGCTTCGGTGCATGCTGCATGGCCTGCCCTTGTCGACCGCTGTAGGCGTGGTGCGTCAACCTGACGTTCGAGCGGCTCAGTGCGAGGCGTCGTTCATCGGATGGTGACGTCTTGGCCAGCTCCGCCAACGGGACGAGCTGGTCGACTGCCGGTCGGGCGTGGCTGCTCCCGGCTGAGCCACCTCCACGTCGCTTGTCTCGGCCTCGGTTGCTTCGGGCCCGAAGGCGGTTGCCCCGGTACCTTTGCCTTGTGTCACCTTCGCTTCGGCGGCCTCGATGGCGCCTTCGATCGCCGTGGCCACGCCCGGCACCACCGACGGCGCCACTCCCTCTCGCGCCAGTGCCAGGATGCCCGCCGCCATCAGCACGAGACCCAGGACCGCCAACGCCAAGCCGATGGCGCCGCGGCCGAGGGTCTCGGCGAACAGGGCCACGCCCAGCACCACGCTCGCGACAAGCGTGGCCACATTGCTAGCGGCCAAGTTGGGGGCCAGCACGCCGACCTTCAGCCCCCGCTGCTGGTAGACGAAGCCGGCGAAGCCCACAACGGCCAGCGCATAGAGCTGCCACGACGTCACGATCCCGACGACCCCTCCCCCCACGTGGGCCAATGCCTTGACCTGGCCTCCCTGCAGGCCGAAGGCGATGCCGGCCGCCGCGCCCAGTACGGCGGCGGCCGGGGCCGGGCCGACACGCCGGGAAGTAAGGTCCAGGCCGGCCAAGACGACCGCGGACACGGCCAGGCAGACCACCCACCCCGCCGCGGTCGCGTGGTTCGTGCTTCCGGTGGAGTGGCCCCCCACCAGGAACAGGATCAAGCCGGTGACGGTGGTGAGCGCCCCGAGAACCTCGCGCCGGCCGAGGCGTTGGTCGGTGAGCCACACGCCGCACGGCAGCGCGATGACGAAACTCGACACGACGATGGCCTGCACCACGAGCAGCGACCCGATGGCGAGGGCGACGACCTGGGCGACGAACCCGGCGATCTGCAGCGCTTCCCCGAGGATCCACACCGGGCGGCGGAACAGCTGGAGAAGAAAGCGCGAGCTCTCTCCGCGCGCGCTCGTCCGCAGCGCACCGCGTTGCTGCATGGCGTTGCCCAGCGCGAAGGCGCAGGCGGCGACCAGGGCGAGAAGGGCCGCCATCCCCGTACTGGGCTCCCGGACCCCGTTGGGCCGGCTACGCCGGGGACGGCGCCGCCGCCAGCCCGATGGCGGCGGCGATGCGCACCTGATCGTCGGTGTCGACCTCGAAGACGGGCTTGGCGATCACCGGGGGCGGAGACTCGAGCGCGCCGAGCACGGCGAAGCCCTCGGCCTCCACCACCGGCACCGTTTGTTCGACCGTCACCGCTCCCTCACCTCGTCTCGTGCGCGCCGGGCGCACGCGGCGTGTCGCGACAGCACCGACTCGCGAATGGACCCCGCCGACCGGCGCGTGAACCCCATCTGCTCGCTCGACGCTAACTGACCTCGGATTGCTCCGCGACCTTGCCGACCTCGGTCTCGAGCCCGTACAAGGCACGGGCGGTGACCGCGGGCAACCCGGGCCAGAGCAGGCGATCGCCCGAGTCGCGGACCGTTGGCCGATCGGAACTGCAGTTCTGCTCGGGCAGGGCGCGGGTGCCACCGGACCGAAGCGCTCAGGATCGCTCATCGCTTGTCCCGCTCGGACCCTTGCGCCCTGACCCTCCCGACGCAGAATCAGGCCCATCTCGACCGCACTCGCCATGCCGGTTCGACGAGACAAACTGGGTGGGAGTCGTCCGAGATATCGTGGAGTAGTGGTGGAACCTGAGGTAGTAGCTAGCGACGCACACTTGCGGCCAATCGAGCGGCGGATACGCCGGCTCGTAGCGGCCGGTGTTGACCCGGCTGAGGTGGCCTGGAGATTCCGGCGTAGCCGACGGAGTGTGTCCCAGATTCTGGCCCTTAGTTCGCGGCCTCATCGTGGGGCGAGTTCTTCGAGCAATCCGCAGGTGCTCCGGCCGTTGGAACGGCGGATTCTCGCCTGGAGGGAGGCTGGTGCCAGCTACGCCGAGATTGGGGCGCGCTTTCGCCACAGTCCGCAGTTTGTCCGTCGCGTGGAGGATCTGGCGCGGGCAAAGCTGGCCCGGGCCGAGAACGACGATCAGTAGGGCGTGACCTATCGCAGTTGGTAGGCAGGAAAAGGGCTGTGGCTCATTCCAGCCAGCCGGAATGGCAGGGTCCAGAAGATCCCTATCCAAGCTTCCGATACCTCGGCACAGGTGACCCGAAAGAGGTGTCACTCACTCGAAACGTGCCCAAGATGGCGGCGGCGTTTTAGCCCTGCTCGATGAAGATGCACTCCCCGGGGCACTCCTCGGCCGCTTCGGTGACCGCCTCCTCGAGGTCCTCGGGCACAAGCGCCATGCCCGCCGCACCACCCGGTTCGCTTCGAACCTGATCGCTCTCCTTCACGTAGGCGAGACCGTCGTCGAGCAGCGTAAAGACGACCGGCGCGATCTCCTCGCACAGCCCATCACCGGTGCATAGATCCTGATCGATCCACACCTTCATGGATTCACCTCTTCAAGCTGGGAGAACGCGCCCTTTTGGGTAGTAACGACATTCGGCTTCTGAATTGTACGTCGTCGAAGTGGTGGGGCCGTCACGACCAGATTTGTTCGGATCTCGACCGCCGGGCCAGAGCGTCGGCTGACGCCTCTTGTCCCCCCCTCCATGGGGAGCGTCAGAGATCGAGCTTGCCCTTCGCTACGCAGATCACCAAATGAGCCTCTAGGACTGCGTCCCGTGTAGCCGGTGACGCGCCAGGGTCAGCCTCCGCTGCTGCTTTGGCGCTGTCGCCCGCCTGCTCGAGTTAGATTACGGCCACGCGTTCGTCGGGCGACACGGCCGCCGTGCCCGCCTTTTTAGCGAACTCGTTGACCACCGCGATAAGTACTGGTGACGCTCCCTCGTCGCCATGTACCGCGTCGCGCGCTGCATCTATCTTCATCCGAGCTTCCTGAAGCCGCTCTGCCATTGTCGTCATGGGAGAAGGCTACGTCGGGCAGCCCCGGGTGTCCCAGATTGTCGGGCCGAACGATGGCGATAAAGTGCCTCCATACGCCGGGACGGTGGGCGCTTGCCCACACAGCCGCAGTCCGGTCACTGCCCGTGCCGTTACCCATCTTGATTCGGACTTCGACTTCGCTTGCCGGACTCCGCAGTCAATGCTGGCATGTGCCAAACCTCGGGACTGGCTAGTCGGTATTGTCGAAAGCATGACCAACGCAGAACCGTCCCCCGGAACACTCTGGCGCTACCAGTTCTCCCAATCAGGTGACACCGTTGTAGAAACTGGCGAGTTCAATGGTGACGACACAGCAGAAGCAAGGGCTCGCGAGCTGTCAAAGTCGAAAGCCAGCCCCATCGTGGTCAAACGCCACAGCGCACACGTTGATGCCTGGGTGTACGTGACCGAGGTCGACGAGCGACCGTGATGCGTGACGTGATTCACATCACCTGCCCTGTCGTGGATGGCCAATGCGGGCTCCCCCAATAGCCCGTCTTCATCGGTCGAGCACGGCAGGGACATGATGGCGTATTCCACGACGGCTCGTTGAGTTCTTGCTCTGGCGCATGTCCAGGGTGCCCCTGTACGCCGGTCCGGGGTGCGCCTCTGCGGTAGGGCGGAGACTACTCTCGGAGGCGGAGACCTCGACTGATCAGAGGACACATTGAGGAGCATCAGATGGCAAGGGTATTGATGGTCGTGCAGCATCCCGTGAAGGACTTTGACGCTTGGCGGATCGAATATGACAAGGCGCAACCGATACGTGACAAGCACGGGGTCACCGACGCCACCGTCTTTCGGAATGCCGATGATCCGAACGAGATTACGGGGCTGCACTGGTTCTCTTCGGTCGATGAAGCTCACGCCTTCGCCGACGATCCCGATCTGAAAGACGCCATGGCTAGAGCGGGCGTGAGCGGACCACCCCGCATCGAAATCAGCGTCGAGGTGTAATACCGACCGGCGCTTGATCGAACTGTCGAAGGAGACCTGTCGAAATCAGCCGTTGGTGGCAGAGGTTCACCCGTAGGCCCCTGCCCCCAAACGCCGTACATACATACATGAAGGGGCGGAGCCGGATCAAGACCATCGTCAAGGTTCTTCGTTCGTGATTCGTCGGTCGGCGTCCTGCACGAAGACGCGCGCTGACGAGGCACCGGGGTCAACGTCGGGCGAAGCCCGCCCAAGGCTGTGGCGTTGCCGCCGGCGACGAGTGGCGCATCCTCTTCGAGGACGCCTATGTGGTGCTGCGAGTTCCCATCACTGCTCGGGGTCCGTCACGGTCCCATAGGGCAGCCAGCCATTCATTCGTCGATCTCCGACATGATGGGGTTCGGCCACGTCCCGACGGGCTCAATCAGGACCTCGGCCACGCCAAGAGGCGGGCCACGGCGTTAGTCGAGCACGCGTCGGTCCGTGGCCGAGACTCAGCCGACGGTCTCGAGGCATCGGACTTCCCCGTCGCGCAATGCGTAGAAGACGAGGGTCAAGAGCTTGCGGGCCACCTGTGGGGGCCGAGAACACCATCCACACCCAGTGAACTGGACTTTGACGGCGAGCGCCTGATCCAGCGAGCATCCGTCGATGGCCCTCTCGTTCTTCTACCGGTCGTTCTGTCGCGTCCTACAGTTGATCCGGCTCACCTGCCGCAAGGACACCGATCTTGCGATCGAGATCGTCATGCTGCGCCACGAGGTGGCGGTGCTCAGACGCCAGGTCCACCGTCCGGCGCTGCAGCCAGTCGACCGTGCCGTACTGGCCGCCCTATGGCGACTGCTCCCTCGCTTTCGCCAAAGGCGCTTCTTCGTCCAGCCCACTACCTTCCTGCGCTGGCACCGTGACCTTGTCGCCAAGCGCTGGACCTACCCGCACGGCCGGCCCGGCCGGCCATCGCTTCCTGCGGGAACCACTGAGCTCGTCCTCCAGCTGGCAAGGGAGAACCCCGCCTGGGGTTACCGGCGCATCCACGGTGAGCTGGCCGTCATGGGCATCATGATCGCACCCTCGAGCGTCTGGGCGATCCTGAAGCGCCACGGGATCGAGCCCTCACCGAGGCGATCGGGGCCAACCTGGGCAGAGTTCCTTCGTGCCCAGGCGAAGGGCCTGATCGCCTGTGACTTCTTCAGCGTCGACACCGTGCTGCTCCGACGCCTCTACGTGCTCTTCTTCATCGACCACGACACCCGCCTCGTCCGGATCGCCGGTGTGACCGCCAAGCCGGCCACCGACTGGGTGACCCAGCAGGCACGAAACCTCTGCATCGAGCTCGCCGAGCAGGGGACAGCGGTCAAGTTCCTCGTCCGTGACCGAGACACCAAGTTCACCGCGTCCTTCGACGCCGTCTTCGCCGGAGAGGGCATCAGGATCATCAAGACTCCGGTCCGGGCGCCGCGAGCGAACGCCATCGCCGAGCGGTTCGTGGGCACCATCCGGCGAGAATGTCTCGACCGGATGCTTGTCCTCGGACGGCGCCACCTCCAAGCTGTGCTCGCCGAGTACGTCGACCACTACGACCGGCACCGTCCGCATCGCTCGCTCAGCCAGCACGTACCGTCCAACGCCGACGCGGTTCGGGCACGGGCACCGGCACCGATCTACGTCATCTACGGCTCACATCTCCGACGATTGGACGTCTTGGGCGGCCTCATCCACGAGTATCGACTCGTCGCATGACCTGGGCAGACGCGTTCTCGGCACGCACAGCCTCCGGGCTGGGTGATGTCGTCTGCCTTGACACCTCGTTCAAGGTCGGATGCCGAATTGTCGACAATTGCACCATGTCCACTCGCGGCATCGCCGGCCCGACGCGGGAGGTACTCCCTGATTCGACGGTGAGGAGGTTCCTCGACGAGCTGGGCGACGCGGTCTTCGTCATCGACGCCGAGGGGAACGTGGAGTGGGCGAACCGGACGGCCGAGATTCTGTTCGATCGATCACTCGAGAGCGCTATCGGCATGTCCGCACTCGATCTGATCCATCCCGAAGACCTCGAGTTCGCGTTGCGGTCGTTGACGAGCGTTCAGGCAAAGAAGAGAGGCCATCCCATCGAGGTCCGCTTGCAGACTCCGTCCGGCTGGCGACTGATGGAGCTCCTCGGTACACCTATCTCTTGGTTCAAGACCGGTTCAGTGTTGCTCAGTCTCCGCGACCTGACCGATCGGCGACGGTTCGAGCTCTCTCACAACGAGGACTCGCGGTTCCGTACCCTGGTGCAGAACGCGGCCGTGTTGACCATGTTGGTCTCCGCTGAGGGTGTCATTCAGTCGTGTTCCGGTGCCTTGACCCGACTCTTGGGCCACGATTCAGAACTGCTCGAAGGACAGCCCCTGGAACAGCTCGTAGTGGAAGAGGACAGACCAGCTATCCGCCTCGCTCTTCAGCGAGCCACCCGAGGCGCTCTAACCGCCAATCCCGTCACGGTGACGGTTTCCCTCATGCGCCGTGGAAACGACACGGCGGTCCCATTCGAACTCTCGTTCGTCAACCTGGTCGACGACCCGACTGTCGGAGGTTTCGTCGTGTCCGGCCACGATGTGACCGAGCGTCGGCAACTGGAAGAGCAGCTCTTCTATCAGGCATTTCACGATTCGTTGACCGGACTCGGGAACCGTGCGCTCTTCCATGACCGGGTCGAGCAGGCCTTGGCCCGGGCCGATCGCACCGAACGCCAGCTTGCCCTCCTCTTCATGGACTTGGACGACTTCAAGAGGATCAACGATGTCTATGGGCATGCTGCGGGCGACGCCCTGCTTCGGCAGGTGGCTCAACGGTTGCTCAGCTGTCTCCGCAGCACGGACGTGGCGGCTCGAATTGGGGGAGACGAGTTCGGGGTGCTCGTTGAGGACGTGATCGATCCGAATGCTGTCACCATTCTCGCCAAGCGGGTGCTTGGTTCCTGTCGTGCGCCCTTCTTCTTGGGTCAGAACGCTGTGTCGGCAGAAATGAGCATCGGCATCACCTACAACGCTCCCGGCATGAGCGTCGAGGAGCTTCTCCGCAATGCTGATCGAGCGATGTATTCGGCGAAGGATCATGGCAAGAATCGTTACGAGGCGTTCGAGGGAAAGGAGACCATCGATACGGCGACGGGATCCCGACGCTGAATCCGGCTTTGGCTGCGAAGATTTCCTCATTCATAGCTGACCGCGTAACCGCTCACACACAACCTCTCTAGAGGACAGCGTGCAGATACCTATGGTTAGCGACAGGCCCCCGGGTTCGGTCGGGGGCCTGTCGCTGGCGGCGCTCGGTGTCCCGTTTGTGCCGTTCCGGGCGCAGGCAACTTTCGCGAGCGCCGGCGCCGTGGGGGATGAAGCATTGATCCCAGCGGTACGGAACGGCCGCTGAACCGTGGACCATCCTCCGCTGCCATCCCCTCGGTCCCGAGGTTGGAAAGCATTCGCTAAACCCATGTCTCGTCGTCAGAAGCCGAAACGTGATTTCGGGACTGAACTCGCAGTTCAGGGGGCCAATAGGCCAGTTCTGTTCGGGTTCACTGGCTCGGTCAACCGTAAGTGCTCGAACCCGACAGGACTGCTCACGATAGCAAGCAGACGGTCACTTATGGCCGAGTTGCTGCGTCGCGAAACCGGCGGTAGGGGATACCCCCATTTGCGCACTAACCCAGGTCACCAGCAGACCGCAACCGTGACGCCATGCCACGGCACACTTACGGTGGAGGATTCACCGGATGAAGTGCTGAGATGGAAGCGAAGCCTTCCACGAAGGCCTCCACGTCGGTGGACGGTTTGGTGGCGGTGCTGAGGCAATTGACAGTGGTGATCGTGTAGCCGGAGAACGATGTGGCGACGGCCACCTTCACCGGTCCACGAATGTGTCCTGTGGCGCAGGTGGGGACGTTGAGACTGCCATTTGTGCTGCTGGCCGTTTTCTTCGTAGCCGTGAGAAGGACCTTGCGGTGTGATTGCACCCAGGCCACGAGATACGTGGCACCTTGAGAGAAGTTGGGTGATTGGCCGTTGTCGACGCCTTGGCTGACGGCGAGGGCGGGGATGCCACGGGCCAGAGCAGTCTCCGCCGCTCCGACTGTCCCGGAGAGTGTGGCCAACGGACCAATGTTCTGGCCAAAGTTGATCCCCGAAACGACCAGATTCGGGCGCTGCGAGATGCCATGGTCGTCGATGGCCCAGATGATGGTGTCTGCGGGATAGCCAGCGACCGCCTTGGCCGGATACCCACTCGCCGTCGTGGCATTAGTCACCGTCAATGTCCCCGCTGTCACCTTCGCACCGGTCCCACTCTGATTGGTAAGGGGTGCCACCACAGTGACCTTGGTGTCGGGGAGGGCGGTCAGTGCTTTCACCGTCGCATTGATGCCCGGCGCCCCCACGCCGTCGTCATTGGTGATCAAAATCTGCAGGGTCTCGGTCTTCTTCGACGAAGCTTCAGCGGTGGCCGAGACAAAACTGCACAAGACCAGCCCTGCCATCGCCACACCAAGGCACGCTGCGATTGCGCGGCGGCGGATTCCAGTTTGCATTTTCCGTCCCCTTGCCTTGCTCGGGACGCCACGGCTCTCGAATTGCCGGTCGGAATGGTAGCAGGGTGACCCGCGAATTCAGCGTCGCCAGCACGTCACGTCCGCTTGGCAGAATTCTCTGCCACATGCAGTCTGTGAGGCCGTTGAGTCGGCAATAGCAAACCCGATTTGTTTGGAGCGGTTGGCCCGCAGACCTCCGATACCAGTGAGGCGCCCCGGTGGTGCCGCAGGGTGGCACCCTGTATAACCGGTGAACGGGGATACCCAACCCGACCGATATCCACGCATCGCCTGGGTCCCTCGACGATTGTCAGATCTGGTTCCGAAGCCGGGGCAATATGTCCTGGGCGACGCGTTCAAAGGTCGATATGCGATGTTGCTCAGGACGGTGGAACACGAACTCGCTAAACCCCAATCCGTCATAGGTCTCGAGGATGTGTTCCACCGTGGTCATCGACTCCCAGGCGTCAAGCGGATTGAGTACGAGTAACCACCTCCGCAGCTCATCGGGATCGCGTCCTTTCGTGGTGCACAACTTTTCAAAATCTGAACACGAGAGCCGATGTCCCGGCGAGCCTCGTCCAGAGAGAGCAGAGGGTCTGAATAGGTGCTCCACGTGTCAGCTAGGTCGACCGCCACTTCAATGGCGTGTCGTTGCACCGCACCGATCGTGAACGGCACCCGCGGAGATTGGACGCACCCCGGTTCGGTGTGAGCCTCGGTGTAGGCCGTATATTTCCCTTCGAAGGGGGTCAGATCACCGCGCAGGAGCCGATCGACAACTCCCACGCCTTCTCGTAGGCGTTCGATACGTTCACGAGGGGCCATTTCGAGCATCCCCGCCATGGCCTGGTCGCCGAAGGCTCCCGTTCCCACTCCGAGTTCGAGTCGCCCGGCCGAGAGTTGGTCGACGGCGATGGCGGAACGAGCCACTTGTACTGGTGAACGCCACGACAAGTTTGTTTCCGGGTCGCTGGCATTGCGGGGGGCCCGGGACCGCGATACCAAGTTCAGCACGAGTTTCGATGAGGTGTTCCGAACCGAGGGGGTCCGGATCATCCGCACGCCCATTCAATCCCCTCGTGCGAATGCGTTCGCCGAGCGCTTCGTAGGCACCGTTCGACGTGAGTGCCTCGACCCGATGTTGGTTTTTCATCGGCGCCAGCTCGAGACTGTCCTGAGCGAATTCGTTGATCACTACAACGAACATCGCCCTCACCGGTCACTTGGCCAGCAGGCGCCGCTCACCGTGGGCAAGAAGCCACTGCGAATCAGCGATCCGGATCCGGACCAACTACGATGGAGCGACAAACTCGGCGGCCTCATTCACGAGTACCGACTCGTGGCATGAGCTGCTCGGATGGGATTTTCGGCACGAACAGGGTGCCGCCCACCAGTCAGGGCGCTGACCGAGCGCCCACCAGGAGGAACGATGGGATACTCCTAGCATGCGGTTGAAACCTGGTCACGCCGGCCTCAAGACACGACGATGAGACGATCTCACGACCCGAGCGGCTCGAGGAACGACTGCGCTGCGATCCCTGTCACGAATCACGCACGGCTGGTGGCGTGGGTGCGGGAGGTGAGCGCCCTCACCTCACCTGACCGGATCCACTGGTGCGACGGTTCGATCGAAGAGTACGACGGCCTCTGCAAACAGCTGGTGGACGCCGGCACATTCGTCCGCTTGTCCGATGCCAAGCGGCCCAACAGCTACTGGGCTGCATCGGACCCCTCCGATACGTCCCGTAGCGAGGAGTGCACGTTCGTCTGTTCAGAGCACAAGACCGACGCGGGCCCGACCAACAACTGGCGGGCGCCCGGGGAGATGAGGGCCAAGTTGCTCGATCTGTTCCGCGGGTCGATGAACGGTCGCACGATGTATGTCATCCCGTTCTGCATGGGGCCGGTCGGCTCTCCCGCGGCCCGTCTCGGGGTGGAGTTGACCGACTCTGCATATGTCGCCGTCAACATGCGGATCATGACGCGCATGGGTTCCCGGGTTCTAGAGGTCCTCGGCGACGACGGCGAGTTCGTGCCCTGCGTCCACTCCCTCGGCGCTCCATTGCAGCCCGGGCAGGCCGACCGGCCCTGGCCTTGCAATCCGGACAACAAGTACATCGTGCACTTCCCCGAGACCCGCGAGATCTGGTCGTACGGGTCGGGATACGGCGGCAACGCCCTGTTGGGCAAGAAGTCCTTCGCCCTGCGGATCGCGTCGGTGATGGCGCGTGAGGAGGGCTGGCTGGCCGAGCACATGCTGATCGTCAAGCTCACCGCGCCCACCGGGGACACGAAGTACATCACCGGCGCGTTCCCGTCGCTGTGCGGCAAGACGAACCTGGCGATGCTTGTGCCGACCCTACCCGGGTGGAAGCTCGAGACCATCGGCGACGACATCTGCTGGATGAGATTCGGCTCGGACGGGCGTCTGTACGCCATCAACCCGGAGGCCGGGTACTTCGGGGTCGCGCCGGGGACCAACACCCACACCAACCCCAACGCCATGCTCACCCTCGACGGGAACTGCATCTTCACCAACACCGCGAAGACCGACGATGGTGACGTGTGGTGGGAGGGCCTCACTGCCGAGCCGCCGGCACACCTGACCGACTGGATGCGCCGGGACTGGACGCCAGCCTCGGGCACGACGGCCGCCCATCCCAACGCCCGCTTCACCGCCCCGGCGGCACGGAACCCGGCGGTCGCCCCAGAGTGGGAGGAGCCGGCGGGAGTGCCGATCTCGGCGGTGCTCCTCGGCGGCCGGCGGACGAGCGTGCTCCCGCTCATCACCGAGGCCTTCAACTGGCAGCACGGCGTGTTCCTGGGTTCGATTTTGGCGTCGGAGACCACCGCGGCGGCCACCGGGGCCGTAGGACGGCTGCGCCGCGACCCGTTCGCGATGCTGCCCTTCTGCGGTTACAACATGGCGGACTACCTCGGCCACTGGTTGGATGTCGGCCGCTCCTCCGATCCGGACATGCTGCCTCGGATCTTCTATGTCAACTGGTTCCGCAACGGCGCCGATGGTCGGGGGCTTTGGCCTGGCTTCGGCGAGAACAGCCGCGTGCTGGCGTGGGTGTTCGAGCGCTGCGCACAAACCGGAGAGGCTATCGAGACGCCGATCGGCTACCTCCCGGCGCGAGGCGCGATCGTCACTGAAGGCCTCGACCTTCCCGACGCGGCTATGGACGAGCTACTACGAGTGGATGTGGACGCATGGCGCGGGGAGGTCGCAGCGGTCGCCGAGCACTTCCGTTCGCTCGGAGACCGACTGCCGGTCGAGATGCTCGAGGAGCTCGCACTGCTCGAGCGAAGGCTGGACTGAGGGTCGGGACGACGGACGTGCACGCGCAGATACGGCTGTTCGATCCCGCTCGGCCGCCTGGGCGGCCTGCAGAACGGGTCGCTCACATACCTGCGTAACTCGACAAACGGGACGTTCTTGCAACTGCAGTGTACTATGCGCGTCACAACGAGGATCAGCAGGTCTCGACGGCCATGGCTGGCGCACATGGGACCAGGGGATGGAGGCATGAACATCCTGCTAACGGGAGCCTTCGGCAACGTCGGGCAAAGCGCCCTCGATGCCATGGCCAACCAGGGGCACCGGATCAGGGCTCTCGACGTCGACAACCGGCGAAATCGTCGGCGAGCGCGGCAGTACTCGGGACGCCCTGGCATCGAGATCACCTGGGGAGACATCAGGGACCGCTCGGTCGTGGAGCCCGCCTCGTCCGAATGTGACGTCGTCGTCCACTTGGCCTTCGTGATCCCTCCGCTCACTGACATCGATCCCACGCTCTCCGAACAGGTCAATGTCGGCGGCACTCGTCATGTGCTCGAGGCCGCAGCCAAGCTCTCCCCGCCGGCAAGAGTGCTTTTCGTTTCCACCTTCGATCTCTTCGGACGCACCCAGGACAAGCAGCCTCCGAGACGGGTGAGTGATCCGGTGGTCGCCACGGACACCTATACGGCCCACAAGCTCCAGTGCGAGGAAATGGTACAGAGCTCCGGCCTCGACTGGTTGATCGTGCGGTTCGCCGATGTGCCGATAATCGGGTTCCGTTCGCCGTCACCCATCATGTTCGAACTCCCACTGGCCAACCGCTTTGAGGTCCTCCATTCCAAGGATGCCGGCCTCTCCCTGGCGCGTGCCGTCACCTCCGACCAGGTATGGGGCCGGGTGCTTCTGGTGGGCGGCGGCCCGTCTTGCCAGGTGACCTATCGCGACTTTCTCGAAGGCATGCTCGACGCCATGGGCTTGGGCACGTTGCCCGATAGGGCGTTCACTTCAAGGGCGTGGCCGTGCGACTGGATCGACAGCACCGACGCGCAGCAGCTACTCGACTACCAGCACCACTCCTTCGCCGACATCATGGAGGAGGTACGCCACCGGACGCGTGTGGCCCGGCCCTGGATCCGCGCCGTGAGCCCCATCGCCCGCTGGTTCATCTTGCGGGGTTCTCCCTACGTCCGAGAGAGCCGCTCTCTCGACAATGCGCGAGTGGCGGCCGGCTAGAGCGCGATGCCTCCCGTCACCTAGTCATCACCGAGGCTCTTGACCTGGACCCCGCCGGCTCCGCTCACCGCCCCCCGTTACTGGCCTCCCTCCTCGAAGCCGACGAACTGTCGCTGATCGAATCGATGGAACACACCATCGACGCCGGCTTGCTGACCGAGGCAAGAACCTCCGAATCGCCATCGACCGGCTGATCAAGGGCGGAACGGTGCTTTGGTTCGGTCAAGCGAGTCGGGAACCGGCAACCCTGAGCTTCTTCGACATCTGTGAGGGCCCAGGATCGGTGACCATTCGGCAGTTCTCCTACTGGGAGTTCCCCACCCCCTACGGCGAGGATCTCGCTGTCCTTGTGCGCCTCGTCGCCACTTGATGCCTTCACCCCGAGATCGGACTGATAGCCGACTGGGCCCATACGGCCTCGACCCTGCTGGACTTGGACCGGCGCAGAATCCGTGGGAACGCCCTGTTCAGGTGGGCGGCGGCGATGCGAGTGAGCTGTTCTGAATCCTCGCCGAGCTGCTCGGGGGAAGATTTCCGTTAAGGGGCCGCGCGGTTAGGTGACCATCCACCGGTCGTCGGGTTGGCTCGGGTTTGATCCCGAGTGCGACCCAACCACCGACGACCAAGTGGAGGTACCCCCACCATCATGCGCGCGCTCGAGCCCGAGATTGTCGATGTCCTTTGGGCAGTTGTTGAACCCCTGGTCCCGGCGCCGCCCGAGTCCCATCCCCTGGGCTGCCACCGCCCGCGAGTGCCGGATCGGTTGTGCTTTTGGGGAATCTTGATCCGCCTGGTCACGGGCTGTTCGTGGGTGAGCGTCGAGGCGATCCTCGAGTACCGGGTCTCTGACACCACCCTGCGAGCTCGCCGCGACGAGTGGATCGGCGCGGGGATCTTCGACGCCGTGCGCGCCGAGGCCCTGGCCGCTTACGACCGCATCGTCGGGCTCGATCTCTCCGACGTCGCCCTCGACGGGTCGCTGCACAAGGCTCCCTGTGGTGGGGAAGGAACGGGAAAGAGCCCCGTTGACCGGGGCAAACTTGGTTGGAAGTGGTCCATCGCCACCGAGCGGCACGGCATCCCCATCGGCTGGGCCATCGCCGGCGCCCAGCGCAACGACCTCAAGCTGCTTGGCCCTACCCTCGAAGACGTCGCCTGCTTCGGCCTGCTCGAAGACATCGAGACCCTCCATCTCGACCGGGGCTACGACTACCCCAAGGTCCGTCGCGAGCTCGTCGGGCTCGGACTCGACGATGTCTGCATCCAGCGTCGCAAGGCGACGGGTGTCACCAGTCCACTGCCCAAGACACCGCTACGTCTGGGCCAGCGCTGGATCGTGGAAAGCGCCAATTCCTGGCTGTCGAACTACGGTCAGCTGCGTCGCAACACCGACCGCCATTCGCGGCATCGCCACGCACAGCTCTGCCTCGTCGTCGCTCTCATCATCGTGGCGAAGCTGATCGACTGGAGGAACCGCTGGAGTCCCGACTCACGGCCTATCCGCTAGGCCCCTAAGCCTGTGGGTGCAGAAAACCTCATCCGGCCCTGTGAATAGGATGAATGGATTGAAGCTATGGAGTGGGTCAACTCGATCTTGGCGATGAGCGGGGACGTCGTAGCGGCGCAGACACACGATCCCACTCTTGGCCGTACCAGATGAGCAACGGTCGTACGGCGGTGGGAAACGACGGGTCTCGATATGCATCGTCCCTCGCCAGAAGGTCGGATGACATTTTCGGCACCCACAGGCTCGGTTTGGGACCTCCGCCCCTGGTTGGCCCGCTCAGAGGGTCCTATGTTGGGCATAGAAGGGTTGGCTGGCGGGGATAGTGGTCTCCATCGACTGTGGGGTGGTTCGATGACTGGTCCTGCGATTCCAAGGTTGGCCTCTGAGGTCTCGGTCTCTCTTGAGGGTGTCGGTTCCTTTTTGCCGGACCGCCGAGTCCCCAACCAGGAGATCCTTGAATACCTGCATCCGGTCCGCCCTGATGGCCGACCCCTTGAGCCCGAGTGGGTCGTGAGACATCTCGGCATCGATGAACGACGGTTGGACTACGAGTTCGGTGGAGCACGCAAGCGGAGCCGGGCCGAGGGGGGACTGTTCGACGGTGATCTGGCATTACGAGCCAGTTGTGCCGCCCTCGCCGACGCTGGGCTGGAGGCGGTCGACGTTGATGTGTTGGTCCATGTGACCACCACGCCTGACCTCATCGCCTGCCAGGACCACTTCCGGTTCCTGGTGACCGAGCTCGGGTTGCGCCGGGACGCCGATCTGGTCCATCACAACCTCGGCTGCGCTGGACTGGCCGCGGGATTTCGCACCACAGCGTGCTCGCTCGTCTCGATGGCACCAGCCACCGCCCTAGTGGTGGCGAGCAACTGCCCATCGGGCTACTTCGGTCCGGAGGTCCACGACTACTACTACAAGCACCAAAGCGGCCTGGGATGGTTGGCCCCCCTCATGTTCGCCGACGGAGCCGGTGCGGCCGTCTGGCGATCGTCGCCGCGTGACTCGAACCAAGTTCCGACCGGCTTGTTGTCGGTGCGTTATGAGACCTGCCCTGACATCGGCCTCGTCAGCTACCCCGGGGGCGGATGCCTGCATCACACCTCGGCCACCAACGTGGCCGATCACGTGTTCCTGATGGACGGCGTCAAGGTGGCCGAGGTGTTCCCACCGCTGATGGCGCGAGACTTCGAAATGCTCCAGGAAGACTGGCCGACAACCGTCAAACCCCTTACCGGAACCGATTTCGACGTCACCAACGTCGCCCGCTGGTATCTGCACCAGGCCAACGGCGTGGTGGTCCGTCAGGCGATCGAGATGCTCGGCCTTCCACCGGACCGCGTACCGATCAGCGTCGATCACTATGGCAACACGTCGGCGGCAAGCACCTTGATCCTGTTGGACGAAGACCGCCGTGTCGGCCATGTCGACGAAGGTGACCTCGTGGTCTTTTTGTGGGTCGGTGCCGGCAACGGCGCCATGAACGGATACGCAGCCGTCGTACTCTGACAGGCGGCGACTCCGCGACTTCTTACGTGGCCTGATATTCCAGACCGTATGTTCCCGACGTTCCGGGCGGCTGCCGCTCCGATCGGGCGGTATCTATACGCCCTCTACACTCGCTAAGCGCCTGCAGCCATCGGCATATTGCGGCTTTGCTGGGCCCCGAGTGCCGCCTGTGGCGAGCACCCGTAGGGCCAGCAATTAGATTTCGTCGTCGGGGTCAGCTCTGCTCCCCTGTCGTGATATTCCATCCGCCCATTTTCCACCCCGTCCACTGCATCGGGCCCTGCACTAGAGCGGTCTACTATCAACCGAGACCCCCGACGGCACATCCTTCTGTTCCAGCGTGCGACGGGCCATGGAGTCCACGGCTCGCATGGTGGGTGACGGTGACGGACATTGGTCATAGCCCGGCCCAATCGCCGTGTCCCTGTACTCGAACGTGAACGGATCCTTCGTTTGTTCACTTCGCCGCGCCTTCGCTGGCCGATCGGTGCACCAGTCCCGCCAAGCGGAAGATTCGATGATCGCCGCCGACGGGGGCCTGAATCAGCTTCAGCTCGTTGGTGACAAAGCCAAAGGACAATCCGGTGGCTGGATCAGCCCAACCGCCCGAGCCGCCGAAGCCGTAGTGCCCGAAGGCGGAGTCACCCCGGTACCCCTGTGCCCCGGCCCGGTGGTAACCCATGCGCCAATTCATCCGCATGCCGATCACCGCGTCGTGGGCCCTGGTCTGGATTTGGCTTAGCGCGCCAACCGTTTCCGACGACAAGAACCGGACGCCGTCGACCTCACCGTCGTTGGCAATGATCGCGTAAAGCTTGGCCAACGCGTGAGCCGAGAGAACGCCGTTCACCGACGGCATCTCGGTGCGCAGCACCAACGGCGACGAACCAGTGAGGAGTTGGTCGAAATAGGGGACGTAGAGCGCCTCGAGAAAACGGCGGGTCAGCTCGACCTTACGGAGCGTCGGCATGGATCTGGCGCTCACATTGGCAAAGCGGCGCGGCGTGGGACGCACGGGCGGCGTCCGGCCGATGAGCGGCGCAAAGCGGTGGAGGCCGTCGGGCGGCATCCCGATGCACAAGCCGTCGGTGTCGAGGGGCCGCGCGAGCTCCGCCTGCACCAAGTCGGCCATGCCGAGCCCAGTAACCCTTCTGGCCAACCCGGCCAGCAGCCACCCGTAGGTCATTGCGTGGTAACCGGGGTGCCCCGGCCATGGGTCGGGCGGCCGGGCCGCGAGTCGCTCCTCGAGGGCGATGTGATCGAGCAGATCCTCTGGGCGGTCGACGAGGTCGGTCATCGAGTGCAGGCCGGCCTGATGGCTGAGTAGCTGTCGGACGGTGATGGCTTGCTTCGCGGCAACGCCGAACTCCGGCCAGTAGCTCGCCACCGGAGTCTCGTAGTCGACAAGGCCACGATCGGCCAAGCGATGGATGACGGTGGAGGCCACGCCCTTGGTCGTCGAGAAACAGACGGTGACCGTGTCCCGCTCCCAGGGCTGCGACAGCCGGCGGTCGGCGAACCCGGCCCACACGTCGACCACGGGCCGGCCGTGCAACCGGACCGCCAAGGCTCCGCCACCTCTGCTGCCTGCGTTGAACAGCTGGCCGAAATACGAAACCACGGGTGCAAATATCGGATGTGCATCGCCGCTGAGGGCCCCGAGTGGAAGCTGCCCGTTCGTCACCCCATGAGCTTGCCCGAAGGGTGCTCCTGCGCTCATCCTCTGGTCTCGGGGCGAGTCGTGCCGGAGCGGGACTTGCGAGGTCGGCTGTTGCCGAGTCGCGGGAGGGCGCGTTCACGGAGCTGTTCGATGCCTCGCGACGTAGCCGAGGCGAGCACCTGCACGTCGGGTGCTGTCGAGTAGTCGCCGGTGATGCCAAAGAAGAGGCGGCCGTTGTAGGAGAGGATGGCCGTGCTCACTCGGACTCCGTGGCTGATAGGGACGAAGGGGCGGTATTCAAGCATCTCGCGACCGAGGCAGTAGAGGCGGAACTGCGGCCCGGGTACGTTGGTGGTGACAGTATTGATCGAACGTTGCGGAAGCCGGTGGAGAGCGCGGACAACCATCCGGCTCACGGTACCCACGACCATCGGCGGGGCCAGGTTGCCGATAGCGGTGACCGTCTCCCCCGCTTCGGCCATGTGGGACGCCTTCAGCTCGGTCATCTGTTCGTGGACTACCTTGAGTCGTTCGACCGGGTCAGCGACCTGCACCGGCAGGTCGTAGAGAAGGATCGAGACCCGATTGTCGGGCACGCCCTGGCCGTCGTCATGCCGCGTCGACACCGGCACCATCGAGCGGACGAGGGCTCGGTCGGCGTCCTCGCCGCGAGAGAGGAGCAGATCCCGGTAGCCGCCAGTGACGGCGGCGAGCACGACGTCGTTGACCGTGCCGCCGAACACCGAGCGGATCGTTCGGACGTCGCCGAGACTCGCGGACGAGTGAGCCCAGGTGCGGTGGGGACCGATGCTGCCCTCGATCGACAGTGGTGGTGTAGCGCCGAGGTCGCCGGCGAAGTGTGCGAGCCCCCGGGCGGTCCCGACGGCGGAGCGGAGGGTGTCCGGCGGGTGGGCGATGACCCGGGGAAGCCCTCGTGCGGTGGCGATGACATTGCTGGCGAGGCCACCCCATGCGTCGAACACCTTTGACGCGCCATGAGGTTCCGGCTGAGGCTCCCATGGCTCGGGCACCGCCACCTTGATGTCGGCGTCGAGATCTAGCAGCACGCGCACCAGTTCGACACCGGCGATTCCGTCGACCATGCAGTGATGAACCTTGAAGATGAGCGCCCATTGCCTGCCCTCGAGACCTTCGACGAGCCACGTCTCCCACAGTGGACGATCGCGGTCGAGTGGCTGGGACATGATCCGTCCCATCAGGCGGCAGAATGCAGCGTCATCGCCCGGTGCGGGCAACGCTGTGTGTCGCAGGTGGTACGCGAGGTTGAAATGGGGATCGTCGACCCAGACCGGTCGGCCCAACTCGAACGGCACCGAACGCACTCGCTGGCGGTAGCGGGGGATGAGGTGAAGCTTGGCGGCGATCATCCTCGCGATGTCGTCGAAGGACGGCGGCGGGTCGGGAAACACGCACACCCCGCCGATATGCATGTGGCCGATCCCGTCCTCCAAGTGGAGGAACTCGGCGTCGAGCGCATTCATCCGCTCCATCGGTCTCCTCCCACCATTTATGGGGTGATAGATGCACCATAGGACGCGACGCATCGGGGCGAACGGCCAAAGGTCGGGGTTCGCGATCACACCCATTCCGGTCCGTTGTGGTGGGCCGACGCTGTGCATGCCGACCATGCCATCCGTCCAGCTCAGAGGGCTTGTAGGGTCCATTTATTCATGCAGTGTCCTGACCTGGGGCTTCACAGGCGTCCACGCGTGGGGTACGACTATCGGTGAGACAAGAGGATCTGGGTCTCGTCGAGTCGCATACCTCAGGTGCTACCGCCCCGCCTTCTTCCCAAGAAGCCGCAGGTCAATCGGCACATCGAGTATTTGGACCCAACAAGGTCCGCACCGCTCGCCTCGCTGCCTGACGCAAAACTTGCCTCATCTGTTCCGAACCAAGGCTCTAGCGCAGATCGGGACCTCTTCCTCTAGCGGGGGCGCTTCATGGGGTCGATCGTAGGATTAGGAGGGAGGTGGACAGCATGGTTGAGGATGCGTACATCTCGTTGATTCGACGGGTATACCAGGACTTCGAGTCAGGTGACCTGGATCTCCTTCGGGTGGTAATGGCACCTGACGTGGTGTGGCACGAGCCGGGGCGCAGCATCCTCGCCGGGGACTACAAGGGCCCAGAAGCGGTCTTGGAGTTCCTTGGGCAGCTGAAGGCCCGCAGCAACGGGACATTCAAGGTCGAGGTTCTGGATGTGCTGAGTGAACCGGAGCGGGCGGTGGTCTTCCAGCGAGAGACGGCCACAAGAAACAGAAAGTGCCTAGACGTGATCGCGGTGGTCGACTTCGAGATCCATCATCAGAAGATCACCGAGGTGACTGTGTACCACGCGGATATCTACGAGTTCGACGAGTTCTGGACCCGTACGGCGATGAGAAAATCGGCGTTCTCAGGCGGCGCGCAGGATTTCACAAGCGTCGCCGACGTCACAGGTTTGCAGCAGTGTCCAAAGTGCGGCGGGAAGAAGCTCATTCCGGTGCATGTCGGGGCTCGGACAAACTTCTTCTGTGAGGACTGCGTCTTCTGTTGGCACCTGGAGTCCGGTCGGGTAACCGTGGTCGATCCTCAGACCTGCCCGGGGTGCGAGCTAGGGACGACAGCGTGCTTCGAGCTCTGGCAACTCTCTCACTGGTCGTAAGGGAGCCAAGGAAGTCCCGCTCGACAACCGACACCTTCGCCAGGCTCACCGTTCGATAGCGTTCGGGCACACTGACCGTTTAGAAAGCGACGCTCGTGCCGCATCCCGTGCGGTTCGGTCTCATGGATATGGACCCGCTCACCGGCGCTCAGCCGGTGTGCCTGGCTTCGCCCACGGGCCTCCAGGGGTGGCGCGATGACGTACAGCAGGCTGAGCGTCTGGGATTTGACGTGTTGTGGTGCGCCGACCATCTGTTCTATTTCTTGGCACCCGATGCGCCCTTCCTGGATGGATGGGCGCTGCTCCCTGCGTGGGCGGCGATCACGACCGCCATTCGCCTGGGGGTCCTCATAACCAACTTGTCGTGGCGTTCACCAGTACAAGTGGCTCGTTCCGCCATCGCCGTCGACCAACTCTCGGCCGGGCGACTCGAACTCGGAGTGGGAACGGGAGCCTTCGGCGACCAGGCCATGGCGGGGATGCTCGAAATGGCCCCTCGTGAACGTATCGAACGCCTACGAGAAGGCGTGGGAGTTGTCGATCGGCTCCTGCGCGGTGATCTGACCCCCTTCGAAGGGAAATATACGGCCTACACCGAGGCTCACACCGAACCGGGGTGCGTCCAATCTCCGCGGGTGCCGTTCACGATCGGTGCGGTGCAACGACACGCCATTGAAGTGGCGGTCGACCTAGCTGACACGTGGAGCACCTATTCAGACCCTCTGCTCTCTCTGGACGAGGCTCGCCGGGACATCGGCTCTCGTGTTCAGATTTTGAAAAGTTGTGCACCACGAAAGGACGCGATCCCGATGAGCTGCGGAGGTGGTTACTCGTACTCAATCCGCTTGACGCCTGGGAGTCGATGACCACGGTGGAACACATCCTCGAGACCTATGACGGATTGGGGTTTAGTCCGTTCGCCAATGGGTGTGTGATTCCGGTTGTTCGCCGGAATCACCCGTCCTGCTTCGGCCATCAGGGGCCTGAAGGGTCCAAATATCGCGACGGCGTCGTCGCGGCCATCGGATCGGGTGGCGTTGCCGGGCGTCAACGGTAGAACGGAGGGAAGAGCGGGTCGGCGGTCCGCTTCGGGTCGCAGGGCTGGATCTGATCGCGGCAGTAGGGGAGTTGGTGGATCAGGCGGCGAGCTCGTACTCGTGGATGACCCCGCCGAGGATGTCCCGGCGGACAAACTTGCCGCCGACCGTGGTGCTCGAGCGAGGGACCGGTTGTTCGAGCTGCAGGCCGCGGTGGGGTCGAGCCCGGTTGTAGTGCTCGATGTACTCGCCGAGGATCGACTCCAAGTGGCGCCGGGAGAAGACGAGCACATGGTCGAGGCAGTCTTGGCGGACGGTGCGCACCCAGCGCTCGGCGAACGCGTTGGCCTGGGGAGAGCGAACGGGAGTCTTGACGGCTTCAATGCCGACGGAGGCGAGCACGGCGTCGAAGCTGGTGGTGAACTTGGTGTCGCGGTCGCGTATGAGGAACCGGAAGCGCCGACCGGCCCCTTCGATGTCGGCGACGAAGTTGGGGGCGACCTGAGTGACCCAGGGGCCGTTCGGGTTGGCGGTGACGCCTAGCAGGTGCACGACGCGCCGTTCGAGCTCGACGAAGAAGAGCACGTAGTACCGCCGCAGCAGCACGGTGTCGACGGTGAGGAAGTCGGTGGCCACGATGCCCTTGGCCTGGGCGCGTAGGAACTCGGCCCAGGTCGGCCCAGCGCGCCTTGGGGCGGGGCGAAGGCGGTTGGATCGAAGAACGTTGGCGACGCTTCCCTTCGAGACGCCGACGCCGAGCTTCTTCAGCTCGCCGACGATCCGCAGGTAGCCCCAGCGCGGGTTCTCACGAGCGAGGCGCAAGATCAGCTCGACGGTCTCGTCAGGTAGGGGCGGACGTCCTGGCCGTCGGTGCGGGTAGGTCCAGCGCCGTCGAACGAGGGCGCGATGCCAGCGCAGGATCGTCTCGGGAGTGACGAGGAACGCCGCCCACCCCTCCGGGGACACCAGCTTGGCCAACGTGGCGATGATCGCTCGATCCGACCAGGTGAAGCGGGGTCGAGAAACCTGACGTTGGAGCACGGCGAGTTGGTGGCGGAGCACCAGGATCTCTGCGTCCTTGGCGGCGTCGTCCATCCGGAGGATCCCGAGCAGTTCGACGACTCGGCGGACCACGCGGTAGAGGAAGCAGAGGGCCACGGGCGGGGAGCCTCGCTGAGCCCGTCATGGCTGGTCAAGCTGACGATCGCGTTCTTGGACCCTTCAGGCGATGAGGATCAGGCCAGGTCAGTGCTGCGTGGGTACGCGTCCTTTGGATCGATCATGACGTTGACCAGGTAAGGCACATCGGCTGCGAAAGCGCGGTCCAGGGCTGGGCCGATGTCGTTCGGATCCACCACCATTTCGCCGCCGCCGCCCAGCGCTTCCACGACTCGGTCATAGCGGCACTGTGGTTGGAGATCGCAGGCTGCGTCCCAGCCGTAGATGGCGCGCATGGGATGCTTCTCGAGTCCCCAGATTCCGTTGTTGCCGACGATCAGCACGGCGGCCAGCCGGTGACGGACCATGGTGTCGACGTCCATGAGCGAGAACCCCGCCGCTCCATCGCCCCAAACGGTCACGACCTGGGCGGAGGGGTGCGCCAGCCGGGCGGCGATGGCGTATCCGGGGCCGTTTCCCAGGCACCCGTAGGGCCCGGTATCCAGCCAGGTCCCGGGGTTGAACGCCTCGATGTGCTTGCCCGCGTATGAGGCGAAGTCTCCGCCGTCGCAGATGACAATCGCGTCGCGGGCCAACCTTCGCTTCAGCTCTCCGAAGACGCGCGTGGGCTTGATGGGCTCGTCTGCCGTTTCGAGCAGGGTCCGCTCGGCCCGCGCTGCGGCGCGCTCAGAATCACGGAGCCGGGCAATCCACGGCTCGTGGTCCACGCGGTCCCCCGTCCATACCGCCAGGCCTTCCAAAATCGACCCGAGGTTGCCGGAGGGCGCAGCTGCCGTGGGGACGTGCATGGCCCGACCACCAGGATGATCGGTGATGTGAATCACACGGGCGTCACCGTATCGGCCGAAGCCGAGCCGGAAGTCGAGGGGCGTGCCTACCACCACGACCACGTCCGCCTCCGACTTGAGCAACCCTCGTGTGCGGTTGAACGACAACTCGTGGTCCGCAGGCAAGCACCCTCGCCCCATGCCGTTCACGAAGCACGGAACCCGTAACTGCTCGACGGCACGTGCCAGTGCATCCCATGCGCCCGCCCAGTACACGTCGCTGCCAACGATGACAGCGGGACGCGACGCGTCGGCGATCATCGCCGCTGCCCGGGCAATCTCCTCGGGGTCGGGATCGATGTCAGGCGGGTGACCGGGGTCGGGCACCTCGGCTTCGGCGCTGGCGAATAGCACGTCTACTGGAATATCCACGAACGCCGGGCCCCGATGGGGTGCCAGGGCGGCGAGCACCGCCGATTGGATCGCCGTGGCGGTATCGGCGGGGTCGATGACGGTAGAGGCGGTCTTGGTGACAGTGGCAACGATCGGGACATGGTCGAGATCCTGGAGCGACCCCGAACCCCACTGGGCTTGCGGGGCGCGCCCGCCGACCACCACCAGTGGTGCGCCGTTGAAATAGGCGGAGGTGATCGCGCTTACGCCGTTTGTGACTCCCGGGCCTGCGGTCAGCACGGCCACGCCCGGTCCACGGGTGAGCTTGGCCCATGCCTCGGCAGCCCAGGTCGCGGATTGCTCGTGCCGGGTGTCGATGATGCGCATGCCGTGAGTACGAGCACCATCGTAAAGTGGCCAAAGATGCCCGCCGTTGAGCGTGAAGATTGTGTCGACTCCGAAGCCGGCGAGGGCGGCGACCGCCAGCTCCCCTGCCTGACGCGTGACGGGTTCTGCCACCTCGGTGACCCTATCTGACAGGTTCGGGGTCTCCAAACTCCGAACCGGCCCTTGGATCACCAAGCCCACGGTCATCTGCGCCGGGAGTGGGCGGGTCAACCACGAGCGCCGGGCGAGCACTCAGGCTGGGCAGAGCACAGTCGTCGGCGGTCTCCACCGCCGTAACGTGAGGTCGTGCTCGCGGCTGAGCGGAGGTCAAAGCAGGATCCTCCGCCTGGCGTGATGTTTGACGCCCTCGTGGGCGAACAGAGGACCTGGTGGGTCTCCGTGGAGGGTGAGCGAGAGCCCCAGGTACTCGATGCCGTCCGACCGCGACAGGTCACCTATGTCTCGCCGTTCCTGTGGCGTCCGAGCGACATCGTCGACCTGTCTATTGAGCCTCTTGGTCAGAGGTGCACCGTCCAGCTCCGACACACGCCGATGACGCGTCGGACCAACCGATAGAGGAAGGACAAGGCCACGAAGGGTGAGCTTCGCCGAGGACGTTCAGGCTGGTCAAAATGGTCCGGGAGTTTTTGGACCCTTCAGGGCCACGCCACGCCCTGGTCCGCATCCATCCCGAGGAGGTCACGGGGCGCTCATCGCCCAGGCGGTGGCCCCGGGCTAGGCGACCCCCGCCGGCCGGTCATGTGCGCCAGCAGGCGTGCATAGTCGATGAGCTGGCGGTCGCTCAGGAAGTGCTCACGGACGTGGCGCCGGGCCCGACGGCCCATCGTCGCCATCTCCGCGGGATGAGCGAGCAGGGAGGCCAACGTGTCACCGAATGTGTCGAGATCGCTGGGGTCCTCGACGAGAATGCCGGCTCCCGGGGGGATCTGGCCCACGATGCCTCCGACCGCGGAGGCCACCACGGGCCGGGACTTCCACATGGCCTCGCTCACCATGAGGCCGAACCCTTCCTGCAGGCTCTTCTGCACCACGACGCTGGCGTGCCGCTGGGCCGCGTTGACCATGACCGCGTTGGCCACGGCGTCCTCCATCGGGAGGGTGACCAGACGGATGGCGTCGCGGGCCCGCCGGGGGAGCGACTCCCACGCGTCGAGGCATTCGGCGAGGACTTGCGCGCCCTCCGGATCGTCGCTCACGGCGTCGACCGCCGGACCGATCAGGGCGAGCTGCGCGTCGGTCCGGCCCGCCAGGCGATCGGCGAAGCCGCGCATGACGCCGTGCATGTCCTTCAAGTAGTCCCAGCGCGAGACCTGCACGACGAGGGGGTCGTCGAGCGAGAAGGGTCCGGCCCCGCCCATCACGGCCGGTGCCCGCCCGTCCCGGTCGCCCTCCAGCAGCCCGATGCGCGCCAGGACCGAGGAGATCCGTGCGCGCCCCAGAGGGCGGTTCTTGGCGGACAGAGGGTCGATAGAGGGCTCGATGATCCACACGTCGGCCCCCGCCAGGCGCGGGGGCACGAAGGCAGCGTGCGAGAAGACGAACGTGCGGCACGGGGCCAGGTAAGGCTGCAGGAAGGCCCACGCCTCCTCGGTGAACGCGTTGGTGCGATCGGACCCGATGTGGCACCGCCAGGCCACGCGGGCGCCGCAGTCGATGAGGTGGTTGGCCAGGCCGGCCGTCTGCGGGTCGTGCAGGAAGACGACGTCGCCGCGGTGGATCCTCCCGTCGATCGCATCCATGTTTGCGTCGAGGACGGCCTCGTAGTGCGCGGCCTCGCGGCGCCCGAGGTGGCCGCCATCGCCGACGGCCCCGTGGAGGCGGTTGTGCAGGCGCTTGGTGATGGCGAAGAACTCGGGGTCGGCGTCGATCACGATCCACCGCGTGTCGGCGCCGGTGTCCCTGGCGTAGCCGCAGAGGAACGTGAGCATCTCGGCCACCCCGCCACCGTGCGCAGTGGAGCTGATGTTCCACACTCGTGCCCCGTCGAGCGACTGCAGCGCCGTGGCGGCCGCCTCCTCTAGTGCCGCGTAGCGCTCCGGGCCGATAACGCGGCCCAGTCGCTCGATGGAGTTCGCCGGGACGTCGACATCCCGAGGCTCGGCCACAGCGCCATCTTGGTACACCCGGCCGATGAATCGCCAGGGCACCGAGTACAAGGTCTTCCCGACCCTGACATGGCAGTCGGGTCCCACCTTGGGCGCGGACCACGATGCCAGTTCGAAAGGCATGGCCGGCAGCGCCAAGAGCGCCTCGCGCTCGACCGCTTCGAAGACGACCAACGGTGCCGCACCGTCGAGGGAGCGATGGAGCCGCGTCCCGGCCACGTTGGTGCACCACTCGAGCGCGCCGCGCTGCATGTTGGTTTCGCTCAGCCACTCCCGGCCGCGCCAGAACGAATCACGCACATAAGGCATCGGCCGCTCCACCCGTGGCTTGTCCTTGGGCTTGGCGGCACGGGCCGGGTCGATGAGGCAGCCATAGTGGGCGGCGAACTCCGCATAGGCCCGGTTGATCTGGGGGTCGTAGAGGTCTGCCTTGGTCACTCCGGTCGAGAGGTTGTCGGGGACCAGGCGGGCGACCGCTCCCCCGAAATACTCGAACGCGGCCACGTGCGCGGCCACCCAGGCCTCCTGGTCCATCTTGATGAGCGGGCGGACGAACATGTGACGGCTGGCGGCCAGCACCTGTGGGTGCCGAAAACGTCATCCGGAACCATCGACCTGGACTTTCGTTGGCGAGGCCATGATGACGAAGATGGAGCGTGGCGCTCTCCTTCCTCTACATTGCCTTCGTCCGTCTCCTCCAGTTGCTCCGTTTCTCACGTAGTGGGCAAGAGGACCTGGCCATCGAGGTCCTAATGCTCCGCCACGAAGTTGCCGTCCTGCGCCGACAGGTGGCGCGTCCGGCCCTGTGGCCCGCGGATCGAGCGGTTCTTGCCGGACTGAGCCGGCTTCTCTCGGCTGCCGCCGAGGACGCCTCTTTGTCCAGCCACAGACCCTGCTGCGATGGCATCGAGATCTGGTGCGACGGAAGTGGACCTACTCGCACCGACGGCCCGGACGACCGGCGCTGCCGGCAGGCACGGTCTCATTTAGGTGTTGTTCTTCATCGAGATCGATACGCGGAGGATCTACCTCATCGGCATCACCGCCAATCCGATGGGGGAGTGGGTCACTCAGCAGGCTCGCAATCTGAGCTTCGCCCTGGCTGAGCAGGCTCACCGAAGGAAGTTCTTGATCCGGGACCGCGAGACCAAGTTCAGCACGAGTTTCGATGAGGTGTTCCGAACCGAGGGGGTCCGGATCATCCGCATGCCCATTCAATCCCCTCGTGCGAATGCGTTCGCCGAGCGCTTCGTAGGCACCGTTCGACGTGAGTGCCTCGAAGAGATGTTGGTTTTCATCGGCGCCAGCTCGAGACTGTCCTGAGCGAATTCGTTGATCACTACAACGAACATCGCCCTCACCGGTCACTTGGCCAGCAGGCGCCGCTCACCGTGGGGAAGAAGCCACTGCGAATCAGCGATCCGGATCCGGGCCAACTACGATGGAGCGACAAACTCGGCGGCCTCATTCACGAGTACCGACTCGTGGCATGAGCTGCTCGGATAGGATTTTCGGCACGAACAGGGTGCGCACCGGTCCGACACCGAAATCGGGGTTCATCTGCAAACCCGCCGGATACTTCTACCCGAGCGGGTACAAGATGTTCACCAGACGGTGACGTCTGTCTCGCTCACTTGTTGGCAGCGTTCGTGGCCTTCGTTGACCGGGCGCCTTTCCGTGCCGCCGCCGCCGGCCCGGCCCGGCTCGCCCCCCCCGGCTCTCTGCGCGCGAGCAGCAACGTGGCGGGCACCGGCGCCGTGCGCCTTGGTCAGCTCCTTCAACGCGTCGGGGATGTGGGCGCTGATCGCCCACGGGTCGGAGATGAGCTCCGGGTCGCACTGCAGGCCGAAATCCACCGAGTCGATGTAGCTCAACACGGTGCAGTTGAGCCCCATGCCCATCATCAGCGGGCCAATCGGGTAGATCGCTCGCACCCGGGCACCGGCGGAGTAAAGCGGGAAGGGCGGCCCGGGGACGTTCGACACCAGGACGTTGAGGGCGGCCGGGATCTCCTGGTCGAGGTGGGCAGAGAACATCGCCCGGAACGCGAGGTTGATGACTGCAGGCGGGGCCGACTCGGACAAGGACTGGATGTGACGGGCGCGCACCGCCTTGGTCATCTCTTTGGCGCTCATCGTGCTCTCGTGGATCAGGTGCAGTCGCTCGACCGGATCCTCGATCTGTACCGGGAGGGCCACGAACATGGTGGCGAACTTGTTTCCCACTTCAGTGTCGTTGATGTCTCGCGTTGAGATGGGCACGCCCGACACGAGGGGTTTGTCGGGAAGCGCGTCCACCCCCATCAGGTACCTGCGCAGCGCGGTGGTCACGAGGGCCAGCACGACATCGTTGATCTTGACGTCGAAATGCCGGCGGGCGGCCTTGAGGTCGTCGAGGGGGACTGACACGAACGAGAGGCGGCGGCGCGGGCTGAGACTCGCGTTCCATGGCGTGGGCGGGGCATTGATCGGGGTCGCCGGCTTGTGTTCTCCCCGGAGGAACGGCAGCAGTGAGAGTCCCCGTCTTCCCAACTGCAACACGTAGCGGCTCATGGTGAACGGTGTTGCCAGGGTAGGGATCAGCCCTCGGGCGACCAGCTCCAGATCTGTAGGGACCCGGTCCTGGGACTTGTCCTCCAACACCGGCGGGACCGGCGGGGACGAAGATGGGTTGGCTTCGAGGTCGTAGGTCAACTCGGCGAGGCCTTGGCCCGACACCCCGTCGACCATGCAGTGGTGGATCTTGGCCAGCATGGCCATGTGGCCATCCTCGAGGCCCTCGATGAACCACATCTCCCACAGAGGTATCCGCCGGTCGAGTTGGTGGCCCATCAGGTCGCCCACAAGCTCGGCGAGTTCCCGCGTGCTGCCGGGCGACGGCACAGCGACGCGGTGCATGTGGTTGGAGACGTCGAAGTTGCGGTCCTTTACCCACAGCGGCCGGTCGAGCCCGAAGGGAACCTCCTTCACCCGGCAAGCGAAGCGGGGTGCCAGCGGGAGGCGTTCGGCCACCACTTGCTTAAAGCTGTCGAAGTTGAACCTCGGCGCCTCCGAGGGGTCGAACACGACGAGCCCGCCCATGTGCTGATGCCACGTCGGTCTCTCCATGGACAAGAAGATGGCGTCTTGACCCGAGATTCGTTCCACTGCTCCCTCTTCATGCGAACGAATGGCCAGCCTACGACACAACGCGCCTCACGCCGAAGCGCGCCGGAGGGCTCAGCCGGCCGATCGGGTGAGGCCCATCCGTTCGCCGGATGGAGCACTTTCGGCTCCCTACATGGAGCCAGCATTCGCGTGCAACTGACAGAGGATAGAGTTCGCGAACGCTTCCCTTGCTCGCCGTTGGGATCGCCGCAAATTTGCGAACTGCTGCGCGCAGCATTCCTGGCCCGAATCCCGGCCCATGAGTCTCATCACCGCGCCACGGGTCGAAGGGACGATCAGGGTACGAGAAGGTCGGAAGCTCGGCTTTGCCGAGTTCGGTCCGGTCCTCGGGCGTCCGTTCGTCTGGCTCCACGGCACTCCCGGGGGGCGCCGTCAGATCCCGGAAGCTGCTCGAATCGCCGCAGGCGAGCTCGGCATTCGCATCGTCGGCATCGATCGCCCCGGTGTGGGGTTGTCAACACCCCACCTCTACGACTCGATCCTCGACTTCACACCCGACCTGGAGATCGTCTTCGACCAGTTCGGGCTGGACCATGTCGCGATGATCGGTCTCTCCGGCGGAGGTCCCTATGCGCTTGCCGCAGGTCACGCCTTCCCCACCCGGGTCGCCGCCGTCGGAGTGCTCGGCGGCGTCGTTCCCACCCAGGGCGACGACGCCGTGCCCGGCGGACTTGTGGGACATCTCGCTCGGTTCGGGCCGATCCTCCCGCCGCTACGGGTCCCGCTGTCGCTTGCCCTGAGCGCTTTCGCACGGATCCTTCGCCCGGTAATGTCGCCGGGGTTCGACCTGTACGCGCGCTTCTCGCCGGAGGGCGATCGACGTGTGTTCGGACGACCGGAGATCAAGGCCATGTTCCTCGACGATCTGATCGGGAACAGCCGGCGAGGATTGCAGGCGCCCGTGTACGACCTCATCCTCTTCACCCGCCCGTGGGGTTTCTCGTTGAGCGGCATCCGCGTCCCGGTCTGGTGGTGGCACGGCGACGCCGATCACATCGTCCCACTGGCTCAGGCCCGCCAGGTCGTGCCGAGGATCCCTGCAGCCGGGCTGACGACCCGGTCGGGCGAAAGCCACCTCGGGGGGATGGACGCAGCCAAGGAGGTCCTAGCCAAGCTGCTCGCGCTGTGGGATGACGGTATCGACGGGAGCCTCCTCGCACTCGGCGCACCAGCAGCCGACTAGCGTTCGCCCGGGTGGGGGGTCCGGCGCGCTGCCCCGGCGAATGCTTTCCGACGTAGAGTCAGAAACCGGTTCATGACCTGACCGCCCCTCTGGGCCCTGCCCCGGGGGAGGACGAGGGAGCACGAGAAGGGCTGGCAGTGGGGAGCATGCACACGTCCGGGTGGGTCCCGCGCGAGCCAGGCCGTCGCCATGGGCCCGCCGGCCGGGCCCTGCGGAGCCTGCTGGGCGGGTCGCTCCTCGCCGGCACGCTCGCCGCCGGGACAGGCGCGCTGGTCGCGCCGGGCCCCGCGGGCGCCGCGTCGGGTACCTGCACCCCGGCCCTGGCGCCCACCCCCGCCCAGGACGCCTCGACGACCGGCATCACGCCCTCGTCGATCACCGTGGGCAACGTGTCGATCATCTCCGGCCCGGTGTCCGGGTTGTTCGAGGGTGCGCCGATCGGGGTGAAGGCCTACTTCGGCATGGTCAACGCCGAGGGCGGCGTCGACGGCCGCAAGCTCCTGGTCGACTCCAGGGACGACGCGTTCAGCGGCCAGCAGAACATGACCGAGACCCAAGAGGCGATCGACAGCGATTTCGCCCTCGTGGGCAGCTTCTCGCTCTTCGACGGCTATGGCTGCGCGGCCCTGGCCAGCGACACCGCCGTTCCCGACGTCTCGGTCACCCTCGACCCCGGCACCAATGCGCTCCCCAATGACTTCAGCGCCCAGCCGCTGTCGGGCGAGGAGTCCCTCGGGCCGGACGAGTACTACAAGAAGCACTACCCCAAGGACATGACGGTCGGGGCCATCGTCTCGGATGTGGCATCGGCCAAGACCCAGATGACCGAGCAATTCGCGGGCATGAAGAGCGTGGGCTACAAGATCGCCTACGTCGACGACGTCAACCCGCTGCAGTCCGACTTCACGACCGACGTCATCGACATGAGGAACGACGGCGTGAACGCGGTCGACCTGGGCGGCGTCGACTGGCAGGACGCGGCCATCTTCGTCGAGAACGCGGCCACCCAGAACTGGCACCCGGGCCTCATCTTCTCCACCGGGCCCGTCTACGCCGACCAGTTCGTCTCCCATGCGGGTGGCCCCGCGGTGACGAACGGGATCCAGATCGGCCAGGTCTACGCCCTCTACCTCGGTCAGGACGCCAATCGCGTGCCGGCGGTCAAGCAGTTCGACACCTGGGTCAAGAAGGTCAACCCGTCGTGGGTCCCCGACCTCTACACGCTCTTCGGGTGGGGATCGGCCGAGCTGTTCGTACAGGCCCTCAAGGCCGCGGGTCCGCACCCGACCCGGGGTGCCGTGATCGCGCAGCTCAAGAAGATCACCAGCTTCGGGGCGAACGGCCTCATGGCCACCTCGGACCCGGCGGCGAAGACGGTGTCGTCCTGCTTTCTGATGGCCGAAATCAAGAACGGCACCTTCGTGCGCGAGCTGCCGACGGGCAGCGGGTTCGACTGCAACGCCAAGTTGTACGACGCATCAGCGCTCGCCCACTAGCCTCGGGGCGGCGAGGGTGAGGGTCGGGGGTAGGCATGGTGTGAGGCTGTGAGCGTCTTCCTCTCCTTCACCGTGCTCGGGATCGTGACCGGTGCCGTCTACGGCATTTTGGCCACGGGCCTGGTGGTCACCTACAACACCACGGGGGTCTTCAACTTCGCGCAGGGTGCGGTGGGGATGGTGGCGGCCTTCTCGTACTGGCAGCTCTGGCAGGACTGGCACTGGCCCTACCTCCTCGCCATCGCCTTCATCGTCTTCGTCGAGGCGCCGCTCCTTGCGATCGCGGTGGAGTTCGTGCTCATGCGCCGCATCCATGGGGCCAGCGTGGAGCGGTCGCTGATGGTGACGCTCGGCCTGCTGGTGATCCTGCTCGGCATCGCGACCATCTTCTGGAGCAGCCCCGAGGTCATCCGCTCGGTACCGGCCTACTTCACCTCGGCCGACGGCACGGTGGCAGCGGTGCATCTCTTCGGCGCCAACGGCGTGACGATCCAGGTCCAGCAGATCTTGATCGTGGTGGTGGCGGCCCTGGTCGCCCTCCTCCTCGGCGTCTTCCTGCGCCGCTTCCGGCTCGGCGTGGCCATGCGGGCCGTGGTCGACGACCCTGAGCTCGTCGCCATGGCCGGCGCCAAGCCCTACCGCATGTCGCAGATGGGGTGGGCCCTCGGCTTCATGCTGGCCGCCCTGGCCGGCGTGCTGATCGCCCCGCTGGTGGGCCAGACGGGGTTGACCGCCGACCAGCTGACGCTGCTCGCCCTCAACGGCTTCGCCGCCGCCGTGGTCGGCCGCCTGCGCAACCTGCCCATGACCTTCGTCGGCGCCCTCGCGCTCGGGCTCATCACCCAGTACTGCGTCGGGTACCTGCCCGGGCACATCAACCCGGGATTGGCCTCGGTGCTGACCGAGGTGGTCCCGGTCCTCTTCCTCTTCGTGGTGCTGCTCGTGATCCCGGCGGCGCGGCTCGCTCCCGCCGGCCGGCTCGCCGTCCGGCCCGCCCCCAAGGTGGTCACGGCGCGTCAGTCGGTCGCCGGTGGCGTGCTCCTGGTGGCGGGCATGGTGGTCCTGGCCGTCGTGATCGGGGCCACGGCGCTGTCCACGCTCTCCCAGGGCCTGGCCTTCGGCATCGTCGGGCTCTCGCTGGTCGTCCTCGTCGGCTACGCCGGCCAGGTCTCGCTGTGCCAGCTCACCTTCATGGGCATCGGCGCGTTCACCATGGGCAAGACGCTCGGCGGCGACTCGTGGTGGGGCCTGCTCCTCGCCGTCGTGGTGTCCGGAGCGGTCGGCGCCCTGGTGGCGCTCCCCGCCATCCGCCTGCGCGGCCTGTACCTGGCGCTGGCGACCTTCGCCTTCGGGGAGGTCATGTACTCCGCGTTCTTCGACAACACGAGCGTCATCTCCGACGGCACGTCCATCGGCGTGGGGCGGTTGCGGCTGCCCTTCATGCAGTCCGTCAGCGACCGGGCCGAGCTCATTGAGGTGGCCGTCGCGGCCGCGCTGTGCGCCGTGGTCGTCGGCCTCGTGCGCCGGAGCGCCTTCGGCCGCCGCCTCGTTGCCATGAGCGACTCGCCCGCGGCCTTCGCCACGGTCGGCCTCAGTTCGGTGCGCACCAAAATGATCGTCTTCAGCCTCTCGGCCGCCATGGCGGGCCTCGGCGGCGTCTTCTACGCGGGCCAGCAGGGCGGCATCGGTGCCAACGACGTGCAGTTCATCGGGAGTCTCACGCTGCTCCTCTTCGTCGCCATCTGGGGGATCCGGACCATCTCGGGCGCGCTGCTGGGCGGCATGACCGCAGCGGCGCTCCCCGTGCTCCAGACCCACCTGCCGGCCTCCCTCGCGGACCTCACCGGACTGGCCGCCGGCATCGGGATCGTCCTGCTCGCCCGCAGCCCCGACGGGATCCTCGGCATCGACTGGCTGGCGAACCGCGTGCGTCTGCCTTTCGGCGACCGCGCCGCCGAGTCGGGCCAGCTCGTCCTGGACCACGAGGTGGCCCGTGCCGCCTGAGGACGGGGCCGGCGGGCCCGCCGCCGCGGCGGGCATCCCCGCGCTCGAGGTCGACCACGTCAGCGTGCACTTCGGCGGCGTCGCCGCGCTCTCCGACGTGTCGCTGCGCGCCGAGGCCGGCACGGTGACCGGCCTGATCGGTCCCAACGGTGCGGGCAAGACCACGCTCTTCAACGTCATCACGGGGCTGCAGCACCCCAACCGGGGCAGGGTGCACCTCGGCGGCATCGACGTCACCCACCGGGGCACCCACCGCCGCGCCCGGCTCGGCCTCGCCCGCGCAGCGGCACCTCCTTGAGCTTCCAGCGGAACTTGGGAACCAGGGGCAAACGTTCGTTCGTGCTCTCCCGGACGGCTTCGAATGAGAACCGGTCGGTTCCAGACGGGTCGACTATGGCCAGCCCGCCCACATGCTGGTGCCACGACGGAGTCTCCGCCGAAAGGAACAGCGCATCGGTTCCGGAGAGCCGCACCATCCCCGTCCCGGACGGTCGCTTCATCTGCTGCCCCGCTTCGCTCCTCAGGTGCCTGCAGGGCCGAAGTATCCACCTCTTCGCGTCCCGTGTCATGCGGCCAGACCGCGGACGCCTGGCGGCCGGTGGGGCCTGGAGGAAGCACCCGGTCATTCCGGGGTGGGCCGACATCAGAGGGAAGCCGGGCCTCGGTTCGCCTGGATGCGTCGGCAGCCTGTGCTCCATACTCTACGTGGTGTCTGGTCGGTCTCGCGGATTGGCGCTGTTGCGGCGTCTCGGGACGTTGGGATCTGATCTCTCGGCAGCAATGAGTCGTACCGTCGGTTTTGCCAGGGAACTCGCCGCAGACCCACAACCCACAGCCCCGCTCCGTCGGGCCTCGCTCGTGGCTTCTGCCGCCGGCGACGAGCTGCTCCTCGCTTGCTTTCAGCAGCTGCATACCGTGGCCGACGATGATGACTTCGCGTCGACGTTGGACGAGTCGCGAGAACTCGTCAACTACCTCGAAGGACGGGGGGTCCTCGCCGATCCCGGTTCGTGGCATATCCCGAGTGCACCCGCCGTCCTGACCGAATCGGCGCGTCGCGTCGGGCACCTCTCGTTCAGCCATTCCACCTATGTCAGTCCGTACGACCCCGAGGACTCGGTGCCCGGTGCGCGTCGGTATGCCGAGTACACGCGCAACGAAACTGTGCATGCATGGCTCCTACGCCAGCAACGCCCCGCGCCCTGGGTGGTATGCGTCCACGGCGCTGGCATGGGTGACCCGTTCGCAGACATGGTGGTCTTTCGTGCGGCCTCCCTCCATGCCGGCGGGTTCAACGTCGCTATTCCCGTGCTGCCCCACCACGGTCCGCGGGGTACAGGTCGGTTCAGCATGGCCTTCCCCAATGAGGATCCCGCCATGAATCTGCATGGTGCGGCCCAGGCCATAGCGGACGTGCGCGCCCTACTGGCGTACATCGACGCACGCGGCGAACGTGCGGTCCTATTTGGCCTCTCGCTCGGTGGTTATGTGGCCGCGGCAGTGGCGGCACTCGAACCGACACTCGCCGGCATCGTCGTCGGCGTGCCCGTCGTTGATATGGCGGACCTGATGCGAACCCACACCCCTATGCGCTTCGCCCATCATCCGCGGTACGAGGATTTCTTCGGACTCGTCGATCGGCTGGATCCGGTCACCTCACCGCTCGGGCTGTCCTCGCCAGCCGTGCCCGTTCGGCGGATCTGGGCTGGGCGGGCCGATCGTCTCGTCCGTCCGGGCCATGTCGAGCGCCTGACCCAACACTGGGGTACACCGACGGTGTCGTGGTACCAGGGCGGGCATCTGGGGTTCTTCGGCTCGCCGACGGCCCGTCGATGCGTGTCCGACACCTTGATCGATTCCGGTGTGGCGAGCCGGCAGAGAGGTCGTCTCGTCGCGATCGGTGGACATCTTCGGTCAGTCGAAGTGCGGCCATAGGGGCTGAAAGTGCGGGAGATGCGGGAGAAGTTGGTCAAGGAAGTCGTTGAGATCGAAGCCCGGGGCCACACCGTCGACGTTCCTCACGAGTGGCCGTAGCCCGAGGGTCACTGGCCCATTGACGGTCCGCCAGCCCGTGTCATGAACCGGTCGAACGCACGTAGCCTCCGAACACGTTCAAGAACGCGGGGTCGTGATGCTCGTCCACGTGATGTACGTTCCACAGACCCGACTCTCGTATTGCCGGGTGTGGCGAGAGCTTCCCCAGCCAACCTGGCGACGGGGGATCGATGGGTTCACGTCCACGGTTGGTCAACAAGGCGATGGCGTTAGCTTCGACGAACTTGCGATCGCTCGTAGCGCCGGCATCGCCCGAGATGTCCACCCATAACACCGGCATGGCGCCGATGTACCTCGACACGGCCAGCTCGATCGGATATTCGGCTTGACAAACTTCCTTCGGTGCCGACGCACCGATGCCCCAAGCGGCGGCTTGCTCATCGAAACCACCCCGCGCCAACAACGCCTTGCCAACGTGCAGACGGAAGATCGAGCCGCGGTGATTGCCACCACCTGCGTGCGAGCCACCGACCTGTAGGGTTAATTTATTCGTTCAGTGCCCTGACCTGGAATTTCACGGGATGCCAGCGTGTGGGTGCGACCATCGGTGAGACGGGAGAGCTCGAGGCTCAGTGCCTATCTCTGGTGCCATCGCACCGCCTCTTTCTCGGGAACCGCAGGTCAATTTGGACCCAACAGGCTACGGCGGAGCCACGATCTGCTTTGTCGGGTTGTCGAAGTTCGAGAACGCCGGCACCCTCACGGTCGATGACAGCGCCAACCTCTATGACGTCACCGCGATGGGGTTGGTCCTCAGCGACGCCGGGGCCTCGGTTTGGTGGCTTCAGCGACTCCATCCGCGACGCATTCGGATGGGCGTCCCGACACGCCGAAACTCCCGGGCGAGGGTCCGTTCATGGACGCTGAACTCCTGAGCGACATCGGCGAGCGACAACCCGTCGGCGTAGCGCTTCGATGCCTGGGCGACGAGGGAACATGTCATTTTGCGGACGACGCGGCGCCGCGGAATGCCTTGCTGATCAAGGTGACGGATCACCGTTGTCCGGTGGACGCGGTATCGACGCCCCAGCGCATCGATCGACGCCCCTTCCTCGTAGAGGTGTGCCAGTTGATCGATGTCACCTGGAGACAACCGTCGCTGGACAGGGTTTGAAAGCTGTCCCTTTTGATCGGAATCAGCCGGTATGGCGTGAGAGAAGGACGATTTCGGACCTCTTGAGGCCGTCGGACCCGGCGGGGGAGGGGCACAACCTCCCTGGTCGGCGAGCGATTCCAGAGTGTCGGGAGGGTTTGAAAGCCGTCCCATAAGGTCCACCTGGAAATCTGCTCGACTTGGCAGATCGGAGCGCTCTTTTACCGTCCGCCAACGTTGACCGCTACTGACCGCGATTACCCGTGGTGTGCGACTTCAAGTGGCACAGAAGAGGCACGCGGCGGGGTTCCGGCCACTCTGCGTCCCAAGAGCTGGTACTTAGCCATCGGGCCATACGTAGTCGGTACAGCGTTGTGGACCAAGGCGGTGCTCATGAACTACGCCGTGCGGTGGAAGCAGGAAGGCTGACCAGGTCATCACCGTCCTCGGCAATATCGCTGTATCGCGTCACCCAAGTCAGTCATCCCGCCTAACTCACACAACTCGCATCACGAGCGGGCAAGTCGAGACCGCGAACATCCCGCGAGGCGACCGCGAACTTCGAAGCGAACTTGAAGCGAAACGGGTCGGCCGCCGGCGCATCGTCCCAGCACAACGCAGGTCGAGCGGCATGTACAACGCCCGGCGCTACAACCGCGCCCACCTCACAGTGTCCCTGTGACCGAAAACGCCCTGGCCAGCCTTGACTGTGTTCTGTGGCCCGCTTTGAACCGCAAGGCAGACTTGTACCGATCAGGACAGAACTGATCATTCGTTAGGGATTCTGTGCAAGTGTGACCAATCCCTGAGATCCCACCATCGCTTGTGCTTCTTTTGTGACCTGGGAAACGAACTAGCGAAGAGACACCTGACCGGTGGTCTGCCGAGATGGTCAGGGCAAAAGCGTGTACTAGGTCCGCGCAAAATTTCCGTGAAGTTCCCTTGAACCACGATGTTCCCTTGAAGTTTGATCGTGGGCGAACCCTGGCAACGTCAACGCTTCAGACGATCCTTCGGGGCATAGGTGCTTCACAGCGCTTCGGATCCAAGGCAGGGTGAGGTCTTCAGGCCAGGCTCGCGCTCGCGAAAGTTGCGGGCGCCCCGAACGAATCAGGCACATATGGGACAGGACCGCAGGGTCGAGTTCCGTTTCGGCAGGGTCAGGCATCCTCGTTTGTAGGTGACCTCGACCTCGTGAAGTCCGAATCGGCTGTCGGCTGCATCGATAAGTTCGTACGGGGTCCGGGGAATGGTCCGATTGGGGCGGGGCGGCCAAGGTAAAACCCCTGACCGAAATCGACGCCGGCGGCCCGCACGCACTCGAGCGTGGCGTCATCTTCGATTCCTTCGGCCACGGTGCGAACGTTGAACGCCTGAGCGAGGCGCACGATCGCCTCCACCACGTAGCGGTTGGCGGGGTTGGTCGCCAGGTCCTGGACGAACTCGATGTCGATCTTGAGGTGGGTGATCGGGAGCTTCTTGAGGTAGACGAGGCTCCCGAATCCGGTGCCGAAATCATCGATGGCCAGCCCACATCCCAGACCCGCCAGCCTTCGGGCAAACTCCGCTCCGGCTCTCAGGTCGGTCATGAGGGCCGTCTCGGTTATCTCGAACACGAGGTCAGCTGGATCAGCCCCAGCTCTGCGAATTTCCTGCTCGATGAACGACAACATGCCCGGCGACTCCAGGGAGGCGGCCGATAAGTTGCACTCGACGGTCCGCCCCTGAGCCGCCAGCTCGACGCTCCGGCCGACGACCAAGCGGTCGATTTCGGCTATCAGTCCATATTTCTCCGCGGCCGGCAAGAACTCGTCTGGCGGGACTATCTCGCCATCGCGGCCCACCATGCGCAGAAGCACCTCCTCTGCAGGGTGAGCCCGGCCGAGCGGCACAATGGGCTGTGAGTACAGGACCAAGCGGTCCTCGTCCAGGGCGTCGCGAATTCGACCGACCCAGCTGAGAGCAGCGAGTTCGCGTCGCAGCGCGGCCTCCTCCTTCTTCTCTTCGGTGACATCCCGGAAGACCACGACCACGCCTTCGATGGTCTCCTCGCTTTGCAAAGGCGCGGAGGAGAACGCCACCGGGAAGGTTGTCCCGTCTTTGCGGGTGAACGTGGCGTCAGAGCTGCGCAGGGTCCGGCCCAGCGTTCGGACCTCTAGCAGCGAGCAATCTTCCGCCGGGATCGGATGATGGTCCGCGTCCTGGAAGTGGATGGTCTCGTGCATCGGCTGGCCACGCAGCTCCTCCTCGCTCCATCCCAGCATGCGGGAGGCAGCCGGGTTGACATAGGTGACCAGGCCGTCCGCGTCCAACGTATAGAGGCCTTCGGCCATGTTGTCCATGACTACCTGGCGGAAAGCCACTGCCTCTTTGCGTTCGGTAATGTCCACGACGACGTTACCGACGCCGATTATCTCGCCGTCGACCCGCACCGGGTAGTAGCTAGCCAGAAAGTGGGAGACCCGCATGGGCCTGTCCACACCGGTGCGGCTCAGCACGAAGTTGGACACGTGCTCGCCCGCCAGCACCCGGCGGTAGACATCCTCGAGTTGGGGCCACAAATCCGGAACCGCTTCGGCGACGGTGCGTCCGACCTGTTCGGAAACAGTCCGGCCATCGATCTCGGCCAGCCGCTTGTTCATCCGCACGATCCGGAGATCGCGATCGACCAGCTTGAAGCCGACCGGGGCGGCGTCTCCGATCGTCTCGAGAAAGCTGAGTGCCTGCACCGCCTCCTTCTCCGACTCGCGCAGTGACAGCTCCAGGCTTCGTTGGTCGTCGATGTCGGTCGCCGTTCCGATCCAGAATTCAACCTTGCCGTGGGAGCCGCGCACCGGCTCGGCCCGGAACGAATGCCAGCGGTACACCCCGTCGAATCGGCGGAACCGACACTCGACGGCGTACTCCGTCCCCGCGGCAACCGCCTCGGCCCAAGCCCCCCTAGCCAGCTCCAGATCGTCGGGATGAGTCGCGGTCAGCCATCCGCCCTCGCAGTGACGAGCTGGGTAGCGACCGGTATAAGCGATCCCGCGAGGGTTCAAGGACATGGTCACCCCGTCCGCCGACGCTGTCCACACCACGTGCGGCACCGAGTCCAGGATCAGCTGAGCGTCCGCGTCAGCCCGACCCGCCGAATGAGCCGACTTTTCGAGCGAAAAACGGGAGACTGAAAGCAATCCTAACGTCACTACAGCAGAGTCGGGACGCACCTGGGGGGTACCTTTAGCGCCAATGCTCACTTTCTGGGGGAGGTGCAGCCGGGTGGTCTCCTTCCGAGCGATATAGGCGGGCGCCCGCCTGTCGCGAGATACCCAGCCGGGCTGACGCATCCGTGATTGAAAGGCCCTCCTCATCGATCATGGCGCGGATTACTCCCACCCGCATCGACTGAATCTCTCTTTCGAACTGGCGAAATGCCTCTGCGGCACCCAGCCGGATATCCCGGCCACCGCCGCTGATCAGGTCGTCCACAATCTCGCTCATTGGCCGACCGGCTAGCCGAGCCTGCCGAGCCCTATGGAGAGGGCGTACCGCGGCCTCTACCGACTCGCATGCAGTTCGACCGGAGTCAGACACCCTCTGAACGGAAGCCACGAACCAGTCTTCTGCCATGAGCCCCCCATGCTGACGACCCCAAGCACAAGTATGGCGCAGAAAGGCGCACGAATTGACTCAGAGACCGAATAGAAGGGTGCCCCCATACATTGCCGGGAAGGAGGCACATATCGGACCGCCAGGTATCCATCTCGAAAGCCATGGGCGACACCGCCAGCGGGCGACACCGCCAGCGGGCAACACCGCCAGCGGGCGCCACGGCGTAGCGGTCAGCCGAGCCGCTTCGCGGTGATCAAAACCGTCTCGAAGTTCATGAGGAACGAGCCTCCGTGGTCGTCGATCGTCGTCGCCACGGCGTCGAGTAAACGGTGTCGAAGGTTCGGCTCGAGGGCGGCGTATTCGCTGGATGACAGCAGCAACTCAAGCCACTCATCCCTTTGGTAGCGCTGTGTCCACGGAAACCACCGTTCAGTGACGGCACCGAACTCAGGCACTGCGGCGATGGCGGGGAGGACCGGGTCCAAGTCGGCCCTGACGTCGGTCGACCGGTGGGCGGCATAGCCCCGGAAGAGACGGTGAGTGCCGCTCGGCACCACCGTCGAATACACGTCCTCGAGCGCGTCGGCGAGATCGTCGGGGTGAGCGCCCCCGCTCCAAATCAGGCCAAGGCTGCCGTTCGGTCGCAGGATCGACGCCGCTTTGGCCGTGGCGGCGGGCATGTCCAGCCAGTGCCACGCCTGGGCGGAAGTCACTCGGTCAAACCTGCGACCAGCAGCATCCCAGTCCTCGAAGGCGCCGATCTCCACGTCGATTCCATGGCGGTGGGCGATCTCCGCCATTCGTGGCGCGAGTTCCACCCCGAGCACCTTGGCGCCCCGCTCAGCCGTCGGCCTTGCAGCGATCCCGGTGCCACAACCCACATCGAGCACCTCGAGGCCAGACGGTTCTGGACCGAGCACCTCATCGATCACGACGTCGGGGTATCTCGGTCGGCACCGGTCATAGCGCTCGGCTTCTTGATCGAACAACCTCGAACGCTCCAAGGTCCGACGCCTGCGTTCGTCCCCCACAGCCGCCAACGCCAGCCGGTCCCAGTACCGACCCGTCGTCCGCACGGACGCAGGCGTGTTCCCGTCGTTGCCATCAACCACCTTGTCGTCCTCTCGATGAAGAGATCGCCGGACGACGTTGGCCGCGCGAACACCCGACCCTAGTCCGAGCGACTGATGCCTGTCCTTCGATTCCTCGTCCACCAGAGTCATCAGATTCGGCCCGAACCGCCCCCCAACAATGACGGGGCAGGGCGCAATACCAGACCTAGTCCGCTTGCAGATTAGGCAGGGAAGGCTTTGGTTTCTCCGTACCAAGAGATGGGATCACGCTTGACCGCCTCCCACCGTCGCTTTCCTGATGCGGCCAACAGCGCCTGCAGTGACGCGTCTCTCCTCGCACGCTGCCACAGGGCTTGTCGGCTCTGGCCGAGGGACTCGGCAATCTGCTCCCACGACAGCCGAGCCGAGCGCGCAAACGAAATTGCTTCCTTCTGGGCTGCATCAAAGTAACGACCAAATGCGGCCGCCACTTGAAGGACTTCCAGCGGGTCGGGGTCTGCACTTGTCCTAATGCGCTCCCATGCTTCCCAGAACGACTCCGAGGGTTTCACCGTCACAACACTGAACGAATCGCAACCGTCTGTCAACACTCGTTTACAACAGTGAGATGCTCGCTCGGCCAAAACTCTTCCTCCGACCTTTCCCAGTTCGGTTAGGAGCGCTTATCCGTCATTCGTGCACAGTGGCTGCTCGCAGTCCGCCTGACCGCCAATGACCGCGCTGGGCGGGACTTACCTACCCGAATGGTTCCCTACACTTGCCAAGATGAGGACCGAAGAAGCACGAGAAAGAGCGGCCGCGAGCTTGCGAGCACTCAATCACGCGTTCGCCGCGCATGATCCCGCGGACGATGCGCTCGCATCGATAGCGGAGACGGCGAACGAACTCACGCTCTTGGTTGATCAAGCGCCGACACGCGACCGTCTGGCCCTCATGCGGAGCAGCCCGAAGGGGTCAATCTTGGGCGGAAGCGGGTTCGAAGACCGAGCTGTCGGTGGTTGGTCAAATCCGACAGGCGTCGAACTTGAGGTGCGGTTCGATGACGGTGAAGTGATTGCCGACGTTGTGCTGCGGCGTGCGTTTGAAGGCGCACCCGGTCGTGCCCACGGCGGAATCGTGGCCGCTGCGTTCGACGACGTAACCGGCTTCGTTATCGGCAATCTGCAGGAGCCTGCCTTTACGGGCGAGTTGACGGTTCGCTATCTCGCACCAGTACCTGTTGACGAACCCTTGGAGATCCGGGCACGGCTTGACGGGCGAGAGCGCCGCAAGCTCTTCATTAGTGCTGAACTTCGCACCAATGAAGCGGTGGTTGCGAGGTGTCGAGCCATCTACATCACCGTCGATCTAGCCCGCTTTGCAGGAGCGCCCGACCCACGCTGACCCGGTCGGAAGGCTAGTGGCAATCGCCATTGATCAATCTCAGGCCATACTCCACCGCCCCAGGACGCCGGGTCGGTGGGACACTAGAAGCCGTGGTGACCGACGAGCGGCGCAGGGAGTACGCCGAGGTCTGCGACGCCGTTGTGAACTGGGCAAGCGAGCGGCCCGACATCAGGGGAGTGGCCGTCGTTGGTTCGTGGGCCAGGTCAGAACCAAGGATGGACCCTGCGCCCCTAGCCGCAACTGCGGCCGCTATACGTAGTCGAAGGCGAGGGGATGTGCAGATTCCCCCTGCGAGTTCACCGAGAGATTCGACAGGTCCGCCCTTTGGTGGCGGAGCTGCTTGTGCTCGTGGTGGGACACGAGGATTAACGAAGCGGTGCCAAGGCCAGAAATAGGCTCATGGCTGGAATGCTCCAATAGAAAAGTGCCAAGGCCGACTTCTCCTACGCTCCTAGGCTTTTGTGGGTTCGCCGCACCTCGGCCTTTAGCAAATGACGGAGATGTCCTGTGGTCTGAGCTGTAGGTAGATTGAACCGGCCTGGGTTTCCCGGAGGCTCGTTTGTTTGGTTCCTCATGCCACAGCGGGCTGAGATCTGAGACGGTACTCGGCTTCGACTTCGGCGGGCGTCTGGTCGTCGAGCTCGCCGTGGAGACGCTCCTCGTTGAACCACGACACCCAGGCGCAGGTGGCGATCTCGAGGTCGTCGAGGCCCTTCCAGGGCCCACCGTTTTCCGCCAGGGCCGCCGGGTTGCGGTGCAGCTCGGTCTTGAAGAGCCCGATGACCGATTCGGCCATGGCGTTGTCGTAGCTGTCGCCGATCGTGCCGATGGACGGTGCGGCCCCGATGTCGTCGAGGCGCTCGGTGTACGAAATTGACGTGTATTGCGATCCCGCATCGGAGTGACACGTCACGCCGGCGAGATCGGAGTGGCGACGGCTCCATGCCGCCATGTTGAGGGCGTCGAGGACGAGGGTCGTCGTCATCGAGCGAGCGGCCTTCCAGCCGACAAGGCGCCGGGAGAAGACGTCGATGACGAAGGCGACGTAGACGATGCCGCTCCACGTCGAGCAGTACGTGAAGTCGCAGACCCACAGCTCGTCGGGTCGGCTGGCGCTGAAGTTGCGATTGACGAGGTCCGGCGCGCGGACATGGTCAGGATCCGACTTGGTGGTGAAGCGCTTCTTCGCCCGGCTGGCCCCGCGGATGCCCTGGCAGCGCATGAGGCGGGCCACCTGGTCGCGCCCGACGTCGTGGCCGGCACGCCGGGCCGCCTTGGTCAGCTTGCGCCGCCCGTAGACCGAGTAGTTGCGCTTCCACAGCGCCTCGAGGGTGGGGCCGAGCTCGGCGTCACGGATAGCCCGGGCCGAGGGCGGTCGGGACTTGGCGTCGTAATAGGTGGAGGGGGCGACCTGCAGCTGCTCGCAGATCGGCTCGACCCCCCATCGACGCCCATCGGTCGTGCGGTCCCGATGGGCGTCGATGAAGGCAACTACTTCTTGTGTCGGCGGTCGAGCTCCGCCCCGAAGAAAGTCGCCGCTGCCTGCAAGATGTCATTGGCCCGGCGCAGCTCGAAGTTCTCCTTGCGCAGGCGCTTGAGCTCGGCCTGCTCCTCGCTCGTCATCCCCGGCCGCTTGCCGGCGTCGACCTCGGAGCGCTTCACCCAGGCTCGCAGCGACTCGTCGCCCACTCCCAGCTGACGGGCCACTCGAGAGATCACCGTCTTGTCGTGGGGGTCCTGCTCGCGCAGCTCATGCACCATGTGCACTGCCCGCTCCTTCAGTTCAGGCGGATACCGCTTCGTGGTCGGCTTCTTCTCCATGACTCCATCCTCGCTTCCAAGGTATGGAGCCTCCAGGATTCCCAGGCCGGTTCAGATGACTGGATCCCCGAAGTAGCGTTCACCGTCGTGGTTGACAAGGGCCCCCGGAAAATCTCCCATCGCCGAACCACCGTCGTCCGAGTTGGCATCATCGTCGCCGTTCTGGCCGCCCTTGGCGGCGGACTCGTTATTGGGTTACATCTTGGTTCCAAGTCCTCACCGGCCACCACAAAGTCCATAGCCGCAGGCGCTTCAACCACAACTTCCCGCGGGTCCGCCACAACGACGACGACCACCCCCCTGCCCGCTGTATTGTCATGCGGACCGCGATCGACACCGCACTTCCTCCCCACGCAGCTCAAGGTCGGATGTGCCACAGGGAGCGTCACGGTTACGGCCATCACCTGGAAAACGTGGGAAGCCGCAACCGGTGGGCAGGGTACGGGCACCTTAAACGTGCAGAACGCCAATGGAACGTTCAGCAGTACCCCGGCGACCGTGATCGTATTCGGTGTCGTGAATGGCGTATTTCAGGACGTGTCGATTGTTCCAACGATTACTACGACGACTACGACGACTACGACGACTACGCCGACGATTGCTCCGACGACTACGCCGACGAGTACTGGCCCTTCACCGGTAATCGCTACACAACCAGGTGTTGGATGGGGGTCGGATTGACGGCGTCGTCATTCCACCGCCCGCGGCACCGATCGAAGTGTCCGGGTCACCTTCAGACCCGAAACCCAGCACCCCGAAGTCACGGAACTCCCGAAACGGGCACCTTCAACGAAAATGACTGCCAACCCAACTACGCCCAAGGGACATTCACTAGCATCCCAGCGTCCGCCCTCGTGTCCCATCCCGATGGGCGGTTTCTTGCAAACCTTTCCGGTCACGCCAACAGGTGGCGGCTTGTCGCCGGTGTCGAGTGACTCACCTGGATCGGGTTGGGGGGCCTCTTAAAAGAAGAGCTTGATCCACCGTTTGACTCGCTGAGGTTCTATGTCGCCGCTCAACTAGCGGAAATGCGTGGCTTGGGCGAATAGCTGTCGGCCAACCACTGCCCCCGTACATTGATACTTCTCTGAGGGTCCACCGCTTGACTGCTGGTTCTCAATAGCTTCGGGAGTGCTGGAGGGTTCGGCCTGACTTGGAGTCCCGTGACGCCTTCGGGTGTCGTTGGCCGAGACCAACCAGCCGCACATTGAAAGCGGCACGTCCCGTCTCCGAGTTGGGGTGATTGGCCCGGCTTGCGCCAACAAGCCTGGACCGCCCGTCGCTCCGATCCGGAACGGCCGTGCCATCCCTCAACACCATTACGAGAAGGGATGACCATGACCATCGTAGAAGCTGCGCGTGGGATCACCGGTGGTGTCGACACGCATCGTGACGTCCATGTCGCTGCCGCTCTGGATCCGCTCGGCGGGCTGCTCGGCTCGGAGAGCTTTTCCACCGATGCTGCCGGCTACAAGGCGCTGCTGGGCTGGCTCGAGACCTTTGGAGACGTCATCAAGATCGGCGTGGAGGGCACTGGCTCCTATGGCTCGGGCCTGGCCCGCTACCTGCGCCGGGTGGGTGTCGAGGTCATCGAGGTCGATCGACCCGATCGCCAGAAGCGCTGGCGTGCCGGCAAGTCCGATCCGCTCGACGCCATCGAAGCCGCCCGGGCCGCCTTGAGTGGTCGGGCGACGGCAGACCCAAGTCGCGCGACGGTGCCGTCGAGGCCATTCGGGTCCTCGTCGTCGCCAAGCGCTCGGCCCGCCAGGCCAGGGTCAAAGCCCTCGTCCAGATGCGCCACCTCGGCTACAGCGCACCTGAGCAGCTCCGTTGCCGCTTGAAGGGCCTCTCGGTGCCCGCCCTCGTCGCTGAAGGAAAGGGGCTTCGTCCCAGTCGCTCTCCCGATCCGGTGACCGCAGCCACGAAGGCGTCGTTGTCGTCCTTGGCACATCGGATCAGCTCCCTCGACGACGAGCTGGCAGAGCTCGACGAGCGGATCGAGGCGCTCCTCGTCGCCACCGTTCCGGATCTGTTGGACCTCTTCGGCGTCGGTCCCGACACCGACGTGCTTGGAGCCAGGCCGACAGGGGCACCCAGGCGTTGCGAGTGGGCTCGAGGATCACGGTCACCGAGGCACCGGCGGGAATCTTCGCCCACAGGCGTTCGAGGTCAACGGTCGTCGTGCGGAACTTCCACGACGACCAGGTGAACTCACCTCGCTCGTCGGCCAGGCTGGCCCGGTGCTCGGCCCGGCAGGCGACGTCGATGCCCAACCTCACTTCCTTCATGGCGTGGTCCTTTCTCTGCGTGGCTGATCAGTCGGCTCTCCGTCTTCGACCGGTGCACGTTCCGCAGGGGTGTGACCATCCAGACATTCAAGAAGCAGGGGTCCGAATCGATAATCGGCCGCCGAGTTCCAGAACAGGGATGCACGTGCGTCGGGAGGCTCGTCTGGTCGACGATCACCGTTATGGAGTCGAACTCGCGCTCGCTCCGACCCCAGCTCAGTCAAGCCAGAAGAACCGACCCGACGCACCCTACGAAGGGCTTCCGCCAAATCGGTGGATGCCCGGAACCAACGCTAAATGCCCCAGTTCGCCATCGGACCGGGGTCCAGCTGAGCGCCAGCATGAGGAGAGGAGCGAGACCTCAGACTTAGGACGTCGCAGGGCCCCCGACGGTCGTCGTGGCGACGTTGCGACTGGACGACGGCGACCACAGGTCACCGTTGAAGACTTCGGCCGTTGTCAAGTAGCTCGAGTTTCCACCGTAGTGGCTGCCTACCGCCATACACGAGCGCGCCGCTGTACACGACACAGCTGCTAAGCCGGGCTGTGAACTCCGGGGTACCGCGGCGCTTGGGGCAGACATCCACACCTTTCCGTTAACCGTGTAGGCGAGACTGGTGCCGTCGGATGCCGAAAAGCCCACCCCCACGGCCGCGGAGGAGATCGAACTTGCGCACGAGATTCCGTTGAGTTCTCCTCCACCCGGAGTAGTTGGCAAACTATCGAGTGTCCAGCCGGACCCCGAATAGGACTCGGCTAGGGGACTCTCTCCTGCGGACTTGGAGACGTAGTAGTACCCGACAGCGCGACAGGAAACCGCACTCGCGCACGAAACACCGCTGAGCAGACTGTAAAAGGTTGTGGGTCCATTCGGACTGGGTACGACCGACCAGGACTTGCCGTCGTAGACCTCTACTAGAGTCGCGCTTTCCGATGCGCCAACGGCCACGCAGAACCGTGTGCTCGGGCATGAAACCGAGGCCAGGTCACCGCCGCCAAGGTCGATCGGACTGCGGACGGCCGTCCACTTTGAGTGTTGATACGTCTCGATGAGCGGTTGTCCACGTGGGTAGTCAGCCACACTTGTAGCCTGACCGACGGCCACGCACATCGTGCGAGTGGCGCACGATACGCCGGATAGCCGGTCGGCGCCGTCAGCCGGTGGCTGGACCGTCTCGCATTTGAGGGCGGTGGGCGAACTGCACGGCTTGACCGTCTTGGTGCTGACGCCCGGGCTCGGACTGAGCGCAACCGACCAAGACCCGCCGTTATAGGTCTCGATAAGAGTTCGCTCTGCCACCTGGGTGTTGGCTACCTTCCCGAAGGATGCGTATCCGACTGCGGCACAGAACGTGCGACTCGGGCAAGAGATGCCAAACAGACCGGACCACGACCCCACCGTCGGACTGGGCCGTGTCGACCAGGACTTACCTCCGACGTCCTCGATCAGTGTCCTCATAGTCGCCCCGTATTGATCTTGCGAACTGGTTCCGACTGCGACGCAGAATCGAGCGGCCGGGCAGGAGACACCCTGAAACTCTGAGGATGCGTAGATCGGAGCCGCCCCAGAAGGAGCGGATCCGGAGAGGGTGTACGAGCCGAGGGTGAGGCCCATGCAGAACGCACCAACAGCAAGGGACCGACCGGACCGTTTCCAACGACGAAGGAGCCTCGTCATGCACATCCCATTTGCTGCATCTGGTTTCGCTGACATGATCCTCAGAAAGCTGCATTTCGCCTTACCTGGGCCCTCAAACTTACGTTCGTAGCAGGAGACCCTTAACGTAGGCCGAGGCTCGCCCAGGGTGACCCCGTACATTGCCGGGACTGGGTGCCACCGTGCGGCACCATGGGGATACCCGTAGACTCGGTAGTTGACCCTCACTCTCCACGAAGTGCAAGCACGATTCGATTCGCTGTGGCGGTCCCACCGGTCGCGGCAAGAACGGCCAAAGACGGCTCGGCGGCAATTCGGAGTCGGGTACTCCCATAGAAGATGGCGGCGTTCACGGCGACAACTCCTAACGGTGCGACAAGAATCACAAGGGGTCGCCATGACCGCCGGGCCAATACAACACCACCGATCACCACGAACGGGACCATGATCCAGTACACGATCCAGCCTGCTTGTTCGTAGGTTTCGTTCCGTCCCTCGGCGACTGCCAACTCCAGTTGAAACGAATGATTGCCCAGTCCCCAGGTCGCAGCTTCTCGGGCAACGATGACCCTCGGCAAAGCACTGAGATGGTGAATTGCGAACTGCTCCGAGAGATGCGTGAGTTCCCTGTCGAGAGCGAGTTCCGTCCACTGGGGTGCGCCATTTGGAGGCTTCACGTGGAGGAGTACGTACGCTCCTCCCTCCAATGAGCAAAGGCCATCGAAGCTCCCGTAGCTGGACTCAGCCGAGTTGAATGTGTACGCGCAGTACGACCCGGCCAATGTGAGCCCCTCTTGATCCGAGAGGACGGCGCCACCGATCTGCACCTCATTGCGGATCAGCCAAGGGCCCAGCACGAGAAGGAGTCCGGCGAGAAGAGCCACGCCGAGAAGACCACGGTTCTGCCACGGGACAGGGATGAGGATCAATAGGGGCACGCCTAGAAACACAACGAAATCGATGGCATCGGGGCGGGTGAGCACGGCACAGGCCACAACGACCCCCAGGACCCCGTATCGTCCGATGGTCGGTTTCTCCAGGCAGCGCAGAGCCTGAAGCAATATCAGCGGTATCACGACCAGATAGATGCTTTCGCTCATGAGGGCACCGACCGGCTGAATCCAAACCGGATTGAACGCTGCAATCGCAGCCGCCACGATGCCCACCACGGGGCCTGCAACTCTGTTCCCTAAGAGGCCCATCAATAGAACGGCAACGGAAGTAACCACCGCGAGAGCCAATCTCTGGGCAGTGACCGACTGGATTCCCAGTAGGTCGAACACCGACAAGACCCCTGGGAACAGCGGAGGATGGCTAGCCGTGGCTACAAATTGGTGCGGGTGGGTGCGGGACGGCACGACATACCCCAAACCCTTGGCGAGGTTGGACGCCGTGCCTCGGTAGAAAGGGCGCATCACCAGCCAAGCCCTGACTTACCCCGCTGACAAAAGCAAGCCTTGCCGCGAGGCCCCCCAGGACGATCACTGCGAGAACAGAACGGAACCACTGCGGGCTTCGCTGGCTTGTCGAATCAGCCTCCGGTGCCGACCCTGGCTCGGCGACTTCGATTTCCACTGTCAAATCCTAAGCCAGGTGTGAGCTTTGGCCGCCGGGTGTCCCCGAACGCCGGGCAGGGGGCGGGGCGGGGCGGCCAGTACAGCCAAGGTGGCCTTGCCGAACCCCAGTAGCCAAGAAAGGGCCGCCGATGTGATAATCGACACGTGCCGGTGGAGGGCCACCTATATGGCGAACGAGTGTGGTTCTACGACGCACGGGGCCACGTTCGCAGGATGGGGGTCTCAACTCACCCGGCAGATTCCACCATTGTTATTTCGCTGTGGCAGGGCGACGTCTGCACCGGCACCTTTCGCATGCCCGCCAAGGATGCGGCACACTTCATCTCGACCCTGGCCTACGGAATGACTGAGGCGATTCCGGGTCAGCGGCCCGATTCCGAAGTAGGTCCGAGCGGACTTGGCCAGCTTTGGTCAAGATTCCTTGGTCGTGTGTTGCACCGAGCGCAGGGAACGACCGAGACATATCTTCGGCTGCTCAAGTAGGCCCGCTCCGTAGCGGAAGTACACGTCCGGGGACTGCCCCACTTCGCCGGGTAGGTGGGAGGGTTCGCACGTTGGAGACCTCGGAGCGGCCGCCACTCGACAGCTGGTTCTCTTGTGACGCCAACCACCGTAGTTGTCAACGATGAGAGCGAAGGGTCTTGTGCCCCTGCAGGTCGAGTCCCCGCCGTCCCATGATAATCAGGACCAAATGCCTATCTTGGGTTTCCGAAAGCGAGGAACGATGATTGACATGACGAACTCGTCGGCTGCTGGCCCATCGGCCTGGGCGCGCGAGCTTTATGCCCACCTGACGAGCCATGTGGAGATCGAACGCGGCATGCTCGAGGAATACCGTTCGGCTGCCGAGGCAAGCTCGTCGAAGGCTTTCGAGTATCTCGTCAACTTGTTGGTCGAAGACGAGGTCCGTCACCATCGCATCTTCCTAGAACTTGCCGATTCGCTAGAGACCATATCTCTGAGGCCCGGCGAGGAGCCGCAAGTGCCTTACCTTGATTTCAATCGGGCGGACAAGGAAGTGGTCTTAGATCTCACCGAGAAACTCCTGGAGAACGAGGAGCGAGACGCTCTGGAGATGAAGCGCCTCCAACGTGAGTTGCGCGACGTGAAGGACACGAGCATTTGGGGCCTTCTGGTCGATCTGATGGAACGCGACACCCAGAAGCACATTGCAATCCTCAAGTTCGTCAAGAAACACACCAAGCGTCGCTAGTTGTGAACTGCTCCGTTTAGGAACATCGCGTTCTGGGCGGAGTCCTGAACCTCGTGTTCAGATCCGTGCCACGGATGCTCAAGACACCTCAGTACGAAGGGCCTTTGCCCTGTCTACGCGTCGTTGGCGCGACCACTGGATTCAACTCCGGGGGTGGCCCGTTCGCCGGGACGGTGGGGCACTCCGGTACAAAGAGATGCACGGTCTGGCGACCTAAACCGACGAAACGGTCACCAAGGCCACCGGTCTACATACCCGTTCTCCCGCAACCAGTGCCTCGGATCGGGCAGGACAGGGATTGCGAAACGCAGCCTTCTCCAAGCTCGCACCCACCGCGGAGCTTCTCGATAGCGAACTCGGCGCACGTTTACTTGGTCGCTCACCAGGCCCCATTGTTGCACCGCTGCCAACCGGCTCCCTCGCCGCTCCTTGGGGTATCCCCGAACGCCGGTTGGGAGTGCAGCGTCTCGGCAATTTCGGACGAGGGGTTAGGCAGCGTTTAGGACTGGAGAAAGGCCAGCAGATCGGCGTTGATCGTCTCGGCCTGAGTTGTCGGCATGCCGTGCGGAAATCCGGGATAGGACTTGAGTGTGCCGTTCTGCACGAGTTTTGCGGACAGAGGTCCGGAGTCTGCGTAAGGAACGATCTGGTCGTCCTCTCCGTGCTGCACGAGTACGGGCACACTTATTCCCCTGAGGTCCTCCGTGAAGTCGGTCTGTGAGAAGGCAACGATGCCGTCGTAATGCGCCTTCGCTCCCCCCATCATCCCCTGTCGCCACCAGTTCTCGACGATCGCTTCCGAGGGTTCGACCCCTGGCCGGTTAAAGCCGTAGAAGGGTCCCGACGGCAGAGCCCGGTAGAACACGGATCGGTTGGCAGCCAGTTGGGCCTGCAGGTCGTCGAACACGCTCTTGGGCAGGCCGCCGGGATTGGCGTCGGTCTTCACCATCAGGGGCGGGACCGAACTGATGAGCACCGCTTTTGCGACGCGGCCCTCGCCGTGACGGGCGATGTAACGCACCACCTCGCCGCCACCGGTCGAGTGGCCGACATGCACAGCGTCGTGGAGATCGAGATGTTCTGTCACCGCCGCCAGATCGTCGGCGTAGTGGTCCATGTCGTGGCCATCGCTTGTCTGGGTGGATCGGCCGTGTCCACGCCGGTCGTGGGCAATCACCCGGTAGCCGTGATGCAGGAAGAACAGCATTTGGGTGTCCCAGTCGTCAGCAGAAAGCGGCCAGCCGTGACTAAACACGATCGCTTGGCCCGACCCCCAGTCCTTGTAGAAGATCTCCGTGCCATCCGTCGTGGTGATCGTGCCCATTTCCAAGGTCCTCCTGCTGGAAAGTCATCCCCTCGGTCAATCTAAGGGACCCCGGCCTGCCCCCGTACATTGATACTCGCCGGGTGATGGGCACTTGTCGCTCGCTGTGTGCGGGCAGATCGGTCTGGTCACATTCAGGTGACCTTCGCCCCTTGTCTGTCGGGCTCGGGAGTGACTCAGTATGGGTATGACCCTCTTGGGCCCAGCTTCCAAATCCGTGTGCAGCGCTCGCCGAGGGCTGTGCATCGCCGCCGGGGAAATGGCGATCGCCGGGAGCGTGGCAGTCATGTCTTATTCCTTGTGGCGACCGTGGTGTCTGACTTGGGGGGCCACCAGCGAGGAGGCGACGCAGAGGTTTCCAGGCGATGACCTGCTGGAGAATGCTGATATCGTCTCGACGCGTGCCATTTCGATCGCGGCACCCACCGCTGCCGTCTGGCCATGGCTGGTCCAGATGGGAACGGGTCGGGGCGGTGTCTACACCTACGACTGGATCGAAAACCTGCTCGGCCTGCATATGCACAGCGTGAGCGTGGTCCTCCCGCAATTCCAAGACATCGAGGTGGGCGATGCCCAGAGGCTCGGAAAGAAGGGGCCGGTGCTCCGTGTCACTGTCGTCGACCCAGAAAGCGCTTTGGTCTTCCGCTCAGAGGACGGCAACTGGATCTGGGCGTTCTACCTGGTGCCCGAAGCCGCCGGAACCCGCCTCTTCAGCCGGAACCGGATCGCCACGCCCGAGGCCTCAGGGCCAACTCGGATATTCAACAAATACGTGATGGAGCCAGGCAGTCTGGTCATGGAGCGCAAGATGCTCCTGGGGATCAAGGAGCGAGCCGAGAACCTGGCACACGAGTCCATGGCCGCTGCAGCAACACCCGAAACGGTGCCTTCCCGTGGGGGTATGCCGTCAGCTCGACATTAGCGATGCAAGAGTGCCCAGTTGTTGGCGCAGCGGCGAACGCACCTGCCAAAGCGAAATGTAGGCCTGCGATTGCACTTTGCCGACGGGACAACAGGAAGGGTTTTCCGGGAGACGGTCATCGAGCGGCAACCAGCCGACGACCCCTGCCTTCTGGTGGTCGAGTTCAGGTTGCGCCTCCTAAGAGGTCGCTGGCACGCATTGTTTCTGTGGGAGTGCATTCTGAATACACCGCTGTTCCTAGGTTTCCCGGGGCTGGTCTCGAAGCTCTGGGTGGATCGCGACGAAGAGGATCGCTACCGCGGCTTCTATGAATGGGGATGATCCCGCCCATGCGCAGTTCTACGCGCAATCACTATGGCGGGTCTTGGAGCTCGTCTGTCCGCGCAATGCGATCCACTACATAGTCGTCCAAGGCGTGAGAAGAGACGACACCCTTCACAATCCACAACTGATGGGTAGCGTCGAGGACGGCGAGACAAGTACCGCCTGGTGGCGCTTGGTTGCAGCCAAGTCATGACAAATTGCGCCCTCCCAACTGATACCCAGGACCCGCTCTTGACCGGCAGCGAACGGGGGCACTTCCATTGCGACGGGAACTGTGCTCTGAGATTCTGTAGTGGATGTCCCAATCCCTCGAAAGCGACGCAGCGAGAACCGCTGTGTTCAGCCTCGGCCCAATGGACGGACAGGAACACCCCATCGAGAGGGGGACGGATGAACTGTGCGTTTCATGACTGACGGCCAGCAGCATCGCTACGTCCGCACGGACGAAGTGCCACGCTCGCTTGATGGCCGGTTGCGGGTGGTCTTTGATTGGAGAGGTCGCTACTACGGTCCAAAGTGGCGAGCCTGAGTACCCATCCCCGGCGTTGTGATGCAGTGTCAGCCACGTCCAAGTGTCGTTCCGCGATCACCGATCCAATCTGGCGACTGCCGGTGTCGTTGTTCACGCCCCGGGGCGGGGTAATCCTGAATCGTCGGAAAACTGCTCGAGCGGGCCCTTAGCGAGATTGATAGCTTGCTCCGTATGCGGGCTCCGCGAACGGCGATGCTTCTCGCTGCGGTCGTTCTCGCCATCCCTGCTGTGCTGGTCTCCCGAGCAGCCACGGCTGCTTCGAGTGCGGACCCGTCGGTGACGACTATTTCCATGACAATGGCCCACACCTACAAACCACATGCCGCACCCGGCACGACCGACGATTACCACTGCACACTGGTAAACCCTCACGTGGCCCGGAACGCGTACATCATTTCTAGCCAGTTCGTCCCTGGAAGTGCCGAGGATCACCATGCCGCACTCTTCTTGTTGCCACCGTCACTGGCCGCCACGGCAGAACATGACAATAAGGGGGGAAGGGGTTGGACGTGCTTCGGCTTGCCTCTTCCGAGTTCGGACCCGGCCGGGATCGCTGCGGTGCCGCTGCTGACTTTCTGGGCCCCCGGCGCCGGGGTGGACAACTTCCCAAAGGGGACCGGTGTCACTCTTCCAGCCGGGAGTCTGGTTGTCATGCAGGTCCACTACAACCTGCTCGTCGGCGACAGGCCCGTGAAGAACGCTCTCGTACTCCATACGGTGCCCGCGTCCACGCCGCTTCTACCCCTTCACCTCAATCTGATGCTCGCACCACCCGACATCCCCTGTCCGACGGGAGTGACAGGCCCGCTGTGTAACCGCGCCGCTTCGCTCGCCAACCTGGGCCAACGCTTTGGGTCGTCCGCTGTTGCCGAGGTGAACGGCATCGAAGCCCTCTGTGGGAACAATCCGTCTGCTCCGCCCGAGGGTGACTCGACTTCGTGCACGTCGGCGATCGCCAAGAGCGGCTACATCGTCAGGGTGTATGCGCACATGCACCTCTTGGGTCGGGCTTTCAAGATGGTGCTCAACCCGGGAACACCTGAGGCAAAGACCGTCCTCGATGTGCCCAACTTCGATTTCCACGACCAGCGGTCCTACAACCTCAGCGAACCCATTCCCGTCACCGCGGGTGAACCTGTGCAGGTGACGTGCACCTACAACCCAGCGCTGGCACAGGAACTTCCAATCCTGCGCAAGGCGCCTCCCCATTTCGTGACCTGGGGTGACGGGTCAACCGACGAGATGTGCATCGGGATCGCGTGGACCTCGAGCGTCCTCCCAAACTCCCACGACCCCCTTTAGGCGCGATCGCTGCAGGCGGCCAGGATGGTGGCCCGGCGGCACGCCGCTTTGTGACATCAATGGTCACCTCGGGATGGGTAGCCCAGTTTCGCTGCCGGGTCCGGGCGACACGGTGCGCCCCTCTCGACACCGGGTCTCGTTGAAGCTGAACGGACTACTGTCGCTCCGTGCTGAAGCTCGCAGGGGACCAGATCCCGCTTCGGGACTTCCTCCCGCACGACCGGAAACCGTTCCTCGCGCTCGAAGCCGAGGAAGCGATGTTCACGTACATGAAGTTCCGGCTGGATCGAAGCTCAGCCGAATTGGTGCTGCCACGCTTGCTGGAAGAGGCGCAACTCGATCCCAGGCCCAGCTACAACCTTGTAGTCGAAGACCGTGAGGGCTTCTCGGGCTGGGCCGGTATCGACAGCATCGAGGGAACTGACAGTGGTCAGTTTGGCTGGTACCTCTGTTCGGTCCGCTGGGGACGTGGTTACGCGACCGAGGCCACCGACTCTTACTCGACTTCGGCTTCTCCGTACTGCAACGAGCGACAATGTGGGCAACGGCAGACCCTGAAAAACCTGGCCTCCGTCAGGGTGTTGGAGAAGTCCGGCCTTCACAGTCTAGGACTAACGAGTCCTGCGGATACGTGGAGGGGATCTCGTCCCAGATTGTTGTTCAACAATCGGAGCGGAGCACTGGCTGGAACGGCCAAGAGCACCGGGAGTTCCCTCGGGTCACTAGAAACACGCCGAGAAAAGAACCAGGGTGCCTCAGTTCGCCGGATAGGTAGGACACTTCGGCGCTTCGGGGATACCTACCAATGAGTTGTCCGAGATGCTGAACTGAGAGAGTGCAACGTTTACGTGACGCAGGAAACGCATGCACTGGAACTTGGTCTATGGGGGTGCAGGGTGCGTACTGCTCGGGGCGGCTGCTCTCTTTCTCACCAGAATTCCTAGGTCGGATGGAGTACTTGACTTTGGCGCCTTCGCACTCGCCTTCGGCGCCGTTTTGCGTGATTACGGGCGTTGCTGGCCTGGTGCGGCAGCGATCGGAACCCAAATTACAATGAAGTGATCCAGGGCGAGCAACGTAGGACTGGCGTTATGAGTAGCCCAGTTCGCCAATCGGGACGGTGGGGCACTTCGGCACTTATGGGCGAGGAAACCCTCGCACGGGGTGAAGCCAGTCATGGGCGGCACCCCACGGAAAGCGTCTTGAACCGGCGCGTGTCCGGCCACGCCCACAAGCGTGGCCCCTTGTGCTCAGCTCACCCCAGCGTTGTTCACCGTTACGGAGATGCCCGGACTCGTGGCCATGGTCCCACCGGTCTCGGTGGCGACGCTGTTGAGCGTGTAGGTGCCGTTGGGCACGGTGGTCGTGTCCCAACGTGCGATCCAGCCGTAGGGGGTCGGGCTGGCTGTCCCCACGACCTGGTTCGAGAGCGCACCGCCGGTCACGACGAACTGGACCCCGGTGACGTCGCTGGTCCCCGCGGCCGAAGCGTCGAGTACCGCCGAGCCGCTCAGGGTGGCCCCGTTGGAGGGGACGAGAACCTGGGTATGGAGTGCCACGTTCTTCGTGAATGGTTGGGGCACGCTGATTGGCCTGCTTGCCTGGGGCGCCTATCAACAGGGTTTGCTCCACGGCGTTGGGGAAGGGATCGCCTTCTGTGCGATTCTCTTCGCGCTCGCCGTTCTCAAAGCACCTGACTTCACACATCTAGGTGGATAACGGGGTCGCGACCGATACTGGTGGACCCCTCGCGGGAGCTCAACAACATCATTGGCGAACGGGGGCACCCTGGGCCTAGTTGTTGACGGTGATCGTGATGCCTTGGCTCGTGCCGCTGACCCCACCGGCGTAAGAGGCGACGCTCTGCAGCGTGTAGGTGCCGTCGGGGACCGTGGTCGTGTCCCATTGGCCGATCCAGCCGAAGTACGTGGGGGTGGAGCTCGAGATGACCTGGTCGGTGAGTGTCCCGCCGGTGAGCTCGAAGCTGACCGAGGTCACGTTGGCCGAGGCGCTGGCGTCGAGGATGGCGGCTCCTCCTGATTGCGTCGCCCCGTTCGAGGGGACGAGCACGGCGGTGGTGGGCGGAGGGTTATTGACCGTGATGGTGATCGGCGCGCTCGTGCCGGTCACCCCACCAGCGTAGGAGGCGACGCTCTGCAGCGTGTATGTGCCGTTCGGCACCGTCGTGGTGTTCCAGGCTCCGATCCAGCCGTAAGTAGGTTGGCGTTGAGCCTGAAATGACCGTGGTCGCTGTAGTCTCCCACCGCTCAACTCGTATTGGACCTTGGTCACGCCCGGTGAGGCGCTGGCGTCGAGCCATGGCTGTGCACCGGATCACGCCGGCACCGTCCGTCGGCAGCGCAACGGCGGTCGTCGGCGGCGGGTTGTTCACTGTCACGGTGATCGGCGTCGCTCATGGCGCTGACAGCCCTCCACGTCGGAGGCGACGCTCTGCAGCGTGTAGGTGCCGTTGGGCACCGTCGTGGTGTTCCATTGGCCAATCCAACCGACATAGGTCGGTGTAGAGCCCGAGAATCACGGTGTCGTTGTAAGTGCCGCCGCTGAGGACGTAGTTGACCTGGGTCACGCCGAGGTTGTCAGGTGCGCTCGCGTCCAGATAGAGGCTCCCCGTCAAGGTTGCTCCGTTCGAGGGGAGGGCCACCGTCGTGGTCGGGGGCGTCAGGGGCACCACCACTCCCTCGCCGGACGCGTCTGAGCCGACCGCTTCGCAGGTCGTGGAGCATGCGACGGCGTTTGATGGAGGCGGGAACGGTAGCCGTAGCTCCTGTGTGGACGTTGATGATCGTATTGGATGATGAAAATGCACTGCAGCCCTCAGCGGCACTCGGGCAGAACACCGTCGCCAAACTGGTGGTCCCCGGCACAATCCGCGCGCTTGCGCCCGAAATAACCCCGACCGCCACCACACCGACCTCGTCGCCTCCGGTCGTCTCAGCAAAGCCGACCGCGGTGCAGTCGCCGGAGTTGCAGGTCACGCTGGTGAACTCGCCGTCGTATGTTCCCGGAACGTCGTAGTCGTCGTCGTCGCTGAAGGGAAGGTTGACGACGATGGCCGAATTGCCAGACGGTGAGGAAGCCCGCAAGCCCACCGCCACACAGCCCTGAGCGGTACTCGTGCAACCGACGCTGACAAGCCTTCCCGCATCCGTGATCGTCTGGACATACTCGACGGTGTCGTTCTCTGCGTTTATGGTTGTGACATCCCTCCCTCCTCCGACGGCAAAGCACAAGGGAATGGGGTGCCCCTGTGGTCGTCGAGCAGGCGATCGCGTTAACGCTCCCTCCTGCCGCCTCCGTAGTCCCCGGTACGCCGCTGATGATGGGGACCACCACACCGTCGCCGGAAGAGGTGCCACCCACGGCGAAGCAAGTGGTGGCGCTCGGGCACGCCACGCCGCTGAGGTTGCTCGTCCCTGAGATCGGTTGGACGACACTTGCTGAGGCGGGAACGACCCCGCCCAAAGCCCCAGCCGACACAAACAATGCCAGCACCCCGAGAAGTCGGCTCCAGGGCATTAACTCCACGCCATTCTCCGTGCAGCGACTGCTACAACAGTTCCTCAGAGATGAGGCACACTTTGTGGCCGCCCGGATAGGGTCCAACGTCCCAATACGCCAGCGCTCTGCGAAGATCAGCGCCTCAGATCCGTCCCCGGCGGCGGATGAAAACGGCCACTGAGAAGCAGTCCCGCAGCGCCCACCCTGGTCACCGCTTCACTGGCACTTGACAAGTCGGTCCAAATCGAACGTCGTCCGTCACCTTTCCGTCACAACCGCCTGGGGCACAGCGGTGATGCCGGGGGCCCCGGTGCGTGTGCAACCCGCGCCCGTCATGAGCGAACGGTCACCGCCAAGACTTGGTTGCCCTGAGCACTCCAGCGAACACGGGAAGGCAAGCCGTCAACACGAACGATTGAGAGGCGGGCCGTACGGTCCGAGGAGCTTCTCTGCCTCGGCCTCGTCCTCTACGCAGCAGGCGAGTCCGACGGGCAGGCGAGCGGCCATGTCGCTAGGTCGGAGGCAAGGCTCGCGTGACCGGTCCGACGTACAACGTCTCTCCAGCTGCGTTGCACGGGGAGGCCGAAGACCCAGTTGTTCCCCACGGCGCCTCGATGGCAGTCGCCCAGCCCTTGAACCGTACGTCGAGGGCGAAGGACCCGGCTTTACAGTTCCAATCGGACCACGTGATGCTCACGCCGAGAACCGGGTTGCCACCCGATCCTCCTGTTCCTGACAACTCGACGACCGGCGCCTGCTTGATGCTGAGGGGTGCCTGATAAACGGGAATCGTCTGACCGGTCGAGTTCACGACGCGGACCGTGGGCACACCCTGGAGGGAGCATGACAAGGCGGACTGGTTTCGAAGGACGACGGCTCCGGCCAAGGTGGTCGAGGACGTCCCTACCGGAGTGAGCGAAAGTGTCGCCGAGACATCCGCAGGACGGCAGGGAGGGGCATGCGATGCGTTGGCGTGGCCGGGCGCCGCTTCCCCGTGGTGTGCGACCAGCAACGCCGAGCTGGCATCGGCAGCGGCCGCGGACGCGACGCACGCCGCCACGATCGAGACTCCACACGACCACGCACGGATCCGACCTCGGCGAGGTGTCATGCTGACGTGACGGCGCTCGTAGGGGGTATCTGGCCCGGTCCCGCGGTGAGGCACGTGTAGGAGTCCGCCGGGTTGGCCGGGGCGGGCAATGCGGGTGGTCGGAGGAACTCAGGCTTGACCGAGAAATCGACCATGTCGAAGACGTCGTTGGCATTCGCGTCGCGACGTGTGAGTGCCGGAAGATTCCATTTCATCTCGACGCTCTTGAGGACCGACGTGTGGTCGTAGACGACGTGCGAGACATAGTCCTTCTTGGAGTATGGGGAGAGGAGCCCCGCCGGAACCCGGAACCCGTACCGGTCGAACGCGCCCGGGAGGCTGCCCGGCGGAAGGTTGGGGGGTACGTCGTCTGGTGGGATGGCCGCCGGCGGCGGAACATGGTCGTACCACCCGCCCCACTCGTCGTAGTTCCAGATCATCAGCGTCTTTGGCCACTGCGGGCTTGTCAGTACGGCGTTCACGATGTCCGCCAGGAACTGGTCTCCGTACTGCACGTCCTGGGGGTTCTCCTCCGACTGGGCCGAGTAGTTGGGCTCGATGAACGAGAACTGCGGAAGGGTGCCCGCGGCCGCGTCGGTGAAGAATTGGTCGATCTTGAACAGATGCTCTGTGATCGACGGCTCGCCCAGTAGTGGGATGTAGACGCCGACGCTGGGAAGATCCGAGTAGTACTCCCGCCAGGTGATGCCATATTTGTTGAAGCTGTCGAAGATCGTTCCATTCGGGGGAAGTTCCAGCGGGTAGACGTCGCTCACCGACCCGAGGGACGTACCAGATATGAGGTACCGCCGGTTTGGGTTCGTCTGCCCGATGAGGGAGCAAAACCAGCGGTCGGCGATGGGAAAAGTGCGCGCAAGCCCCCAGGTGAACGGCATGTCCGAATCGAGGAAGTAGCCCATCGACTCGCCCGTCGATGCCTCGACAAATCCTTGATTCGTGCCGTTGTCATAGGAGCGGTGGCCCGTGTTCCAGTCGTTGCCGACACCATCCGTCTGGCAGTCGCTCGGCATATGGAACGAATGCACGAGATGACCATGACCATCGGGCAGCGCAGGAGTTGGATTGCCTCGTGCATCGCGCGGAAGGCCGTCACCCCGCCCAAGCAGGCCCAGCATGTTGTCGAACGAGTGGTTCTCCATCATCAGCACGATGATGTTGTCGAACTGCGGGAGGAGATCGGTGCCCGGAGGGCGCCGGGGATCCGGCAGCCATCCGGGTTGCTTCAGGCCAAGGTCCGAAGCCGTCGATGACGTGAGCCGCGAGGAACGCGAGCGATGGGGCGAGGCCCCGGCGCTGGCGGACAAGGAGCTCAGGGCGGCCCCGCTCATCCCCGCAGCCGCCGCACCCAGGAGCGTGCGGCGGCTGAACCGCACTGAAGGAACACCACTTTCGAGAGCGTCGTTCACCATGCGGTCACGCAACGGCAGTCGGCATCGGTCGCCGATGGTAGCGGCCCGTGCTCGTGAAGGGCAGAGGCATCCGCGGGCGGATCGTGTTGCCGAGTACCTCGGTCTTACGTCAGCGGAGGCAGGCTGGGTTCGTGCGACGGGGAAGAAAGGCCGAGATCCGCTGCCTCCGTCGCCCTGTCGGCAAGGACCTCATGTCGATCAATCCGGGATGGAGGCGTTGTTGCAGCTCCTGCATACCGTGGCAGAGGGCGAAGACGCTCTCTGACCAACAGCATCACCGCCACAAAGGCGACGAACAGCATGGTCGAAATGACGTAGGCATTGGCCCGTGCGTACCAAAGCACTCCAGATCCGCTGGAGGTAAAGGGTAGAACCACGACGAACGGCAGCGCAGCCGCAAGGGCCCACCACTCGCCCCTGGCCGGTCGGTCCACACCGGCGACGAGCCATATCAGTCCGGGCACGATCCACACGTAGTGGTGGGTCCACGAGATGGGCGAGAGCATCAGACCAGTCGCGGCACAGACGAGCACGGCGAGAAGACGCGATGACCGGCGGTAGGCCACCGCCGCGAGTGCGACTCCGGCACACAGCAGGCAGGCAAAGATGAGGTCGAAGAGCGAGCTGGATGGTGACAGGTGCGCCCTGGTGATGGCGGCGTGCAGCGTCTGGTTACCCAACAGCTCGCTGTCGCCAATCCGCTTGAGATCAAATGCGACCTTGGTGAAGTACAGCCACGACGGACGCGGGGTCAGCGCGAACATGAGGCCGGTCGCCGCGACAAAGGTCAGGGTGGCGTTCCTCGCGCAGCGCCACTGGCGGGACACGACGAGGTATGCGATGAAGACGAGTGGGGTCAGCTTGATCGCCGCCGCGACGCCGACCAGGACTCCCTCGGGCAGATGCCTGCCTCGCACGGAGACTTCCATTGTGAGGTCGGCCACGATCATGAGGGCCAAGATGACGTTGATCTGTCCAAGGACAAGATCGGAGCGAACCGGATACAACAGGAGTCCGATGGGGGTGAGGAGCATGAGTGCGGTACGCCAGTCCGCACGGACCGGCCGTCTCGCCCGGGCGGCCGCGACGCTCACGGCTATCAGTGCCGTGAGGGCCAGAAGATTGAAGGCGTCCCATGTGATCTGACCGGCAAAGGTGGAGAAGTGAGATAGCGGCCAAAACATCACGGCGGCCAGCGGGGGATAGGTGAAGAGAAGGGGTCGCCCGAGGACCGTGATCCGAGCAGAATAGAGATCTGCGCTGAAGACGTGTTGGCCGCCCATCCGGTAGACCTCGAAGTCCATCTGGGGTGTGTGCGAGAACCAGGCGAAGGTGATCGCTATCAGCGCCGCGGCGGCGAACCCGACTACCCAGAGAGCCCAGGATCTCACCGGAACAATGTGTGGCGACGACGGAGCCCCGGCCGGAGTCGGTCGCCCCAATGAGGATTCGTCCGGTTGCGGAACCACGACCCCCTCGATGTTCTGCGACAACTGTTGAGGTGATGAACCGAAGTGAGCCACGCGACGCTCCGAGATTCGGCTGAGCGTCAGCTCACGACTTTGGCCCGCACTGGGGCATTGTTCTCGCTGGTCGCGTTCAGGAGCGGATCAGTGAGCAGGCCGAACCCTTGCCGCTGATGCTCCCAGCGGAGCAAGGTCCAAGCGAGAACGACGATCCCGAGGAACCAGATGAGGGCGCCACATGGCATCTCGCTCCACGCCGCCATCGCTGACAACACGACGATGCCGGTACACTGGACTCCAACGTCGCCACCTGTGCACGCCAAGATCGGAAGCGCCCACAGGATGTACCACGGCTGTGGGTTGGCAGAGCAGATGGCCATCACTGCAAAGCCCGCCGCGAGGCTGCCCACCCAACTCCCTCGCTGTCGTATTGAGATGACAAGGACGATGGCTGCGACGATTCCCGCCAGCTGGAGCGCGTTCACGGGACCCGATGACGTGATCCCAGCGAAGCGCAGAAGTGAGAACGAACTGGCAACGGTGCCGTGCGAGGCAGACCGCAGCCAATTGAAGCCGCCGCCACAGGCGAGCCCCGTCACGACCAGCGCACCAACGGTCACGGTCAGGCCGGCCGCCAACGACACTGCGCGTCGGTGCCACGCGCCGTTCCAGCACCACCAGGCGATGGCCAGCACGGCGAGCGCGGCCGGCGCCTTGACGGTGACGGCCAGCGCGGCCAGACAGAGGGCCCACCACGGTCGTTTGGTGACGGCGAGGGCAATGCCGGCCACGACGAGGCCGATCATGACCGCGTCGTTGTGGATACCGGCGACGAAGACGACGAGGACGGCGGGATTGGCAACACCGGCCACCACTGCTTCGGCTGGGTTGGTGCCTCGAGTGGCGGCGACCCGGGCGACTCCCCAGGCGCACAGCACCAGACCGGCGACCACAGCCAACCGCCATCCCTCGACGGCAATCCAGGGATGGCTGCCGGAGATCTTCACGAACAAGGCAGAGAGATCGAGCGCTCCGGGTCCGTATATGGACGGGCCGGTCAGATACTTCGGATCGACAGCCGAGACCCAGATCGAATGGCCGAGGAGATGGATCGGACTTGCAGCGCCAAGTCCTGACGTCACCAACTTCCCCTGGGCCGCATAGGTCCAGACGTCTTGGCTCGCGAACGGAGCAGCGAGCAACAAAGGCCCGCTCCAGGCGGCAATGACCCACCACAGTCTGCGGCACTGCAGCCCCGGATGGGCCCGCACGGTGCGCCAGAGCCTGAGCCACGCGATCCCCAACAACAGGAGGCCGACGACGGCTGCAGCCAGGACCAACAGCTGCCCCGGGGGCACACCGGGACCACTGTTCGCCGGCTCCGCCCATGCCGGCACAGTCGGCCCTTCCCAACTCGGGGCGGCACCCGGGAGAGCGAGAGGCCACAGACCGCCCGCGTGTGGTCCGAACGGCGAACCGGGGAGATCGCTGGCCAGGGCCAACAACGCCGAACCGCTGGCACCCAGCACCGCCGTGCCGACCAGTCCGCCGGTCACCGAGCCGAGCCGGTGTGGTGCGGCAGACACCCCGGGTGCATCGAGGTCTATCTCCGGCGAGCGGACCTTCACCGAGAAATTATCGGCCGTGCTGGTCCGATCTAGAAACTGATTTTGGCCAACAGGCGTCTGCCGGGCCGCGGCCGGCCGCTCGGATGGCTACGCGGAGCCCAGGTTCCGGTAGTGGCCGTTCGTAGCCGGCGGCGTGCAGTCCGCCCGGAAGTATCCGAGGATGAAGGCCGGAATGGCCACGGCCCCCCCGGAGCATCCGACAGCCGACGTTCCGGGCCCTGCCACGACTTGCCAGGTGCCGCCCGTGCTCTCCGCATATCCGTACGACAGGCCGATCTTGGGAACGTCGAGGATCCACTGGACCCACGAGGCGTCGTCGCTATCGAAGTTGACGGTGAACCCACTCGCCGGCTCGGACTGGGGTGTACAGGCCCCCTGGCAACCCGAGGCGTAGAACTGCTGGATCGTGCTGACGACGGCAGCGGTCGGGGTCTGCGTCGCTGCGCTCGTGGTGCTGGTCGTGCTGCTCGTGCTCGTGTTGCTGGTCGTCGTCGTGGTGCTCGTCGTGCTCGTCGCCGCATCCGTCCTGACGGTCGTGCTCGTGGTGCCGGCGCCCCTGGCGGCGGTGACTTTGCCGGCGCCCGTCGAACTGGGCGTCGATCCTTTGCTCAGAGCCAGAGAGACACTGATGGCGATGAGCAAGACGACCTCGGCGCCGACGACGAACATCCATCGTCGTTGGGAATGCTCGATCGGGTGACGACGTTTCATGGGCGGCGGGTCACCCCGCGGGAGCGGCGTGCGCTCGACCCGTGCCTGACCGGCCGCGTCAGGACCTTCGTTCCAGCACGTGAAGGGCCGCATTCGCCGGCACATGCTGCGCCCGCCGCCTCGGCCTCCCGGCTCGCCCGGAAGCGATGCCGATGTGTACGGACCTCAGTCTCGGACATGTTGTCTCCAGTGCGAACGCCCCGCCCGCACACGTAATACCAGGTAATTCCGTGTGAGGCCGGAGCCAGTCTCATCTGCTTACACCCGTATTTCAAGCTGGAGCACAGAGGTCGGTTCCAGGCCTACTGTCGGCGGTGCCGTCCCACGCGCCGAGCAACGGTCGAAAGGAGAGCCAGGTGGAGATCGTCCCTCGTCAGCCCTCTGCCAAGGGCCCGTCGGAGTGGTTCACCGGAGACGTCTGGATCGACGCCATCGCCTGGGGAGAGCCGCCCTCGCGGCTCCAGGTCAACGCTGTCCGCTTCGCACCCGGTGCACGCACCGCCTGGCACTCCCACGCCCTGGGCCAGACCCTCTACGTCACCGACGGGGTGGGAGTCGTGCAGTCACGGGGGCACGACCCCGTCCATATCCGCTCCGGCGACGTCGTCCGCACGCCGCCCGACGAGGAGCATTGGCACGGTGCGGCCCACGACCACTTCATGACGCACATCTCCATGACCGAGAGCATTGGTGATCCCGATCGGCCTGACACCGCATGGGGAGCTCACGTGACCGACGCCGAATACGGCGCCGAGGGATAAGCGGCAGCAGAACCTGCTGGCGAGACGGTCAGCGACCCGTCCAGACCGCCGGCCGCTTCTCCAAGAACGCCGCCATACCCTCGCGGGCGTCGGTGGACGCGCTGACGCGGTCCAACGCCTGTCGTGTCTCGCTCCACCCGAGCTCGTCGTCGGCGGCGACGACGGTGTTCACGGCGGCCAGGCAGGCCTGCACGGAGACCGGGGCGTTGCTGCAGATCTGGAGCGCGAGCCCCATGGCCTCGGCGAGCGCCTCGCCCGGTCCGGTGAGCACATTGACGAAGCCGACCTCGTAGGCGCGCCGAGCGTCGATCGGACGGCCGGTGAGGATCAGCTGCCGCGCCAGGTTGAGGGGCAGCGCTCGCGGTGCGCGGAACAGGCCGGCGCACGTCGGCACCACGCCGATGCCGACCTCGGGCAGCCCGAAGCGGGCAGTGCTCGATGCGACGACCAGGTCGCAGGCAAGCACGATCTCCAGGCCACCTCCCAGCGCGGGCCCCTCGACGGCCGCGACGAGCGGCTTGCGGCGCCTGCGCCGGATGATGCCGTATTCACCGCCGCGCTCGGTGACGTAGTCGCCGGCCGCCGTCAGGTCGCTGCCGGCGCTGAACACGCCGCTGCCGCCCGTCAACACTCCCGCCCAGAGGTCGTCGTCGTCGTCCAGTTCGCCGAGCGCCGCGTCGAGCCCGTCGGCCATGGCGCGGTCGATGGCGTTGCGCTTCGCGGCGCGCTCCATGGAGATGATCAGCACGTGTCCCTCGCGTCGCCGTTCGACGAGCTGGCTTCCGACGTCGTCACTCTCCGTTGCACCCACCCCCGATCGATCAGGATCCAAGAAGGTCCGCTAGCCCTCGTCCTCTTCCCGCGCGTTGGGGAGAGGAACATGGGAGCCCCACGTCGCACCGAACTCCGCCGCCTCGGCCATGCGGGTGTTCAGCGGCTCACTGCCGGATTCCGATCCGGTTCGGAGGAGGTCGACCCCGTCGGCGGCCTGTTCCTCCTCGATCCGGGTGGGCGCCTGCACCGGCTCTTCGTCGGGCGGGTCGTCGTAGGACTCGACCCCGCCGTCGCGCACCAGCTTGGTTGGGGTGCCGTCGGACATCCAGCGCGCCTCGTGCCGCTCGAACGGATCGGTGTACCAGCCCTCTTCGCGTTCGTCGATCACCAGTGCCTCCTCGGGCTCGACCGGTCCGGACCGATAGTACCGAGGGCCCCGGGTTCCGGGGTGGTGTCGCCTGCCCGAGAGGCCGCTCAGGTCCCCGCCATGTCGACCACAGGCTTGTTCAGAGGCTTCCCACCCATGGAGCCGAAGAACGGGTCGTCGTAGCTGAAGATGCCGCCGTCGGACGCCACGAACCGGTAGCCCGAGCCGTTCCGATTGGCCTCCATGCCCACGATGGGCGCGTTGAGGTGCATGCCGCCCGTGGAGCCGTAGAACGGCGCGCCGAAGGAGAAGATGCCGCCGTCGGAGGCCACCTCCCAGTAGCCGCCCGTCTGGTCGTCAGCGGCCATGCCGACGATCGGCAAGTTGAGCGGGCGGCCGCCCATGGAGCCCAGGAAGGAGGCGTCACCGTACGTGAAGATGCCGCCGTCGGCGGCCACGAGCCAGTAGCCCTTGCCGTCGCGGGTCGCCGCCATGCCGACGATCGGCCTGTTCAGGTGGATGCTCCCCGTGCTGCCGTAGAAGCTTGCGTCGCCGAAGCTGAAGATCCCGCCGTCGGACGCCACGAGCCAGTAGCCCTGGCCGTCGGGTGTGGCCGCCATACCGACGATGGGGGCGTTGAGCGGCTTGCCGCCCATGGAACCGAAGAAGCCGGCGTCACCGAAGCTGAAGATGCCGCCGTCGGAGGCCACTTCCCAGTACCCCCCGCCGTCGGCAGTCAGGGCGTTGGCCAGCACCGGCTTATTGAGGTGGATGCTGCCGGTAGAGCCGCAGAACGGGATGTTGCCGTAGTTGAAGACCCCGCCGTCGGACGCCGAGAGGACGTAACCGTCCGGCCCCCCGCTCGGCGCGTTGCACGGCACCTCAATGGGCGGGGGTGGTGGCGTGCCGGCGTCACCGGTCAGCTGCGGGTCGTGGTGGAACTGAGGCCACGCGCCCTGCTCGTACACGCTGGACCCGGAGCCGCTGGTGTCGTCGATCTCCCAGTGGATGACCGCGCTGACGAGACTGCCGCCGTTGTCGAAGTACCCCGCGCCCGTGATGCCGATGTGGCCGTCGGGGTCGTCGGTCACGAGCGGCGAGTTCTGGAAGCCGTAGTTGGCACCGAGGGTGGCCACCTGCGCGCCGGAACGCCCGTCGAAGACGTCGATGCCATTGGTGGTGGGGACGATCACGTCCTGGTAACCCCCGCCGGTGAGGTCCGCCGTGACCGGGGAGCCCATCACCGGCCCGCTGGTGGGCGCCGACCAGACGGTGCTGCCGTTGGTGCCGTTGAGCACGTAGATTGACCCGGCGGCGCCGGCCTGGGTGCCCTCGACGACGTCGAGCTGGCCGTTGCCCTCGACGTCGGCCAGGGCGGGCGAGTCCGCGGTGATGCCGTCCAGCACGTCGCTCCAGGCGAGCCCGCAGCTCGTGTTGAGCGCGAAGACCTTGTTGGAGTCCGAGGCTCCCGAGTAGTAGCTGCCGTCGCCGATGGCGATCCCGACGGCGCCGCCGGAGAGGAATTGGCCCACGGCAGGCGACGAGCGGTCGATGTTCTGCGTCGTGTTGTACTCGCAGATCAGCCCGCCAGCCGGGTTTCCTGTGCCGGCGTTGCCGGCGCTCGAGAGGATGCGGATGTGCCCGCCGTTGGCGTACGTCTGGCCGTAGGCCAGCCCGGCGCTGGAGTCGCCGCCGGTGATGATCTCGTTGTTGCCGTCGGCGTAGAGGTCGGCGACCGCCGCGGTCGAGAACACCGAGTCGGCGGAGAACCATGGGAACCCTCCGAGCATGGCGCCGTTCGACGCGCCGAGCGCGTAGGTGTTCTGACCCAGCGAGCCCCCCTCGACGCCGTAACCGCCGGCGTAGTCACCGACGGTCAGCGACGCCGAGACGGCCGAGTGGGTGTCGCCGTCCGTCGGTGGGTTGGTCTCCTGGATGAACCACTGGTCGCCCCCGTTGGGCGCGACGGCCTGGTACCCGCCGGTCGAGGGGGTGGACGCGTTACCCGTGCCGACGAAGACCGTGTCGAGGCCACCGGCGTCGATGGGCGCCACGGAGGGCGAGGAGTCGACAGGTGCGCCGGCGTTGTAGGGCCAGCCGGCGACCGACGAGCCGCCGTTGATGTGGAGCGCGTACACGAGGCCGGCGCGGTCACCCACGACGACACTGGGCTGTCCGTCGAGGTTGGCCACGTTCGGGGAGGAGAGTGCGATCGGGTTGCCGGAGTCGCCGAGCGTGTCGATCCACTCCTGGTTCGCGACGAAGCCCGCGGCGTGGGCGACCTCGGTGGCCTGGGCGGTGGGAGCCGCCGAGATGGTGGCGCTCAGGGCCAGGGCAGCGGTTGCAGCCGCCATCGTTGTCGAGAGGCAGAGCCTAGGGCCGCGTCGTGTCACGTCACTCCTCTCTGGTGGGCCGCGGCAGGAGCCGCGTGGCCGTGGGCGCACTCCGCCGTACCCGGGCCGGAGGTTCGGCACACGGGCTGGGTGGGGGCGGAGGATAGGCGCGCCACAAAGTGTGTTATCGGCACCCGCGCCGTCGTTCTTGAATGGCGCGCCCCCTCGCTGGCCCGCTGACGAGTGCAGCCGTCGTGTGATCGGGTGGCCTGCAGCGGGGGTGGCGGGACGGCCTCCGCGCCAGGGCCGCACGCGCCGCTACCGCTGCGACCAGGGCGCTGAGCGTCGGCACCATGAAGCCCCTTTGCACACCGTGCCGCCTACCATGTTCTCGGTGAACGGGACGTCCGCGAAGCGGTTGGCGCGCTGATGGGGCGGCGCATCAGGTGGCTCGGCGTCATCATGGTGGCCTGCCTGGGCCTCGTGGTGGCCCAACTGGTCAACATCCAGCTGGTGAAGGCCAAGCAGTTGCAGACGTCACCGAACAACCCGCGCGTCGCCTCGCAGCGGTTCGACAACCCGCGGGGGACGATCTATGCGGCGGACGGGACGGTGCTGGCGCAGTCGGTCCCGACGCCGGCGGGGACAAACCGTGCGGACTACCCGTTTGACTACGTGCGCCAGTACCCCCAGGGTCCGCTCTACGCGGGCATCACCGGCTACGACTCGCCCCTCTACTACGGCACCTCGGGCATAGAGGAGCAGTACGACTCGGACCTGAGCGCGCATCAACAGGCGCCCCAGACGCTGAGCCAGCTCCTCTTCCGGGAGAAGATGCCCCAGACGACCGACGACGTGACGCTGACCGTCGATCCCACCCTGCAGACTGCCGCCTGGGACGCGCTGACCACGCTCCCCCCCGGCGCCAATAAGGACGGGGCGGTGGTCGTCCTCAACCCGAAGACGGGGGCCGTGCTGGCGATGGTCTCGAATCCCACCTTCGACCCCAACCCTCTGGTCAGCCCGTCACTGTCGGTCGAACAGCTCGCCTACTACAGCTACATCCAGAAGGACCACGAGGGGTACTACCCGCTGCGTCCGATCGCTACGCGTGAGTTCTTCTTCCCCGGGTCGACCATGAAGGTGGTGACGTCCACCGCGGCGTACAACCTCAAGCCCTCGTTGGCGGGGTTCAACTATCCCGTCCAGCAGTGCCAGACGTTCTCCGACTCGAACAAGCCACTGTGCGACGAGAGCGGTCCCTGCGGCGGGACGATGACCCAGATGCTGCCCTTCTCCTGTGACCCGGGCTACGGCGAGCTGGGTGTGCAGGAGGGCGTGTCGACGCTGCGCCAGCAGGCCGAGCTGTTCGGCTTCACCGCGGTGCCCGGCATCGACCTCCCGGGAGTGATCGCCTCGCCCCTGCAGTCCCTGCCGGCCACCGCGCAGGCCCTTCAGGCCTACACGGCCATCGGGCAGGACACCGTGCAGGAGACCGCGCTGCAGAACGCCATGGTCGCCGCCGGCATCGCCAACGGCGGCGTGCTCATGACACCGCACCTGATGTCGTCCATCCACGACTCCCAGGGGGCGGAGGTGCAGACCTACACCCCGAAGCCGGTGGCGACGGTGGCCACGCCCCAGGCGGCCCAGGCGGTCACCTCCCTCATGGAGGGTGTGATCACCGACCCGAACGGCACCGCCGCCGGCGTGGGATTCCCGTCGTACCTGTGTGCCGCCGTCAAGACCGGGACGGCCCAGACGGGCGCGGCCCAAGGGGTCAACCACGACTGGATGATCGGCTTCGCCCCCGCCGACAACCCCCAGATCGCCGTGGCCGTCGTGGTGCCCGACCAGAACATCGCGTCCGACGGTGCGGGAGTGGCGGGACCGATCATGAAGGCGGTCATGGAGGCGGCGCTGCCGCAGGCGTCGGTGAGCCAGCCCTGCACCGTGACGGCGCCCCCTCTGTCGGACTTCACCTCGGCGGCCGGAGGGCACTGAGCGCGCCCGTGCGGCGCCGGCCGTGGCGGCGTGTAGTGTATCTGCGTGCCTACGCAGATACATGAGAGCCCGGCCCGGGAGGATTTCCGGTCCGCGGTCGGGATGCTCAAGCTCCTCGGCGACGAGACGCGATTGCGGGTCATCTGGGCGCTGCTGGCCGGTGAGCACTCCGTGAACGAGCTGGCCGAGATCGTCGGCGCCCAGCCGGCGGCGGTGTCGCAGCATCTCGCCAAGTTGCGCCTGGCTCGGCTGGTGCGGAGCCGGCGTGAGGGGACGCGCATCTATTACGTGCTCGACGACGCGCACGTGCGCCGCCTGGTCGAGGAAGTGCTGACCCACGCCGATCACGTGACTGCGCATGGGTGAGCGGCACGACCACGGGCACGGCCACTCGTCGGTGGAGACGGACCGGCGCTCCCTGAGCATCGCGCTCGCGCTGCTCGTCGGCTTCATGGCCTTCGAGGTGGGCGCGGCGGTCGCCTCCAACTCGCTGGCGCTGCTGGCCGACGCCGGCCACATGCTGGTGGACGTCGGCGCCATCGCCGGGTCCCTCCTCGCCATCCGCCTGGCCGCCCGCCCCGAGACCGGGTCGCACACCTACGGCTTGAAGCGGGCGGAGATCCTCGCCGCGGCGACGAACGGCGTGGCGTTGCTCATCGTGTCGGCGCTCGTGACCTACGACGCCATCGTCCGGCTCGTACACCCCTCCCACGTCGACGGTGCGGTGCTGATCGTCGTCGCCGCGGTCGGGGTCGCCGTGAACCTCGTCGCGACGTTGACGATGGCCAGGGCGAACCGGCGCTCGCTGAACGTGGAGGGAGCCTACCGGCACATCCTCACCGACCTCTACGGGTTCGCCGGCACGCTCGTCGCCGGCGTCGTCATCGTCGCGTGGGGGTTCGACCGCGCCGACGCCATTGCCTCCCTCGTGGTCGTCGTGCTCATGCTGAAGGCGGCGACCGAGCTGCTACGCCCGGCGTTGCACATCTTGCTGGAGGCGACGCCGGAAGACATCGACCTGGAAGAGGTGCGCCGGCACATTCTGGAGCTGCCCGAGGTGCAGTCGGTCCACGACCTGCACGCCTGGACCTTGACCTCGTCGCTGCCCATCCTCACGGCGCACGTCGTCGTCACGGACGAGTGCTTCAACACCGGCGAGGCGGGACGCGTACTCGACCACCTGCAGGACTGCTTGGCGGGGCACTTCGACGTGGCGCACTCGACGCTGCAGTTCGAGTCGGCAGGGCACATCGAGCACGAGTTGGGGGGGCACCCCTAGGCCGACGCGGGCGGGTCGAGGGCGGCCACGAGCTCCACGTGCTCGGTCATGGGGAAGATGTCGAAGGCGCGCAGGTCGGCCACGCGCCAGCGCGCGTCCACCAGGACCCGGATGTCGCGGCCGAACGACGCGGGGTCGCAGGACACGTAGATCAGCCGGCGGACGGTCGGGGCGTGCGCGGCCAGGGCCGCCATGACCGCGGTGCCCGCCCCTTCCCGGGCCGGGTCGAGCACGACGAGGTCGGGACGCCCGACCTGGGTCAGGACGAGCTGCGGGGTCACCTCTGCCTGCCGCACGCCCAGGTTGGCGGCGTGGGCACCGTTGTGGCGGGCGTCGCGGCAGGCGCGGGCGTCCCGCTCCACGGCCAGGACGCGGCCCGCCGGGCCCGTGGCCTCGGCCAGCGGAACGCAGAACAAGCCGGCGCCGGCGTAGAGGTCGACCACAGACGCGCCGTTGCAGTTGCCCGCCATGGCGAGGACAGCGCCCAGCAGCGCGGCCGCGGCGCCGGTGTGGACCTGCCAGAAGACCCCGGCCGAGACGCGGTAGGTGCGCCCGCGCACCACGGCGTGCACGGCACCGGGCGGCCGGACCACGGCGGCCCGCACGACCAGTCCGGCGTCGACAGCGACCTCGGGGAGCCGTGGCCTGCCCCTCCCCCGCGGGGAGACGGCGACGAGCGCGTCGCCCGGCTGGCTGCCCGTCACGATCTCGATCTGCGCCGCGCCCGGCCAGGCCACACCCAGCGCAGCGGTCGCGGCGACGGCCGGGCTGGCGATGGGGCAGGCGTTGACGTGCTCGATGGCGTGCGAGCGGTGCTGCCGGAAACCGACCGCGCCGTCCCCGTCGACCGCGGCGCGCACCCGGCTGCGCCAGCCGAGTCCGTCGACGTCACCCTCCACTGGCTCGACCTCGACCGCACGGCCCACGCCGGCCAGACGCGCCAGCTGCTCGGCGATACGGAGGGCCTTGAGGCGGCGTTGCGCCCCCAGTGCCACGTGCTGGAAGTCGCAGCCGCCGCAGCGACCGGGGCCGGCGTGTGGGCACGGTGGGGGGACACGGTCGGGGGAGGGGCGGAGGATGTCGACGGCGTCGGCCCGCAGGAAGGAGGTCGTCGTGGCGGTGACCCGGGCGCGCACCCGCTCGCCTGGGAGGGAGTGGCGCACGAAGACGACCCGGCCGTCGGGCGCACGGGCGACGCAACCGCCGCCGCCGGCGAGGGCGCCGATCTCGAGGTCGAGCAGTCCCGGGTCGCCCGGGTCCCCAGCGTCATCCGGCGTTGACATGGCAGGTGAGCGTAGGACGGCGAAGTTGGCCAAGATTCCCGGCACGGGGTGTCGATCCGGGCGGTCCCCGATCGTCGTAGGAGCGAGACCAACCCCGAAACAGGAGGACCAATGCAATATCTATTGATGATCGCCGTCGACGAGAGCGCCGGCCCGAGGACGCGGCCGCGATCCTCGAGGGGCGGCGGCTGTTGCACGCAGCAGCTCGGCTCGAGCGTCCCCGGCCCTTCCAGGTGCAGGCTGCCATCGCCGACCGCCACGTCCGCGACGGCGGGGCGACGGACTGGCACGAGATCGCGACCCTCTACGACGTGCTGTTCGAGATGACGCCGTCAGCCGTCATCGAGTTGAACCGGGCCGTGGCCGTCTCCATGTGCGAGGGGCCCGAGGCAGGGTTGGCGCTGCTCGACCGCATCGCTCCGGACGGCGAGCTGCGCGACTACCACCTGCTCCCGGCGGCCCGCGGCGACATGTTGCGCCGCCTCGGCCGCCGGGCGGAGGCGGCCGAGGCCTACCGCCGGGCGCATGACCTGGCGGGCACGGACGCCGAGCGCCGTTACTTGGATCGGCGGGTGCGCGAAGTGTCCGTGGGATCCCGGGTTTGACAGGCGAGAGCGCCGTTGCAATCGTCTCGCCCGGACCGGCCGCCCGTGGCGGCATGGGCGCGCACGAGAACCGAGAGGACGGCTGAACCATGTTGCAGGACAGAGTGGCGATCATCACCGGGGGCGGGCGGGGCATCGGCCGCGAGCACGCGCTGCTGTTCGCATCGCTGGGCGCGAGGGTCGTCGTCAACGACCTGGGTGGCGCCGTCGACGGTTCGGGGGCGGACGTCTCCGCCGCCCAGTCGGTGGTCGACGAGATCACAGCCGCCGGCGGCCAGGCGGTGGCCAACACGGACAGCGTCAGCTCCTTCGAGGGCGCCAAGGCGATGGTCGACCAGGCCGTGTCCACTTTCGGGGATCTCCACGTCGTAGTCAACAACGCAGGGATCCTGCGGGACCGCATGCTCGTGTCCATGAGCGAACAGGAGTTCGACGACGTCATCGCGGTCCACCTGAAGGGCACCTTCAACATGACGCGCCATGCCGCCGGGTATTGGCGAGAGGTCGCGAAGGAGGGGACGACCATCGACCGTGCCGTCGTCAACACCAGCTCGGGTGCCGGACTGCACGGCAACGTCGGCCAGACCAACTACTCGGCGGCCAAGGCAGGCATCGCGGCCATGACGGTGGTGAACGCCATGGAGCTGAGCCGCTACGGCGTCCGGGCCAATTGCATCGCTCCCGTGGCCCGCACGCGGCTGACGCTGCAGACCCCGGGCATGGGTGAGTCGATGCAGCAACACGTCTTCGATCCCGAATGCGTGTCCCCGCTGGTCGCCGTGCTGGCCGCCGAGACCTGCCCCTTCAACGGGCAGGTGTTCAGCGTGTACGGCGGGTCGGTGGGCATTTACGCAGGGTGGTCGATCGCCGACTCGGTGGAGAGCGACGACCGTTGGACCCCCGAGACGCTGGCGGCAGCCATGGACAAGCTGCCTCGCACGGTCGAGGTCAACAGCCAGATGGCGCAGCTCGTCAAGCACATGGGTGGCTGACGACCGGGGTCCCGATCGTCGGTGGCGGCGGCGGCACGATGCCGGTACGTAGGCTGCGTGGGATGAGCAGACGAGCGTTGCCGTGAAGGGGCGACAGGCGTGAGCGACGCGGCCACGGTCGACCCGGCCACGATCGACGCGGCCACGGTCGACCCGGCCACGATCGACGCGGCCTTTGCCGCGGCCGAGGTGCACCCGCTGCTGTGCGCGGTGGCGCACCGGACCGGGGACCTGTCGATCCTGCGCGAGGAGTTCGCACCCGACCAGGAGCAGCTCCTGGTCCCGGGCCACGGCCTGACGCCCGAACAGGCGGAAGCGGCGCGTCGGCTGGCCGCCGCGACCCTGCATGCCCACGCGGCCCGAGGCGCCCCCGACCACGTGCTCGACGGCGACGAACTGCGGCGGGTCTACGGCTTCCTGGTGGGTGGCGCCGCCGCGACCGAGCGCTGGGAGTGCTTCCTGACCGAGGAGCTGGCACTCGAAGGGAGCGACCCCCGGGCGCCGACGTGGCGCCTGGAGGATGTCGGGGGCACCTTCCGCTGCGCCGTGGTCGGGGCCGGGGCCTCCGGCCTGGCTGCGGCGCACCGCCTCCGCCAGGCGGGCGTGGAGGTCACGGTGTTCGAGAAGAACCCCGACGTGGGCGGCACCTGGCTCGAGAACGTGTACCCGGGCTGCCGGGTCGACGTGCCCAACCAGCTCTACAGCTTCTCGTTCGCCCAGACCAACGACTGGTCCTCACGCTTCTCGTCGCAGCCCGACCTCCTGGCCTATCTGCAGACGACGGCCAAGGAGCTCGGGCTGAGCGAGTGCATCCGCTTCTCCTCCGAGGTGACCGAGGCCCGCTTCGAGGAGGCGGGGGAGTGGTCCCTGACGGTGCGTTCCGGAGACGGCACCGAGCGCACCGAGGCGTACGACGGGGTCGTCTGCGCCGTCGGGCAGCTCAATCGCCCCTCGTTCCCGCGCATCGCCGGCCGGGAGAGCTTCGCCGGCCCCTCCTTCCACTCCGCGGCCTGGAACGACTCGGTGGAGCTGGCCGGTCGGCGCGTCGCCGTGATCGGGACGGGGGCCAGCGCGGCGCAGTTCGTCCCGTGCCTGGCCGAGAAGGTGGGCCACCTCGACGTCTACCAGCGCACCCCGCCCTGGCTGCTCCCGACGGACAACTACGGCAAGCCCTTCCCGCCCGCGTTCCACGACCTGCTGGCGCTGTTGCCCAACTACGGGCGCTGGGACCGGCTGTGGCAGTTCTGGATCATGCATGAGGCCATGCTCCCCGCCGCCCGCGTCGACCCGGACTGGGACGAGCACACCGAGTCCGTGAGCGCGGCCAACGACTTCGTGCGCTCCCTGCTGATCGACGTCCTGCGGGCGCAGGTGGAGGACGACGAGCTCTTCGAGAAGATGGTGCCGCATTTCCCTCCGTTTTCGAAGCGAGCCCTCCGGGACGACGGGCGTTGGGCGGCCGCGCTCTCGCGCCCCGACGTCGACCTCGTGACCACGCCGATCGCCGCCATCACGGCCCGGGGCGTGCGGACCGCGGACGGCGAGGAGCACCCGGCGGACGTGCTCATCTACGGGACGGGGTTCAGCGCGTCGGACTTCGTGGCGCCTATGCGTGTCTTCGGGTCCGGCGGTCGGGAGCTCAACGAGGAATGGGGCGGCGACGCCCGTGCCTTCCTCGGCATCACCGTGCCGGAGTTCCCCAACTTCTTCATGCTGTACGGGCCGAACACGAACCTGGTCATCAACGGCAGCATCCTGATCATGGTCGAGTGCCAGGTGCGCTACGTCGTGGAGGCGATCGGCCGCATGCTGCGTGCCGGCCACCGGACCATGTCGTGCCGGCGCGACGTGCACGAGCGCTACGGACGCGAGATGGAGGAGGGCAACGCCGGCATGGTGTGGGGGGTGGCCGACGTGCCCACGTGGTACCGCAACGCGCACGGGCGGGTGACCCAGAACTGGCCGTTCGACCTCCACGCCTACTGGTCTCGCACGCTGGAGCCCGACCTGGCCGACTACGAGCTGGCCTGAGCCGACCGCGACCCACCTCTGGCCGGAGCGCTCGGAGGTGCCAGGATTTCCGTCGTGGCCGATCGCCAGCGCATCTCCTCGGGCTCGCCGTTCGAGCCCGCCATCGGGTTCAGCCGGGCGCTGCGGGTCGGGGACCGGGTGGTGGTGTCGGGGACCGGTCCGGTGCTCCCGGGCGGGGGATGTCCCGACGGCGCAGGGCCGCAGGCGAGGCGGTGCTTCGAGATCATCTCGGCCGCGCTGGCCGAGGCCGGGGCGGTCCTCGACGACGTCGTGCGCACCCGGATGTACATCACGTCGACCGAGGACGGCGCGGCGGTCGGGGCGGTCCACGGCGAGCTGCTCGGTCACGTGCGACCTGCGGCCACGATGGTCGTGGTGGCGGGACTGCTTGACCCCGCCTGGAGGGTGGAGATCGAAGCCGAGGCGGTATTGCCCTAAGGGGCGAGCCCCGCCACCGTGGCAGCCACGATGTTGGTGCCGCGCAGGTCGCCGACGAGGCCGGACTCCATGCGGTTCATGACGTAGCACACGGCGAGCTCGGCGTCCTGGTCGACGATGATGACCGAGCCGCCGTAGCCGCCCCAGTAACAGGCCCGTGGGCCGAGCGGCATGTCGGGCGGGTTGCTCAGGCCGTAGCCCATGCCGATGCGCTGCTGGACGCCGAGCACCTTGTCGATCCCGTCCGCCTGCACCTCGAAGATGGGGTCGGTGCCCTCGGCCGAGAGGAGACGCACGCCGCGGGACTCTCCTTTGCCGGCGATGATCGATTGGATGGCGGCCACCGAGCGGGCGTTGCCCTGGCCGTTGGCGGCGGGGATCTCGGCGCGCCGCCACCATTCGTGATGCGCCATCGTGGCGTCGATGGGCGGGTTCATGAACGTCTTCAGCATCAGCTCGGAGACCTGGCCCCCCATGGCGGCGACGTCGATGGGCGGTGGCGGGATCACGTTGGACACGCGGCGGTCTTCGCCGGCGGGCAGTCCGATGTGGAAGTCCGCATCGAGCGGACCGGCCACCTCCCGGGCGAAGAAGGCACCGATGGACTCACCCGTGATGCGGCGGACGATCTCGCCGATCAGGTAGCCCTGGGTCACCGCGTGGTAGCCCGACGCAGTGCCGGGCTCCCACCACGGGGCCTGGGCGGCGAGCCGGGAGGTACACAGCTCCCAGTTGGCCAGGTCCTCGGCAACGAGCGGCTCCTCCCAGCCCGAGAGACCCGCGGTGTGGCCCATGACGTGGCGCACCTCGACGGCCTCCTTGCCGTTGGCGGCGAACTCGGGCCAGTAGGTGGCGACGGGGGCGTGGAAGTCGAGCTGGCCCCGGTCGTGCAGCATGAGCGCCACCAGGAATGTCATCGTCTTGGTGGTCGACCAGACGTTGGTGATGGTGTCGCGCTCCCACGGCCTCGTCCTGTCCGCGTCGGCCCAACCGCCCCAGATGTCGACGACGGGCTCGCCGTGGAGGAAGACCGCGACGGACGCGCCGAGGTCGGCCCCCGAATCCAGCTGGTCCGCCAGCGTCCGGCGGACACCGTCGAAGCGCGGCTCGCAGGTCCCGTGTACCTCAGCCTCACTCATGTGGGCCCCCTTGTCGTCGGTCTGACGCGCACCCCTCGATGGCGGAGTGTGCGGCTCGGCGCCCGCAACCTATTGACCCCGCCGGTCCGGCGCCAGCCGAGTGACGAGTCGGCCGCGGGCCGGTGTGACGGGTCGGCCGCGGGCGAGGTCGATAACGTCGGTTCGTGGAGCGCACGGACGCCGTCGTGGTCGGCTCGGGGCCCAACGGGCTGGCGGCGGCAGTCACGCTGGCGCGGGCGGGTCACGCGGTCGAGGTCTTCGAGGGTGCGCCGACCGTCGGGGGCGGGACCCGGACCGAGGCGCTGACGCTCGAGGGGTTCCGCCACGACGTGTGCGCGGCAGTCCACCCGATGCTCGTGGTCTCGCCCTTCTTCTGCTCGCTCGACCTGGCCGCGCTCGGCATCGTGCTGCGCCAGCCCGAGGTGCCCTTCGCGCATCCGCTCGGTGGTGGGCGCGCCGCGGCCCTGTACCGCGACGTGGGCGAGACCGCATCACACCTGGGCGGCGATGGCGCGGCGTACCGCGAACTGGTGGGCCCGCTCGTGGACTGGCTGGACCGGATCGTCGCGTACGTCCTGGGGTCCATGCGCACCGTGCCGCGCGATCCGCTGGCGCTGGCCCGGTTCGCGCTGGTGGGCACGCCGTCGATGCGCCACACGACGCGGCGCTTCTCGACCGACGCCGCGCGGGCGCTGCTGGCCGGCGCGGCCGCGCACTCCATGGAGCCGCTCTCCGCGCCGCTCACGTCGGCCGTCGGCCTCCTGCTCACTGCCCTCGGCCATGGCGGTGGTTGGCCCGTGGTCGAGGGCGGGAGCGCGGCTGTCGCGCGGGGGTTGGTCGGCGAGCTGCGCCGGCTGGGCGGCGTGGTGCACACCGGATGCTGGGTCGGCTCCCTGTCCGAGCTGCCCTCGGCGCGGGCGCTGCTGCTCGACGTGTCACCGCGCCAGTTCGTGTCGCTGGCCGGCCCTCGCCTGTCGCGCCGGGCTGGCCGGCCGTGGGCCCGCTTCCGCCCCGGCCCGGGATCCTGCAAGGTGGACTGGGCCCTGGACGGCCCGGTGCCCTGGACCGCCGAGGCGTGCGGGCGCACCGTCACCGTCCACGTGGGTGGCACCTTCGACGAGGTGGCGCGTTCGGAGGCGGCGGTGCGAGCCGGTCGCCACGCCGAGCACCCCTTCGTGCTGATCGCTCAGCCCGGCGTGGTGGACCCGACGCGGGCGCCGGCCGGTCAGCACACGCTCTGGGGCTACTGCCACGTGCCCAACGGCTCGGGGATCGACATGAGCGACCGCATGGAGGCGCAGATCGAACGGTTCGCGCCGGGCTTCCGCGATCGTGTGCTGGCCCGCACGGTGCGGACGGCGGCCCAGGCGGAGTCGTACAACCCGAACCTGCTGGGCGGCGACATCAACGGTGGGGCGGCGACGCTGCGCCAAACGGTCTTCCGTCCCGTGCCCCGTTGGAACCCCTACCGGACGCCGCTCGAGGGTGTGTATCTCTGCTCGGCCTCCACACCGCCGGGTGGGGGTGTCCACGGCATGTGCGGTGCCGCCGCGGCGGAGGTGGCTCTGCGGGAGCGGTTCTCCTAGGTCTCCGCTAGGCGACGGGCGAGGCTTCGGCGGTCAGGCGCACCAGGAGGTACCAGGCCTCGATCTCGTCGGCCACGCAGGACGTGAACTCGTCCTGCGCGACGACGTAGCGGAGCCAGCACGGATGGATCCGCAGGGTGTGCGCCCGCGTCCCCGGTTCGACCACCACCTCGATGTTGTCGACCTCGCTGGTCAGCTCGTAACTCCACGTGGCCTCGGTGTGCGTCCGGTTCGCCGACGCAATCAGTTGCGCGACCATCTGCTCGGCCATCTCCGGGCTGTCCGCCATGGCTGTCTCCCCCCTGTGCTGCGGGCTCCCCCTGTCCTGCGGGCCCGGTGCCTCGACCTCGACCCTCCACTCGATTGCTCGATGTCGGGACGCACAGACCACGACTGAACATCAGGATGCCGTGCCCGGGGTGATCCTGTGGCGCAGCGGGGTTGCGATCGTGGTGCGGCGAGCAGGTCACACCGCGCCGCACGGCCGGCGCCCGATCACGCGGTCTCGTCACCGTGCGTGGCCCGCCGTCTCGACGTAGCCGGGAAGCTCGATCCGTCGCGTGAGCGGCACCGCATCGAGCAGCCGGCGGTCGTGCGAGACGAGGAGCAGCGTGCCCGCGTAACTGCGCAGGGCGGACTCGAGTTGTTCTATGGCAGGAAGGTCGAGATGGTTGGTGGGCTCGTCCAGCACGAGGAAGTTGACGCCGGTCGCGGCGAACACGGCCAGCTCGGCGCGGGTGCGTTCACCCGGCGAAAGGGAGCCGGCAGACCGCACCACGGTATTGGCACCGAGCCCGAACTTGGCGAGCTGCGACCGGGCCGGACCCCGCGGGAGCCCGGCAGCGGCGGCAAACGCGTCCGCGACGCTGGACGAGTCCGCGTCGGGCAGGACGCGGCGGTCCTGGGACAGCTCGCCCACGACCACGCTCGGGCCCATGTGCCGGGTGCCCCGGGTCAGGGGGAGCCGGCCCAGGACAGCCTCGACCAGGGTCGTCTTCCCTGAGCCGTTCGGACCGACCAACGCGATGCGGTCCGCCCAGGCTACATCGAGGGTGAACGGTCCGAGCGTGAAGTCGCCCCGCGTCACGACGGCATCCTCCAGACGTACCACGACGGCGCCGGAGCGGGTGGCCTCCATGATGGTGAACCGCAGGTCCCAGCCTTCCCAGGGTTTCTCGACGGCCGGCAGGGAGTCGAGGGCACGCTCGGTGTGGCGGGCCCGCGCCGCCAGCCGCTCGGTCCGGTTGATGCGGAAGTCTCGCTGCGCCTTGTCGTTGTCGCGAGGGGATCTCTTCTCTCGGGCCACGCCACTGGTCGCCCACTGGCGCTCGCGTTGCGCACGCCGGCGCAGCTCGGCTCGCTGGGCCTCGTAGAGCGCATGTGCACCCTCCGCGTGGGACCGCTCCGCGGCCCGCTCGGCCTCGTAGCCCGCCCAACCGCCGCCGTAGACGCGACCGCGGCGAGAGTGTTCGTCCAACTCGAGCACGTCGGACACCGTATGGTCGAGGAAGGCGCGGTCGTGGGACACGACGACCGCGCCACCGTTGCGCCGCGCCACCATGGCTTCCAGCCGGGACAACGTGTCGAAGTCGAGATCGTTGGTCGGTTCGTCGAGGAGGGTGATGTCGAAACGGGCGAGGAGGATGGCCGCCAGCGCCACGCGAGCCTGCTGCCCTCCCGAGAGGGTTGCCTCGGCGTGCTCGGCGAGCTCCGGTGGGAGGCCGACCTCCTCGAGCGCGGTGACGACGCGGGCCTCGAAGTCGCCGGCGCCCATCGACTCATAGCGGGTGAGCGCCGCGGCGTAGCGGTCGTCGCTTCCCGCCGTTCCGGCCGCCAATGCGGCGGCCGCAGCGCCCAGCTCCGTCTCCGCCCCGGCGACGCCGGCCCGGCGGGCCAGAGCGGCGCGCACGGTCTCGCCCGTCGGGACGGCGCGTTCCTGGCCGAGGTAGCCGACGGTCGCGGTCGGCGGATCCACCCGGACGACGCCCGTCATGGGCGCGAGGATGCCCGCCAGTATCTGCAGCAGGGTCGACTTGCCGACACCGTTGGGGCCGACCACGCCCAGGCAGGTGAGCGGCCCGACGGTGAGGGACACGTCGTCGAGGACGGTCCGGCCAGCGCGTTCGTGACCGACATGGTGGGCGACGAGCGTCGCCGGCGGCGCAATGAGAGACGGCATGAGGGAGCTCCGGAACGGAATTGGACGTGAAGGCGGGTACGTCTGCGGATGCGACACCACCCTGTGGAGGGTGCTGTTCGACCGGACACCTCGAGCTCTACCTCACGGCCCCATCGTACCAACGTGCGCCTGGGAGTCGCGCACCGACGTTCAGTAGTGTCGGGCGCCGGCCGGGGTGGCACGAGGTCCCAGCCCGGTCAGCGCAACCCAGCGCAACGGACACAGGGGGCAGGCATGCCGATCGCCATCACCGACGAGCACCAGGAGTTGGGAGCCACCGTGCGGGGCGTCCTCGCGGCACACGGCGCCCTGGCGGCGAACCGCGCCCTGCTCGAGTCCGACTCCGAGCCGCGGCCCTCGTACTGGAAGGAGATGGCCGAGCTGGGCTGGCTCGGCATCCACCTCCCCGAGGAGCACGGCGGTGCGGGAGCGGGTCTGGGCGAGCTGGTGGTCGTGCTGGACGAAATCGGGCGACAGCTGGCCCCGGGTCCGTTCCTCCCCACGGTGCTCGCTTCGGCCGTGATCGCGCAGCGTGGGAACGACGAGCAGCGCGCCTTTTACCTCCCCGGTCTCGCCGACGGCAGCGTGGTGGCGGCTCTCGGCGTCGGGGGCTCCCTGACCCTGACCGACGGCGTGCTCGACGGCGACGGCGGGATCGTCCTCGGGGGCGCGGCGGCAGACCTGCTGCTGCTGCGGGCCGGCGACGACGTCGCGGTCGTGCGACGAGACAGCGACGGCGTGCGGCTCAGCGGCACGAACCATCTCGATCCGTCGCGACGATCTGCCGCGGTCACGGTGTCGGGGCTGCGGGTCCGCACCAGCGACATCGTCGTGGGAGGGGCGCGGCACGCCCGGGCACTGGCCCGGACGCTCGGTGCGGCGGAGGCGGTCGGCGTCATGGCGGCGTGCACCGATGCGGCCGTGGCCTACGCCAAGGAGAGGGTGCAGTTCGGGCGGACGATCGGGACCTTTCAGGCGGTGAAGCATCACTGTGCGGACATGCTGGTGGCGACCGAGCTCGCCACGGCGGCCGTGTGGGACGCCGCCCGGGCATCGGGCGCTCCCGGCGACGAGTTCGAACTCGTCGCCGCCATGGCGGCACACCTGGCGTTCGCGCCGGCCGTCCACAACACGCAGATGAACATCCAGGTGCACGGCGGCATCGGGTTCACCTGGGAACATGACGCCCACCTGTTCCTCCGCCGGGCCCTCGTGCTCAATGCCGTGCTGGGCTCACCCGACGACGCGGAGGACGTGACGGCCCAGTCGGCCCGCGGCACGGCGCGCGAGGTCTCGCTGGACCTGCCTCCTGAGGCCGAGGCGATCCGGGTCGGCGTGCGGGCGGAGGCTCAGCGCATCGGCGCGTGCCAGGGAGCCGAGCAGCGCCGAGCGCTGGTCGAGTCGGGCCTGATGGTCCCGCACTGGCCCGCGCCCTGGGGACGGGGTGCGGGCGCCGTCGAGCAGATCGTCATCGACGAGGAGCTGCGGGCCGCCGGGGTGCGGGTGCCCGGCCTCGGCATCACCGGGTGGAACATCATGACCGTGAACCAGTACGCGACGCCCGACCAGGTCGAGCGCTGGGTGTTCAAGACCCTGATGGGCGAGTACGTCTGGTGCCAGCTGTTCAGCGAGCCCGACGCGGGCTCGGATGCGGCCGCGGTCACCACGCGGGGGACGCGGGTCGACGGTGGCTGGAAGGTCAACGGGCAGAAGGTCTGGACGAGTGGTGCCCAGTACTGCCACCTCGGGTTGGCCACGGTGCGGACGAACCCCGACGCCCCGAAGCACGCCGGGATCACCACGATGGTCGTCGACATGCATGCACCGGGGGTGGAGGTGCGACCGTTGCGCCAGATCACCGGCCACGCCGACTTCAACGAGGTCTTCTTCAACGACGTGTTCGTGCCCGACGACGACGTCGTGGGCGCGCCCGACGACGGCTGGACGGTGGCGCGTTCGACCCTGGGCAACGAGCGGGTCTCCATCGGCGGCGGCGTCGGCAGCATCTTCCCGCCCATGGACCTCATGGCGCTGCTGAAGAGCGGCGGTGAGAGGGTGCCGGGCGCGTCGGCTCGGGTCGGTGCCATCCTGGCCAAGGACCATGCCCTGAAGGTGCTCAACCTGCGACGGGCCCAGCGGGCCGTCATCGGGTCGGGCCCGGGGCCCGAGGGCAACGTCACGAAGCTGGTCCTCGCCGAGCACGGCCACGACCGCGCCCGGCTGCAGGCGGACCTGACCGGGGCGCCGACCGCGTTGCTCGACGGCGAGAGCGCCGTGGCCGGGTACGCGCAATTGGCCACCCGGGCCATGTCCATTGCCGGTGGCACCTCCGAGATCACGCGCAACCAGATCGCCGAGCGCATCCTCGGGCTACCCCGGGACCCGCTGATCACGTAGGTGCTGCGTGCGTTGCCGGCGGCGGCGGATTGGCGGGGGCTGGGTCCCCTGCGATCACAATGTGCGCGGTGGTGGGGCTGAGGACGACGCGATCGCGCATCGTCGCGGCGGTCGCGCTCGTACTGGTGCTCGCCTTTGTCGCGCTCACGCTGCGCCTATTCGTCTTCCCGGACCTCAACCCCCCGCAGCGGTCGAACGCGATCGTTGTCCTGGGCGGGAACGGGGCCGGTCCACCCGACAAGGGGGAGCAGCTGGCCAGGGAGGGCTATGCGCCAGTGCTCGTCTTCTCGATCTCCCAGTACGAGCGGTGCTACCCGGGCCTTGCGGGCATCCCGCACGTCAGGATCCAGTGCTTCGTCGCCAACCCGGCGACCACCCAGGGTGAGGCGCGCGCCATCGCCCACCTGGCGGCGCTGCACCACTGGACGCGGGTCATCGTCGTCACACCGACCACCCAGGCCACCAGGGCGCGCCTGCGCGTCGGGCGCTGCTATCCCGGACAGGTCCTCGAGGTGGCATCGGCACCCCCCGGACTGTGGGCCTGGGTCCGCAGCATCACGTACGAGTGGGGGGCGCTGCTGAAGGCACTGGTGCTGCAGCCGAGCTGCTGAAGCGAAGCGACGAGATCGCAACCGTCCTGCGACGCCGCGGTGACGGTGCCCGTTGTACGTTGGGCCGAGGGCGCCGGTTGGGGGACCGGCATGAGGGGGGAGCAGTGCAGGCGAGCGTCCAGGCCGTCGAGACACGCAATGTGCCGACGGCGGACGCCACTGCCCGATCCGGACCGGCGGACGCCGGCGCAGGCGTCGGGACGCCGCCGCCCCGGCATCGGATGTCCTCCCGGGCGATCGAGCTCCTCGGATTGGCGCTCGGCCTCGGCTTCGTCACGGCAGTCGCGCTCGGGCACGACCTGTCCAACGACGAGTTCTGGCAGCTGGCGGCGGGGCAGTGGATGCTGGCGCATCACGCCATCATCGGCCTCGATCCCTTCAGCTACACCGAGGCGCACCGACGCTGGGTGACCGACGAATGGGGATCCGAGGTCGCCCTGGCCTTGCTCTTCCGGGCGTTCGGGTCGGCGGCCTACAGCGTCTACGCCGCCGTCCTGGGCGGCTGCTGCCTGCTCGCCAGTGCGGCCTACGCCCGTGCGCTGGGTGCCCGGGGCGGAAGGGTCGTGGCCATCGTCCTCCTGCTCGCGGTGGGCATCGCCGGCGTGGCGGCCGAGGACAGGGGCCTCGACTTCTCCCTCGTGTGGCTCCCGTTGGAGTTGCTGGTGCTGAGCAAAGCGCGGGACAACCCGCGCTGGCTGTTCGTGCTGCCGCTGCTCTGCGTGGCCTGGGTCAACACGCACGGGTCGATCCTCATCGGCCTCCTCGTGCTCGGCGTCGAACTGGCGTGGTCACTGGTGCCGGGCCGGGCGGTGGCGCGCCTCGGCGGGGTGGGGCAGTCGTCGTACGCCGGTCCGCTCGCGCTGGCGCTGATCGGCAGCTCGATCGCGTCATGTCTCACGCCCTACGGCCCGGGGCTCCTGACCTACGACGTCGCCGTGACCCGCAACACCCAGATCGCCCAGTACATCAGCGAGTGGAACTCGCCGGACTTCCACTCGCTGATGGTCGTCCTGGTCTACTGCGTGCCGCTGGCCCTTCTGGTGGCCTGCCTGCGCATGCGTCGCATCCCCGTGCTCGAGGGGTCGCTGGCTGCGTTCCTCTTCGTCGAGGCGTTGCGGGCACAGCGCCTCGTCGTATACCTCATGGTGGTCGCCGTCGGTTTGGCGGCCGTGCTGCCGGCCCGGCCGCCCTGGGGGGCGACGGCGCGCCGCTGGGCGGGGGCGGGCATGGCCGTCTTCGCCATCGTCATCCTCGCCGCCCCCTCGGTGCCCGCCGGCACCGTCGCACCGACGCTGCCTGTGCAGGCCTTCGACGATCTGGGCTCGCACCCCGGACGCATCTTCACGGAGTACACGTGGGGCGACTACTCCATCGCCCGCCATCGAGCCACCTTCGTGGACGGGCGCACGGACCTCTTCGAGGGCGCAGTGCTCAGGGACTTCTTCGCGGTGACAGGCCTGACCACGAATCCCGACCCGATCTTCGCCGCCTACGACGTCTCCTATGTGGTGTGGGCGCCCGGCACACCGCTGGCCGAGTACCTCACCCACGACCCGCGGTGGCACGTGATCGACCGGACGCCGGTCGCCCTGGTCTTCGCCCGGCGGTAGCGCCGGTGGTATGACGCTCGGCTGGGTCGCCGCGGCCGCACAGCCGGGTCAGCCGCGCGCCGCTTCGATGCCGCGCACGTCGCCGTCCTCGTCGGCCCAGGTCTGCACGGACACGTAGCCCAGGCGTTCCATGAGTGGGCGGATCAGCTCGGCCTGGTCGCCGCCCAGCTCGAGGAGCAACGCGCCGCCGCGGCGCAGGAAGTGGGGCGCACCGATGACGACCCGGCACAGCGTCTCGGTGCCGTCGCGGCCCCCGTCGTAGAGGGCGGCGTCCTCGAAGGTCAACGTGTCGCGGGGCAGGAGGCGCAGCTCGGGGGTCGGGACATAGGGCACCACGGCGACGACGACATCGGTCCGACCCTCGAGTTCGTCCGGCACGGGCGCGAACAGGTCGCCCGCGAACGCCTCCACCCCGTTGACGCGCGCGCAGGCCACGGCCCGCCGGTCGATGTCCGTGGCCACCACGCGCGCGCCGGGCTTGGCGTGTTGCAGGGCCAGGGCCACGGCGCCCGACCCGGTGCACACGTCGATGGCGGCACCACCTGCAGGAAGCCGGTCGGCGGCCCGCCGGGCCAGCTCGACGCTCTGCCACCGGGGCACGTAGACGCCCGGGTCGACGTGTACGTCCAGGTCGTCGAAGGACGCGCGCCCGCTGAGCCAGGCCAGCGGCTCCCCGGCCAGGCGGCGCGCCGCGAGCGTCTCGAGGGTCGCGGCGTCCCCGGCCGCGGCATCGATCAGCTCGCGTGCTTCCTCCGCGGCCGCGACGAACCCCGCCGCCGCGAGGGTGTCGGCGAGCCGAACGGGGTCGGGGTCGACAGGCCCGCTCAGTCGAGCATCGCCCCGGCGACTCGGGGCCCCCGCTCGCCGCCGTCGGACGGGGCGCCCGTACGGCTCTCCGGGTCCGTGCCGCTATCCGTGTCGGTGCTCGCGCCGCCCGGCGCCGCCACGGCGGCGTGATCGGGCAGGAACAGCGTCGGGATGAAGGCGATCAGGATCGCCCCCACCGACCACCAGAAGGTGTGGGCGAACGCGGCGGCCACCGGGTCGGCAACGGCGGGCGGCAGCTTGACGGTGGAGCCGATGATCCCGGCGCTCCCACCGGCCTTGGTCGCCGCGGCCCCGAGGTTGGCCACGATCTGGCGCTCGAGCACCACGGCGAAGAGCGCGGTGGCGACGGAGCCGCCGACGAGCCGCACGATGTTCATCACCGTCGAGGCCTTGGGGATCTCTGCGTGGTTGAGGTCGAAGTACGCCGCTGCGGTGACCGGCATCATGGAGAGGCCGAGCCCCAGGCCGCGCGCGAAGAGCGTGACGGCCAGCAGCGCCTCGTTGGTCGAGGCGGTGACGAAGGCCAAGGGGACCGTCGCCGCCGCCATCAAGAGGATGCCCACCGGCACGACTCGGCGGGGCCCCAGGCGGTCGGTCACGCTGCCGGCCCAGCGCATGATGCAGGCAGCGCCGATGCCCTGGGGCGCCATCAGGAGCCCGGCCACCCAGGCGTCCTGGCCACGGGCCACCTGGTAGTAGAGCGGCAAGAGGAACATGGAGCCGAACAGCGTGGCGCCGATCACGAAGATGCACACGTTGGCGATGGCGAAGTTGCGGTGCTTGAAGGGGTGGAGCTCGAGGAGCGGGTTCTTCACGTGCAGGGCGTGGAGGATGAAGGTGGCCAACAATGCGACGCCCAGGACGAAGCTCACGACGACGGAGGTGCTGGTGAAGCTGCCGGTCGTCCCGACCTCGGAGAGCGCGTAGACGAGGGCGGCGAGGCCGGGGGACAACAGGCAGAACCCCAGCCGGTCGAAGGCGGTGGGGAAGCGCTCCTCGCTGTCGAACCGGGGGAGCCAGCGGCTCGACAGGATCAGCGTGACGATGCCGATGGGCACGTTGATGTAGAAGATCCAGCGCCAGCTGTAGTTGGACACGATGAGGCCGCCGATGACCGGACCCATGATCGGACCCATGACCATGGGCACCCCGATGATGCTCATGACCCGGCCCATGCGCTGCGGGCCCGAGGCACGAGCCAGGATCGACTGACCGACGGGGAGCAACATGCCCCCGCCGACGCCCTGGAGCACCCGGAAGGCGATGAGCGAGTTGGCCGACCAGGCCAGGCCGCAGAGGCTGGAGCCGATGATGAAGAGGCCGAGCGAGGTCATCCAGATCAACTTCGCCCCGAAGCGGTCGACGGCCCACCCGGTGACCGGCGTCACCATGGCGAGCGCCAACAGGTAGCCCGTCGCCACCCACTGGATGGTCGTCACGGAGACGTGGAAGTCGCGGCCCAGGGTGGCCAGCGCGACGGCCACGATGGTGGTGTCGAGGATCGACATGATGGAGCCCAGGACGACGACGGTGGACGTGCGCCGGAGCTCGGGTGTCAGGGTGAAGGCGTTGGCCTGGGAGCGTGCCATGAGATTACTTCAGATTACTCAAAGATAGGGAGTTGTCAAAGACTGTCGGCGGTGGGAGACTTGGCGCATGGGACTGGCCGAGGACGCCTTCGAGCGCCTGCGTCGCGTCGCCTTCGAGGGCGAGTACGTCGAGCGGATGGCTGCGCTCGGGGTGCGCATGAAGCTCTCGCCGGGGGTGATGAAGACCCTGATGCGCCTGGCCAAGGCGGACGGCGTCTCCATGGGGGAGATGGCCCGGGGCATCGGCGTCGACCCGTCGTACATCACCGCGTTGGTCGACGACCTCGACGAACGCGGCCTGGCTCGCCGCGAGCCGGCGCCCGACGACAGGCGGGTCAAGATCATCGTGCTGACCGACGCCGGCCGGGCCCTGGCCTGCGAGATCGACGCGGCGCTCTCGGTGCCGCCGGCGGCCTTCTCGGCGTTGTCGCAGTCGGAGTTGCGCCAGCTGCGTGACGTGTTGGACAAGGTGGTCGAGGCCGAGACGGCGACCCGCGCCGCCGGTGTGAAGGTGGGAGCGGCGTCGCCGTAGCTCACACCGCCTCGGGCGCCCCGGTAGCGTCGTGCCGTGGTGACGGGAGGGAGCCGGGCTGCGGAGGCTGGCGAGCGCAGGGGCAACGAGTGACCGCCATGCCCGCGGTGAGCGTGGAGCACCTCGCCAAGTCCTACGGGGACACCGTGGCCGTGCGCGACGTCAGCTTCGAGGTGCACAGGGGCGAGGTGTTCGCGTTGCTCGGTCCGAACGGCGCCGGCAAGACCACGACCGTCGAGATCCTCGAGGGGTTCCGCCAGCGCAGCGCCGGACGGGTGCAGACGCTCGGTGTCGACCCGTACGACCGCAGCACACAGCGTTGGCTGCGGACGCGCATCGGCGTGGTCCTGCAGGAGCTCGCCATCGAGCCGTACTACTCGGTGCGCCAGGTGCTGTCGCGCAACGCGGGGTACTACCCGAACGCACGACCCGTGGACGAGGTGATTGAGCTGATCGGCCTGGGCGAGAAGGCGGACGAGCGGGTCAAGAAGCTGTCAGGCGGTCAGCAGCGTCGCCTTGACGTCGGGCTCGGCATCATCGGGAACCCGGACCTTCTGTTTCTCGACGAGCCGACCACCGGCCTGGACCCGGCGGGGCGCCGTGACACCTGGGACCTGATCAAGCGCCTGTCAGCGGCCGGGACGACCGTCCTGCTGACGACGCACTACATGGACGAGGTGGAGGCGCTGGCCCACCGGGTGGCCGTCCTGTTCGGCCAGGAGATCGTGGCCAGCGGCACACCCTCGTCCATCGGAGGGCGGGACCTGGGCGCGGTCACCATCCGCTTCCGCCTGCCCGATGGGGTGGGCGTGGAGGAGCTCCCGATGATGGCGGAAAGGGTGGACGACGGCCACGTGGTGGTCCACACCGAGGACGAACTGCGCGTGCTGCACGAGCTGACGGGATGGGCGCTGGAGGGCGGCCACGCGTTGGCGGGACTGTCGGTGCTGCGGGTGTCGCTGGAGGACATCTATCTCGGGCTCACGAGGTCGGGCGCATGAGCGCGTCGCCCGGCGCGGGTGATGCGGGTGCCCTGGAGGTCCCCGAGCGGGGATCGTTCCGCGGGTTGAGCGACGCGCCCCTGGTGGCGCGCCAGGTCGGGTTCGAGCAGCTGTCGTTCTGGCTCAATCCGATCGGCGCGCTCATGACGATCGCGTTCTCCGTCGTCTTCTTGATCCTGCTCGGCGCCACGGCGGGGACGTCCATCGTGAGCTCCTACGGCCACATCCGCCTGATCGACTACTACGTAGCGGGCTTCTGCGCCTACGGCGTCATGGCCGCCTGCTTCACGATCCTGGCCATCACACTGGTGAACCGGCGCGAGACGGGGCTGTTGAAGCGCCTGCGCCTGAGTCCGCTCCCGACCTGGATGGCCATGGCCGCCCTGCTGGTGAACTCCATGATCATCGCCACACTGGGCGTGGTGCTGCTGCTGGTCGTGGGGCGTGTCGGCTACGGCGTGCACGGACCCGTCCACTGGCTGCCCTTCGTCGTGACGCTGGTCGTGGCGATGCTCTGCTACAGCGCGCTGGGGGTGGGGATCAGCACCCTGGTGCCGAACCAGGACTCGGCCGGCCCGATCGTGAGCCTGACCTTCTTCATCCTGGTCGCCCTGTCCGGGCTGTGGTTCCCCATCGCACCGGGTTCGGGGTTGGCCAGCTTTGCCAATTTCTTCCCCATTCGCCACCTGATCAACGCGCTGGTGGGCTCGTTCACCGGGCAGCCGGGAGCGCCGCTGTGGCCCTGGCACGACCTTGGGGTCATGGCCATCTGGGGCGTGGCGGGGGCGTTCGTCGGGCTGCGGCGCTGGAGCTGGTCGCCCAAACGCGGGTGAACGCCCCGTCGCGGTGGCGGCGGGCCGGGCGCGCCCACCTTCGCATCGGCTAGAAGAATGCGGTGAGTCCCGACGCAGCACCGACGCATCTCCGGCCCGCCACATACGCCCTCACCCACCCGGAGCGGCCCGCGGTGATCACGTCCTCGGGCCAGGTCGTCACCTTCGCCGAGCTCGAGGCGCGCTCGTGCCGGCTGGCTCAGGCACTGTTCGCGCACGGGCTGCGGCCCGGTGACCATGTGGCCGTGCTGCTGCCCAACGACCACCGGACCCACGAGGTGGCGTTCGGGCTGCAGCGCTCCGGCCTGTACTACACGTTGGTCAATACGCATCTCGCCGCCGAGGAGGCTGCCTACATCGTCGAGGACTGTGGCGCCCACGCGCTGATCACCTCCGCGGCCCTGGCCCCCCTGACCGCGGAGCTGGTCGCGTTGACACCGGCGGTGGAGCTCAGGCTGATGCTGGGCGATACGGCGAGGCCGGGCTACGCGTCCTATGACGAGTTCGTGGCGGATTTCCCCGCCGAGCCCCTGGACGACGAGGTCGAGGGCTTTCCGATGCTGTACTCATCGGGCACGACAGGCCGACCCAAGGGGGTCCGCCGGCCCCTGACCGGGGAGGCTTTCGGTACCTCCGCCACCCTGGCACCCATGCTCGACCGCATCATGGGCTTCCGCGAAGGAGACGTGTACCTGAGCCCCGCTCCCCTCTACCACTCGGCACCCCTGGTCTGGTCGATGACCGTGCAGCGCATGGGTGGCACAGTGGTGGTGATGGAGCATTTCGACCCCGAGGAGTGCCTGCGCCTCATTGCGGAGCACCGGGTGACACACGCCCAGTTCGTCCCCACCATGTTCGTGCGCATGCTCAAGCTGCCCGACGACGTACGCGGTTCCTTCGACGTCTCGTCATTGCGCTCGGTGGTCCACGCGGCGGCTCCGTGCGCGCCCGAGGTCAAGCGCAAGATGATCGAGTGGTGGGGCCCGATCATCCACGAGTACTACTCGGGCACCGAAGGGATGGGCATGACCTGGATCTCCTCCGAGGAGGCGCTGACCCACCCCGGATCGGTGGGCCGGGCCATCTGGGGCGAGGTGCACGTGTGCGGGGACGACGGCGAGGAGGTACCTGTCGGCGAAGACGGTGTCGTGTACTTCGGAGCGAGGGCCGGCACCCCCGGCTTCGAGTACAACCACGACCCCGAGAAGACCCGTCAGACCTTCAACGACAAGGGTTGGAGCACGCTGTGGGACGTCGGCCACCTGGATGCCGACGGCTACTTGTACCTGACCGACCGCAAGCTGTTCATGATCGTGTCCGGTGGCGTGAACATCTATCCCCAGGAGGTGGAGGACGTCCTCGTGCTGCACCCCGCCGTGGCCGACGTGGCGGTCTTCGGCGTCCCCGAGCCCGAGATGGGCGAAGAGGTCAAGGCGGTTGTCCAGCCCGCCCCCGGCTTCGTCGGCGGGGCCGAGCTCGAGGCCGAGATCATCGCCTTCTGCCGTGCCCACCTCTCGCACTACAAGTGCCCGCGCTCGGTCGACTTCACCGACGCGCTGCCCCGAGGGGAGAACGGCAAGCTCTACAAGAAGGCGCTGCGCGAGGCCTACTGGGCCAGCTCGGCCCCCAGCACCACCTGAACCTCGGGGGGCGGCGGCCGCACGTCGGCGTACCAGGCCAGGAGGAGCGCGACGCCGCCGCCGAAGAGCAACACGTTGGTGATGCCCACGGCCGCCACCACCGGCCCGATGAGCAGGTTGCCGACACCGACGGTGCCGCCGAACCCCATCATCCACAGCGCCATGACCCGCCCGCGCACGTTCTCGCGCAGGCGGGACTGCAACGTCGTGTTCAGCGCCGTGATGAACGCGAAGTAGAACGCGCCCGTCACGGCCACGTTGACGTCGGCGGGTAGCGGGCTCCGCTGCAGGGCGAACGTACAGAGCGACAGGGAGTAGCCGACGAGGCAGACGCGCACCAGCAACGGTTTGGACGTCGTGGCGAAGACCGTCCCGATGGAGATGGCGCCGGCCAGGGCGCCGGTGCCGAAGCAGGCGTAGAGGATGCCGTAGTCGGCTGACTTGGACAGATCGATACCGAGGTTGTGGGCCGCCACGACCGGCATCTGCCCGATGAAGGCGAGCGCGAGGAGCGAGAACACGAACACGGTGACCAGGCAGCGTCCCACCACCTTGTCCTGGCGGGCCACCGTGATGCCCGCCGTCAGCTGGCGCCAGCGACTGGACTGGACCGGCGACGGGGGAACGGCGGGAAGGGTCACCATCATCAGCGCGGCCACGACGAACAAGTAGGTCGCTGCGTTGCCGGCGAAGATCCAGGCCGGCCCGACCAATGAATAGAGCACTCCGCCGATGACCGGGCCGATGACCCGCGAGGCGTTCATCTGGGCCGAGTTGAGCGATATCGCGCCCGGCAGATCCTCCCGGCCGACGAGCCCCGGCAGGATCGCAGAATAGGTCGGCCCGAACATCGCGCTTCCCGCGCCCACCGCGAGCACCATGACCACCAGGAGCACCTTCGACGGATGGGGGGAGAGCACGACGAGTGCCACCCCCAACGAGAACACCAGCTGCTCGAGGGACAGGATGATCAGGAGGCGCTTGCGGTCGATTTTGTCGGCGAGCAGGCCGCCCACCATGGGCAGGACCAGCGTGGGGCCCAGCTGGGCGAAGATGATGACGCCGACGAACGTGCTCGAGTGCGTGAGGTCGTAGGCGTAGGCGCCGAGCACGACGTTCTGCATCCAGGTGCCGATGTTCGAGGCAAACGCCCCGAGGAAGACGATGCGGAACGTCCGGTGCGAGAGGGCGGCTCGTGCGGTGCCCCTCCGTGGTGGGAGCGGGGTGTCCCCGTCGACGACGGCATCCTCGATCTCCTCGATGGAGATGGCGCCGTCGTCGGCGTCCCGCTCGTGTGGCTCCCCCGGCACACGCCCATGGTAGGGGAGCAGTTACGCCCTGTTGACGGGACCATTGGCGCCGTTCACGGGAAGCGGAGGCCCGCAGACCTCGCTGACCAGGCGCGAGACCTTGCCCGACACCACGGCCAGACGGGACGTGCGCGCTGCCCAAAGACCTGCACCGGGTCTCGGCCCCCTCGACGCCGCGCGCGGAGTGCGCTACCGTTCGAGTGCTCCGGCCGGACGCCGGGGTGGCCCAAGTGCAGCGAAGTCCGGTCGGAATCCGGCGCTGTCCCGCAATGGTGAGGCTCCCGAACGGGGGCGAGCCCAGCCGCCTGGACTTGAGTCAACGCAACCAGTCCTCGGAGGAAGGGCGGTTCGTTCGGCTCCCCATCGGGTGTCGTAGCGGGCGCACTTCGTCCTCCGCAACCGATGGAGGATGATCGAAATGCTCACCAGACCGGGGCGAAAACGCCTCCTGGCCATGACCCTGCCGACCCTGCTCGGTGTCCTCGCCGTCCTCGCCGTTCTCGTGGCCGGCCCCTCGGGACAGGCGTCAGCGGCGTCGTCGTTCCCGGTGACGGTCCACGCCGCCAACGGTGCCGTCACGATCGAGTCCCGTCCGACGGCCATCGTGTCGTTGTCGCCGACGGCCACGGAGATGCTCTACGCCATCGGCGCGGGCAGCCAGGTGAAGGCGGTGGACGAGTACTCCGACTACCCGCCGAACGCCCCGCGCACCGATATCGGTGAGACCGACCCGAACGTGGAGTCGATCGCGTCGTACAAGCCGGATCTGGTCGTGCTGTCCGACGAGCCGACCAGCCTGGACACACAGCTGCATGCGCTCGGGATTGCCGTCGTGAGCGATCCGCCTGCCGCGAACCTGTCGCAGGAGTACGCCCAGTTCATGGAGCTCGGCAAGGTCACGGGACGCGAGGCGCAGGCCGCCGCCGAGGTGGCGCACATCAGGAGCCGGATCGCCCACATCGTCGCGTCCGTGCACAAGCCCGCCCATACCCAGACCTACTACTACGAGCTCGACCAGACCTACTACTCGGCGACCTCGAGTACGTTCATCGGGCAGGTCCTCGGCCTGCTCGGCCTGCGCAGCATCGCGGATGCCGCCAAGGGCGCCGCGGCCAGCGGCGGTTACCCGCAGCTCAGCGGCGAGTTCGTTCTCAAGTCGAACCCCGACTACATCCTGCTCGCCGACACGCTCTGTTGCGCCCAGTCGGCGGCGACCGTCGCGCAGCGGCCCGGTTGGTCGAACCTGGCGGCGGTCAAGGACGGCCGGGTCCTCGCCCTCAACGACGACATCGCCTCGCGCTGGGGCCCGCGTATCGTCATCCTGCTGGCCGACGTGGCGGCGGAACTGAAGGCGCATCCCGTGGGCGGGAACTCGTGATCGGCCTGCCATGACTGCCACCGCGCCGTCGCGCCCCGTGGACGCGCCGTCCCTCGCAGTTCCCGACCTACGAGGGCCGGGGGTTCGTCACACCTGGGTCCCGATGGTCGTGGCAGCTGTCCTCCTGGTCGTCCTGTCGTTGGTCGCGCTGTGCACCGGACCGGTGGCGGTGCCGCCCTCGCAGGTCATGGGGACGCTGCTGGCGCACGTGCCGCTGTTGCACTTCCATACGAGTACGCCCGCCATCAACCAGGCCATCGTGTGGCAGTTGCGGGCACCCCGCGTGGTCCTCGCCGGCATCGTCGGCGCCATGCTCGCCTCGGGCGGGGCTGCCTACCAGGGTCTCTTCCGGAACCCGCTGGCGGACCCCTACCTCCTCGGCGTCGCCGCCGGAGCGGGGCTTGGCGCGACGATCGAGATCGTCTACGGGGGGGACTCTTCGGCGTTGCTGCCGCTGTTCGCGTTCGTCGGGGGCTCGTTGGCGGTCGGGGCGACCTACCTCATCGGGGTGGCCGGCGGCCGGCGGGCCTGGGGCCGATCCATCGTGTTGGCCGGCGTGGCGGTGGCGGCGTTGCTGACGGCCATCCAGACCTACCTGCAACAGCAGGACCAGGAGCAGATCCGCCAGATCTACAACTGGATCCTCGGCAGCTTTTCCGTGGCATCGTGGTCGGACGTGACCCTCATCCTTCCGTACGTGGTGGTCAGCGCCGTGGTGCTGCTCGCCCACCGGCGCATGCTCGACGTGCTCCGGGTGGGGGAGGAGGAGGCGGGCACGCTCGGGATCCATCCGGCTCGTACCCGGCTCATCGTCGTCGCCGCCGCGACCCTGGGCACGGCGGCCGCGGTCTCGGTCAGCGGCCTCATCGGCTTCGTCGGGATCATCGTCGCCCATACGGTGCGACTCACGGCCGGAGCGAGCTATCGGATCATCCTGCCGGTGTCCATGGTCGGCGGCGCCGCGTTCTTGATCGGCGCCGACCTCGTCGCCCGGACTGTGCAGGCCCCGGCCGAGGTGCCGATCGGCGTGGTCACGGCCTGCATCGGTGCTCCCTTCTTCCTCGTCGTGCTGGTTTCGCGTCGGGCCGGACGCGGCGTCGGGGCCGGGGACTCCTGATGGCGCGGCTCGGGACGGTCGTCCGCTTGGCGGAGCGCAGAGGCCGCCGTGGTGTCGGCCCGCCCGCGGGCGGATCGATGGTCGCGTTGGACGCGGTGTCGGTGCGCTTCGAGGGCCGGACCGTGGTGCACGCGGTGACGGCATCGGTCCCTCGGGGCGAGTGGGTCGCCCTCATCGGGGCGAACGGAGCCGGCAAGACCACGCTGCTGCGGGCGATCGCCGGCCTGGTCGACCACGAGGGCGAGGTGCACCTCGGGGGGAAGCCCTCGGGCACCATGGGGCGGCGCGAGCGGGCTCGGTCGGTGGCGTACGTCCCCCAGTCGCCCGAACTGCCCGAGGACATGTCGGTGTTCGACTACGCCCTGCTGGGCCGGACGCCGCACATCGGGTACTTGGCCGTCGAGTCGGACGCGGATGTCGCGCACTGCGCCCACCTCATGGAGCGCCTCGAGCTGCGCCCGCTGGCGCACCGTCACCTGTCGACGCTGTCAGGGGGCGAACGGCAACGAGTGGTACTGGCGCGCGCGTTGGCGCAAGAGGCGCCGGTGCTCATCATGGACGAGCCCACCAGTGCGCTCGACCTGTCGCGCCGGGTGGAGGCGCTCGAAATCGTCGACGAGCTGCGGCGCGAGTGGGGGCTGACGGTGGTGAGCGCTCTGCACGACTTGACGCTGGCCGGTCAGTTCGCGGACCGGCTGCTCCTCCTGACCGACGGGTCGGTGTCCGCCTTCGGCACGCCGGCCGAGGTGCTGGACGAAAGGGTGCTGGGAGAGGCGTTCGACTGTGCCGTGCGCATCATCCGCACCGAGGACGGCGAGCTCGTGATCGCGCCGCGGCGCACCCAACCACGCTGTGACGGATCTGCGTCCGCTGGGCGCGGCCGAGACGTCGTCGACAAGGAGGCGCAATGAGCGACGTTCCGGCCCAGCGGGTCCCTCTGCCCGTGCCCGAGACGCCGCAAGAGCGGCGGCGCGCCGACTCGGTGGTCGTCGTGAACACCGGTGACGGCAAGGGCAAGTCCACGGCGGCGTTCGGTGTCATGGGGCGGGCCTGGGCCAGGGGCTGGCGCGTCGGCGTCGTCCAGTTCATGAAGAGCGGCGACTGGAAAGTCGGGGAACAGAAGCTCGCCGTCCATTTGGGCGTGGACTGGTGGACCCTGGGAGATGGCTTCACCTGGGAGTCGACGGATCTCGACGAGTCGGCGGCCAAGAACATCCACGCCTGGGGAGTGGCGCGGGACAAGCTCGCGTCGGGGGACTACGAGCTGCTCATCCTCGACGAGCTGACGTACGTCATCAATTACGGCTGGGTGTCGGCCGCCGAGGTGGTCGACGGCATCCGTGCTCGCTCGCTCAAGACGAACGTCGTGGTCACGGGCCGCGACGCCCCTCCCGAGCTGGTCGAGATCGCGGACACGGTCACCGAGATGAAGATGGTGAAGCACGCCTACAAGCAGGGCATCCGCGCCATGAAGGGCATCGAGTATTGACCGCGTCGGAGCTGCACTCGTTCGCCGGCGTGCCCGCCGTCGCCGCGCTCGCCTGGCGCGCCACGGTGCCATTGCTGACGGCGGCGACGGCGCCGGTGGGTGGGGGCATCGGCCTGAGGGAGTGGGTGCTCAACGTGCAGGTCCCGTTCGACTACGAGCGCCGGGACGTGGATGCGCACGTCGCCGAGGTGTCCGATGCCCTCGGGCTGTGCGGCCCGGGTGTCGGGATGCTGACGGCTGCCGAGGTGGGGGCCGTGGTGGCGGCCGAGGACGCCGGGGTGCGGGTCGAGGCCACCGTCGGGCTGACCCGGCCCATCTGGGCCGCCGCGACCGAGCCTGCCGGCGCATGCGAGGATCATGTGCCAGCACCGGGGACGATCAACGTGGTCGTGTTCCTGCCCGTCCGCCACACCGACGCGGCGCTGGCCAACCTGCTGTGCACCGTCACCGAGGCCAAGGTGCAGGCGTTGCTCGAGGGTGGCGTCGCCGCGACCGGCACGGCGTCGGACGCGGCGACTGTCCTGTGCCCGGCGTCGGGCGCTGTGGAGCCGTTCGGCGGCCCCCGCTCGGCGTACGGCGCACCCACCGCTCGGGCCGTCCATCGGGCCATCAGGTCCGGGATGGCCCGATGACGATCACTCTCGTCCTCGGAGGCGCGCGTTCGGGGAAGTCGGCGGTCGCCGAGGAGTTGGCGGCCCGCCACGGCCCGCCGGTGACCTACGTCGCCACGATGGTGCCCGCCGGGGATCCGGACCTCGAAGCCCGTGTGTCGGCGCATCGTCAGCGGCGCCACCCGGCGTGGGACACCGTCGATGCAGGTGACGACTTGGTCGGCTTGTTGGAGTCGCTGCCCGGCACCGTCCTGGTGGACTCGCTGGGTCCGTGGGTTGCCGCCGCCGGCGCCCGCACGGACGGTGCCGCCGATGCCGCCGGCGTCGCCGAGCCCCTCTGCAAAGCCCTGCTCGCTCGGTCGGGTGACACGGTCGTGGTCTCGGACGAGGTGGGTCTGGCGGTGCACCCCTCCACCGAGGAGGGGCGACGGTTCCGGGACGCCCTCGGCTCGGTCAACCACGCCGTGTCGGTGGTCGCCGATCGCGCCTACCTCGTGGTCGCCGGGCGGCCCCTCGCGCTCCCGCCGGCGGGACCGCCCTCATGAGGCGTGCGCTCTCCTTCCTGACCGTGCTCGGCCGGGCGGCCGAGCCCAACGAGCGCACGCTGTCGTGGTTTCCCGTCGTGGGCATGGCGGTCGGCGCCGTGGTGGGCGGGACGTGGTGGCTGGCCGGACGGGTGTGGCCGTCTGCCGTGGCCGCCGTGATCGCCGTGGCGGTGGACGCGGCGATCACCGGTTGCCTGCACCTCGACGGGCTGGCCGACGCCGCCGACGGCTTGTTGCCGGCGGTCGGCCGCACCCGACGGCTCGAGATCATGGCCGATCCCCGCGTCGGGGCGTTCGGTGCGGTGGCACTGGTCCTGGTGCTCGGGCTCCGCACGACGGCGTTGGCCGTGACCGTGGCCCGGCCGCTGGTGGTCGTCGGTCTGTGGTGCGGATCTCGCACCATGATGGGCGTGGTGGCCCGCTCGGTGCCGTCTGCGCACGCGGACGCGGGTACGGCCGCCGCCTTCGTCGGCGAGCACCACTCGGTGGCATCGCGGTACGGCGTCGCGGCGTACGGCATGGGCGCGGCCTTCACGTTGGCCGCTGCCGGTGCCGGCGCCCGGGGACTCGTGGTCGTGGGTGCCGAGGTGGTGGCGATGGCGGCGGTCATTTGGTTCGCGCTCCGGAGGATCGGGGGCTACACCGGTGACGTCTTGGGGGCAATGGGGGTCATCGGCGAGACGGTCGGGCTCCTGGCCCTGGCGGCGCGGTGACACGCCGGCGGGGCATGCCTCGTCCACTCGGGGCCGCGGCCGGCCTGGTGCTCGACCGGGTGTTGCCCGAGCCGCCGGGTCCCGTGCACCCGGTGGTGCTGTTCGGGACCGTCATGACCGGTCTGGAGAGCCACATGCATCGTGACGCCAAGAGCATCGGGCTGGTGCACGCTCTGTCCGGCGTCGCCCTCGGGCTGTGCGCCGGCGCGGCCGTCCGGTCGACCGCGCTGGCGACGTCCTCGGCGGTGGCTGGCCGCGCGTTGGCCGGCGCGGCCCGGGACGTGGCCGACGCCCTCGATGCGGGTGACGTGGACCGGGCCAGGGAACTGCTCCCGTCATTGGTCGGCCGCGACCCGAGCGGGCTGGACGCCGGGGACATCGCGAGGGCCGTCGTGGAGTCCGTCGCCGAGAACACGGTGGACGCCGTGGTTGCGCCGGCCTTTTGGGGTGCGCTCGCCGGGGCACCCGGTGCACTCGGCTACCGGGCGGCCAACACCCTCGACTCCATGGTGGGCTACCGCTCCGCGCGCTACGCCAATTACGGGTGGGCGAGCGCCCGCCTCGATGACGTCCTCGCCTGGGTGCCGGCGCGTCTGACGGCAGCGTTGATCGCGCTCGTCCGTCCCCGCGCCGCTCCCGTCGTGTGGGCCGCCGTCCGGGACCAGGCACCTGCCCACCCGTCGCCCAACGCCGGCGTGGCCGAGGCGGCGTTCGCGGCGGCACTGGGGGTGCGCCTCGGGGGGACGAACCGCTACGGCGGCCGCGTCGAGGAGCGGGCGCCGTTGGGCACGGGCCGGCCGGCCGGCCTGGACGACATCGCGGCCGCCGTGCGGCTCTCGGGGGACGTGACCGCCGCCCTCGCGTTGGGGTTGGCCGTCATCGGATGTGCCCGTTGGGTGGCGCGGTGACGCTGCCGCCCGCGGGCGCCCACGGGGGTGACGGCGTGGCTGTCGCCCGCGCCCTCGGTCTGGCGCCCGATGCAGTGCTCGACCTCTCCATGTCGCTCAACCCCCTGGCACCCGACCCCGTTGCCGCCGTGGCGAGTCATCTGGGCGCGCTGCGTCTGTACCCCGACGCCCGTCAGGCGACCGAGGCGCTGGCCCGGGCCATCGGAGTCGACCCCGGGTGCCTCCTGCTCACCAACGGCGGTGCCGAGGCCATCGCGCTCGTCGCCGCCGAGCTCGGGGGCCGCGTCGAGGAACCGGACTTCTCGCTGTACCCGCGCACCGGGGGTCCGCTGTGGCGTTCCAACCCCCACAGCCCGAGTGGGTTGCTCGCGGCGGCCGACCGCCGCGCCGACGTCTGGGACGAGGCGTTCTATCCGTTGGCGACGGGGCGCTGGACGAGCGGCGACGGCCGAGCGGTGGTGGGGTCCTTGACCAAGCTGTTGGCGTGTCCCGGGCTGCGGATCGGCTACGTCCTCGCTGACCCCCCGCTCGTGGCGAGGTGCCGGGCCCGCCAGCCGGCCTGGGCCGTGGGTGGGCCGGTGACAGCGGCGCTGCCCGAACTGCTCGAGGCTGTCGACCTGCCCGGGTGGTGCGTCGGCGTCACCCGGCTACGCCGCCGCCTGACCGAGCTGCTCCAGTCCCACGGGCTGTCCGTCCGGCCGTCCGACGCCAGCTGGGTCCTGGTGGACCGGGGCGGCCTGCGCGAGGCGCTGGCGCCCCATGGGGTCGTGGTGCGCGACTGTGCCAGCTTCGGCCTGCCCGGCGTCACGCGCATCGCGGTGCCGACAGAAGAGGGCCTGTGTCGCTTGGCCGACGCGTTGGACGCCGCCGGCCCACCGTGTGTCGGCGTGCCCGCGCACCCGGAGCCTGCAGCGTGAGCTGGCAACGGCCCATTCCGCTGGTCGGGGACGCCTCATCGGCGCGGGCACGACGGGAGACCCCACGCGCCTGGGCCTTCTCGGAGGAGGAGCGGCAGGCCTTCTATGCCGCGGTGCACGGTCGCCGGGACATCCGGCGCTTCCGACCCGACGACCTCGAGCCAGACGTGCTCGAGCGCATTCTGGGCGCCGCGCACGCGGCGCCGTCGGTCGGGCATTCCCAACCGTGGCGCTTCATCGTCGTCCGGGATGCCGCCACCCACGATCGGGCCGCGCTGATGGCGGACCGGGAATGGCACCGACAGGCGGACAGCTTTGTCGATCGTTCCCGTCGCCAGATGCTCGATCTGCAATTGCACGGCATCCGCGACGCGCCGGTCGGCGTCGTGGTCTGCTGCGACAGGCGGACGGCGGCACAGGGCGTGCTCGGGCGCGCGACGTTCGTCGACGCGGACCTGTGGTCGTGCGCGTGCGCCATCGAGAACCTGTGGCTGGCCGCCCGCGTCGAAGGTGTCGGCGTCGGGTGGGTGACCCTCTTCTCGCCCGCGGAGCTGGCCGACCTCATGGGGCTGCCGGCGGGCGTCGAGACGCTTGGCTGGCTCTGCTTGGGCTGGCCCGACGAGCGCCCCCCGGAGCCTGGTCTCGAGCGCGCCGGCTGGTCGTCCCGCCAGCCACTCGCCGAGGTCGTCCTGCAGGAGCGATGGCATGAGGAGGGCCGCCCGCCGCCGTCGCATGTGCACGCGCCAGGGCCGGCGTCCGTCGTCGGGGCGCGCGACGAGGCCGATGCACTTCTGACGCCACCCGGATCGCTCGGGGTGCTCGACCGCGGCGTGGACCGACTGATCGCCCTCGATCTGGGGCCCGCCGCCCCGGTCAGCGCCGTCATCGCGGCCGCAGCACACCCGGTGACGCACCTCGGTGTGTCCACGTATGACGATGTGGTGACCCGAGAAGTGCTCGAGGCGACCGTGGCGGGGGAGTCGCTCGGCGCGGTGACGGCGCGGCTGGTCGGCGCCGATGTGGTGGCGGTCGACGTCGGCGTCCCGGGTGACCCGGTGGCCGGTGCGCTGGCGTGTCGCCCGTCGGGGGTCCGGGGTGACGTCGCGTCGGCGGACGCCATGACGGCGTCGGACGCTCTGCGCACGGTCGAAGCCGGCCGTGCGCTGGGACGGGGCCTCGACCGGCGCCTGGTCGCGCTGGGCGAGGTCGGCATCGGCAACACGACGGTGGCGGCGGCACTGGTGGCGTGCCGGCTCGGGCTCCCGGCGGACGAGGCGGTGGGGCTGGGCGCCGGGGGGGATGCCGCGACGTTGCGACGGAAGCGGGCCGCGGTCGATGCCGCGCTCACGAGGGCCGCAGAGGCGCACGCCGACCTCGCAGACCCCATGGTGGCCTTGGCCGCGCTCGGCGGGCCGGAGATCGCCTTCTTGGCCGGGGTGGCGCTCGGCGCAGCGGAGGTGGGGAGTCTCGTGGTGCTCGACGGACTCGTCACCTCGGCGGCGGCGTTGGTGGCGGTTGCGATGGAGCCGGGGCTGGCGGCCCACCTCCTGGCCGGTCAGGAGAGTCGCGAGCAGGCCCACCGGCTGGTCAACACCCACCTGGGGCTCGAGCCGCTGCTGTCGCTTCGTCTGCGCTCCGGCGAGGGTGTCGGGGCGCTGCTGGCGGTGCAGATGTTGCGGACGGCAGCCGCCCTGCGTGACCAGGCGGGACGGGTGGTCGAAGGCGAGCACGAGCGCTCGTCGCGGGATGCGACGCCGTCGGTCGGCAGCACCCCCCATCCTTTTTCACCTGCACCCAGGGATACACCAAACTAGGGCGGAGGAGGGAGACCCATGACAAGTGTGTTGGTGACCGGCGCCGGTGGCTTCATCGGAGGGCACCTGGTGGCTCGTCTGCGTGGGCAGGGCATCGAGAACATCCGCGGCGTCGACCTGGCGCCACTCGACCAGTGGCAGCAGCGCTTTGATGACGTCGACAACCGACGCGGCGACCTCCGCGAGCTCGTGGCGTGCCAGAGCGCGTGTGAGGGCATCGACACCGTCTACAACCTGGCTGCCGACATGGGCGGGATGGGTTTCATCGAGAACAACAAGGCCCTGTGCATGCTCTCGGTGCTGATCTCGACGCACATGCTCGAGGCGGCCCGTCAGGCGGGCGTCCAGCGGTTCTTCTACGCGTCGTCCGCGTGTGTGTACGCGGCCGGCAAGCAGGATTCGCCCGAGGTGCAGCCGTTGCGCGAGCACGACGCCTACCCCGCCATGCCCGAGGACGGCTACGGCTGGGAGAAGCTCTTCGGCGAGCGGATGGCCCGGCACTTCTACGAGGACTTCGGTCTCGAGACGAGGGCTGCCCGGTACCACAACGTGTACGGCCCGTTCGGTACCTACGACGGCGGGCGGGAGAAGGCGCCGGCCGCCATCTGCCGCAAGGTCGCCGCGGCGGTCCTCGCGGGCAGCAACGAGATCGAGATCTGGGGTGACGGCAAGCAGACCCGCAGCTTCACGTACATCGACGACTGCGTGGAGGGCACACTCAAGCTGACCGCGAGCGACGTCCGTGATCCCCTCAACATCGGGTCCGAGCAGCTGGTGACCGTCAACGAGCTCGTCGACATCGTCGAGGGAATCGCCGGGGTCAGCCTGCGACGCAGCTACGACCTCACCGCGCCACAGGGAGTCCGGGGCCGGAACAGCGACAACACCCTGATCCGGGAACGGCTCGGGTGGGCCCCCTCGATCTCGCTCGAAGACGGCCTGCAGAACACCTACAAGTGGATCTTCGACCAGATGAGCGAGGGTGCGGCTCCCATCACCCGCTGACCGCCTACGCCCGCCGTCCCGACCGCCGCCGTTCCCTGACGCTGGTGTCAGGTCTCCGCTAGCCTTGGGCGCATGGCACTGCCGAGAATCATCAGCGTCGACGATCATGTGGTCGAGCCGCCCCACGTCTGGCAGACATGGCTGCCCGAGAAGTGGCGTGAGCGGGGTCCCCGGGTCGAGCGCAAGAAATGGGGATCCTTCAAGCACCTCTCGGGTGCCAAGTACGACATGCACGAGGACCCGGACGGCGAGTGGGGCGACGCGTGGTACTACGACGACGAGCTCATTTACGTCCACAAGAAGTTCGTCGCCATCCCACGGTCATCGACGACCGTCGACGACAAGGGTGAGATCGTCTTCGATCGCACCCAGATGACGATGACGGCCACGACGTATGACGAGATGCGCAAGGGCTGCTGGGACCGCGACGAGCGCGTCAAGGACCTCGCCCTCAACTACACCGACGGGTCCCTCCCGTTCCCGACGTTCCCGCGGTTCTGCGGCCAGACCTTCTACGAAGGGAAGGACAAGGAGCTCGGCCTCGCCTGCGTCAAGGCGAACAACGACTGGATGGTCGAGGAGTGGTGCGCCCCTTCGGGCGGCTACAACATCCCCCTCTGCATCATCCCGCTGTGGGACGTCGAGCTGGCCGCCGCCGAGACGAAGCGCAACGCCGAACGGGGCGTCCGCGCCATCGCCTTCAGCGAGATCCCCACGCGCCTGAAGCTGCCGTCGATCAACTCCGGCTACTGGGACCCTCTGTGGCAGGTCTGCAACGACTACGGCGTGACCGTCTGCATGCACGTCGGGTCGTCCTCGTCCAATCCCGTCGCCTCGCCGGATTCCCACCCCGCCGTCGGCGGCACCTTGGGCTTCAACAACGCCATGGCGTCGCTGGCCGACTGGCTCTTCTCGGGCAACCTGCTCCGGTTCCCCAAGCTCAAGCTCGCCTACTCCGAGGGCCAGATCGGCTGGATCCCCTACGTTCTCGAGCGGGCCGACACCGTGTGGGAGAACCACGACTCCTGGATGCACGCCAAGGACCGCATCCCCGTCCCGCCCTCCACGCAGTACTACGGCCGCATCTTCGGCTGCTTCACCGCGGACCGGCATGGCCTGCGCTCGCTCGAGGAAGTCGGCGAGGACAACATCTGCTTCGAGACCGACTACCCGCACACCGACACGACGTGGCCCTACTCGGAGGCCTACATCGAGAAGCTCTGCGTCGGCCTGACCGACGAGCAGGCTTACAAGATCCTGCGCGGCAACGCGATCAAGATGCTGGAGCTCGACCGGGTCTAGTTCCCGGTGGGCGGCCCGCCGCCCCGGTTCCGCCTCGCATCGGTGACGGCGGCCCACAGCGGCGACGGCCGCGACGTCATGATTCGCCCGGTCGGCCCCACGAAGGTCAGCTCGACATTGGCGTTCCCGGACAGCGTCCACTGACCGTGGTGCACCCGATGATGGTGGTGCACGCACAGGAGCGCGAGATTGTCGATGTCGGTGCGGCCACCGGGTTTCCACGGAACGATGTGGTGCGTGTTGGTGAAGGTCGCGTTCGCACAGCCCGGGAAGCGGCAGTGCCGGTCCCGTCGCACGATCTCCCGCCGTTGGGCGTCGGTGGGGGTGCGGCGGGCCCGGCCCTCGTACATCGTGTGGCCGACGTCGCTGTCCACCGCGATGGTGATGGTCGAGTCGCACGCGATCCGTCGGACCGTCTCCGCGCTGATCAGGCCATCGCGTTCGAGCTCTCCGGGGAGCTCGGAGGCGGGGTCCGTCAGGGTCTCCAGGGGCACGTGGGCGACGACGAAGTAGGGGCCGCCGGCCGGCCCACCGCGGACCGTTGCCCGGATGGTCAAGAGGAAGGCGTCGCAGAGTCGCTGGTCCCAGGGGGTCTGGCCGTCCGACGGTAGTTCCCGGGCGCGAGCCTCGAGGCAAGCCCGCGTCTCTGCGTATGACTCCGGCGGGAGTTGGACGCTGACGGTCCGGAACGAGTCGCGGAAACGCAGGAAACGCGTCTCGTGGTCCCGATGGTCCGCAGCGGGGCGGGTCGATCGGGCCAGTTCGCCCAGCTGCCGCACGGTGCAGTCGCGGGCCCGGTTCGTCAGCTCGCGGTCGGTATCGGGCCTGGCCACGGCCGCGACCGCCCGCAGCTTGTCGAACGAGATGGCCGCGTCACACAACGCCCCCGTCAGGTTCGGGAGATCCCAGGCTCGCTCCGCCACCTGCGTATAGGCCCGCGCGGTCGGGGCGGAGACGCCGAAGCGCTCGACGACCCAGGCCTCGGTCGAGGTGGCTCCCTCCTCCCGGAAGGCCTCCCGACGTCCGACCTCGCCGAGCAGCTCGATGATGCGCCCCTCCACTGCGGCCTTCTGCCGGAAGAGGTCGTCGAGGCGCGCCCGGAGCGCGTCGTTGGACAGCGCCGCCACCTCCCCCGGCGCCAACGGGGGCTCGGGGGTCATCAGGCCGGCCGAACGATCGTCCATCGAAGGGGAACGGTCCCGGGCGGGCGGGAACCGTCCCGCCGTCCTATTCGACCGACGACAGCCGCGCGCTCGCCAGCGACCCGTTGGCCCGCAGCGCCGACACCACTCCCGCTGCGGCGGCGATCGCGGCGAGCACGTACGCGGTCACGCTGAAGGCATGCTGGGCGGCGGGCATGCCCCCCGAATCACCCCCGGCCACCACGAAGACGGTCCCCGTCAGGGCGAGGCCCAGCGCGGTCCCCGTGCCCCGCGTCATGTTCAGCACCCCGGAGGCCATCCCGGCCTGCTGGCCCGGTGCGCCACCCATGATCGACGCGTTGTTGGGCGAGGTGAACAGGCCCATCCCGACCCCGACGGCGCCCAGGAGGAACAGGAAGCCCACGGTCTGGGGTCGCACGGCTCCCAAGAGGGCCAGCGCCACGACCACCACCGCCATGCCGCTCACGGTGAGGGGTCGGGCGCCGGTGCGGTCGGCCAGCCGGCCCGCCAGTGGTGCGACGACGCCGAACGCAAACGGCATCGCCATGAGCTCCAGCCCGGCCTCGGCGGTCCCCAGGCCCTGCCCACGCTCGAGGTAGAAGGGCACCAGGAGGAGGACGCCGAACATCACGAGGTAGGAGCCCATGCCGCTGGCGATCCCCGTCGCGAATTGGGCGCTGCGGAACAGCCCCAGATCCAGCATCGGGTCGCGGTCCCGTCGCTCGTGCCAGACGAACAGCAGGCCGAGAGCGGCGGCCACCACGAACAACCCGATGATCAGCGTCGAGCCCCAGCCCACCTCTGCCCCGAAGGAGATGGCGGAGAGCAGCGCCACCACGGCGGGGAAGAAGATCCCGAGCCCCGGCCAGTCGAATCGCACCCGTGCCATGAGGTCGCGGCTCCTCGGTACCAGCATGACCGCGGCGACCGCGCCGAAGAGGCCGAAGGGGACGTTCACGAAGAAGATGAGGCGCCACCCACCCGCCGCCAGCAGCAGTCCGCCCACCGACGGGCCGATGGCGAGCCCGAGCGCCTGCGCCGTCCCCTGGAGTCCGATGGCCTTGCCGAGCGATCGGCTCGGCACCACCAGCACGATGATGGCGAGGCTGTTCGCCTGCAGCATCGCTGCACCGACGGCCTGGAGCGCTCGGAAGCCGCAGAGCGCGCCGAGACCGGGTGCCAGGCCGCACAGCGCCGAGGCGATGGTGAAGAGCACGAAGCCGTAGACGTACAAGAGCTTGCGGCCCCACATGTCGGCGAACCTGCCGACGGCCGTCACGGTGGCCACGAGTACCAACAGGTACGACAGGCCGACCCAGGTGACGGCGCCTACCGAGGCGTCGAAGGTGTGCTGGAGGGTGGGGAGCGCGACGGTGACGATGGAGGCGTCGAGCTGGCCCATGAAGGCGCCGACGCATACGGCCGCCACGGCGAACCAGGGCGCGTTGGGACGATCGCGTATCACCTGGGGCCGGCGGGGCTCGACCACCAGGCGGTCCCAGGTCCAGGTCCAGGGGCGTGCTCCCTCGCCCATCACCCTGTCCCTCGCGTCGGACCGCTCAGGCCCGACGGGCCGCGCCGCACCCGCACGCCCCGGCGCGGTGGAGTTCCATACCGCCGACACTACGTCGGACGGTCCTGGGCTATCGGGTGATCGGCACCGTCGCCCGGATGTCGCGCGACGAAGCCCCGACGAGGACCTCGTAGCGGCCGGACCCCGACTCCCACTGGTGGGTGTCCTCGTCCCACATCCGGTAGGCCGCAGCGCCCAGCTCCACCTCGACCGTCTCCCGCTGGCCGGCCTCCACCGCCGCTTTCACGAAACCCACCAACTCGCGGTCGGGCCGAGGGACACGGGGCTCGAGCGCCCGCAGGTAGACCTGCACCACCTCGGTGCCCCGGCGCACGCCCTTGTTGACCAGCGTGACGGTGACCCGTTCCGGCGTGGCGGTGACGTCTTTGAAGGCGATGTCGCCGTAGGACAGCCCGTGTCCGAACGGGAACCGCGGGGCCACACCCACCGTCTCGTAGTGCCGGTAACCCACGAAGACCCCCTCGCCGTAGACGACGGCGCCCTCCACGCCCGGATAGCGCGCCGCGTCCGCGCCGGTCGGCCCGTCCTCGGCCCGCACCGGGAACGTGATGGGGAGGCGCCCCGTCGGCTCCGACGTCCCGACCAGAATCTCCGCCAGCGCGTCGGCCCCCTCCTCGCCCGGGTACCAGCTGACCAACACGGCACCCGCGCGCTCGGCCCACGGCATCTCGACGGGGGAGCCGGCGTTGACGACGACGACGGTGCGGGGGTTGGCGGCCAGGATCGCCTCGATCAGCTCGCGTTGGCGCCCGGGCAGGGACAGGTCCGGCCGGTCGTGACCCTCTGTCTCCCACTGCCCGTTCGAACCGACCACGACGACCGCCACGTCCGCCGCCGCGGCCGCGGCGACCGCTCGCTCGAACTCGTCGCCCACCTCCGGTGGGGCCGCGCCGATCCGGGCGCCCATGATGGGGGAGGAGGTCGAGCGAGGCCAGAGCTCCACCACGAGGTGGTATGCACGACCTTCCACCAAGTCGTGCTCGGCCTCGACGGGCTCGCTCCCCGTCCCGTAGAACCCGGTGCCGCGCACCGGTTCGCTGTTGTCGACCACCAGCTCGCCGTCGACGCGCAGCACCGCCCGCCCCGCGCTCTCCAGCCCGAGCCGCCACCGACCCGAGACGTCGGGCGTGAACGTCCCGCTGATGCGCACAGAGCACTTCCCCGCGGCGAGCTCCGGCCGTGGCGGGCCGATCCACATGACCCGCGCCGTGTGGGCCATGTCGGTGGCCACCGGCGCCGCATCGTCCGTCGCCGGCGGATCCTCCCCGTCGAAGTAGTCGACGCGGAACCCTTCCGTCTCGGCTCCGCCCGTCGGCGTCACCAGCCGCAGGTCCAGCGCAGGTAGGCCGCGATCGATGCGGCACCCGACCTCGTGGACGACCGGGGTGCCGGGCAGCCGTTCGGCCAACGCGTCGGCGACGCTGCGGCGCCGGTGGGGCGTGACCTCCGAGCTGCCCCCGCCCATGGCCAACTGGCTCGCGTTCGGGCCGATCACGGCCACGCTCGAGACGACCGGCAGCGGCAGCAGTCCGTCGTTCACCAGGAGCACCGTCCCCTCGGCGGCCACGGCGCGCGCCAGGGCGCGTCGTCCCGGGTCGTCGTCCTGGCGTTCCTCGGCCGCTTCGAAGCCGGAAGGATCGAGCACCCCCACCCGGCGCAGCAACCGGAGCATGCGGCGCACCTGCTCGTCGACGACGGCTTCGTCGACGAGCCCGTCGCGCACCGCCGCTGCCAACGACGGGCCGAACCACGCGGCGGGCCCCGGCATCTCGAGGTCGAGGCCGGCGAGGGCGGCCGGGGCGGTCGAGTGTGTGCCGAACCAGTCCGACATGACCAGGCCGTCGAAGCCCCACTCGCCGCGCAGCACCCCGTCGATCAGGTCGGGCTGTTCGCCGCAGTACACCCCGTTGACCTTGTTGTAGGCGGTCATCACGGACCAGACGCCGGCCTCCCGTACGGCGGCCTCGAAGGCGACGAGGTGGATCTCCCGCAGGGTGCGTTCCGAGACCTGTGCGCTGATCGTCATCCGCTCGTGCTCCTGGTCGTTGCAGGCGTAGTGCTTGATGCAGCACCCGACCCCGCACCCTTGCACCCCCCGCACGTAGGCGACGGCCAGGCGGGCCGTCAGTAGCGGGTCCTCGGAGAAGGACTCGAACGTGCGCCCGGCCAGCGGCGTGCGCGGGATGCAGACCGTCGGTCCGAGCAGGACGTGGACGCCCTTGGACACCGCCTCGGCGGCCAAGACCTCGCCCAGCCACTCGACCAGCGACGGGTTCCAGGTCGAGCCGATCGCCGTGCCGCAGGGCAGCGAGAGGGAGCGGCGGCCGATGAGGCTGTCGCCGCGCACGCCCGACGGCCCGTCGGAGACCTTCAGGGCCCCGATGCCCAGCCGCTCGACCGGCGGCAGGTACCACAGGTCGGCGCCGGCGGTGAGGGAGCATTTCTCGTCCAGGGTCATCTCCTGCAGCAGGCGCTCGTCCGCACCCTGGTCAGTGTCACCCATGCCCTCTCCTCACCACGTGTCCACGAACGGGCGCCGACGCCCTCCCCCCGACCCCCCGTCGTCCGAAGCCAACGCGCGCACGAAGCGGGCCCTGGTGACGGCCGGGTCGATGACGTCGTCGATCTCGAAGTGCTCGGCCACATGGACGGCCTTCCCGTGCTCGTAGGCGCGGAAGACCATGGCCGCGTACGCCGCCTCCCGCTCCGCGGGATCCTCGATGCGGTCGAGCTCGCGTCGGAAGCCGAGACGCACCGCCCCCTCGAGCCCCATCCCGCCCAGCTCCCCGGTCGGCCAGGCGACGGTGAACACGGGCCGCCGGAAGCTCCCGCCCGCCATGGCCTGGGCACCGAGCCCGTAGCCCTTGCGCAGCACCACACAGGCGAAGGGCACCGTCAACGAGGCGCCGACCACGAACATCCGGCTGACGTGGCGCACGAGGGCGCTCTCCTCCGCCTCGGGCCCGACCATGAAGCCGGGGGTGTCGCACAGGAAGAGCACCGGCAGTCCGAAGCACTCGCACAGCTGCAAGAAGCGGGCCGCCTTGTCGGCACAGGCGCCGTCGATGGCCCCCGCCAGGTGCATCGGGTTGTTGGCGACCACGCCCACGGCGAGTCCCTCGAACCGGGCCAGTGCCGTCACCATGCCGGGGGCGAAGGCCGGCCGCAGCTCGAGCACGGACCCTTCGTCGGCCAGCAGGTCCATGGCACGCCGTACGTCGTAGACCCTCCGGCGCCCGGGCGGCACGACCTCGCGCAACAGATCCTGGTCCGGGCATACCCAGTCGGCCACGTCACCCTGGAAGTACGCCAGGTACCGGCGCGCTGTCCGCACGGCCTCGGCCTCGTCGGCACAGAGGACGTCGACGACTCCGTTCGGCACCTGGACCGAGACCGGTCCGATCTCCTCGGGGACGAACACGCCGAGCCCCCCGCCCTCGATCATGGCCGGGCCCCCCATCCCGATGTTGGCGTCGGGAGTGGCAATGATGACGTGGCAGCATCCGAGCAGCGCGGCGTTGCCGGCGAAACAGCGCCCCGACACGATGCCGACGAGAGGCACGAGCCCGCTCAACGCGCCGAACAGCGCGAAGGCCTCGGTGTCGAGCCCCGTCACGACGGCCATGTCGGTGTCGCCCGGCCGCCCGCCGCCGCCCTCGGCGAACAGCACCACCGGCAGGCGCAGCCGCTCGACGAGACCGAAGAGGCGGTCCTTCTTCTTGTGGTTCATCTGGCCCTGGGTGCCGGCCAGGACGGAATAGTCGTACGACAAGACGGCACAGCGCGACCGTTCATCTGCAAAGAGGTCACCGTTCACCCGTCCGATGCCGGCGATCAGACCGTCGGCTGGCGTGTTGGCGACCAGGTCCTCGGTGCTGCGGCGCGCCCGCTGGGCAGCGATGACGAGACCTCCGTATTCGTCGAAGCTGCCGGGGTCGCAGAGGTCCTCGACGTTCTCCCGCGCCGTGCGCCGGCCGGCCGCATGGCGGCGCTCGGTCGCCGCCGGTCGGCCCGCGTCGCGGGTGGCGGCGACGCGCGTGCGCAGCTCGGCCAGCTCGGGCCGCACCGCGCCGACCCCGGGCGTGTGGTCGGGGCGGCGGGTGCCGGCTGCCGCTGCCGGCAGATCCGACTCGGTCATCGACAAGAGCACGTCCCCGGTCTGCACGGCGTCGCCCACGGCCACCGCCACCGAGTCGATCCGTCCCGACGTGGCAGCCTCGACCACATGCTCCATCTTCATGGACTCGAGCACGACAAGTGGGGACCCTGCCGCAACGAGGTCTCCGGGCACCACGGCGACCCGGAGGACCGTGCCGGCGAAGGGGACGGTCAGCCCGGCCACAGGGGCTCGGCCACCTCGAAGCCGACGGGGGCGCCCCAGGTGTTGCGGAACGACACCTCGTGCGCCGGGCGCCGGGCGCCCACCCCCCAGGTCCCGGTCGGGTAGCCGAAGCTCACCGTGCCCGAGAGGATCCAGCCCTCGTCGGTCGGGAGGCCGAGGATCTCGAACGTCTCGGCCGGGTGGAAGAACTGGAGCAGCGCGGTCAGGCAGCTGCCGACGCCCTCGGCCCGGGCGGCGAGCATGGCGCTCCACACGGCGGGGTAGATGGAGCCGCCGGTCGGGTCGTGCTGGCTGAAGGGGAACAGGTAGAGGGGGACGTGCTCGAAGTGGTCGGCCAGCCACTGGGCCGAGCGCTGGACCTTCAGCACCTGGACGGACTCGGGCGCGTCGGGGTCGGCGTGCGCCGCGTCGAGCTGTGCCTTGTAGACGGTCTTCCACAGCTCGCCCATGGCGTGCTGGTAGAGGGGGGCGAGGGCGGCCTTCTTGACCGGGTCGTCGAGGAGGAGGAAGCGCCAGTTCTGTTGGTTGCCGCCCGAGGGGGCGTGAATGGCCGCATCGAGGATGCGGGCCTGGACGTCGGCCGGGATGGGGTCGGGTCTGACCCTGCGCATGGCGCGGGTGGTGTACAGCGCCTCGTGGAGTTCCATATGCCGGGCACCTTACGCGCGAGCCCGGGGAGCGGCGGGGACGTCAGGCGGTGGAGCCCTCGTTGACGAGTTGCAGCTTCTCCACCGCGTCGATGTACTCCTCCACCATCTCGAGCACGACGTCCTTGGTGCGGCGCACCGACGTCGCCCGGCCGATCACCTGGCCGGCCGGGTTGAAATTCACGTCGCGGGCCTCCTCGGGGTAGGCGTGCCCGCGGGAGACGCACTCGATGGCCACCATCATCTGCAGCGGCATGCCGAGCGGCTTGGGGTTGCCCGGAGCGTCCCAGGCCTCGGTCCAGTCGTTCTTGAGCAGGCGGCAAGGCTTGCCCGTGAACGACCGCGACCTGACGGTGTCGCGGGACGTGGCCTTCAGGTAGGTCTCCATCTGCTTGGGCGGGACGTCGGCCTCCTCGACGGTCAGCCACAGCGAGCCCGTCCAGACGCCGGCCGCGCCCATGACCATGGCGGCCGCCATCTGGCGACCCGACCCCACGCCGCCGGCCGCCAGCACCGGCAGTGGCGCCACCGCGTCGATGACCTCGGGCCACAGCACGATGGAGCCCACGTCGCCGGTGTGGCCGCCACCCTCCGAGCCCTGGCAGATGACGACGTCGACGCCGGCGGCCTTGTGGTTCAGCGCGTGCTTGACGGATCCCGCCAGCGCCGCGATCAGCATCCCGTGCGCGTGCACCTGTTCGATGACGTCGTCGGGCGGCGTTCCCAGCGCGTTGGCCACCAGCTTGACCTTGTCGTGGCGCAGGATGACCTCGACGAGCGGCGCCGCCGTGGCGGCCGTCCACCCCAGGAGCTCGCGCCGGGGACCGCCCTCCAGCTCGGGCACGCCGTGGTCGGCCAGGATCTTCTTGGCGAAGGTGCGGTGCTCCTCGGGGATCATGGCTCGGAGCTCCTCCTCGAGCTTGACCGGATCGAGCTCACCCATGCCCTCGTACTTGCCGGGGATGACGATGTCCACCCCGTACGGTCGGTCGCCGACGTGTTCGTCCAGCCAGGTGAGCTCGACCTCGAGCTCGTCGGCGCTGAACCCGACGGCGCCGAGGACCCCCATGCCGCCGGCGTTGGACACGGCGGCCGCCACGTCGCGGCAGTGGGTGAAGGCGAAGATGGGGAACTCGATCCCGAGGCGTTCGCAGAGCTCGTTGTGCACGGGTGAGACCTCCTACGTGTCGGTCCTGTCGCCGGTGCCGGCGTGCCGGACCACCGGTTGCCGGGGTCTTCCCCGGCAAGTAGAACGGATTCTAGTTTTTGCCGGCGCGCCCCGCAGGACGTGGCCTGCATCACACAGGGAGGGAGCAGCCCGAGATGCCGATCCGCACCGATCCGGTGCTGCCCGAGGACGAATGGCAGCTCCGGCTCGACCCGCCAACCGACGGCAGCGGTGTCGGCACCCTCACCTTGGACTACGCCGAGCAGCTGAACAAGTGGTCGTGGGAGGCCACTCGGCAGCTCGGCGTCCTGGCCGACCGCGCCCGCTTCGACGACCGCATCCGTGTCCTCGTGGTCAAGGCCGAGGGCCGGGCCTTCTGTGCCGGCATCGACTTGGGCATGCCCGAGGACCGGGTGACGGGGCGCTCACCGGCGGAGAAGGTGCGCAATTACTACGAGGGTCTCCGCTGGGTGCACGAGCGCTTCCGGGTCTTCCACGAGCTGCCGCAGCCGATCGTCTGTGCGGTCCAGGGCTACTGCCTCGGCTTCGGGTTCGAGCTCGCCCTCATGTGCGACATCCGGGTGGCGGCCGACGACGCCCTCTTCGCGCTTCCCGAGGCGCAGGTCGGTGTCTCCATCGATGCCGGCGGTGACCTGCGGCTGGCCCATGAGATCGGGGCCGGCCACGCCAAGCTGCTTGCGCTCACCGGCCGGCGCATCGACGCCGCCACCGCCGAGCGCCTCGGGATCGTGCAGCAGGTGACGACGCGCGACGAGCTGGTGCCCGCCGCGCTGTCGATCGCCGCCGACATCGCGGCCAATGCGCCGCTGGCCGTGCAGTCGATCAAGCGCACCATCGACGCGTTCGCCTATCGAGGCCTGTCCGACGTTCTCAAGTTCGAGGCCCTGAGCGCGTCGGTGGAGTTCGTGAGCGACGACATGCCCGCCGGCTATGCCGCCAAGGCGAAGAAGCAGCAGGCGGAATTCGAGGGGAAGTAGGGGAGGCCGCCCGACTACTCGGCGCCCGCGACCTCGGTCTCCTCCTGGTCCGCGAATTGGGTCCGGTAGAGCTCGGCGTAGAGCCCGTTGTCGGCCAGCAGGCTGGCGTGGGTGCCGCGCTCGACGACGCGGCCGCCGTCGATCACGAGGAGCTCGTCGGCCTCGCGGACGGTGGAGAGCCGGTGGGCGATGACGAGGGAGGTCCGCCCGGACAGCGTCTCGCGCAGGGCGCGCTGCACCGCGGCCTCGGACTCCGAGTCGAGGTGGGCCGTCGCCTCGTCCAGCACCACGATGTCGGGTGCCTTGAGCATGAGACGGGCCAGGGCGACCCGCTGCTTCTCCCCCCCGGAGAGCCGGTAGCCCCGCTCGCCGATCACGGTGTCGAGGCCGTCGGGCAGTTCGCCGACAAGGTGCCCGATCTGCGCCTGGGCGAGGGCGTCGAGGATCTCGGCCTCGGGCGCCTCGGGCTTGGCGTACATGAGGTTGGCCCGGAGCGTGTCGTGGAAGAGGTGCGGGTCCTGGGTCACGACGCCGACCACGTCGCGCACCGAGGCCATGGTGGCGTGCCGCACGTCCGTGCCGCTCAGGCGCACGGACCCTGCGCTCACGTCGTAGAGGCGCGGGACCAGGTTGGAGATCGTGGTCTTCCCGGCGCCGGAGGGCCCGACCAGGGCGACCATGCGCCCGGGTGCGACCGTGAAGGACACGTGGTGGAGCACCTCGCTGCGCACGCCCGCTTCGAGCACCGCCACCGACTCGAGCGAGGCCAGGGAGACCTCCTCGGCACTCGGGTAGGTGAAGCTCACGTCCTCGAACTCGATGGAGGCGTTGCCCCGCGGGATGTCCACGGCGTCGGGGTCCTCTTGGATCGTGGGCACGATGTCGAGCACCTCGAAGATCCGCTCGAACGACACGAGGGCGGTCATGACGTCCAGGTTCACGTTGGAGAGCTGGGTGAGTGGTTGGTAGAGGCGGGTGAGGTAGCTGGTCAGGGCGACCACGGTGCCGACCGCCAGCTCTCCGTGCACGGCCGCCACACCTCCCACGCCGTAGACGATCGCCGTCGCCAGGGATGCGGTCAGCGTGAGGGAGACGAGGAAGACGCGCGAGTAGGTGGCCTGGGCGATGCCGATGTCGCGCACCCGGCCGGCCTTGGTGTCGAACGTCTCGGCCTCGGCCTCGGGGTGGCCCATCAGCTTGACCAGCATCGCCCCGCCCACTTGGAAGCGCTCCTGCATGATCATGTTCATCTCGCTGTTGAGGTTGTAGCCCTCCTTGGTCAGCGAGCCGATGCGCTGGCCCACGAAGCGGGCTGGGACCAGGAAGATCGGGACGAGGACGAGGGCGGCCAGGGTGATCTGCCAGCTCAGATAGAACATGGCGCACAGCACGATGACCACGGTGACGAAGTTGCCGACCACGTTGGAGAGGAGGTCGGTGAAGGCCTGCTGGGCGCCGATCACGTCGTTGTTGAGGCGGCTCACCAGGGCGCCGGTCTGGGTCCGGGTGAAGAACGCCAGCGGCATGCGCTGGATGTGGCGGAACACCTTTGACCGCATGTCGTAGATGAGGCTCTCGCCGATGTAGGCGGAGATCCGCCGCTCGGTCAGGACCAGGGCCGCGTCGACCAGGGCGAGGACGGCGACCAGGACGGCCAGCTCCACCACCAGGTCGGCGTTCTTCTTGAGGATCCCGTTGTCGATGAGGGCCCGCAGGATCAGGGGGTTCACCGCGCTGATGACCGCGTCGAAGATCACGACCGGGAGGAAGATGGCCAGGATCTTGCGGTAGGGGACCGCGAAGGTGAGCATGCGCCGCGCCGTGCCCTTCTTGACCCGGTGCCCGAGGACCGCACGGTCCTGGCGCATGGAGCGCATGCTGCCCCACCCACCGCCGCGCCCGCCGCCCATGGCGTGCCCCCGCATACTCATGGTTGCAACCTACAGTCGGCGCTTCGGCGACCTGGTCAGGCGTCGGATCGCAGCCGTGCCGTCAGGCGGAGCCACCGACGGCGTGCACCCCGCCGTCGACATGGACGATCTCCCCCGTGGTCATCGGGAACAGGTCGCTGAAGAGCGCGACGCACGCCTTGGCCACCGCCGAGGGGTCGTGCACGTCCCACCCCAGCGGCGCCCGGTCGGCCCAGGTGTCCTCGAAGGCGCTGAAACCGGGGATGGACTTCGCCGCCATGGTCCTGACGGGCCCCGCCGCCACCAGGTTGACCCGGATGCCGCGCGACCCGAGCTCCTTGGCGAGGTAGCGGGACAGTGACTCGAGGGCCGCCTTGGCCACTCCCATCCAGTCGTAGACGGGCCAGGCCACCGTGGCGTCGAAGTCGAGGCCCACGACGGAGGCACCGCCGTCGTGACCGGCCGCCTCGAGCAGGGGCAAGAAGGCGTCGACGAGGGCCTTCAACGAATAGGTCGAGATGTTGAGCGCCACCGAGACGTCGTCCCACCCGGCGGCGAACATGCCGTTGCCCAGGCAGTCCGGGGGGGCGAAGCCGATGGCGTGCAGCAGTCCGTCGAGGCGGTCCCAGCGCGCGGCCAACGCCGTGCCGGCGGCGGCCAGCTGCTCGGGCGACGTCACGTCGATCTCGAGGACCTCGGGCTCCCGGGGCAGCTTCCGGGCGGTCCGCTTGGTGAGGGAGAGGGCCCGTCCTGCGCCGGAGAGCACGATGTCGGCACCCTCTTCCTGGGCGAGCCGGGCCGCGGCAAAGGCCAACGACGCGTCGGTGAGCACGCCCGTGATCAGGAGCCGCTTTCCGTCCAGGAGTCCCACTGCGCCAGCGAGGTTATGCGAAGGTAGGGGCGTGCACGTGGGAATTCTCGGTGGAACGGGGCCGGCCGGCCGCGGGGTCGCAGTTCGGTTGGCCGAGGCCGGCGTCCGGGTGACGATCGGGTCGAGAGACGCCGAGCGGGCCGCCGGGATCGTCGCCGATGTCGAGGCGAGGTGGCCCGCGCTCCCCCTGGCCCTCGACGGTGCGGACAATGCCGGGGCGTCGGCGGCCGATCTGGTCGTCGTGGCCACGCCGTGGGACAGTGCCATCGCCACGGTCCGGGCGCTGCGCCAGCCTCTCGCCGGCAAGGTGGTGGTGTCGATGGCGAATGCCCTGGTCAAGGAGGGCAAGGAGATGCTGGCCCTGGTGCCGCCCCGGGGCTCGGTGGCGGCGGCCGTGCAGGCGGCACTCCCCGACAGCCTGGTGGCGGCCGCCTTCCACCACCTTCCCGCCGCGGAAATGGAAGACCTGGCATCGGGGTTGGAAGCAGACGTGCTCGTCTGCTCGGACCACCCCGAAGCGACGGCGGCGACGGTCGCGCTGATCGAGCGCATGCGCGGGCTGCGACCTCTCGACGCGGGGAGCCTCAGCCAAGCGGCGGCGATCGAGGCGTTCACAGCCGTCTGTGTCACCTTGAACATCCGGCACAAGGCGCACTCGACGCTGAGGATGGCCGGAATCTAACGGTGCGCCTGTACGACACGGCTCGGGGCGAGGTGGTGGCGTTCGAGCCGGGTCCCGTCGTGACGATGTACTCGTGCGGCATCACCCCCTACGACGCCGCGCACCTCGGGCACGCCGCGGTGTACCTGTACTTCGACATGCTGCAGCGGCGCCTGCAGGATGCCGGACACGAGACGAAGTGCGTGCGCAACGTCACCGACGTCGACGACGACATCTTGCGCAAGGCGCGCGAGCTCGGGGTCCACTACCTCGACCTGGCCGCCGAGGAGATGGCCCGCTTCGAGGCGGAAATGGGACTCCTCAACCTGCTGCCGGTCTATTCCGAGCCGCGTGCGACCTCGGCGATCTCGGAGATCCTGTCGCTGATCGGGGCCGCCCTGCGGGGCGGGCATGCCTATGAGTCCGGCGGCTCCGTCTATTTCAGCGTCGCCACGTTCCCCGAGTTCGGCCGCATCAGCGGATACGACCGCGCGCGCATGCTGGTCCTCGCGGCGGAACACGGCGGCCACCCGGACGACCCCAACAAGCGCGACCCGCTCGACTTCGTGCTGTGGCAGCCGTCGCTGCCCGACGAGCCGGCGTGGGAGTCGCGGTGGGGCCCCGGTCGGCCCGGCTGGCACATCGAGTGCTCCGCCCTGGCGCTGCGCGAGCTGGGTGAGACGATCGACATCCACGGTGGCGGTCGAGACCTGGTGTTCCCCCACCACGAATGCGAGACGGCGCAATCCGAGTCGGTCACGGGGAAGCCCTTCGTGCGTCTCTGGTTCCACGTGGGCCTGGTGGGCCTGGACGGGACGAAGATGTCGAAGTCCCTCGGCAACCTCGTCTTCGTCGGCGACCTGTGCAAGGAGTGGGACGCGGCCGCCGTGCGGCTGGCCCTGCTGGGGCACCACTACCGGGAGGACTGGGACTGGCGCACCGGTGAGGACATGCCGGCGGCGGCGGCCAGGCTCGCGCTGTGGCGGAGCGCGCCCGGCGGCGGCGGTCCGGGGCTGTCGGCGGTGCGCGCCGCGCTCGACGACGACCTCGACACCCCCGCTGCGCTGCGCGCCCTCGACGACGAGGCCGCCGCCGGGCGACCGGTGGCCGACGGCGCCCGGCTGCTCGGCATCGCCCTCTGACGGCGTCGGCGCGGGTGGGTCGGGGCCGCGGGGTCGGTCCAGTACCCTTGAAACACCAGGAACGGCGTCCGGACCAGGAGCAATCCTCCGGCTGAGCAGGAAAGGGTGCGCAATGGCTGCGGTCATCTCGGTTGGTCTTCCCGACGGCTCGACGCGGGAGCTGGCCGAGGGCACGACGGCGGCCGAGCTCGCCAGGGACATCGGATCCCGTCTGGCGAAGGCAGCCGTCATCGCCACCGTCGACGGCCGCGAGGTGGACCTGTCCTCGGAGCTGCCCGACGGGGCCGTGGTGTCCATCGTCACCGCGGACACCGACGCCGGGCGGGCGGTCCTGCGGCACTCCACCGCCCACGTGATGGCCCAGGCGGTCCGCCGGCTGTGGCCGGGGGCGAAGTACGCCATCGGCCCCGTCATTGAGAACGGCTTCTACTACGACTTCGAGCTGCCCGGTGGCGCCCACTTCAGCGACGACGACCTGGAGCGGATCGAGGCCGAGATGCGGTCCATCGTCAAGGAGGACCAGCCCTTCGTCCGGCACGAGCACGACCTCGAGGAGGGGCTGGAGATCTTCGCCGACCAGCCCTTCAAGCAGGAGATCATCCGTGCCGTGGGGTCGGGCGCCGACGAGGTCGATGCCGCCGGCTCGGAGGTGAGCACCTATCGCAACTCGGACGCGTTCATCGACCTCTGCCGGGGTCCTCACGTGCCGTCGACGGGCCGCCTCGGCCATTTCAAATTGATGCGGGTCGCCGGCGCCTACTGGCGCGGTGACGAAAAGCGCGAGCAGCTGCAGCGCATCTACGGGACGGCCTGGGAGTCGGAGAAGGCTCTGGCGGCGTACCTGCACCAGCTCGAGGAGGCCGAGCGGCGCGACCACCGCAAGCTGGGTGCGGAGCTCGACCTCTACAGCTTCCCCGAGGAGATCGGGTCGGGTCTCGCCGTCTTCCACCCCAAGGGAGGCACCGTCCGGCGGCTCATGGAGGAGTACTCGCGCCAGCGTCACGTCGAGGCCGGCTACGACTTCGTCAACTCGCCCCACATCACCAAGAGCGCGCTCTTCGAGGAGTCCGGCCATCTCGACTGGTTCGCCAACGAGATGTACCCGCCCATGGAGCTCGACGGAGGCACGCAGTACTACCTCAAGCCGATGAACTGCCCGTTCCACATCCTCGTCTACCGGAGCCACCAGCGCTCGTACCGGGAGCTGCCGATGCGGCTCTTCGAGTTCGGCACGGTGTACCGCTACGAGATGTCCGGCGTGCTGCAGGGCCTCACGCGCGTTCGGGGCATGACCCAGGACGATGCGCACATCTTCTGCACCCGCGAGCAGATGGACGCGGAGCTGGTGCGGACCCTGCACTTCGTCCTTGACCTCTTGCGTGACTACGGGCTGAACGAGTTCTATCTCGAGCTGTCGACCAAGCCGCCGGGCAAGGCCGTGGGGTCCGACGAGGAGTGGGAGGTGGCCACCGAGGCGCTGCGCACGACGGCCCTCGAAATGGGGCTCGAGCTCGTCATGGACGAAGGCGGCGGTGCCTTCTACGGGCCCAAGATCTCGGTCCAGGCCCGTGACGCCATCGGGCGGACGTGGCAGATGTCGACGGTGCAGCTCGACTTCCAGCTGCCCCAGCGGTTCGGCCTGGAGTACGTGGGCCCGGACAACGCGCGCCACCGACCGATCATGATCCACCGCGCGCTCTTCGGGTCGGTGGAGCGGTTCATGGCCGTGCTCATCGAGCACTACGCCGGCGCGCTGCCCACCTGGCTCTCGCCCGAACAGGTGCGGGTGATCCCGGTGACCGACGCGCAGATCGACGACGCGCAGGCAGTCGTCGACGCCTGTGGCGCGGCCGGACTGCGGGCCACCCTCGATGCCAGCGGCGAGAAGATGGGCGCGCTGGTCCGCCGCGCCAAGCTGGCCAAGATCCCCTACGTGCTCGTCGTGGGCCCCACGGACGTCGAGGCGGGGACGGTCGGGGTGAACCGGCGCGGCTGGGACACCAAACCCGAGCTCGGGGTCCCGCTCGACGATTGGGTGACCGAGGTCAGCGACGAGGTGGCCCGCAAGGGGCGGCCCGAGGACCGGGCGCCCGTATGAGCCTGGAACACCTCTGGGCCGGGTGGCGCCGCGAGTACATCGTCGAGGCGACGGCGCGCGAGCGGGCGACGGGCCTGGCGCACGACGACGTCGACTGTGTGTTCTGCCGGCTGGCGTCGAGCGGTGCCCCCTCCGAGGACAACCTGGTCGCGTGGCGGGGCGAGCTGACCTTCGTCGTCATGAACGCCTACCCCTATGCCAGTGGGCACGTGCTCGTGCTGCCCCTGCGCCACGCCCGCTCCCTGACGGAGCTCAGCGAGGCCGAGTCCGCCGAGCTGTGGTCGGCGGCGCTGCGTGCGGTGACCGCCATCGAGAACGCATACGAGCCCGACGGGCTGAACATGGGGGCCAACCTGGGCCGCGCCGCGGGGGCCGGGCTGCCGTCGCACGTCCACCTCCACGTGCTGCCGCGCTGGTCCGGCGACACCAACTTCATGACGTCCGTGGCCGAGGCCAGGGTCCTGCCCGAAACGCTGCAGCTGTCCTGGAAGAGGCTTACCGACGCCTGGCCCGGATAACGCCAAGCCGGGCGAGCGCGCCGGCGCCGGGCCCGATGACGGCGGAGGCACCGTGGGCACGCACCCGGCGTCTGCCGCGGCGGTGACGGCCGCCGGAGCCGCCAAGGAGGCACAGGAGGCGCCCCCCCAGCGGCGGTTCCGGTGCATCGTGCGCCGAGCCTGGCCGTTCGTCCGGGTGGCGGTCGGCTTCGGCCTCGTCGGCGTCGCCCTGTGGGTGCTCTCGTCGAAGCGCTCGGAGCTCTCGGGGTTCTCGACCATCTTCAAGCATTTCGACTGGTGGTGGGTCGGCCCGGCGGTCGTCGCCGAGATCGGCTCGTACCTGTGCTTCGCCGCCATGCAGTACGAGCTGCTGCTCGCGGGTCACCTCCGCCCCCCGTGGCGCCCGCTGGTCAAGTTGACGTTCGCCTCCCAGGCGATCACCAACTCGTTGCCCATCGGGAACGCCATCTCCACCGTCTACGGGTTCCGTTGGTTCCGCCGTTTCGGGGCGGACAACACGCTGGCGGCCTGGGCCATGGCCGGCACGCTGGTCGCGGCCTCGGTGAGCCTGTCGTTGGTGGCCATCCTGGGACTCGGGATCGCGACCAACGAGGGCGCGTCCTTCGACCTGGTGCCAGTGCTCATCGGCACCTTCGTGATCATGCTCGGTATCGGCTCCCTCTTCGTCTACGAACGGCCCCTGCACGCGGTCCTGACGGCCGCGCTGCGCGCCTCGGTGGCGTTGACCGGCCGCCCCCGGGGCGACACGCACCAGCAGATCGAACGCATCATGGCCTGGATGACCGCCGTGCGCCTCAGCTGGACGCAGATCGGCCGCATCGTCGCCTGGGGCTCGGTCAACTGGCTGCTCGACTGCGCATGCTTCGCCTTCATGTTCGAGGCCATCGGAGCACCCATCCCCTGGAAGGGGTTGCTCCTCGCCTACGGCGCCGGTCAGCTGGCCGCGACGCTGCCCATCACGCCCGGGGGGCTCGGCGTGGTGGAGGGCAGCATCACGGTCGCGCTGGTCGCGTTCGGGGGGGCGGAGGCGAGCACTGCGTACGCGGTGTTGCTGTACCGCGTCATCAGCTTCTGGATGATCCTGCTCATCGGCTGGCTGTTGATCGGGCAGCTCGCCCTGCAGGTGCGCCTGGGGCGCTGGCCGCGCCAGGCCATGACGAGTGAGGTCGAAGCCGGCCCGGTCGCCTACGCCCCGGCGCCGGCAGAGGTGGAGCCACGATGACGCGGCGTGCCGGCCGCCCCGGCCTCGGTCGTCGCCTCGGCGCGGGTCTGGCCGGACTCGTGGTGGCGGCCTCGCTCCTCACGGCGTGCTCGGCGGCCCGCACCGGCCAGGGGACGTCCGACGAGTCGTGCTATCTCGCCCTGCCCACGGCGGCCAAGGCCGTCGGCGGCCACGGCCACCTGGCCGGCGTCAGGAAGTTCACGCTCGCCAGCCTCCACGGCGTGGCCCCCCGGCTCTACCGGTTCCTGGTCGACAACCTGCCCAAGCACCAGGACGTCTGCATCGCCGCCTACTCGGGTCACTTCACCTCGGCAATGCTGTCGAAGCCGCTGGGCCGCTCGACCGGGACGTTGGCGGTCGCGGTGGTGACGACGCCGGGCAACGAGCTCCTGGGGACGCTGCTCCTGCGCAAGATCCCGGTGCGCTTCCAGCACCTGCTGTGACCTGCGGTCAGCTCTCCAGTTTGGGGATGGAGGCCACCAGGTGGTCGGGCACGGCGTCGTAGTGGTCGTGGGCGACCGTGAAGGAGCCTCGGCCCCCGGTCAGCGCCCGCAGGTCGACCGCGTAGCGGGTCAGCTCCGCCATGGGCGCGGTGGCCGTCACCGTCTGGTAGCCCTCGTCCTCGGCGGGATCGGTGCCGATGATGCGGGCGCGGCGGGAGTGCAGATCACCGAGCACGTCGCCCTGGCATTCGGCCGGGATCGTCACCTCCAGGCGTGAGATCGGCTCCAGGACGATCGGGCCCGCCACGGCCATGGCCGCTCGCACGGCCAGTGCGGCCGCCATCTTGAAGCTCACCTCGTTGGAGTCGACCGAGTGCGCCTTGCCGTCGTCGACGGTGACGGCGATGTCGACGATCGGGTAGCCGTAGAGGCCGCCCGTCGCGAAGGTCTCGACCACGCCCTTCTCGACGGCCGGGATGTACTGACGGGGGATCGCGCCGCCGACGACCTCGTCTCGGAACGCGAACCCCTCGCCGCGGGGGAGCGGCTCGAGGCGCAGGTGGCAGACGCCGAACTGGCCGTGACCGCCCGACTGCTTCTTGTGCTTGCCCTCCGCGTCAGCCGCCTCGGTGATCGTCTCGCGGTAGGGGATGCGCAGCTCCTCGCGCTCGACGTGGACGTTGCACTTGCGGTCGAGCCGTTCCAGCGTGACCGCCAGGTGCACCTCGCCGTTGACCCCGAGGATGGTCTGGTGCGTCTCGTCGTCGCGGGTGACGGTGAGCGAGGGGTCCTCGTCCTGCAGCCGTTGCAGCGCCGACATCAATTTGTCGTCGTCGGCGCGCGTCGCCGGCTTCACCGGCACGCGGAGGGCCGGGGCCGGCAGGTCGGGTGGCGGCACCACGACCGGCTGGCCCTTGGGGGCGAGCGTGTCACCGGTGCGCGTGCCGTTCAGCCGGGGCACCGCGACGAAGTCGCCCGCCGCGATGCTCGCCGCCGGCGCGGTGGCGTGCCCGGCGATGCTCTGGAGCGCGTGCAGCCGTTCCTCGTCCCGCGAACGCGAGTTGACGAGCACGGTGTCGGGTTGCAGCGTGCCCGACACCACCTTGCAGAGCGACATCTTGCCGGTGTGGCTGTCGTTGTAGGTCTTGGTGACGGTGAGGACCGTCTGGCCGCCCGGGTCGGAGGGGATCTCGACGGTCTCGGTCCCCGCCGTGGCGAGCAACGGAGGGCGTGACGCCGGGCTCGGGCACAGCTCCTCGATGAGGCGCGCCAGGCGGTCGACGCCCACCCCGCTGGCGGCGGAGCAGCACAGCACCGGGAACACGCTGGCCGAGGCGACGCCGCCCGCCAGGCTCTTCTCGAGCTCGGTGTAGTCGAGCGTCTCGCCGTTGAGGTAGCGCTCCATCAGGTCGTCGTCACCGACGACGATCCCCTCGACGAGTTGCTCGTGCACGGTGTGCTCCTCGTCGACCAGGTCGTCGGGGATCGGGCCCTCGCGCCCGGCGGGTGGGACCGTCCCGTCGACGGCCGCGCCGGCCGACGGCGTCTCGTAGTGGGTGGCGGTGTCGTCGAGCAGGTCGATGACGCCGTGGAAGTCCGCCTCGTGCCCGATCGGGAGCTCCACCGGCGCCACCCCGACGCCGAAGGTCTGCCTGATCTCGGCGAGGGTGCGGTCGAAGTCGGCCCGTTCTCGGTCGAGCTTGTTGACGACGATGACCCGCGGCACTCCCAGGCGGGCCGCGACGCGCCAGGCGTCCTCGGTCTGGGCCTGCACGCCGTCGGTGGCGCTGACCACGACGACGGCCAGGTCGACGTTGGCCAAGGCGGTGATCATCTCGCCGGCGAAGTCGGCGTACCCCGGCGTGTCCAGCAGGTTCACCTTCACGCCGTTGACCGTGAAGGGGGCCAGGCTGGTCGAGATGGTCAGCTGGCGCGACACCTCTTCGGCCTCGAAGTCCATGACGGTGGTGCCCTTCTCGACCGACCCGCGACGGGCGATCGACCCGGTGGCGGCCAGGAGGGCCTCGGCCAGGGTGGTCTTGCCCGCTCCGTGGTGCCCGACGAGGGCGACGTTGCGAATAGCGGTCGGGTCGTGTGGCACGTGGTCCCTCCGTCCGTATGGCTGCAGCCAGGCCTGGATCTGGCTTGCAGAGGCGAGTGTACGACCGCCCGTGGCCGTGTGCTCGGGCCAGCCTGCTCAGCGGGGGCGCCCGGGCGGCGTGGGCCGGCTCAGGGCTGGCCGGATCGCCGGCGTGCCGCCAGCGCGTCGTCGTACTCGTGCCGGATGGAGAACCGGACGAAGAGGCCGAGCGTGTCGACCAGGAGCAGCCACACCGCCTTGAGGGAGATGGTGCTCCCGAAGCGCTCGTCGATCCGCACGGGGGCCTCGACGATGCGCGTGTAGCCGAGGCGCCGCGCCAGGACCAGGAGCTCGAGGTCGAGTGCGAAGCGGCTCTCGCGCAGCAGGGGCAGGACGTCCGCGATCACCCGGCGGTCCACCAGCTTGATCCCGACCTGCGTGTCCTTGACGTGCAGGCGGAACAGCAGATGGATCAGGTGCTGGTAGCCCCACGAGTACAAGCGGCGCAGCGGCGGGTAGTGCACCGAGGAGTCGGGGTGCCGTTTGCTCCCGATGATGATGTCGGGCTCCAGCGATTGCATGATGGAGACGAAGGGCGCCAGGAACTCGGGGGAGATGTCGCCGTCGGCGTCGATGAAGCCGAGATAGCGGCCCCGACCCATCCCGAGCCCCGCTCGGAGCGCGTGGCCCTTGCCCACGTTCGTGTCGAACGAGACGCGGCGGACGACGCTCTCGGGGAAGCCGTCCAGCGTGAACGGGCTGCCGTCGGTGGAGCCGTCCGAGACGGCGATGATCTCGAAGGTCATGCCGGAGGCGTCGAGCACCCGCACCATGTGTTCGACCGTGGAGCGCAGCCGGGCACCCGGGTTGTAGTAGGGCACCACGATGGAGACGTCGAGCGTCGGGTTCGGGAGCACGGTGATGTCTGGTCTCCCCGCGCTCCTCGGCTCGGACACCGGTACCATCACCTCACGCGGATGCCCACGGGTGGGGGAGAGCGGGGTGCCCGCTCCGCGTGGCATCTCGCCCGCTGACGCTACCCGACGGCGTCTTCGCTCCGGCACGCGGCCGGGTGCCGTCCGGCTCGGCTCAGTAGCCGTACCCGCCGCTGCCGCTGCTGTGCGACGAGCTGCTGCCGGTCGTCGCCGCCGCGCTGCTCCCTACGACGATGTCGACGTTCATGCCCAGCGCCTTGTGCCCCGGGACGGGGCAGAAGATGTCGTAGGCACCTTTCTCGAAGGTCACGGTGAGCTTGGCGCTCTGCCCGGGCGAGATGTCGTGGGTCTTCGCATCGGAGAGCCCCGGCCCCGTGATCATCAGGGCGTGGGTGGTCTGGCCCTTGTTCTGCGCCACGAACGTGTACTTGCCGGGGCTGAAGGAGCTCTTGGACAGAGCGATGTGGAAGTCGGTCTCGACCGCCTTGACCGTGGTCGACTTCGAACTGGCGCCGGCCGGCGCCGCCGAGAGCGCCCCGACGGTCGCCGCGACCCCCGCGGCGAGGGCGACCAGAGGAACCCGGTTGGCACGGGCTCTGATGTCGGTCATGGCGGTCCTCCGTGGCTGGGCTTGCTCGATGATGTCACCCAGGGGTACGGGGCGGGGCACGCCCCGGATTGGTTCCGGGTGGATCGACGGGGCGCCGCCCAGGGCTGCGACCAGGGGCTCCGCTCCCTCCTGACCCGGCGGGGGGTCGAAGTCCGGACCCCGGGTTTTCGGGGAACCGATGGTAAACTCATGCGAACAGCGCCACCTTCCCCGGGAGGCGCACGACGAGGAGCTTCATGTTCGACGGCCGCTGGCGAGACGCCGTCGACCGGACCACCGGTCCGGTCGGCCAGTCACTGCACCGCCATGGCATCACCGCTGACGTGCTGACCGCGACGGGCCTGGTCTCGGCGACGGCGACGGCGGCGCTGGTGGCCACCGGGCACCTGCACCTCGCCATCATCTTCCTCATCGTGACCGGCCTGCACGACCTGCTCGACGGTCCCGTGGCCAAGGCGGCGGGCACGGCCTCGGTCCGCGGCGCGTTCTTCGACTCCGTCACCGATCGCGTGGCCGACGCCGTCCTCATGTTCGGCTGCGCGTGGTACCTGCTTGACCGGGGGGAGGGCCACCTCGCGCTTCTGCCCATGGGCATCCTGGCGGTGACCGCCCTGGTCTCCTACGAACGGGCAAAAGCCGAGTCGCTCGGCCTCCAGGCCCGGGGCGGCCTGATGGAGCGGGGCGAGCGCATGTTCCTGCTCGGCGTCGCGTTCCTCTCCGCCGCCATCTTCGTGCCCGTGCTGTGGCTCCTCTTCGCCCTCGTCACCTTCACGGCGGTCGCCCGCTTCGTCAAGGTGTGGAACGCGGCATCGGGACGCGACGCGGTGATCCGCCGGCGCATCGAGGCCTGGCGCGAGGGCCGGGTCGACTCGCGCTGGCGGGCCTGGCGCGAGGGCCGCGAATCCACCGGCCGGCCCCGGCGCGACCCCACGCGCACCACGGGTGCGCCGGTCGGGCGCTGGCGGGCGCGCCGCCAGGAGGCACTGAGCAGCCGGTCGGGGCGTACGCTGCGCGAGCGCCGGCGGGCCGCCCGAGGACACGGGACGTCGGGCCGTCGCACCCCCCCTGCGCCCGGGTCGGCTTCCTGACCGCTCCCGCGACTGCCGCCGAGCCGACGTCCTGGGGCGACACGGCCAAGTACCTCATGTACCGGGGCCTGGGTGAGGCGATGGGGCACCTGCCCGAACCCGTGGCGCAGGGCGCCGCCCGCGCCGTCGGGCGGGCCATGGCGCTGCGCGGTGGCCCCGCCCTCGCCATGAACGAGCGCCACATGCGGCGCGTGCTCGCGAGCGAGTGCCCCGAGGGCGTCGAGCCCGACCCGGCGCTGGTGCGTCGCTGGAGCAGGCGCACCTTCGACGCCTACGCGCAGTACTGGGCCGACGGCGCACGCCTGCCCTACGAGAGCGAGGCGGGCGTGCGCGCCCGCTGGCAGCTCCAGGAGGGTGAGGACCACCTACGGGCGGCCTTCGCGCTCGGACGCGGCATCGTGATGGCGCTGCCGCACGTCGGCAGCTGGGAGTGGGGCGGCTGCTGGCTGGCCCTCGAGGGCATGCCCATGACGGCCGTCGTGGAGCGCCTGGAGCCCGAACGGCTCTTCGAGTGGTTCGTGGCGCAGCGGGCGGCCATGGGGCTCACCGCCGTCCCCCTGGGGGGCGGGTCGAGTGCGGCGCTGCTGGGCGCCCTCAAGGAGGGCCGGCTGGTCGGGCTGGTGGGTGACCGGGATCTGGCCGGCAACGGCGTCGAGGTCGAATTCTTCGGCGAGCGCACGACGCTGCCGGGTGGTGCGGCGACCCTCGCCCTGCGCACGGGGGCGCCGCTCCTGCCCGTCGTCGTCTACTCGGGACCGGGCAACTGGCACACCGGCGTCGTCCACCCACCCATCGACACGACCCGCCAGGGCTCGCTGCGCCAGGACATCGTCCGCGTCACCCGGGAGGTGGTGCGGGTCTTCGAGCACGACATCCGGTGCCGGCCTGAGCAGTGGCACCTCTTCCAGCCGAACTGGCCGTCCGACCATCCGTGAAGATCGCCCAGCTCTCGCCGTACGCACTCACGCGCCCAGGGGGGGTGCAGGGGCAGGTGATGGGGTTGGCCCGGAGCCTGCGCGCGCTGGGCCATGACGTCACGGTGCTCGGACCGGCCGATGACGGCGTGCCCGTCCCCGCTGCGGCCGGCGAGCACTTCGTGATCGGCCGCCCGACGCCGCTGCACTCCAACGGGTCGGTGGCGCCGGTGGCGCTCTGGCCGTCCGCCGCTGCACGGGCGGAGCGGTTCGTCCGCACCGGCGGTTTCGACGTGCTGCACATGCACGAGCCCCTGGCGCCCACGGCGGCCTACGGCCTCCTCCTGACCGCACCGCTGCCGATGGTCGGGACGTACCACCGCGCCGGGGTGAGCCACTGGGTGCAGGTCCCCGGCATCAGGACGCTGGCCCGCTTCGCGGCCGGGCGCATGCAGATCCGGGTAGCCGTGTCGGAGGCGGCGCGCGAGACCGGCCTCCGCTCGGGCGGGGGCGAGTTCGAGCTTCTGTTCAACGGGGTCGACGTGGACCGCTTCGAGTCGGCCGAGCCCGTCCGCGACGAGCACGGCCGCCCCGTCGTGCTGTTCCTCGGGCGACATGAACCGCGCAAGGGCCTCAACGTGCTCCTCGATGCCTTCGCCATGGTCGATCGCCCGGCCGTCCTGTGGGTGGTGGGCGACGGCCCGGGCAGCGAGGTGCAGCGGCGTCGGTATCCCGAGTCGGACCGGGTGCGGTGGTTGGGTGTGTTGAGCGACGCCGACGTGGCGCGCCGCCTGGCCGGGGCCGACGTCCTGTGTGCGCCGTCGTTGCTGGGCGAGTCCTTCGGCATGGTGCTGCTGGAGGGGATGGCCGGTGGCTGCGCGGTGGTGGCCTCGGACATCGAGGGCTACCGCTCGGCGGCGGGCGGGCACGCCGAGTTGGTGCCGCCGGGAGATGCGCGCGCGCTCGCCCGGGCCCTCGGCTCGACCCTGGCCGATGTCGTCGAGGGGAACGGGCGCGGCTCGCCCGAGGCGCGCAAGGCGGCGACCGAGTACGCCCGCGCCTGGTCGATGGAGACGCTGGCCGAGCGCTATGTGGACCTGTACGGGCGGGCGATCGCCGCGTACGTGGTGCCGTAGGCTGGCGTGCCCATGGCCGATCAGAACGCATCGGGGACGCCGGGCAACGGCCAGCGGCGCAACCGAAACCGCAACCGCAACCGGAATCGCAGCCGCGCCTCCGGTGGCACCGGAGGCACCGGTGGGAGTGGTGCGGGCCGCGGGAACACGGGAGCCAACGCCCGGAACAAAGGGAGGGTCGGCAGCAGCGGAGGAAGCGGTGCTGGCGGTGGTGGCGGGCAACGCCCCAACCCACGGAACCGAAACCAGTCCCGCGCGGCGCGATCGGGCGGCGGGCAGCCGGGTGCCGCCGTGGCCCTGGCCCCGTCGCCACCACCGGAACCGCTCGACGTGCAGCCCAGCCTCGGCGCGCCGCGGATCTTCCCCGCCGAAGTGGCGGCCAACCGCCGCAGAGCGATCAGGCTGTGCGCCTACACAGGAGCCATCCCGGCCATCCTGTTCGGGATCCTCCTCGGGGCCTCGGTGTCGCCGGTCGTCGGCGTCGTCGCCTTCGTGGTCGCCGGCGCGGCCGTCATGTACGCGTTGTGGCGGCTCGCGCCGGCCATCGCGCTGCGCAGGATCGGCGCCGTGCCCGTCGACGAGCACGACGATCCGCGGCTCTACAACGTGACGGAAGGGCTGTGCGCCACCTTCGGCCTCAGCATGCCGTCGCTCAACGTCGTCGAGGACGACGTGCCCAACTGCTGCGCGCTCGGGCGCGACGCCCGCCGGTCCGATCTCGTCGTCACGTCCGGCCTCCTCCGGCGGATGGACCCCATCCAGCTGGAGGGCGTGATCGCCCACGAGCTGGCCCACGTCAAGCGGGGCGACAACGGTGTCTCGTGCATCGGCATCACGCTCGGCATGTTCTTCGGCGGCGAGAAGACACTGCGGCGCTGCGTCGGTGAGAGCCGGGAGTACCGAGCCGATGTCGTGGGCGCGTCGGCCGTGCGCTATCCCCGCGGCCTCCTCGATGCGCTCCGCGTCATGATGGCCGCGCCGGCACCGGCGGAGGGCTCGCTCTTCGCCTCGCCCTCGCGGTTCGGTCCGACCCGCTGGGTCTGGATCGACCCGTCGGTGGGGCACCGCGATGATCCCCTGGTGCCCGGTGATCTCGATCTCACGTCGGTGAGGGCCGCCGCGCTGAGCGAGTGGTGAACCGAGGCGGCTCACCCCCGTAGACTGGAGCCATGACAACCGGCACCTTCACCGTGAAGCGGGGCCTGGCGGACATGTTGCGGGGCGGGGTCGTCATGGACGTCGTCAATGCCGACCAGGCGAAGATCGCCGAAGATGCCGGTGCCGTCTCGGTCATGGCGCTGGAGCGGGTCCCGGCCGACATCCGCCGGGACGGAGGCGTGGCCCGCATGAGCGACCCGGCCCTGGTCGAGGGGATCATTGAGGCGGTGACCATCCCGGTGATGGCCAAGGCCCGCATCGGTCACTTCGCCGAGGCCCAGGTGCTGCAGTCGCTGGGCGTGGACTTCATCGACGAGTCCGAGGTGCTGACGCCCGCCGACGAGGCGTACCACATCGACAAGTGGCCCTTCACCGTGCCGTTCGTGTGCGGGGCGACGAACCTGGGGGAGGCGTTGCGCCGGATCTCCGAGGGTGCGGCCATGATCCGCTCCAAGGGCGAGGCCGGGACGGGCAACATCGTCGAGGCGGTGCGGCACTTGCGCTCCATCCTGGGATCCATCCGGGCGATCACCCAGGCCGATGCGGCGGAGCTCTACGGCTGGGCCAAGGACCTGTCGGCCCCCGTGGGCCTGGTGCAGGAGATCCACGGCACGGGCAAGCTCCCCGTGCCGCTGTTCTGCGCGGGCGGCATCGCGACGCCGTCGGACGCCGCGCTGGTCATGCAGCTGGGCGCCGAGGCCGTGTTCGTCGGGTCGGGGATCTTCAAGTCGTCGGACCCGGCCCGGATGGCGTCCGCCATCGTCGAGGCGACCGCGCACTTCGAGGACGCCGATCACGTGGCCAAGGTGTCGCGCGGCCTCGGCGAGGCGATGCGCGGGCTGGAGGAATCGCAGTACGGCGAGCATCTCGCCAACCGGGGGTGGTAGAGGCCTCCTCCCCGGCGGCGACTCCGTTGATCGGCGTGCTCGACCTGCAGGGAGACGTGCGCGAGCACCTGGTCGCGCTGGAGGACCTCGGCTGCTCGGCCCGCCTCGTGAAGCGGCCGGCCGACCTGGACGGGGTGGGCGGCCTGGTGCTGCCGGGCGGCGAGTCGACGACGTTGTCGATGCTCCTGCTGTCGACGGGCCTGTTCGACGCCGTCGCCGAACGGCTCGGACCCGAACCGGGCGGGATGCCCGTCCTCGGCACCTGTGCCGGCCTCGTCCTGCTGGCGCGCCAGGTGCTGGACGGCCGGCCGGACCAGCGGACCTTCGGCGTGCTCGATGCGGTGGTGCGCCGCAACGGCTACGGCCGCCAGGTGCAGTCCTTCGAGAGCGAGGTGTGCTTCGGCAGTGGGGAGGGCCCGCCGCTGCCGACCGTCTTCATCCGGGCGCCGCTCGTGGTGTCGGTGGGCGAGGGGGTCGAGGTCATGGCGACGCTCGACGGCGTGCCGGTGCTCGTGCGGCAGGGTGTGGTGCTCGGGTCGTCCTTCCACCCCGAGCTGACGCCAGACCGGAGGGTGCATCGCCTGTTCGTGCAGATGTGCGCCGCGGCGTCCGAGGAACCCGGCAGGCCGACCGCACCAGCAGCCTGACCGGCGGGCCTGACCAGGGCCACGGCCCCCCCGATACAATCATCGGGCACCGCACACGAGGAACGAGAGCACCACGCCATGTCGGGTCATTCGAAGTGGGCGACCACGAAATACCGCAAGGGGGCCCAGGACAAGGCGCGGGCCAAGGTGTTCGCCAAGTGCATCCGCGCCATCGAGGTGGCGGCCCGTGACGGCGGGGGCGACCTGGATGCCAACGCCACCCTGCGCACCGCCTTCCAGAAGGCCAGGGCGGCCTCGGTGCCGATGGACACGATCGAGAAGGCGATCAAGCGGGGGACCGGAGAGCTCGAGGGCGTCCGCTACGAGGCCATCAACTACGAGGGCTACGGGCCGGGTGGCGTGGCCATCATGGTCGAGACCCTCTCCGACAACCGCAACCGCACCGGCGCCGAGATGCGCAACCTCTTCAGCCGCAACGGCGGCAACATGGCCGAGCCCGGAGCCGTCAGCTGGCAGTTCGAGCGCAAGGGCGTCGTGACGGTCAGCCTCGACAACGACGAGGACAAGGTCATGGAGATCGCCATGGAGGGCGGTGCCGAGGACATGTCGGGCAACGGGTCGGCCTGGGTCGTCACCAGCGCCCCGGCTGACCTCGAGTCCGTGCGCCGGGCCCTCGACGACGCGGGCATCACCCCAGAGTCGGTGGACCTGTCCCTCGAGCCCACCAGCCTCGTCGCCGTGCCCGACGAGGCCGAGGCGAAGAAGGTCCTTCGCCTGTTGGAGGCGATCGACGATCACGACGACGTCCAGGCCGTCCACTCCAACGCCGACATCGACGACGAGGTGCTGGCCGCCTTCGAGGGCTGACATCCGCCCCCTGCACACCACCCCCGACTAATCTACGAACGCATGTTCGTACTGGGGATCGACCCCGGGCTGTCGCGCTGCGGTTACGGCCTGGTCGCCCGCGCCGAGGGGGACGGCCGGTTGCGGGCCCATGCCGCCGGGGTGGTGGAGACCGACCCCGCCGACCCCCTGGCCGAACGCCTGCTGGTCCTGCATACCGAGCTGGGCTTCTTGTTGCGCGAGCTGCAGCCCCAGGTGGTCGTCGTCGAGCGCGTCTTCTTCCAGGTCAACGCCAAGACGGCCATGTCAGTCGGCCAGGCGAGCGGACTGGCGCTGGTGGCCGCCGCCGCAGCGGGCTGCGAGGTCGTGCAGTACACGTCCAACGAGGTCAAGCAGGGCCTTGTCGGCTACGGGGCCGCCACCAAGGAGCAGGTGCAGCGGATGGTCGCCCAGGTGCTCGGGCTCCCGGGCGTCGGCGGGCCGCCCGACGTGGCCGACGCCCTGGCACTGGCCGTGTGCCACCTGACCACGGTGCCGCTGCGCCGGGCCGTCGAGACCGCGCTGCACGCACGCGAGGCCCTCGTGCCGGAGGGGACAGGCAATTGAGCGACGTGAGTGAGATGAGGAGCGAACCGTGATCGGACTGCTGCGAGGGCCCGTGCTGCTGCGGACGGGCGAGAGCGAGGTGATCGTCGACGTGGCGGGCGTGGGCTACCGGGTGACCGTGACGCCGGCGACCGCCGCCGCACTGGTGGCGGACATGACCGGCGCGGAGGCGACGATCTTCGTGCACACCCATGTGCGGGAGGACGCCATCGTGCTCTACGGGTTCGTGCACGACGACGAGCGCCGGTGCTTCGACGTGCTGCTGGGCTCGCACGGCGTGGGCCCGGCGCTGGCGCTGGCCATCCTGGCCAGCCTGTCGCCGGCCGCGCTCTCGACGGCGGTGCTGGAGGACGATCTCGAGACGTTGTGCGCCGTGCCCGGCGTGGGGCGCAAGACGGCCGCTCGCCTCCTGATCGAGCTGAAGAGCCGGCTCGACCTGCCCGACCTGTCGCTGGAGCGGGGCGGCGTGCCCACCACGGGGGCAGATCCGGCGCGGCCGGCCACCCGTGCCTCGCGGTCGGAGGCACGCGCCGCCCTCAGCGAGCTCGGCTACGCCCCGGACGAGATCCGCGGCGCGCTCGACGGCCTACGCGACGATGTCGGCGTGGAAGAGATGCTGCGACTCGCGTTGCGCGAGCTGGCCAGCCGGTGAGTCCCGGCGCCCGGCGTGAGGTCCTGGCCGTTGCCGCCGATGACGCGGACGAGCCCCGCGTCGTGGATCCCACCGCGTCGGACCCCGACGAGGAGCTCGAGGAGGTCGGGCTCCGGCCGCGGTCCCTGACCGAGTTCGTGGGCCAGTCCGACCTGGTCGAGCACCTCGGCATCATGCTGCTGGCGGCCCGCCAGCGCCGGCAGCCCGTCGACCACATCCTTTTCGCCGGGCCCCCCGGGTTGGGCAAGACGTCGCTGGCCGGCATCGTCGCCGCGGAAATGGCGGCCGGCCTGCGCATCACCGCCGGGCCGGTGCTGACCCGGGCGGGCGACCTCGCCGCCCTGCTCACCGACCTCCAGGAGGGCGACGTCCTGTTCATCGACGAGATCCACCGCCTGCACCGGTCGGTCGAGGAGATGCTCTACTCGGCCATGGAGGACGGGCGGCTCGACATCCTGATCGGCAAGGGGCCGACGGCGCGCTCCATCCGCCTGGAGCTGCCGAAGTTCACCCTCGTCGGTGCGACCACCCGCACCGGACTCGTCTCTGGGCCGCTGCGGGACCGCTTCGGATTCGTGGGTCGTCTCGACCTGTACGACCCGCGTGACCTGCGCGCCATCGTCGAGCGGTCGGCCCGCATCCTCGGGGTGCAGATCGACGCGGAGGGTGCCATCCGCATCGCGGAACGGTCCCGGGGAACCCCCCGCGTGGCCAACCGGCTCCTGCGCCGGGTGCGGGACTTCGCCGAGGTCCGCGGCGAGGGCTTCATCGACGGCGTCACCGCCAGCGAGGGGCTCGAGCTCTTCGGGGTGGACGAGTTGGGACTGGACAAGGTCGACCGGGCCATCCTGACCACGCTGTGCGCGCGTTTCGGGGGCCAGCCGGTCGGCCTCACCACCCTGGCGCAGTGCGTCGGGGAGGAGCCCGACACGATCGAGGACGCGTACGAGCCTTACCTGCTGCAGAGCGGGCTCATCCAACGGACGTCGCGGGGCCGCGTGCCGACGCGGCGAGCCTGGGGACATCTGGGGCACCAGGTCCCGCCGGGCGCGCCCGACGCAACGAATACGCCGCCGCTGTTCTGACGGACCCCCCACAGCGCGGCCGCCGGCGCATCTATTCACGCTTTTTCCGCGCCCGGCGCCGGCCATGCGATACCGTTTCCACGTACCACGAGACGGAGGCGAGGTGACCTGATGGCAGACACGGCGACAATCGTGCAGCCCATCGTGCTCCTCTTGCCCGTCTTCGGTGGCGCCGCAGGGAGGTCCCGCATGGCCGGGCCCGCCCTGTGCCCGACCGGCCACTGACGCCGGCCCGGCACCACAGCGGCGGCCAACCGCCCGACCACGCGACTGGCCGCGGAGCACCGATCCGCACCCCCTTCGTCACTGCACCCGACCCTCCTGTCTGGAGATCGCCATGGGTGAACGCACCCTTTTCCCGAACGCATCGAACAGAGCGACGCTGTCGTACTGCTGGCAGCAGATGCGGCCCGACCGGGCCGCCTTCGCCGGCAGCTGCACGGCCATCGTGCTGGGCACGCTGGCCAACGCGGTCGCGGCCCCGCTGATCTTCGCCGCGCTCCTGGGCCGCATCTCGCACTTGGGAGGCGCGGTGGCGTGGCGGTCGTACGCGCCGCTGATCATCGCCTACGCCGTGGTCCTGGCGGCCGCCACCGCGTTCGGTCGCATCGGCGGCTGGCTCAACTGGGGCGCCACGCTGCGTTCGTTCGGCCGCGCCATCACCAACGGCTACGAGCACCTGATCGGCCTCAGCCACGGGTGGCACACCGACCGCCCCTCGGGCGAGGTGATCGCCACCTTGGAGACGTCCACCTGGGCCTTCGTCGAGCTGATCGACGCGATGGTGTGGGGCATCCTGCGCATCACCGTCACCACCCTCGGCGCCATCGTCGTGCTCGGCATCGTGGCCTGGCCGGTGGCGTTGGTCCTGGCGGGACTCGTGGCGGTGTTCGTCGGCGTCCTGCATCACCGCATGGGAAGGGTCGTCGCCGCCGAGAAGGAGTTCTCGGACGCGCATTCCCGCGCCACCGGCGTGATCGCGGACACAATCGCCAACCTGACCACGGTGCGTTCGCAGGCCGCCGAGGAGCGCGAGAAGGCGCACGTCGGGACGTTGGTGGGGCATTCCCTCAGCGCCGACCTCCGGGCGCGCCGGGTCTTCACCACCACCAGGCTGCAGATGGAATCGGCCATGGCCTTCTTCAACTGGGCGTCCGTCGCGGTCGGGGTGGTGCTCGCGCTGCACCATGTCGCCGCGGCCGGGGTGGTGTACCTCATCCTGTTCTACGCCACCTTCGTGGGGACGAGCCTGGAGGAGTCCTTCGAGTTCATCCGCCTGATGTCGCGCGCCATTGGCCGGTGCGCAAAGTTCGCGGGCATCGCCGCCACCCGGCCCGACATCGTGGACGTCCCGTCCGCGCCCGAGCTGCAGGTGCCGCGCGGCCTCGTCGAGTTCCGCGACCTGCGCTTCGCGTACCGCGACGGGGCACCGCTGTTCGACGGCTTGCACCTGCGCATTCAGCCGGGGGAGCACGTCGGGCTCGTCGGGCCGTCGGGGTCCGGGAAGACCACGCTCACCAAGCTGCTGCTGCGGCTGGCCGAGCGCGACGGTGGCCTCATCGCCATCGACGGGCAGGACGTCGCCACCGTGACGCAGCACTCGCTGCGGCGGCACATCGGCTACGTCCCCCAGGACCCCCAGATGCTGCACCGCACCATCGCGCAGAACATCTGCTACGGGCTCGAGTCCGGGGTGGACATGGACCTCGTGCGGTCAGTGGGCCGTGCCGCGTACGTGGACGAGTTCGTCGAGCGCTTGCCCGACGGCTACGACACCATCGTGGGCGAGCGCGGCCTGAAGCTCTCCGGCGGTCAACGCCAGCGGGTGGCGATCGCGCAGGCCATGGCGAAGGGCGCGCGGGTGTTGGTCCTCGACGAGGCGACCTCGGCGCTCGATTCGGAGTCCGAGTCCCTCGTGCAGGAGGCGCTGTGGCACCTCATGGAGGGCACCACGGCCCTGGTCGTGGCGCACCGGCTGGCGACCATCGCCCGGCTCGACCGGATCGTCGTCCTCGACCGGGGCCGGGTGGTCGAGCAGGGGACGCACGCCGAGCTGCTGTCGGCCGGGGACGCCGGCGTGTACGGCCGCCTCTGGGCGCACCAGTCCGGGGGATTCCTGGCCGCGTGAGATCGCGTCAGGCCGGGCGCGTCGTCTCCGGGACGCCGAGCGGCGCCGACCGGGAGGAGGCCACCGAGGTGCGCAGCGGCAGGAAGACCCTGAACGTGGTCGACCAGCCGGGCGTGTCGACGATGTCGACGAATCCCTCGTGCGCCTCGGCGACCGACTTGGCGATGGCAAGGCCGAGGCCGGTCCCGGGGACGCCCATCTCGGTCGAGGAGGCGAGCCGGTAGAAGCGCTCGAAGAGCTGGTCCCGCTCGCCCTCCGGGATGCCGGGGCCCTCGTCGAGGACCTGCACCCGGGCATAGGAGTCCACGCTGTCGACGATGACGTGGACGCGGCCCCCGCGCGGGGAGAACTTGATGGCATTGGACAGCAGGTTGCCCAGGAGCTGGTGCAGCCTTGTGGGATCGCCGAAGACGGGGACCTCGCCGCCCGGCTCGATCGTGAGCACGATGCCGGCCACCGTCGCCGAGGTCTGGATGGCGTGCACCGCCTCCTCGGCCAGCCGGTTGAGGTCCAGCTCGGTGAAGGCGACGCGCAGGCCGCGGCCGGCGCCGGGGTCGGCCAGGAGGTCCTCGGCGACCCGCTGCAGCTGCTCGGCGTTGCGCTCAATCGTCTGGAGCATGCGCATCTGGCTCTCGGTCAAGTCGCTCGAGGCGTCGAGGAGGAGCTCGACGAAGCCGCGGATGGAGGTGATCGGCGTCCGCAGCTCGTGGGACACCGTGGCGACCACGTCGTCCTTCATTTGGGTCAGCTCGCGCAGCCGGTTGTTCTGCTCAATGAGGGACTGCGTGACCTCTTTCTGAATGGCGAAGAGTCGCTCGCGGTCCGCCGCCAGCTCCTCGCGCTCGGTCACGTCGATGGCCACCACGACGTACCCCCCGTTGCTGGGCAGCAGCGTGTCGCTGAGCTCGGGTGGCTCCTCCTCGGCCCGCTCGTCGGCGGACCCGTCCTCGTGGCTCTCGCCACCGTCGTACCCGTCGGCCTCTTCGACGTCGAGCACCGCGTCGGGCGTGGGGACGGGCAGGGCGCGTACCCGCACCACGCAGCGGCGCTGCTGCCCGTCCTTGCGGGTGGCGGTCCAGGGGACCTCGGCCGCCGTCTCGGCATCCACCGGTTCGAGCGCCGTCCGCATGGAGTCGATCGCCTGGCGCCGCTCGTCGATCTGCGCCGGGTCGATGAAGTCGGCGATGGAGCGGATGCCGACGACCTCCGCCGCCCGGTAGCCCAGCATCTGCTCGGCGCCGGCGGAGAAGAAGGTCACGGTCCCGGCCGGGTCGACGCCCATGATGGCGCTGCCCGTGGCGGCGCGGAGCAGGGTCTCGAGGCGATCGCGCGCGTAGTCGGCCTCGCGGGCGTTGCGACGGGCGATGCGGGACTGCTGGGCCAGGTCGCCCAGGTAGGCCCGGTCCCGCGAGACCATGGTGTAGACGGTGGACGCCACCAGGGTGGTCACCGTCGCCATCACCGCGACCTGGCGCCACTCGAGGGTGGGGTACTTGGGCGGTCCGACGATGAGGACCGGCACGAGCAGGGCCAGGTCGAGGCAGAACAAGCCGACGAGAAGGTGCAGCCGTCGCCCGTAGAGCGAGAGCCACACGATGGGCAGCAGGTAGACGACGACCAGCCCCGAGTTGCTCCCACCCTGGGCGTCACGGATGATGGCGATGACCGCGATGTAGCCGATCGGCACCACCAGCCAGGCCCAGTCCGGCAGCCGCTCCCAGGGCACCAGGAAGGCCGCCGCGACGAGGGCGAAGAACAGGACGCCGGCGACGGAGATCTCGCGGCGGGCGCCGTGGGGGAAGGGGACGACCGCGATCAGCACCGTGCCGATGGCGACGAGCGCGAAGATCGGCAGTCGCACCCGCATGGAGCCGGAAAAGCCGATGGGCAGCGCGTTGCCGGGCAACGGCGCGCCGGGGCCCGGAGGGTCGTTTCGGGACTGGGGCGACTCGCTCACCGGCTCCGGGACCGGTAGCGGTAGCCGAAGCCCCGCACGGTCTCAATCGGCGTGTCGTCGCCCTCGTCCCAGCCCAGCTTGCGCCGCAACCGCAACACGGCGTACTTCACCCTGGAGGGCGCCAGCCCGCTGGGATCGTCCCAGGCCAGCTCGATCAGCTGGTCCGAGGACAGGACCTGCCCCTGGTGACGGGCCAGCGTGGCCAGCAGGCGGTACTCGGTCGGGGTCAGGACCACGGCGTTGCCGTCGACCGTCACCTCCTGGTGGGCGAAATCGACGTGCAGGGTGCCGTCGTCGAAGGCGGTCACCGGGTCGGTCCGGGACACCTGGCGCCGGCTGATGGCCTGCAAGCGGGCCAGCAGCTCGGCCCGGGCGAATGGCTTGACCAGGTAGTCGTCGGCGCCGGCGTTGAGCCCTCGGACCTTGTCCCGCTCGGTCCCGAGCGCCGTGAGCATCAGGACCGGCACGTCGCTCATGTCGCGGATCCGCTCCAGGACCTGCCAGCCGTCCAGGTCGGGCAGCCCCACGTCGAGAATCACGATGTCCGGATGGCTCTGATGGAACTGGCGCACCCCGTCCCTGCCTTCCGTCGCCTCGGAGACGCTGAATCCCTCCCGCTCGAGCAGGGTCCGGAGGAGTTGGCGGATGTCCGCCTCGTCCTCAATGACCAGCACAGAGATGTGACCGTCTCGCATCAGGTGGAAACTGTACTGGGGAAATCGCCAATCTGAGTGAATGAGGGACACCGCAGTCCACGTACAAACGTGCACGTCAACCCTCGAATCGGGTCACCGATCACCAAATCGGCGACCCCGGGGCGGCTGCACCGGGGTCCACGGCGAGGCACGGTGGTGAGCGAAAGGTGCGCCGGCCCGGGTCGTCGGTTCCCCCCGGATCTCTCCGACCGACGTCGGCACAAGGCCGGCGCACCCCTTCGCTGCTACGGCCCCCCGATGTCCCCCTTCTGAGAATCCGGTCCCCTCCGTCGGACTCTCACCTCGGTCGCCCCCCTCCGAACGACCCAACATCGTGAGGTTGTTGCTGTACTGGGCTGTACTGTGCACAACGGCTGTCGCAACCGGGTCCGATTTCCGTTGCAGTTGGGTTGCGCGTTTCCCTGCGCCGCCGGCGCTGTCCGACGGGCCGCTCCGCCAGCGCTGTCCGACGGGCCGGCGGCTGCGGTCACGGCGTGCCCTGGGAACGGGGAACCCAGGCACTAGGGTGGCACTTCGCAACCGATTCAGATCCAAGGATCTCCCATGACACCAACTCCGGCGCTGGCCCACTTCGTGCTGGCCGCCACCTCGTCCAAGTCCAGCAGCTCCAACGCCCTCGTCACCCTCCTCCCGCTCGTCGCGATCGGGGCCCTCGGGTACTTCTTCTTCATACGGCCCCAGCAGCGCAAGGCCCAGGCGGCCCGGCAGGGCCAGAACCCGGGCATCGAGGTGGGTGACGAGGTGCAGACGGTGGGGGGCGTCATCGGCACCGTGCTCGAGATACACGGCGATCGCTACACGCTGCTCACCGGTGCGCTCGGGGACGACGGCAACCTCGACGGCCCCCAGCCGACCCGGATCGTCTTCGTCCGCCAGGCCATCGCGCGGAAGATCGAGCCCATCGAGGACATCCGCGTGGCCGACCAGCCCGTCGAGGACGCACCGGTCGACGACGTCAGACCCCGGAGCGCCGGCAACGGGAACGGGGCGCGCGGCGCAGACGACATCGACGACGTGGGCGGTGACGGTACGGCCAGCGGGGAGCATGGCGGGGAGGCTGAAGAGGGGTGAGCCCCAAGTCTGGGGGCCGGGCCCAGCGACGCCAGCGACGCAACCTGCTCATCAGCGTCCTGGTGGTCGTCGCCATCGCGGTCGGATCGTTCGCGGCCGTCTTCGCCGCGCAGTGGTCGCCCCGCCTCGGGCTCGACCTGGCCGGCGGAGTCTCGGTCGTCTACACGGCGGAGAGCCCCCACGTCACCCAATCCGACCTCGACGAGACGGTGAACATCTTGAACCTGCGCGTCAACGGGCTCGGGGTGTCGGGCGCGCAGGTGCAGACGACGGGGAAGAACCAGATCTCGGTCTCCATCCCCGGGGTCACGAACGCCCAGCAGGTGCTGTCGGCGATCGGGCAGACGGCGCGGATGTACTTCCGTCCCGTCCTCTGCTTCGCCTACCCCCAGGAGGCGCACACGGCGAAGGGCAAGTCCGCGGTCGTGGTGCACGAGCGCGGCGTCGAGACGATCCCGGCCTGTAGCTCGCAGACGGCGCTGACCCAGGCCAACCTTGCGGTGACGCCCAACAGCTCGCCGCAGGGCTACTCGTCGAACAACGTGCCCCCCGACCCGCAGTACGTGACCTACCCGTCGACGAGCGTCGAAAAGCCCAATTACGAGAGCAGCACGGTCCTGCTGCCCGGCCTCGCGTCCAGCGGCAGCAGCAACGGCGGGGAGCGGTACGTGCTCGGCCCGGCCGAGATGACCGGGCACTCCATCGCGAGCGCACAAGCGACCCAGGACCAGACCGGCGCCTGGGTGGTCGACTACACGTTGGCGGGCCAAGCCGGCTCGAACCTGTGGGACAAGGTGGCCGCAGAGAACTTCCACCAGCTCCTGGGCATCGAGCTCGACGGCGTCGTGTACTCGGCGCCCATCATCCAGCCCACCCAGAGCAGCTTCACCTCCTTCCAGGGCAGGGGCGAGATCTCGGGCAGCCTGACCCAGGCGGACGCGCAGAACCTGGCGCAGGCCATGAACTTCGGTGCGCTGCCGGTCAGCCTCAAGGCGGCCACCTCCGAGACGGTGTCGGCCACGCTCGGGCACTCCGCGCTGGTGGCCGGCCTGGCCGCGGGGATTGGCGGCCTCCTCTTGGTGCTCTTGTACGTGCTGCTCTACTACCGGGCGCTGGGACTGGTCGTGATCTCCGGTCTGGTGCTGACCGCCATGACGCTGTGGGCGATCATCTCGGCGCTCGGCCACACGTCGGTGGCCCCGAGCTTCGACCTGGCCGGCATCACGGGCCTGATCGTCTCCATCGGCATCACCGTGGACTCCTACATCGTCTACTTCGAACGTCTGAAGGACGAGACCAGATCCGGTCGATCCGTCCGGACCTCGGTCGACCGCGGCTTCAAGAGCGCGTGGCGCACCGTCTGGGCGGCCGACTTCGTGTCGCTGCTCGCCGCCATCGTCCTCTACTTCGTGGCGGTGGGGAACGTGAAGGGCTTTGCCTTCTTCCTGGGGCTCTCCACCATCATGGACATGGCCTTCACGTGGTTCTACACCCGGCCGCTCGTGATCCTCCTCGGCCAGAGCGCGCGCCTGCAGGGATCGGGCGCGTTCAGCATCGCCACGGGACTCGGAGCCGGGCCGCAGGCCCAGGGTGCGCCGGCCCCGGGCGTGCCGGTCGGCGCCGGCGCCGGCGCCGGCGGCAGCGGAGGTGGATCGTGAGCGACGACGAGCGCCGGGACGGCAGCGCCCTCGACGACGTCGACGAGGGCGACGTCGAACGCCTCGAGGAGGACGTCGACACCGAGGACCTCGACGAGGAGGAGCTCGTCAGCCTCGACGACGCCGCCCGGGCGCTCCTGGCCAAGCCCCGGCGAGGGCACGGTCCCATCGCACGGCTCTACCGCGGCGAGACGCGCTTCGACTTCGTGGGCCGGCGCCGGATCTGGTTCAGCATCTCCACCGTCATCATCGTGCTCGGCATCGTCTCCATCGTCCTGCGGGGCGGGCTCAACTTGGGGATCGAGTTCAAGGGCGGGACCGAGTGGACGATCGCGGCGCCCGGCGTGAGCCAGACGCAGGCGGTGGACGCCCTGAAGGGCACCGGCCTGATCGACCCGACCGTGGAGCTGCTGGGCACGGGCAGCAGGCAAACGCTGAACGTCCAGTCGGACCTGAACAAGCTGTCGCAGGCCCAGCAGGATGCGATCAGCAAGAACGTGCAGAAGACGCTGCTCGCGCTGACCTCGGCGCACCAGCCCAGTGCGGCGTCGACGACCACCACGACCACGAGCACCACCGCGCCCGCCAATGGGGTGCCCAAGACGACGGCCGACAAGATCTCCATCACTACGGTCGGCCCGACGTGGGGCTCCTCCATCACCGACAAGGCGATCGAGGCGCTCATCATCTTCTTCGTCGTCGTGGCCGTCTACATCAGCATCCGCTTCGAGCCCAAGATGGCGCTGGCCGCGTTCATCGCCATGATCCACGACGTCCTGGTCGCGGTCGGCATCTACTCCATCTTCAACTTCCAGGTCACGCCGGACACCGTCGTGGCGATCCTCACGATCCTCGGCTACTCGCTCTACGACACGGTCGTGGTGTTCGACCGCGTCCGTGACAACACGCGGGGGATCGGCAGCAGCGGGCGCCTGACCTACCCGCAGCTGATCAACCTGTCCATGAACCAGACGCTGGCCCGGTCGATCAACACGTCGATGGTCGCCATCCTCCCCGTGCTCTCGGTCCTGTTGATTGGGGCGCAGATCCTCGGTGCCACGACGCTGCAGTCCTATGGCCTCGCCCTGTTCGTCGGGCTCCTCTCCGGGGCGTACTCGTCGATCTTCATCGCCGCGCCCGTGCTGTGCATGATGAAGCAGCGCGAGGACCGCTGGGTCTCCATCGCGCACCGGCTGACCCAGCGTGGCGAGCAGCAGAGCTGGTACTCGGCCGTGGACGCCGCGACCATGAGCACGCAGATGAGCGTGGCCGCGTCCGGTCAGGTGAGCCGCGGTGGCGGCGGGGGCGCAGCGGCGGCGCCACGGTCCGGTTCCAAGCGCAGCGGGCCGATCCGCCCCGGCTCGGGCAGCCGCCCGAGCGCGGGCAGCCGCCCGGGCGGAAGCGGCACCGGGGGCACCGGCGGCACCGGCGGGGGAGGCGCGGGCACGGGGACGGTGGTCATGGACCCGCCCGCCGCGGGGTCGCCGCAGCAGGGCGCGTCGCCAGCACAGGGACAGGCGCCTCGGCCGCGCAAGGGCAAGAGCAAGCGCAAGCGCCGGCGTTGAGCGGCGGCCGGGTGACGCCGGCGTCGCGCCATGTCGTTCCAGGTGTTTCCGCAGGCGGGTAGCCTGGACGGATGGTGGCCCTGGCCCGGGTGACTACGACCGACGCCCCGGAAACGGAGCACGAGCAGGCACAGGAGCGGGTGCTGCGCGAGCTGCTGGCCCCGCTGCTGGCCGAATTCGCCTCGCATCGCCCCGGGGACGACACGGCGACCATCGTCGAGGCGGCCCGCATCGCCCTGTTGGCCCACGAGGGACAGTTCCGGCGCTCGGGCGAGCCCTACATCACCCATCCGGTGGCCGTCGCGACGATCGTGGCCGAACTGGGTCTGGACGCCCAGACCGTGGCGGCGGCGCTGCTGCACGACGCGGTCGAGGACACGGGGCTCACGTTGGAGACCATTGAGAAGACCTTCGGCGAGGGCGTGGCCAAGGTGGTCGACGGCGTCACCAAGCTCGACCGCCTGCAATTCGACTCCAAGGAGGCCCAGCAGGCGGCGACGATCCGCAAGATGCTCGTCGCCATGGCCGACGACTGGCGGGTGCTGCTGATAAAGCTGGCCGACCGGCTCCACAACATGCGCACCCTCGCCGTCATGCCCGAGTGGAAGCAGCGCCGCACGGCGCAGGAGACCTTCGACGTCTACGCGCCGCTGGCCCACCGCCTGGGTGTCCAACAGGTGCGGTGGCAGCTGGAGGACCTGGCCTTCGCCACCCTGCACCCCAAGCGCTACGCCGAGATCGAGCAGATGGTGGCCGCCCGCGCGCCGCAGCGGGAGGAGTACCTCGCGCGGGTCCTCGTCCACGTGCGCCAGCGGCTCGACGACATGGGCATCGTGGCCGACGTCACCGGGCGGCCCAAGCACCTGTGGTCGATCTACGAGAAGATGGTGGTGCGGGGCAAGGAGTTCGACGACATCAACGACCTCGTCGCCATCCGGGTCGTCGTCGAGTCCGAGAAGGACTGCTGGGCGGCGCTCGGCGCCATCCATGCGATCTGGGCGCCGGTGCACGGGCGCTTCAAGGACTACATCAACACGCCCAAGTTCAACATGTACCAGTCGCTGCACACGACGGTCATCGGGCTGGACGGCAAGCCGGTCGAGGTCCAGATCCGCACCTCCGAGATGCACCACCGGGCCGAGTACGGCATCGCGGCCCACTGGGGCTACAAGTCCAAGGAGGACCACTCCTCGGAGATGGCGTGGCTCCAGCGCATCGCCGACGTCGACCGTCAGACCGACGACCCGATCGAGTTCCTCGAGGCCCTCAAGCTCGACCTCGAGCAGGACGAGGTCTACGTCTTCACCCCCAAGGGCAAGGTCATCGCCCTGCCGGCGCGCTCCACGCCGGTGGACTTCGCCTACGCCATCCACACCGAGGTGGGTCACCGCTGTATCGGGGCGCGGGTCAACGGGCGCCTCGTGCCGCTCGAGACGCAGCTCAGCAGCGCCGACACCGTCGAGATCTTCACCTCGAAGTCGCCGACCGCCGGCCCCTCGAGGGACTGGCTCCAGATCGTCGCCTCGACCCGGGCCCGTAACAAGATCCGCCAGTGGTTCTCCCGGGAGCGCCGGGAGGACGCGATAGAGAACGGCCGGGAGGAGCTGTCCCGGTTCCTGCGCCGGGAGGGCCTGCCGCTGCACAAGCTGCTCGGCTCGTCCGCGCTCCTCGAAGTGGCCGAGCAGCTGAACCTCGCCGATCTCGATGCCCTCTACGCCTCCATCGGCGAGTCGCAGGTCTCCGCCCAGTCGATCGTGCAGCGCCTCACCAAGGTGCTGCGCGGGGGAGGGGAGGCCGACGAGCGGCTGCCGACGATCGCCATCCCGGGGCCCCGGCGGCCCCGCCAGAGCCGCCGCACCGGGACGGGCGTCTACGTCGAGGGTCTCGACGACGTGATGATCCACCTGGCCCGCTGCTGCACCCCGGTGCCGGGCGACCAGATCGTCGGCTTCGTGACCCAGGGCCGGGGCGTCTCGGTGCACCGGGCCGACTGCGCCAACGCGGCCGCGCTGGCCGACCGCTCCCGGGAGCGCCTCATAGAGGTCGAGTGGGACCGGGGCAACGACGGGGTCTTCGTGGCCACCATCGAGGTCCAGGCCTTCGACCGCTCGCGCCTGCTGGCCGACGTGTCACGCGTCGTGTCGGAGCATCATCTCAACATCGTGGCCGCCCGCACCGCCACCACCCCGGACCGGGTGAGCCGCATGGCCTTCGACGTCGAGCTGGCCGACCCGACCCACCTGCACTCACTGATCAGCGCGTTGAAGCATCTCGACGGGGTCTTCGACGCGTATCGTCAGCTCCCTGGCAAGAAGGCCTGACCCCGCCATGAGGAGCACCCCGTGACCCCGGGCTCGTCCGCGCCCGCAGCCGCCCCGGTCCGCACGCCCAAGGGCATGCACGACGTCCTGTGGCCCGAGTCGGCCCGCTGGGAGGACACGGTCGCCCGCTTCACGCAATTGGTCGAGCGCGCCGGCTACGGCCTCACCATCACCCCGATCATCGAGCACGCCGGCGTCTTCCTGCGCGGCATCGGCGAGGGCAGCGAGGTCGTCGGCAAGGAGATGTACGTCTTCGAGGACCGCGACGGCCAGATGATGGCGCTGCGCCCCGAGGGCACCGCCCCCGTCGCCCGGGCCTACGTGCAGCACCACCCGGTCCCGCCCTGGAAGGCCTGGTACGTGGCGCCGTCGTTCCGGCACGAGAACCCCCAGCACGGCCGGTACCGGCAGCACTACCAGATGGGGGTGGAGGCGCTCGGGCCGGCCGACGCCGACCTCGACGTCGAGGTGGTGTCGCTGGCGCACGACTTCTTCGCCGGGCTCGGGCTGCGCGACGTCACGCTCAAGCTGCACACCATGGGAGACGACGTCTGCAAGCCGGGATATGTCGCGCTGCTCGGCGTCTTTCTGGCCGAGCGGGCGGACCGGCTCTGCGCCGCCCACCTGGAGCGCCACCTCGAGAACCCGCTGCGGGTGCTCGACTGCAAGACGCCCGAGTGCCGGGCCGCCACCGAGGACGCGCCCCGGTTCCTCGACCACCTCTGCGACGCCTGCGCGGCCCACTTCGCCCGAGTGCGCGCCGGCCTGGAGTCGCTCGGCATTGCCTACACGATCGACCACCGGCTGGTGCGGGGCTTCGACTACTACACGCGCACGACCTTCGAGTTCGCCGCCGACGCGCTCGATGCCGCGCAGAACGGCATCGGTGGGGGCGGTCGCTACGACGGGCTGGTCGAACTGCTCGGCGGAGACCCCACGCCCGGCATCGGCTTTGGCATCGGCATCGAGCGGGTGCTGCTGGCCTGCGACGCCGAGGACGTGTTCAGCACCGAGGCCGTGATCGCCGCCCGGCCGTTGGACGCCTACGTGATCGACACGTCCGGCGGGGAGTCCGCCGTCGTCCTCACGGCCGAGCTGCGCCGCGCCGGCCTGCGGGCCGATCGTGCCTTCGACGGGCGCTCCATGAAGTCGCAGATCAAGTCGGCGGACCGCTCGGGCGCCGTGGTGGCCCTCATCGTCGGTGACCAGGAGCTGGCCGAGGGCACGGTCGGGCTCCGTCCCCTGCGCAGCCGCGAGGACCAGCGGACCGTGCCCCGGGCTGCCATTGTGGACGAGCTCAAGAGCTACCTGGCCAACGCCGCCTTCGCCGAGGGCCCCGATGGCGACGTCGATCGGCACCTGCATCCGCACCTGCGTCCCGAGGGCCACACCCACGACACCGAGACGGACACCGACACGCCATGACCAACCCGGAACAGAACCGGCCGACCGCCCTGCGCACGCACCTGTGCGGCGTGCTGCGCAAGGCCGACGTCGGCTCGACCGTGCGCCTGTGCGGCTGGGTGGCCCGGCGCCGCGAGCACGGCGAGCACCTCGCCTTCGTGGACCTGCGCGACCACACCGGCATCGTCCAGTGCGTCATCGACCACGCCACCGACGTGCGCCACGAGTGGGTGATCGCGGTGACGGGCACGGTGCGGGAGCGCCCCGAGGGCACGGTCAACCCCGCCATCGGCACCGGCGAGATCGAGATCGGCGGCTGCACGGTCGAGGTGCTCAACGAGGCCGAGCCGCCGCCGCTCTCCGTCGACGACCGGGCCGAGTCCGACGAGCCGGTCCGCCTGAAGTACCGCTACGTCGACCTGCGCCGGCCGCGCATGCAGCGCAACCTGCGGCTGCGGGCGCGCGTCAACGCCGCCATCCGCGCCGCCATGGACCGCCAGGGCTTCGTGGAGGTCGAGACGCCGCTCCTGTGGGCGCCCACGCCGGAAGGGTCACGCGAGTTCTCCGTGCCGTCGCGGCTGCACCACGGCTCCTTCTACGCGCTCCCGCAGAGCCCGCAGCTGGCCAAGCAGCTCCTCATGGTGGGCGGATTCGACCGCTACTACCAGATCGCCCGCTGCCTGCGCGACGAAGACCTGCGCGCCGACCGGCAGTTCGAGTTCAGCCAGCTCGACATGGAGTGTTCCTTCGCCAGCCAGGACGACGTCATGGGCTACGTCTCCGAGGCCGTCCTCGATGCCGCCGAGGCGGCGACGGGGGAGCGGCCGCCACCGATCGAGCGGATGACGTGGGCGAACGCCCTCGACCGTTATGGCACCGACAAGCCGGACCTGCGCTTCGGGATGGAGCTGGTCGACCTGACGCCGCTCTTCGCGGGCACGCAGGTGAAGGCCTTCTCGTCGCCGACGGTCAAGGCGATCGTGGTCCCCGATGGCGCCTCGTTCCCGCGCTCGCGCCTGGACGAGCTGACCGAGCAGGCCAAGAAGGCCGGCGCTGCCGGCCTGGCCTGGTTCCGCGTCGTCGACGGCGAGGAGCTCGCGCTCGACGGGCCGCTGGCCCGTCACCTGTCGGAGCAGGAGGGGGCGCGCGTCCTGGAAGAGACCGGCGGCCGACCCGGGGACCTCATCCTGGCCGTCTCGGACCGCTACGACACGGCGTGCACGGTGCTCGGCACGCTGCGGACGGCCATCGGGGCGCCGCCGGTGGGCCAGGGACCGCATCGCTACGTGTGGGTGGTCGACTTCCCGATGTTCGAGGGCATCGGCGCCGACGGTCATCCCCAGCCGGCCCACCACCCCTTCACCATGCCCTACGCCGAGGACCTGGAAAAGTTGGCGAGCGACCCCCTCGCCGTGCGTTCCCAGGCCTATGACCTGGTGCTCAACGGCTGGGAGCTCGGGTCGGGCAGCGTGCGTATCCATCGGCGGGACATCCAGTCGCAGGTGTTCGCCGCGCTCGGGATCGCGCCCGACGAGGCCGAGGCCCGCTTCGGGTTCCTGCTGGGCGCCTTCCGCCACGGGGCGCCGCCCCACGCCGGGTTCGCGTTCGGGGTCGACCGGCTGGCGGCGATCCTGGCGGGGGAGGAGAACATCCGGGAGGTCATCGCCTATCCCAAGACGCAGTCCGGTGCCGACCCGCTGACGGGCGCGCCGAAGCCCCTGCCGCCGGCCAGCCTGGCCGAGCTGGGGATCCGGGTCGTGGTCCCGCCCGCCGCCTCGTCGCCCGGGGAGACGGTGAACCCTTCGCCGAGCTAGTACGTGAGCCTCTTCGACGACGCCGCCGACCGCCGCCTGCGGCGTCAGGCGCCGCTGGCCGCCCGGCTCCGCCCGCGCACGCTGGACGAGGTCGTGGGCCAGGAGCACCTGGTCGGCCCCGGCGCCCCGCTGCGCACGCTGGCCGAGACCGACCGCGTGGGCTCGGCGATCCTGTGGGGGCCGGCCGGCACCGGCAAGACCACGCTCGCGCATCTCCTGGCCGACGCGACCGCCAAGCACCTCACGACGCTCTCGGCCACCGCGGCCGGGGTCAAGGACGTGCGCGAGGCCCTGGCGGAGGCCGAGCGGCGGCTGGGCGAGCACGGCCAGGGCACGATGCTCTTCATCGACGAGGTCCACCGCTTCAGCAAGTCCCAGCAGGACGTGCTGCTCCCCGCCGTCGAGGACGGCCTGGTGGTGCTCATCGGGGCCACGACCGAGAACCCCTTCTTCGAGGTCAATCCGCCCCTGTTGAGCCGGGCCTCCTTGTGGCGGCTGCACCCTCTCAGCCCGGACGACCTGCGCACCCTCATTTGGCGCGGGCTCGACCTGGAGGGGGCCGAGGCCGCCGCGGACGCCGTCGACGCGGTGGTGGCCGCCTGCGAGGGCGACGCCCGAGCAGCGTTGACCACGGTGGAGGTCGCCGTCGCGCTGGCCCGAGCCGGCGCGACGGACCCCGACGCGCCGGTGGTCCTCACCATGGACGACATGTCCAGGGCGCGGGACGGTCGCCTGTTCCACCAGGGCGCCGACGAGCACTACGACCAGATCAGCGCCCTGATCAAGAGCGTCCGGGGCTCCGACCCCGACGCCGGCCTGTACTGGATGGCCCGCATGATCGAGGCGGGGGAGGACCCCCGTTTCCTGGCCCGCCGCATGGTCATCTTGGCCAGCGAGGACATCGGGCTGGCCGACCCGCAGGCGCTCCTGGTGGCCGAGGCGGCCGCCCGGGCGGTGGAATACGTCGGCCTCCCGGAGGCCGCGTTGAACCTGGCCGAGGCGGTGATCTACCTGGCCCGGGCACCGAAGTCGAACGCCGTGGTGGTGGCCCTCGGCCGGGCCCAGGCCGACGTGCGTTCGAGCGCCAACCAGGAGGTGCCCGCCCACCTGCGGGACGCCCACTACAAGGGGGCGGCCGCGCTCGGGCACGGGGAGGGCTACGTCTACCCCCACGACGACCCTTCCGGGGTGGTGCTCCAGCAGTATCGTCCTGACGCGCTGGAAGGCCGGGTCTACTACGAGCCCACGCCCCGCGGCGAAGAGGGTACAGAGGGTCCAGAACGCGCAGCCGCTCGTGGCGGGACAGGCCCGGGCAGGGACAGGGAGGCCGATTCGTGAACCGGGGACACCGTGCAGCCGCGCTGCTCTGCGCCGCGCTCGGCGCCGCGGCCCTGAGCGCGGGTTCGTTCGCCCCGGCGTCGCCCGCCGGCGCCGCCTCGCCCGCCTCGCTCCTGGCGCGGGTGGCCCTCCCCCAGGCCGCGCCGGCCATCCCCTCGGACACCACACTGCTGGGAGCCGCACCGGCCGACCAGGTCCTCGACCTCGACGTGGCCCTCGCCGGCCAGGACCCCGCCGGCCTCGCCCAGGAGGTGGCGGCGGTCTCGACCCCCGGATCGCCCGACTACCGCCACTACCTGACGTCGGCCCAGTACGCCGCCGCGTACGGTCCCAGCCCGGCCGAAGTGGCCCAGGTGTCCTCGGTGCTGCGCAGCGAGGGGCTCGCCGTGGGCACCCCCGGCACCGGGAGCACCCTGTTGCCGGTGTCGGGCACGGCCGCCGCGGTCTCCGCGGCGTTCGGGACGTCGCTCGAGTCGGTCCAGGCGCCCGACGAGCCCAGGGCGCTGGTCAACACGTCTTCGCCCGAGGTGCCGGCCTCCCTCGCCGGCTCCGTCACCGCCGTGGTGGGCCTCGACGGCCTGTTCCGGGAGCACTCGATGCTGCAGAGCAACCCGGCCACGCCCACCCCGGGCGCACCCGCCACCGCGACGCCGCCCACCACCGGCAGCACCGGCAGCACCGGCAGCCAGAGCCATGCGCTCGTCGCCAACGCCTCGGCGCCCCAGGCCTGTGCCGCTGCCGCGTCACTGGCGGGCCACGAGCCGGGGACGTACACCTCGACGCAGATGGCATCCACCTTCGGGCTGGACCAGCTGTTCGCCCAGGGGCGCACAGGCCTCGGCCAGACGATCGCCATCATCGAATTCGACACGTACTCGCCCAGCGACATCACGGCGTTCGAATCGTGCTACGGCCTGTCCAACCCGATCCGCAACGTCGTCGTCGACGGCGGCCCGACTCCGCAGGGATCGGCGGAGCCGGCTCTCGACATCGAGTTGGCCGCCTTCAACGCCCCGTCGGCGTCGCTGGTGGTGTACGAGGCCCCGAACGGCACCGACGCCGAGGCGTTCGACGTCTTCAACCGCATCGCCAGCGACGACGCGGCGCAGGTGGTGACGACGAGCTGGGGCAATTGCGAGTCCGAGATCCCGAGCAGCGACCGCCAGACGGAGAACACGATCTTCCAGCGGATGGCCGTCCAGGGGCAGACGATGATCGCCGCGTCGGGTGACTCGGGCTCCGAGGACTGCTACTCGGCGCCGACCCACGACTTCAACACCGGGCTGGCCGTCGACGACCCCGGCGCACAGCCGGACGTGGTCAGCGCCGGCGGGACCACGCTGAACACCCCGTCCGCCTCGTCGCAGGTGGTGTGGAACGACTGCCAGGGCCAGTCGGCGAGCTGCCTGCAGGACAACCCCGGGCACGTGGGCGCCGGCGGCGGGGGCTACTCCATCGAATGGCCGGCGAACCCGGGACAGCCGAGCGCCCCCGCCGGCGCGGACTCGCACCCGTGCGGGCTGGCGACGTGCCGGGCCGTGCCCGATATCGCCTACCCCGCCAATCCCGATGCCGGCGGCGTCGTGGCCTACTTCAACGGGAGCTGGATCGGGTTCGGGGGCACCAGCGTCGCCGCGCCCACCAACGCCGGGCTCTTCGCCGACACCAACCAGGGCTGCTACGGCAAGCTCGGGCGGGTGGGGCCGGCGCTCTACGCGGCTGCGACGGCGAGCGGATCGAACTTCACCGACGTCACCAGCGGGAACAACGACCTGTCCGACACGAACGGCGGCATGTTCCCGGCCGCGGCCGGTTACGACGCGGCCACCGGCCTCGGCACCCCGGTCGACCAGAACCTGGCCATCGCCCTGCAGGGTGCCGACGGGTGCCCGTCGGTGGGGTCGGTCAGCCCGGACACGGGGCCCATCAGCGGCGCTGGGGCCATCACGATCTTCGGCGGGGGGTTCGCCAACGCGACGTCGGTGACCTTCGGTTCGGTGGGCGCCGGCCACATCGTGTCGCAGTCCGAGACCTCCATCACGGTCGTCCCGCCCAACGCGTCGGAAGCGATGTGCGTGGACGTGACGGTCGCGAACCAGCAGGGGACGTCGGCCACCAGCCCCGACGACCGCTACGGATTCGGGGGTGACCTCAATTGTGGCCAGGGCTACCGCTTCGTCGCCTCCGACGGCGGCATCTTCGACTACGGCGAAGCCACCTTCTGGGGCAGCACGGGCAGCATCCACCTGAATGCGCCGGTGGTGGGCATGGCCGTCACCCCGAGCACCAACGGCTACTGGATGGTGGCCTCCGACGGCGGGATCTTCTCCTACGGCGACGCGCTGTTCTACGGCTCCATGGGGGGCCAGCACCTGAACAAGCCGATCGTCGGCATGGCCGCCACCCCCGACGGGCGCGGCTACTGGATGGTGGCCTCCGACGGCGGGATCTTCTCCTACGGCGACGCGCTGTTCTACGGCTCCATGGGGGGCCAGCACCTGAACAAGCCGATCGTCGGCATGGCCGCCACCCCCGACGGGCGCGGCTACTGGCTGGTGGCCTCCGACGGCGGGATCTTCTCCTACGGCGACGCGCAGTTCTACGGCTCGACCGGTTCCATGGTGCTGAACTCTCCGGTTGTCGGCATGGCGGCCGGGCCCCGTGGCGACGGCTACTGGCTGGTGGCGGCCGACGGCGGCATCTTCAATTACGGCTCGGCGGGCTTCTACGGCTCGGCCGGCGGCATCCGTCTCAACCAGCCCGTGGTCGGCATGGCGGCGACCCCGGACTTCAGCGGCTACTGGCTGGTGGCGGCCGACGGCGGCATCTTCACCTACGGGGACGCGCTGTTCTACGGTTCGACCGGCGGGATGCACCTCAACGAGCCCATCGTCGGGATGTCCTCGACCTGACCCGTGGCGTACCGGCGGATTTCGTCGGGCGGCCCGGGCCCCGAAGCCGTTTTTGCCCCCGGTAAGCTGGAGCGATGGACGCCAACGAACTGAGGGCGGCCTTCACGCGCTACTTCGCCGACCGGGGGCACCAGGTCGTGCCGTCGGCCAGCCTGATCCCGCACGATCCCTCCGTTCTCTTCACGATCGCTGGCATGGTGCCGTTCAAGCCCTACTTCTTGGGCGAGGAGCCCGCGCCGTGGCGCCGGGCGACGTCGATTCAGAAGTGCTTCCGGACGCCGGACATCGAGATCATCGGCACCGACACCTACCACTGCACCTTCTTCGAGATGCTCGGCAACTTCAGCTTCGGGGACTACTTCAAGGAGGACGCAATCCCGATGGCCTGGGAGCTGCTCACCGAGGTCTTCGGCCTCGACGGCGACCGGCTCTGGGTCACGGTGCACGAGGGAGACGACGAGGCCGAGCAGATCTGGGTCGACAAGGTCGGCGTGCGGCCCGAGCGGATCCAGCGCATGGGCGACGAGGACAACTTCTGGGCCATGGGCGAGACCGGCCCGTGCGGGCCCGACTCGGAGCTCTTCTTCGACAAGGGCGAGGCCTACGGTCACGACGGTGGGCCCAAGCACGGCGGGGACCAGCGCTTCGTCGAAATCTGGAACCTCGTCTTCATGCAGCTCAACCGCGACGCCCACGGGGTGCTCACCGAGCTGCCGCGCAAGAACATCGACACCGGCGCGGGGCTGGAGCGCATCTTGCCCATCCTCCAGGGCCACGACTCCGTCTTCGACACGGACCTGTTCGCGCCCGTCATCGACGCGGCGGCCTCGGTCATCGGCACCCCCTACGGGACCGACGCGCGCACCGACGTGGCGCTCCGCGTCCTGGCCGACCACGGCCGCGCCGTGTCCATGCTGGTGGCCGACGGCGTCCTGCCGGCCAACGAGGGACGCGGCTACGTGCTGCGCCGGGTGGTGCGCCGCGCCGTCATGGCGGCCCGGCGCCTGGGTGTCGAGAAGCCCGTCACCCCGACGCTGGTGCGCGCCGCCACCGAGGTGCTGGGCCAGGCCTACCCCGAGCTGGTGGCCCAGCACGATGTCATCGTGAACGTCGTGGCGCGCGAGGAGGCCGGGTTCGACCGCACGCTGCGCGCCGGGTTGAGCCGGCTGGAGGAGGCGTTCGCCACCGGGACGAAGGTGCTCGAGGGCGACGTGGCCTTCACCTTGCACGACACCCATGGCTTCCCGGTCGAGCTCACCGAGGAGCTGGCCCGCGACGCAGGGGTCGAGGTCGACCGGGCGGGCTTTGACGCGGCTATGGCCGAGCAGCGGGAGCGGGCCCGGGCCGCGGCCAAGTCGTCGCGCACCGGCGACGAGGCGGCGTACCGGGCACTGCTCGAGGCCGAGGGGCCGACGCCCTTCGTCGGGCGCGGCAAGGAGAACTACGAGGTCCCGGCGCGCGTCGTGGCCGTGCTCCAGGGTGGCGAGGCGGACGCCGGCGGTGAGGACGACGTCGAGATCTTCTTGGACCGCACGCCCTTCTATGCCGAGAGCGGTGGCCAGATCGGGGACACCGGCACCATCGTGACCGAGTCCGGCATCGCCGAGGTCTACGACACGCAGTTGGTCGTGCCGGGTCTGGTGGCGCACAAGGCCCGCGTCAGCGGCGAGGTGCGGGCGGGGCAGGACGCGCTGGCCACCATCGATGGCGAGCGCCGCGAGGCCATTCGGCGCAACCACACCGCGACCCACCTGTTGCACTCGGCCCTGCGCTCGGTCCTGGGGGATCACGTGCGCCAGCAGGGGTCGCTGGTGTCGCCCGACTACCTGCGTTTCGACTTCTCGCATCACGCCCAGCCGACGCGCGACGAGCTCGACGAGGTCTTCGCGCTGGCCAACGACGCCGTCCTCACCGACGCGGCGGTCGAGACGACGGAGACCTCGCGCGAGGACGCCGAGCAGATGGGGGCCATCGCCTTCTTCGGCGACAAGTACGGGGCGTCGGTGCGGGTGGTGCAGGCGGGATCGGCGTCGCTCGAGTTCTGCGGCGGCACGCACGTGGACGCCTTGGGTCAGATCGGCCCCATCACGCTGCTGTCGGAGGGGTCCATCGGCTCGAACACGCGGCGGATCTTCGCGCTGACCGGCCGGGCGTCGCTGCAACGGGCCCTCGAGCGCGAGCGCCTGGTGCAGTCGGCCGCCGAGCTGTTGCGGACGGAGCCCGACGAGCTGCTGGCGGCCATCGGCCGGGCGAACGAACGCCAGCGCGACGCCGAGAAGGAGCTCTCGAAGCTGCGCCAGCAGTCCAGCGAGGTGGAGGCCGCCGCGTTGGCCGCCCAGGCGCGGGACGACGGCGGCGTCGTGGTGGCGCGGCGCGACAACGTGGCGCCCGACGCCCTGCGGGGCCTGGCGCAGGCGGTCCTGCGTCACGACGGGGTGCGGGCGGTCGTCCTCGGTGGCACGCCCGACGGGACCAAGGTGGCCATCGTCGCGGCGACGGGCGGCTCGCCCGGCGCGGACCAGCTGGTGCGCACGCTCGGGCCCATGGTGGGCGGCGGGGGCGGCGGCTCGCCCGAGGTGGCGACGGCCGGTGGGAAGGACCCCTCCCGGTTGGAGGCGGCGCTGGCCGAGGCGCAGCGTCTCCTGTCCGCGTGAGCGGGGAGGAGGACCACCAGCACCGGCGCCGGCGACGCGGCCGGGTGGCCGCGCTCGATCTCGGCTCCAAGCGGATCGGTGTGGCCTTCAGCGACAGCGGGCGCAGCCTGGCCAGCCCCTGGGGGACGATCGAGCGCAGTGGGGACGAGGTGCGCGACCGGGGGGCCGTGGTCGACGCCATGCGCGAGGTCGAGGCGTCCACGGTCGTGGTCGGGCTCCCGCTGAGCCTCACCGGTGAGGTCGGCCCGGCGGCCCGGGCGGCCCTGGTCGAGGCGGCGGCGCTGCGCGCGCTGCTCGAGCCGCTCGGGGTCTCGGTCGAGACGGCGGACGAGCGCCTCACCACCGTGGAGGCGGAGCGCTCCTTGCGGGCGGCGGGACGGACGGGGAAGGCCGCCCGCCGGGTGGTCGACAGCGCAGCGGCGATGGTGCTGCTGCAGGCCTGGCTGGACAACGCGTGACCGGGCCCGGCGACGGCGACATCCCCTGGCCGCAGCCCGAACCGCCCCGGGACGACCCCGCGCCGGCCCAACCGCCGGACGAGGGCGCCCCGGAGCAGGACGCCGAGACCCGGACCACCCGCCGGGCCGCGCACTCGGCCCGGGTCCGCCGCCGGCGCCGGGTGGTCGCCGTGGTGGCGGGCGGCCTGCTCGTGCTCGTCCTCGCCTTCACGCTCTGGTACGAGCTGGAGTCGCACGCGCTCGGCCCCGAGGGGCCCCAGGTCGTGGTCACCGTGCACGAGGGGGAGTCGACGGACGCCGTCATCGACTCGCTGAACCAGGCGCACGTCATCGGCAGCTCGCTCGCCTTCCAGGTCTCGGAGATCTTCCACGGCACCCCGGCCGTGCTCCCCGGCAGCTACGCGCTGCACCAGAACCAGACCTTCGCCGAGGTGCGGGCGATCCTGGCCGCGGGCCCCAACATCTACCCGGTGGACGTGCGCCCCGGCTTCACGCTCTCGGAGGTGGCGTCACAGGTGGACAGCCTGCCCGGCCACGCGCCGGGCGGCTTCGCCCAGGCGGCGGCGAGCGGCGTGGTGCACTCGGCCTTCTCGCCGCCCGGGTCCAACGACCTCGAGGGGATGCTCGGGACCGGGTCCTACTTGATCCTCCCGGGCGAGAGCGACGTCACCATCGTGGGCGACATGGTGCAGCGCTTCGACCGCAGCGCCACCGCCGCCGGCCTCAGCACGGCGTCGGCCGCCGCGCTCGGGTTGACCCCCTACCAGGTGATCACCACGGCCTCGGTGGTGGAGAAGGAGGGCTACATCCCGGTCAACATGCCCGACGTCGCCCGCGTGATCTACAACCGACTCGCCCAGGACATGCCCCTGCAGATGGACTCGACCGTGCTGTACGCGCTGGGACAGGACGGCGGACCCGTGACCCCGCAGGACCTCAAGATCCAGTCGCCCTACAACACGTACCTGAACAACGGCCTGCCGCCGACGCCGATCTGCATGCCGTCGAACGACGCCATGACCGCGGCGCTGCACCCACCGCCCGGGGCGTGGCTGTACTTCGTCCTGGACCAGAAGAACGGCGTCATGGCCTTCTCCGACACCTATGCCGAGCAACTGGCCAACGAGCAGTTGGCGAAGTCGCGTGGGCTCCCCTGAGCCGCTCGTGCCGCTGACGATGGACGGTGCCCGCCGGGACGCCGGGCCCGGCGTCGCGATCGTGGGGGTGATCGGCAGCCCCGTCGCCCATTCGCTCTCGCCGTTGCTGCACAGGACGGCCTTCGCGGCGCTCGGACTGGGCGACACGTGGCGCTCGTTTGCGTTCGAGGTTGGACCGGGTGCGGCCGCCGGTGCGCTCGATGACATGCGCCGGGCCGGCGTCACGGGGCTCTCCGTCACCATGCCGCACAAGGCCGACGTCGCCGCGCTCGTCGACGAGTGCAGCGCGCCGGCCCGCCGGCTGGCGGCCGTCAACTGCGTCGTGAACCAGGGCGGCTCGCTCTTCGGGGCCAACACCGACGGCGAGGGGTTCGTCTCGTCACTGGTCCGCGGCGCCGGGTTTGACCCGGCGGGGCGCCGGTGCCTGGTCATCGGGGCGGGCGGGGCGGCCCGGGCCGTGGTACTGGCCCTGGCCGATGCCGGCGCGGCAGCAGTGGCGATCGTGAACCGGACACCCGAGCGGGCGTACCGGGCCGCCGGACTGGCCGGCCCGGCGGGCTCGGTGGTGACGCTGACCGACGGGTCCGTCGCCGCGGCCGTGGCCGTGGCGGACCTCGTCGTGAACGCGACGCCGGTGGGCATGGCGGGCGTGGCGCAGCCGGGGTCGCCCGAGTGGCTCGTCCCCCCCGTGCTGCTCGGCCAGGGCCAGGTCGCGGCCGATCTCGTCTACGCACCCCGCCCCACGCCCTGGTTGCGCGATGCGGCGGCGGCCGGGGCCACGACCCTCGACGGGCTCGGGATGCTCGTGCACCAGGCCGCGGCGCAGCTCGTGCTCTGGACCGGCATGGAGCCGCCGGTCGAGGCGATGTGGCGCGCCGCCGAGGCGGCCCGTCCCGAGGAGCCCTGAGCCCCCGGCGGGATCGGCCCGTCAGGAGGGGGAGGCGGGCGCCGGCGGGGGGACCGCGTCGACCGGCCAGAGGTGTGCCTTGGCCAGCGCGGCAATCGTCTCCTCGCGCAGCGCGCGGGTGAGCGCGTCGCGCTGCGACGGGACCGTCAGGAGCGTGACGCGCAGCGTCATCGTGGACGCGTCCGCCGCCAGGAGTCCCACCAGCCTCGGGGGCTCCGTGCAGTGGGCGGAGAATTCGGGGTCGCCGGCGACGCGGTGCGCCGCCTCCTCCATGACCCGCCTGACCGTCTCGAGGTCGGCTGCGCTCGCGCCGGGGAGGGTCAGGTCGACGACGGCGCGCGCCCAACCCCGCGAGAGGTTGCCGATGAGGCGGATGTCACCGTTGGGGACGATGTAGATGGTGCCGTCGACGGCCCGGAAGCGGGTCAGGCGCATGGTGACGTCCTCGACGACGCCGGTCACGCCGCCGACCGTGACGGAGTCGCCGACGTTGTACTGGTCCTCCATGGTCATGAGGACGCCGGAGAAGTAGTCGCGCACGATCTGCTGGGCGCCGAAGCCGAGCGTGGCACCGATGATCGTGGCGCTGGCGAGGAGCGGGGTGAGGTTGATGCCCAGCATGCCGAGCACGATGGCGCCGGCGACGACGAACACGAAGAAGCGCCAGACGTTCGCCACGACGCCGGACATGGTGGCGACGCGCGCGCCGGCGCGCTGCGAGCCGGAACGAGCCGCCGTCTGGTTGGCGACACGCTCGAGCAGCCGGCGGATGGCCTTGGCGCCGTACCGGGCCACGAGCAGCGCCACGACGACGACGAAGACGATGCTGAGCGGGCGGATGATCAGATCGGTGACCGTCGATGCCGTGTCGGGACTGACCCCGAGCTTGGTCAGCAGGTGGTAGAGCCATCCACCGCCCTGGTCGACCTGGCCGGTCGAGCCCGTCGCCCCCACGGTGCCCACCAGGGCGTGGGCCGGCGCCAGGGGGGAGAGGTCACGGCCGGTATTCTGTCCCGCAATCCGCCATATGACCACACTCGCCCGAACACACGTTGCCGCCCGCCGCAGCGTGCCCCCGTTCGACTTCATCCTGGTCCTGGCCACGTTGATGGTGTCGGCGGTCGGGGTGGTGATGGTCTACACCGCGACCCGCGGTTCGCTGCTGGCCCAGGGAGAGGACCCCAAGACCTTCCTGAAGAAGCAGGGGCTCTTCGTGGTGCTCGGGATCATCACGATGGTGGTGGTCGCCCTCATCGACTACCGGCGGCTCGAGCCCCTGGCCACCGTCATCTACTGGCTGATCGTGCTGGCACTGGTGGGCGTGTTCGTGGTGGGCAGCAGCGCCCAGGGCGCGGCGCGCTGGTTCAGCGTCGGCCCGCTGCAGCTGCAACCCTCTGAGTTCGCTGTCCTCGCGCTGATCCTGGCCGTGGCGTCGTATTGCGCGCGCCGCGACGAGGAGGGCCTGGCCTGGCGCGACGTGTTCCGGTTGCTGATCATGGCGGGCATCCCGATCGTGCTGGTCCTGCTGCAACCCGACCTCGGCACGGCGATGATCATGGTGATCGTGATGTTGGTCATGCTGGCGGCGGCGGGGCTGCCGATCAGGATCCTCGTCTTGCTGCTGATCGGGACCGCGCTGGTCGCGGTGGTCGCCGTCGAGGGCGGACTCTTGCACCATTACCAGATCGCCCGGTTGACGACGTTCTTGAACCCCAACAACACCAGCACCAATCCCTACGTGCAGTCGGCCATCTACAACCTGCACCAGTCCACGGACGCCATCGGCTCGGGGGGCCTGCTCGGTTCGGGCATCGGGCACGGGGCGCAGACGAACCTCGGCTACGTGCCCGAGCAGCAGACCGACTTCATCTTCACCGCGGTCGGCGAGCAGCTCGGATTCGTCGGGTCTGTCGGCGTGTTGGCCCTCCTCGGCGTCATCGCCTGGCGGGTGCTGCACGCCGCCGTGGTGTCGCGCGACATCTTCGGTCGCCTCATCTGCGCCGGGCTCTTCGCGTTCATCGCCTTCAGCGTCTTCCAGAACGCCGGCATGACGATGGGCATCATGCCCATCACCGGGATCCCGCTCCCGTTCGTCAGCTACGGGGGGACGGCCGTGCTCGTCTTCTTCGGCGCGGTCGGCCTGGCCCTCAGCGTCGGCGCCCGGCGGCGGCATCGGTGACCGACGTCCAGCCGGGGGTGGCGGCGGACGCCCCCGGGTCTCCCGCGACGGAGCAGCAGCCGGTGCTCCCGTCGTTCCGGGTCATGGACGTCGACGACGTCGCGCTCGAGCTGCCGTCGCAGTACCCGTCGGTCACCCTGGTGGAGTCGGAACCACCGCTGCGCGCCCTGGTCTTCCCGGTCGGGCTGCCCGAGGGCACGGCCATGGCCCAGGCCCTGCGCCGGATGGACGCGCGCCGCCCGATGACCCACGAGCTGTTCATGCAGGTGCTGCAGCGGGCGCGCATCGACGTCATCGCCGTGCGGCTGGTCGGCCGCGAAGAGGGCAACCTGCTGGCCGAGCTCGACCTGATGACCCCCGGCGGCCGCGAGCGCGTGGACTGCCGGCCCTCCGACGGGATCGTGCTCGCGCTGCGCATGCCCGTGCCGGCCCCGATCCTCGTCGACGAGCGCCTGCTCGAAGACCCCGGCGACGTCCCCCCCGGCACCCCCGCACCGGACGCGCCCTGACGGACCGACCGGCGCGGTCCCCGTGGATCTGATCAGATCGGGTCATGACGGTCATCAAGATCAACGCCATCACCGTGCCGGAGGACGCCGGCGACGAGCTCGCCCGCCGTTTCGCGGCCCGAGCCGGCGCCGTGGACGGCCAGGAGGGCTTCGAGGGCTTCGAGCTGCTGCGCCCCACCGACGAGCGGCGCCAGTGGCTGGTGGTCACCCGTTGGCGGGACGAGGCGTCGTTCCAGGCGTGGGTCGCCTCGCCGGCCTTCGCGCACGGCCACGCCGGCGCCGACCGGCCGTCGCCCCACGGCGGGCCCGTGTCGGTGGCGTCGGAGCTGTGGTCCTACGAGGTGGCGGGGGGTGCCGCGCCCCGTCGGGACGCCTGACCTCGGCGCCCCGACGGGGCGTCAGCGCGCCGGCACCATCGGGCGCTCGCCGGGCGCCGCGGCGGCGCCGGCGGCGATCATGTCGGCCTGGGCCTGGGCACCCTCGTCCGAGATGCGCAGCATCAGCGCGATGAGCATGTAGTTGGCCAACAGCGACGAGCCCCCGTAGGCGACGAAGGGCAGCGTGATGCCGGTGAAGGGGAGCAGCCGCACCACGCCCGCCATGATGAAGAAGGCCTGGAACCCGACGATGAGCGTGAGCCCCGTGGCCATGAGGCGCGAGAAGTCCGAGCGCGCCGTCTGGGCGACTCGGAAGCCGGCGCCGACCAGGAGGATGAAGGCCATGACGACGGCGGCGCACCCCACCAGGCCCATCTCGGTGCCGATGGCGGCGAAGATCATGTCGCTGGTCAGCTCCGGGATCTGTCCCGCATAGTGGTCGAAGCCGAGGCCGGTGCCGCCGACTCCCCCCGACCCCATGCTGTACCAGGCCTGGGCGAGCTGGCTGTTGCCGGGGTTCTTCGCCGTCGGCCAGGGGTTCTGCCACTGCTCGACGCGCAGGTGCACCTGGCCGAAGTAGTGGGCGGCCACGAAGGCCCCCACGCCGAAGAGGACCAGGCCGAGCACCAGGTAACCCACCCGGCCCGTGGCGATCCAGAGCAGGCCGATGAAGAGCACGAAGAGCAGGGCGGCGAAGCCGATGTCGTCCTCCAGTCCGATCACCGCCATGGCCGCGCCCCAGGCCACCAGGATCGGCAGCAACGGACGCGGGTCGAGGATGAGCCGGTTCCCGACCTGGGCGGTCGGAATGGAGAGCAGCTCCTTGTTCTCCGCGAAGTAGGAAGCGAAGAAGATGCACAGAAGGATCTTGGAGAACTCGACCGGCTGGAACGAGAGGCTCCCGTAGTGCACCCACAGGCGCGCGCCGTACTCGGGGGAGAAGAACAGGGGCGCCACGAGCAGGACGCCGGCCAGCAGGAGCAGGAGGTAGCGGTAGCGCTCGAGGTCGCGCGAGTAGCGGACGACCAACAGCGTGAGGACGTAGAGGACCACCCCGAGGGCGATCCAGCCGGCCTGCTGGCGCGCGTACGGCGGGTTCCAGCGGGCGATGATGACGTACCCGACGCCGTTGAGCAGCGCGGCGAGCGGGAGGATCACCGCGTTGGCGTTGGGAACGAGCCAACGGTTGGCCATGTGCGCAATCAGCGCCAGCCCGAGCACGATGCCGAGGAAGGCCCCGAGGTTGTCCGGGATCTTCGACTTCTCGCCCAGGGCCGCGATGATGTAGAGCGCGACGATCAGCCCGGAGCCGAAGAGCAGCAGCCCCAGTTCGGTGCGTCGCTTGGGCTTGGGACCCCACACGTAGCGCGGCAACCTCGTGTGACGGGCTCGTGACGGCACCGGGCGCATCGTAGTGGTGGGGGGTAGGATCGGAACGACATCCCGCTCCGGCGCCGTGCCGCGCCGACTCCGTCCAATGACCCAGACCCAGCCTCAGCCCCGACCCCAGGCGCAGCCCGCTGCAGTCTCCGGACCTCCAGCCGAGCCCCAGGACCTGCGTGCCGAGCCCGGGCACGAACGGCCCACCCCGCCCACCTACCAACAGATCGAGGCGTTCGGGTACCAGCGCTTCACCAATCGCGAGCAGTCGAGGCTCGACTTCGGGGCACGGCTGCTCGACCTGGCCGAGGACGACGGGCTGCCGCTGATGGAGCGGGCGAAGTTCCTCGCCATCTTCTCCGAGCTGCTCGACGAGTTCTACCAGATTCGGGTCGCCGCCCTGGAGGACCAGGTTGCCGCCGGCGTGCGCACCCGTAGCGTCGACGGCCTCCGCCCCGGGGAGCAGCTGACCATGATCAGGGGCCGGGTCGAGGAGCTGGTCCGGCGCCAGGACCACATCTTCTTGGACCTGATAGCCCCGGCCCTCGCGCAGGCCGGCATTCGCCTCTCGGACTGGTCCTCGCTCGATGACGACGACCGCGAGCACCTCGTCGAGGTCTTCCAGCGACAGATCTACCCCGTCCTGACCCCGCTCGCCGTGGACCCCGGTCACCCCTTCCCCTACATCTCGAACCTGTCGCTCAACCTCGTGGTCGAGGTGCAGGACCCCTCGTCGGGGGAGGGGCGCATCGCACGGGTCAAGGTGCCCCCCACCCTGCCGCGCTTCGTGGTCATGCCCGACGGCGAGCGCTTCGTCCCGCTGGAGCAGGTGATCTCGGCCCACCTGGGCTCGCTGTTCCCGGGCATGACGATCGGGCACCATCACGCCTTCCGGGTCACCCGCAACGCCGACCTGGCGCTCGAGGAGGACGAAGCGGACGACCTCCTGGTGGCGATCGAGATGGAGCTGCGCCGGCGCCGCTTCGGCAAGGCGCTCCGGCTCGAGATCGAGGCGGACATGGGCAAGGACCTGGCCGATCTGCTGGCCACCGAGCTCGAGGTGGGTGCCGACGGCGTCTTCCGCGTCTCCGCCCCGCTCGACCTGAGCGGGTTGTGGGGCGTCTACGCGCTGGACCGACCGGACCTGCACGGCGAGACCTGGACGCCCATGACGCCGCCCCGCCTGGCCACGGTCGCGCACGATCCGGCCGAGTTGTTCGCCATGCTGCGCGAGCGCGACGTGCTGGTGCACCATCCCTACGACTCGTTCGCCACGTCGGTCGAGGCCTTCGTCGCCCAGGCGGCGCAGGACCCGGCGGTGCTCGGGATCAAGCAGACGCTCTACCGCACCGGCGGCGACAGCCCCATCATGGCGGCGCTGATTCAGGCGGCGGAGAACGGCAAGCAGGTGGCGGCCATCGTCGAGCTGAAGGCGCGCTTCGACGAGGAGGCCAACATCGGGTGGGCGAGGGCGCTCGAAGAGGCGGGGGTGCACGTCGTCTACGGCATCGTGGGCCTCAAGACGCACTCCAAGACCGCGCTCGTGCTCCGCAAGGAGGACGACGGCGTCCGCACCTACTGCCACGTGGGCACCGGCAACTACAACTCCAAGACGGCGCGCACCTACGAGGACATCGGGTTGCTGACGTCGGACCCCGACATCGGTGCCGACGTGGGGGAGCTGTTCAACTACCTGACCGGGTTCTCGCGGCACGCCGACTACCGCCAGATCCTCGTGTCGCCGGTGACCGTGCGCAAGCGCATCATGGCCATGATCGAGGAGCAGGCCGACGCGGGACCGGCGGGCCGCATCGTCATGAAGCTCAACGGCCTGACCGACGCCAGCATGATCGACGCGCTCTACCGGGCGTCGGGCGCCGGTGTCGAGATCGACCTGGCGGTGCGGGGGCTGTGCCGCCTGCGCCCCGGCATCCCGGAGCTGTCCGAGCACATCCGGGTCCGTTCCATCGTCGGCAGCTTTCTCGAGCATTCGAGGATCTACCGCTTCGGTGGTTCCCCCGTCGACCCGGCGGCCGGGCCCGGTCTGCCCCTGAAGATCTTCATCGGCTCCGCCGACCTGATGGGCCGCAACCTCGACCGCCGGATTGAGGTCGTGGTGCCGGTGCGCGATCCGGAGCTCCAGGGTCGCCTCTTCGAGGTGCTCGACCTGGTCTTCGCCGACGAGACGAATGCGTGGGAGCTCGGTCCGGACCGGCGCTGGCGCCGCGTGCCGAACCGGCACGGCGTGAGCTCCCAGGAGCGGCTGAAGGAGCTGGCGCGCGAGCGGGCCCGCCGGCGTCTCGACACGGACCTGCGCGTCGCAGAGGGCGAAGAGGGCCGGCAACCCGCCTAGCGAGACCCAAACCGCCCGGTCGCCGCCGTGCGCCGGTACCATCCTTCGCCATGGCGAGGGATGCTCTGGTGCAGCGCATGCGTGCGTTCGCCGGGGCCCGCGGCTGGGCCCTCCCCGTCGCGTCGGGCGTGGTGACGGTCGTCGGCGCCACGGTCCTCGCCCTCGTCCACCAGCAGCTGGACCTGGGCACGTACCTGCTGGGCGGGGCCCACGCCTCCACCAACGACCTCTTCAGCGTCACCTACCCGACCGACCACCTCGGCTTCACCTACCCGCCCTTCTCGGCGCTCCTGTTCGCACCGGTGGCGCACTTCCCGCTCCGGGTCTGCGACGTCGTCTTCTCGTGGGTCAACCTGGCCGCGCTGTTCGCGCTGATCGCCGTGAGCCTGCGCGCCGTGTGCGCCGGGCTCGAGCGACGGACGGTCCTGTGGTGGGCGCTCCTCCTCGTGCTGCCGGTCTTCCTGTTCGACCCGGTGCGGCAGACCTTCCTCCTCGGTCAGGTCAACATCATCCTGGCCCTCATGGTGGTGGCCGACATGACGATGGACCTGCCGTTGCCCCGTGGCGTCCTGGTCGGGCTGGCGGCCGCCATCAAGGTGACACCCCTCATCCTCATTCCCTACCTCTTCCTGACCCGGCAGGGCCGCTCGGGCGTCCGCGCCGCCGCCACCTTCTTGGCCGCCGCCCTCCTCGCCGCCGCCGTCAACGCCTCCACGTCGTGGTCGTACTGGACGCACTACATCCGCGACCCGCAGCGCGCCGGCAACCTGGCGTGGGTCGGCAACCAGGGCCTGGTCGGCGCGCTCGAGCGCATGGTGGGCCACACCGTGACCACCTCGACGACGTTCGCGATCGTGGTCAGCGCGGGCGTCGTCGGTCTCGCCGTGGCCACCGGGGCGTACCGCCGGTCGTCGCCGGTCCTCGGGCTCCTCGTCGTGGAGGCCACCGAGTCGCTCGCCAGTCCGGTGTCGTGGTCGCACCACTTCATTTGGCTCGTCCTGCTGGTGGCGTGGCTGGCGCTGGCCGAGGACCGGCCGCGCTACGGGGAATGGTATGGGCTGGCCGTCGCCGTGCTCCTGTGGGCCGCGCCCGCCTGGTGGGTCCCCCACGGTCCGAACGTGACCTTCGCCGGACGTGGCTGGCTGATGCCGCTCGCCGACTGCGACGCCCTGCTCTTCATCGTGCTGGTGATCGGTGCGGGCATTCGCGTGGTTCGGCGTCGCTCGCCGGTCACGTCGCCCCTCGTCGGCCGGAGAGCGATTGCTCCGACGGGCGCCGGGAGCTGAACCGCCGCACGGGCGCCGCCGCGCTCAGGCGCGCCGCGCCGGGTCGGGCTCGCAGACGAGCACGACGGTGTGCGACCCCCGGTCGATCCGGCTCGCCGCGGCGGGCGTCGCGTGGACGACATGCCAGCCGGTGACGACCATGAGCTTGTCCGGGTCCCCGGGGCGGAGCTCGGTGCGCCGGGGCTCGCCGATCACCGCACGGGAGGCGTCGGTGGCGGAACGGAGCACCCGCGCCGCCGCGCCCGGCTCCGGCGACACCCAGAAGTCGGCGACCAGCGCGCTCCCGGCGGGGGCGCGGGCCCGCAGCGTGTCGCACAGCGATGCGGTCTCCTCCAGGGTGAGACCGGAGAGGAGCGCCTCACAGACGAAGAGGGAGGGCGCGCCCGGATCGTGCCCGGCGGCGTCCAGCGCCGCCCCGAGGTCGGCGCGCCGCAGGTCGATCCCCACCGCGGTGACGGAGGGCGGCGACAAGCCGAGCGCGTCGAGGCGGTATCGCTTGTCGGCCAGCGTCGTCGGCAGGTCGACCTCGAACCAGCGGACCGCCGCGCTGCCGAAGCGCAGGGCTCGGCCGTCGTAGCCGGCTCCGACGAGGACCACCTGGTCGACCCCTCGCCCGAGCGCCCGGGCCACCTCGCTGTCGACGACCCTGGTCCGCTCCGCCGTCGCGGTGGAACGCCCGAGTGGCCCGGCGAGGCGGCCGGCCACGTCGTGATAGAGGCGGCGCTCTCCCTCCACGTCGCCCCCCGGGGTGGAGGGGCGCGTGCGGGCCAGGCGCGCCCGCTGGGCGGCGAGGAGGCGGGCGGCGACCGACGGCCGCCTCAGAGCGTTCAGGAGGTGATCGCCTTGGCGCGGGCGGTCGCCCTGGGGTGCCCGACGCGCAGGGAGACGTAGGAGGCGCCGCCAAAGGGGATGGGCAGCCAGAAGTTCACGAGGCGCCAGCTGAGGACGCCGGCCGCGGCCACACCCCCCGGGACCCCGAAGCCCTTCAGCACCGCGACGATCGTGAGCTCAATGACGCCGAGGCCGCTCGGCGTCAGCGGGATGACGGCGAGGATGTTCGCCAGCCCGTAGCCCACGAGCACGTCGATGGGCGAGATACGCGCGCCGAAGGCCAGGAGGAAGACCCACAGCGACGCGGCATCGAGGAGCCAGTTGGCCGCGGCCCACGTGCCGGCCCGGGTGACCAGCTCGGGGCTCGAGTAGAGGATCTTCATGCGGTCAGCCACCTTCTGCACCAGCGAGGTCACCGTCTCGGCCTTGACGAAGGGGAGCCGGTCGGCCACCTTGCGCAGGAACATGGCCGCGTGCTTCTCGCCCCGCGTGAGCAGGAGCACCACCGCGGCGAAGATCGCCAGGAGCAGCACGCCCAGAAGGGCGGCGAACCCGTAGAGCGGGTTGTAGCCCTGCAGCGGGATGGAGATGAGCAGCGACAGCCAGAAGATGAGGTTCAGCACGACGGCCGACCCGATGCCCTGGGTGGCCAGCCCGAAGGCCGCCGTGCTGCCCGAGACGCCCGACTCGGTCAAGAGCCGGTAGCTGGCCGCCGTGCCCGGCACGGTGCCGCCGGGCAGGGTGTGGCTGATGGCCAGCGCCCACATGTTGATGCGGAAGATGCGGAACCGGCCGGGCGCGCCGGGGGACAGGACGGTGCGGGTCAGCTCGGCGTAGGCGATCAGCGCCGCCACCTCCAGCAGCGTGCCGAGGATGAGCCACAAGAAGTTGAGGTGGCTGAGCTGGTGGAACTCCCGGCGCGCGCTGGCGAGCTCGGGCAGCAGGATGTACTCGCCGACGAAGAAGAGGAAGAGCACCATCACGGTGATCTTCACGTTGCGCGGCAGCAGTTGGCGCCGGGCTCTCGGCGGCTCCGGGGGCTGCTCCGCCTGGGGTTGCGGTTCGGGGTCCCCCGGCTCCACCTGCTCCATCACCCTCATGCTTGCACGTCCACTCCACCCGCAAGCGCTTCTCCGCAGGGGAAAAGCTGCCAAGCTTGTCCAATGGCCGCGGAGTCTCCCGACACCTGGCGGTCCAAGCTCTCGGGCAGCGCGGACCGCCGGGGGATCCCGCTGGGCACCATCGTCGTGTCGGTGGTCGTCGTCATCGGGCTGCTCGACCTCAATGCCGCCGTCATCTTGGGGCTGTGGACCCTCCGGACGATCGTGGTCTACGTCATCATCGCCTTCTTCTTCACGCTCCTCATGACGCCTGCCACGCGGTTCTTGCGCAAGCGAGGGATGAGCCACGGGGGCGCCACCCTCCTGGTGTTCCTGGTCGCGGCGGTGGTGCTCATCGGGCTCGTCTATCTCTTCACCGAGCCGCTCGTGACGGCCGCCATCCACTTCGGCAAGCAGGTGCCCACCCTGGTCAGGGAGGCCAAGAAGGGCCACGGTCCGCTCGGCCGGCTCGTCTTCCGGCTGCACCTGCAGAAGTACCTGTCCGAGGGATCGACCAAGATCACCTCGCAGATCACCAAGGTGCTGAAGCCGGCCACCGCGTTCTCCGTCGGCGCGGCGGCGGTGTCGACGCTCGTCGCCATCGTGACCATCGCGATCCTGACCTTCTTCACCATGCTCGAGGCCCCGCGCATGTGGGCCGGGTTCCTGCACCTCTTCCGGCCCGCCACGGCGGACCGCCTGCGCCGCGTGGTCGACGAGACCATCGGCTCGGTGACCGGCTACATGCTCGGGAACGGGCTCACCTCGGTCATCGCCGGCGTGATCTCGGGCGTCACGCTGGCCATCCTCGGGGTGCCCTTCGCGCTGTTGCTCGGCGTCTTCGTGGCGCTGGTCGACCTGCTGCCCCTCGTGGGAGGGCTGCTCGCCGGCGTCCCGGTGGTGGTCATCGCGGCCATCCACTCGGTGCCGGCCGGCATCGTCATGCTGATCGTGTTCCTCGTGTACCAGCAGATCGAGAACCACGTCCTGAACCCCATCATCATGAGCAGGACGGTCCAGCTGAACCCCTTCTGGGTGCTCATCGCGGTCCTCGTGGGGGCCACGCTGGGTGGCCGGGTGGCCGGAGGGCTGGGCACGTTCGTGGGCGCGTTGGTGGGCATCCCCTTCGGCGGGGCCCTCCAGGTCATCGTGCGCGAACTGCGCCGGGGCCCCGATGCGGTTGTGGGGCCGGCCGGATCGGCGACGGTGGCCGACCCGTCCGACATCTGAGGTCGCCTCCGGGCCACGCCGCCCTGGCCTGCGCCAGGCACGGATCACGGGGGGCGCAGCCCAGCCCCGAAGGCGCAGCTCAGGTACGAGAACCGGTTCCGCCCGCCGCGTCGACCCGCGCCCCGGCCGATCCGGCGGAAACCCCTAGAATGCCAGCATGCGCCCGCTGGTGATCATCCCGACGTACAACGAGTCGGAGAACATCGAGCGCATGATCCATCGGATCCACGAGTGCCTGCCCAAGGCCGGGGTCCTCGTGGTCGACGACGGGAGCCCTGACGGCACCGCCGAGTTGGTGCAGGCGGTCGCGGCCGAGCTGCCCGACGTCTCTCTGCTCGCCCGCAGCGGCAAGTCGGGGCTCGGGAGTGCGTACCGGGCGGGCTTCGCGTGGGGTCTCGAGCGCGGCTACGACACCTTTGTCGAGATCGACGCCGACTTCTCCCACGACCCCGCCGCGCTGCCTTCCCTCGTGGCGCCCATCGAGTTGGGCTTCGACGTCTCCATCGGTTCGCGCTATGTCGAGGGCGGATCCATCCCGAACTGGGCCTGGCACCGTCATCTCCTCTCGCGCGGCGGCAACGTCTACGCCGCGGCCGTGCTCGGGTTGGGTGTGACGGACTCCACGGCGGGGTACCGCGCCTACTCGGCGCGCATCCTGAGCCGCCTCGACCTCGACCGCATGCGGGCCGAGGGTTACGGCTTCCAGATCGAAATGACGTACCGGTCCAAGGAGCACGGTGCCGCCATCACCGAGGTGCCGATCAGCTTCGTGGACCGGGCGGCCGGCGAGTCGAAGATGTCGTCGGTCATCGTGGTCGAGGCGCTGGGGCTCGTGACCTGGTGGGGACTGGGCCGGCTGTTTCGGGGCGTGCGCCGCGCCGTCGTGCGCGGCCGGAGGGGACGATCGGCTGGCGGCGTGCACGGAGGCGGTGTGGCGGGCAACGGCAGCGAGCCCGGCACCGAGAACGGTGCCGGGGAGCCCGTCCGCTCGACACGGTCGTGACCGCCGAGGCACCCGCGGCGCGCATCCTCGTCGTCGACGACGAGCCCAACATCGCCGAGCTGCTCTCGGCCGCACTCACCTTCGAGGGGTACCAGGTGGGCGTCGCCGCCACCGGTGCCGAGGCGCTCGAGCAGGTGCGCACGTTCCGCCCGCATCTCGTCATGCTCGACGTGATGCTCCCGGACCTCGACGGCAACGAGGTCTGCCGCCGGTTGCGTAACCAGGGCGAGCAGATGCCCATCGTCTTCCTCACCGCGCGCGACACCACCCAGGACAAGGTCGAGGGTCTGAGCATGGGCGACGACTACGTGACCAAGCCCTTCAGCATCGAGGAGCTGACGGCGCGCGTCGGGGCCATTTTGCGGCGCACCGGGGAGATGGCCCCCGGCGACACGTCCGTCCTGCAATTCGCCGACCTGGTCATGAACGTGGACACCCACGAGGTGTGGCGCGACGAGAAGCCCATCGACCTCACGGCCACGGAGTTCAACCTCTTGTACTACCTGTTGGAGAACGCACGCCGGGTGATCTCCAAGTCCGAGCTGCTCGACAACGTCTGGGGGTTCGAATTTCGCGGCGACCCCAACATCGTCGAGACCTACATCAGCTATCTGCGCAAGAAGATCGACGACAGGGACCCGCCCCTCATCCACACGATCCGGCGCGTCGGCTACACCCTCCGCCTGCCCCGCGAAGGATGAGCCTCCAGAAGCGGCTCGTCGCCGTCATGGCCCTGCTGTTGGTGATCGGGCTCCTGGTGGCCGACGTCGCCACCTACGCCTCGGTCCGCTCGTTCCTCTACGGCCAGGCCGACAACACGCTGGCCCAGAACGAGGCCCTGGGCTTCAACTACCTGACGTTCGCGTCGGGGCGGCACCTGCCGGTGACCGAGGCGGACCTCTCGCGCCGCATCTCCTCCGACGTGTACCTGACGCTGCTCAACCGCAACGGGCGGGTGATCATGCGGCGCCCCTCGGGCCCGCCGACGCGCCCCGACCCCGCGCCCATCCTGACCAAGGACATCCCGGTGCAGCAGGTGCCCGACATCTACAGCCGCGTCCGGGTGGGGCGCTACGCCGGCACCTTCCGGCCCGATCCCGACGCGGTGATCCTGGGCAGCACGGGCGACCCTGACGGCGAGTACCGCACCGTCGCCGTCACGGTCCCGCAGGGGACGCTCGTGTCGTCCATTTCGTTGAATCCGACGAACGACACGCTGAACTCGCTGCGTAAGGTCGAGCTCCTCGCCAGCCTGGCCGTGCTGGTGGCGATGGGCGTGCTGGCCCTGGTGGTCGTGCGCCGCGGCCTGCGGCCCTTGACCCAGATGGCCAGCACCGCGGACGCGATCGCGTCGGGCGACCTGACCCGCCGCGTGCCCGAGGAGCGGCCGGGCAGCGAGGTGGGGCGCCTCGGCGTGGCGCTCAACGAGATGCTGGCCCAGATCGAAGGGGCCTTTGCCGAGAAGTCGGCCTCCGAAGAGCGCCTCCGCCAGTTCGTGGCCGACGCGTCGCACGAGCTGCGCACGCCCCTGACCTCCATCCGCGGCTACGCGGAGCTCCTGGGACGGGGCGGCTTCGCCGACGAGGGCGGGCGGCGCAAGGCGCTCAAGCGCATCGAGGAGGAAGCGACCCGCATGGGGGGGCTGGTCGAGGACCTCCTGCTCCTCGCCGAGCTGGACCGGGGCCGTCCCCTACGCGTCGAACCGGTCGACCTGCATCGGATCTGCGCCGACGCCGTTGGTGACTCCAACGCGATGGCGCACGACCACGAGCTCACGCTCGAGCCGGGCGGGCCGGTGGTGGTCCTCGGCGACGGCGAACGCCTGACCCAGGTGGCGCACAACCTCGTCCGCAACGCGCTGGCCCACACCCCCCCGGGCACCACGGTGCGCGTGTCGACGGGGGTGGCGGGCACGACGGGGTACATCCGGGTGTCCGACAACGGACCGGGGATCCCTCCGGCCGAGATCTCCCGCGTCTTCGACCGCTTCTACCAGGGCGACCCCTCGCGTTCGGGCGCGGGGACGGGCCTCGGGCTCGCCATCGTGCGGGCCATCGCGGAAGCCCTGCACGGGACCGCCGAGGTGCTCCCGCAGGCGCAGGGCGGGGCGACCCTGCTGGTCAAGATCCCGCTTGCCGCCACGCACGTCGCCGCGGCCGCGGCGGCGGCCGAGAGGGCCGCGGCGCGGTCACCGCAGCTGCACTGAGGCGCCCGGGACGACCGCCTCCAGGACGGTGGCCAGCTTCACGTCGGTCTCGGCCGCCTCGGCCTCGGGTTCGGAGCCGGCCACGATGCCCGAGCCCGCGCGCAGCGTGACCGAGGTGCCGTCGTCGTGGAGACGGGCGCTGCGGATGCCGATCATCCATTCACCGTCACCGGCCGCGCCGACCCATCCCACCGGTCCGGCCCAGTAGCCGCGCGCGCCGACCTCCAGCCGTGCCATCGTCTCCAGGGCGTCGGCCCGGGGGGTGCCGCCGACGGCCGGGGTCGGATGCAGCCGTTCGAGCAGTTCGAGGACGCCGACGGGCCGGGCCAGCCTGCCCTCCAGCATGGTGCCCAGGTGGGCCACCGAACGGAACGCCACGAGCGAGGGTTCCCCCGGGACCGTCAGCTCGTCGCAGTACGGGGCGAGCGTGGCCGCGATCTCCTCGACCACGTAGCGGTGCTCCTCTCGGCTCTTCTCCGACCGGGCCAGGTCGCGCTGGGCATCGGCATCGGCACGGGCGGTCTCGCCGCGCCGCACGGTACCGGCCAGGGGGTGGCACGACACCCGCCGCCCGTGGCAGGCCACCAGCAGCTCCGGGCTGGCCCCGAAGAAGGTGCCGTCGGGCACCGGCATGGAGAAGATCGTGCAGTTGGGCTCGCCGTCGCGGAGGCGGCGCAGCACCGCCGAGAGGTGCAGCGGGCCGTCGAGCTCGACGGTGACCGGCCGGGACAGGACGACCTTTCGCAACGCGGTGCCCGGCGCCCGCATGCGGTCCACCGCGCCGGCCACGGCGACGCCGTAGGCGGTCGACGCCATGGGGGTGGAGAGTCTCGTCACGGCGGGGTCGGCGGCGTGGTCGGGCGTGGTGCCGTATTGCCAGATCACCGCGTCGAAGAGCTCGTCGGTCTCGGGCAGCGGCGTGTCGGCTGGCCCCACCGCGGTGGCCCAGCGCCGGGTGACGCCGTCGGCGTCGCGGGAGATCCCCATGGTGAACCGCGGTATGACGAGGTCACTCGCCATGGTGCCGTGGAACGGCAGCGCACCGAGCGCCACCACGCCGGAGCCGGGGCGGCGCACCGCATCGTCGCAGGGGATGGCCGCCAGCGCCGCCGCGGCACGTGACGCCCGGACGAGCTGGGCCGTGCCCCAGCCGACCAGGGTCAGCCCGGGGCGATCGAAGAGCACGGTCGGACCGCCGTCGAACTGCAGCGCGTCCGGGCCGTATTCGAGCGGCACCGAACGTGCGTGGAGCGTCCCGGTCACGGGGTACCGGCGCGGGTGGCGACCACGAGCTGGCTGAGGCCGCCCGCCAGGGGGCGTACCCCCACGGCGGAGAAGCCGGCCTCGAGCAGCATCCGGCGCAGGGTCGGTGCAGGGGGCAGGTAGGCGACGGACTGCGGGAGGTACCGGTAGGCCTCCTGGTCGGACAGGGCCGCCCCGAGCGCCGGGACAGCCCTGGTGAACCAGACGTCGTAGCCGGCGCGCCAGAGCCGAGATGCCGGCGCGTCGACCTCCAGCACCGCCAGGCGCCCGCCGGCCCGTAGTACCCGCGCCGATTCGGCCAGCGTGGCGGCGAGATCCGTGAAGTTGCGCAGCGCGTAGCCGCACACCAGGCCGTCGAACGCGCCGGCCGCGAAGGGCAGCGCGCTCCCGTCTGCCTCGACGAGCGGGGTCGCGGCGCCGTTCGCCGCCAGCATGCCCGCACTCAGGTCGGTGCCGACGACGCGGTAGCCGCGGCGCAGGCACAGGCGCGAGAGGTCGCCGGTCCCACACGCCAGGTCGAGCACCAGTGCACCCCCGGGCAGGCCGAGCGCGTCCACGGTGGTGCGGCGCCAGGCCTTGTCGAGCCCGAAGGTCATCAGTCGGTTCATCAGGTCGTAGCGGGGCGCGATGGTGTCGAACATGGCGCGTACCCGCGCTGTCTTCTCGGCGCCGGTGGGCAGCGGCGGCGATGGCGACGCGGGTGCCGCGCGGGGGCGTCGCGCCATGGCGGGACGACGCGTCAGCGGTAGTAGCGGTAGACGACTTGGGCCACGCAGGCCGGCTTGGGCGCGTCCTTGACCTCCATGGCGAGGTCGTAGGTGACCTGGACGCCGCCGTCGACGTCCTCGACGCCCGCCACGGTGACCCCCATGCGCAACTCCGATCCCACGGGCACGGGGGACGGGAAGCGCACCTTGTTGCACCCGTAGTTCACGCCGAATTTCATCTTCTCCACGGTGATGACCTGGTTCAACAGGACGGGGGCCAACGAGAGGGTGAGGTAGCCGTGGGCGATCGCGACGCCGAAGGGACCCTCCTTGGCCCGCTCGGGGTCGACGTGGATCCACTGGTGGTCGCCCGTGGCCTGCGCGAACAGGTTCACCTGTTCCTGCGTCACCGTCTGCCACTCGGAATGGCCGAGCGCCTTGCCGGTGAGCTCGTGGAAGGCGTCGACGCCGTCGACGGTGGTGGTCATGATGCGCTCCTCGCTGGTCAGTGTCTGGTTCCGCCGAAGGACGCTACCCGCGCCCGGGTACCTCACTACGCTGGCCCGGTGAGCTCCGCGCACGACCACGACCTGTCGCCCCACCACCACCGGGATGTGCGCGGCGGTGGCGCTCGGGCCGCCGTCTTCGGGATCAGCGACGGGCTGGTGACCAACGTCTCCCTGGTCCTGGGCATCGCGGGGGCGAACCCCGGGGGGTCCATCGTGCGGCTGGCCGGTGTGGCCGGGCTGGTCGCCGGCTCCTTCTCCATGGCGGCCGGCGAGTACCTCTCCATGACGGCGCAGCGCGAGCTCATGGAGCGCGAGCTCGAGGTGGAGCGCCGCGCCCTGCGGCGCAGCCCGGAGGGGGAGGCGGCGGAGCTGCGGGGCGTCTACGTGCAGCGCGGGATCGACCCGACCGTGGCCACCGAGATGGTCAACGAGGTGATGCAGGACCCCGACCTCGCCCTCGAGACGCACGCCCGCGAGGAGCTCGGCATCACCGCGCAGAGCCTGGGCTCAGCCTGGCAGGCCGCTGCCGCCTCCTTCGTCACCTTCGCCGTGGGTGCCTTCATCCCCCTGGCCCCGTGGCTGTTCACCTCGGGGACGCGGGCCATCGTGCTGTCCGTGGTGCTGGGGGCACTCGCGGCGCTGGCGGTCGGGGTGGTTCTGGCCCGGTTCACCGAGCGGCCGGTCCTCGCCTCCGCACTGCGCCAGCTCGTCGTCACCGCGGTGGCCGCCGCCGTGACCTTCGGGGTCGGCCACGCCATCGGCAGTGGCGTCAGCTGACCGCCGGCCGCGCGCTCGCCGTCGGCGCCCGCCGATAGGACCGGTCGACATGGTCGACCGTGAAGCCCAACGCGCGGTACAAGGCCACGGCGCGCTCGTTGCCGGCGTCGGTGTAGAGCATCCCCACGGAGACACCGCGCCGCGCCAGGGACTCCAGCCCCGCCACGGTGAGGGAGCGGCCCCAACCCTGCCCGTGGTGGCGCGGGTCGACGGCGATGACGTAGATCTCGCCCAGGACCGGCGTCCGGTCCCGGTGGATCTTGGTCCAGCAGAATCCGACGAGGCCCGCGCCGTCGGGATCGTCGGCCACCAGGAAGCCGTCGACATCGACCCAGTCGGCGGCCATGCGCTGTCGGAGCTGATCGAGGGTCCACGAGCCCTGCTCGAAGTGGTCCGCGAAGGCGCGGTTGTTGGTGTCGAGCCACGCCTGCTCGTCGCGCCCGGGCGCGAACGGCCGCGTCTTGAGCGGCCGCGTGGCCGCCACGACGTCGGCCGGGAGCGGGAGTCGGACGCGCATCTGCAGGAGCTCGCGCTCGGGAAGAAAGCCGAGATCGCGCGCGAGCTCGTCGTCCGCCCCCTCGGCCTGCATCGCCCACAGGTGCACCGGCGCGTCGGGCGGCGCGTCGGCCAGAGCGCGGCACACGAGCGCGGACAGCAGGTCGCCCCGGCGGCCCCCGGCGCGCGCGGTGGGATCGGTGACCGCGTGCACGACGGTCGAGCCGTCCTGCGCCTGCGACAGCAACGCGCACCCGGCGAGCCGGTCGTCCACGCGGGCGAGGACGACACGCCCGGCCGCCGGGGTGGCGCCGGAATGCGTCACCGCCAAGAGCTGCGGTTCGGGCAGCGCCGGGTGGTCGTCGGCCGCGTCGGCCCGCGCCAGCAGCGCGGAGAGCGCCGCCCGGCCCTCGCCGCCCAGCTGGTCGAGGTCGATGACGACCATGTCGGCGGCGCCCACGACGGCCAAGCTAACCCGGTACCGTGAACCGGTGGCGATGCCCAGGACAGCGAAGGGTCGGGCGCGGCGCACCGTCGAGCGGCTGGCGGAGCGCTATCCGGGCACGGCGAAGGAGCTGTGCGCACTGGATCACAAGGACGCGTTTCAGTTGCTCGCTGCGACGATCCTCTCGGCGCAGTGCACGGATGCCCGGGTGAACATGGTCACGCCCGTGCTGTTCGCGGCCTATCCCGACCCGTCGGCGCTGGCGGCGGCGAACCCCGAGGACGTCGAGGAGATCATCCGGTCCACCGGTTTCTTCCGCGCCAAGACCAAGAGCCTGATCGGCATGGCCGCCGCCGTCGCGCAGCGCTATGGCGGAGAGGTCCCCTCCGATCTGGCCGAGTTGGTCACGATCCCGGGGGTCGGGCGCAAGACCGGCAACGTGGTGCGCAGCGTCGCCTTCGGTCTGCCGGGCCTGCCCGTGGACACGCACGTGCTGCGGGTGAGCCAGCGGCTCGGCCTCATCGAGGAGCTGGCGCCGGCGGAGCAGCGCGACGCGGTCAGGGTCGAGTTTGCGCTCAACGCCCTCATCCCGGCCGCTGAGCGCGGCGCCTTCAGCCTGCGCATGATCCTCCACGGGCGGGAGACCTGCGTTGCCCGGAAGCCGCGTTGCGGTGCATGCCCCTTGGCCGATTTCTGCCCGTCGGTACGGTAACCGGCGCGTGATGGGACTTTCGGCCCCTTTTTAGGCAATTCCCGTTTGTCGTGGTGAAATCGGAAAACCCAGGCGCTACCATTGCCCTCGGAACCGGTTCCCGCCACCTGGTTCCGAAAGAGTCGATGCTGGGATCCGCCTCCTGGCCGACTCGCCCAATGCCGGCCTTCGGGCCGGCATTGGTGCTTCCGGACCTGTTCAGGCGGGGTGTGGAAGGCGGTAGTACTTGGGGTGCTACCCTCGGGGCATGGTGACCAAGCGCTCTGTCTCGCTCGACGACGAGGTGGCCGCGGCGGTCGAGGAGGCGGCCAAGCAGGACGGGGTCTCCTTCAGCGCGTGGCTCTCCGGCGCGGCCGAGAAACAGCTGCGCGTGCGGCAGGGCCTGCGCGGCGTGGCCGCCTGGGAGGGCGAGACCGGCTCGCTCAGCGCCGAGGAGCTCGCCGCGGGTGAGGCGCTGCTGGCCCGACTGCGCTCGGGGGTTTCGGGGGTGGCCTCGCGAGTCCGGCGCCGGTGAGCGCAAACCGTCGCGAAGGGCTCGTCTACGGGCTCGGTGCCCTGCACGCCGCGGCGAGAGGCGACCGCATGATGTGGGCCCTGCACCGGGCCGCGCTGTCCAACGGGATCGTGCCGGTGATCCCGGCCGTGGCGGTCGCCGAGGGGTACCGGACCGAGGCGCGCAGCGACCGGATCGGCGAACTGCTGGCCGGGACGGAGGTCGAGCCGTTCAGCGGGGAGGCCGCACGGCGTTCCGGGGAGATCGCGGCGCGGTGCGACACGTCGGACCTCAGCGTGGTGGCCGTCGTCGAGTTGGCCGAACGGCGCAACTACGCGGTCGTCGCGCAACGCCAGACGGTGCTGCGCACCGCTGCGGCGCTGCTCGGTCACGAGCTCGTCCTCTACGCCGTGTGAGGCTGCGCGCCGGCGCACCGCGACGCTGAAGAGAGGACCCCGAGCCGGCTCACCGGCCCGGGGTCCTGGCCTGGGAGAAGCGGCGCAGACGCCGCAGCGCCCCCCCGAGCGAGCGCTCCACGGCGATCAGCTCATGAGCCATGTCCTCGTCACCGCTGGACAAGGCGCCCTCGGCCATGGCGGTCACCCGCTCGTGCAGCTCGGCGAGGGTGGAGGACAGGGAGGAGATCTCGGCGGCAGTTGACATCCCCCGATGATGGCCGATGGCGGGCGCCGCCGGTGCCGCGACCGGGCCGGCCCCGGCGGGCGCGCCGGTAACCTTGGGGTCTTATGCCCCTTCGCGTCCTGGACCTGCGCGGCACGGAACCGCCCTTCGACGGTGCCCTGCCGCGGCCCGCGGCGCCCGGAGCGGACGTCCACGACACGGTGGCGCGCATCCTGGCGCAGGTGCGCGACGAGGGCGACGCCGCCGTGGTCCGCCACACGGCGGCGTTGGACAAGGTCGACGTCTCCGACGGTCTGCGGGTCCCGGCCGCGGAGCTGGAACATGCGTACGGCGCCGTCGACCGCGACCTGCGCGAGGCGCTCGAGGTGGCGTACCGCCGCATCCTCGCCTACCACGCGCAGGAGGGTGCACCGCCGGGAGACCTGGTCGACGGCGGCATCACGGTGCAGCACCTGACTCGGCCGGTCGAGCGTGCCGGGCTCTACGCGCCGGGAGGCCGGGCGCGCTACCCGTCGACGGTCCTCATGTGCGCGGCGCCGGCACGCGTGGCCGGGGTCGGGAGCGTCGCGCTCTGCGTGCCCCCGGCGGCCGACGGCCGGGTCGACGGCGCCACGCTGTGCGCCGCCTCCATCGCGGGGATTGACGAGGTCTACCGCATCGGCGGTGCGCAGGCCGTGGCCGCCATGGCCTACGGGACGCCCAGCGTGCCGAAGGTCGACGTGATCGCCGGTCCGGGGAATGCGTACGTGGCCGAGGCGAAGCGCCAGGTGTCCGGACTGGTCGGCGTGGCGTCCGCCTTCGCCGGGCCGTCCGAGATCGTCGTGGTGGCGGGCCCGTCCGCGCCGGCCGCTTTTGCCGCCATCGATCTGGTCGTCCAGGCGGAGCACGGCCCCGACGGGCTGGCCTGGCTGGTCACGTGGGATCCGTCCCTCGCCGGGGCGGTGTCGGCCGAGGTGGACCGCATCGTGGCGGGCTCGGGTCGCCGGTCCGACCTGGAGGCCACGCTGGCCACGGCGGGGATCGCCTGCCTGGTCGACGGCCCGGAGCACGCGGTGGCGGTGGCGAACACGATCGCGCCCGAGCACCTGCAGCTGATGGTGCCCGAGGACGAGGCAGCGGCCATGCTGGGGTTCGTGCAGAACGCGGGCGCCGTGTTCCTCGGGGACTGGTCGCCCGCCAGCTTGGGCGACTACATCGCCGGTCCCAACCACGTCCTGCCCACGAACCGCACGGCCCGCTTCGCGTCGGCGCTGCGGGCCGACGACTTCCGCAAGCACCTGCACGCGGTGCGCGCCACCCCGGAGGCGTTGCGCTCGCTGGGCCCGCGCGTCATCACGCTGGCGGAGACCGAGGGGCTCCCGGCGCACGCCGACTCCGTGCGGCGCCGGCTGGAGGCGCTCGAGGACCGGGGCGCACAGTGAGCGCCGTGCCACCCGTCCGCCCCGACCTCGAGCTGGCCGAGGGGTACCACTCTCCCCAAGTCTCCGCCGAGGTTCGCCTCAATACGAACGAGTCGCCCTTCGCGCCGCCCGATGCCTGGCGCCAGGAACTGCTGGCGGCGTTGGAGGAGGTCTCGTTCAACCGGTACCCCGACCGGCCGGCCACCGAGTTGCGCCAGGCCGTCGCCGATCTCCACGGGGTCTCGCCGGAGGAGGTCTTCTGTGCCAACGGGTCGAACGAGGTGCTGCAGTGTCTCCTGTTGGCGTTCGGCGGCCCCGGGCGCCGCGCCCTGGTGTTCGAGCCCACCTACGCCCTGCACTCGCACATCGCGCGCATCACGGGGACCGAGCTCGTCGAGGGGTCGCGCGACGACGACTTCCAGATCGATCCTCACGACGCCGCGTCGCTGCTGGCCGCGCGGTGCCCCGACATCACGTTCCTGTGCTCGCCCAACAACCCGACCGGGCGCGCCGAGCCGCCCGGCACCGTCGCCGCCGTGTGCCGCGCCGCGCCGGGCCTGGTCATCGTCGACGAGGCCTACGGCCAGTTCTCCCCCTGGTCGGCGCTCGACATGCGCGGGCCCGAGCACCCGGGCCTCGTGGTGACCCGCACCTTTTCCAAGACCTGGGCCATGGCCGGCGCGCGGCTCGGCTACCTGGTGGCCGACCCGGCCGTGGTGGCGGCGTGCGAAGCGGTCGTGCTGCCGTATCACCTCTCCGCGCAGACGCAGCTGGCCGGCCTCCTGGCCCTGCGCCACGTGCCGGAGATGGAGTCCCGGGTGGCCCGGATCGCGGAGGAGCGGGGGCGCGTGGCGGCGGCGCTGGCGGACCTGCCCGTCGACAGCTGGCCCTCCGACGCCAACTTCATCCTGTTCCGCCCGCGCGACCGCGACGCGGACGACGTGTGGGCCTCGCTCCTCGCGCGCTCGGTGCTCATCCGCAACTGCGCCGGGTGGGAGGGGCTGCGGGGCTGCCTGCGCGTCACCATCGGGACCGCCGAGGAGAACGACCGCTTCCTCCACGCCTTGAAGGAGAGCCTGTGACCACCGCCGACCGCCGTGCCACCAAGCAGCGCGCCACCAAGGAGACCACCGTGGACGTCGCGCTCAGCATCGACGGTGTCGGCCGGACCGAGGTCTCGACCGGCCTGCCCTTCTTCGACCACATGGTCGAGCAGCTGGGCCGCCACGCCTCCTTCGATCTCACCGTGCGGGCGACCGGCGACCTCCACGTCGATGCACACCACACGGTGGAGGACGTCGGGATCGTGCTGGGCGGGTGCCTGGCCGAGGCGCTCGGTGACAAGGCGGGCATCCGCCGCTTCGCCTCCGTGCTGCTGCCGCTCGACGAGGCGCTCATTGAGGTCGCGCTCGACCTGTCGGGGCGGCCGTTCCTCGCCTATGGGCTCGAGTTCGCACCCGATACCCCGGGCCTGGGCAATCCGCCCTTCGACCCGCAGCTGGCCGAGGAGTTCTGGCGTGCCTTCACCACCGCAGCCGGTCTCACGCTGCACGTCCACCGCCTGCACGGGAAGAACACGCACCACATGCTGGAAGCAAGCTTCAAGGGGGTCGCCCGCTGCCTGCGCGACGCCGTGCGCGTGGAGGGGGGTGGCATCCCCTCGACCAAGGGCAGCCTGTGACCGGAGGGCCACGCATTGCCGTGCTCGACTACGGCATCGGCAATCTCCGCTCCGCCGAGAAGGCGTTGCAGCACGTGGGCGCGGCGGCGCGCCTGGTCACCGACGCGGCGACGGTCGAGGCGGCCGATGGGGTCGTGCTCCCTGGTGTCGGCGCGTTCGGCGCCTGTGCGCGGGCGCTGGGGGAGAGCGGCCTGGAGGAACCCGCCCGGACGGCACTCGCTGCCGGCGTGCCCTTCTTCGGGGTCTGCGTCGGCTTCCAACTCCTCTACGAGGACTCCGTCGAGAGCCCCGGTGCCCGGGGTCTGGGTGTCTTCGCCGGGACCGTCGGTCCTCTGCCGCCCGGCGTCAAACATCCGCAGATGCAGTGGAACACGCTGGACGTCGTCGGCGACGGCACGCCGGCACCGCTGCGGGGTCTGGGCGAGCACCCGTGGGTGTACTTCGTCCACTCGTACGCGCCGCCGGTCGGAAGCGAGACGGTTGCCGTGTGCGACTACGGCGGGCCGGTCGCCGCGCTCGTCACCAGGGGTCCGCTCTGGGGCGCGCAGTTCCACCCGGAGAAGTCCGGCGCCACCGGCCTGGCGCTCCTGGCGAATTTCGTGGCGTTGGCGGCGGCACGACCGTCGTGATGGAGCTGCTCGCGGCCATCGACCTGCGGGCGGGGACCGCCGTCCGGCTCACGCAGGGCGACTTCGACCGCGAGAAGGGGTACGGCGACCCCACCGCGCTCGCGGCCCGTTACATCGCCGGCGGCGCGCGCTGGATCCACGTCGTCGACCTCGAGGCCGCGCGCACCGGCGTGCCCCACGAGCGCGCCGCGCTGGCCGAGATCGTCCGCCTGGCCGGCGCCGCCTCGGTCCGCGTGCAGGCCGGCGGGGGCATCCGGTCGGAGGAGGCCGTCGCCGAGCTGCTGGGCAGCGGCGTGGCCCGGGTCGTGCTCGGCACGGCCGTGCTGGAAGAGCCGGCGTTGGCCGCTCGCTGCGCGCGTCGCTGGCCCGGGGGCGTGGCGGTGGGCCTCGACTACCGGGTGGGGGAGGACGGGGTGGCCGAGGCACAGTCCCAGGGCTGGCGGACCGGCTCGGGCCGCGCCGTGCGCGAGCTGCTGGAGGAGTGGGCGGGCGAGCCGATCGGCGCAGTCGTGGCCACGGCGGTGGCCCGGGACGGCATGCTGGCCGGTCCCGATGTGGCCGGCCTCGGGTCACTGCTCGCCGGCACCGCGCTCCCGCTGATCGCGTCGGGGGGCGTGGCGTCGGCGGTGGACCTGGCGAGCCTGGCCCGGCTCCGGGCATCGGGGCGCGCCCTGACCGGCGCTGTTGTCGGCAAGGCGCTGGTCGAAGGACGGCTGGGCGTGAAGGAGGCGTTGGCCGCGTGCGCAGCGTCCGCCTGATCCCCTGCCTCGACGTCACCGCGGGCCGCGTCGTCAAGGGCGTCCGCTTCGTCGGCCTCACCGACGAAGGCGACCCGGTCGAGCTGGCCGCACGCTACGACGCCGAGGGCGCCGACGAGATCACGTTCCTCGACATCACGGCCTCCTCCGAGCAGCGCGACACCATGGTCTCGGTGGTGGCCCGCACGGCCGAGCAGGTCTTCATCCCCCTGACGGTGGGTGGCGGCGTCAGGCAGGCCGAGGACGCACGCCGCCTCCTGCGCGCCGGGGCGGACAAGGTCGCCGTGAACACCGCAGCGGTGGAGCGCCCGGAATTGGTGCGGGAGATCGCGGCCGAGTTCGGCGGGCAGTGCGTGGTCGTGGCCATCGACGCACGGGCCCGGGGGGAGCATGGTGGCTGGGAGGTGTACACGCACGGGGGACGGAGGCCGGCCGGCCGCGACGCGGTGGCCTGGGCCGCCGAGTGTGCCGCCAACGGGGCGGGCGAGATCCTGCTCACGTCCATGGATCGCGACGGCACGAAGGATGGGTTCGACCTCGCGTTGACGCGGGCGGTCGTCGACGCCGTGGAGATCCCGGTGGTGGCGTCGGGCGGCGTGGGGCGGCTCCAGGACCTGGTGGACGGCGCCCTCGAGGGCGGGGCCGACGCGGTGCTGGCGGCCTCCATCTTCCACCGGCGTGAGTTCAGCATCGGGGAGGCCAAGGCCTACATGGCGGCGCGCGGCGTCACCGTCCGGCCCGTCTGACCTGGAAGGGTGCCCTCGTGCGGTACCGTGCGAGGGTGCCCACGTCGACGAGGAAGAACGGGTCTGCCGAGGCCGGGGGCGAGGCGCAGGCCGCGATGGCGGCGACCGCTCAGCCCGAGGACAAGCAGCCGATCTCGGTGCTCTTCGACCGCGTCATGGTCCAGATCTCGCCGACCGACGGCGAGCGGCGCTCCCGTGCCGGCATCCTCATACCGGCGACGGCGCAGATCACCCGGCGCCTGACCTGGGCCGAAGCGGTGGCGGTCGGTCCGCACGTCCGCACCGTCAAGGTCGGCGACACCGTCCTGTTCAATCCCGAGGACCGTTTCGAGGTCGAGGTGCACGGCGAGGAGTACGTGATCCTGCGCGAGCGCGACATCCACGCCATCGCGTCCACCCGCAACGACAGCGGCACGGGGCTCTACCTTTGAGTGCCACCGGGGCCGGGGCCGCCGCGGCCTCCGCCGTGCCCGAGGGGATCGCGCTGAAGGTCGACGAGGACCTGGTGGGTGCGGTGGACTTCGCCAAGGACCCTGACGGCCTGGTGCCCGCCATCGTGCAGGACGCCACGGACGGCACGGTGCTGACGCTCGCCTACATGGACGCCGAGGCGTTGCGCCGGACGCTGGCCTCGGGGCGCTCGTGGTTCTACAGCCGGAGCCGCCGGGAGTACTGGCAGAAGGGCGAGACGTCGGGTGATCGCCAGTACGTGCGCGAGGTGCGGCTGGACTGCGACGGCGACGCCCTGGTGGTGCTGGTGGACCAGCACGGACGAGGGGCCTGTCATACCGGGGAGCGATCGTGCTTCCACCGCACCGTCGGCACGGGCCCGGGGGTGCCCGCGCCGTGAGCCCCCGGGGCGGCCCGAGCCCGGCGTCGGGCCCGGGTGCGCTCGTCTTCCGGCCCGACCCGGCCGAGTTCGCCGCCCTGGCCAAGGAGCACACCATCGTGCCCGTGTGGTGCGAGGTGGTCGCCGACACCGTGACCCCCGTGGCCTGCTTCGCCAACGTGGTGGGCGACGGCGAGGGGTTTCTCTTCGAGTCGGTCGAGGGTGGCGAGCGCTGGGGCCGCTACTCGTTCGTGGGCAGGCGTCCCCTCGCCACGTTGACCGCCAGGGGACGCGCCGTCGAGACGACGGGGCGGCTCGGCCTGCAGCGCTCCGACGACGGCATCCTCTCCGCCGTGGAGGGCCTGGTGGCGCGCTTCCAGTCCCCGACGCTGCCCGGGCTGCCGCCGCTGCACGGGGGTCTCGTCGGGTATCTCGGCTACGACGTCGTACGCGAGGTCGAGCGGCTGCCCGACCCGCCCCACGACGACCTGGGCCACCCCGACGCGGCGTTGGTGGTGATCGGGCAGTTCTGCGCCTTCGACCACTGGCGTCAGCGCGTCGTGCTGGTGGACAACGTCGTGGTGCCCGAGGCGCCCGGCGGGGTGGTCGACCCGGACGCGGTGACGGACGCCTACGAGTCGGCCTGCGACCGCCTGCGCGAGCTGGCGGCCGACTGCGTCCGGCCGGCGCCGGGGTCCGCGACGGGCGACGTCGTGGCAGCGCCACCGCCCGGGCTCGAGAAGGCCGGCGCGGCGAGGACCATGACGTCGGAGGAGTACACGGCGGCGATCGGCGTGGCGAAGGAGCACATCCGCGCCGGCGACATCTTCCAGGTCGTGCTGTCGCAGCGCTACGACCTCACGCTCGAGGCCGATGCCTTCGACGTGTACCGGGCCCTGCGACTGCTCAACCCGAGCCCGTACCTCTATTTCCTGCGCTTCCCGGAGGTCACCGTCGTCGGGGCGTCGCCCGAGCCGATGGTGCGCCTGCGCGACGGCGTCGTGATCTCACGCCCCATCGCGGGCTCTCGGCCGCGCGGGGAGAACGAGCAGCACGATCGGCTCCTCGAGGGCGAGCTGGCGGAGGACCCCAAGGAGCTGGCCGAGCACATCATGCTGGTGGATCTGGCCCGCAACGACGTGGGGCGGGTCGTGCGCTTCGGCACGGAGAAGGTGGACGAGCTGATGACGATCGAGCGCTACAGCCACATCATGCACATCACCTCGCAGGTGTCCGGGGAGCTGGCCGACGGCAAGGGGCCGATCGACGTGCTGCGCGCCACGCTGCCGGCGGGGACGCTCTCGGGCGCGCCCAAGGTACGGGCCATGGAGATCATCGACGAGCTCGAGCCCACCAAACGCGGCGTGTACGGGGGGGTGGTCGGCTACATCGACTTCTCGGGCAACCTCGACACCGCCATCGCGATCCGGACCATGGTCGTCACACCCGACGGCCGGGCCAGCGTGCAGGCGGGTGCCGGCATCGTGGCCGACAGCGATCCCCAGAGCGAGGACGAGGAGTGTGCGCACAAGGCCGGCGCACTGCTCGTGGCGGTCACCGCGGCGCGGCGCATGGGAGCGGCACGCCGGGGGCCGGTGACGGACCGGTGAGCCCCCTCGACGCCGAGACGGCGGCATTGCGGCACGGGGCTGGGGCGTTCCGCTCGCCCCGCGACGTGCTGGCGGTGCGCGGGCCCGACGCCGAGGCGTACCTGCAGGGCCAGCTGAGCCAGGACGTGGCCGCCCTGGCGGTGGGCGAAGCGGCGGACAGCCTGCTGCTGGAGCCGGACGGGAAGCTGTCGGCCCTGCTGCGGGTGACCCGCACCGACGCGCAGGGTTTCGTGCTCGACGTCGAGGGCGGCTACGGCGACGCGGTGGCGGCGCGGCTGCGGCGCTTCCTCCTGCGCTCCAAGGTGGAGCTGGAGCGGCTCCCCTGGCACTGCCTCTCCCTGCGGGGCGAGGCAGTCGGCGAGGTGGCGGCGGGCCTGCTGGCGGTGCTGGCCGAGCGGGGGGTGCTGGCGCTGCCCTTCGCGTGGAACGGGTGGACGGGGCTCGACCTGCTCGGCCCGGACGACGTGGTGCTCGGGCCCGACGCCGCCGACCTGCCGGCCGGGCTGGTGGCGTGTGGCGCCGACGCGGTCGAGGCCTGCCGCATCGTCTCGGGGGTGCCGGCCATGGGCACCGAGCTGACGGGCAAGACGATCGCCGCCGAGGCAGGGCTGGTGGATCGGACCGTGAGCTTCACGAAGGGCTGTTACACGGGACAAGAGCTCGTGGCGCGGATCGACTCCCGCGGCTCGAACGTGGCCCGCCGGCTCGTCGGGGTGGTGGGGCCGTCGGGGCCCGAGACGGAGTCGGCCGCTCTGGCGCAGGGCATGACGCTGCACGCCGGGGAGGCGCCCGCCGGCGACGGCGCCGCCGGGGACAAGGTGGTCGGCACCGTCACCGCCGCGGCGTGGAGCGCGGAGCTGGGCGCCTGGGTGGCGCTCGGCTATCTCCACCGTGCCGTGGGGGCCCCGGGCCCGGTCCGGGTGCGCTCGGGAGACGGGCTCGGGGGCTCGCGCCCAGCCCGCGTCGAGCCGCTGCCGCTGGTCGTCCCCGCCGGCACCGGCTCGGCCTGACGGCGGGCGGATCGTTGCCAGACGGCCGGCACGAGGGTGGCTGGCGCACCCCGGCGGCGCTCGTCGCGGGCGGGGCCTACGCCCTGGCGGCGGCCGCGACGACGGCGTTCACCGGGCCGGCCGACGTCATCGCCGCGCTCCCGATCGCCGGGCTGGCGCTGGCCGTGGTGGTGCGCTGGCCGCGACGCCCGCAGCCGTTGGTACCGCCCGGGAAGGCAGCGGGCCATCCCTTCCGGGCCTGGGTCGTGCTCCTCGGGGCCATCGTGGTCTGGGAGCTGGCGCAGTACCTCGCCCGGGGCAGCCGCGGCGCCCACCCGACGTTGAGCTCCATGGCGGACGCGCTGGACCGCTTCTACCTGTTGAAGGCGCTTGTCCTCTTCGGCTGGCTGTGCCTCGGCGCCGGCATCGTCATCCGGGGCACGCCGGCCGGACCCACCGGGTCAGAACCCGTGACGCCGCCGTGAGCGCCGCGCTGACCTACACGGTCTGGGCGGTGCTCGGGGCTGGCGCGCTGGCGCTGTGGGCGTCGTCCCGCTCGGCGCGGGCGGCGCCGGCCCGTCCCATGGTCGTGCTGGCCCGGCTGGCCACGGGGCCCGTCCTGCGGGTCGTCCTGGTTCTGACCTGGATGTGGGCCGGGTGGCACCTGTTCGCGCGCTGAGCCGGCACCGAGGGGCCCGGCGCGGCAACGCACCGGAATTGCAACCGGACGTCACCGAACATGAGACAACGGGGGTGCACGCTCGCGTCATGAAGCGCCAGGGGGAGCAGGCGGCCGCGGAGGCGGAGGCGAGCACGTCCGGGACGCTGCCCGAGCTGCGTCCGTGGCGCGAGGCGGGATGGATCTTCCGAGACGGCGGGTGCGTCGCCATTGAGCGCCAGGGCGAGGAGACGCACTCGCGGGCACGGGCCGACTGATGGTCAGGGTCATCCGCCTGGCGGACGACGGGACCGAGGTGGCCGCGATCGAAGTCGACGATTTCACGATCGAGGTGCTCTACTCGGGCATCGCCAAGATGCTGCAAGACGCTGCGCTGCCGAGTGCCGCCGCCGAGACAGTGCCGGACGCGCTCTCCACGCGCGGGCCGCCTGCGCCGCGAGAAGATCTTGAGCCGGATCCGGGCCTGACCGCGGCGGGCGGGAGCCCGTGGGGCCGTGACCCTGCGCCGGTGGTGGGCGGGGGCCGAAAGGGGGCGCCACTACGCTGAAGCGTCATGCCCACCTACCTGGCGGACATCCTCGCCTCCCACCGGGCCCGCGCCGCCGGTGACGACCGCCCGCTCGGTGCGCTGGTCGAGCGGGCGGCGGGCCTGCCCGCACCGCGGGACTTCACGGGCGCCCTGCGGGGTGGTGGGCTGTCGTGCATCGCGGAGATCAAGCGACGTTCCCCGTCCAAGGGCGACCTCGACCCCGGTCTCCAGCCCGACCTCGTGGCCAAGGAGTACGTCGCCGGGGGCGCCGCGTGCCTGTCGGTACTGACCGACGAGGCGTACTTCGGCGGTTCGGCGGCGGACCTGGTCGCCGCCCGCCAGGCCTCGGGCCTCCCCGTCCTGCGCAAGGACTTCACGGTCCAGGAAGCGGACGTGGCCGACGCCCGTCTCCTGGGCGCGGACGCGGTGCTCCTCATTGTGGCGGCGCTCGACGACGACGAACTGCGGCGCTGCGCCGGACTGGCCGCCGAGCTGGGCCTGGCGGCGCTCGTCGAGGTGCACGACGCGGCCGAGCTCGACCGCGCGCTGGCCGCGGGGTGCGGACTCGTCGGCGTCAACCAGCGCGACCTCCGCACCTTCGACGTCGATCACGAGCGCGCCTGCGACTTGGCCGCGCGCATCCCGCTCGGAGTGACCGCCGTCGCCGAGTCGGGCATCCGGGACGCGGCCGACGCCCGGCGACTGGCCGAGGCGGGGTACGACGCCATCTTGGTCGGCGAGACGCTCGTGCGGGCGGGGGACAGGGCGGCCCGGCTCCGCGAGCTGGTCGGTCATCCGGTCGGGGCGCGATGACGGACGGCCTGCTCGTCAAGATCTGCGGCATCACCTCGGAGGCCGACGCGCTGCTCTCGGTCAGCCTCGGGGCGTCCGCTGTGGGTTTCATCTTCGCCCCCTCGCCACGGCAGGTCTCGGTGCAGCTCGCGGCCGACATCGCCAAGCGCCTGCCCGAGGAGGTGCTGACCGTCGGGGTGTTCCGCGACGAGGCGCCCCAACGCGTCGTGGAGGCGGTGCGGCTGGCGGGTCTTGGTGCGGCGCAGCTGCACGGACACGAGACCGCCGAGGAGACGCAGTGGGTCAGGGCGCGGGTGCCCACCGTGATCAAGGCCTTCAAGGCGGGCGAGCGCGCCATCGTCCGCTTCGAGGACTTCGGGGCGGACTACCTCCTCGTCGACGGCGACAATCCGGGTTCGGGCCAGGTCTTCGATTGGCGGCTCGCCGAGGGCGTGGCCGATCACCACCGCCTCATCGTCTCGGGCGGCCTGCGACCCGAGAACGTCGCCCAGGCGGTGGCCAACCTGCGGCCGGCGGGGGTGGACGTGTCCACCGGCGTCGAGTCCTCGCCCGGCCGCAAGGACCCGCTGCTGGTGCGGGACTTCATCGCCAACGCCCGGAAGGCCGGTGCGGACGCGGCCAGCCGCGACCCGCTGGCGGAGGCCGCCACCGAGGAGCCCTACGACTGGAGGGACGGGTGAACGACGAGAGCCTCATGGGACGGCCCGGCCCCGACGGCCGGTTCGGCGAGTTCGGCGGGCGCTTCGTCCCCGAGTCTTTGATGCCCGCCTGCCTCGAGCTCGAGAAGTGGTTCGACGACGCCTGGGACGACCCGGCGTTCCGTGCCGAGCTGGACGGGCTGCTGCACCACTACGGCGGGCGCCCCACCCCGGTGACCGAGTGCCGCCGCCTCTCGGAGCGACTCGGTGTGCGGGTGCTGCTCAAGCGCGAGGACCTGGCGCACACCGGTTCGCACAAGCTCAACAACGTGGTGGGCCAGGCGCTCCTCACGAGGCGGATGGGCAAGTCACGCATGATCGCGGAGACCGGAGCCGGCCAGCACGGTGTGGCCACCGCCACGGCGGCGGCGCTCTTCGGTCTGGAGTGCACCGTCTTCATGGGTGAAGTCGACACGAAGCGCCAAGAGCTCAACGTGTTCCGGATGGAGCTGCTCGGTGCGACGGTGCGCCCCGTCACGTCGGGCAGCCGCACTCTGAAGGACGCGGTGAACGAGGCCATGCGCGAGTGGGTGGCGACGGTGGAGACCACGCATTACTGCCTCGGGTCGGTGATGGGTCCGCACCCGTTCCCCTACATGGTCCGCCAGTTCCAGCGCGTCGTGGGGGAAGAGGCGCGCCAGCAGTGCCGCGCCGTGCTCGGCGGGTCCGATCCCGACGTGGTGGTGGCGTGCATCGGCGGCGGGTCCAACGCCGCGGGGACATTCGCCGGCTTCGTCGACACGGGAGCGCGACTCGTCGGCGTGGAGGCCGCCGGCGGCGCGGCCATCACCAACGGCATCCCCGGAGTGCTGCACGGCATGCACTCGCGCCTGCTGCAGGACGAGGCAGGGCAGATTCTAGAGGCCGAGTCGATCTCGGCCGGGCTGGACTATCCGGGGCTCGGCCCCGAGCACGCGCACCTGGCGGCCATCGGGCGGGCCGAGTACTCCACCGCCGACGACGCCGAGGTGCTGCAGGCCTTCCGGCTCCTCAGCCATACGGAGGGCATCATCCCGGCGCTGGAGTCCGCGCACGCCGTGGCCTGGGTGGCGCGGACCGCCGGCACGGACGCGTTGCCCTCCGGCTCGACCGTGCTGATCACACTTTCGGGGCGGGGCGACAAGGACGTGGCCCAGGTGCGCGAGATCTTCGCTGGCACGCACGATGCCTGACTTGGAGAAGGAGCTGCGCGCCCGCCGCGAGCGGGGCCGCAAGCTGCTCATCCCGTACCTCATGGGCGGCATGACCGAGGACTGGGGCCAGTCGCTGGCCGCAGTCGTGGCCGCCGGGGCGGACGCCGTCGAGGTGGGCATCCCCTTCTCGGACCCGATGATGGACGGCCCCGTCGTTCAGGAAGCGGCGCTGCGCGCCCTCAACCGTGGCACGGTGCCGGCCGAGGTGCTCGACGGCATCGCGCGGACGGAGGCCCCCGTGCCGGTGGCCGTCATGACCTACTACAACCTCGTGTACCGGGCGGGCCACCGGCGCATGGCCCGCTCCATGGCGGCCGCCGGCGTGAGCGGTGCCATCATCGCCGACCTCCCCATTGAGGAGATCGGGCCGTGGGCCGCCGAGGCGGACATGGCGGGGGTGGACACCGTCCTACTCGTGGCCCCCTCCAGCCCGCCGGAGCGGGTCGGTCGCATCTGCGCCCGGGCGCGCGGCTTCGTCTACGCCGTGGCCCGCATGGGGGTGACCGGCGAGCGCGGCGAGCTGGGGGTCGACGCGGCCCGGGTCGTGGAGCGCATCCGTGCCTGTACCGACATGCCCGTCTGCGTCGGCGTCGGCGTGTCGACCCCGGCCCAGGCCGCCGAGGTGTGCCAGGTGGCCGACGGGGTGGTGGTCGGCTCGGCGCTGGTGCGCCGGCTCCTGGAGGACGAAGGCCCGGACGGTGCGGCTGCCTTCGTCGGGTCGTTGCGAAAGGCGATCGACTAGACCCGACCGCGCAGCCGGCGCTCCACCGCGGCAGCCAGGGCGCGCTGACCCGCCGCCGTGGGGTGCGCGGCCCGCCAGACGTAGTCCTCGAGGTTCTTCTCGGCTCGGTCGGCCTGGGCGACCAGCGAGGCGCACGACAGCACGCCATGGAGGGCGTCGGTGCCGCTGCAGGCCTTGGCGGCCACGATGTGCTCGGCATCGGCCGCCAGCGTGGTGTCGGGCAGCGGCTCGCCGGAGAAGACCCAGGGGTCCACCGTGCAGATGCCGTGCCCGTCCAGCACTGCCGAGACGTCCACCAGGGTGACGTTCGTGACGTGGTCGGCGCGGGCATCGGCCACCGCGCCGGCGATCGCCTTGTTCAGCGCGGCGAGCACCACCTGTGCACCGGCGAAGGTGGTGGCGCCGTTGGACTTGAGGCCGGCACAGACCAAGTTCGTCTGGAGGCCGGAAGCCCCGGTGTCGTCGGCGATCTCCGACGGGTTCGGGATGGGCTGGTAGTAGTCGAGCACGGCGATGGTGGCCGTGTGCGGTGCGACGGTCTCGATGGCGTGGGCCAGGCTGGTGCGGACGTTGGCGAGGTCGGCCGCCACGTGCGGCGTCACCATGCCGTTCTCGATACAGGATGTCCCGAGCCCGATGCGTGTGCCCAGGATCTGGGCCAGCTGGTACTCCAGGCAGCGGGCGAACTCCATGTCGTCGGCCCCGTCTTGGAGCAGGACGAGCCGGGCGGGGTGCTCGGCCAGTCCCGTCGCGGCGATCTCGTCACCCAGGTTTCGCGCCTGCTGCGGGGGGTCGGGGCACTGTCCGTCCCGTGCCGTATTGTCCGCGGCGTCGGCCACCGCCCCGCTGATGGCGAGCTGGTCGCCCACGAGCTCGCAGTTCGAGGCCCGCACCGTCATGGTCAGGCCGAAGTCTCTTGCCACGAGGCTCGGGTAGGCACTCGTCGACGGCCCCTGGGACACGGCGTCGGCCGGGAGTCCGATCTGCGACGTCGGGTAGGGGTTGGCGAGCCCGTGCCCGTAGGGGACCGAATCCCCGAGAGCCACGGCGCGGGTCGACGCCGCGGCCGATGGGGACGGCGGTGTCGTGCTGCGGGTGGCCAACGCCACCCCGCCGCCGACCAGCGCCGCGGCGACCAACGCGGCCAGCACCCAGAACCAGCGGGAACGGCGCGCCGCGGCGCCCCAGGTCTGCAGTCTTCCCATCGACGGAACCTCACGGGTCCTCACGGAGCGCTGCCGGGCGGCAGCGGAGGTGCGACCTTACCGGCTGGGTTCAGCCGGGGGGCAGCAGGACCAGACAGCCGTTGTGGCCACCGAAGCCGAACGAGTTCGAGAGGACGGCCGCGGGCTGCCAGGGCCTGGGCTCGCCGTGCACCACACGGATCGTGATCTCGGGGTCGGGTTCCTCGTAGCCGGCGGTGGGCGGGATCGTCCCACGATGGATGGTGAGCACCGCGGCGACCGCTTCGATGGCCCCCGCCGCCGCCAACCCGTGGCCCGTGACACCCTTGGTCGAGGTCACCAACGGTCCGGGCTCGCCGAACACCTTGTCGATGGCGCGCGCCTCGGCCAGGTCGTTCAGTGGGGTCGAGGTGCCGTGGGCATTGATGTGGCCGACGTCGGAAGGCTCGATCCCCGCGTCCGCCAGCGCCAGCTCCATGCAGGCGACGGCGCCGGACCCGTCGGGCGACGGCGCGGTGATGTGGTGGGCGTCGGCTGTGCTCGCCGACCCGGCCAGCTCGGCGTAGATGGTGGCGCCGCGTGCCACGGCGCGGTCCCAGTCCTCGAGGACCAGGGCCGCCGCACCCTCGGTCATCATGAAGCCGTCCCGGCGGGCGTCGAAGGGACGAGAGTGGCCCGACGTGGACAGAGCGGTCATGTTGGCGAATGCGGCCAGGGCCACGGGATGCATGCTGGCCTCCGAGCCGCCGCCGACGGCGACGTCGCAGCGTCCGGTGGCGACGAGGCGTGCCGCCGCCGCGATCGCGTGCGTGCCGGCGGCGCATGCGGTGCAGATCACCTCGGACGGTCCGCGCCACCCGAGCCGCATGGAGATACCGGCGGCGCCGGCGTTGGCCATCATCATCGGCACCAGGCGCGGTGAGACCCGGTCGGCCCCCTTCTCGTTGTAGACGCCCACCTGGTCGGCCAACGTCTCGAACCCGCCCACCCCGGTCGCGAACACGACACCCGCCTTGGCGGGGTCGACGGACAGGTCACCCGCCGCCTCGACCGCCATGTCGGCGGAGACCATGGACAGCTGGGCGAAGCGGTCGAGATGGCGTATCTCCTTGGGGCCGAACCAGTCCTTGGGCTCGTAGTCCCGCACCCTCCCGCCGACGACAGATGGATGCAGGAGCCCCTCCCAGAGCGCGTCCACCCCCACCCCGCAGCAGGTGACCGCCCCCAGGCCGGTGACGGCGACCCGCCGCCCCCGGATCGGGCCATCGGCGCCGATCCCGACCTGCATCAGAGCTTCGAGGAGATCAGATCGAAGGCCTGCCCGACAGTGGTGATGTCCTCGAGCTCGGTCTCCTCGACGGTGATGTCGAAGGCCTCCTCCAGCGCCATCACGAGCTCGACGAGGTCAAGGCTGTCGGCATCGAGGTCGTCGGCGAATTTGGCCTCCTTGGTGATCTTCTCGGCCGGCACCTGCAGTACCTCTACGGCGCACTCGCGAAACTTCTCGAACGTTGCGTCGCTGTCCACTGTCTGCTCCTTGTCTGTCGGTTCTCCTGAACGCTACAGGCCCATGCCGAGCCCACCGTCGACTGGCACGACGGCCCCGGTCACGTATGCAGCGGCGTCGGAGGCCAAGAATCCCACCACCGCCGCCACGTCCTGCGCGCTGCCGGCGCGGCCCAGCGGCACCTGGCTCGTCATGAGCGCAACCCGGTCGGCCCCCAGTGATGCGGTCATGTCGGTGTCGATCAGGCCGGGGGCGACCACGTTGACCGTGATCTGCCGGCTGCCCACCTCCCGTGCAATGGCGCGGGCCATGCCCACCAGACCGGCCTTGGAGGCGGCGTAGTTGGCCTGCCCCGGGAGGCCGACGAAGGCACCGACCGACGAGACGAAGATGATGCGGCCGGTGTGCAACCGGAGCATCTTGGCGAGGGCCCGCTTGGCCACCCGGAACGAGCCTGTCAGGTTGGCATCGATCACCTCGTGGAAGGCTTGGTCGCTCATCCGCAGCATCAGCGAGTCCAAGGTGATGCCGGCATTGGCCACGAGCACCTGGACCGGGCCCCAGTGTTCCTCGATGGCGGTGTACGCCGCCTCGACCTGCGCCGGGTCGCGCACGTCGCAGCGCACGGCGAGGAAGCGGTCGGGATCGGCACCGTCGGGCGCTGCCGGCGGGTCGGCCGAGCGGAACGTCGTGGCGACCTCGTCGCCGTTGGCCAGGAACCACTCGACGCACGCCGCACCGATGCCGCGCGTGCCTCCGGTGACGAGGACGACAGCCATCAGCGGGCGTCGGGTACCCGGAGCCAGACGAGCGGCTGGCCCTCCTGGACCCGCTCGCCCTCGGCGGCCAGCCAGCGGATGACCTGCCCGGCGAAGGGCGTCCGTACGTCGGAGACGCCGACCCGGCCGACGAGATCCCCGACCTCGACCGCCGAGGACTCGTCCGCGTCGTCGGCCGTCCCGGGCAGGAGCCCTGTCCCGGGTGCCTGCAGGGCGGACTCGGGGCTGAAGATGCCGCTGGAGGGGCTCACGACGACCCGCTCGGACATGTAGAGGTGCTCGCCCTGGTGCAACGCTGGCTCGGCGCGCCACGTGCCGGCGGCGGTGATCTGGTCCATCAGCGTGTCGAGGTCCTCGGGTCTCGAGACGGCCAGGGACTGGATCTCGGGCAGGCTGCGCTTGGCCAGACCGCTCAGGACGCCGCCCGGCCCGAGCTCGACGAGGGAGGTGAGCCCGAGGCCTGCGAAGGTCTCGAGCGTCTGGCGCCAGCGCACCGGGCTGCAGAGCTGGGCAGAGAGCAACCCCGGCCACTCAGCCGGGTCGTCGTGCACGTGCGCGTCCACATTGGCCACGACCCGCACCTCTGGAGTCATGAAGGTGACCTCCGCCAGTGCCTTGCGCAGGTCGGCCCGCGCGCCCTGCATCAGCGGCGTGTGGAAGGCGCCCGAGACCTGAATTGGCATGACGCGCTTGGCGCCCAGTCCCTTGGCGAGCTCGCCGGCCAACGCGACGGCGTCGGCAGTCCCGGCGATCACGACCTGACCCGGTGCGTTGTAGTTGGCCACCCAGACGTCGCCCTCGGCGCGCATGCAGGCCGCCTCGGCGTCGTCGTCGGCGATGCCGAGGAGTGCGGCCATCGTTCCGGGAGCCTCTTCGCCGGCGCGTGCCATGGCCTCACCGCGGGCCACGACCAGCCGGATCCCGTCCTCGAAACCGAGGGCTCCGCTCGCCACGAGCGCGGTGTACTCGCCCAGGCTGTGCCCGGCGGAGGCGGCGGGCGTGAGCCCGATCCGCTCCACCGCATCGAGCACGAGCAGGCTCAGCACCGTCGTGGCCAGCTGCGCGTTCTCGGTTTGGGTCAGCTCCTCAATGGGCGCGTGCAGCAACAGGCGGGCCAGGTCGCGGCCGGTCGCCTCCGATGCCTCCTCGACGACCTCCCACGAAGGGTGGTCAACCCATGGTTCACCCATACCGGCACGTTGCGATCCCTGTCCGGGGAAGGTGAACACCAGCACGTGACCGAAGGCTCCCATCGTCGGCGGTCCGAGGAACTCACAGTGTGGCATGCCGGCGTGCCACCGGCGCATGTTTCGGGCTCCCATCGCACCGCTGGTGCGACGCGACGCGCGTCCGACCAGGACGGTGCTGGTTACCGACCGGAAACCCGGTACGACGAGGGGTGCGACCGCGATGGCGATTCGCTCACGAGGACCCAGGGGGAGCGAGTTGCGCCATACATCCTTGGAGCACGCCGAGCCCGGTGGGGTCCACCGTGGCGACGCTCCCCGTGTTCCCCTCGGCCGGTGTGACGGGAACGGTGGTCGTTGTGGTGGTCGTCGTGGTGGTGGGTGTCGTCGTCGTGGTGGTCGTGGTCGTCGACGTCGTCGTGGTGGTGGAGGGGGCTGACGAGGGCACGGTCGACGTGGGCGCCGGACCCGCCTTGACGGCGGAGGTGGGCTGGTTGCCCGTGGGCACGGTCGTCGTCGTGGTGGTCGTCGTCGTGGTGGTCGTCGTCGTGGTGGTGGGTGTCGGAATCGTCGTCGCCGGCAGGACCGTCGCGGCAGGTGGGACTGTCGTGGGCACCGTTGTGACCGGCACCGACGGCGCCGGCGCCGCCGGTGCGGCTCCGGCGGGCGCGACGGAGACCGTGAGTGTTGCGTTCGTACACGCCCCGGCCGTCTGCAGGGTCGCCACATCGGCCACGAGCCGTGTGAGTGTCCGGTTCTCCGCCGTCTTCGCCGAGGCCAGAGTCGAAGTTGCCTGTGCGACCGCCTTCTGGGCGGCGTCACGGCTCTCGAGCGATGCGTGCACGGCCGCGGCCGCTTCCTGTTCACGCGCCAGCAGGTTGGAGGCGGCGATGCTCTCGTATTGCTGTGCGACGACCCCGTTCGCGTCCTGCGGCCCGAACGGCTTGGGGGTGCTGCTCACGTTCGTCCAGCTGCTGCTCGTGTACAGCCCGCTGCTCACGTACTCGTCCACCGCGAATTTCCTAAGGGCTCGGGACGCGACGGCGAGCCCGCCCTGGGCCGTCGAGACCCCGGACTGTGCCGCGGAGAGCTCCTGGTTCCTCGTCGTCAAGAGGGCCTGGTCGACCGCGACGGAGGTCACTGCCTGCTGATACGAGCTGACATCCGCTTTGACGTTCCCATAGACGTCGAGCGCGGCCGAGCTGTCCACCAACGCAGCACCGATGCCCCCTGACTGAGCCAGGATCGTGCTCGCGTAGCACGGGGTGCCGTCCGCCGACGGTGCGCACCACTGGCTGCTGTCGACGTCGGCCAGGAACACGCCCGGAGGGGCCACGTCCCCTGCTCTGAGCGCGGCCGTGATCGACCACATGTTGGGCTGCACGAGCGTGGCCACCGTCGCCGCACAGCCCGCCGCCCATGTGGCAAAGGCGGGGAAGCCGTTGGCCGAGACGCTGCCCGGGAGCGCCGCGCCGCTGGTGTCGGTCATCCGGCGCGTGTTGAAGGGGTTGTACGCCGCGCTGTTGTTGGTCGACCCGCCCTCGGCCGCCTGCCATTCGTCCAGGTCATTTACGTTCGCTTGCGTGGCCGGGGCACTGAGCCCCTGCAGCACGCAGAGCTCCCAGCCCGGGGGGAGGCTCGTCCCGCCGGCCACCGCCGCGGGTGTGGCGCCGGCCGGGCCGGGGAGCGCGAGGGTGCACAGTCCGGCCGCCACAATGGCCAAGGCGATTCGGACGCGTGGGAGGATCGGTCTCATGAGTTGACTCGGCGAACGCGCGACCCGCCCCGGCCGCCAGGACTCGGATCCCGGGGCCAGACGTGGAACCGGAACGAGCGATGGCTCCAGGTTGTCACGTTCGGCCGTGGCTGTCTGGTTGCGTCGAGAGGGGGATGGGCCGTTGGGCGCGAATTTGGGGGCTGTTGGCTGGGAATTTTGGGTCAATTGACCGGAATTTGTTGCTGGGAACGGCTGTGGAGGCGGCGTCCGCCGGGGCAAGCGGCTCTCTTTTCGCCGTTTCGAGTCCGCCGAAGGGATGAACCTGAGACGTCCGTGGTCTAGCGTCGATGGTGGTGCAACGGGACTTGGCCCGGGTGGTCGCTGAATCGGGCGCGAGTCGGCGGAGCATGGCGCTGCGGGGGGCGTCCATCGCCCTCGCTGCCATGTCGCTCGGCTCCGGGGCGCTGCTGGTGGTCGGCGGCTCGGCCGCGGAAGCGGCCGCCACCATCACCAGCGTCGGCTCCCTGGCCGACAACCAGGGCAACGGGGTGGGGTCGCTGTCGGTGAGCCCCAAGACCGTGGGTGACGCGCTGGTGCTGGCGGTCAAGATCTCCTCGGCCAGCGCCACGGTGAGCTCGGTCAGCGGGGGAGGGGCGAGCTGGACCAAGGTGAGCTCCTACGAGGACACGTCCTCCCACGACCTCGAGCTCTGGCTCGGCACCGTGACGGCGACGGGCTCGTCGACGATCAGCGTCGGCTACTCGGCCTCGGTGAGCTCCACGAGCATCGAGCTGACCGCCCAGGAGTTCACGGCCGGGCTGGGCAGCGCCTCGGTGTGGAGCAAAGACGTCGCCGCCGGCCAGTCCAACGCCTCGTCGACCACCATCGCCTCGCCCACCCTCACCGCGGCGCACGCCGGTGAGCTCTACGTCAGCTACAGCCGCTGTCCGAACCAGGTCCTCGACGGCTCGACCCCGGGGTTCACCTACGACCCGACGAGCCTCGGCAACATGTACCTCTTCGACCCGAGCGTCACCGGCACCGTCTCGCCGACCTCCACCCAGTCCCCGGCGAACACCTCGGCGGCCATCGGGGCCTTGCTCGCGGTCTCGAGCTCGGCACCGGCGCCCACCGTCACCGGCGTCTCGCCGAGTTCGGGCCCGGCCGCCGGCGGCACCGCGGTCACCGTGACGGGGACCAACTTCGCCTCCGGCGACACCGTGAGCTTCGGAGGGGTGGCGGCCGGCGGCGTGACCGTCGCCTCGGCCAGCTCCCTCAGCGCGACCTCCCCGGCCGGCTCCGGGACCGTCGACGTGACCGTGACCGGAACGGGCGGCACCAGCACCAAGAGCACGGCCGACCAGTTCACCTACGCCGGCACGCCGCCGGCGCCCACCGTCACCGGCGTCTCGCCGAGTTCGGGCCCGGCCGCCGGCGGCACCGCGGTCACCGTGACGGGGACCAACTTCGCCTCCGGCGACACCGTGAGCTTCGGAGGGGTGGCGGCCGGCGGCGTGACCGTCGCCTCGGCCAGCTCCCTCAGCGCGACCTCCCCGGCCGGCTCTGGGACCGTCGACGTGACCGTGACCGGAACGGGCGGCACCAGCACCAAGAGCACGGCCGACCAGTTCACCTACACGGTCGCACCGCCGGTGCCCACGGTCACGGCGCTGTCACCGACCTCCGGACCGACCGGCGGCATCTCGCGGGAGTCGGGCAATTTCCCGCAGAGCAGTGAGTCGTACGGCAACGACGCCATCACCATCAGCCCGGTCAAGGTGGGGGACCTGGTGGTCCTGTCGATGCAGCTGCACACGACGAGCGTCTCCATCACCTCCATCTCCGGAGGCAACGTCGCGGGGTGGCAGCGGGCCCTCAGCTACTCCAACACCGGGACCGACGTGCTGCATTACGAGGTCTGGTGGGGCGTTGCTGCCGCCACGGGGCCATCGACCGTCTCCATCAGCTACTCGGCGCCGGTGACGGGCTATGCCATCGAGCTCATCGCGGATTCGTTCGCCTCTGGGTCGGGCTTGCCGTGGTCGGTCGTCGCGGCGGCCGGGGCGTCCGGACCGGTGTCGACCTCGGCGAACTGGCCGAGCCTGACCAGTGGCTCGAGCGCCGACCAGCTCTACTGGGGGGCCTCCGAAGAGGAGACCAGCGGGACCGGGGGTTCGACGCCGGGGTTCACCTACGACGTGACCGCCAACCAGAACTGCTTCCTCTTCGACGCCGCGTTGGTCCCCTCGACGCCCTACGCCCCCAGCTGCAACGAGTCACCCGCGTCGGTGTCGACCGAGGTTGGGGTCATCTTTGCCGCCGCCGGAGCCGTCGCGACGCCGGTCACCATCACGGGGACCAACTTCGCCACCGGCGACACCGTCAGCTTCGGCGGCGTGGCGGCCACCGGGGTCACGGTGGTCTCGGCGTCGAAGATCACGGCGACCGCGCCGCGGTCCATGACCGCGGGCACCGTCGACGTGACGGTGACCGGTCCGGGCGGCACCAGCACCAAGAGCACGGCCGACCAGTTCACGTACGTCTACGACCCGAGCTCGGCACCGGCGCCCACCGTCACCGGCGTCTCGCCGAGTTCGGGCCCGGCCGCCGGCGGCACCGCGGTCACCGTGACGGGGACCAACTTCGCCTCCGGCGACACCGTGAGCTTCGGAGGGGTGGCGGCCGGCGGCGTGACCGTCGCCTCGGCCAGCTCCCTCAGCGCGACCTCCCCGGCCGGCTCCGGGACCGTCGACGTGACCGTGACCGGAACGGGCGGCACCAGCACCAAGAGCACGGCCGACCAGTTCACCTACGCCGGCACGCCGCCGGCGCCCACCGTCACCGGCGTCTCGCCGAGTTCGGGCCCGGCCGCCGGCGGCACCGCGGTCACCGTGACGGGGACCAACTTCGCCTCCGGCGACACCGTGAGCTTCGGAGGGGTGGCGGCCGGCGGCGTGACCGTCGCCTCGGCCAGCTCCCTCAGCGCGACCTCCCCGGCCGGCTCTGGGACCGTCGACGTGACCGTGACCGGAACGGGCGGCACCAGCACCAAGAGCACGGCCGACCAGTTCACCTACACGGTCTCGGCACCGGTGATCACCAGCGTCGGCTCCCTGGCCGACAACCAGGGCAACGGGGTGGGGTCGCTGTCGGTGAGCCCCAAGACCGTGGGTGACGCGCTGGTGCTGGCGGTCAAGATCTCCTCGGCCAGCGCCACGGTGAGCTCGGTCAGCGGGGGAGGGGCGAGCTGGACCAAGGTGAGCTCCTACGAGGACACGTCCTCCCACGACCTCGAGCTCTGGCTCGGCACCGTGACGGCGACGGGCTCGTCGACGATCAGCGTCGGCTACTCGGCCTCGGTGAGCTCCACGAGCATCGAGCTGACCGCCCAGGAGTTCACGGCCGGGCTGGGCAGCGCCTCGGTGTGGAGCAAAGACGTCGCCGCCGGCCAGTCCAACGCCTCGTCGACCACCATCGCCTCGCCCACCCTCACCGCGGCGCACGCCGGTGAGCTCTACGTCAGCTACAGCCGCTGTCCGAACCAGGTCCTCGACGGCTCGACCCCGGGGTTCACCTACGACCCGACGAGCCTCGGCAACATGTACCTCTTCGACCCGAGCGTCACCGGCACCGTCTCGCCGACCTCCACCCAGTCCCCGGCGAACACCTCGGCGGCCATCGGGGCCTTGCTCGCGGTCAGCTGAGCACGAATTCCGATCCGCCCGGGCGCCGCGGGCCGATCGTCACCCGGGCGCCACACCGGGTAAACGCCACGTGCCACTTTCGTGAACGGCAGGTGTCCTCTACGCTTGTTGCATACAGGTCGGTCCTCTTCACCGCCGCGGCTGTTCCGCCACCCCGGGCTGGTGCGCGCCCGACGCTCGAGGGGAACCAACGCGATGACCGCAGCGACGCCACGACGCCTGTGCTGCTACCTCGACACGTTCAACCTGGGCGGGATGGAACGGTCGCTGGCCACCCTGATCGAAGGTCTCGACGCCCGCTATTCGGTCGAGCTGATCGCCACGGACGAGCGCGTCGGCACCGAGATCGCGCGCTCCAGGCCGGGGACCGGCGTCACGACGGTGCCGCGGGTCACGAGCAAGTTCGATCTCGGCTCCATCCGGGCGCACCTGCACGCCTTCCGGGCATCGGCACCGGACCTGGTCCTGACTTCCCACGGCCAGCTCTACGCGGCGCAGTACGCCATCGTCGCCGCCGCACTGACCCGGCGGCCCATCATCGCCGTCGTCCACTGCGTCATAGCGAGGACCGACCCGGTCCAGGCGGTGCTGATGCGCGGCGCGTCGAAATGCGTCACCCGCTTCGTCGGGGTCTCGGCCTCCGTCGCGCGCGCCACCGAGTCAGAGTTGAACCTGGCGCCCGGGTCGGTCACCATCATCCACAACGGTGTGCCGGAGCCGGAGCCAGAGCCGGAGCCGATGCGCATGCCACCCCACTGTGGCGACGACAACCGCCGGCTGCTCGGTTGCGTGGGCCGGCTCTCGTCGGAGAAGGGCTACGACGTCGCCCTCAGAGCCCTGGTCGACCTGCCCGACTGCCACCTGGTGTTCCTCGGCGAGGGACCCGAGCTCGGGAAGATGCGACGGATGGCCGCCTCACTGGGCGTCAACGACCGCGTCCGGTTCGAGGGCTGGGTCCCACCGCCCTGGACGGCGCGCTGGCGCCCCGACGTCCTCCTCGTCCCCTCGTATTACGAGGGCTTCGGGCTGGTGGCCGTGGAGGCCATGCTGGCCGGGATCCCGGTCGTGGCGAGCGACGTGGCGGGCCTCAGCGAGGTGCTGATGGACGGGAAGACGGGGCTCCTCGTCGAACCCGGCGAGCCCGACGAGCTCGTGCGGGCCACGCGCCGCCTGCTGGACGACGTCGACCTCCGCGACGAGTTGGTGGTCCACGCCCGAGACGACGCACGCCGGCGCTTCAGCCCGTCCACCATGGTCGAGGCCTACCAGTCGCTCTTCGACGAGGTGCTCGCCGCGCGCTGAGCCCTCATCGGCTCACCTGGCCCGGACGTCGCAGGCCGCCCCACACGAGGCGGGCATAGTCGTGCAGCTCCTGACGGACCTCGGGCAGGGCGCACACGACCAGCAGGGGGAGGAAGAGCAGCAGATTGAAGGGCCAGGCCACCAACGGGAAGAACGCCGGCGGGACGAGGCCAAGCAGGAGCCGGGCAGGGGGCCAGATTCCGAACGGGGCCACTTGCCGGGCGACGCGGATGACCTGGAACCAAGTCAGGCTTCCCACGGCGGTCGCCACGCCGAAACCGACGATCCCGAACAGATGGACCAGGAAGAACGCAAGGACGAAGGTGGCGATCAGGTTGATGAGCGTGCCGAAGGCGACGGACGCGTTGCGGGCCGCACTGAAGAGCAGGGCGAACAAGACAGTCAGGGGAGCCGCGGCGATCCGGCTCGCCGCCAGCCAGGCGAAGACCGGGATCATCGGCACCCATTGATGGCCGAAGGCGAACGGGATCAGCCAGTTGGCCAGTACGCAGGCAGCCAAGATGGGCACCGAGGTCATCAGGAGCTGGAGGACCATGCCTTGCTCGACACCCCGCACGAGCCGGTCGGTCTGCCCGCGCACCTTGCTCAGCGCCACCATGCCGAGCCGCCAGGTCGCGCGTTGGGCGAAGCCCAGGGTGTCGATGAGCCGCAGGGCGAGGGCCACGTAGCCGACGCCGGTCGAACCGTACATCGCACCGACGACGATGGGGTTGATCAAGCCCTTGCCCGTGCCGATGGCACCGGAGCTGGCATAGGGCAACCCGTGGTGAATGAGGTCCCGGGCGGTCTGGCGCGACCACGACCACCGGGGGCGCAGCCGGGCGAGCCAGTAGCTGCCGACCAGCAGCCACGCCTGCCACACCACGAAGGCGACGGCCAGTGACCAGGCTCCGGCGCCCGCGAAGGCAAGCGCGATGGCGACGGCATAGAGCATCGTGTCGCCACCCAGCTCCAGCCACGCCATGCGCTTGTACCCGAAGGCCCGCTCGATCTTGGCCTGGGCCGGCGCCCACACGACGTTGAACGGCACGCTCACCATAAGGACCACGAAGACCCGCTGACTGGCCTCGATGCCCGAGACGAAGTGGCTCAACACGAGGGAGACGACGATCGCCAGGACGGACAGGGAGACCGAGACGACCACCAGGAACGTGAACACCTGCTGGTAGAGGGTCTCGGTGGGCTCCTCCGGTTGACGGATCAGGTACACCTCGAGGCCCATCTGCGCCACGGCGGCGATGAGCGCGGCGAACGCTGCCGCGGCCGAGTACACGCCGTAGGCGCTCGGCCCGATGAGGCGCGTGACCACGACGATGCCGCCGGCGCGCAGCGCGATTCCCACCACCTCGCGCGCCGCCAGGTAGGCGCCACCCTGGATGGCGGACGTGCGGAGGGTGGCCTCGCTGGCGCCGACCGACTCGGCCTCGACGACCTGGTGTGCCTCCATCTGGGACGCCAGCTCCTCACGCTCGCGCACGGTCGGTTCGATCGGCGGGGGCGACGACTCGTCGTCCTCGTCGTGCCCGCGGCCCACCACCCCCCTACGATGCCACTCGCCGCGCCGGCGGCGGCGCACACCACCGCGCCGGCCGGGCGACGGGATCGCGCACCGGGCATCTTCGTCTACCGTTTCCCTGAGCCGATCGCGCCTGACCAGGCGCGACGAGGGGATGGAAGGGTCAGGATGGAACAGGTGGAGCGGCGTCGCCCCTCGGCGGCGGCATCCGTGCCGCCGGGCGGTTGGCTGCAGCTCGAGGCGCTCACGACGGTGGAGTGCGCGCGCATCGTGGACCGGGCGGCGCTCGACCGCGTGCTCGTCCACGGGTCGCCCCCCGGCGAAGGCCGCGACCTCGACCTTCTCGTGCGACCCGGCTCCGAGGAGGCGGTGGCGGCCGCTCTCCTCGAGCATGGCTTTCACCGGGCCCGCCACTGCTTCGTCCGGTTCCGGCTCGGGTCGTGTGAGCAGATCGAGCTCTTCCCGGCCGCGTGGTGGGACCTCCCCGACCACGAGGAGCAGGCGTTGTTCGACGACGCGGCGCCCCTCCCGGGCTTCGAGCACCTGGTCCGTCCCAGCCCGGCCCACACGCTGCTGATCCTGGCCCGTCGTGTCGTCGAGGGTGTGGGCGTCCTCGACGAGAAGCGCCGGCGCTACGTGGACTGGGCCGTGGCACAGGACCCCAAGGCCTGGGACCATGCCGCGGCGCGGGCAGGGGCTTGGAATGGCGGCCGGTCGCTCGAGTTGCTCGAGCGGCTGGTGGGGCGGGGCTTCATCACCCGCACGACGCGGGCCAAGGTCATCGACGACCGGCTCCGCGCGTCGGGCTGGTCGAACCTCGACGCGCACCTCGAATCGGCCCGCCGCGTGCTCCCCCGACGGCACCGGCCCGCGGTCGTCTCCTTCTCGGGGCTCGACGGATCGGGCAAGTCGACCCAGGCCCGGCTGCTCGTGGACACCTTCGACCGCATGGGGACGAGCGCCGTGCTCGAGTGGGCCAAGCTCGGCGAGGACCGCCGGCTGTGGCCGCTGCGGCGGTGGGGGCGGCGCCTTCTGTTGCCGGTCGCCGCGCTGCGCGGACGGGACGCCACCGGTGGCAGCGCCCGTGAGGAGGCCGATGGCGCGCGTGCTCGAGCTGGACCGGGTGGCGACGACGAGGGCACCTCGCCCGACGCCGCGCGTGAGCTCCGGCGCTCGAGTAACGCGCTCTCCGCCACCTGGGCCTCCATCGCACTCGCGTCGGTGATCTGGACGTATCGGCGCCAGGAGTCACGCTACCGAGGCCGGGCCGAGCTCCTCGTCTACGACCGCTATGTCCTCGACTCGGCCGCGCACCTGCGCTGGCGCTACGGCCAGGCGGGTCACACCGCCGAACGGCTGACGCGCCAGCTGCGGCGTTGGTCCCCGACACCGGCCTGTTCGTTCTTCCTCCGGCTCGACCCCGCCGCGGCCCAGCAGCGCAAGCTCGAAGATCGCCTCGACGACCTCGAGGCGCACGAACGCAGTTATGCCGAGGCGCTGGCGGGACCCACCGGCGACGGCGTGCATGTCCTCGACGCCGGGCGCCCCGTCGACGAACTGGCGGCCGAAATCGCCGAGACCGTCTTCGAGGTCCTGGAGGAGCGGAACAGCGGGCGCCGCTCGCCGCTGCGCCGGCTGCTGCGGAGAACCTGAGCGGTGCTGCGGCAGGTCGACGCCCGGCTGTTGCTGCCGATCGTGCCGAGGACCGCCGTGGTCCTGCCCGGCGCCGCGGCGCTCGCGCCCGGGCTCGTCGAGGCGGGGCTGACGCTCGTCGAGGTCAACGGGGGCTCGGTCGGGCCGGTCGACGTGGTGGTCGCCGGTGCGGAGGAGGCGGAGGTTGCGCTCGGGCGTGCCGCCCGTTCCTACCTCCTCACCGGTCCCGTCGCCTCGTTGGCCCGGACACGCGGCCTGCAGGCGGAGGAGTACCTGGCCGTCCCCGACGTCCCGGGTGCCACCTTCCTGATCCCGCTGCGGCGGCTCGATGTCGTGCGGTACTTCTACCGGCGTCTCCGGGTGGCACCCACTCGGGCCAAGTGGCGGCGCAGCCGGCTGTTGGCGGACGCGCTGGCCCTGGGGGCACCACCACCCCAGGAGCGCACCCTGACGGTCGCGGCCCGTGAGTCGGTCACGCCGGCCGCCCTCGCGGCGGCGGCGGCGCTCGTCGGCAACGCCGAGGACGGCTGGCTCCTCAGCCTCGGGCCCGTTCTGGCCGAGGGCCGGGTCGTCTTCCAGGTCTTCGAGGGGGACGTCCCTCGCTACGTGGTGAAGTGCGACCGCCGGCCCGACGCGCACGCCCGGCTGGACCGCGGCGCGAGCACCGCCCTCCTTCACGACGCGGTGGCGACGAGCCCATTGGTCGCCGCCCGCGTGCCGCGGTCCCTCGGCTCGGTGCAGTACGAGGGCGGTGTCCTCGAGGTCGAGACGGCGGCCGACGGGTACCTGCTGACCGACATGTTGCGCGGGCCCTTCCCGCGTCGGGTGAAGGTGGCGGCCGTGGAGGCCGTGGCGGCATGGCTCCTCGCGCTGGCGGAGGCGACGCGCCATGCCTGCGAGCCCGGCGGGTCGTCCCTCACGGCACCGGAGCTCGACGGCGTGCCCCGGGTGCTCTGCCACGGGGATCTCTGGTCGGGCAACGTCATCGTCGACGACGACGGGATCTTCCAGGTGATCGACTGGGGCTACATCGAGCCCGACGGCCTGCCGCTCGGCGACCTGCTCACCCTGCTGTCCGGGTCGTTGGCCCAGCTCGACGGCGCGGACACCGACGAGGGGCGCGACCGGCACTTCGTCGAGCTCCTGACCGGCCGGCACCGGTCATCGCCGCCGCTCTTCGACTGGGTGCGGGCGATGGTCGATGCGCTCGAGCTGGACCCGGAGCTGGTGGGTCTGGTGGTGGAGGCGGCCCTGGCCGAGATGAGCGAGCGCCGCCTGCTCGACGAGGGCCTGGCGCCCGGCGACCCGGGTCGGGACGGTCCGGTCGCGCTTGCCGACCCCACCGTCCGCCGGGCGCGGCTCTGGACCACGACCCCGGGGTTGGGCCGCAGCTGGCAGGCCTGGCGCAGCGACGGACCGGAGGCGGGCAACGCGAACGGCGTGGCGGCGACGGGCAAGGCCGCCCTCCGGCACTCGGCTCGCCGGGCGGAGCGTGAGCTCGGCCACGGGTCGGCGCGGCTGGCGGGCCTCCTGGGCAAGGACCGCAGCGACGAGCTGGGGCGCGAGCGGGTGCTGGTCCTGGCGCCCCACCCCGACGACGAGACGCTGGCCTGCGGCGCGGTGCTTGCCCGTCACCGCGGCCGGGACACCGCCTTCGTCATCGTCGCCAGCGACGGGAGCCGTGGTGCCTACGGGGCCGAACCGGCGGCGCTCGCGGCGCGCCGCCGAACCGAGCTGGCGGCCGCCACCGCCGCGCTCGGGCTCGCACCGGCTCAGACCGACTGGTGGGGCTTCGAGGACGGCACCCTGTCCGCGCACGTAGGAGAGCTGATCGTGCGCCTCGGCCGCGCCTTCGACGAGATCCGCCCCGCGTTCGTGCTCTCGCCCTGGGCCCTCGACATCCACGCCGACCACGCCGCCCTCGGCCGCGCGGCCAGGGCGGCCGCCGCGGACCGGCCGGTCGAGTTGCTCGAGTACGTGACCTGGGCCTGGGACCGGCCCAGCGCGCTGCTCCGGGGGGCCGCAGGGCCGGAGGCCGACCTCACGCGGCGGCGCTCGGATTGGCTCCCGGCCGGACGGCCGGTCGCGGTGGCGACGGCGCCCGCGCTCGAGGCCAAGCGTGCGGCCCTCGCCTGCTACGGATCTCAGTTCGGCGGCCCCGGCACGGGCACCAGCCCCGGGGAGGCCTCCCTCGACGAGGCCCTGGTCGGGCTCTTCCTCAGCCGGGCAGAGGTGTTCTGGCCGGCGCCACGCTCTCGCCGCCGGCCACATTGAGCGGCACCGGCCGGGTGGCCGGGGCCAGGAACGCCCGCTCGACGAGGCGGCGGGCGGCCGGACGGGGGGCGAGCGCGGTGGCGCCGAACCAGACGAAGCGCTTCAACCGGGCAAAGAGCGCGTAGTCGGGCTGCGTGGCCACCGCGGCCATGCCCCGGGCGGCCACGCTCAGGACGCGGTCGCCGGGCAGGCGGTGCGCGGCGGGGTCGATGCGGAGCGAGCCCAGGCGGTACGAGGCGTAGGCCCAGTCGAGGGCGGCGCGGGGGTCGGGGTCGACCTCGAGACCGAGCTCCTCGCCCAGTCGCACCAGCATGGCCTGGCCCTCGGCGATCTCATCGAGACGGTCGTGCAGGAAGATGCCCGCGTCCCGCCTGATCTGCTTGCTGAAATTGTCGCCGTGCCAGCGGTAGTCACCCCCGGTGCCGACCAGGTTGACGACGGGACCGATGAGCGGCGTCGCCCAGGCCAGTGGCAGGTCGACGTCGACGAAGCTGTGCCCCGGACCGAGGCATCGCAGGACGAGCTCGACGGTGTCGCGTCGGTACGCGTTGCCGCTGGTGGGCGGCCAGATGTAGGTGCGGCGGCGCAGCACGAGCCGGCTGAGGTCACCGTCGGGCATGACCCAGTTGCCGAGGGGCATGGTCCGGTCGGTGGGCAGGCCTTCCTCGGTGACCACACTGAGCCGCCATTGCACACGTCCGGCCCCGGGGCACCGCTCGAAGGCCTTGACCACCCGGGCCACCGTCCCGGCGTGGAGCAGATCGTCTGCATCGAGGAAGATCACGTACGCCCCGCTGGTGGCCTTGAGACCGGCGACCGCAGCACTGAACTGCCCGCCGTTGGGCTGGCGGATCACCTGCACCCGGTCTGCGTAGGCGGTCAACACCTCCGCCGAGTCGTCCGTCGACCCGTCGTCCACCACGACCACCTCGACCCGGCCGTAGGTCTGGTTGAGGCAGCTCTCGATGGACTCGCCGACGAAGCGACCGTAGTTGTAGTTCCGCACGCAGATGCTGACCAGCGGCCGCCCGGTGCCGTTCCCCTCACCCTCCGCCATCAGAGAAGTTTTCCACACGATCGAGCCGCCACCGCCCCGGGGTATCGCGAAGGCCCAGCGCTCGGGCCCTGAGGAGGGATTGTAATACGAGTTGCACCGTTGTGGTCCCGCGGTGCGCAGCCCGAGTTCTCCCGTCCCAAGGGCAACATGGATGCTCGGACGGTTGCACCGGTGATCGTGCAAGGTCGATTGCACCCCAGTCTCGATCGTGCTATTCCGTTCGCGGGAGCTCGTGCTCCACGCCGGGCGGGTGTCAATCGGAGGTGCGCCATGCGGTCATGGAGGGTCTTCGTGATCACGGGTGCGCTGGTGCTGGCCGCGGCCGTGGGCGTCGTGCCTGCAGAGGCCGCTTCCGCGGCACCTCTGAGCACCACCGTCGTGCTTCCATCGAACGGAGCCACCGTCTCGGGCACGCAGGTCGTGCTCGACGCCGTCGCCTCTTCGGGTGTGACCCAGGTCCAGTTCGAGTTGACGAGTGGAACCCAGAACGGCTCGGTTGTCGTTACTGCCACGCCCACCCTCTACGGCTGGTTGACCGAGTGGGACAGCAGCACGGTGGCCAACGGGACCTACAGCCTCGCGAGCATCGCCACCTCCTCCGGTGGGCAAACGAGTACCAGCCCGCGTATCAGCATCACGGTGAACAACTCGCCAGGGACGATCGCCGCCACCAAGACCGACGACCTGCTCGAGGCCTATGCCTCCTACAGCGCCCTGCAAGCGAACCTCTACCTACCAAGTAATTCTCTATATCAGGGTCTGCCCTCGAACACGTGTGATCCCTACTCATGCCTGTGGCCCTTCACCAACGCGACCGCCGGAACGGCGTTCCTCTACGGCGTTCCCGGGGGCCAGCAGTTCCTCGGCGACGTGGACGCGCGCCTTACCGGTCTTGGCCACTACGCCGACGCCGCTGAGGTCTCACCGACTGGGTCGCCACAGCCTCCTGCGTACGAATCTGCGGTCGCGCCGCCGCTCGGACCCGGCGGCGCGACGTACTTTGACGACAACGCATGGGTTGGCCTCGATCTCGTCCATGCATATCTCCTCACGTCGGACCCTTCTGATCTGACGTTGGCTCAGGACGAATTCAACTTCGACGTCGCGGGCTGGGACACGAGCGCCACCGACACCTGTCCGGGGGGCGTCTTCTGGGAGGATGCGGCGGGCAGCCAGCGCAATGTGACGGCCAACGGCGCCAGCGCAGAGCTCGGCCTGGAGCTCGATCAGCTGACTGGAGACAACACGGACCTGGCCTGGGCGGCGCGCATGTACCAGTGGGCCGTGACGTGCCTCCGCACCCCCGGCGGCCTCTACAACGACCACATCAACGCTGATGGAAGCGTCAACTCGACCATCTGGAGCTACAACCAGGGAGTCATGGTCGGGGCCGGCGTGCTGCTGCACAAGCTGACGGGCACCAGCGCGTCTTTGAGTCAAGCGGAGCAGACGGCGTCGGCGGCCCTTCTGTACTTCGGGACAGGCCCGAACCTCATCAATCAGGGTCCAGCCTTCAACGCCATCTATTTCCGTGACCTGTTGTATCTGAATCAAATCGCTCCGGATGACGGGTACGTGAGCGAGGCGCAAAGTTACGGATCGTACATGTGGACGCAGCGACAGGTGTCTTCGGGACTGTTCGAACCCCAGTACGGCGTCAATGGGACCGCTCCCATGGTCGAGATCTACTCGTTGCTCGCCGGGAGCCAACCCAGACCCTAGATCGCACGCGAGAGGCTTGCTCGGGTTCCCCCTCTCAAGCCTCGGCGAGTGCCTCAGACCCGCCATTCCGACGTAGGGCCTGCTCATCCTCGATCCGTCGGATTAATCATTTGCAAGAGACCATCGGTCGAGTCGGTCCCAGCGTGCAGACGCTCACGGGGTGCGCCAGTCGTGCCGAACTGTCCCACCGGCCCGGCGGCGGGGCACCAGCGGCGTCAAAGAGAATGTCGGTCTTCTGGTTAGACGAGGCTTGCCGCCATCAGGAGAGCAGCCGAGGTACGGGGACACGTGTACGCATCGGAGAATCCGTACCATTTCGCAATGGCTCTTCCCCTTCGCAAGGCCGTGGGAGCGGTCGTCATGGATGAAGACAGGCGACTGCTGCTCGTTCGCTTCGGGTTTCCCGGCGGGGCACTGTGGGCGGCGCCCGGAGGTGGGATCGAGGACGGGGAGTCCCATGAAGCAGCCATTCGGCGGGAGCTGCACGAGGAGGTGGGGTTAGAAGACGCCGAGATCGGTCCGGTCATCTGGAGACGGACACACATCTTTCCGCTCTCCCACGAGTTTGGCGGACAACGAGAGGACCTACTGACATCTGCTGCGTTAGCAATTCAATCCCGGTCTAAACATCCGAGTCGTCCGACGGCGCAGTCGGGGTGCGCCAATCGTGCCGGCTTCGTTCGGGGCTCCCTCGCGACGGCTTCTTGGGAGGGCGGGTGCGAGCCATCAGATGCTGCCCGGGTCAGTCCGTTCAGTCCGCAAGAGTCCAGGTGAGCAGGCCGATGGGGGAGCGGTCCACTGTCTTCGTGCGGCTCCGTCCGGGGTAATCCGCAAGCGTGTGTGACCTCGTGGTGAAACGCGGGCGCTTCAGAACGGCGGATCGCCGAGACCGTCGAGATAGGTGAGGTCCCGACCGTTGGGCAGAACGGCTCGACCCACGGACCCGTCGGACAGTCTCAGCTCAAACTCGCCCCGAGCGTGCAGGGGCCTCAAATCATCGGTCGCCAGCCCCCGAAATCGACCGTCCCAAGACGTCCGCAACGGTACGGATTCGGTTCCGCCAAGCGTCTCGACGTCCTCCACGAGCTCGCTTTTGGTCAATCGGACTTCCGCCTCAAACTGCATGGTGCCGTCGACCCAGACCTCGACCGGTCCTTTGTAGTGGCGTTCCCTCGTCGTTCTCTGTGCCACGAGCAAGAGGCTATCCCTGGGCTTCGTCCCCAGCCGTAAGCTCACTGGAAGTGAACGTCGAGCGGAGCGCCGAGCGCTCCCTAGCTGGCTCGCCACCCTGATCTGCATCCTTGCGCTCGTCGGCGTCTACTACGCGGCCCAAGGCATCAACGGCCTGATCGCCCCGGCCAAGCTCAGCCCCTGCGGCTCGGACAATCCGACCTGTGCCGTGCGTCCGACGCCCAAGCCGACCGGCACCACCACGACCACCCCCATCCTCACGCCGACCCCCGTACCAGCTCTCACACCGACCACCGCGCCCGCCCGCGCCGTCCAGCAGCCACCCGACAATCCATTCGCCGACGACCCAGCCCGTCAACTGCGGGGCGCTCCCCGTCGGCCCGGGGGCCGGACCGCCGCCCGCAGGGTGCGCAGGGCTGCCGTGAGCGAAGCGCCCAACCGGCCGCCACGAGCCAGCACCTTGTTGAGCCGCAGCCGTAGCTCGATGGGGTCCGGCACCTTGTCGGGGATGCCCGGGCGCAACTTGTCGCGGAGGCTGAGTATCGGTTCACCTTTGCGTCACCCTCGCGGCCCTCGGTCCAGCGGATAGGGTCCCAAGACCGCTTAGCGGGTGCATCAATCGGGGTCAGACATGCTCCATCCGGGGACGTCGTCACCAGCGACGAAGAATGTGGAATCTCCTGGCCACGGAACTGTCGCGTCCCCGCCCCCGGACTGGCGGTCGTGGCTGATCCCCGTCGCCACTCTCGTCGGCTTCGCCATCCCCGCGGTGTCCTACCTCTGGATGATCCACGCCGACGGGGTCAACGTCATCAACGCGGACCAATGGGACGACGTGGCACTGATCGGTCATGCGTACGCGGGGACCCTGCACCTCTCGACACTGTGGGCACAGCACAACGAGAACCGCATCTTCTTCCCCAACCTGATCGTCCTGGCCCTCGCCTACAGCACGCACTTCAACGTGGTGACCGAGGAGTACCTGAGCGCCCTCATGTTGTTCGGCGCCACGGCACTCGTCATCTGCGCGCACAAGCGTCGCTCACCGGGGAGGCGGTGGATCTGGTACTGCCCGGTGGCGTTCCTGCTGCTCTCGCTCGCCCAGGCCGTCAACGCACTGTGGGGCTTCCAGATGGCCTGGTACCTGGTCCTCCTCATGGTCGTGTTGGCCCTGTTCCTGCTGGACCAGGAGCCGCTGCGATGGCCCGTCTTCGCAGGCGCCATCGCGGCGGCCGTCATCGCCAGCTTCTCGTCACTTCAGGGCTTGCTCGTATGGCCGGCCGGACTGCTGCTCATCTACCTGAGGCGCCGGGCCCCGCATCTCGCCGTTGCCTGGATCGGCTCCGCCGTCCTGGCCGGAGTGATCTACTTCGTCGGCTTCAACTTCAACGCCTCGCAGTCACCCAGCCACGACGTGCTTCAGTATCCGGGGGCCACGTTCACATTCTTCCTCCAGGTCGTGGGCGACATCGTGGGGGAGAGTCAGCCGGGCATCCTCGTGACACTCTTCGGCTCGGTGCTGGTCGTGACGGCGATCTGGGCGCTGGTGCGGTTCGCCACCTGGGGACGGACCAGTACCGGATGCCGTCCCTTCGCCCTCTCGCTGATCCTTTATGGGCTCCTCTTCTCGGGATTGACCGCGTCAGGTCGATCCGCTCTAGCCGGGTTGGGATTCGGGGACGTGCAGAACCGCTACACGGTCTTCGCCATCTTCGTCCTCGTCGGTTTGTACCTCGCCGTCTTGGACCCACCTCTCGCCTTCCAGCAGCGATCGTCGGAACGTGGTCCTCGATTGCCGGCGCGAAGCATTGGTGGACGGCGACACGTGCTCTCCGACCCTCTGTTCACCCTCGCTCGGGTCGTCGTCGGGGTGGGCATCGTCCTCACCGTGATATTCGGATCGGCCAACGGTATTGCCCAGGCGCGGTTGGCGCGCGACAACCGGCTCTATCTGGGACAGGTGACCGTCAGGGCCGACCAGTACCCGGCCCCGGTCGTCGTCAGCCTTTATGGGCTGGAAACGGCCCAAATCATTCGCCGTCAGATCACGATAGCCAGAAACGACCGCCTCAGCCTCTTCGGCACTGGCGACGCGGCGAGGTACCTGAGCGAAAAGCCGCTTCAAGTTCATCTTGCGCCGCTACACGCGGCTTTCGCCCTTCCACGCAACGGGTCGGCGCTGCACGGCAAGCAGGTCCTGGACGTAGTCACCTCGGACTCGTACGACGTCACGAGAGTTGACTACTTCCTGAGCGGCCCGGGACTTGCAGGCGCCTTGTTCGCCACCGGTGCCGGCACTAAGTACGGCTGGATCGCCGAATGGAACACGTCGAACGTGCCCAACGGCAGCTATGCGATCGACGCCACTGTCGATGACTCGGGAGGTCGATCGGTCAGGACCCCTCCAGTCGAGGTGCGTGTGGAGAATGTGAATCGTTCTCGTTCGTGAACCGGCGGTGGACGGTTCACCCCAAGTCCGATAGCGAGCCGCGGGTGAGCTTGGCCCCGCGGACCATGGTCCCTCCCGGCTTGCAACAGTTCCTCGCTGCCCAGGAAGGTGTGAGTATCTACGGGCCGCCGCTGCCGGTCAGCACACAGCGATTGGTCGCAGAGCGCCAGGGCGACGCTCAGCGCCAACAAGACCAGGTACCACGCAAACTGAAACCCCCATAACGTGTTGCCGTACCCGACGAAGGAGAGCACGACGATCGCCACGGGGACATAGAAGATCCACGGCGTCGCCGGTGACCTCCGTAGGTGCCCCGAGGATCAGCAAAGCCATCGCCCCCAGAACGGTGAGACCACATAGGAACTCTTCGGCCTTGACATTGAAGTTGAGAGTCGAGCGGACCTCACTGATATCCAAATCGAATCGCTGACGGGCCTAGACGTAGATGGCGATTACCAGCCCTCCAAAGACCAGAAGGTCGCCACCGAAAGTGAGGGCGTCCATTGGGCCTCCTCGTGACCAGCTGTGACCTGTCGGTGCCCTGAAGGCCCTGTTTACCGACCGATTAGGTCATGTACCAGGGGGAAATGGCGTGCCCGGAGCGGGACTCGAACCCGCACGCCCTTTCGGACAGCGGCTTTTGAGGCCGCCGCGTCTGCCATTCCGCCATCCGGGCGAGAACGCCAGATCCTACAAGCTGCCATCTACGGTGGCGGGGGTGGGAGACCGGGTGCAGGCGCGACGTGACGAGGGTGGGAACGCCGTACCGCCGTATCGCCGTGCCGTCGCGGCACCGTGAAACTCGCCGGCGTCGAGCTGGTCCGGGTGGAGCTCCCGTTCCGCGCCGACATCGGCACCGCGGCCGGCGTGCACCGTGTGCGTCCGCTGCTCTTCCTGCGCGTCGCGACCGCCGACGGCGACGGCTGGGGTGAGTGCGCCGCGCTGGCCGGGGGCACCTCGGTCGATCCGTCCGTCGACGCGGTGGAGCAGGCCGTGGTCGACCGGGGCGTGCCCCGCCTGTGCGACGCCGCCCGTGCCAGAGGGGGGCACCTGCCGGCGGAGACGGAGGTGGCGCGCCTGTTCGGCGGCGCACCCGCGGACCGGATGCTGGCCGCCGCCTTCGAGATGGCCGTTTCCGATGTCGAGCTCCGGGCGGCCGGCCGTTCCATGGCCGAGGACCTCGGCACCGCTCCTGGGTTCGAGTCCATGCCCGTCGGGGCGGTGGTGGGGATCCCGCCGGACCGCGACGTTGGCGCGCTCCGAGAGCAGGTGGACGCCGCCGTGCGGGCCGGCGCGGCCCGCGTCCGCCTGAAGATCGAGCCGGGATGGGAGATCGAGCCCGTGCGCGCCGTGCGGGAGGACCACCCGGACCTCGTGCTCCAGGTCGACGCCAACGGCTGCTTCCGCAACGCCCGAGAGGACGTCGCGACCCTCAGCTCGTTGGCCGCCTTCGGCGTGCTCTGCATCGAACAGCCGCTGCCGCCGGCCGACCTCGTGGCCCTGGCCCAGCTGGCCCGCGTCCTGCCGGTGCCGATCTGCCTGGACGAGTCGCTGTCCACCCCGCGTCGCGTCAACGACGCGCTGCGCAACGGGTCGTGCGCGATGGCCTGCCTCAAGCCCGCCCGCCTCGGCGGCGTGCGGGCCACCCGGGTGGCCCATGCCGCCTGCGCCGCCGCCGGCGTCCCCGTCTTCGTCGGCGGCTTCTTCGAGGCAGGGCTCGGCCGGGCGTCCAACCTCGCCCTGGCGGCGCGCCTGAGCCAGGACGCGACGGGCCTCGTCGGCGACCTGGGCAACCCCCACGACTATCTGTCGATCGACCCCTGCGGCTACCCCCCTGTGCAGGGCGGATGGGTCCAGGTGCGCCGCGAGCCGGGGGTCGGGAACTGGCCCGACGCCGGTCTGCTGCAGGCGCTGCATGCGCGGCGTCGCTGGTTCCCCGCCACGTACACTTGACCCTCCATGCATCGCGTCCTGCTGGAACGCCGCATCAGAGACGTCCACGCCCGGCTCGTGCGGGCGCGGGAGGAGCTCGCCGTGCTCGATGAGCAGCTCGCGGTCGTGCAGGAATCGGCCGACGAGGCCCGCGTGCGCGCCCTGGTCTCGGAGACCCCGCTCGCCACCCAGGAGCACAACGAGGCGGCGCGGCACGCCGACGCCATGGCGAAGGCGCGCGACGCGCAGCGCAAGGCGGTGGCCGACCTCGAGCGCCGCCAGGACGAGCTCCTGGCCGCCGTGGCGACCGGCCCGCAATGACCGACGGCAGCCGCACGGAGGCGCCCGTGGCCCGGGTGGTCATTGCCGAGGACGAGGCGATCGTGCGCCTCGACCTGAAGGAGATCCTGCTCGCCGCCGGCTACGAGGTCGTCGGGGAGACGGGGCGCGGCGACGACGCGGTGCGGCTGGTCGAGGAGCACCAGCCCGACCTGGCCATCCTCGACGTGAAGATGCCCGGGATGGACGGCCTGCGGGCCGCCCGCGAGATCACCTCCCGCCACCAGGTGGTGGTGCTGCTCCTCACCGCGTTCAGCCAGCGCGACCTGATTGAGGAGGCCAGGGACTCGGGTGTCTCCGCGTACCTGATAAAGCCGTTCCAGCCACGGGAGCTGCTGCCGGCCATCGCCGACGTCCTGGCCCGGGCCCGGCAGGAGTGGGCCATTGAGGCCGAGCAGTCGGGCGACGGGGCCGAGGACAAGATCGCCACCCGTCGGCTGGTAGACGAAGCCAAGCAGATCCTGATGGACCGGGACGAGCTCCCCGAGACGGAGGCGTTCGGCTTCATTCAGCGCACGGCCATGCAGACGCGGGCCCGGATGCGCGATGTGGCCCAGCAGGTCGTGGACGGCACGCTGGCCCCCTAGTGTCGGCGTAATGGCGACAGGGCAGGAGCGAACGGGCCCGCTACTGCTGCTCGACGGCATGTCGCTGGCCTTCCGGGCCTACTTCGCACTGCCCGACACCCTGGCCACCTCCAGCGGCGTCGTGACCAACGCGGTGCACGGGTTCACCTCCATGCTGGTGTACCTCATCCGCGAGCAGCGGCCCTCCGCGCTGGCGGTCGCCTTCGACGCACCCGGCGACACGTTCCGCGACGAGATGAACGAGGACTACAAGGCTGGGCGGGCCGAGACCCCCTGGCTGCTGCCGCCGCAGTTCGACATGATCCGCGAGGTGATGGCGGCCCTGGCCATCCCGGTCATCGAGGCACCCGGCTTCGAGGCCGACGACGTCATCGCCACCTTGGCCACCGAGGCGGCCGCGCGGCAGTGCCAGGTCGTTATCGTGACGGGGGACCGCGACAGCTTCCAGCTGGTGCAGGACCCCTACGTGCGCGTGCTCTACAACAAGCGGGGCGTCAGCGACTACGCGCTCTACGACGAGGCGGGCATCGTCGAGCGCACCGGCGTGCCGCCCACCCAGTACGTGCTGCTCGCAGCGTTGCGGGGTGACCCCTCCGACAACCTGCCGGGCGTGCCCGGCGTGGGGGAGAAGACGGCGGCCAAGCTGCTCACCAAGTACGGCGATCTCGACGGGGTCTTCGGGCACCTCGACGAGCAGACACCGAAGCTGCGCGAGAACCTGGCGGTCAACGAGGAGCTGGCCCGCTCGAACGCGCGCATCATCCCGCTCGTGCGCGACGTGACGCTCGACGTGGACGTCGACCAGCTGACGCTGGGCGGGTGGGACCGCGCCGCCGCGCAGACCACCTTCGAGCGCTACGAGATGAAGACGGTCTGGCAGCGCATGGAGGAGCTCCTCGATGCGGGTGCGCTGGGCGACCCGCTCGAAGGCAGCGCGGGACCCGCCACGACCGCCGCCGTGGCGGCCGTCCCGGACTCGACGCCGGCCGTGGCGGCGCCCCCCGCCTTCGAGCTGCGCGACGTGGCCGTGCCCACGACGGCGGCGGACATCACGAAGCAGCTGGCCGCGCTGGGCACCGGCCTGCTCGCCCTGGCCGCCCGCTGGAACGGGCTGCCGGGGCGCAGCGACCTGGTCGCACTGGTGCTGGTGGCAACCGAGGGTGAGGAGGCGGGCCTCGGGGTGCTGGTGCCGGGGGAGCAGCTCGCGGTCGCCTCGGTCGCGAAGAAGCTCAACACCGTCCTCGCCCGGCCGGTCATCGGGCACAACGTCAAGGAGATCATGCGGTCGCTGCTCCCGTTGGGCATCGACGTGACCGGCCTGGAGATGGACACCGCGGTGGCGGCCTACCTCCTCGATGCGTCGACCGGCGAGTACGAGCTGGCACAGCTCCGCGAGCAGACGGGCCAGCTCAGCCTCGACATCCTCGAGCCGGGTGAGACGGCGCGCGACCTGGCCCAGGAGGCAGCCGGCGAGGCGGCCGACGTCTCGGCCATGGCGACCGGCTTCCGCCGGCGCCTGCAGTCCGAGGACATGGCCATGCTGCACGACGAGATCGAGACGCCGCTCGTGCGGGTCCTGGCCAAAATGGAAGTGGTCGGCATCGGCGTCGACCGGGCCGAGCTGCAGGCCATCGCCGACGCCCTGAAGGCGTCGGCGGCGATGCTGCAGGTCGAGGTACAGCAGCGCGCCGGCCACGAGTTCAACGTCAACTCGACGCCGCAGCTGCGCACCGTGCTCTACGAAGAGCTCGGGCTGACCCCGGGAAAGAAGACCAAGACGGGGTTCTCGACCGACGCCCAGACCCTCGAGAGCCTGCGGGGCGCCCACCCGATCGTCGACGCACTGTTGTCGTACCGCGAGGTGGAGAAACTGCGTTCCACCTACGGGGAGAGCCTGCTGGCCGAGGTGCAGGCCGACGGCCGCATCCACGCGTCGTTCGGGCAGACGGTGGCGCGGACCGGGCGCATCTCCTCGGACCGACCCAACCTGCACAACATCCCGGTGCGCACCGAACAGGGCAAGCAGTTCCGCCGCGCCTTCGTGCCGGCCGAGGGCTGCACGTTCCTCGTGGCCGACTACGACCAGGTCGAGCTCCGCTGCATCGCGCACCTCTCGGAAGACCCCGGGCTGATCGACGCGCTCACGAGCGGGTCCGACGTGCACCGGATGGTCGCCGCCGCCGTGTACGGGATCCCGCCGGAGGAGGTGACCCATACCCAACGCGAGTACTGCAAGATGGTCTCCTACGGCCTCGCTTACGGCATGGAGGCGTACGGGCTGAGCCAGCGCCTCGGCGTGCCCGTCGAGGAGGCGGCCGCCATCATCGAGAGCTACTTCGGCGCCTTCCCACTGGTGAAGCAGTACATGGACCACACGGTGGCCGACGCCAAGATCCGCGGCGCCACCCGCACCCAGTTCGGCCGGGTCCGCCCGCTGCCCGACCTCCACGCCTCGAACTACCGGCTGCGCCAGGCGGCCGAGCGCCAGGCCATGAACGCCGGCATCCAGGGACTGGCGGCCGACATCTTCAAGTTGGCCCTCGTGCGGCTCGACCGCGACCTCGAAGCGCACGCCCTGGCCAGCCGCCTCGTGCTGCAGGTCCACGACGAGGTGATCGTCGAGGTCTCGCCGGGGGAGGAGGACGAGGTGCGCCGCCTCACCGAGTCCGCCCTCACCGGGGCGGCGGACCTCAAGGTCCCCCTCACCATCTCCGTGGCGACGGGACCGAGCTGGGCCGCGGCCAAGGGCTGACGGCGTCGCCGAACGAGCCTGGTACGCTGGAAGGTCCTGCCCGCCGGCACCGGAGGCGGCGCAGCCCCTATCCAACGAGACCCGACCCCGGCGCGGTCCTGCGGGTGCAGATGGCACCCGCCGCAAGGAGCTTCACCATGGCTGACACCGCCACCGACGCAGCACCCTCCTCCGCCTCGACCTCCCTCCTCTCCCCCGAGGCGATGGGCAGCTTCGACGCCGAGGGCAACTACACGCCGCGCACCATCGTCGACGACGACCTGGGGGACGCCGACCTCGAGAAGGCGATGGGCGACTCCATCATCGAGTTCGACGATGGCGACGTGATCGAGGGGACGGTCGTCAAGATCGACCGCGACGAGGTGCTGCTCGACATCGGCTTCAAGTCGGAGGGGGTCATCCCCGCCCGCGAGCTTTCCATCCGCAACGACGTCGACCCCACCGAGATCGTGAAGCTCGGTGAGCACGTCGAGGCGCTCGTGCTCCAGAAGGAGGACAAGGAGGGGCGCCTGGTCCTGTCCAAGAAGCGGGCGCAGTACGAGCGGGCCTGGACGACGATCGAGGAGAAGAAGAACAAGGGCGAGATGGTCTCCGGCCCGGTGATCGAGGTCGTCAAGGGTGGCCTGATCGTCGACATCGGCCTGCGCGGCTTCCTCCCGGCGTCGCTGGTCGAGCTGCGCCGGGTGCGCGAGCTGCAGCCGTACGTGGGCAAGGAGATCGAGGCCAAGATCATCGAGCTCGACCGCAACCGCAACAACGTGGTCCTGTCGCGGCGGGCCTGGCTGGAGGAGGCGCAGAAGGAGCAGCGGGGCGACTTCCTGCAGAACCTCAAGCCGGGCGAGCGCCGCAAGGGCGTCGTGTCCTCGGTGGTCAACTTCGGCGCCTTCGTGGACCTCGGCGGCATGGACGGCCTCGTGCACGTATCGGAGCTCAGTTGGAAGCACGTCGACCACCCGTCGTCGGTCGTGTCGGTGGGCGACGAGATTGAGGTCGAGGTGCTCGACGTCGACCTCGACAAGGAGCGCATCAGCCTCTCCTTGAAGGCGACGCAATCGGACCCGTGGCAGGAGTTCGCCGACTCGCACGCCGTGGGCCAGCTGGTCTACGGACGCATCACCAAGCTCGTGCCCTTCGGCGCCTTCGTGCAGGTCGGCGACGGGATCGAGGGACTGGTGCACATCTCGGAGATGGCCGTGCACCACGTCGACCTGCCCGAGCAGGTCGTCACGCCGGGCGAGGAGCTGTGGGTCAAGATCATCGACATCGACCTGCAGCGCCGGCGCATCAGCCTGTCCATCAAGCAGGCGGCCGAGGGCGGCGAGGTCTCCGAGGAGTACCGGGAGGCCTTCGGCGAGCACGCCTACGACGAGGAGGGGAACTACATCGGCTTCGACTACGTCGAGGGCGAGTTCACCCCCGAGACCGAGGCGCAGGCGGCCTGGGCCGACTTCGCCGAGGAGGTCGGCACGCAGGTCGTCCAGCCCGACGCCACGGCGCCCGAGGGCGGCGAGGTGGGCGAGGCTGGCGAGGCCCCGGCCCCGGCAGACGCTGCGGAGGCGGCACCCACCGGCGAGTGACGGGCCGGGCGGGATGGTTCTGAAAACGATCCACCGGATCGCTTCTCAGTCATACGGTTTATAGTTTTCGGGGTTCAGTGAGCAGGTCACCCAGCACGCGCGCGAACGTCGCCGTGCGGTCCGGGCTCTGGACGAAGAAGAGCACCGGATCGAGGAGCTCGAGCTCCAGCAGGACCGGCCCGCCGTCCGCCCCGTGCACCACGTCGACGCGGGCGTAGGTGGTGGGGCCCAGCAGGCGCTCGGCGGCGGCCAGCGCCCGGCGCGCCACCGCGAGGTGCCCCGCGGGGGCGACTGCCGCCGTGACGACCTGGTTGGTGATCAGGCTGTCTGTCGCACCGGCGCCGCGTCGGATCATCGGCTCTTTGTGGATGGCATGGCTGAAGGCGCCCCCGAGGAAGACGAGGCCGATCTCGCCCGCGCTGTCCACCGACGCCTGGTAGGGCTGGACCATGGCCGTCCGCCCCGATCCCACCAGCGCGGCGACGTGGTCGAGCGCGGCGGCGTGCTGGTGGGGCTCGTAGCGCGCCGTCCGGTAGCCGCCGCCCGAGACCGAGGGCTTGACCACGACCTCCCCCTTGGGGAGCGCCACCGCCCCTACGGACTCCGCCGCCTCCACCCAGAGGGTCGGCACGGTCGGGACGCCCGAGGCCTCCAGGTCGCGCAGGTAGCGCTTGTCGAGGTTCCAGCGCAGTGTGGCGGGGAAGTTGACCAGCCGCACGCCGCCGCCTTCCAGGGCGGCGACCCAGGCCAGGAACGCACGGGGGTGGTGGATGTTGTCCCACGTGCCGTTCGCCACCACCAGGTCGAAGGACGTCCAGGGCACGTCCGGATCGCTCCAGACGGCGGTGTGGGCGTCGATGCCGGCGTCGTGCAGGGCGGTGGAGAGCAACGGCCCGTCGTCGTGCAGGTCGGGCCATTGCGGACAGGACGCGAAGGCCACCCGGGGCCGTGTGCTCAAGTCCCGATGGGGAAGTGGCAGGCCACCTGGTGCCCGGGGGCGAGCTCCCGCAGTTCGGGGACCTCCTCGGCGCAGCGCGCCTCGGCGCGCGGGCAGCGCGTCCGGAAGCGGCAGCCCGACGGCGGGTTGATGGGGCTGGGGGGCTCCCCGATCAGGGGCACCGAGGTCCGGGGCAACTCGGGGTCGGGCTCCACGGCGGAGGCGAGCAGGGCCGCCGTGTAGTGGTGGGCCGGTGCCTCGTAGAGCACGTCGGAGGGGGCGATCTCGCAGAGGCGGCCGAGGTACATCACGGCCACCCGGTCGCTGACGTTCTTCACCACGGCCAGGTCGTGCGCGATGAACAGGACGGTCAGGTTGTACTCCCGCTTCAGGTCCTCGAGGAGGTTGAGGATCTGGGCCTGCACCGACACGTCGAGGGCGGAGACGATCTCGTCGCAGACGAGCAGCTTCGGCTTGAGCACCAGGGCGCGCGCGATGCTGATGCGCTGGCACTGGCCCCCGGAGAACTCGCGGGGCCGGCGGCCGCCGTTGAGGTACGGATCGATCCCGACCCTCTCGAGCATCGCGTTGACCGTCTGCCGCCGCTCCTCCTTGGTGCCGATCTTCCAGATGGTCAGTGGCTCCGCCACGATGTCGAGGACCTTCCGCCGGGGGTTCAGCGACGAGATGGGGTCCTGGAAGATCATCTGGACCTGCGTGCGCAGCGTGCGCAGGTCGCTTCGGTTGAGCCCGGTCAGATCGGTGTCCCCGAAGCGGATGCGACCCGAGGTGGGTCGCTCGACCTGCACGATGGCGCGGCCCGTCGTGGACTTGCCGCACCCGGACTCGCCGACGAGGCCGAGCGTCTCGCCCCGGCGCATGGTGAACGTGATGCCCGCCACCGCCTGCACCGTGGTGCTCCCCTTGTGGAAGGAGACGTGGAGGTCCTCCACCGACAGCAGCGGGTCGGTCGTCTCCGCCGCCGGGGGCTCCAGCACGGTGTCCGTCACGCCGTGACCACCTGGGGCTCATCGGGTCGGTCGGGGCGGTCCGCCGAGGAGAGGGGGTACCAGCAGGCGTAGCTGTGGCCCGGCGCGGCCTCCACGAGGGGCGGCTTCTCCCGGTGGCACTTGTCGCGCGCATAGGGGCAACGGGGGGAGAACGGGCAACCGGCGGGGGGGTGGAGCAGGTCGGGCGGGCGGCCCTCAATGGCCGTGAGGCGTGAATGGCTGGGGTTGCTGATCCGGGGAATCGACTCGAGCAGTGCCTCGGTGTAGGGCATGGCCATGCTCTTGAAGAGCACGCTGGTGGGGGCCCGCTCCACCACGTTGCCCGCGTACATCACGATGATCTCGTCGGTGCGCGTCGCCACCACCCCGAGGTCGTGGGTCACCAGGACCATGGCCATGTCGCGGTCACGCTGCAGATGGCCCAGGAGATCGAGGATCTGCGCCTGCACGGTGACGTCGAGACCGGTGGTCGGCTCGTCGGCCAGGAGGAGGCGGGGGGCGCAGGCCAGCGCGATGGCGATCATCACCCGTTGGCGCATCCCGCCCGACAGTTGCGCGGGGTAGGCCTCGTAGCGCTCGACGGGCGAGGGGATGCCGACCTGCATGAGGAGTGACAGCGCCGTCTCCTTGGCCTCACCCTTGGAGAGCTTCAGATGGATCTTGAGCGGTTCGGTGATCTGGTTGCCGATACGCTGCACCGGGTTGAGCGACGTCATCGGGTCCTGGAAGACCATGGCGATGTGCGTGGCCCAGAGCTTGCGGAGCTCGGCATTCGGCGCGTTGAGGATCTCCGTGCCGGCGTAGCGGACCGAGCCCGTCTGGACGGCCGAGAACCGGGGCAGGAGCCCCATGATGGCGCGGGAGAGGACGGTCTTGCCCGATCCGGACTCGCCGACGACACCCAGCGTCTTCCCCTGCTCCAACGTGAGGGAGACACCCTGCACCGCCCGCACCGCGCCGCGGGTGGTGGTGAACGAGACGTTGAGGTTTTCGACCTCCAACAAGGCGGTCACAGCTTGATCTCCGACACGTCGAAGTAGGTCCGCAGCTTGTCGGCGATCACGTTCAGGCTGATGAGAAGCAGGAACATCGCGCTGGCCGGGAAGATGAGCAACCAGGGATTGGTCTGGCCCTTGGCACCGGTCAGGAGCGACGACCCCTCGTACAGCATGTTGCCCCAGCTCGGGGTCGGCGGCTGCACGGAGAGCCCGAGGAAGGCCAAGGTGCCCTCCAGCACGATGATGGTGGCCACCGCGATGAGGCTGAACGACACGATGGTCGGCGCAATGTTGGGCAGCAGCTCGCGGGCCAGAATGCGGGTGTCGCCGGCACCGAGCGACTTGGCCGCCAGGACGAAGTCGCGGGTGGCGTACGAGAGGGTCGAGGCCCGCACGACCCGGAAGATCAGGGGTGCGCCGAAGACGCCGATGATCAACGTGATCTTCCACAGGCTGTGGCCCCAGAAGGACACGATGGCGATGACGGCCACCAGGGCGGGGAAGGCGAGGACGACGTAGGACCCGGTGTTCAGGGCGGTGTCGATCCGCCCGCGCCGGTAGGCCGAGATCATGGCGGGGATGCCGCCGAGGATGATGCCGATTGCCGCGCCGAAGAAGCCCACCACCAGCGAGACCCGCGATCCGTAAATGAGGCGGCTCAGGATGTCGCGGTAGAGGTCGTCGGTGCCGAGGAGATGGCCCCACCCCGGACCGGCGTTCTGCGCGCCGTTGTAGTTCCCCAGGTCGGGGTTGGGCAGCGGCAACAGGTTGGCGGTGAGGGCGAGGATGATGTTGAGCGCGATCCAGCCGACGCAGATCCAGAAGAAGACACCGAGCCGCTTCCGGGCCGGATCAGCCTCTTTCTCGGCCTCGATTTCGGCCTCGATGTCGCTGAACGCGTGCATGTCGGTCAACTCACTCACGGGCGATCCTCGGGTCGACGATGGTGAAGAGGAAGTCGAAGATGAAGTTGACCAGGACGATGGCGACCGCGACGAACAGCGTGATGCCCTGCACGACGGTGTAATCGTCCTGATTGACGCTCGAGATGAGCTGGTAGCCGAGGCCGGGCATCTGGAGGAGCAGCTCGACGACGAAGGTGCCGGCGATCAGGCTCCCGATGGTGACGCCGGCCGATGCCAGCAGTGAGATGGAGGACGGGCGCAGGGCGTGGCGCCACATGATGCGCCGGTCCGACAGGCCCTTGGAGCGGGCCATCGTGATGAAGTCCTCCTGCAACGTCGAGATGAGGTCGTTCCGCAGCAGCCGGAAGTACACCACGATGGAACCGAGGGCGAGCACGATGGCGGGCAGGAGCATCGTGTGGATGTTGGACCAGAAGTCCTGCGTCAACGGGACATAGGAGGCCGGGCCCGGGAACACGTGCCAGTGGACGGCGAAGATCAGCACGAGGATGGGTGCGATCACGAACGGGGGCAAGGCCAGCATGGCGAAGGTCGTGCTGTTGGACGCCTGATCGAAGAACTTGTTGGGCCGGCGAGCGGCGGTCATCGCCATGGGGAAGGCGATGGCGAACGCCAGGATCTGGGAGAAGATGATGAGCTCCAGGTCGATGGGGAACGACTGGGCGATGATGGTCGTCGTCGATTGGTGGGTGGTGTAGGACTGCCCCAGGTTGCCCTGGAAGACGTGGCCGATCCAGATGAAGTACTGCTGCCACAGGGGCTTGTTGAGGCCGAGCTGGCGGTTGACCGTGGCGACGTTCTGGGGGGTGGCATTGGGGCCGAGGATGGTGTCGGTCGGGTTCCCCGGGAGCAGATGGACGAGGAAGAAGGAGGCGACGGAGACGAAGAGGATGATGATGACGAGCAGCACCACTCTCTTGGCGATGTAACGGGCCACTGCGCCTCTTTCCCCCCTTCGATCTGCCTCGTCCCTTTCGGATCATGCCGTCCCCACCGGCGGCGGATGATCCTAGACCGCGAGCCCTTTGTCCTACCATGCGCCCCATGCCTGAGGAGGTTCCCGGTCTCACCGGACGTGCGCGGGTGCTCGCCGGGGTGGCCGTGGGGGTGGTCCTCGCCGCCGGCCTGCTCCTGCGCTTCTGGACCCGCTCGGGGCTCTGGCTCGACGAGGCGCTCACGGTCGACATCGCCCGACTCCCGTTGCACGAGATCCCCAACGCCCTGAAGCACGACGGCGCCCCACCGCTCTACTACTACCTCCTGCACTTCTGGATCGTCCTCTTCGGCCAGTCGAACGACGCCGTGCGCTCCCTGTCGGGCGTGTTCGCCGTCATCACGCTGCCCGTGGCCTGGCTGTGCGGGAAGCGCTTCGGCGGGCGCACCGTGGCGTGGACCATGTTGGTGCTCCTGGCGAGTGCGCCCTTCGCCGTCTACTACGCCACCGAGTCGCGGATGTACGCGCTGGTCATCCTCCTCACCGGCTGCGGGTTCCTGGCGCTGCAGCGGGCGGTGGCCGCGCCGCGCCCGGGCAACCTGGTCGCCGTCGGCGTCGTGACGGCGGCGCTGCTCTACTCCCAGTACTGGTCGATCTACCTCGTCGCCATGGTCGGCATCTGGCTGGTGGCCTCCATCGTCCGCACGCGCCGCCGCGGCCACCCGGAAGCGGCGCCGTGGGCCGCGCTCATCGCGTTGGCCGTGGGGTGCCTGCTGTTCGTGCCCTGGCTGCCGACCTTCTACTACCAGTCCAAGCACACGGGCACGCCATGGGCGGCGCCACCGAACTTCTCGGCCGTGATCAACGCGCTGACGGGGTTCACCGACAATCAGGGATCGACCCTGCAGACGGCCACCAACCAGGGCCGGCTCCTCGCCGTCATCTACTTCTGCATGCTGGCCCTGGCGGTGTTCGGCGTCGGCCTCAGTGGCCGCATCATCGAGCTGGACCTGCGCACCCGGCCCCGCTCGCGCGGCGTCGGCTTCGTCGTGCTGGGCACGCTCTTCGCGGCGATCGCGGGCGGCATCATCACCGCCAGCGCGTTCTCCTCCCGCTACGCCGCCGTGGTCTTCCTCCCTTTTCTGCTGCTGGTGGCGCTCGGCACGACGACATTGCTCAACCCGAGGGCGCGGCTCGTCATCGTCGGCCTCGCCGTGGTGGCCGGCCTCATCTCGTCGGCCCAGAACGTGACGACGCAGCGCACCCAGGCCAACACGGTGGCGGCGGCCATCAACGCACAGGCGAAGCCGGGGGACGTCATCGCCTTCTGTCCCGACCAGCTCGGGCCGGCGGTGTACCGGCAGATACGCGATCCCTCGCAGTACGACATGATCACGTTCCCGCGCCGCACCGGCCCGCAGATCGTCGATTGGGTCGACTACGCCGACGCCGTCCACGCCGGCAACCCCGGCGCCTTCGCCGACGCCGTGTTCGGGAAATCGGCGGGCGGGCATCACATCTGGCTGGTCTGGGAGCCGATGTACCAGACGTACGGGGTGAAGTGCGAGACGATCGCCACCGAGCTCCTCAACGCCGCCACCAGCGCGGGCGGCGGCGGTCGCAACGTCGTCACGAGCCACGAGGCGCTGTACTACGAGCCCATGAACCTGACCGAGTACGCGACCGCGGGCTCCTGACGTCGTGGCGCCGGTGACCGGTCCCGGGGCGGTGGCAGGGGCGGGTACGCCCGACCGGGCCGGTGCCACCCGGGGCGGTCGGGCCGGATGGGCGGCCGTCCGGGTCGCCTGGGGGGGCGTGCCCGAGCCCCTGCGCGAGGCCCTGTTGCCCTTCGCCGTCGCCCGCGTCGTCGTCGGGGGCGCGCTCGGCCTGGCCCACTTCATCGTCGACCGCACCCACCCGTCCACCCCCGGCGTCGCGGCCCGGGTGCACGCCGGGCTGCTCGGCTGGGACGCCGGCTGGTACGAGACGATCGCCCGCGAGGGCTACGGGCCCCTCGGCCGCCAGTCCCTGCGCTTCTTCCCGGCCGTGCCGCTGCTGACCCACGCCCTGGCCTGGGTCCCCGGGCTGGGGGACGGGCCGGCGCTCGTCCTCCTGGCCAATGCGGCGGCGCTGGCGGCCACCGCCATGCTCTACGTCCTGGTGCGCCGGGAGACCGGTGACACCGCCGTGGCCCGGCGTTCCCTGTGGGTGTTCAGCCTCCTGCCCGCCGGCTTCGTGCTCGTCATGGGGTACGCGGAGTCCGTCCTGCTGGTGCTGGCCATCGGGTGCTTCCTCGCCCTGCGCCCGCCGGCGCCCCCCGCCGCGGCGCGCCCCCATTTCGCCGTGGCCGGGGCCCTGGCCTTCGGGGCCGCCCTCACCCGCCCCATCGGCGTCCTGCTGGCCCTGGCCGTGGTGGCCGAGGTGGTGCGCTGGTGGCCGCGGCTGGGCCGGCCCGAGCGGGTGGCGGGCATCGGCGCCGCGGTGGCGCCCTTCATCGGGGTGCTCGCCTTCTTGGCCTGGTCCAAGCACACCGTCGGCGACTGGTTGGCGCCGTTGCGGGTCCAGCTCCAGAGCTCGCACCATGGTGGCCTGTCCGACCCGCTCACCACGCTCTATCACGACGCAACGGGGGTACTGCACCATCACGTCGGGACGGCCCTGCACGTGCCGTGGGTGCTGCTGGCGCTGGCCATGCTGATCGTCTGCTGGCGTCGGCTCCCCGCCCCCTACACCCTGTTCGCCGCCGCGGTCCTGGCCACCGCCGTGGCCGGCTCGAATCTCGACTCGTTCGAGCGCTACGCGCTGAGTGCGTTCCCCCTGTCGGTCGCGGCCGCGCTGGTGCTGCGCGAGTCCCAACTCGAACGGGCCGTCCTGGCGTTGCTGTCGGCCGGTCTGGCCGGCTACGCCCTCCTGGCCTTCCTCAACATCTCGGTCCCCTGAGCGACGCGGGGTCCGCGCCGGCCCGGCAGGGAGCGACCCGTCCCCGAAGGCCCGCGAAGGGTCCACTAACCTGCCTACTTCGTGGTTGCACCAGACGAAGCACCCGTCGTCATTGCCGGGGCGGGGCCCGGCGGCCTGACGGCGGCCTACCTGCTGACCAAACGGGGGGAACATCCGCTGGTGCTCGAGGCCGACGACGTCGTCGGCGGCATCAGCCGCACCGTGGTGCGCGACGGCTGGCGCTTCGACCTGGGCGGGCACCGCTTCTTCACCAAGGTGCCCGAGGTGGAGGCGCTGTGGCACGAGATCCTGCCCCAGGACGATTTCATGCTCCGGCCGCGCATGAGCCGCATCTACTACAAGGGGAAATACCTGGACTACCCCCTCCGGGCGATGAACGCGCTCCGGAACGTCGGCCTCGGCGAGGCCCTGCTCTTCGGGTTCTCCTACGTGTGGGCCCGCATCCACCCGCCCAAGGACGAGTCGAACTACGAGAACTGGTTGGTCAAGCGCTTCGGCTGGCGCCTCTACCGTGCGCTGTTCAAGACGTACACCGAGAAGGTGTGGGGGGTGCCCGTCTCCGACATGCCGGCGGACTGGGCGGCGCAACGGGTGAAGAACCTCGACCTGCGCAAAGCGGTCCTGAACGCGATCCTGCCGAAGCACAACCAGACCGAGATCACCACCCTCATTGAGGAGTTCCAGTACCCCAAGTACGGCCCCGGCATGATGTGGGAGGTCTGCGCGGAGAAGGTGCAGGCCGCCGGGGGGACCCTGGAGCTGGGGGCCCGGCTGACCGGCATCACGGTCGAAGACGGCCGCGCCGTGGCCGCGACGTACGTGCAGGGTAGGACGGCGCACACGGTGCCCGCCTCGCACATCGTGTCGACCATGCCGATGCGCGAACTGGTCCACACCATCACGCCGCCCCCACCGCCCGAGGTCGTGGCGGCGGCCGACGACCTGCACTACCGCGACTACCTCACCGTCGCGCTCATCGTGCCCGAGTCGCGCAGCTTCCCCGACAACTGGATCTACATCCACGCCACCGACGTCGAGGTGGGGCGCATCCAGAACTACGGCTCGTGGTCGCCCTACCTGGTCAAGGACGGGCGCACCTGCCTGGGACTCGAGTACTTCGTCTTCGAGGGCGACGACATGTGGAACAAGCCCGACGACGAGCTCATCGCGTTGGGCACCAAGGAGCTGATCGCGTTGGGCCTGGCGGCCGACGGCGATGTCGAGCAGGGCTACGTGGTGCGCGTCCCGAAGGCGTACCCCTACTACGACTTCAGCTACAAGGCGAACGTCGAGACCATCCGCAAGTGGATCGAGACGGAGGCGCCCAACATCCACCCGGTGGGGCGGAACGGGATGCACAAGTACAACAACCAGGACCACTCCATGTACACCGCCATGCTGACGGTGGAGAACATGCACGGCGCGACCCACGACATCTGGTCGGTCAACGTGGAGGAGGAGTACCACGAGGCGGGGTCGACCGGACGCGACGCCCCGGTGTTGCCGCGGCGCACGGATGCCCCGGCCGCCACGGCGGCGACGGCAGGCAAACTCGGCCCTGGCTGAGCACGCGCCCGCGCGGGCGCCGTGGTGGCGGCCGTGGATGACCCTCGTCGCGGCGGGCGCGCTGTACCTTCTCGTCGCCGTCACGCTGTGGGTGCACGCCTGGGCCGCGGGCGCCACCACGCACACCCTGTGCGGGTGCGGGGACCCGGCGCTGTTCCTGTGGTTCTTCCAGTGGCCGGCCACCGCACTCGCCCACGGCGAGAACCCGTTCTTCTCGACGGCGCTCTTCCATCCCACGGGTATCAACCTGCTGGCCCAGACGTCGGTCACCGGGCTGAGCCTGCCGCTGGTGCCCGTGACGTGGATCTGGGGTCCGGTGGCGTCGCTCAACGTCGCGTCGACGCTGGCGCCGGCGCTGAGCGCCTTCACCGCCTTCGTCGTGGTGCGGCGCTGGGTGCGCTGGGTGCCGGCCGCCTTCCTGGGCGGCCTGCTCTACGGGTTCTCCCCCTTCGTGCTGAGCAGCCTGGAGTTCGCGCACCTGATGACGGCCGCGCTCATGCTGCTCCCGCTCATCCTCGCCACCCTGGACGAGATCCTGATCCGGCAGCGCCACGGTGCCGTCGGGGCCGGGGCGGTCCTGGGCCTGCTCGTGTTCGCGCAGTTCTTCCTCTCGTCGGAGCTGCTCGCCATCGCAGCCGTGGTCGTCGTGCTCAGCCTGGTGGTCCTGGTGGCGGCCGCCCTGGTCGCCGACCCGGCCCAGCTGCGGCGGCGGGCCCCCCATGCCCTGGCGGGCCTCGGTGTCGGCGTGGGCCTGGGCGCGGCGCTGTTGGCCTGGCCCGTGTGGTTCGCCCTCGACGGCCCGGCCCACCTCTCCGGCCTCGTCTGGCCGAACGTCACCGTCATCGGCGGCTTCGTCCCGTCGAGCTTCGTGGCGCCCGGGTACCCCAGCCCGCACGCCGTCTTCCTGGAGCTGGGCGGGTACGAGGGGGCCCCGCTCGGTTCGGCCGCGTACCTGGGCTGGGGCCTCCTGGCGGTCCTGGTCGTCGGGACGGCCGCCTTCCGGCGCGACCGCCGCTTGTGGTTCTTCGGCGCCGTGCTGGTCCTGTGCGGGGTGTTCTCGCTGGGGGTGCGGCGCGGGCAGTGGCAACCGGCCCACATCTTCGACCACGTCCCGGTGCTGCAGAACGTGATCGAGCAGCGCTTCATGGCGATCGGGTTCCTGGCCGCCGCCGTCATGCTCGCCGTCGTCATGGACCGCGTCCACGCGCTGGCACCGGACTGGCGGGGCGCGGTGGGAGCGCTGGCGGCCGCCTGCGTCGCGCTGGTCCCCGTCGCGGCCGTCTTCGCCCCCCGGCTCCCGTTCGCCATGCAGCCCGTGATCCTGCCCCGCTGGTACGGCGAGGTGGCGCCGGCGCTGCCCCCGGGCCAGGTGCTGCTGTCGTACCCGGCCCCGTTCTCCGGGATCCAGTCCGCCATGGCCTGGCAGGCGGTCGACCGGATCCACTACAGCCAGGCCGGCGGTGGGGGACCCCAGGGCGTGGCGGCCCGGGCCGGGTCGGCGGCACCGGGATTCCGCGTCCTCAGCCAGCTCGGGTTCGGCGTCGGGGTGCCGCCGCCGGCGGGGACGCCGGCCCAGCTCGCCGCCGTGCGCCACGCGCTGGCGGCGTGGCGGGTCACGACCGTGGTCGTCGCCACCAACCCGGCCGCTCCCGTGTTCCAGCGGGGCCGCGACCCGGCCTACGCCGCTGCGTTCATGACGGCCGCCCTGGGCCGGCGCCCCAGCGTCGAGGCGGGGGCCTGGGTGTGGGACGACGTGCAGGCCGGCACGGCGGGCCCGCTGCGGGTGCCGGCGGGCACCCTCGGGTCGTGCGCGGCCAAGGCCACCACCCGCTCGCTCCGGGTGGTGGTCAGCATGCGGGTGCCCGACTGCGTGGCCCTGACCGCACTGGCCCATCCCTGAGCCGGGGCGGACGCTCAAGGCCCGACCGGGACAGGCCGACGCGGACCTCTGTGGCGCCATCACCATTTTCCGGACGTTTGGTGCCAGAGTGGTGGTGTGCACCATCGCGCCGGATCCTGCCCGTGGTAGACGACGTCGGCATGGAGGACGAGGCGGCGAGGTCCCACGCGTGACGGGGCCGGGGACGCCCGAAGCGTCCGAAGCCGAGATGGTCGTCGAGTCCGTGCCGGCCGCGATGGCGTTCGCCCCCAACGCGGTCGGTCCGAACCTCGGCGCGGAGCTCCTCCTCGACGCGCAGGCGAAGCCCGGCGTCGAGTCGATGCGGGCCGGCCTGCTGCAGGCGGGGCCGCTCGCCGCGGCGGGAGTGCTGACCAACGGGGCCAGCGTCGTCCTCACCGTCGCCCTGGCCCGCCTGCTGGCGCCGCACGGCTACGGGGTGCTCAACCAGCTGACGGGCCTGTACCTCATTCTCTCCATGCCAGGGTCGGCCGTGGTCGTCGCCGTCGTGCGGCGGGTGACGCTCTGGCACGAGGACGGCAGCGGTCACCTGGTGCGGCGCTGGGCGGGCCGGGTGCACCGGCAGGGGACCATGCTGGTCGTGCTGTGGGCGGTGATCGTGTTCGCCAGCCGCCACGGCGTGGCCGTCCTGCTGAACCAGCAGAGCGGCATCGGCATCGCGGCCATCCTCACCGCCGCTGCGTTCTTCGTGCTGCTCTCGCTCGACCGCGGCCTCCTGCAGGCCCACCGGGCCTACCGTCCGTTGGCGGGCAACCTCGTGGTGGAGATGAGCGTGCGGGTGGCCGCCGTGCTCGTGCTGGTCGCCGCCGGGTTCGGCCCGTCGGGCGCGGCGGTCGGCGTGCTGATCGGCGAGGTGGCCGCGGCCGCGCACGCGCGCTACGCCGCGGTGCGGGCCTGGTCGGGAGGACAGAGCGCGCGGGTGCACGCCGCGGGCTGGTGGGCGGCCGTGCGACCCGACCCGGTGCTGGGCGGGGGCGCGGCGGAGCGGCGCACGGTGGTCCTCGACCTCGTGGTCGCCTCGGTCTCGTTGTCCATGGTGGCCGTGCTGCAGAACGTCGACGTGCTCGTCGTCGGGCGGGACAACCCGACCCACAGCGGCGCGTACGCCGCCGTCTCGGTCACGAGCAAGGCGATCGTCTTCGGTGCCATCGTCCTCGGCGGCTACCTGCTGCCCGAGGCGGCCATCCGGTGGCGGCAGGGCGGCCACGCGCTGCGCCAGCTCGCCGTCGTGCTGGTCCTGCTGGCCGTGCCGTCCGTGCTGCTGCTGGGCGTGGCACTCGCCGCGCCCGAGACGCTGCTGCAAGTGCTGTTCCACCACGCGTACACGTCCGCGTCCGACGCACTCGCTCCGCTGGTGCTCGCCATGATCCTGCTGAGCGTCTCGGTGGTCCTCACCATGTACCTGCTCGCCGTCGGCCGGCACTGGGTGGCCGGGGTGCTGGTGCTGGGCGCGGCCGCGCTGACCGCCGCGGTGTCGCAGGTGCACGGGTCACCCCGGGCCACGGCGTTGGTCGACCTGGCCGTGCAGGCCGCGGTCCTGCTCGTGATCGTGGCGGGCTTCGTGGTCGTGCACAGGGTCCGACTGGGGAGGCAACCCGCAGGGCTAAATTGACCCGATGGGTGACGACATGGGGCCCGTCCCCGCCGCGTCCGGTCGCCGCCGGGGTGAAGCGGCGCCGTCCGATGCCGAGGTCCTGGCCTCCATCGCGGCGGACGCCGGGATCCGGCGGATCCACTTCGTGGCCTGGCGGGACCTCGACGACCCCGAGGCGGGTGGCTCGGAGCTGCATGCCCACGAGATCGCCTCGCGCTGGGCCGCCGCCGGCCTCGACGTCACGTTCCGCACCTCGGCCGTTCCCGGGGCGCCGGCGGCGCTGACGCGGGACAAGTACCGGGTGCTGCGCCGGTCGGGGCGGTACGCCGTCTTCCCGGGCGCGGCCTGGGAGGGGATCCGCATGGGCCACCGCCCCGGGGACGCCCTCGTGGAGATCTGGAACGGCATGCCGTTCCTGTCGCCCCTGTGGTACCGCGGGCCACGCCTGGTCTTCCTGCACCACGTCCACGCCGAGATGTGGGGGATGGTGCTGCCGCCCACGCTGGCGCGGCTGGGCGACGTGACCGAGCGCCGGATCGCGCCGCGCTTCTACCGCCACAGCCGCGTGGTGACCCTCTCGGCGTCCTCGCGCAGCGAGATCGTGGAGATGTTGGGCCTCCGCGCCGACCGGGTGACGGTGGCTCCGCCGGGGGTCGACGCGCGCTTTCGGCCCGGCGGCCAGCGGTCCCCGACGCCCCTGGTGGTCGCGGTGGGTCGCCTGGTGCCCGTGAAGCGCTTCGACGTCCTCCTCCGTTCGCTGGCTGCGCTGAAGGCCGATCTGCCCGGGCTCCAGGCCATCGTCATCGGCGAGGGGTACGAGCGGCCGGCCCTCGAGGCGCTGCGCCACGAGCTGGGCGCGGACGACTGGGTGAGCATGCCCGGGCGGGTGGAGGACGCGGCGCTGGTGTCGTGGTACCGCCAGGCCTGGGTGGTGGCGAGCAGCTCGCAGCGCGAGGGCTGGGGCATGACCCTGACCGAGGCCGCCGCGTGCGGGACGCCTGCGGTCGCCACTGCCATCGCCGGCCACGCCGACGCCGTGTTCGACGGCGAGTCGGGCCTACTCGTGGACGACGTGAGCGACCTGGGCCCCGCCCTCGGGCGCGTGCTGGGCGACGAGGTGCTCCGCAACCGCCTGGCCAAGGGGGCGTTGGCCCGGGCGCGCTGGTTCACGTGGGACGCCACGGCCCGCCGTGCCCTCGAGGCACTGGCGGAGGAGGCGGCCGCGCACGCCTCCTGAGGGCGGACGGGCCCGCGCGGTCACGACGGCCCGGGTGGCGGCGGAGCCGCCCGCATGGCCCGGCGACGCAGCGGCTTCTTGCACCGCATCCCCAGCCCGGCGATCACCGCGTCGGCGAGCAGCAGCGCCACGCCCAGCCAGATGAGGTTCCCGGCGTTGACGAACGAGGCGTCCCAGTTGGAGCCGGGCAGATAGTGGTGGACGTGCTGCCCTTGGACCACGTTGATGCAGCCGGCGACGACGAGCGCGATGCCGCCCACGGTCGCCACCCCGCGCGACCACGGGACGAGCAGGCCGACCGTGACCACCACGGCGACCGCCAGGCCCGCCGCCGGCGGCGTCACCAGGACGGCCACCCCGCCGCTCAGGACACCGATGAGCAGAGCCCGAGGGAAGCGCCGCCAGCTGCGTTGGCGCTCGTGCTTGGGGGGCGGTGCGCCCGGGAAGGCCAGCGTTGCGGCGTCGAAGGGAGACCCCGGCCGCTCGGGCGCGTCGGGCCCGGCCGGCCCGCGTAGGCGCCGGGGTAGCCGGGCGCGCAGCCAGCGGCGGGTGCGCACGGGCAGAAAGGCGAGGAGCAGGCACAGCACCAGCGTGGCCGCGGAGACCGCGAGCGCCGCCCACACCTCGCGCTGGGGCGTCCAGGTGAGCTCGACGGTGAACGTCGAGCCACCGAGCGCCTGCAGGTCCGCCGCGCTCACGTGCCACCCGTTGGCGAAGCCGTCGACCAGTTGGGGGGGGCCGAGATCCACCGCGTGGGCACCCGCGGTCGCACCGGGCCCGGGCTCGGCCACGGCCTGCCATCCCTTGTTGACGCTCTGGCCGAACACGAGCTCGAAGGGTTGCGTCGCACCCGTCACCTCGGCGCCGTGGCCGTCGATGTGCGAGGACGTCGCGGTCACGGTCGGGGCGGCGCCGGGTTGGGTCGCCGGCAGCTGGGGTGTCCCCGCTGTCGTCGGGAAGACGGCCGGCCCCGGTCCGCCGCCCGCCGCCGAGTCGAGGACGAGCTGATCGATGTTCCAGCCGGTGCAGGTGGTCGGCGCGCTGGCGCAGGGCGGGTTGTGACCGACCGCGGTCTGCACCACGTGGGGGCCGGCGCTGAGCGTGATCCCCTTGGCGTCGGGGCCGCACGGGACGAGTTGGGCCTCGCCGTTGTCGAGCGCGTGCTGCGCCGACCCGACGACCGCCACGTCGATCGGCTGCCCGTCGATCGTCAGCAGGTTGGAGACGCAGGTGCCGGGGAGGTCGGCCGGCGTCGGCGCGGACCGCACCCCGGGGATCCCCACCTCGGCGACGCCGAGGGGCAACGTCAACGGGCCGGCCGAGTAGTAGTTGGCGGCGTACTCGGGCCGGATGGCGGTGAAGGTGACGACGAAGTGCGAGCCGGTCAGGGCCGGGAAGGTGATGGGGACGGTGGTCACGGCCCCCGGGACGGTGCCGTCGGCGATGGGCGGCAGGGTCACCGTCCGCACCTGGCTACCGGACGTGATCGTCAGCGCGGTGGGCACCGAGTGCCGGCCGTCGGCGATGACCTGCAGCGCCAGGCTCCGCAGGGTCTGCGGCTTGGCCAGGTCGTAGGTGAGGCTCGCGCCGACCTGGGCGTTGGTGCCCAGGCCCGGCTGCCAGGCCGTGGTGGCGTTGCCGTCCAGGGTGGCGGACGCCGTGGCCTGGAGGTCCCCCGGCAGCCGGCCCGACGAGTACGCATCCGTGAGGTCCGTCGAGGCCGCGGGCGTGCGGCCCACCAGCCGGTCGATCTCGTCGTCGGGGATGAGGGCCGAAAGGCTGGCGCTGCCCGACAGCGAGAACGTGCGGGCCGTCGGCAGGGTGAACTGGCGCGAGATCGTCGTCTCGGGGTCGCTGCGCGGTGGGTACTGGGAGGTGCGCTGGCGGGTCATCACGACGGTGAGGCGGTCAGCGCCGGATGCCGCCCCGAGGGCGGAGAGCATCTGCGTCGGCATCTGCACGACCCGGTGCACCTGCTGGCCGGGGATCTCGATCTCGGCGAAGCCGACCGCGGCCGCCGACAGCGGTGGCGCCGTGTCGTCGGTCGTGCCGTCCATCGTCACGCGCAGGGTGTGGAACGTGCGGGAGGGGAAGGTGAGCGTCTGGCCGCCGGGCAGGTGGGACGCCGCGGTCAGGTCGTAGCGGACGGGGTCCTTCCCGTCGAAGGTCAGGGTGACCGCCGACACCCAGCGCGAACGGTCGCCGCGCTGGGGTTGGACGAGGGTGACGTGGTCGGTGGTGGCCGGATTGGCGAACTGGGCCTGCCACCATTGGCCGGCGGGGTCGGGCACGAAGGTGCCCGTGATCCAGGCCGTGTCGAGGTTCCCGTCGATGGCGCTGTAGGCCTGGTCCTCGGGGGTGTAGGAGACCGAGTTGCCGTAGCTGCTGGCGGTCACGTTGACCGCGCCGACGTACGTGGCGTACGACTTGCTCGTGATGGTGGTGCCCGGGAAGAGGTTGATCGGGCTGTCGCTCAGGTCGGTCTTGGCCGGGTCGTCGCTCGGCGTCTCGGTGTAGCCGGCGTTGGCCGTGAGCGTGTCCCAGCGGAACGCCTGCTTGCGGTTGGTGTCGGTGACGACGAGCTGCGCGCCCTGGGCCGCCAGGTTCTGCAGCCGCGCCGGGTCGCCGGCGAGCGTGCCGGCGTAGTAGATGGCGCTGTTCGAGTTGAGGAGGCCGAGCCCCGCCAGGTTGTTCAGCCCGGTGGCGTCGCCCTCCATGACGACCGCACCCGAATCGGACTCGCCCCGCAGCATCGGCCGCGGGTCGGGGACGGTGTAGGTGACGATCGGCGACGGCCAGCCGATGTTGCCGGGCTGCGCGAGGTCCTCCTCGTTCAGGGTGGAGTCGATGGACACGTTGGGCCGCGGCGTGCCGAAGGAGACGGGGTCGGCGAGCCCCAGCGGCGTCTGCAGGAGCTGCAGGGCGAGGAGCTGGGGCTGGGGCACCCCGTACCGCTCGTACTGCTGGTCGTACTCGACCATGAGGTCGCCGGCGCCCATGAGGCGGGCCATGGGCGCGAGGGCGTTCATGTCGGCGGTGCCGTCCTGTAGGGGGCCGTCCGTCGCGTACAGGGTGTCGGCCGTGGCGATGGAGCCCATGATCTGTTGCTCCCGGGTCACGAAGTCCCGGTTCAAGTACGCGGGCTGGGGGGTGTCGACCGTGTCCCCCCAGCGGTACGCCGCGAAGTCGTTGCCCGGGATGGCGAAGACGCGCGTGCCGGGGTGCGTCGCGTTGAGGTGCGCGATGGCGGCCAGCTCGTAGGAGGGCAGCGAGGCCGGCTGCGTGAAGTTGTTGGCGATGGTGTCGCCCAAGAAGAGCGACGGGTTGTTGGCGACGACGAGCGCGGCCACCGCGAGGGCCGTGACGAGGCCGACCACCGAGAGCCGGCGCCACAGCGCGGTCAGCCCGCTGCCGAGCAGCATGAAGAGCGCCAGCAGCACCAGGGGGGTGGCCCTGTCCGTCGAGCGCAGGGCCAGGCCGGCCGTGGTGTCGGTCATGAATGCCTTGAGCTGGCGGCCGATCACGGTGGGATCGGAGAAGGGGAACGGGCCCACCGAGAGCACGAGCCCCACGAAGAGCAGGAGAAGGAAGTAGGCCCGCTCGCGCCAGCGCACGAAGGCTGCCGCCACCAGGGCGGCCACCGGCACGGCGTAGGAGGCCACCAGCAGCGCGATGTCCTGGGTGTAGCGAACGGCGGCGTTGGTCCACGGGCCGGTGTGGTCGCTGCCGTAGAAGTACCAGTAGCCGAGGCCGCGGATGATGTCCGCCGGGTTGGAGGTCGCCGAGGTCGACGGGACGGTCTCGGTGTACTTGAGGACGTTGACCCCGTAGGCGGCCTCCACCTCGAGCCCCGCCATCCACCACAGGCAGGCACCCAGCGTGAGGATGCCGATGCGCAGCGTGGTCCCCAGCGCGTGGCGCCACGTGGACTCCCGCAGCACCACCACCGCGTAGAGGATCCACAGCACGGGGGCCACGCCGACGTAAATGATGGAGCTGGCGTTGATGCCGCTCACCAGCGCCACGACCACGGCGAAGAGGGCGGGTTCGCGCCAGCCGCCGCGGCGCAGGGCGACGATGGTGAGGCCCAGCATGAAGGGCAGGCCGGCCCAGGGCAACAGGATCACCGAGATGCGGCCGGCGTACTGGAGGAAGTACGGCGAGAGCATGTAGGCGAGTCCGGCGGCGGCCGGTCCGGGCCCGTTCAGGCCGAGGATGCGCGACAGGTAGAGGACGCCGAGCCCGGCGGCCATGAGGATCGACCCCAGCCACAGGCGCTGGGCCACCCAGACCGGCACGCCGAGCAGGTGGAAGACCGCGAAGAACGGCCCCATCGGCAGCAGGTAGCCGATGTACTCGTGGGTGACCGTCCCGAGCCCCACCGTCGGGTTCCACATGAACGCGACCTGGCTGAGGAAGCGAAGCGGGTCGAGGTACAGGTAGGTCTTCGTGTCGGGGGTGACGACCCCCGGTCGCACGGCCAGGAGGGGGGCATAGGCGAACGCCGCGAGCACGGCGCCACCGCCGATCCACCACCAGCGTCCGCCCGTCCCACCGGTCCGCCACCAGCGCCTGCGGGCTTCCCGCGTGGTGGGCCGCTTCTTGGCGGCGTGCCGCGCCCGGGGCACGGTGACGGTGGGGGACATGGTCATGAGGAGCGGCCGATGGGTCGCCGGGTAGTGTAAGCAGGCAGCGCCACCGGGGCGTGTCACACGAAGGGAGCGCCGGTTGGCCACCAGCACCACGAGCCGGCTGACGGGCGAGCGACCGCAGCAGGGCGTGACCCCCGACTCCCTCCTGGCGCTGCACGAGGCCGGGTACCGGGCCGTGCTGGAGCGCATCGGGAAGGGCCGGATCCTCGACGTCGGCTGCGGCCAGGGTTTCGAGTCGGCGCGGTTCTTGGGCCCGGGGCGCGACGTCGTCGGGGTCGACTATTCGTCCGATGCGGTCGTCAGGGCGGCCGTGTGCTACGGGCCCGACGGGCTCCGGGTGGCCCGGATGGACGCACTGGACCTGGGATTGCGGTCGGCGAGCTTCGACGCGGCGTGCTCGTCCCACCTCATCGAGCACTTCACCGACCCGGAGCCGCACGTGGCCGAGCTGGCCCGGGTGGTCAGGGACGACGGGCTGGTCTGTGTCCTGACCCCGAACGAGCCGGCCGACTTCGAGAACCCCTTCCACCTGCACCTGTTCGACCGGCCCGAGCTGCAGGCGATGCTGGAGCGCCACTTCGGCGACGTATGGCTGGGCGGGGTCGACGCCGCCCCCCACGTGAAGGCGGACTTCGAGGCTCGCCGGGCCCGGGCGCACAAGCTGCTGCGGCTCGACGCGTTCGATCTGCGGCACCGCCTGCCCCACGAGTGGTACGTGTGGGCGTACACGCGGTTGTTGCCGCTGGCCTACCGGCTGGTGGCCCGGGAGGACACCGGGGGAGCCACGGGGATCACCGCCGACGACTGGTTCGTCACGGACGACCCCGACGACACGACGCTGGTCCTGTTCGCCGTCGCCCGCGGGCCGCGCCGGGCGTCCACCGGCTGATGCTCGCGGTCGGCCTCACCGGCGGCATCGGCTCGGGCAAGTCGGCCGTGGCCGATCTCTTGGTCGAGCGGGGTGCGGTCCTGATCGACGCCGACCAGGTGGCCCGGGACGTGGTGGCCCCGGGGGGACCGGCCTACCAGCCGCTGATCGACCGCTTCGGGCCGGGGATCGTCGCCGCGGACGGGAGCATCGACCGCCAGGCGCTGGCCGCGGTGGCCTTCGCGGACGAGGAGAGCCGGCTGGCGCTCAATGCCATCACCCATCCGGCCATCGGCCTGGCCATGATCGCCGCGCGCGACGCGCTGGCCGACACCGACGACATCGTGATCCTGGCCATCCCACTCCTGACGGCGGCACACCGGGAGACCGTCCGGCTCGACGAGGTGGTGGTCGTCGACTGCCCGGTGGAGGTCGCGCTCCAGCGGCTGCTGAGCCAGCGTGGCTTCGACCGCGCGGACGCCGAAGCGCGCATCCGCTCCCAGATCTCGCGCGAGGAGCGGAGGCGGGAGGCCGACTACGTGGTGGACAACTCGGGTGACCGGGCCGCCCTGCGGGCGGAGGTGGACCGGCTCTGGGACTGGCTGCTGGCCGCCGCGGCCGAGCGGCGGGCGCACGCCTGAGCGGTCGGGCGCACGCCTGAGCGGTCACACCCCCCGGGTAGCCTCGAAGAGCCATGCCCGAATTCCAGGTGGTCTCCCCCTTCCAGCCGTCGGGCGACCAGCCGGCGGCCATCGTCGCGCTGGCCGAGGGGGTGCGCCGTGGCGACCGCTACCAGACCCTGCAGGGCATCACGGGTTCGGGCAAGACGGCGACGATCGCCTGGATGATCGAGCGGGCCCAGCGGCCGACCCTCATCATCGAGCCGAACAAGTCGCTGGCCGCCCAGCTCTCCTCGGAGCTGCGGGAGCTCTTCCCGAAGAACCGCGTCGAGTTCTTCGTCTCGTACTACGACTACTACCAGCCCGAGGCCTACCTCCCGACCACCGACACCTACATCGAGAAGGACTCGTCCATCAACGACGAGATCGACCGCCTCCGGCACGCCACCACGTCCTCGCTCCTCATGCGCAAGGACGTGATCGTGGTCGCCTCCGTCTCCTGCATCTACGGCCTGGGCTCTCCCGACGAGTACCGGGACCGGATCCTCGGGCTGGCCGTGGGCGAGCAGGTGGACCAGCGCGACGTCCTGCGCCGCCTGGTGGACCTGCAGTACGCCCGCAACGACGTCAACCTCGTCCGGGGCACCTTCCGCGCCCGGGGCGACACCGTCGAGATCCACCCGGCCTACGAGGAGGCGGCGCTCCGGGTCGAGATGTTCGGGGACACCGTCGAGCGGATCGTCCCCTTCGACGTGCTGACGGGCGAGATGGGGGAGGAGATGGAGGACGTCGCCGTCTACGCGGCGACCCACTACGTCACGGGTGACGACATCATCCAGCGCGCCGTCGGCACCATCGAGGTGGAGCTGCGGGAGCGCCTCCAGGAGTTCGAGCGGGAGGGCAAGCTCCTCGAGGCGCAACGCCTCCGCGTCCGCACCGAGCACGACCTCGAGATGCTGGCCGAGACCGGCGTGTGCTCGGGCGTGGAGAACTACAGCCGGCACCTGGACGGGCGCGCACCGGGGGAGACGCCGTACACGCTGCTCGACTTCTTCCCCAAGGACTACCTGTGCGTGATCGACGAGAGCCACGTCGCCGTTCCCCAGCTCCACGGCCAGTACGCCGGGGACCGGTCGCGCAAGGACGTGCTCGTCGAGCACGGCTTCCGCCTGCCCTCGGCCAAGGACAACCGGCCGCTGCGCTTCGACGAGTTCGTCGAGCGGGTGCCCCAGTGCGTCTTCGTCTCGGCCACGCCGGGACCGTTCGAGTTGGAGCACTCGGCCCAGGTGGTGGAGCAGGTGATCCGGCCCACGGGTCTGGTCGACCCGGAGGTCACCATCGTGCCGACCAAGGGTCAGGTGGACGACCTGCTGGCCCGCATCGAGCGGACGGTCGGCGCCGGCGGGCGCGTGCTGGTGACGACGCTGACCAAGAAGATGGCGGAGGACCTGACCGACTACCTGGCCGATGCCGGCGTGCGCGTGCAGTACCTGCACTCGGACATCGACACGATCACCCGCATCGAGATCCTGCGCGAGCTCCGGTTGGGCACGATCGACGTGCTGGTCGGCATCAACCTGTTGCGCGAGGGCCTCGACCTGCCCGAGGTGGCGCTCGTGGCCATCCTCGACGCCGACAAGGAGGGCTTCCTGCGCTCGGCGTCGTCGCTCATCCAGACGATGGGCCGGGCCGCCCGCAACGTCGACGGCGTGGTCGTCCTCTACGCCGACACGGTGACGGACTCCATGCGCGAGGCCGTCTCGGTGACCCAGCGCCGCCGGGAGCTCCAGATCGCCTTCAACCGCGAGCACGGGATCGACCCCCAGACCATCCGCAAGTCGGTCACCGACATCCTCGAGCGGCTGCGCGGCACCAGCGGCGGCGTGGCCAAGGCCGGCCGCAGCCGGGCCGAGGTGCGCAAGAACGCCGCCGTGCGGGGCAATCGCCGCCCGGCGCTCCTGACCGAAGGGGACGCGTCGACACCGGCGGAGGCCGTGGAGCTGATGTCCCAGCTGGAGGCCGAGATGAAGGCGGCGGCCGCCGACCTGCGCTACGAGGAGGCCGCCCTGCTGCGGGACGAGATCGCCGAGCTGCGGTCCTCCATTCCCGGCTGACCCGGCTCAGCCCTTGATGGCGCCGCCGAGGGTCCAACGCCCCCCCAGGGGGGGATCAGGCGCCTGTCGGCCAGGCGCGCTGCTCGATCGCCCCGCACAGCGCGTGATAGAGCGGCTGGTGCAGCTCCTGGACGCGGGCCACGTCGGTGGCGGGCACGGCGATCCAGACGTCGGCGAGCTCGCCGAGCCGATGGCCGCCTGCACCGGTCATGGCGAGGACGCGCACGCCGGCGGCACGGGCGGTGAGCGTGGCGAGCACCACGTTGCGGGACGTGCCCGAGGTGGAGAGTGCCCAGAGCAGGTCGCCGGGTCGGCCGTAGCCGTGCACCTGTTGCGCCATGCCCATGTCGCCGGCGGTGTCGTTCGCAATGGCCGAGAGGAGGCCGGACTGGCTCGTCAGGCACACGGCCCGAACGGCACCCTCCAGGCGATCGGCCAGGTACGAGACTTCGGAGGCCATGGCTGCCGGCGCGGTGCGAGCCAGCGCGGCGCGCGCCGCGTCGTCGAGCGGTCGGCGGTGCTCCATGCCCTTCATGAGCTCGCCCACGATGTGCTCCGCGTCGGCCGCGCTCCCACCGTTGCCCCCCACGTAGATCGTCCCGCCGGCGTCGATGGTGCGGAACAAGAGCGCGAGCGCGTCGTCGACGCGCGGCATGACGCCGGACAGGTCGGGGTGCCGCTCCAGCAGGCCACCGAAGTCGGGGGGGGCCGACCCGCGCACGCCGAACTCCACCAGGTCGACCGCGCGCGCCGGCGCGTCTGCGTCGTCGGGCACGAAGAGCGTGCGGACCTCGTGCGGTCCGAGCTCGCCACCCCAGGACCTGTCCCGCAGCGCGATGCGCACCGGGGCGGGTGTCCCCGAGATCTCCCACAGGCGGAGCACCGTCCCGCCGCCGTCCTCGGCCTGCTTGAGCACCGGCACCATCACGCCCTCTGCATGGACACGCAGCGCCGACGCCTCCGGACCCAGCGTCCCTCGGTGCCAGGTGTCGAGCACCACCGGCAGCTCCGTCCGCTGCTCCTCGGCGCGCCGGGGAACCTGGGCTTCGCCCGGCGATCCGCGGTGCGGGTGGAGCCGGTAGCGGGCGCGGTGACGGCCCTGGTCGGTGAAGGGGTAGCCGGGCCCGCCGCGGGTGCCCCATCCCAACCCGTGGTCTGCCACGCGTGGGCTCCGCAGCACGGTCAGCCGCAGCGTGGCGCCGGAGGCGTCGTAGCCGCCGGCTGCGTCGGCGGTGCAGGCCAGGCCCCAGCCGGCCTCCTCGTCGGAGAGGTCCACCCAGTGGACCATCGGCTCCTCGTGCCCGCGGCACGGCCGCGCCACCGAACCGTAGGGTGCGCCGGCCACGCTCACGGGCCCGGAGAGGGCCGTGGGCACGACCAGCTTGAGCACTCGGTGCGACTCGTGCCAGTCGACGTCGAGGCGCACCTCCACGAAGGTCTCACCCTCGTAGAGGGAGATCTCCTGGGCCACGGTCGTCCCCGCCTCCCCGAACGACCACACGCTGCGGACGGTGACCCGGACCGGGCCGTGCTCGGTGACCGCCACGGAGACCGGGGCTCCCTCGTCCTCCGGGCCCTCGTAGCGGCTGACGCCGTGGGACCACGTGTCGCTGGCGTCGTCGATGACGACGGGCCGCACCCCGCCCGCCAGCACCGCGCTGTCGTCGGCCGGCTCCCCGCCGGTGGTCACGAACTCGGTCAGCCGGCCGGTCGCCATGTCGACGCGGACCCGCACCAGTCCGTTGGCCAGGACACCGTCTGCCGTCGCGGTGGCCGGTGCCACTCCCGGCTCGTCGCCCGCGCCCGGGTCGGACACGTGCAGCCAGTAGCGGCGGTACCCGAACGCCGGCACGGTCACCCGGAGAAGGCTGCGATGCGGGCTGTAGGTGACCTCACCGGAGGGGATCGGCTGGACGCGGGCGCGCCGGCCGTCGGCGTCGGTGGCCGCCGCGATGGGATGGGTGAGCGTGACGGCGCCGCTGGACGGCCACGAGTGGGGGTTGAAGGCGGTCAGGGGGACGGGGACGCCGCTCACGGCGCTCTCGATCCCCTCGGCGGACTCCGCCCCGTGGACCCAGGTGTCGACCACCTCGGCCACCCGGTGCGTCGCCCGCACGGCGACCTGCTCGGCCCGGCTCCGGGCCGAGACCAACAGCGCGGCCACGGCGTCGGTGGCGTGGTCGGTGCACGTGCCACCGAGCGCGTCGTGGAACTGGGCGAAGAGCGTGTCCTGCCACGCGGCCGCCAGCTCTGCGCGCACGTCGGGGGCCTCGCCGGTGAGGAGACGGCACATCTCGTTCAGCGTCTCCGCCGCGACCAGCGCGTCCTCGGCGCGCGCGTTGGCCGCCTTGAGGCCCGCCCGTGCCGAGTAGCAGCCGACCGCGTGCCACTGCAGCTCGCCCTCCACCGTCGGCAGTGCAGCCCCGGCGGCGGTCGCCGCGGCGAGGGCGTCGAAGTAGGCGGCAGGATCGCCGAACGCGACCGATCCGCCGTGCTCCGACGTCAACGCGTGCACCGTTCGCATGGCGAGCCGCGTCGGGCCACCGCCGTGGTCGCCGACGCCGAAGAAGGCCATGAGGGGCACACCCAGCCGATCACTCTCCGCGAGCAGCTCGCCGGCGCGCGTGCGAATGACGTCGTCCTCGGCCGCGCCCCCGGTGGAGTAGTCGTACGGGATCCGGTACGCCGGGAGCTCCGTGCCGTCCGTGCCGCGCCAGACGAACGCGGGCGACGGCATCTCCTTCTCGCCGGCACCCGGGCGCATGAACACGTACGAGCGGATGCCCGCCCCGGCGAGCAGTTGGGGCAGTGATCCGGCGTGGCCGAAGGAATCGACGTTGTAGCCGACCGTGGCCGTCACGCCCAGGTGCTCGGCGAGGAAGCGCTGCCCGTAGAGGAAGTGACGGCACACGGATTCACCCGACGGGAGGTTGCAATCGGGCTCGACCCACTGGCCACCCGTGACGAGCCAGCGCCCGGAACGCACGAGGGCGCGGACCTCGTGGAACAGGTCGGGCGAGGTCTCGCGGACCCAGCGGTAGTAGCTGGCCGAGCTGGCCGTGAAACGCAGGTCGGGGTCTTCGTGCAGCCGCTCGACCGCGGCCCGGAAGGTCTGGAGCACCTCGTGCATGCCCTCGTCCCAGTCCCAGATCCACATGGGGTCGATGTGCGCGTTCCCGACCATGAACAGACGGGGGTCGAGGTGGTCGGGCGGCACGACAGCAGTGTAGGGAGGCATGTCACGGGGGCGCGGAACGATCGCCGGGTAGCGTCGTGCCATGCCCACCACCGCCCAGCTCCGGGAGGCCATGGCGCGTTACGCGGCCGTCACCACCTCGAAGGACGCCGACGCCTATGCCGCCCTCTTCACCCCCGACGCCGTCCAGGTCGACCCGTACCCGACGGCGCCGAACGTCGGACGGGACGCCATCCGGGCCTTCATGCAGCGGTCCTTCGACGCCTGCGAGACGATGCGCTTCGAGGTCACCGAGGTCCACCCCGTCTCGGACCGGGCCGCCATCACCTTCCACATCACCCTGACGCTCGAAGGGGGCTCGACCATGCACATCCGCGGCGTCGAGATCTTCACGGTGACCGACGAGGGGCTCATCTCGGCCGTGGAGGCCTACTGGGGCGACGAGGACGTGACGTTCGAGTAGCCCAGCCCGGTCCCGGCGAGCCGCTGGTGGGCCCGCCCCGGGCCGGGCCCGGCCGGGCCTGATACACCGCGCCGGTATCCTCACCGGATGGCCGACCGTCTGGTCGTTCGCGGGGCACACGAGCACAATTTGCGAGATGTCTCCCTTGACCTGCCCCGGGACAAGCTGATCGTCTTCACGGGGCTGTCCGGGTCCGGCAAGTCCTCCCTGGCCTTCGACACCATCTACGCCGAGGGCCAGCGCCGCTACGTCGAGTCCCTGTCGGCCTACGCCCGGCAGTTCCTGGGCCAGATGGACAAGCCCGACGTCGACTTCATCGAGGGGCTCTCGCCGGCGATCTCCATCGACCAGAAGTCGGCCTCGCGCAACCCGCGCTCGACCGTGGGGACGATCACCGAGGTCTACGACTACCTGCGGCTTCTCTATGCCCGCATCGGCCACCCCCATTGCCCCACCTGCGGCCGGCCCGTGGCCCGCCAGACCCCCCAGCAGATCGTCGACCGCGTGCTCGAGCTCCCCGAGGGCACCCGCTTCCAGGTGCTGGCGCCGGTGGTGCGGGGGCGCAAGGGCGAGTACAGCTCCCTGCTCGACGACCTGGCCAAGCAGGGCTTCGCCCGGGTCCGGGTCGACGGCGTGCCCCTCGAGCTGGCCGATCGGTCCGAGGTCACCCTCGCCCGCTACGAGATGCACACGATCGAGGTCGTCGTCGACCGGCTCATCCGCCGCGACAACGTCCGACAGCGCCTCACCGAGTCGATCGAGACGGCGCTGGAGCTCACCGGCGGGACGGCCGAGGTGCTCGTCATGAACGGCGGCGGGGACGGCGAGGGCGACGAGGCCATCACCTTCTCCCAGCACCTGGCCTGCACCCACTGCGGCATCAGCTTCGAGGAGCCCGCGCCGCGCAGCTTCTCCTTCAACTCGCCCTACGGGGCCTGCCCGGCGTGCCTCGGCCTCGGGACCAAGTTCGAGGTGGATCCCGAGCTGGTCGTGCCCGACGACTCGCTGTCGTTGGCCGACGGCGCCCTGGCGCCATGGGCCAGCGCGCGCAGCGAGTACTTCACCGGGCTGCAGCAGGGCGTCGCCGAGCTCGGCGGCTTCTCCTTCGACGCGCCCTGGAAGTCGCTCAAGGCCAAGGACAAGAAGCTGGTCCTCTACGGCACGGGCAACCGCACCGTGCACGTCACCTACAAGAACCGCTTCAACCGGACCCGCTCCTACGAGGCCCACTACGAAGGCATCATCCCCTGGCTGCAGCGTCGCCACGGCGAGGCGGAGTCGGACTGGTCACGCGAGCAGATCGAGCAGTTCATGCGCGAGGTCGACTGCCCCGAGTGCAAGGGGGCGCGGCTCAAGCCCGAGTCGCTGGCCGTGACCGTCGGGGGGCGCAACATCTACGAGCTGTGCAACCTGTCCATCGCGGCCGCGGTCGAGGCCATGGCCGGGCTCGAGCTGACCGAGCGCGAACACATGATCGCCGACCGGGTGTTCAAGGAAGTGCGCGAGCGCATGCAGTTCCTCCTCGACGTGGGTCTCGACTACCTCTCGTTGGCGCGTTCGGCCGGCACGCTGTCGGGCGGCGAGGCCCAGCGGATCCGCCTGGCCAGCCAGATCGGCAGCGGGCTCGTCGGCGTGCTCTACGTCCTGGACGAACCGTCAATCGGGCTGCACCAGCGCGACAACCAGCGGCTGATCGCCACCCTGGAGCGGTTGCGCAACCTGGGCAACACGGTGATCGTGGTCGAGCACGACGAGGAGACCATCCGCACGGCGGACTACGTCGTCGACATCGGTCCCGGCGCCGGGGAGCACGGCGGCACTGTGGTGCACGCCGGGCCGGTGACCGGCCGCGGCGGGCTGCTCTCGAACAAGGCCTCCATCACCGGCCAGTACCTCTCGGGCAAGAAGTCCATTCCCGTGCCGGCGCGCCGGCGGCCTGGCACGGGCGAGGTCGTGACCGTGCGCGGGGCGCGGGAGCACAACCTGCGCGACATCGACGTGTCCTTCCCGCTCGGGTGCCTCATCGCGGTCACCGGCGTGTCGGGCTCGGGCAAGTCGACCCTGGTGAACGACATCGTGCTGCGCGTGCTGGCCCAGCACCTGCACCGGGCCAAGGCCCTGCCGGGCCGCCACCGCAAGGTCGAGGGCATCGGCCACCTGGACAAGGTGGTGGACGTGGACCAGGCCCCCATCGGCCGCACGCCCCGCTCGAACCCGGCCACCTATACGGGCGTCTTCGACCACATCCGCAAGCTCTTCGCGCAGACGGCGGAGGCCAAGGTGCGGGGCTACCAGCCCGGGCGCTTCTCGTTCAACGTGCGGGGTGGCCGCTGCGAGGCCTGCGCCGGTGACGGGACGATCAAGATCGAGATGCACTTCCTGCCCGACGTCTACGTGCCCTGCGAGATCTGCCACGGGGCGCGCTACAACCGCGACACGCTCGAGATCACCTTCCGCGGCAAGACCATCGCCGACGTCCTGGACATGTCCTGCGAGGAGGCGCTGACGTTCTTCGAGCGCCAGCCTCCCATCGCCCGCCACATGCAGACCATGGTCGACGTCGGCCTGGGCTACGTGCGCCTGGGCCAGCCGGCTCCGACGCTCTCGGGTGGCGAGGCCCAGCGCGTCAAGCTGGCGAGCGAGCTCAGCCGGCGTCCGACCGGGCACACCTTCTACATCCTCGACGAGCCGACGACCGGTCTCCACTTCGACGACACCCGCCGGCTGCTCGAGGTGCTGGGCCGGCTGGTCGAGCAGGGCAACACGGTCGTCGTCATCGAGCACAACCTCGACGTCGTCAAGACGGCGGACTGGATCATCGACCTCGGCCCCGAGGGCGGCGACAAGGGCGGGACCGTCATCGCCGAGGGTACGCCCGAGCACGTGGCCAAGACGGCGGGCAGCCACACCGGCGAGGTGCTCAAACCGGTGCTCGGCCCGGCCAAGTAGGAACGATCGGCCGAAGCCGGACCACCCCGGGGGGACGGGGTCGACACCATCTCGGGCCCGTGCTGGTGCCGAAGGACGTCAGCGGGGGAGATGTCCTCTCACCCATGCGGAGAAGGATGGGGGTACTCGGCGTCGGACCGAAAGCGGGACGCCCTTTCTCCACAGATCGATGGGACGCGTCGTTTCCGGTACGGTGGCCGAACCCTTCTTCGCACTCGCCGACCTCGGCGCGACGTCGCACCACAGCGCGTCGAGCCAGTAGCCGCCTCCGGCATACGGGATCTCGCTGACCTTGGAGAAGTCGAAGAACGTCGGCATGACGCCGAGGGGCATCATGTGAGCGACGAGACTCTTTCGCGTTCGCTGTCGGTCTTGGATCGGCGCCCCGCCGTGCATCAGGTCACCGTGCCAGATCAGGACGTCCCCCTTCTTCGCCATGAATGTCTGCGTTTCAAGACCACGCTCTTCGCACATACGAAGCGTCGTCTTGAGGATCCTGTCGTACTCCTCGTAATCGCCGCTGTGGCCCTTGTCGGTCCCATAGTGCAACAGCTCGGGCAATCGATGGCTCCCGGGTATGAACTGGAACGCTCCGGACGACGGCTGCACGTCTTCGAGGGCAACCCAGGCTGCGGCCATCGACATCGGTTCGGTCAGAGTGAGCGGCCCCGTGTCGATGTGCAGGTTCTCTTCCGAGCCCTTCCGCATCGTCATGGTCTGGAACGCGACGGGTGAACGCTCGAAGATCTGTGTCAAGAAGCGCAGCACGGGCGGAGGGAAGATGAGGTCCCCGGCTCGCTCGAAGTAGGCGTGCAACTCGCTTACCTTCGTGACCTCGTCGTAGAACTTGCGGTCCATCGGTAGGTATTGCCGGTTCCAATGGAGGAATATGCGGTCTGGAGGGGCTTCCCACGCGGCCTCGAACAGCGCGAGGTACTCGTCGATCACCGATTCCTCGACGGCCTTCGGGAACACGACGTATCCCTGGTCGATGTACTGCACCAGGATCTCGGCATCGGCGGCACTCACCTCACCTCTCGCCCGTCGCGCTTCGAGGAGGTCGTGGGCATCCCGGCGGTCCACCCAGAGACCTCCGTACCGGCTGCGGTAGATCGGCGGGTCTGCCGTGCCGCTCGAAATCACGGGTCTCGGTGACCCGTGTCCGGCGTGTTGGAAACCATCGATATGCGTTGTCACCGGGCGACTCCAGACATGCCAAGGATACCAACGAACACGGGAATTGTCCCCTGCCGGCGCGGCCGGGCTCACCGGCGCATAGACAACATGGTCGAGTTCGGCATCTTCAAGGGCGGCAGCGTTGCGCTCTACGACTGCCCCTTTGCCCCGCGGCGCCTGGTGGGAGTGGACATCCAAGACGACCGTGTCGAAGCGCTCGATCAGTACCTCGAGCGCCGCGGTGCCGCGGACAGGATTCACCTCTATTACGAGACCGACCAGGCAGATCGCCATGCCCTCGAGGCCATTGCCCGAGAGAGCTTCCAAGACCGATCCCTCGATCTGGTGGTTGACGACGGATCGCATCAGTACGAACCAACCAAGGCTGCACTCAACGTGTTCCTGCCCTTGCTGCGCCCAGGCGGCATCTACCTCATCGAAGACTGGGCGTGGGCCCATTGGCGGGGCGATCCAGAGTTCCAGAAGACGGTCGGTTCTGACTCGGTTCGATATACGTCACAAGAGCGTCCCATGACGAAGCTGATCTGTGAGGCGGCGATTCTTGCGGCGTGCCGCCCTGACGTCATCAGTGACGTGTTGATCGATTCTTCGCGTGCCTTCGTGACTCGTGGCCCACAGGTCACGGTGGACCGAGACTTTGACATCACGAAGGCATGTCATATGAGCCGCTGGACCATGAAGTTCATCCCGAGGCGACGGCCGATAGATCTGTGGAGAAGGAGGGTTCCGCTCTCGGTCCGGCAGCGGATGCCGCGTGCATTTCCTACGTGGGTGCGCCGGCAGCTCCCGCGATGAAACCGCCGCGCCGAGCCTCACGCCGAGCCGCCGGGGCGAGGTAGCCGTCCTCGGTCTCTCGTCCGTCGGCCTCAGAAAGAGGTGCGCGGCCGTTCGAGCGGCACGCCGTCGAGGAAGAGGTCGACCTTTTCGTTGTAGAAGGCGATGAGCCCCGCGATGGGAAGCACCTCACGCGCGGGGAACTCGTAGGACCAGGCGACGTCGGGGTGGACCCTGTCCTCGACGCGGGCGGACCAGTACGCGCTCGTCGTGCCCTTGTAGGGGCAGGCGGTCACCGTGCCGGAGGGGACCAGGCGGGTGAAGTCCACGTCCGTCCGGTTCACGTAGTAGCGCGTCGGGAGACCCGTCTCGAAGAGCATGACCGGAGAGGCGGACTCGGCCAGGACGACGCCCTTGGACTCCACGCGCAGGCGCCGGCTCGATCGGAGGGCGTCCACCCTCGTGTAGGGGCTGCGCGGGTGGACGTAGACCTGCTCGTCCTCCTCGAACCAGGCGTCGAGGGCCGCCCATTCGAAGCGGACGGTGTCGTCGAGGCCCTCGACCTTGGCGGCGGTGAGGACCTTGGCGGCCTGGGGCCGGTGCACGTCGCCGACGCGCAGGGCGAAGTGGGCCACGTCGCCGCGCGGGGTGTCCTCCGTCGTGCCCTCGTCGACGAGCGCGCTGCGGTCCACGTCGGCCAGGGGGACGTAGTACTGGGGAAAGCCGGGCCACTCCCACACGTAGCGGGCCTGCGTGGTGTCGAGGATCGTCCGGCCGGCCAGCGTCGCGCGGATGCGCCGCGGGACCGGCTCGACGTGGTTCGCCGGGACGGCTGGGGCGGGGTAGTCGCTCACTCGGGGCCTCCTGCGGGCTCGCTGCGTCTCGACTCGACCCTACCGGCGCCTCGTGCCGGCGCCGCCGCCGGGCGGGCCTAGGTGATGGCGAGCATCCGCTGCAGCGCCACCCGCGCCCACGCCGCTGTGTCGGCGTCGACCACGATCTGATTGCGCACCTCGCCCTCGACCAGCCCCTCCAGGACCCAGGCGAGGTGCTGGGGGTCGATGCGCGACATCGTCGAGCAGGGGCAGACGAGGGGGTCGAGGCAGACCACGGTCTTGTCGGGCGACTCGTGGTCGAGCCGGTTGACCAAGTGGATCTCGGTGGCCACGCCGATGACCGAACCGGGGGGCGCCTCGGCGACGGCCCGGATGATGGCGTCGGTCGACCCCGTGACGTCGCCGCGCTCGACCACCTCGTGGGCGCACTCGGGGTGGACCATGACGATCCCGTCGGGGTACTCGGCGCGGAACGCCTCCACGTGCTCCGGCCGGAAACGCTGGTGCACGGAGCAGTGCCCCTTCCACAGCAGCAGCGTGGACTCCTTCACCTCGCGGTCGCCGAGGCCGCCGAGGGCCTGCCGCGGGTTCCAGACCCGCATGTCGTCGGCGCCGTAGCCGATCTCGTAGCCGGTGTTGCGACCGAGGTGCTGGTCGGGGAAGAAGAGGACACGCTCCCCCTGGCCGAGGGCCCAGGTGAGTACCGCGCGGGCGTTGGAGGACGTGCACACCGCCCCGCTGTGGCGGCCCACGAAGGCCTTGAGGGCGGCGGCGGAGTTCATGTAGGTCACGGGGATGAGCCCGTCCACGTCGATGATCCGGGCCAGCTCGTCCCAGGCCTCCTCCACCTGGTCGATGTCGGCCATGTCCGCCATGGAGCACCCGGCGTTGAGGTCCGGGAGGAGGACCTTCTGGTGGTCGCCGGTCAACACGTCGGCCGATTCGGCCATGAAGTGGACGCCGCAGAAGACGATGAACTCGGCGGCGGACTGGCCCGCGGCCAGGCGGGAGAGCCCGAAGGAGTCCCCCCGGGCGTCGGCCCAGCGCATGACCTCGTCGCGCTGGTAGTGGTGGCCGAGCACGAAGAGCCGGGAACCGAGGGACGCCTTGGCGGTGCCGATCATGGCGGCCAGCTCGTCGTCGGTCGCGACCGTGTAGCGCTCTGGGAGCGGCGCCTGGAGCCTGAGCATGTTGTCTGCCCCCTTTGAGGGAGAGCATCGATGTGGCCGGCGGGGACAGCCTGGTCGCCCATCCGCGGGTATGTCGGCCTCGATGCGAGGTTGTCTGCCGGATACCAGGCCGGCGTCGACCAGTGTAACGCCCCCCACCAGCGGCTGCGCGAGAGTGGACGTGATGCAATACCGGCCCCCGACCGGCTCCATCCCGGACGCCCCGGGCTCCTACCAGTTCTACGACGCCGAGGGCCGCGTCCTCTACGTGGGCAAGGCCAAGTCCTTGCGCCACCGCCTGCCCAATTACTGGCAGGACTCGGCCAAGCTCATGCCGCGTACGGCCCAGATGGTGGCCCAGGCCGACCACGTCGAGTGGGTCGTGGTGGACAGCGAGGTCGACGCGCTGATCCTCGAGCACTCGCTGATTCAGGCGCACCTGCCCCGCTACAACGTCCGGCTCAAGGACGACAAGAGCTACCCCTGGCTGGCGGTGACGCTGAACGAGGAGTGGCCGCGCCCCGCCGTGGTGCGCGGGCGCAAGCGCAAGGGTGTCCGCTACTTCGGCCCCTACGGCAACGCCGGCGCCATCCGGGCCACGCTCGACCTGCTGGTGCGCAGCTTCCCCGTACGCACGTGCTCGGACACGAAGTTCGCCCGCCACGAGCGGCTGGGCCGGCCCTGCCTGCTCTACGACATCGACCGCTGCTCGGGCCCGTGCGTTGGCGCCGTCGACCACGACGCGTACGACGGGTACGTCACCGACCTCATGGGCTTCCTCTCGGGTGACACCGAGCCGGTGCTGGCCCGCCTGGAGGCCGAGATGCTGGCGGCGTCCGACGAGCTCCAGTTCGAGCGGGCGGCGCGCCTGCGCGACCGGATCGCCGCCGTGCACAAGGCGGCCGAGACGCAGCAGATGGTGTCGGACCGCGCCGAGGACTTCGACGTCGTCGGACTGGCGGAGGACCCCCTGGAGGCGTCGGTGCAGATCTTCCGGGTGCGACGGGGCCGGGTGGTCGGGCACCGCGGCTTCGTGGCCGAGAAGGTCGAGGACCTGTCGGGTCCCGAGTTCATGGCGCTGGTCGTCTCCCAGGTGTACGGGGCCGACGGCGCCGAGGTGCCGCGTCGCGTCCTCGTTCCCGAGGATCCGACCGACCGGGAGGTGTTGGAGAGCTGGCTGCGCGCCGTGCGGGGCGGTCCGGTCGACATCGCCGTCCCCCGGCGCGGGGCCAAGCGCGCCCTGCAGGAGACGGTGACCCGGACGGCGAGCGAGGACCTGGCGCGGCACCGTCTGCGCCGGGCGGCCGACCACAACGCGCGGTCGAAGGCGTTGACCGAGCTGCAGAGCGCCTTGTCGCTCCGTGAGGCCCCGCTGCGCATTGAGTGCTACGACATGAGCCACCTGCAGGGGACGGACTACGTGGGCTCAATGGTGGTGTTCGAGGACGGGCTGGCCAAGCGGTCGGACTACCGGCGCTTCAAGGTGAAGTCGGTCCCGGGCAACGACGACTACGCGGCCATGGAGGAGGTGCTGACGCGCCGCCTCACCGCGCTGAAGGAGGAGCCGGGCACGGCGGCGAACGGGCGGCCGCGGCGCTTCGCCTACCGGCCGAACCTGATCGTGGTCGACGGCGGCAAGGGGCAGCTCGGGGTGGCCGAGCGGGTGGTCCGCGCGCTCGGGTTGGAAGGCGACATCGAACTGGCGTCGCTGGCCAAGCAGTTCGAGGAGGTGTACCGGCCGGGTTCGCCCGACCCGGTTCGCCTGCGACGCGGCTCGGACGCGCTCTACCTGCTGCAACGGGTGCGCGACGAGGCGCACCGCTTCGCCATCACCTTTCACCGGGAACGCCGCGGCAAGAGGATGACGCGCAGCATCCTCGACGACATCCCCGGCCTCGGGCCGTCCCGCAAGGCCCGCCTGGTCAAGGAGCTGGGGGGTGTCAACGCGGTGCGGGCGGCGACGCTCGAGCAGCTCCAGTCGCTCTCCTGGCTGCCCGACCGCGTCGGGCTCGCCGTGTACGAGGGAGTGCGCAAGGCTGGTAGCCGATGAGCGAGTTCGCCGTGGTGACGGGGATGTCCGGCGCGGGGCGCTCCACCGCGGCCGCGGCGCTCGAGGACGTGGGCTGGTTCGTCATCGACAACCTGCCTCCGGGGCTGATCATGAGGATGGCCGAGATGGTGGACCGCCCGGGATCGGGCATTGAGCGGGTCGCCCTGGTCATCGGCCGCGGCGGCAGCGACACGGGCCCGGAGTACTTCGACGACCTGCCCGACGTCCTCGACGAGCTGCGCGCCACGCGCCGGCGGGTGCGCGTCGTGTTCCTCGACGCGCCCGACGACGTCCTCGTGCGGCGCTACGAGGGGACGCGCCGTCGCCATCCCTTACCGGCGCGCGGGGTGGAGCAGTCCATCGCCAGCGAGCGCACGCTGCTCCAACCGGTGCGCGAGCGCGCCGACCTCCTGGTCGACACCGGCGAGCTCAATTCGAACCAGCTCCGGACCCGCATCCTCGAGGCGTTCGGCACCGCGGACGCGCCGCACATGCAGACGTCGGTGGTCTCGTTCGGCTACAAGCACGGGATCCCGCTCGACGTGGACGTGGTGTTCGACTGCCGCTTCCTGCCCAACCCGTTCTGGGTGGAGGAGCTGCGGCCCTACAGCGGCCTGGACAGTCCCGTGCGCGACTACGTCCTGGGCCAGCCGGAGTCGATCTCCTTCCTGGAGAAGGTGGACGACCTGTTGACGAGCATCCTGCCGGCCTTCGTCCGGGAGGGGAAGTCCTATCTCACCATCGCCATCGGGTGCACGGGCGGGCGGCACCGTTCGGTGACCCTGGCCGAGGAGCTGGCGGCCCGGCTCAGCGCGCACGGGCAGTCGGTGTCGGTGTTCCACCGGGACATCGACCGGTGAGCGGCACGGGTCCGTCCGTCGTCGCCATCGGCGGCGGGCACGGCACCGCCGTCACGCTGAAGGCGGCGCGGCGCTATGCGGGCACCCTCACGGGCATCGTCTCGGTGGCCGACGACGGGGGAAGCAGCGGGCGCCTGCGCGAGCTGCTCAACGTGGTGGCGCTGGGCGACATCCGCAAGTGCCTGGTGGCGCTGGCCGAGGAGGACTCCGTGCTCGCGGCCGCGTTCGAGCGTCGCTTCGACGAGGGTGAGCTGGCCGGCCACGCGCTGGGGAACCTCATCTTGACCGGGCTGATCGACGCCACCGGCGATCTGGTGCTCGGCGTGCGCGAGGCGGCCCGGTTGCTGGGAGCGCAAGGCGACGTGGTGCCGGCCACGACCGAGCGCGTCGTGCTGAAGGCCGAGGCGGCCCGGGGAACCGTCGCCGGGCAGGTCGCCGTCATGGGCACCGGGGAGATCCGGACGGTCTCGCTGGTGCCCGGGGACGCGCTGCCCCCGCCACTGGCGTTGGAGCGAATCACAACGGCGGATCAAATCGTGATCGGCCCCGGATCGCTGTTCACCAGCGTGCTGGCCGCCGTGGCGGTGGGAGGGATCGCCGACGCGGTGGTGTCCTCCCAGGCCCAGGTCGTCTACGTCTGCAACCTGCGCCCGCAGGTCCCCGAGACGGAGGGGTACGACGTGGCGGCCCATATCGCGGCCCTGGCCAGGCATGATGTCACCGTGGACGTGGTGCTGTGTGACAGCATCCAGGGTATGGGCATCGGGGCGACGAATGTCACGGTGCACGATGTACCCCTGACGGGAGAGAACACACTGGTCCACAGCCCGGCCAAACTGGCGCAGGCCTTGTCGGGTCTGCTGGCATAGGTCGCCCGGGACCCCGAGAGGAAGGGACGACATGACGGTGCGGGTCGGTATCAATGGCTTCGGCCGCATCGGTCGGAACTTCCTGCGCGCCATCCTGGCCACCGGTGCCGACGTCGAGGTCGTCGGGGTCAACGATCTGACGTCCCCCGCCACGCTGGCACACCTGTTGCGCTACGACTCGACGCATGGGCGGCTGCCGGTGCCCGTCGACGTGGAGGGCAGCGACCTCCTGGTGGGGGAACAGCGCATCCGCGTCATGGCGGAGCGTGAACCCGAGCAACTGCCGTGGGACAAGCTCGGCGCCACCGTGGTCATCGAGTCCACGGGGCGCTTCACCAGCCGGGCCGACGCCGCCGGCCACCTGCACGGCTCGGTGCAGCGGGTCGTCATTTCGGCGCCCTCGGGGGACGCCGACGCCACCTTCGTGATCGGCGTGAACGACGAGGACTTCGACCCCGAGAAGCACATCATCGTCTCCAACGCATCGTGCACGACCAACTGCTTCGTCCCCATGGTCAAGGTGGTGGACGACGGCTTCGACATCGTGAGCGGCCTGATGACGACGGTGCACGCGTACACGAACGACCAGAACCTGCTGGACCTGACGCACAAGGACCTGCGGCGGGCGCGGGCCGGAGCCGTGAACATCGTCCCGACCTCGTCGGGGGCGGCCACGGCGACCAGCCTCGTGCTGGCCTCCATGGAGGGCCGTCTCGACGGCATGTCGCTGCGCGTGCCGCTGCCGGCGGGATCCATCACGGACTTCACGGCGGTCGTGCAGGGCCATCCCGCCGTGGCCGACGTGAACGCCGCCTTCGCCGAGGCGGCGGCCAAACCGCCGCTCGACCGGGTGATGGACTACACCGACGAGCCCATCGTCTCGAGCGACATCGTGGGGTCGCCGGCCTCGTGCACCTTCGACGCCGGGCTGACGATGGTCATGGGGGTGAACGACGACCTCTCCCTCGTCAAGGTCTTCGGTTGGTACGACAACGAGTGGGGGTACTCGAACCGCCTGCTCGACCTGACCGTGTTGGTAGGCGGCTGAGCCGATGGACCCCCTGCGCGGCATCCCGCTCCTCGAGGACCTCCCGGATCTCAATGGGAAGCGTGTGCTGGTGCGGGTCGACTTCAACGTCCCCCTGCACATCGGTGTGCGGGGCAAGGCCACCGTGGCCGACGACTTCCGGATCACGGCCGCGCTGCCGACCCTGCACCGCCTGCTCGACGAGGGTGCCGAGGTCGTGGCCTGCTCGCACCTGGGCCGGCCGGCCGGGGCACCGGACCCCCGCTGGGAGATGGATCCCGTCCGGCAGCGGCTCGAGGTGCTGTGCCCGGGCGTCGGGCTGATGGAGAACCTGCGCTTCGACGCGGGGGAGAAGGCGGACGACCCCGCCTTCGTGCAACGGCTCATCGAGGGGTTCGACGCCTATGTCGACGAGGCATTCGGCGCCGCCCACCGGGCCCACGCCTCCATCGTGGGGCCGCCGGAATTCCTGCCCAGCGCGGCGGGACTGCGCTTCGCCCGGGAGGTCGAGGTGCTCGGCGGCCTCCTCGAGAAGCCGGCCCGGCCGTTCGTGGCCGTCGTCGGAGGCGCCAAGGTGGCCGACAAGCTCGAGGTGCTGAAGGTCCTGGCCGGCAAGGTCGACACGCTGGTGGTCGGCGGCGGCATGGCCTTCACGTTCCTGGCTGCCATGGGGCAGCACGTCGGGAGCTCGTTGTTCGACGAGGCGCACCTGGCGGACTGCCGGGCCCTCCTGGACTCGGGCGTGCAGATCCTGCTCCCGACCGACACGAGGGCCCTGGAGCCCGGCGGGACGTTCGGTCCGTCCTCGGACGGGCACGGGCCGCGGGGGAGCGTCAAGGTCATTGAGGGGGACCTGCCCGACGGTTGGACCGGGCTCGACATCGGTCCCGACACCGCGGCGGCCTTCGCGGAGGTCGTGGCGGGCGCCGGCACGGTCCTGTGGAACGGGCCGCTCGGTGCCTTCGAGGACAAGCGCTTCGCCGGCGGGACGCGCATCGTGGCCGAGGCGGTGGCGCACAGCCCCGCCTTCACCGTGGTGGGCGGCGGCGACAGCGTCAGCGCGCTCGACGAGCTGGGGTTGGCCGGCCGGGTCGGGTACGTCTCGACCGGTGGGGGAGCGTCGCTCTCCTTCATAGAGCTCGAGGGCCATCTCCCCGGCATCGACGCCCTGCGCCGAGCTCCCAACGCGCCGCGGGGGTGACGCCGCGGCGCCCGCTGGTGAGCGGGAACTGGAAGATGCACCACGACCACATAGAGGCGCTGCACACCGTGCGCGACCTCGGGCTCCGCGTGAAGCCCGATGACGTGGCCCGAGTCGACGTGTCGGTGCACCCGCCCTTCACAGACCTGCGCACGGTGCAGACCTTGGTCGAGAAGGAGCGCATCCCCGTCGCACTCGGCGCTCAGCACTGCTCGGACGTGGACGAGGGACCGCGCACGGGGGAGATCAGCCCCCGCTTCCTGGCCCGGCTGGGCACCGTCTACGTGATCGTCGGGCACTCGGAGCGACGCACCCTGTTTGGCATGGACGACGCCACGGTGGCGGCGACGCTGCGGGCCGTCCTGCGCCACGGGATGACGCCGGTGCTGTGCGTGGGGGAGACGGAGGAGCAGCACGACCGGGGCCAGACCGAGGGTGTGCTGGAGACCCAGGTGCTGGCGGCGCTCTCGGGGCTGGCCGCCGAGGTGGTGGCCGGGCTGGTGGTCGCCTACGAGCCGATATGGGCCATCGGCACGGGCAGGGCGGCGACCGCGGTCGACGCCGAGGACGCGTGCGTCTTCATCCGCTCGCTGGTGGAAAAGGTGGGTGGGGACGCCGCCGCGGCGAGCATCCGGATCCAGTACGGCGGCTCGGTGAATGCCGAGAACGCGACCGACCTGATGGCAGAGCCGGACGTGGACGGCCTCCTGGTCGGAGGGGCCAGCCTGGAGGCGGCCGGGTTCACCGACATCATTCGGGCCACCGCCGCCTGCTACCGTTCCTAGGCCGAGCAGGGCGCACAGCGCCGCGAGTTGGAGGCTCTTCCGTTGTTGGCAACGCTGTCCGTGGTCACCTGGGTGTACATCGTCATCGAAGTGCTCGCCGCGCTCGGACTGATCTTCCTCATCCTGATGCACAGTGGGAAGGGGGGTGGCCTGTCCGACATGTTCGGCGGCAGCGTGGGGGCCGCCGCCCAGGGGTCGACGGTGGTGGAGCGGAACCTTGACCGCATCACGGTCACCGTGGCCATCATCTTCGCCTTGACGACGGTGACCCTGGATCTCCGGCTGCAGTGACCGGCCGGGGCCGACGCCCCCGGCCCAGTCGCTGGCTGGTCGCGACGGTCGGAGCATGCGCCCTGCTGGCCGCCGCCTGCGGCGGCGGCGGGGGCGGCAAGACGACGGTGACCTACGTCGGAGTGGCCGGCGGCAGGATCTCCTTCGGCATGACCGAGGCCGTGACGGGCTGCAACCCGAACACTCCCGCGGGCGACACCCCCGGCACGCAGACGGTGCTGGCCGCGGTGTTGCCCAGTCCCTTCCTGCCGGACGTGGTCAATGCCGACGGGCTGCCCACGTCCAATTCGGAGCTGATCGAGTCCGCCGAGCCGGTCAGCATCAATCCCCAGACGATCGTCTACACCTTGAACCCCAAGGCGGTGTGGTCGGACGGTGTGCCGATCACGGCGGACGACTTCAAGTACGCCTGGGAGATGCAGCGGGGTGACCCCGTGGTCTCGTCCCCCGACGTCACGAGCATCGCGGGCTACCGAGACATCGCGTCGGTCACGGGCTCGGACGGCGGCCACACGGTCACTGTGAAGTTCAAGACGACGTTCGCCGACTGGCAGATGCTCTTCGACAACCTCGTCCCCGCGCACGTCATGGAGAAGGTGGGCTGGGACCCGAGCTGCTCGACGGTGAACCCCGCCATCGACCTGTCGGGCGGTCCCTTCAAGATCGGCTCGGTGTCGGGCCAGACGATCACGCTGGTGCGGAACCCCAAGTGGTGGGGGACCCCGGCCAATGCGAGCTCCATCACGGTTCACGTGGGCTCCTCGACCGAGCAGCTGGCCCAGTGGATGACCTCTGGGTACGTGCAGGTGGCGCAGCCCACGACGGTGACGCAGGGCTTCCTGACCCAGATGACCGGGCTCCCGGGCGCGGAGAGCGACGTCGACACGTCGGCGACCCTGCTCCAGCTCGACATGGCGAGCTCGCTCGACGCAACCCTGTCGCCGGACCTGCGGGTGGCCATCGCCCTTTCGATCAACCGCCAGGACCTGGTCAACCAGCAGGTGAGCTGGGCGGTGCCGGGGATCGCGGTGGCGAACAGCCACGTGTACGTGCAGGGCCAGCCGAACTACAAGCCCGCTGCCCCGACCGTCCCGACCACGACGATCCCGCCCGCGACGTCGTCGACTTCGACCACCGTGATCGGGGCGGGCGGCAGCGTGAACTTCCCGGTGACGCCGGTGCCCGCTCAGGCGGCGACGCTCATTCAGGCGTCCGGTCTCGTCCGCTCAGCAGGCGACACGTACTACCACTTCGCCTTCGGCGCGCCGTTCCAGTTGCACATGGTCTACGACGCCGACGACACCTGGGCGGCGTCCGCGGCGCCCGTGATCCGTAGCGAGCTCGATGCCGCCGGCCTCGACACCACCCTGTACCCGGCCGACGGCGCAGCGCAGGCCGGCCAGATCCTGGCCACGGGATTTGCCGACCTGGCGCTGCTGCCGGTGACCTTCACCCCGTACATGAGCCAGACGCTCTCCTGGTACACGACGCTCCTCGGGCCGGCGGGTAAGAACGGGTCCCAGGACTGGACCGGCTACTCGAGCAGCCAGTTCGACCAGCTGCTGGAAAAGGCCTCCCAGCAGCTGAACCCCAACACGGCGGCCGGTTACTACAGCCAGGCCGACACGCAGCTGTGGGACGAAATGGTCTCGCTGCCGCTCTTCGCCGAGCCGGCTGCCCTGGTCTGGAGCCAGAGGATCGGAGGCGTCACGCCCACGCCCCGCAGTGACAGCCTGCTGTGGTTCGCCCAGCTGTGGGCCGTGCGAGTACCGGAGTCGACCAGCAACACGACGCCCTCGCTCCCGGGGCAGTAGCCCGCGACGAGCGCGAGCCTGTTCAGGCGGACGGTCTCGCGACTGCGTTTCGGCAGCGAAACCTCTTTGGCCCAGAGAGCAAGCCCGGAAACCGACGGTCCTCTCCGTCGGGGCCAGCGCCGAAGCGGAACACCTGGCACGCGCTACGATCTCCGGACGCTGCATTCCAGTTGCAACCCGGTCGGAGTGGCGGAATAGGCAGACGCGCCAGCTTGAGGGGCTGGTGCCCGCAAGGGCGTGGGGGTTCAAGTCCCCCCTCCGACACACACCTGGGTACACGCGGGCCGTGCCTCGACCTCGATGGACGCGTCCGCGGGGTTGTACGTGATCCGCAAGCCCATCGTCTGCCCGTAGATGGCTGCACGCTGCTCGGGAGTCGCTCGTGCGAGCGAGCGCAGCACCCTGCGCTGCGAGGTGACCAGCGACCGGATCTCGGCCTCTGAGAGCGGCTGAGCGGTCGAGGCGGTCGAGGCCAGCTCCCGTTCGGCAGCAAGCCGATCGCCCTCGACCTCCTTGATCCACCCGGCGACCACGGCTGGGTCGGCACCGGCCTCGGCTCGTGCGAGTGCGCCATCGTCGGGGGACTGAGCCGCCGACAGTGCGGCCACCGTGGCGTCGAGGTTCTTCGGATCGAACACGCTGAGGAGCCACTCGTCGAGCGCCGGGGTCACGTCGGACTCGCGCAGGTAGACCGTCCGCGGGTGCTTGTCCGTGGCACCTGCGTACTCGCTCGGGTACTTGCAGCGGTAGTACGCCTCGCCGTGGTTCTGCGAGCCGCTCATGCGACGACCGCACACGCCACAGCGCACGAGCGAGCTGAGGGAGTACGTGTTGCGGTGCTTCGGCCTCACGACGGCCCGGCGGTTGTGGCCGACCGTCCGCTGAGCTGACGCAGCGGCGAACGTCTCGGGGCTGATGATCGCCTCGTGCGTCTCCTCTCGCGACCAGACCCACTCGGAGCGGTCGTTCCAGCGCATGCGGGACGCGTAGCCCGCGGCGACGTCCTCGACGTCGAGCAGCTCCTCGTCGCGGCGCTGGCGGTTCCAGACCTGGCGGCCCGTGTAGCGCGGGTTCCCGAGGATCGCCCGCACGGCACTCTTGCCCCATGCGCCGTTCGCTGATGCACGGTGGCGGTTGCGCGCAGGGTCGTGGCCGCTGGGGGAGGGGATGCGATCGCGGTTGAGGCCCCTCGGCGATGCTGCCGATACCGGCGCCAGCCACGTATTCGTCGAAGATCCTGGCAACGATGGGAGCTGCCACCGCATCGCGCTCAAGACGATGCGCGCGCTGCCCAGCGGCTGCCTTGGACGGGTTCGGGTGCGGCCCGGCGTCGGCGAGCTGGTAGCCGTAGGGTGGCCGACCGCCGAGGAACCGGCCCTCGTGCTTCGCCTGTGCCGTCATTGCCGAGCGGACGCGCACCTTGATCCGGTTGCGCTCACCCTTGGACATGCCGCCGTAGAGCTGCATGAGCAACTCGTGCGCGTCCGAGCCCGGGTCGACCTTGCCCTCGACCTCGGGCACCCACAGCTCGACGCCGTAGTGCGTGAGCACTGGGAAGGTGTCGCCGAATTGCTGGCCGTAGAAGGCCCTCGCCGGTTCGCCGACGACGATCGCCTCGAAGCCTCGGTCGGGACGCTTGAGGCTGTCGAGGAGCGCAGCGGCCTCCGGTCGACGCTTCCAGGGCAGTGAGCGGCTCTGTCCGATGTCGAAGTACTCAGCGACGATGACGCCGTCGGCGGGCAGGATGCTTTCGGCCCGCGCTATCTGCCACTGCTTCGACGAGGCTGGGTCCTGCATGTCCTCGGTGCTGCACCGATCGTAAAATGCAAACCTCATTGCGCGTCTCCCTTCTCAAGCAACTTCTTGGCTCTCGCGGACAGACGACCGCCAGCGCGGCCCTTCGTGCGATCTACGAGGAGCTTGCGCTTGTGGGCTTCATCGACGAAGCGTTGAATCGTGCTTGCCGAGTAGCCGGGGTACTTCTCTGCGAGCGCCGGGTACGGCCGACTCGTCGTCGCGCACATCTCGACATACCGAGCGCACCACACGGCGTAGAAGAAGTCACTACGGCCTTTGCGCCCTGGGTGTCGGGCGGCTCGGAAGCTCGCATCGAGGGCGATCCCGCGGAGGGTGAGCATGGCTCGGGCCGTTGCGTCGTTCTCGACGGCGTCGTGAAGCCGCTGCAGCCCCAAACGGAGCACGTTCGAGTCGATCCCGTTGCCGGGAACCTTGCGGCCAAGTTCGTGCGTGTAGTCCTGCCGTGCCCCACGGGGGCCGCGCGCACCCCGCAATGTGGAGGCACCGGCGGCGCTCCGTATACGCAGCTCGGTGATGCGGGGAACACCGTCGAGTAGCTCGTACCAGGCCTGTAGGTGCCAGCCGTTCTGGAGGTCCTCGACGATGCAGTCACCCTGGGCGTTGCCCCACACCACCTCGGGGGCCACCTCTCGTTTCCGCCCTGACATGGCCGAGAGTGTACCAGCGACGTGACCAATCGAGGGTGGTTCTAGAAACCTAGGGCCTTTTCACCCGCGGCTCACTTCCCCCCAGGTTTGCCGTGGTGGGGGTGGTCACGGTGCCGGTACTGATGGGGAGGTGCCGATCTGGATCCTGTTGGTGGCCCTCTTCCTGACTACCGTAATCCCCGCTCCGATCAAGGCCAAGATGCCGCGCCCGGCGGGTACTCCCCGCACCGGCCATGTGCCGTGCCATCCGGACGACCTCCGGACTGACGCAGGCCGACATCGCCGAGATCCTCGACGTCTCCCGCGAGACCGTCGCCCGCTGGGAGCTGGGCAAGCGCATTCCTCGGCTCGATATCGCGACTATGCGGTCAAGGTTGGTACACGCCAAGTGAGTACGGTTCCCCCGCTTTGGCTCCTCACCTCGAAACTGCCGCGGAGCTTCTCGGCCCGGCGTCGCATGTTGTTCAGCCCTAGTCCACCCTCTGAACTTTCACGTGCTCCCACGCCTCGCCCGTTGTCGGTCACTTGCAGCAGGCACTCGTTGTCGGCCGCACTGAGCCGGACGTTGGCCTGGGTGGCCTGGGCATGGCGACCGACGTTGGTGACCGCCTCTCGGAGGGTGGCCAGCAGTTGCTCGGCGATCACCTCGGAGATGACCGAGTCCACCGGCCCGGAGAAAGAGCTGAGCACCTCGAAGCCAGCCACGACGGTCAGTTCGCGCAAGAGCGAGATAATGCGAGCGCGGATGCCAAGTTCGCCGCCCGTCAGTCCCAGCTCGTAAATGGTCGAGCGGAGTTGGACAATCGCCTCATCAATGGTGGCGGCGACTGTACTCACCTGGTCCGCCACGTCGATCGCGTGAGCCGCACCGGCAATCCCTTGGAGCGAGAGACCTGCGCCATAGAGCGTCTGGATGACCGTGTCGTGTAGGTCGCGGGCGACCCGTTCTCTGTCCTTCGAGACGGCGTGCTCTTGCACCAGCCGATGCAGCCGGGCGTTCTCGATGGCGATCCCTACCGCGACGGCAAGGGACGTGACCAGCGCCTCGTCCGCACGGGTGAACTCGTTCCATCCGACCTTGTCGGTCAGATAGAGGTTGCCGAATACCTCGTCACGCACCCTGATCGGGACACCGAGGAACGATGTCATGGGCGGATGGCCAAGTGGGAACCCGACGCTCTCCTGCTGCTCCGAAAGGTGAGAGAGCCGCAGCGGCTCGGGGTTGGCCACGAGTAAACCCAGGACCCCGCGCCCAGTGGGTCGCGCTCCGATCTCCTCCTCTTGGCCCGCTTCGAGACCGACCGTGATGAACTCGGCCAGATGCTTACGGCTCTCGTCGAGGACGCCGAGGGCGCCGTAGCGGGCACCGGTCATGGCACACGCTTCCTCGGTCACGTGGCGCAACAGCACCGGAAGTTCGAGATCGGCCTCGATAAGCAGCACGGCGTCGAGCACCCGTCTCAGTATTGACGAGTCGTCCATTGCGGTACCTGACATCGGCCCTCCTCGATGACGAGTAGTCAGATGATCTCGGAGGTGGCCGGTTGGGCGGTCAGGTCAAAGGTCTCTTCACTGCCAGCATAGGACGATTGCCTTGCCGACCGTTGCAGACCCGTCTTCCCTACTCGCACCCCAGGAGAGCAGGACCTTTGGCACTACGCAGAGATCGCGAGTCCAGTCACTGTTGCACTCACATGGCGACCACGGACCTCTCCGACCGCATCCTGGGCGCCTTGACCGAGGCGCTCTCCGGGGCGGGGTTCCGCCTGGTCAACGAAGTGGAGGTACGCCGGGGCTGGGGAGACATCTACCTCGTGGCTGTCCACACAGGACTTTCACGGGCCGATGGATCACCCGCCTTCGGACAAACGATCCACGAGGTCGTCGATACCGTTCTCGCGGGAGAACGGTATCTCGTAGAGATTCGATGGACGGGGTCCTGATCCCACGACTTCTCGTAGACCGAACGATCCCCCACCCGCCACGGGGGGGCGCAGGCAGGCAAGGGGACGGGAATGCCATTCCGACAGGCCCCATTACGACCTGCTCAGGCATTCTCCTCTTCGTTCGTAGTCACAGCATGTGCTCGGCGCTCGCAAGCGAGTAGAGGCTTTGGTCCCAGCCAGCAACCCAGAGTCCCAAAAGTGCACGGTGGCAGCACCCCGTCCCGGCGTACTGGGATATCCCGAGCATTTGTTGGTTCTCTAGCTGGATCTACCCTCTATCGTCGACGACGTCGAGGTTGTAGAAGGTAGGCGACCCGTCGGCGAAGCTCATCATTTTCTTCGAAAATGAATCGGTCTCAGGAAGTGCCGAGTTCTTCATTGCGTCTTCATAGGAATCGAAGAAGACGACGTTGAAATAACGCCCCGGGTTGTCCCGGTCTTGGCAGAGAACGCGTCTGCCCGCCTTTCGCTTACCTTCGGTTGCCTTCTCCCATTCGTCGCCTACTGCCTGCATCTCAGCGGCCTTAGAAGTCCGGTACTCGATTATCTGGACAAATGCCATTGGAACTCCTCTCTATCCGAGCAGAGCGTAGATGGACGGCCTGAGGGCTGCTCGTCGGATCGCACCCGAAGGGCGCGGGGCGCTCGCGGGGAATGGTTCTGACGTCGCGTCATTTCACAACGAGGTGTCCCCTCTTCCCGGCGTACGGGGGCAGTCGATCTTCAGACTTGCGGCTACAGGTTGGCGAACTTCAGCGACGAGCCAGCCGTCGGCCGCTTTCCGTGCTGATCGGCGTGTAGTTCATCTCGAAGTGGTGATAGAGCTTTGATTCGTCGGCTTGCGAGAGTTCCTCGCCATGCATCTCGATGTGGGGCGCGGACTTAACCTGCTCCTTCGTTACCGCAACCTGCAGGTCATCGGGACCGATCTGGATGTTGCCCAAAGGGACGAAGGCTAGGTGTCGGTCGATAAAGCCCTCTTTCACAGTGGTGAACATCGGCTCGTCGGTCTCGACGTCAACGTAGACATCTTGCAGCTTTCCGATCTTCTCGCCGTTACGATCGATGAGCATTTTGCCGTGCCACTCGGCCACATTCCATTGGGCTTCCTGAGCGTCGGTCATAACAGCCTCCTCATCGTCTCTGAACACAGCCTACCGAGCGCACTGCATGCGCGCAGCCAAAAATGCCCAGCGGAATCGGCTTGAAGTGCCGATCAGCCACCCTCGGTGATGCGCCCCCTCCCGGCGCATGGGGGGTACCCTTGCCATGCGTTCGTTATCGGCACCTTCCACTCGGGGTTGGGAACGGCCGATACGACTGCCAACTACCAGCCAATCGCCCCGTCGATCAGCTCCCGGATCAGGTCAGCATGGCCGTTGTGGCGGGCGTACTCCTCGATCATGTGGTTGTAGACCCATCGCAATGAGCATGGCTGACCGCCGCGGATTCCCGTGTCGTCGAGGCCAAATCGAGCGGCGGTCTGTCTACTCGCCTCACATTCTGCTTGCCAGGTCGCTAGGTCTATCTCCCAATCGGCGTCGTCCAACGGATCAAGATCGGCTTCCTCACTTGCAGGGACACGCCAGATAGACGGCAGATTCGACTCGGGGATGAGGACTCGTCGAAACCAGTTGCGCTCGACCTCGGCCATGTGACGAACGAGACCGTGCAGCGACAGCTTGGAGGTGGGTACCGGTCGCATCTTGCGTCGCGTGTCGTCGAGTCCTTCGCACTTCAGTAGGAGGGTGATCCGGTGGAAGTCAAGCCATGCCTCCAGCATCTCCCGCTCAGGAAGAACGAAGCCGGGTTCCTCTCTGCGACTGTCGATCAGGTATTCGCCCACGGCACCATCTCTTTGCTGTCGGGAGGATGCTTAAGGCAAAAGGGAAGGCAAGCTCAACGTACAGCACCTTCAGGATGGTCTAGCTCACCTTGTCCCATCTTTCCCTGGTCGCCTCATCCTCATTGCGAGGTATTGCGAAAAGTACCCGCGATACTTCTCCTGGAGGCCGGGTCGCTGCCAGTCCTGCCCATTTACCGATCCCCTGCAGCTGGGCTGCCCGCAATGGCATTCCATGACCTCATCAGAATCGTCGAATAGGGCATAGTCGGTCGTGAGTTCCTCACCAGCTTGAATGTCGCGCATGGCAACCAACACGACGTTGCCAGCGAATCCAACGTTCGGCTCGCACGAATGATTGAGGAAGAGCATCACGGCCTCGTACTCGTCGTCGGTGAGTGCCACAAGATGAAGGTCATTGGTAATCTGTACGTCGGAGTTGACAAGGTGTTCGGGCAGCACATTCAGCTGATCGGTCGTCACAATGTGACCGCCTTTCACGGCGACGACCTCCCCTTTTGGGATCGCGTCAGCGCGATCAATCCTCGACCAGCCACGGTGCTGGGAGCGCCCTTTTGGGCCCTTGGCGTGATCCAGGAGGCAACTGTCTCCATCATTGGGTCCATCTTCGCCGCATCGACAGCGGCACGCCACAGATCGGCTGATCGCCCGCCCTGAAGGCGGATACCGGGCGCCACGCCGCCACGAATACCCTGCCCCCAAGGTGCCGAAGGGTGTCACCCCAACCCGGCAGCGAGGCACCACGTGAAACCTGCGGATCGCAAGACTACGTTGAGGGGCAGGGCTCGCAGAGGAGGTTCCGATGCCCTGACTTCCCTGGCGTCACTCACGTGGCCCTGACCGTCACGGATCTCGGTCGGAGTCGACCTTGGTATCAGGAGCTTTTCGGCGCTCCACCCGTGATCGATGAGGACACGGGCCCGTTCCACCACGTCGTGCGGCTTCTGGGCAGCCGAGACCCTGGTCGGCATCGACCAGTTCCCGGATCCTCACGGATCAGAGCCCTTCGACGAACGGAGCCCGGGACTGGACCACCTGGCGTTCACCTGCGCGGAACCGGCGGAGCTTGAGCAATGGGAGTCCGAGCTACGGTGCCGGCATCGAGAATGGCGGCATCGTCGACGCTCCCTGATGGTTCCGGCTTGTCCTTCCGTGATCCGGACAAACATCGCTTTGGAGTTCTTCGCTCCTCCTGGGTAAGAGCATCCGCTGAACCGTCGCTGGGCCGTCAGCAGTTGGATTCCGACCGAACGGGTGTCCCACCGACCCGGCGAAGTGGGGTACCCAGGTCTGCAATGCGGCGGTCACACAAGGCCCATCGGGGGACGGTTGATCGATGCGCCGCTGGCTGGGAGAATGAAGGGCGAGATTCGCCAGCCCATACTGACGCTGAGACAGCGGCTCCTGGTGGTCCTGCACCTCGGTGTCGCGCTGGTTGTAGGCACTTGTACGGCGGTGCTCGTGATGCGCAGCCCAACACAGGGACCGGAGACGCGAGTCAGCCGCGTCATCCCGCATCTGGTGCCCGACGTCGGCGGACTCCACTCGGGGTCGCAGGGACGAGTTCGGCTCCAAAGGTGACGACGGTTAACCCGGGATCAGCTGATTCCTTCAGCAGGTGGGCCGCGTGAGCCTCTACGGCGGTGCGCCCGGCGGGGCGACCTTCTTTCCCGCTCACGACAAGGGTCTAAGCCGACAGCCCCGGCACCCGGTCCCGGCAATGTACTGGGGCAGGCATTGCCGGATCGCCCCTAAGTGGAGATGATCTCTTTCAGGGCTTCAGCGTAGCATCCGGGCAGAATGGAGAATGGTCGCTATCGACCCATATGGTGGTGTCTGCGTTCTGAGCCATCTGCTCTTGAGCTGACCGGCTGAGGATTCGATCGTCGGTGCAGATGATGTAGGTGCTCGGTAAGACCTCCCACGCCGGCAAAGGAGGCGGCGGAGCAATCAACACCGACGTCGGCATCGTTCGAAGCTGGCCCGTCGCCCAGTCGGCGTCCTCCGTCGAGCACCGGTGGTAGAAGACCGACCGGGCCGCGCTTGGATCGACCGATGCCGTGAGCTCACCAAGCTGGATCTTCCGCGATGCCTGGCGCGCCGAAATCAACCACTTGTTCGGGAGCAGTCATGAAGGCGGTCAGGAAGATGAGCGACGTGGTGGTTCCGTAGGCCTTCCACCCTCCGCTGCCGCAGCGCTGATCACAGCGCCACCGAAGGAATGGCCGAGCACCATCACGCTCTCATCGCTGTTGTTGATGGCACTTCTCACTGCGGCCACATCGTCTTCAGTCGAAGTAAAGGGGAGATCGACGGTCTCTGAAGAAATGCCCAGCCGCTCGAGTTCGGGCGTCAGTCGATCAACACCATGCCCCATGGAAGGCGCCATGGACCAGCAGGAGGCGGGTGGCGTCATGCACCGAGCCTACGTTTCACGCCAGCTGCCAGAGCGCACGATCTCGGCGTACGGGGACAGGGTCACGACCCAGCCCCTTCCCGGATAGAAGAGCTATTGGGAAACGGGACGATATCGACCGAGATCTCTACCGCCGGAACCGTTCCTCTGTTCTCAAGCCAGTGGGTGGTGTTCCTATCCTCGGGCCAGCCCACTCCCGGCCCATCATCCGTAGCGGCTCCATTTCGGTGATCAGTGATCGTTCCTTGCAGTATGTAGACGATGCCTGGTCTGTCCTTATGGTCGTGAATCGGGCCGAAGACGGCTCCAGGCTCGAAGGTGAACATACGCATTCGAAGTTGACGCCCCGCCATGCCGTAGATCTCAGGGCCAAGGTCAACAGTCGAAACACTTGCTGTAACACCTTTCGTCTCAGGTGCCGCCTCTTCATTGCTCATCGTGCTCACCTCGCTGTACTTCCAGGACCTAACGTCCCGCCCTTCGTCCTCGTCCGCCGGGCTTCGACCACTCAGCGACGGGTCGCTCCTCTACCGGGACAGTCTTGTCGGTCTTCGACGAGGGTACCCGGGAACGCCTGGATTCAGCTCCGGCGGGCTGAAACGGACAGCACGGTATTGCCTGCGGTTTCAACCGATCGAGATACGGGTGGTTGGGAAGCGTGTCCCCGAAGTGCCGAACCGCCCCACCGTCCCGGCGAACGGCGGCACTCTGCGACTTTCCTGGGGGTGGACCGCGCGGAGGGGCTTTGGAGCGAGATTGCGCGCAGGTTTGAACTGCACCGCCTCGGCTGTGGACTCCCGGACTTGGGTCCTTCGGCCCTAACGCAGGCCCGTTTCGGGGACGCATGTTGGGTCTTATGCATTCTTGGTGTTTTTCGTTCCTCCGCCCTCGCACAGGTCGCTCTCGGCCCATCGCATCACTCGTGGCCGTGGTCATCGCCTCCATGACGATGGCCGCGAACCGTTCTCGTCACCTTCGCTGAACCCTCCGGTGCTGAGGCTCACCAAACGCTGGTTCGTGGAATGACGGGGCACACCGGCGGCATCACTGCTTACCGACTGCTCGGAGGCGACGGCGGCGTGTTCTCCTTCTCGGCAGCGTTCGAGGGCTCCGCCGCGTCCGATCCGACTCGTTGCCCGGCTAATCCGCCAGGACGTTCCATGCCCGGCGGCTCCTGCTGGTCGTTTGCATCGACCCCCGACGGGCTTGGCTACTGGATCCTCAACGCTTACGACGGGATGATCTTCGCCTACGGCGACGCCGTCTCGTACGGCCAACCCTCGGACACACCCGTACGCAGGTGGCGCCGACCTGTGGCCCAACGCCGTTGCGATCGTCGCGACCCCCGACGGCAAGGGCTACTGGGTGCTCGAGGAAGGGCTCTCGGGACTGGGTGGCGTCCAAGTCTTCGGGGACGCCACCTTCTATGGCGATGAAACGACGCTCGGAGCGCAGAGCGGGCACAACGGCACGCCGGTCGCCATGGCCGCAACCCCGGACGGAGGGGCTATTGGATCGTGGACTCCGACGGCGGTGTCTTTACCTTCGGAGAC
>CAVTPF010000019.1:0-195592 GCA_963736525.1 uncultured Acidimicrobiaceae bacterium
TTCGGGTTCAAATCCCGAGGGGCGCACTCTTGAACCGGGCCCAGTGGGTCGAGAACCTCGTCCCGCCAACGGGTGGCGGTCGCGGTCGTGCACCAAGCGATGGAGAGACGGATGAGATCTGTCCGCAACGTCGCGCTAGTTCTTCACCGTGACGACGACATCAGCACTGCGACCGGAGTCGCCCACCGCGTCGTAGGCGACACTCTGGAGCGTGTACCTACCGTTCGGAACAGTGGTCGTGTTCCAGCGCGCGGCCCATCCAACGGAGCTCCGGGTGGCGGTCGCGATAAGAGAATCGTGCAAGCTACCGCCGGTGAGGCGGAACTCGACCTTGGTCACTTGCCATTCGCTCGTGTTCGACGCAGCCGTGTATTGCAGGCTCGATGCAGTCGCGTCGAGCCCTTGATCTCCAGTCAGGACCTCGCCATTTGATGGCGCCAGCATTTTTGTGGTGGGGGGACTGCCCGCAGCGACCGCGCTGCCGTTGGAGCCGTCGCTACTCGGTGGGAGCTGGAGTGCATGCGCGAGCACGCCTTCCAGGTGCAGGGCATAAGGACCCATCATGTGGAAGTGATCGAAGTACACGTCGTAGTTACCGATCACCGGCGTGCACACGTTGGAGCAGAACCATGGTGTCGGGTCGATATAGCGCCCACCGAAAGACTCAACCGCCGCCGCCTCGGCTTGATGGTAGGGGGTCTCCGATGCTGTGCGCGTCGCAGAACAGGCTTGCACGTCGTCGGTGTGCCTGGCGATGCAGTCGGGGCCCGTTTGCGGAAGCATCGGAATGTTCCCGATCATCACGAACTTGGCTCTTGGTGCCCTGATCAGCTGAAAGAACGCCTTCGTGCCGTCTTCCCATTGGGAGTTGCTGTACGGCCCTCCGTTGTTGGGGCGTCCACGGTTCTCTTGGCTCACGATCACCAAATCGGGGTCGAGGTGGTTGATCCGGTTGATCACAAACTGGTGCCAGCTGTCGCACGCGCTGTATTCGCCGCCGTATTGGTCTTTTGTAAACGGCAGGAGGGCGGCCGGACAGGAGCTTTTCGCCAGATACCACAGTCTCCAATGGGCCTTTTTGGCGATTGCATTGATCGTGTAGAACCACATTTGCGCATGGGAATCACCGACAACCACCATCGAGCGAGTGCCGTGCGGATCACCAAAGAGGCAGGGTGGGACGCTTGTTTGGGAGGGATTGGCCCAGCATGCACTAGGCCAGGGGTACCCCAGAACTGACACCCCGAGGGGTGGATCGAGGTTGGCCGGAAGTGTGTGGATCTTCGGCGCAGACGCGACCAGGCTCGCAACTGATGCCGCACTGGCCGTCTCCTTCGTCGAGGGAGCGGACGCGGCTTCGGGTGTATAGGTGGCGGCGTGGACGCGCAGTTCCACAGCGCCGACGGTGAGCGTGGCGGCTATGAGTGCAATACCCAAACCAATGCTGAGAAGGCGGTTCCGGCTGAGCGACGCCGAGTGTCTGATGGGGTTTTCAATTGCGAAATACGTGATGATCGACAGTCCCAGCGCGACCAGAAGCCACTGCAGGTTCTTCGTCACCGGCAGGCTGGTCGCCCCGGCAGATTGAGCCGCCAGGATGAGGATCGGCCAGTGCCAGAGGTACAGTGAGTAGGAGAGCCTCCCGAGTTGGCGAAACGGCCAGAGTCTGAGGAGCGACTCGGCACCGTGACGCGAGACCACGGTGCCGCCACCTATCACCAACGCCGCACCGACGACAGGTACGGCCACGGCCGACCCGGGGTAGGGAGTCTGGGAGTTGAATGACACGGCGGCCAGGGCGATGAGCCCAAGCCCGACCCATGTCATCGTCGCAGCCAGCCGCGCTGGCAACCGCAACAGCCATGGTGCTCCTGCGGCGACCAGCGCCCCCAATGCCAGCTCCCACGCCCGGGTGAACGGTGAGAAATACGCGACCGTCGGGGAGCTCGAAGTCTGGAGCACCGATACGGCGAATGAGACGGCAATCGCCACACTCAATCCGAAAGCCAATCTCGCCCGGAAGCTCACCCCCAAGCGCGCCCTTGCCACCAACAGGAACAGCGTGGGATAGACGACGTAAAATTGTTCTTCGACGGACAGGGACCAGAAGTTCTGCAGTGGAGAAGGGGCCTGGAACTCAGTGAGGTAATTGGTGCCGATGGAGGCGAAATGGAAGTTGGACAAGAAGATGGCCGCCCAGATGCCGTCGGTGGCTGACCGATTTCCTCCGACGACGCCGAGGAGCATGTAGCTCAGCACGACGGTGACGATGATCACCACGGTCGCGGCGGGAATGATCCGACGGCAGCGGCGGGCATAGAAGCTGAGGATCGATGTACGCCTCGTGCTGGCTCGTTCCCGCAACAGGAGGCCGGTAATGACAAAGCCCGATATGACGAAGAAGACGTCCACCCCGACGTAACCGCCAGAAAGTTGAGCGACGCCGGCGTGGTAGAGCACCACGAGCAGCACCGCGACGGCCCTCAGTCCTTCTACGTCAGGGCGGAAAGAGCGATCCTCCGGCGCGGTTCCGGCCTCGTCCCCCAATGGCAGGATGTCGCGCTGCGCGCTGGGAGGTGCGTCTATTGCCATGGCGGCACAGAGTTACTGACCACGAACCAACGACCACCCCAATTGCATGAGCCCCTCCGGTGTTCCAACTGGTTCGAATGGATTGACCCTGGCTCCGGAGCATTGGAGGTTAACAGTGGGCTTTGGTATTTTCCAGGCGGCGACACTGGTGCGCCGAGCGCCTTGACGTGCTCGTTTGCACGTGCATTCTCGCCGGGAGCACGCGGTGATCTGGCGTGGCGGCGATCGCCACCTAGGTGGCCCCTACCGGGGTTGCGGGACCACCGACCGACACTCGCGGGTGTCCCGGCCGTGCATACAGGCCGAATAGCGTCTTACGTGTCAGCTCAATGGGGGAGGGACCGTGGTTCGAGGGGAGGGTGTGACCGTCGCGCATGGCGTCAGTCCCGACGATGCCTTTGACTTCGTCCTCGATCCGGCGCAATACGTCAAGGCAGACACGAAGATGATCTGGGTGACGAAACTGGCAGACCTTCCGAACGGCATGATTGCACGAGAGGATGGCAACTTTCTCGGAAGACTCAAGGGCTCCGTGATCACGCGGTACACCTGGCGGCGCCCAACCAGCATTGACGTCGTCATCGAGCACGGCGTGCCCCGGAGTCTGCACGCGTGGTTCGAGATCACGGAAGTCGAAGGTGGCACGCGAATCCGTCACGTCGAAGAGCTCGACCTCGGCCATGGCCCGTTGGGCTGGATTCACGACCTCGTGGCTCGGGGCTGGTTTGCCCGATCGGTCCATGCCGAAGTCGATGAGATCGGTCGATTGCTCGAGGCGGGAGAGCGCGGACAACGGTTGCATGGCTGAGAATTTCTTTGACGAGCGAATTGCCAAGGACTACGACCAGCGGTGGCCGGCGGTCTGTGACCCAGCAGTGGTGGGGCCCATCGTTGATTTCTTGGAGCAGCTTGCCGGCCCCGGACCCGTCTTGGAGTTCGCCCTTGGAACCGGACGAATCGCTCTGCCTCTAAGCCAGCGCGGCCTCCGTGTTGATGGCATCGAACTGTCGCCTGAGATGGTTCATGAGTTGCGCAGCACACCGGGATCAGAGCACATAGGGATCACGGTCGGAGATATGGCGACGACGAGTCTCCAGACGACCTACCGACTGGTGTATTTGGTAGCCAACACCATCATGAATCTCACCACACAGGACCAACAGGTTGACTGCTTCGTCAATGCAGCAGCCCACCTGGACTCAGGTGGCTGCTTTGTCATGGAGGTCATGATCCCTGCGCTCCGGCGATTGCCACCTGGGGAGACCATCGTCCCGTTCTCGGTGACACCAACACATGTCGGATTCGAGGAGTACGACGTGGCCTCACAGACCGCCTATTCCCACCATTGGTGGAATCGGGACGGCCGGTTCGAGTCCTTCTCCGCGCCATTCCGGCACGTGTGGCCATCGGAGCTCGATCTGATGGCGCGAATCGCCGGCATGTCACTGCGAGAACGATGGAGTGGATGGAGCCGTGAGCCATTCACGAGCGAGAGCAGAAGCCATGTGTCCGTCTGGGAAAAGGTGGACTCATAGCCTTCCCATGAGAGTCAAGGACCTGCTCGTTCGACAACGTCATGACGACGAGAAGGGTGAGGCGGGTCGGCCGAAATCTACGGTGCAGGAGCCGCGCCGAGGCCCTTGGCCATCAGCGTCTCACCGATCATGAAGTCGGACCGGGCGATCAGTTCACTGATTATGGGCGCAGTGGCGGCGTGCACTTCGCTCGCACCGTGGGTGGCGAAGGCCGCGTCATCGACGTACACCTCGGTAGTCCAGAAGACCTGAGGATCGTCTTTGGAGCAGTGGACGGCATAGAGGAGCGTGCCGGGCTCCTTCTCGGCCTGTTCCAGCAGGGGCGCGAAAGCAGCAGGGTACTCGTCGACTTGACCTTCATGAACGGTAACTCGGGCGACGATCGCCACGTATGACATGGAGGGCTCCCACAGCCAGCGTGCGTTGCTGTTAGCGTCTACGGCTGCGCTGAGTACCTAACCACCCGACGTTCGGAGGCACCCGGTCTCCATTCCTACCGCCGTGAATGGCAAGATTGCGGTGCGAGCACAAGCGAGGTATCACGTGGACGAAGGTCGCCCGATCTCTTATGAGGCACTCGCCGTTGATATTCCGGTCCTGAGTTCGACAGACACACAGTTCGGCACCGTTGAGCACGTGCTGCAGATCCCCGAAGAAGACCTCTTCGACGGGATCGTCGTGAAGACCAAACATGGACTGAGATTCGTTGACCGCGACCAGATCACCGACATCACGACCACCCTGGTGCGGTGCTCCCTCACCGATGACGAGGCGGCGACACTACCTGCCCCAAAGGGCACCCTCGTGCTTCATCCCGACACTGTGCATGATGAAGGCCCATCGTTGACAGCACGGTTTGGACGCCTCTTTGGTCGGCAGCATTGGAAAGAACTCGAATAGGACCACCCGACGTTCAGGGACACCCAGTCTTCATGGCCAGGACCCGACGGTGTCAGCGTGGTGTCGCGACTGTTGTCGCCGGTGGTGGTGAGACGTGTACCGCCGTTCCGAACTGCCAGAGTTCGAGGGTCGTCTGGACAAAACCCTGTTGGCGGGGAGGTGCAGCGGGCGTCGATGGCGACGCCGAAGAGACGATGTCGGCGCCTCCCTGCGACGAGCCGTCGGTGTGGTTCTGGGTGTAGAACGGTCGTGACGGGACACCCATCCGCAAGATTATGTCTACGAGTACGGCATCGTGGCCGCGTTCGAGGTCGCCGAATTGACCGAGTTGGTGAACACGCCCCGAACCTTCAAGCCGCTCTCGAAGCTGGTGAGCGGTGCGGCCGTGAGCGTGGTCGATGAGGCACGCAGATGACCTGCTCAATGTCATAGATCTCAGATCCGCAGGTTTCTGGTTGCCATCCGAGCTTCTGGTGGCCATCCGAGGAGCCCACCACGGGGTTGGAACCACCCATCCGACGGCGGGGCAGACGGGAGCGTTCCGCGACGGATCGGTAAACGCTCGCTGAACAATCGGTGAGTGAACCGTAAGAAGCTTCCACCGACGACCCCCGGGGCATACCGTGCAGCCCATGAGGCGCGCGGGCACCACGAGTGCCATTCGCGGCGCAAGGGCATCTGTTCTGCGCATGATCGGCTGCTCATCGTTTGCTGTCGCCCTGATCGCCGCGACGGGCATTCTCGCTCCCGACCAAGTCGACGCGGCGTCGTCATCGGCGGCCACTTCATCGACAACGCCCTACACCGACGGAGGTGGCAGCCGCGTGGCGCCCGACAGCGCGGGCGGGTACTGGACGACGACAGCATCCGGCAGGGTCCGCTCCCATGACGGAGCGACCAGCAACGCGTCGCTGCGCCATGGTGAGGCGAGCGCGCCGATCGTCGGCATCGCCGCCACACCCGACGGCGGGGGCTACTGGCTCGCCGCGTCGAACGGTCAGGTCTTTCCCTTCGGTGACGCCCAGGCCGAGAGCCCGGTCAGCACGGACACCCCGACCGCGCCGATCGTCGGCATCGCCGCCACACCCGACGGCGGGGGCTACTGGCTCGCCGCGTCGAACGGTCAGGTCCTTGCGTTCGGCGACGCCCAAGACGACGGCTCGGCCGCGACGGTGCAACTCGTCAAGCCCATCGTCAGCATCACGCCTACTCCCGACGGCGGGGGCTACTGGCTCGTCGCCTCCGACGGTGGCGTCTTTGCCTTCGGAGACGCCGCCTTCGACGGCTCGGCCGCAGCCCAGAAACCGCACAGGCACTTCGTCGGGATGTCACCCAACCCTGACGGCGCCGGCTACTGGCTCGTGACTTCCGACGGACACGTCGTGAACTTCGGTGACGCCCCCTATTACGGGTCGCTCGGTGGGACCGGCGCCCACGTCCAGGGAGTCGTGGTGGGCCCGGAGCAGCCGGGATACACCCTCGTCGAGTCGAACGGCACCTCCCAGACCTTCGGATCGACCGGATCGAGCGGATCGAGCGGGTCGAGCGGGTCGACGGGCACCACCAGTACGCCGCCGACCACCACCGGTTCCCCAACCCCGACGTCACCGCACGTCATGGTCATCATGATGGAGAACGAGTCCATCTCCGGCATCATCGGCGATTCGTCCCTGCCGTACATCAACAACACCCTCGTCCCGCACTACCCCGTCCTCCAGGACAACTACGCGGTTGGCCACCCGAGCTTGCCGAACTACCTCGAGCTGCTGTCGGGCTCGACCTCGGGCGTGACGAGCGACTGCGCGCCCGCTCCCGGCTGTGAGGGAAGCAGCAACCTGGCGGAGCAGCTCGATCAAGCTGGCATCAGGTGGGCCGGCTACATGGAGAGCATGCCGTCTGCCGGTTACACCGGCGGCGATACGGGAGGTGACGACGGTTACGGTGATCAGCTCTACGCCCAGCACCACAACCCGTTCGTCTACTTCCCGGACCTGGCTTCTGAGCTGACGACGCACGTCAAGCCCTTGACGAGCATGATCTCGGACCTCGACAGTGCCAATCCACCTGCGTTCGTGTGGGTGACACCAAACATGCTCGACGACGGGCACGACGGCCCGCTCACCACCATGGACACCTGGCTGTCCGAGGAGATCCCGGCCATTCAGGCCACGACGTGGTACGACGAGGGCGGCCAGATCATCCTGACGTGGGACGAGGGTGCCGACAGCGACACGTCAGGACTCGGTGGAGGTGCGGGCGGGCACATCCCCGGCATCCTCATCTCCCAGGCTCTGTTCAACGGCCCGGACTACACGAGCCCTGTCGACCAAGCCGGCATCCTCGGGTCCATCGAGACCCTGTACGGCCTGCCGCTGCTCAACGACGCCGCCAATCCAGCCCACGGGAGCCTGGGGTCCGAGCTCAGCGGATAGTTCCCGCCGGCGGACGGGCCGCCGCGCCGTTCCGCCCGTGAGCTGCCCAAACACCGGCACCTCGTCAGGAAGACGACACACGAGGACCCGTTTTTCTGCGGGTTGCGTAGTCACCGACCACAGGAGCGCACAGAATCCGTCGGCCTGACCGCAGTGATCGCACGAGCGCGGTGGCGACGGCAGGCACGCCAACCACCGGCGATAGTGTCGGCACGCAGTGGTCAGGACATCAGCACCGCGGCTGCTCGAGGGAGGCACATAGCCCATGCCGGGCATGGGACGCTCACTGCAAACAGGGAACTCGCTCGTCATCTCCGCCTTCCATACCGCGCTGTTCCACCAGCTGCTCGTGGTGCTGTTCGTCGGGGCGCTCTGCGCCATCGGTCTCAACGTCATCCGGACGATCCAGTACCGGCGCCTCAAGGAAGAGGGTCGGAGCTCGTTCCCTTCGGCGCCGCGGTCTTTGGCGCCGGAGCCGGTTGCCAGGCGGATCCTGCGCATCGGATTCGGGTGCCTCTGGATCTTCGACGGCCTGCTTCAGGTTCAGTCGTCCATGCCCCTGGGCCTCCCGTCGAACGTGCTGCAGCCGGCCGCCACCGGCTCCCCGCAGTGGGTCCAGCACCTGGTCAACAGCGGCGCCAGCATCTGGACCGATCACCCGGTCCAGGCGGCGGCGGCCTCCGTCTGGATCCAACTCGGCCTCGGCATCTGGCTGATCGTCGCGCCACGTGGCCGGTGGTCCCGCCTCGCCGGCGTGGCCAGCCTGGGCTGGGGCCTCGTCGTGTGGAGCTTCGGCGAGGCGTTCGGCGGAATCTTCGCGCCCGGACTCACCTGGCTCTTCGGAGCGCCCGGTGCCGTGCTCTTCTACTGCCTCGCAGGCTTGCTGGTCGCGCTGCCCGAGCGTCTCTTCAGCTCTCCTCGTCTCGGTCGGGTGATGCTGACCCTCGGCGGCGCGTTCTTGATCGGGATGGCCGTGCTGCAGGCCTGGCCGGGTCGGGGATACTGGCAGGGCCGGGGAGGCACCCTCTCCGCCATGGTGCAGGCCATGGCGGAGACGCCGCAGCCACGCGTCCTGTCGTCATGGCTCTCCTCGTTCGGATCGTTCGACACCGCGCACGGCTGGGCCGTGAACCTCTTCGTCGTCGTGGCGCTCGTGGTCACCGGCGTCCTGTTGGTGAGCGGACGCCGCCGTTTCGTCTTCGCCGGCCTCGTGGCGATCGGGATCCTGTGCCTGGCAGATTGGGTGCTCGTCGAGGACCTGGGTTTCGTCGGCGGCACCGGCACCGATCCCAACTCGATGCTGCCCATGCTCCTCCTCTTCGTGGTCGGCTACGCCGCCGCCTTCTGGCTGCCGATGGCGTCGGAGGAGCCCGTCCCAGGCGACGTGAGCGCGTCAAGCACCGCGGGCTGGTGGGAGCGCGCCACGCCGTCGTACGTAACACGCTCCGTCGCCGCCGTTGCCGCGATCGCCGTCGTCGCCATCGGCACCGCCCCCATGGCGGCTGCGGCCATCAACAAGAACGCAGACCCGATCCTGAGCGAGGCACTCGACGGCACCCCCAATGCCCTCGACACACCCGCTCCGCCGTTTGCCCTCACCGACCAACACGGTCACGACGTCAGCCTGGCCAGTTTGCGCGGCCATGTCGTGGCGCTGACGTTCCTCGACCCCGTCTGCACGTCGGACTGCCCGCTCATCGCACAGGAGTTCCGCCAGGCCGACGAACAACTGGCCGGGCAAGCCCCTCACGTCGATTTCGTGGCGATCGTCGCCAACCCGATCTACCGATCGGTGTCGTTCACCAACGAGTTCGACCGCCAAGAAGGGCTCACCAGGGTCGCCAACTGGTACTACCTGACCGGCTCGCTGCGGGCGCTCGAGCACGTCTGGAACTCCTACGGGATTCTGGTCAACACCGTCGCGGACGGCGCCATGGTGGCGCACAGTGACTTGGCCTTCGTGATCGATTCGCAGGGTCACGAGCGTGACGCCCTCATCGACGACCCGGGTCCCTCACAGCCATTCGCCTCGTCGTTCTCATCGTTACTCCTGGCCCAGATCCAATCTGTCCTTCATTCGTGAGATCCCTGTTCCAGTGGGGTGGGACCACGCGCGTGTGCCGTGGGGCGTCGCCGATCGCCGCCGTTCCCATCGTCATAGGGCTGCTGCTGGTGACGCCTGCGCTCCCGACCGGTGCAGCGACCGTCCGAGCACCGCTGCCCAGCGCCGTCTCGACGTCGGGCGACTCCTGGGTCTCGCTGCCCATGGGCGAACTCTCGGACGAGAACAACACGTTCTGGCAGCTCCTCCATTCGGTGCCAGGGTCCTCGCACTGGTCCCTGGTGACGCCCGAGGGAGTCGCAGACAATGGGGGGTTGGTGGCAGGCGCCACCGCCGGGTCGATCGTGATCGGCTTCCTGCCGAGCAACCTGCTCCGCTACTCCCCCCTGGCACAGAGTGCCGACGGAGGCGCCACATGGACTCCCAAGCTGCTGCCCGCAGGACTCGCCGCGCTTCCGGACGCGCTTGGCTACGGGATGACCGGCAGCGGCGGCGCCATCGCCGCGGTAAGCGGAGGCGACGTCCTGACCGCGCCTGCGAGCCTGGCACACTGGTCCCTACTCGTGTCCGTCTCACGCCTGGCTCGGATGTTCCCGAGCTGTGGTGTGACCACGATCGACGCCGTAGCCATCCTGCCGACCGGGTCACCGCTGGTGGCCACGGGATGCCGCCGCGGTGTCGTCGGCATCTTCACGAAGGATGCGGGGACCTGGACGTCGTATGGAACCAGGCTGAGCGGCGAGTCCCGCTCGGGCACGGTCGTGCTCCGGCTGGAGGCCTCCGGTCCCACGACGGCGGCGCTCGCCGCAACGGCCGAGGGCGATCGCCGGGCACTGGTGGCCCTGTGGCGACAGGGAGCCGCCCCGTGGACGACGTCGGCGCCGCTCACCGTCCCCTCCGGGACGTCGGTCCTGGCCAGCGCAGTCGGCGACGACGGCGCACTGGCGGTTGTCCTCGGTTCCCGTCGGAACGGCGCCAGAGCCTTCTCCATCGACCCGGACGGAGCCTGGGCCCAACTGCCGCCTCCACCCGCCGGTACATCTGCCATCGCGCTGCCGAGCAGCCCGCCGACCGTGGACGCCAAGGCCATCGACGCCTTTACGGTGCGCGGCGGGTCACTGGGTGTCTTCGCGCTCACTCCCTCAGGGGCCACGTGGGTCAGGGTGCAATCCAGCCAGGTGGCGCTCGCCTACGGCTCATCGGGTTAGACGCCCGCGCTACCGTGTCGCACATCCCCGCGAGTGACGGACCGGCTCTATGAGCTACCTGGTGGACAACTGGAGCTTCGACCCCTTCGCCATCGCGGTGGCCGTGATCGTCGTGATCCACGAGCTCGGCCTGGCCAGCCTTCGCCGGCGCTCCACCCCGCAACGGACCCGGAGGCGCCGCCTCAATTCCCTCTTCTTCTACGGCGGCCTGGCCGTGCTCCTCATCGCGGTGATGTCGCCCATCGACTATTGGGCCGACGACTACTTCTTCGTGCACATGGTGGAGCACATTTTCATCGCCTTCTTCGCGCCGATCCTCATCGTGGCAGGAGCCCCGTGGCTGCCACTCCTCCACGGCGTGCCGGTGGCGCTGCGCAGGCGGCTCCTGCGGGCCGTGCTGCTCGGACGCTGGTCGGGGGGCCTGCGAGCCGCCGGAAGGTTCCTCGCCAACCCGTGGACGGCACTGATCTCGTTCAACGCCGTGATGGTCCTGTGGCACGTCCCGGCCCTCTTCGACGCCGCCGAAGAGAACCAACTGGTCCACGTCGGCCTGATGCACACCAGCTTCTTCGTGACGGGCGTCCTGTTCTGGCTGCAGATCATCCCGTCGCACCCGTTCCGGCTGAAGGCGTCCCCCCTCTGGCAGGTCGGCGCGATCATCTCGACCAACGTCGTCATGTTCGTCCTGGCCATGACGCTCTCGTTGTTCTCCGCGACGAGTTGGTACTCGGTGTACGCGCACGTCCCCGGCGTCACACTGTCGCCCTACGCCGACCAGCAGATCGGGGCCGCCATCTTGTGGATCTGCGGCGACTTCTGGGCCGTGCCGGCCCTGGCGGTCACCATCCGGCGAGCCATCGACAGCGAGGGCGGCTTCTCGCTGGGGGTCGACCGGCTCTTCCACCGCGATCCCGGCCCCCCCCTCGAGGCGTTCCGCGCCTCCACCGTCGAGCGAGGACCCCAGGGCTAGGACCGACGGGTACCCGGCAGCGGCCGTTTCAACGGTTTCGAGTCTGGCGTGGCGAAATGGTTGACGAGACAGTCATCGAAACGTAACGTCGGTCGAGTAATCCGTCGGTTGGGGCGCCGGTGGGGGGACACGAACCGGGAGGGCCGATGAGCCTGGCATGGAAGGTGACCGTGACGGTCATCCTCTTCGCCGTGGCCGCGGTGGCGGCCGTGATCCTGATCGTCAACCTGCTCGGCTCGCCCCCCACCGTCGACTTCTCCGCCGACAGCTCGGGGCAGGTCAACGTCACCATGCAGACGGTCGGGACCTACGGTTCAGGCAGCCATCCGACCTGGGTGTCCTACCTCGTTCAGTCCCCCGACGGGCAATGGGTGCACACGACCTTGTTCCAGGTGCCCCAGCACGTGCGCATCAACGTGACGATCTACCAGTACGACTCGGGCAGCCCGCTGCGCAACCAGCAGGTGGGCCAGGTCACCGGCACCTACGGCAACGTTGCCCTCCTGAACGGCAAGCCGTTCCGGGTCATCAACTCCAACGCCGGCAACGGCGTCGCCCACACGTTCTCCATGCCCTCCATCGGCATCAACGTGCCGCTGTACGGCAACAGCAGCAACGCCAACCTCTGCGGTGCCGCCCCGTGCACGACGAGCTCGCCGTACAAGGTGGTCAAGTTCTCCTTCACCAGTCCCGGCCCGGGTGACTACCGCTGGCAGTGCTTCGTTCCCTGCGGGCTCGGGTTCCTCTACGGCAACGGTGGGCCCATGTCGACGCTGGGCTACATGGGTGGCTTCATGAAGGTGGTGGCGTGAGCGACCCCCAAGCCGGCGGGCCCGGGCACACCACCGGGCCGGACTCGACACCGACCAGCGACCAGACCCACCACTGGTGGCGGCTGATCACCATCTGGGTGGTGCTCTCCGCCATCGGCGACCCGCTGTTCTACTACCTGGCCGGACCACATATCCCACCGGGCACCATGACCGATGTCGCCCAGGGCGCACAGTTCGACTTCAACGTGCTGCTCGTCATCGCCCTGCCCGTTCTGTTGGCCGTGTGGATCTACCTGGTCTACGCCATCGTCATGTGGCGGGCGTCCCGGGGAGGGCCCGAACCCGTCGGCGGGCCTGCCGCCCGCGGGCACTTCGGCATCCAGCTGGGCTGGATCCTGACCACCTCGGTCATCGTGCTCTTCCTGGCCGGCTTCGGCACGTACGAGCTGGTCCAGCCGGGTGGAGCCGGTGGCGGCGAGGGCTCCAGCCCGATCTGGACGCCGACGTCGAAGACCATCCTGCCCGTTCAGGTCATCGGACAGCAGTGGAAATTCACCTACCGCTATCCGACGTTCGGCGGCTTCGAGACCGACCAACTCGTCATCCCCGACGACACCACGATTCAGTTCAACGTCACGTCGCTCGACGTGGTCCACAGCTTCTGGGCCTACCAGCTGGGGGTGAAAGCAGACGCCAACCCCGACTACAACAACGTCGCCTACGCGACGACGCAGCAGCTGGGGTCGTTCACCGTCCGTTGCGCGGAGCTCTGCGGCATCTGGCACGGCGCCATGTACAACTCGGGCGTCGTGGTCACCCCTCAGCAGTTCGAGGGCTGGGCGAAGCTGACGGAGGTGAGGCTCCGCCGGAACACCAAGTTGCTGCCTCCGTACGCCCTCACCTACACACCGGATGCCAACGGGGCCGACGGCAGTTACTACCCCGACAACGTCGACCCGTATTCGAACGTCGAGCAATACGGGGCGCCGCAACCGAAGGGAGGCGGGTGACATGGCCATCGAAACGTCGGTCGGTGAATTCGAGTACCCGGGCGAAGAGGATGTCGGCGCTCCCCCAGAGCGACCCCCGGTCTGGCGGCGCTCGCTCTGGCTGCAGCCCAACGTGGTGTGGGCGATGGTCGGCGGCGTCATCGGATACCTCGTCGGCCACTGGCTGGGCAACGTCATCGCCAGCGGCTACACCCAGGTCCAGGACACCGGCCAGAACGACGTTGCCATCGTGCTCGGCCTCTCCCTGGGTGTGGTCGGCTGGATGGGAGGCATCGGCGGCCTGAACTACCCGCTGGCGAAGATCCTCGGGTTCGAACTCTCCCCGGCTCCACCGCAGAGGAGCTGGGTCCGCTACTTCCGCATGACCGATGACCACAAGGTGGTCGGGTGGCAGTACGCAGTGGGAGTTCTGCTGTTCCTCTTCACCGGCGGGCTCCTCGCCATGCTCATCCGCACGGAGCTGCTCAGCCCCACGAACCACGTCTTCGGCCCCGGCACCTACATCGCCATCGTCGGCGAGCACGGGACGATCATGATGATGATGGCCTCGTCGGCCGTCGTTGGACCCCTGGGGAATTGGCTGGTCCCCCTCATGATCGGCTCGCGCCGCATGGCCTACCCCCGCGTGGAGGCCTTCTCGTTCTGGATCTTCATGGCCGGCTACCTGGTGATCCTCAGCGCGCTCTTCTTCGGAGGGTTTCCGACAGGGTGGACCGGCTACGCCCCCCTGCAGACGCAGGCGGCCGGGGGGATGGACTCGTATCTGGTCGGCTTTGCGGTCATCGGCATCGGCATGATCCTCGCGGGGTTCAACCTGGCCGCCACCATCGTCAACTACCGGGCGCCCGGCATGACCTGGGGCCGCCTGCCGATCTTCGTCTGGGGCATCCTGGCCACCACGGCGCTGCTGACCCTGGCCACGCCCACCCTCGTCGTCGCCGGCCTGTTCGGGATCCTCGACCGCACGGCGGAGACCGCCTTCTTCGTGAACGAGCACGGCGGCAGCAACTTCTTGTGGCAGAACCTCTTCTGGTTCTTCGGCCATCCCGAGGTGTACATCATGGCGCTCCCGGGCTTCGGCATCGTGATGGAGATCATGCCGGTGTTCACCCGCAAGCCACTCTTCGCTTACAAGGTGGCGGCGGCGGGCATGCTCGGTGTCGCACTGCTGTCCTTCTTCGTGTGGCAGCACCACCTCTTCCAGAGCGGCATCAACCCGGACATGCGACCACTGTTCATGCTGACCACGGAGCTCATCTCCATCCCCACGGGTTTCCTCTTTCTGGTCGCGCTCGGCACGCTGTGGAAAGCGAAAATCCGGTTCGACACGCCTATGCTCTTCTGTCTCGGCATGCTGTTCAACTTCCTCATCGGCGGAGTGACCGGCGTGTTCCTCTCCGACGTGCCCGTGAACGTCACCGTCCACGGCAGCTTCTTCGTGCTGGCGCACTTTCACTACACCATCATGGGTGGCCTCATCTTCGCGATGTTCGCCGGCTTCTACTATTGGTTCCCAAAGATCACCGGGAAGACGATGAACCGGAAGTTGAGCAAGTGGCACTTCTGGACGTTCTTCATCTTCTTCAACTGCACGTTCTTCCCGCTCTTCCTGGTCGGGCTGCTCGGGCAACCCCGGCGCGTGTTCGAGTACGCCACGAACCTGCAGACGCTGAACGACATCTCGAGCATCAGCGCCTACTTCCTCGGTGCCTCGTTCTTCTTCTTCATCATCAATTTCATTTGGTCGATCTACCTCACCCCGCACGAGGCGCCGCCCAACCCGTGGAACTCGCTCGGACTGGAGTGGCAGACGCCGACGCCGGTCCCCTGGTTCAACTTCGAGCACATCCCGGTCGTGCTCAACGACCCGTACCACTACGGCGAGAAGGACGCGCCGCCCGTGGCCGACCTCGGGAAGGTCATGTCCGCCGTCGGGGCACCCGCCGGGTCTGTAGACCACGAGGAGCTGTCGACCGGGGTGGAGGGCGACGGCGATCCGCGACCCCCAATACTGTGAGGGGATAGCCATGGCTCAGAACCCAGTCGACAGCGAGCAGTTCGAGAGCTTCGTCCAGCTCAAGGAGACCCCGGAGGAGATCGCCTTCGAGCTCCGGGCCCAGGAAGGAGCCCTCTGGACCGGTGGCCGGCTCCTCATCGGGATCTGGGCCTTCGCCTTCGCCGCTCTGGCCTTCGCCTACTTCTACCTGCGCTCGGCCAACAACGAGGAGCTCTGGCGGCCGAGGGGCATCACCGCGCCGACGGGCGCCGGCGCGGCCATCTTCGCCATCACGGTGGCCGCCGCCCTCCTGATTCAGTTCGGCGAGCGGCGCTTCCGCAGGAACGAGACACTGGACTGGCAGGTGGCAGGTTGGACCGCCGTCTTCGGAGGGCTCCTCGTCATCGGCCTCCAAATCTGGCAGATGACGGATCTGCCGTTCTTCCCGGGATCGAGCGGCTACGCCTCCTGCTTCATCGCCTGGGGTGCGATGAACATCGCGTTGGTCCTCGGAGGGACCTACTGGCTCGAGACCATTCTGGCCAGGGAGATACGGCTGCGCCGCGCCATCGCCCAGGACGGCGGCGCACCGGACTCGACCCTCCCCGTGGCTCGCCTCCTCCGGGTCAACCTCAACGGCTGCACCTACTTCTGGGGATTCATCGCCATCGTGGCAACGTTCTTTTGGGTACTGTTCTACGTCATCTGAGTCCGAAGGGGTGAGCCCGTGATCACGGCATCCGACATAGCCGGCACCCAGGCGTTGACGTTCGCCATACCCCTCGGGGTCCTCTGCGTCGTGCTGCTCTGGGGCTTCTTCCAGCGCCGACCGACCAGGTGAGCGACGGGGCTGCCACCGGGCGGCCCCACGAGCGTGCCGCACCGTGGCGCGGCTGGTGCCTGCTGGGTGCAGTCGTCGTGCTCATCGTTGCCCTCGCTCCACCGCTCTCCGGTACCGCCCGGCAGGCCGAGTACGCCCAGGTACTGCAATTCTTCCTCCTGGCCATCGTGGTCCCCGCTCTGGTCACAGCCGGCGCCCCGTGGCGCCGGCTGGGGCTGGCGAGTCCTGGATCCCCCGGCTCGCCGCGCAAGCTCGTCGACCGGGTGGCTGAGCGCCGGCGCCGCCACCGTGAGCTGCCGTGGTCACTCGCCTTCATCGCGTGCGACCTGGGCGTCGCCGTGGCGTGGCACGTGCCCTCGACGGTGGCCGCGGGGGCCCGGGACGGCTGGCTGGTGCCACTCGAGGCGGCGAGCCTCCTCCTCTTCGGGCTGGGGCTGTGGCTCGAACTGACGACGTCGCCGCCGCTGGTCCCGCGTTCGGGCTACCTGCGGCGTGCGGTCCTGGCTGCACTCGTGATGTGGGCGTTCTGGATCCTGGCCTACGTGGACGGGCTCTCCAATCACGACCTCTACCGAAACTTCCACCACGTCGGGGGCGGGTTGAGCGCAGCCGCCGACCAGCAGATCGCGTCGGCCGTGCTCTGGTTCGTGGCGGCCGTCACCTTCGTCCCGGTGATCTTCTGGAACGCCCTGCAATGGCTGAAGACCGAGGAGGACCCCGACACCGAGCTCTTGGCGCTCACGAGGTCCGAGCGACGGAGAGGCGGGGCCCCGCCGAGGAAGGGGGGCAGGGGTGAGGCCGCCCCCGCCTCCTGACGCTCAGCCTGTCCCCGTCCCGGGCACCGGAGGAAGGTCGACAGCCGGGAGACGGACGTCGAGGGCCTGGTCCGCGGCCTCCTCCTGCGACAGGGCGGTGCGGCGGTCGGCGGCCAACTGCACCTCTTCCTTGGAGAGGTTGCGCAGGACCGAGGTGTTGCTCGGGTCGCTCATCAGCGTCTGTACGTCCTCAATCGCTCGCAAGGCGTCCGAGGTGGTCCACAGCGTTGCGGTCGCCACCATCTGACCCAGGTGCTTGCCCGCCGGCGTCCCGGGGACCTGGATGTTGGTGGTCAGGTCGTAGATGTCCTCGTTCGTGAAGGAACAGGCGGTCTGATCGTCGCTCAACAAACCTGGAGTGGGCGCGCGATCGGCCGCAGTGAGCTCATGCGCCGCCTGCAGGTTCCAAATACCGATGGCCTGGTGGATTGCGAGGGCGCACGGCGCCAAGTCGGTGTTCACCTCGCTCATGACGCTGCGCTCGGCGCTGATATCATCCGCCCTCGAGGTGCTGACCGGCAAATCGGAAAGCACCGTGATCAGGAGCACGACGAAGATCACCAACACGACGAGCAGCCCGCGGTGGCGTTGCCACAGCCGGGGTCTTGGCTCGGTCGTCTGCTCGGTCGTCTGCGTCGTGTCGCTCATGACCCGAGAAGGCGCCTGGCGTAGGCGGCGATGCCTTGCCCCCAACGGCCCACGCTCGCCGCGGGCAGGCTGTAGGTCCCGGTACTGGTCTCGTCGGCAAATGGTGTGGCCCGGTAGCGGACGTCCCCCCGCATGTCGATGAATTCCATGACGTCGTTATGGGCTTCTAGCCCCGTCTTCTTGTCCACCGAGATCGACACACCGTATGAGCGCCACACGGAATTGAGCGTCTCCAGCGGCCCCGTCACCATGTGCCAGTTTGGCAGGGCGTTCAGCCCCGTCTCACTCAGGACGGGCGCCTCCGCCGACTCGGCCAGGGCCGACGGATCGGTGTTGACGGTGACGAACTCGACCCCCGCCGCCGCTGCGCCCAGGTCACTGTCGGCCTGCTCGATTTCGTCCGCCACCACCGGGCAGATGTCGTTGCAGGGCGCATTGAAGAAGGTCACGACCACGACACGGGGCGGCTGCGCCGGCACCAAGGTCGGAGTGCCGCGTTGATCGGTCAGGGTGAACGGGTACGCGGCGCGACCAGTCAGGGTGCTCAGGCCCATGAACGACGGCAGGGTCGAGCCGATGGATCGATCCGGTACGGGGGCATTCGGGGTGGCGACGGGCGCAGCGCGGGGGGCCGGGGGTGTCGTGGTGGGGACCGGGTTGAGGCCCGCCGAGGAGAACAGGTGCTCGCCGAGCAGCCCACCCAGGCTGACGACCAGAGCCACTCCCAGCGCCCAATAGACGAACTTGGCGGGGATCCCCGGCGCCCCCTCGGCCAGTGCCGCCGCCCGGTCGATCGGAGGCGTCGGGGGGCTCGGTGCCGCGTCGCCTGGGACCTCCGGTCGGGGTGCCGCGGCCTGGAGGCCGTCGGTCTCGGCGGGCTGGTTCACCGCGGCGCCCCGAGGCGCGCCACCCAGCGCTCCAACGAGGTGACCGACTGAGGCCCCAGCGCAGCGCCGACCACCTGGCCCTGCGCGTTCAGGAAGTAGGTGACCGGCAGCGCCTGGACGAGGTACTCGGTCGCCACCGTGGCATGGGCATCGACCGCGACGGGATAGGCGGCATGCACGGCGGCCAGCAGTTGCCGCGCTGCCGTCTCGGACGTGTCGTTGGAGTCGACACCGACCACCGCGACCCGCCCCGCGGTCGCGTGGGCAACCGTGGCCACCGCCCCCAGCTCCGCCCGACAGTCCCGGCACCACGAGGCGAAGAAATTGACGATCACCGGCGTCCCCCGGAAGGCCGAGAGCGACACCACTCGTCTCCCCTCGAGTGGCGGCAGGGAGAACTGGGGCGCGACCGTGCCGGACTTGAGCACAGGTGGTGGCGCAACCTCGAGGGCAGACGATCCGACGGCCGCAGGGTGGGCGGGCCCCCGGACCACGACGAAGACGATGAACCCGACGAGCGCGACCGCGGCAATGGCGGCGATCCACTTGAAGGCCCGGTCCGGTGTGCTCCGTCGCTCGGCGACTCCGGACACCGTCACGACGCCACCCCCACTGACCAATTGACTGGAGACGCTCCCCCCGGATCCACCCGGTTCAGGCTAGTCAGTCGGATTTTGCGCTTCGGGGTCGGACGGGGTGCTGATGGCGACACCGCTCGGACAACCCCCCGCCGCCACCCGCCTACCATTCGGCCTTGCGCTCAGCGGGGTCCAGCTCCGACCTCTGGTCCTTGCGGGCGGCGCGCTCCTCGGAGTCTTCGTGGATGAGATGCCACCATGCAGCGACCGCGATCCCCGCGAAGATGGGCCACTCAAAGGTGTAGAACCAGCTGAGCCCGTTGCCCCCGAGCGCCCTCCTGGCCTGCCACCACGTTGCGGCCCCGCAGCCGGCGATCAGGAGGAGGAACTCCACATGGAGGAGCACGGCGCGGGGTGAGAACCATCGGTGCATGGCCACCCACATCGTAGGTGCAGTGCTCGGGTCGCTGCTCTCGGGACCGAGCGTCACTCCGCCCCGCCCGCGTGTCCTCAGGTGCGTGGACCACTTCCGTCCGCCGACGGGTCACGCCTCGCACTCACCGGTTCCGGACTGCCCTCCAGGGAAAATCCCTCAAATGGTCATAGAGCGTGATCAACCGCGAAATTAACGGAACACGCTCCCACCAACGCGGCCCAGCCGGGTCCAGGTTGGTCGGGGCGTGCCGCAGGAGATGGCCGGCACTCTTGGGCTCCTCCTCCCGGTCCGAACGCGTGAGCGAGCCCTTGATTTCGGGCAGACCAACGCTGAGCTCCCATTCGATTTCGGTGCCGACCACCTGCGTCAGTTCCTGCAGCACTTCGTCGAAGTCCTGGCCGACATTCAGATTGATGCCCTGAACGCCACGGGACATTCTCTCGAGGCGATCGACCAGGGGGCGGTGCGCCCGCATGCTCTCCTGGATGCGCGCCGTCACCCCGTGCAGGCCGGCATCCTCCCCGGCCACGGAGACCACCTCGACCAGCGCTGCCTCCCGGTTGGCCCAGTCGGCGGATCATCTCCTTGGCCAAGTCTCCGTACTCGGACCGCTCCTCGACCGAGGAGCCCCGCTTGAGCCCCAACATCGTGAAGATCCGACGGAGCTCGAGATCCTCGTCCTCCAAGAGGTCGAGGGCACCACCCCGTTCCTGCGAGTGTTGGCTCACGACGATGTCAGATGCCCGACTCGATCCGATCGGCCGTGGTGTCCGCCACGCGCGGCGCGGTGCTCACCGCCGTGGTGACTGCGGAGTTCTCGACCCGGTGGACGAGACAGTGCTCGCTGCCGCCGACGAATCCCAGGATCGTGACCAAAAGGAGCAGCAGAGGGAACAGCGACAGAAACCCGTAGAAGGCCAGCAACGCGCACAACGAGCCGCCCCGGTCGTCGCCGAACTTCTTGAAGACACCGATCGCGAACGCAATCGGTCGGACACGCTGTTGTCCCTCGTCAGTCCTCCGGACCGTCCGTTCGACGATGTTCATACGCACTCAGCGGCTCGGAGTCCGGAACCATGGGGGGACGGGGATCGGAGCACCTCTCGGTCGGCTGCGTGCCCCATGGGGGCGCGGTCGTAGCGAACCTGTGGTGTACGCCGCCTCGTGTGGCCGTGCGCCTCGGACATCGCCTGCTCCCTCTCAGGTGGACGGGAGGTCTATACCCCTTGCCGCTCCGGCCAACCTGCGGCGGTGGGTACGGTGTGACCAGTGGCACCGAAGTCTTCCGGAGGGAGTACCGCCAAGAGCGCGGCGAAACTCGATACCTACCGCACCAAGCGGAACCCCCAGAAGACTCCCGAACCCATGGGCGGAGGGCGAAGGTCGGCGCAGGGCGGCGATCGGTTCGTGATTCAGGAGCATCATGCGCGCAGCCTGCATTGGGACCTGCGCCTCGAACGCGACGGTGTCCTCGTCTCGTGGGCGCTTCCCAAGGGCCTGCCGGAATCGCCGGACCACAACCACTTTGCGGTCCATACGGAGGACCACCCCCTGGAGTACGCCTCCTTCGAGGGGGAGATACCGCAGGGCGAGTACGGCGCCGGCCGGATGAGCATTTGGGACACGGGCCACTACGAGGCGGAAAAGTGGTCCGACAGCGAGGTCAAGTTCGTGCTCCATGGGCGTAAGACTTCGGGCAGCTTCGTGCTGTTCCAGACCAAGGATCGCAATTGGATGATCCACCGGCATGGCGCGTCCACCCGAGCCGACCCCTTGCCCGCCAGCGTCAAGCCGATGCTGGCGGTGGCCGGGAACCTGCCCGAGGACGGTGCGAGCTGGGCGTTCGAGATCAAGTGGGACGGCGTACGGGCGATTCTCTTCGTAGAAGGCGGCCGGGTACGGGCCGTCAGCCGGAACGACCTCGACGTGAGCGGGTCGTTTCCCGAGCTGGCCGACATCGGGAAATTCCTGGGCATGACCACGTGCGTGCTCGACGGCGAGATCGTCGCACTCGGTGAAGACGGCCGTCCGAGCTTCTCGAGACTGCAGCGCCGCATGCACGTCGCCAACCAACGCGAGGCGCATCGCAGGGCGGCCGTTGATCCGGTCAGCTACGTCGCGTTCGATCTGCTGTACGTCGACGGGCATTCGCTCATGGCGCTCGGCTATGACGAACGACGCGCCCGACTGGAGTCGCTTCGCCTGTCCGGCGAGACCTTCACCACCACCGAGTCCTTCCGGGACGTGCCCGGCCGCGACATCCTGGCGGCCGCCGTAGAGAACGGTCTCGAGGGTGTCGTCGCCAAGCGACGCGACTCTCCGTACCGCCCAGGTCGACGGTCTCCCGACTGGGTCAAGGTCAAGTCCTTCCGGACGCAGGAGACCGTCATCGGGGGATGGACGGCAGGGCGCGGCGAGCGCGAGGGGAGCCTGGGTGCACTCCTGCTGGGCGTTCCCGACGAGGACGGGCTGCGCTACGTCGGGAAAGTGGGAACGGGATTCAGCGCCAGTGCCCGCCGTGCCCTGCTCGCCGATCTCGAGCCCCTGGCGACCGCCGAGAGCCCGTTCCGCCCCCCCCTCCCCGCCGAGGCGGCGCGGGCACACTTCGTCCGGCCCGAGCTCGTCGGCGAGGTCGAATTCGGTGAGTGGACGAGTGCGAGGCGGCTTCGCCACCCGACCTGGAAGGGCCTGCGCCCGGACAAGGCGCCCGGCGAGGTCGTCGCCGAATGAGGCGCGGCACCCCTCCGCCCGAACGTGAGAATCGATTCATGGTCGCGGGCGAGGCCGCCGGCTGATGGCCGCTGGCTCCACGCGCACGACCATTGACGGCCGGGAGCTCTCGGTGTCCAACCTCGAGAAGGTGCTCTTTCCGCGTAGCGGCTTCACGAAGGGTCGCCTGATCGACTACTACGTCCGGGTCTCGGACGCCATGTTGCCGCACGTCCGGGAGCGGCCGTTGACGATGAAACGGTTCCCGGACGGCGTCGAGGGCAAGTCCTTCTTCGAGAAGCACATCCCTTCGCATGCGCCGGACTGGGTCCGCTCCGTCGAACTCTCGTCCAACGACGGGAAGGACATCGTTCCGTACGCCGTGGTGGACGACGTGGCCACGCTGGCGTGGGCCGCCAACCTCGGGACGATTGAGCTCCATGTCCCGCTGTGGCACGTCGGTCGACATCGCAAGCTGCCGGCGCGGCCCGACTTCATGGTGTTCGACTTGGACCCCGGTGAAGGCGCGTCGATCGTGGAGTGCTGCGTGGTCGCGGGGCGCGTCATGAGGGAGCTGGAAAAGGACGGCCGCGAGCCGTTCGCCAAGACGAGCGGCTCAAAGGGGTTGCAACTCTACGCAGCGGTGGGGCCCAAGACGACCTGGGACAGCCTGCGCGACCGCGCCTATCAGATCGCCCGCAAACTCGAGTCCGAGCACCGGGAGCTCGTCGTCTCCAACATGCGCAGGTCGTTGCGCAAGGGCCGGGTCCTCATCGACTGGAGCCAGAACCACCCCGCGAAGACGACGGTCGCGGTGTACTCGGTCCGCGCGATGGCCACGCCCACGGTGTCGACGCCCGTCACGGTGGCCGAGGTGCGGCGCTGCGCGACCAGCGGCGACCCGGGATTGCTCCGGTTCGAGACCGAGGACGTGCTCCGCCGAGTGGACGACATCGGCGATCTGTTCGCACCGCTCGGCCTGGCCTGAGACGCGCTGCCCCATTGGGGCATCGTGCCAACCGCCAGGTGTGGAACCCACATGGGCGCCCCCTGCAGCGAAACCCTTGCATTCCCGGTTCCCGTTTTGCGCACCTGCCGGCGGGTATGCCAGGAACGTAGATGTGAGAGGTGAGACACGTGAGCAATGAACTCAGAGACATGCAGGTCGCGTCCCTGGTCGCGAACGAGGGCATATCGAGCAGGTCGAGTTGACCGAGCCGTGGAAGGCCGTGGAGGAAGCCGGTGGGCAGCCTGTGCTGGTCGCGCCGGAGCCCGGCGAGGCCCAGGCGTTCAGCACCTCGACAAGGCCGACCGGTTCCCGGTGGACCGGACCACGAGCGAGGTGGACCGACACGTTGGTGACCAGCCGGAAGCCGGACGATCTGCCCGCCTTCTGCCGCGAGATGGTGCGTGCCTTCTCCGGAGCATCCGTCCGTTCGTGAACGGCGAGCCGTCAGGCGAACGCCTGCCTGACCGTCGCCCAGCTGCCCGTGGGGCCTAGGAAGCCCGGTCGCCGCCGGCACGCAGGCGCGCCAGCACCTCGTCCACCACGCCCGAGGTAGAGAACTCACCTCCGAGGTCGAACGTGCGGATTCCGTCGGCCGCCGCGTCGAGCGTGGCCCGGCGGATGGCGGTGGCCATCCCGGCCACGACCGCGTCGCCGCGGGCGGCGTAGTCCAGCACGGCGGCGCAGGCCAACAGCATCGCCATCGGATTGGCCACGTTCTTGCCGAACAGTGAGGGCGCCGTCCCGTGTGGTGCCTCTGCCATGGCGACCGCGGGCCGCAGGTCGGGGTCCAGGGCCAGCAGCACCGACTCGGCGCCCGCGATGGAGCCGAACAGGGCCAGGACGAGATCCGAGAGGCAGTCACCGTCCCGGTTGAGGGCGGGGACCACCAGCGGGCTCCCGCTCGACTCGGTGAGCAAACCGGCGTAGGCGGCGTCGATCAGGGTCGGCCGGTACGGGACGGCGGGGTAGCGGGCTGCAGCGGCGTCCATCTCCTCCTTCAACATCCCTTCGTAGACCGTCGACACGGTCCACTTCGGGCCGCCATAGACGCACGCGCCGAGCTGCGTCGCGGTCCGGAAGGAGTACTCCGCCACGGAACGGCACACCGAGCGGTCGATGCACTCGGTCCGCCACGCCTGCTCACCGGCACTGCCGGGGTCACCGGTCCTGCGTTCCTCGGCGCCATAGGCATCGCCGACGGCCATCCGTACGACAACGATCGGGTGCACCACGGGTGCCGGCGGGGCGACCCCCGGGATGCGGCGGCCCGTGCGGACGATGACGGAACCCCCGACCCCCTCGCGCAGGATGCGGTTCGGGCTGCCGACGTCACCTGTCGTCTCCGGCGTGACGGTGGCCGCCTTCAGCCCCAACCCGGTTTCACGCATGGCAGCCGCGGCGTCGCGGACCACGCCGTTGGCCGTGGCGCGTCGGTTCGCCAGGGAGAGGTCGAAGTGGACCAGCTCGAGGTCGAAACCCACCACGCCGGGCACCAGGACCCGGATGGCCTCTTCCAGGAGCTCCTGGCCGGTCTCGTCTCCGTCGCACACGACGATCTGGCGGCGGGGGGACACGAGACTCAGGGTCGCGCGGATCGGGCCGGCGCGCCAACACGCCGACGCCCCACGGCGGCGATCAACCCCAGCTCTGGCGCGTGGACGGCATGCCGCTGCGTCCGTCACGCTCGGGCACGAGTCCCAGCACCTGGTGCACCGAGATGCCTCCGTCGTCGAACCCGTTGGCGGATGCAGCCATGTAGAGCTGCCACACCCGGGCCCGGCGGACGCCGACCTCGGCCACTGCCTCGTCCCAATGCTCTTCGAGGTTCCGGACCCACGCGTGGAGCGTCTTTGCGTAGTGCTCACGGAGCGACTCAACGTCGCGCACCTCGAACCCCGCCTCCTCCATGGCGAGGACGACTTCCCCCACATCGACCAGCTCGCCGTCGGGGAACACGTAGCGGCCGATGAAGGACCGAGGGCCGATACGCGATCCCCCGACGCTGGAGATGGCGTGGTTGAGCAGTCGGCCTCGCGGCCCGAGGAGTCCGCGCATGGCGTCGAAGTACTCGGCGCGCTTGGACGACCCGACGTGCTCGAACATCCCCACCGACGCGACGCCGTCGAAGGGTCCGTCGCGCACGTCCCGATAGTCCTGCACTCGGATCTCAACCTGCCCCACGAGCCCGGCGGCCGCCACCCGGTCCCGGGCCAGTTGAGCCTGGGCGGGGCTCAGGGTCACGCCGACCACCCGTGCACCGTGGTCACGCGCCGCGTGCAACGCGAAGCTCCCCCACCCGCAGCCCACGTCGAGAATCCTCGGCTCCGCGCGCTCCGGCAGGCCGAGCTTGCGGCAGATCAGCTCGTGCTTTGCTTCCTGCGCGGCTTCCAAGGTCTCGACGCCGGGAGCGAAGCGGGCGCAGGAGTACGTCATGCTCGAGCCGAGCACCATGGCATAGAAGTCGTTGCTGACGTCGTAGTGGTGCCGTACCACCTGTGCGTCACGGCCCTTCGAGTGGAGGCGCCCGCGCGGCACAGCCTCCTCGGCCGGCGGCGGCAGCGGCCGGCCCAGCACCCCCAGCCGGTGAGCCGCGTGCAGTGCCTGCACGGCCTGGACCGGCAGCCGCGTGCCGGCACGTGCACGCGCGGGCACGGCGGCATGCAACAGCGCGAGCATCTCGAAGATGTCGCCGGCAAAGTCGATGTCACCCTCGACGAAGGCCCGGGCCAGGCCCAGCTCACCCGGAGACCACATGAGCCGGCGCACCGCGTCGGGCGATCGCACCTGCACCGTACGGCCCTGGCCCGACCCCAGTGCCGTCCCGTCCCAGAACTCGAAGCGGACCGGCGGAGCACCGCCGAAAAAGTGGGTGAGGAGCGGTTCCAGCACGTGGGCGACCCCTCCGGCGCCGGGCCGGCCTGCGTCGGCGCGCACCGTGCCCGAGTGCAGCACCCCACTGTTCCTGGCTCTGAGGTCGGACTGCATGATTGCCTCCTTGTCAGCGCCGCAATCCTACGGATCGTGCCCACTCGTCCGCCGAGCGTCCCACGCCCGTTCATATCGGCGCGCATCGCCGTTGCCGGCCGGGCGCGAGAATGGAAGCTGCCAAGGGGGGAACAATTCAGCTCCGGAGCAGCTTCGATGACGGACGGGCCGACGGTCGAGCCGCCCCCGGGGAGGCCCAGTAGCCGCGCCCTGGGAGCCATGGAGAGCGCAGTCCGGCGCGCCCGTGAGGCAACGGGGGCGGCGACGCCGCCTTCGGTGCCCCCGGCCCCGGCGCCTCGGCCCCCCGAGGCGGAAGAGCCGTCTCCGGCAGGGGCAACGAGCGCCCGGCAGCCCGATCGCTGGCTCGCCACCACCATCGTCGTCGTGGCGGGGCTGGTCGTGGCAGGTGCCATCGCACTGGCCTTCTCGCTCGGCACGAACGGCAACGGCCCCCAGACCGCGTCGCCGCCGACCACTGCGGCCGCCGGTGCGACCCATGCAGGGACCGCTCCGACGGGCCACCCCTCGACGGCAAGCGGCAGCCCGAGTGGCTCCGGTACCACGTCGACCCCGTCATCGACATCCTCGACGACGACGACCACCATCGTGCCGGCGACGCCCGGCGCCGCGCCGGTGATCTCGTCGCTCAGCCCGCCAAGCGGCACCGCAGGAACGGCCATACAGGTCACCGGGGCCAACTTCCTCAGCTCGGACGGCCACATCGTGGCCACCTTCAACGGTCAGGTGGCGCCAACGAGCTGTGCGGATCAGAGCACGTGCACCATCACCGTGCCGCCCTCCACCGGGTCGTCGTCCGCTCAGGTGACGATCACCACCGCGAGTGGCACGTCTAACGCGATCACCTTCACCTACGGCTAGGCCTCGTCCGGCCAGAGCGACTCGGGCTCCCGTCCCTTCGTCTCGGGCAGCAACCAGAAGAGTGCGGCTACGGCCGCGGCGGGGAGGAACACGATGTCGGCCGCGAGGGCGAACCGGTTGCCGACGTCGGCCACGGCGCCGAACGCCACCAGGCCGCCGACCGCCCCCAGGACGCCCGCGGCGACCCACCACCCGGTGGCCGACGCCCGGACCGACGTCGGGAACAGCTCGGTGAACATGGCACCCACGCTCGGGGCGAGCAGGGAGCCGCTGAACACCCCGAGCACGTACCCGATCACCAGAGCCGAGGCTGACCCCGAATAGGCGAGCGCCCCGCAAAGCGCCACGGCGATCATCCCCATGGTGCCGGTGGGTCGACGGCCGATGTGGTCCGCCAGCCAGCGCCCAGCGACCAGCCCGAGCAGGCCGGTGACCCCTGCTCCGACGACCATGAGCGCGGTCACGTACCCCGCCTGGTGCAGGACGTCCTGCGCGTACAGGAAGACGAAGCTGTTGGCGGGGCCCGTGATGACGGAGATGGCGATCGCGACGAGCCCCAGGATCACGAGCCTGTTCCGGTAGCGGGGCCCGACTGCGCCGAGAACCGGGGTCGGATGCTCGGCGGCCGCCTCGGCCACCATGAACCGGCCGGGCTCCTCCACCCATTTGCGCACCAAGAAGACGACGACCAGTGGGACGACCGCCAGGGCGAAGATCCCCCGGAAGCCGAGCGGCCCCGAGGCGAGGCTGTGGATGATGGCGGAGAGCCCGGCCCCGACGCCGTACCCGGCGGCGATGAACGCGACGGCAGCCGCCCGGTTGGACGATCCCGTCTCCTCCGCCGCCATCACCTCCGCCAGGGCATTGGTGGCGCTGAGCATCGGGCGCCCGAAGGCAAAGATCGCGACGAACCACCAGTAGTCGGGGCTCCCGGCGGCGGCGACGGTCAGCACCAGGCCGACGAACGTCACGGCCAGGATCACGCGCCGGCGCCCGAGACGGTCGGCGATACCGATGAGCGGCAGGCTTCCCAGCGAGGCCAGGCGGATGATGGCGAGCCCGATGCCGAGGCTGGTGCCGGAAAGCCCGACCTTGTCGGCTATGGACGCGCCCGTCGTCATGTGCCCGAGTTGCTTGGACACGTCCCCCAGCGCGGCCACGACGCTGAACTGACCGAACCCGGACGCCAGCGCCGTGATCGCGATGGCGACGATCGCACGATCGGTCCACCGGTGGAGCCGCAGCCGGCCCACCGCATCCTCTGACTCGTCCGGTATCAGCGACGACATGTGCGTCCAATGGCGCGGAAACGGAAACAAGAACTGCCCCCGCGCGGTTCTACTAATTGGATCGCGAGGGTCGATCCGGAAGGAGGCATGAAGTGGAGAAACCTAGTGAAGACCTCCAGTCCGGAGGTCGACAGTGGAGGGTTTGCAAGTTTCACCGGCAAGGACTCAGGGTAACTCGGCAGGCAGCTGAGAAGTTGACAGCGCTGCAACGGCAAAGGGTCCGTATGGCTCACTGAGGTCCATCCCCCGGTCTGGCGATTCTCCGGCGCACAATTGAGTGAGGCGCTCAATCCCCACCTGTGGCGTGGGATGAGCGCCTTTTGTTATGCCGGCGTCACGGATGAAGGGTCCGGCGCGAACGTGGCCACGAACCAGTTGCAGGCCGACGCCGCCACGGACTCGGGCGCACCCGGCTCCTCGAAGAGGTGGGTCGCGCCCGGGACAACGATGAGTCGGTTCTCGCAACGCAGTTCGGCTCGGTCCTTCCGGTTCAATTCCAGCACGACCTCGTCACGACCTTCCACGATCAACAGCACCGGGGCTCTGACGGAAGACAGCAGCGGGCCAGCAAGGTCGGGGCGCCCGCCGCGCGACACGATCGGGAGACCCGACCCTGGCCCACTGGATGACCTCGCCCAGCCGGTGGGCGAGCATCTCGACGTCGAACACACAGGAACGGGCCAGCCTCCTGGTTCGAGAGCAAGTCGATGAGCAGTGTCGCCAGGCCGGCCTTGTTGAGCACGGCTGCGACATAGCGGTTCCGCGGGCTGTGACGGCTGCTGCCGCTGCCGTGGACAAAGATCACCGCTCCGATCGCAGCGGGGGTTCCGTGAGCCGACCGCTGAGAACGACGTCGCCGCAGGGGACCGCGATGTCCTCGTCCCGCCCCGGCGGGTCGTCTCCCGCCGCCGCGGACCCTCCGAGAGGATCCCGCACGGCGGCCGCTCGCCGGAGCAACTCGACCACCTCGTCGTCGGAGGTCTGCGAGAAGTCGCGGTACCACTCCCCGACCGCGTAGAAGGGATCGGGCACGTCCACGCAGAGCACCTCGTCGCACACATCACGGAGCTCGGCGACGGCGGTGCGGGACGCGACGGGTGCAGCGAGGACGATGCGGGCAGCTCCCTGCGTCCGCGCCACCCGGCAGGCGGCGCGGGCTGTCGATCCGGTGGCAATGCCGTCGTCGACGATGAGGGCGCAGCGACCCCGCAGATCGAGCCGAGGCCGGTCCCCTCGGTACTGCGCGGCGCGGCGCTCGAGCTCGACCCGCTCTTGGCGCTCGACCGCGTCGAGATCGACGGGGCCGAGAGCGACGGAGCGCACCACGTCCTGGTTCTCCACGCGGACGCCGCCCTCGCCGATCGCCCCCATCGCGAGCTCGGGCTGGAAGGGGACACCCAGCTTCCGCACCACGATGACGTCGAGCGGCGCCTGCAGGGCCCGGGCGACCTCGAAGGCCACGGGCACGCCGCCGCGGGGCAGCGCCAGCACGACCACATCTTCCCCGCCCAGGCCAGCCTGCTCGACGACATCGGCCAGATAGCGACCGGCCTCGACGCGATCGCGAAACCTCATGACCACCTCCTCGGGGTCCATCTGCAGTGTCGCCTCCGTCCGCTCTTGCCGCCAGAGCCGATAGTCCCACGGCGGCGGCGGTACGCCATGGCGTTCCGGGCGCACCCGACGATGCGGTGCGCCCTCCTCGGCCTCGTGCGCGACCGTCGACACAGGCGTGTGAGGCGGCAGAGGCGTCCGGACGGACTGCTGTCGTCGCCGGCTGAGGCCGGGACGAACCGCGCTGCCCCAGCCGTCAGGGCGCGGCGGTCGCCGTGGGCCGGGCGAGCTCGACCACCAGGCCGGCCGCCCTCTCCACGGCGCTCCGCACGGGCGGACTGAGCCCCAGACCGGCGCCGAAGTCCTCGCCCGTCACACCAATGAGCACGACGCGTGCCGGGGCGCTGCCGAGCACGTTGGCGAGACGGACCGCGTCGATCACGCCGAACCCGTGGCTGCTCGTGCCGCTTCCCGGCACCGCACGGGCTGCCGCCTCAGGTGGCGAGGCCAGGTCCAGCTCCACGACTCGAACCGTCCCGGGCTCGCCGCCGCTCACGGCGTCCACGACGATGGCGACGTCGGCTCCGTCCCACGCGCCGATCAGGTGAAGCGGGGTGGCCAGCGGGCCAAGGACATCCACCTCGTCGAGCCGATCACGTGCCCGCGCCAGCACCGCGGGGCCGGCACCGTCGTCGCGGTGGAGCTCGCATCCCACCGACGCGACCACGACCCGCGGGGCAGGGACAGTGCTCACTGTCGGATGACCGTGACGTCGAGAAAGTGGGTGGCGCACGAGATGCAGGGATCGTGGTTGCGCACCGCCTGTTCGCTGCGCCACGTCAGTTCCTCGTCGCCGAGGTCGAGCGACGCCTGCACGGTCCGCCGGAGGTCGGACTCGATGGTGCGCTGGTTCTGCGAGGTCGGCGGCACGATGCGCGCCTCGCTGATGACGCCTTCCGAGTCGATGCGGTACCGGTGGAAGAGGAGGCCCCGGGGCGCCTCGGTGGCACCCGTGCCGATGCCGGCCACCACCGGGACAGCGGTACCGGGGGGTTCCGGCGGCTCGTAGCTCTCGACCAGCGCCAGCGCCTCATGGCAGGCGACGACGATCTCGACGGCCCGCACCACGATGCTCCGGAACGGATTGGTGCAGGTGGCCCCCAGACCGGCCCGGGCGGCCGCCCCGGCCGCCACCTCTGGCAACTCCGACGAGTTCAGGGCGTATCGGGCCAGCGGCCCGGTGAGGTATTCGAGCCGACCCTCGAGGCGCGCGTGGAGCGCCGTCGAGCGGGCCACCTGCTCCTCGACGACGAGATCGGCGAAGCCGGCGGCCGTGGTGTCCAGCCCGTCGGACGAAGCGACGCGACCCGACTCGAGGGGGTAGCGACCCGGCTGGCGCAGCGCGACGAAGCGGTAGTCCGCCTCCACGTCGGGGAAGTCGAAGCCAGCGACCCAGGCCACCGTGGCCAGCGCGTGGTCGATGGCATCGGTGAGTGGTCCGGCGAGGGCGCGCACGTCCGCCCGGCTGGGCGCACGGTAGAACCCGCCGACCTTGACGTTGACGGGGTGGATGGCCCGCCCACCCACGGTCTCCATGATGCGGTTCCCCATCTTCTTGAGCGCCAGGCCCCGCTCGAAGTCCGGCCGGAACCGCTGCGCCATCTCCACGGCGTCCTGGCACCCGAGGAAGTCCGGGGCGTGAAGCATGTGGACGTGCAGGGAGTGACTCTGCATCCACTCGCCGCAGTAGAGAAGCCGGCGTAGGTCGGCGATCCCGCGCGAGACCCCGATCCCCCAGGCGTCCTCCACGGCGGCGCACGCGCTCATCTGGTACGCCACCGGACAGATGCCACAGATACGCGCGGTGAGGTCGGGTGCCTCGGTGGCCCGGCGCCCGCGCAGAAAGGCCTCGAAGAAGCGGGGCGGCTCGAAGATCTGGAGCTCGACGTCCTCGACGCGCCCGTCACGCACCTCGACCCGCAGCGAGCCCTCGCCCTCGACGCGCGCCAGTCCCTCGACCGAGACCGTGCGACTGCCGTCAGCAGGCCCGGTCACTCGGCCTCCGGCGCCGCGGTGCGGCCCGCTCGCGCCCGCAGGGTGACCGACTGGCGCGCAAACACCTCGTTCCCCGAGTAGAAGGTGGAGAACAGCCGCGACGCGTCCACGGGTGCCATGCCCTGGGCGAGCAGCTCTTCGGCCAGTGCTCCCGTGTTGGCCCCCCCGACCGGTCCGAAGCATCCGTAGCAGCCGCGGCCGACGGACGGGCACAGCGCGCCGCAGCCCGCCCGCGTGACGGGTCCCAGACAGGGGGTGCCATGCGCCACGAGGACGCAGACCGTGCCCCGACCCTTGCACTGCTGGCACACGGTGTGGTCGGGCACAACGGGGCGCCGCCCCACGAGCGAGGCGGTGATCACCTCCAGCAGCTGGTGCCGGTCGATCGGGCAGCCGTTCAACTCGTAGTCGACGGGCACATGCGCGGAGATCGGCGTGGAGGTGGCCAGCGACGACACGTATTCGGGATGGGCATAGACGACGCGCGCGAACTCCCCCTCCCCCGCCAGGTTCCGCAACGCCTGGACGCCACCCGCGGTGGCACAGGCACCGATGGTCACCAGCCGTCGTGACGCGGCGCGCACCGACCGGATCCGTTCAGCGTCCTCGGCCGTCGTGATGGAGCCCTCGACCAGCGACACGTCGTAGGGCCCGTCGACGTGGGCCCGCGTCATTTCGGTGAAGTGCGCGATCTGCACCGCGCCCGCGAGGGCCAAGAGCTCGTCCTCGCAGTCGAGCAGGCTCAGCTGGCACCCGTCGCAGGACGCGAACTTCCACACGGCGAGCGTGGGGACGGCGTCGGGACTCACCGGTTCCGCTCCATGAACAGCTCGTCGGCCAGCCCGCCGTAGCGCACGACCGGGCCGTCCCGACAGACGAGCAGAGGCCCCAGCTGGCAGTGGCCGCAGAGCCCGACACCGCACTGCATGTTCCGCTCCAGCGAGACCCGCACACGACCGGCGTCGACCCCCCTGTCCACGAGCGCGCGGCCGCCGAAACGCATCATGATCTCCGGCCCGCAGAGCAGCGCCAGCGCACCCGACGCCTCGAACCGCGCCTCCGGAAGCAGGGCGGTGACCACGCCGACGAGACCCGTCCATCCCGGAGCCCCGACGTCGACGGAGATGCCGACATGGACCCCGGCCTGTGCCCACGTCCGTAGGTCGTTGTGAAAGAGGATCTGGTCGGGCGAGCGCGCACCCGCCAACACGAAGACGCGGCCGAGCCCGGCCTGCTGGCGCGCCACCAGGTCCCTGACCGCTCCCCGCAGCGGCGCCAGGCCGATGCCGCCCGCCATGACCACGACGTCGGCACCGTTCTCGACCTCGTCGATCCCCCACGAGGACCCGTAGGGCCCGCGGATCCCGACGAGCGACCCCACCGGAGCGGCGCAGAGGCCTGCGCTGACCGCACCGACCCGGCGAATGGAGTGCTCCACCGGCCCCGGCGCCGAGGGGGCGCTGGACATGGACACCGCGATCTCTCCCCTGCCGAAGGACGTGAGCATGTTGAACTGGCCGTGCCGGAAGGCCGGTGCGGTGCCCACCGTCGGCTCGAGGAACAGCGTGACCACGTCCTCGGCCTCCTCCCGCCGGCCCACCACTACGTAGGGGGTGGGGACGAGGGTGCCGCGGGTTACGGCCGCAGTGGCGGCCTCAGCGCCCATTGCTCGTGCCGTAGATGTCGAGCAGCCTGATACGGGTCGCCTGGAGCCGCTCGAGGATCACCGCGGCCAACCGGTCAAGAAGGAGGAACCCGACCACGGGGTACTCCGCCAGCGACACGCGCAACCGCGCGGTGTTGAGGCACACCGCCTCCACCTCGTCGACGGCACGGGCGTCGAACTGGTAGCGGAACGGAGGTGCGGCCCAGGACAGCCCGACGACTTGCCCCGCCTTGAGCGTCTCGATGACGATCGGCCCCCGGTTGGGCGCGTGGATCTCAATCGACACGCAGCCCTTGGTGATGAAGTAGGTGACGTCGGCGGGGCTCCCCTCGCGGAAAAGCAGCACACCGGCGTGGAACGTCACGGGCTCGGCGTGCTGGGCGACGACATCGACCACCTCGGTCGGGAAACCCGCCAGGAAGGCGTGGTCGGCCAGGAGGGCGCGGGCCATCCCGCTCACGAGGCGCCCGCCTGCGGACGCGCACCATCGGTGGCGCGGATGGCCGCGGCCTCCTCCGTGATGTCGATGCCCACGGGGCACCAGGCGATGCAGCGCCCGCAGCCGACGCAACCCGACGAGTCGAATTGGTCCCACCACGTCGACAGCTTGTGCGTCAGCCATTGCCGGTACCGGGAGGAGGTCGTGGGCCGGATGGGCCCGCCATGCAGGTAAGAGTGGTCGACGTCGAAGCAGGAGGCCCACGTGCGCCGGCGCTCCACGGTGCCGTCGACCTCGCTCACGTCCTTCACGTCGGCGCAGAAGCAGGTGGGGCAGACCAGGGTGCAATTCCCGCAGGAGAGGCAGCGCTCGGCCACCTCGTCCCACCTCGGGTGCTCGAGGTTGCGGGCCAGCAGCGCGGCCAGGCCCTCGGTCTCGAGGGTACGCCCCATGCGGGCACGCGCCCCGTCGACGACGTCCAGGCGCTCGCGGCGATCGGCCTCGCTGGCGGCCGTCCAGCCGGCCCGCTCCAGAAGCTCGGCCCCGGCGGCGGTCCCCACCCGGACGTAGAAGCGGTGCACACCCGTGAGCAGCTCCGTCAGCGCCAGGTCGAACCCCCCACCCGCATCGGGGCCGGAGCCCATGGAGGTGCAGAAGCACGTCGAGGCGGGCGTCCCGCACTCCACGGCGACGATCAGCGCCCCGCTGCGACGGGCCGTGTAGCGGTCATCCGGGTACTCGCCGCCGGCCAGGACCCGGTCGAGCACACCGAGCGCCACCAGCTCGCAGGGGCGGGCGCCCACGATGGCCACGGGACGGTCCGGCAGGGGCGGCACGCCGATGGAGACGGCACCGTCAGCAGGTGACGCCCGCCACAGCGTCTCGTCCGGCTTGAAGAACTCAGACTTCCACGAGGCCGGTCCGACGGCCCAGCCGAACAGCTCGGCATCGCCGGCCTGCTCGAGGCGGTACCGCCCGGGCGCCTGGACGTCGTGCCAGCCGGCCGGCAAGTCGGCCGCTCCCGCCACCTCGCCGTGCACGATGGCACCGTCGCGCGCCACCGGCCCGATCGTGCGGTAGCCCTGCTCGTTCAACGAGACGAGCAGGCGATTGAACCCCTGGAGGTCGATGACCGCGTCGTCTCCCGCGCGCACTCTCCCAACCTACGCCGTGGTGGGCAGCAGTCAATGCTCGACCGTACGGCCGACCACGGTGGCCAGGTCGACCAGCCGGCTGGAGTACCCCATTTCGTTGTCGTACCAGCCGAGCACCTTGACCAGGTTCCCGTTCGCCATCGTGAGCTTCGAGTCGAAGATGCACGAGGCGGAGGAGCCGACGATGTCGGTGGAGACCAAGTCTTCCTCTGAGTACTCGAGCAGGCCGACCAGCCGTCCCGCCTGGGCGGCAACCCGGTAGGCGGCGCAGATGTCGTCGACCGCCGGCGTGGCGCGCAGCGTGGCGACCAGGTCGGTGACGGAGCCGTCCGGGACCGGGACCCGCAGCGACAGCCCGTCGAGGCGGCCCGCCACGTCGGGGAGCACGAGGCCGGTCGCCCGGGCGGCGCCGGTCGTCGTGGGCACGATGTTGATGGCGGCACCGCGCGAGCGCCGCGGATCCTTGTGCAGGGCGTCGACGAGGTGCTGGTCGTCCGTGTAGGCGTGCACCGTGGTCATGAACCCCTGCTCCATCCCGAAGGCGTCGTCGAGCACCTTGGCCAAGACAGCGAGGCAGTTCGTGGTGCACGACGCGTTGGACACGACGAAGTCACGTGAGGGGTCGAAGGTGTCCTCGTTCACGCCCATGACGAAGGTGGCGTCAGCGTCCTTGACCGGCGCCGAGACGATGACGCGCCGGGCCCCCGCCTCGATGTGGGCCGCCGCCTTTTCCCGGCTGGTCAGCCGGCCCGTGCTCTCGATGACCACGTCGATGCCCAGCTCGCGCCAGGGCAACTCCTTGGGGTGCGGTTCCATCAGCATGGTGACCGGCGAGGACCCGACCATCATGGTGTCGTGCTCGACCGACACGGGCACAGGGAAATGGCCGTGGACCGAGTCTCGAGCCAGCAGCCTGGCCAGTGATTCCGGTGCACCGAGGTCGTTCACCGCGGCCACCTCGACGTCGTGGGGCGACTTGATCGCAGCCCGGACGAAGGCCCGTCCGGTCCGGCCGAACCCATTGATTGCGACTCTCACAGCCATTGTCGACATCTCCATCACTTCGCGGACCACACGGCCTTCACCGTCTGATGGTCACATCGACCGCGGGACCGCAGTAGTGCCAAAGGTCCCCGATCGCCCTTCCCCCGAAGGTGCCGCGACTCGGCCGCTACACGACGCCACCCGAACCGAGCTCCGCCAGCACGCCCTCGAGCGAGGCTCGCCGGGCCCGCAAGCCCTCGCGGTAGTTGGCGTTGTCCGTCGCCGCGATCTCGGTGCTGAGGTCGCCCAGCACGCTGCGCAGGACCTCGCCCAGGTCTGACGCCTGTTCGTCGGTGAGTTCGATCTGCACGGGTCCTCCTCCGGTCATTGCCGCGGGCCTTCCCCGGCGCCACGGCAATATACGTCCGCGGCAGACACCGCCAACGGGGGCACCAGGGACTTCGCCACCACCCGGCCCGGGCACCGGGGACCTTCGGCTCTATTCGCCCCGAAAGGTGGAGGGCACGCTGGAACGGTGTTCGAAGTGCGCTTCCACGGCCGGGGCGGACAGGGCGCCGTGACCGCGGCCGATCTCCTGGCGCTTGCCGCGTTCGAGGAAGGCCGGCATGCGCAGTCGTTCCCGAGCTTCGGGTCCGAGCGGATGGGCGCCCCGGTCGTCGCCTACTGCAGGCTCGGGGAGCGCGACATCCGGACCCGCGAACCGGTCGTGGCCCCGGACTGCCTAATCGTCATCGACCCGACCCTGGTCCACCAGGTCGACCTCTTCGCCGGGCTCGGCCCGGACGGCTACGTGCTCGTGAACTCCACGCGGACCCTCGACGAGCTCGGTCTGGGGTCCCTCAAGGGCAGCTTCCGGCCCGAGCGCCTGCTCACGGTGCCCGCCACCGAGGTCGCCCAGCGCCAGACCGGCCGGCCGCTCCCCAACGCCGCGCTGCTCGGAAGCTTCGCCGCCCTGACGGCGGAGGTCACCATCGGCGCCGTCAGCTCGGCCATCCGCGAACGCTTCAACCGCGACCCGTCGGTGGCGGAGCGCAACATCGCAGCGGCCGCCGAGCTGTTCCAGCTGGCTCGCCAACTCATGACGGCCAACGGAAGGGCGGTGCTCAGTGCTCCGGCAGATTGAGGGCTCGCGGGCCGTCGCAGAGACGGTCGCGCTGTGCCGACCCGAGGTGGTGTGCGCCTATCCCATTTCGCCGCAGACCCACATCATCGAGGCGCTGGGCGAGCTGGTGAAGACGGGTGAGCTGGCGCCCTGCGAGTTCATCAACGTGGAATCGGAATTCGCCGCGATGTCGGTCGCCATCGGTGCCTCGGCCGCCGGGGCCCGTGCCTTCACGGCCACGGCGAGCCAGGGTCTCCTGTTCATGATGGAGGCCGTCTACAACGCCAGTGGGCTCGGGTTCCCCATCGTCATGACGCTGGCCAACCGCGCCGTGGGCGCCCCCATCAACATCTGGAACGACCACAGCGACGCCATGGCGGCGCGCGACGCCGGTTGGGTCCAGCTGTTCGCCGAGACCGTCCAAGAGGCCGCCGACCTGCACATCCAGGCCTTCCGCCTGGCCGAGGAGGTGTCCGTCCCGGTCATGGTCTGCATGGACGGGTTCATCCTCACCCACGCCACCGAGCGGGTGGACCTTCCCAGCCAGGAGCAGGTGGATGCGTTCCTGCCGCCCTACGAGCCACGCCAGGTCCTCGACCCCGCGGACCCGTACTCCATCGGCGCCATGGTCGGCCCCGAAGCGTTCGCGGAGGTGCGCTACCTGGCCCACGCGCGCCAGCTCACTGCGCTGGGTCGCATCGGGGAGTTGGGCGCGGAGTTCGCCGAGGCCTTCGGACGCGACTCGGGGGGGCTGGTGCACCCGTACCGCAGCGCCGATGCAGACGTGGTGGTCGTGGCCATGGGCTCGGTGCTCGGGACCATCAAGGACGTGGTCGATGCGCAGCGCGCCGCCGGGCACCGGATCGGTGCCCTCGGCATCACGTCCTTCCGGCCCTTCCCCATTGACGCGGTCCGCAACGCGCTCAAGGGTGCACGGCAGGTCGTCGTTGTCGAGAAGGCCTTCAGCGTGGGCTTCGGCGGGGTGCTGTCGACCGACGTGGCGATGACGCTCAGCGGGCTGCCCGTGTCGGTCGCCACCGTGGTGGCGGGACTCGGCGGCCGCTCCATCACCAAGACCTCGCTCAGCGGCGTGTTCGAGGCGGCACTCGGGGACCAGCTGGGGCGCCTGACCTTCCTCGACCTCAACCAGGGCCTGGTCGAGCGCGAGCTCGAGCGCATGGCTCTGCACCGCCGCTCCGGGCCGACGGCGGAGAACATGCTGCGCGACCTCGGCGTCGTCGGCTCGAGGATCGGCTGAACGATGGCCGTCCGCTTCTACCAGGTCGGGAGCTTCGCCGTCGGCAACCGGCTGGCGAACCGCTCCGACCGCACCGTCCAGTCCGACGCTGACCGCGCGAACTCCCTCACCTCGGGGCACCGCGCCTGCCAGGGCTGTGGCGAGGCACTCGGCGCCCGCTACGCCCTCGACGCCGCCATGCGCGCCACCGGGGGCCAGATGGTCGCCGTCAACGCCACCGGCTGCCTCGAGGTGTTCTCGACGCCCTACCCCGAGACGTCGTGGCAGCTCGCATGGTTCCACTCGCTGTTCGGCAACGCCCCGGCGGTGGCCACCGGCGTCGCCGCCGCGCTGCGCGTCAAGGGCCGCAGCGACACGAGGGTCGTCGGGCAAGCCGGCGACGGCGGCACGGTGGACATCGGCTTCGGCTCCCTCTCGGGCATGTTCGAACGCAACGACGACGTCCTCTTCATCTGCTACGACAACGAGGCCTACATGAACACCGGCGTGCAACGGTCCGGGGCGACCCCGCCGGCGGCGCGCACGGCGACGACCGAGGCGGTCGGCCCCCATCCGGGGAACGCCTTCGGGCAGGGCAAGAACATGCCCGAGCTGGCCATGGCGCACCGGATCCCCTACGTGGCGACGGCCACGGTGGCCGACCTCCACGACCTCGAAGACAAGGTGACGCGGGCCATGGAGATCCGCGGCGCTCGCTACATCCACATCCTCGTGACCTGCCCGCTCGGTTGGGGCTCGGCACCGTCCGACACCGTGAAGGTGGCGCGGCTGGCCACCCAGACGGGCTTGTTCCCGGTCTTCGAGGCGGAACACGGCGAGGTGGTGCGCACGTCGGCGATCCGCAGGCCGGCCCCCGTCGAGGAGTACCTGCGCTTGCAGGGCCGCTACGCCCATCTCTTCGACTCCGATGGGAACCCGGCGCGGCCAGACGTGATCGCCGCCCTGCAGGCGATGGCGGACCGCAACATCGTGCGCTACCGCCTGCTCGAGCAGCAGCACGACGAGATCCAATCCCCGTGACGGAGAAGCCCTTCGCCATCACCCTGGAGGTCGGCTCCAGCCTGGCCAACAAGACGGGCTCGTGGCGGGTCGAGCGGCCCGTGTACGTCGACCGCCTCCCCCCGTGCAGCAACGCGTGCCCGGCCGGGGAGAACATCCAGCAGTGGCTCTACCTCGCCGAGGACGGCTCCTACGAGGCGGCGTGGCGCCAGATCATGCGCGACAACCCGCTGCCCGCCATCATGGGGCGCGCCTGCTTCCACCCCTGCCAGACGGCCTGCAACCGGGCCGCAGTGGACGAGACGGTGGGGATCAACGCGATGGAGCGCTTCCTGGGTGACCGGGCGCTCAGCGAGGGCTGGTCGCCCGATCCGGCGGGAGCGGACACCGGGAAACGGGTGTTGGTCGTCGGCTCAGGGCCGGGGGGCCTCTCGGCCGCCTATCACCTCCGGCTCCTCGGGCATGAGGTCGTCATGTACGAGTCGTCTCCGCTGCCCGGGGGCATGATGCGCTACGGCATCCCCTCCTACCGGCTGCCCCGGGACATCGTGGAGGGCGAAGTCGCGCGGATCGGGTCCATGGGCGTCGAGATCGTGTGCGGGCGCACGGTCCACGACCTCGAGGCCACCATGAGGGACGAGGGATTCGACGCGGCGTTCCTCGCCGTCGGAGCCCAGCGGGGCAAGCACGCCGACATCCCGGCCGGGGACTCGGCGCGCATCCTCGACGCCGTCAGCCTGTTGCACGAGACCGAGGAGCACGAGCCGCCGGCGCTCGGCCGACGCGTGGTGATCTACGGCGGCGGCGACACCGCCATGGATGCAGCCCGCACGGCGCGTCGCCTCGGCGCCGAGGACGCCGTCGTCGTCTACCGCCGCACCCGGGAGCGGATGCCCGCCAACGTCGAGGAGGTGCAGGACGCGGTGGACGAAGGTGTGCGGCTCAAGTGGCTCTCGACCATCGTCGGCACGGAGGGCGACGTCCTCACGATTGAGCGGATGGCGCTCGATGACGACGGCTTCCCCCAGCCCACCGGGGAGATCGAGGAGCTGCGGGCGGACTCGGTGGTCCTGGCCCTCGGGCAGGAGGCGGACCTCTCGCTCCTGGACACGATCCCCGAGATCTCGGTGGCGGACGGGGTCGTCCCTGTCGGGGCCGACATGATGACGGCGCGGCCCGGCATCTTCGCCGGTGGCGACATCCTGGCGGGCGCCCGCACCCTGACCGACGCCATCGGGCACGGCAAGCGTGCCGCTCGGGCCATCGACGCCTGGATGGCCGGCCGCAGCATGGAGCGCCCGGCTCGCCACGAGCTGGCCACACCCGAACACCTGAACACCTGGTACTACGCCGACGCGCCCCATGCGGTCCGTCCCCGCCTGGACGCGGCGCGGCGCACCTCGACCTTCGACGAGGTCGTCGGCGGGCTCGACGAGTCCACCGCTCTCTTCGAGGCCCGGCGCTGCATGTCGTGCGGCAACTGCTTCCAGTGCGACAACTGCTTCGGCGTGTGCCCCGACAACGCAGTGATGAAGGTCGACGAGGCGCACGGCTACCGGTTCAATTACGACTTCTGCAAGGGGTGCGGCTTGTGCGTGCAGGAATGCCCCTGCGGCGCGATCGAAATGGTGCCCGAGGAGATCTGAAAGTGCCGGGTTTTGGGACACCCCGGAGGCGACACGTCGCTCCGTCCCCATCTCGCCTCGTCGCTGCGTCTCCCGGAGCCTCGTGGATGGGACCCGACGGCGCTAGCGGCGTCGGCCGAAAGGATGACGGGGCGCTACCCCGCCCGACGTCACGGGACGGTCGGGCACGGTGGCCTCCAGCAGCATGCGCCACTCGGCGGCCGCCACGGTCTTGCGCACGGCGTCAACGGCGTCGGGATTGACGGAAATGGACGTGATGCCGAGGCGGACGAGGTGCTCGGCGAAGGCCGGACGGTTCGAGGGCGCCTGGCCGCACAGCGACGACGTGATGCCCGAGGCCTGGCAACCACCGATGATGCGTCCGATCGCGTCCAACACGGCCGGGTCGGCCTCGTCGAAGACGTCGGCACAAATCTGTGAGTCGCGGTCCACGCCGAGCATGAGCTGGGTCAGGTCGTTGCTCCCGATCGACACGCCCTGAACGCCCAAGGTGGCGTACGTCGGGATCCAGTAGGCCACCGAGGGCACCTCGGCCATCACCCACACGGGCAGGGAGCCGGCGACAGGGCTGTGGTCCACGACGTCGAGGCAGGCCTCGAGCTCCCAAGCCGTGCGCACGAACGGGATCATCAGCGTGATGTTCGGCGTCTCCTCGAGCACGCGGGCGAGCACGTCGAGCTCCAGGCGGAATAGGTCGGGCTCGCGCACGTAGCGGTAGCAGCCTCGGTAGCCGATCATCGGGTTCTCCTCGTGCGGCTCGAACTCGGCGCCGCCCTCGAGGTTGGAGAACTCGTTGGAGCGGAAGTCGATGCTCCGGTAGACCACCGGACGGGGCTCGAAGGCCCTCGTGATCTGCAGCAGCGACTTGGCCATGCTGTCGATGAAGGTCTTCTCCTCGCCTCGCTCCAGGAGCTTGCGTGGATGGACGCCCTTGAGTGCGTCGGTCACCATGAACTCGGCGCGCAATAGCCCGACGCCGTCGACCGGCAGAGCCGCCACCTCCTCGGCGTGCTCGGCGAACGCCAGGTTGGCGTAGATCCTCGTGGCCAGCGCACCCGGCCCACCGAGCCCTCCCTCTTGCGCCACAGCCGGCGCGGCGACGGCCGCGGCCGGAGCGGCGGCTCCCTCGGTGACGGTGCCCTGGGCACCGTCGACCGTGACGAGCTCACCATCACGCAGCACGGTCGTCGCGGTGCGGGCGCCGACGACAGCGGGGACTCCCAGCTCCCGCGAGACGATGGCGGCGTGGCAGGTCATGCCGCCGCCGTCGGTCACGATGGCGGCGGCCCGGCGCATGGTGGGCACCCAGTCGGGGCTCGTCATGGGTGCCACCAGGACCTCACCGACCTGCAGCCGCTCCCCTTGGTCGGGCGACTGCAGCACGCGCACGACGCCCGAGGCGCGGCCGGATGACGCCGCCAGGCCCTGCACGAGCAGCGTGCCCGACTCAGGGGCCGCCGTGGGTGTCCCAGAGCCGCCGACGGCAGTGACCGGCCGCGACTGCACGAGATAGGTCCGACCGCCCGCCATGGCCCATTCGGTGTCCTGGGGCGAGCCGTAGTGCGCCTCGGTCGCCAGCCCGATGCGCGCCACCTCGACCACCTCGTCGTCGGTCAGCACCCGGCGACCACCCTCGGCGGCATCGAGATCCACGCGTTGGTCCTCGCCGTCGGGCCCACGCACGATTTTGAAGTGCTGCGTCCCCACGCGGGCGTGTAGGAGCCGCGGACCGTCCTTTGCCACCACATAGGTATCGGGCTCGACCTGACCGCTCACGACGACCTCGCCCTGGCCGAAGGCCGCCTCAATCACGAGGTGATCCGCCTCACCTGTGGAGGGATCGATGGTGAACATCACACCTGAGCGCTCCGAGGGCACCATCTCCTGCACCACGACGGCGATGGCGGGTTCCTCGGTCAGGTCCTTGTCGCCGCGGTAGAAGATGGAACGGGCGCCCCACAGCGACGCCCAACAGTCGACGACGCGGGTCAGCAGCTGCTCGGTTCCGGCCACATTGGTGAACGTCTCGTTCATGCCGGCGAAGGAGGTGCCTTCGGCATCCTCGCCGATCCCCGACGACCGCACGGCCACCCGGATGTCCTCGCCGAGTCGCCGGTACGCGGCCGTGATGTCCGACGCCAGTTCCTGGGGGATGGACACGCCGTGCACCAGCTCCCGCGCCTCGCCGGCCAGACGGTCGAGGTCCTCCTGGGAGGCGTCACGCGCCTCTCGCAAGATGCTCACCAAACGATCACGCACGCCCGCCCGGCCGATGGCGTCGAGATAGGCCTCGCCGGTGATGACGAACCCGGGAGGGACGGGAAGGCCCCCCGCCGTCAGCTCACCGAGGTTGGCACCTTTGCCGCCCACCGACCCCGTGTCCTTCAATCCGATCTCTTTGAACCAACGAACTGCCTGCATGTCTCGACCTCCGGTGCGGCGGCTTGACGCAGCCACCTGCAACGATCGTCCCTGAACACAGGTGGTCCCGATAGGGTCCAATGTCCCTGTTTGCCGTTCTTCGGCTCTGTGACACTGAGTCCATGCACACGCTCACCTTCGAGGACGCGGTCGCGCGGATCGGCGCCCTGGACGGGCGGGAGCCACGCATCGTGATTTCGGGCAATTCCGCCACGCCGTTCACCCTGATCCATGCGTTGAGCGAGGCGCTCGAAAGCTGCCGGGTGTTCCAGCTGAACGCCCAGTACGACTTCACGAAGCACCCGTCCTTCGTCTGTGAGACGCCGTTCGTGGGGCCGGGGATGCGCCACGATCGGAGGCTCGACTACCTGCCGATGCGGCTCTCGCTGGTCCCGCGCCTCTTCGAGACCGTGCGGCGGCCCGACGCGGTGCTGCTGCACACGTCGCTCCCACGTGACGGCAAGGTCTCGCTCGGGATCGAAGTCAACGTGCTCCCGGCCGCCATCGACCAGGCGCGCGCCCGTGGAGGGCTGGTGCTGGCCCAGGTGAACCCGCACATGCCCTACACGTTCGGCGCGGGCGAGATCCCCCTGGAGTGGATCGACGGGGTACTCGAGGCCGACGAGCTGCTCCCCTCCCCCCCGACCCACGGGTCCGAGGAGGCGGTCGCGGCCATCGGGGAGCGCGTGGCCGGTTTCGCGGCCGACGGCACGACACTGCAGCTGGGCATCGGGCTCATCCCGTCCGTGGCGGCGCGCATGATGTCAGGCCGCCGGGGGCTGCGCGTGTGGTCGGAGATGATCAGTGACGGTGTGCTCGACCTCCATCGCGCCGGCGCGCTCGATCCGCAGGCGCCCGTGTACACCTCGTTCCTCATCGGCTCGCCCGCGCTGTACGAGTGGGCGGACGGCAACGAGCACCTGCGCATGCTCAGAACCGAAACCGTCAACGACCCGGCCCGCATCGCGGCACATCCCTGCATGCTCTCCATCAATGCCGCCATGCAGGTGGACCTGTTCGCCCAGGCCAACGCCAGCTTCATCGACGACCAGATCCACTCGGGGTTCGGAGGGCAGCCCGACTTCGTCTCGGGCTCGCTCCACTCGCCCGGCGGCCACGCCATCGTGGCGTTGCACGCGTGGCACGACAAGAGCGACGCCTCCACGGTCGTCCCGGTGTTGACAAATCCGGTGACGTCGTTCCAGCACTCGGCGGTCATCAGCGAGCACGGGTGCGCCGAGCTCTTCGGCCGATCGCAGCAGGCGCAGGCCCAGCTCATCATCGACCAGGTGGCCGACCCGCGCGCCCGCGCCGACCTCGCCGAGGCGGCCGGGCGGCTCGGGTTGCGCGGGGACTTCGACTAGCCCGAATCCGGCCCGGTGTCGCCCGCCTCCTCGCCGGCCACCAACGGCGCATCGAGGTCCCACCCCTGGTCCGGATCGGCCTGGCGCTCCTGGGACCCGGGGCGGTCGACGCCGTCGGGGTCGTCCATGCCCCCCTCCAGAGTGACCAGGAGCTCGGGGTCGTCGAGCTGCGCGCCGAGCTCCCGCAGCTCGAGCTCGTCCGCCACCAAGCCGGGGTCGAGGGAGGGATCCCGTTCGAGGTCCTCGAGGAACCCCGGATCGACGCGCTCGCCCTCGTCCTCGGCGACGTCACCCTGGCGGAAGGTCTCGGTGCCCAGGTCCTCGTCGGGTGACCATTCGTCGCCGTTGCTCATGTACGGGCCTCCTCCACGCCGCGTCACCGTGACGCCGCCCCATTCTGCTCTCCCGGTGCACCCCTCCGACACCGACCGCATGAGCCGCAATCAAGGCCCTTCGGCACTTCCACCACGCCGGATGGGCGCAGACACTCCCGGCAATGCGACGATGGGTCGCCTGAGCCGTTCGTGGCGGTCATGACGAGAGGAGCGCACGTGGAAGAGCCGGACAGCCTCAACAGCCATCAGCGGGACACACTGGCCCATGTCTTCCGGCATCCCTCGAGCCACAACATCGAGTGGCACTCGGTCCTCTCGCTGCTCAACGCCGTGGGTACCGTGCAGGAGACGCACAAGGGGAACATCCAGGTGACGATCGGCGACGACACCGAGACCTTCGAGCCGCGCGGCAAGGACATCGACGCGGAACAGCTGGCCATCCTCCGCCGCCTGCTCCGCAAGGAGGGGTACGGCCCGGAAGGGAGCCCGGCGTAGGGACTTTGGACCACTCGTGCGGCGGGCGGCGGGCGGCGGGCGGCGGGCGGCGGGCGGCGGGCGGCGGCGCATCGTGACCAAATGCCCTGGTGGGCCAGGCCGATCGGGAGTCAGATAGCTCCATGGCGCATTGCGACGTGCTCAGTGTGGGCGACACGGCGTCCGACGTGTTCATCCGCCTCGCCGACGCGCACATCCGGATCTGGGAGGACGACCACGGGCACTGGATGGACCTGCCGTTCGGCGGCAAAGTCCCGTTCGAGTACGCGCTCACGGTCGACGCGGGGGGGAACGCCGCCAACGCCGCCGTCGGGTTCGCGCGCCTCGGCCTCTCGACCGCCATCGCCGCCCATGTCGGGAGCGATCAGGTCGGGCGCAACATGGCCGCCGCGCTGGAGCGTGACGGCGTCGACACCCACCTGGTGCGTTTCGACCCCGGGCAGCCGAGCAACCGCAACTTCGTCCTCTGGTGCGGGCAAGACCGCACGATCCTGGTCCACCACCAGCGCTACGACTACCACTGGCCGCACTTGAGCCCGCGTGAGATCCCCCGCTGGCTGTACCTCAGCTCGGTGGGTGGCGACGGGGCCGAGTACTACGACCAGATCGTCGCGTGGCTCGATGCCGAGCCGTCGGTGCGCTTCGTGTTCCAGCCGGGGACGTTCCAGATCTCCGAGGGCGCCGAGGCCCTGCGCCGCGTCTACCGCCGGACCGACGTGCTGATCTGCAACCGTGAGGAGGCGGTCGAGATCGGGGGCGCCGACCACAGCCGCCTGGGAGACATCCTCGAATCGCTGCACCAGCTGGGGCCGCGGATCGTCGTGGTCACGGACGGGCCCGACGGCGCCTATGCCTCCGACCGCGCGCGGCGCTACCGCGTCCCTTCCTACCCGGATCCCTCCACCCCTAAGGAGCGGACCGGTGCGGGAGACGCCTTCAGCTCGGCGCTGGTGGCCGCGCTGGTCAAGGGCCACCCGCTCGAAGAGGCGTTGGCCTGGGGCCCGGTCAACGCCATGAACGTCGTACAGGAAGTCGGGTCCCAGAGCGGCCTCTTGAGCGAGGAGACGGTACTCCAACTCTTGAAGTGCGCCCCGGAGGGGTACGCCGTCACGACCTGGTGACCCGTCGCCTCGTCCCACGGTGCGACCCGGACGTCACGCGAGACAGACTGGCGGCATGAGGCATCCCAGGTGACGGCACCGCCCGTCCTGGCCGCCGACGTCGGCGGCACGCAGATGCGCGCGGCGCTGGTCGATCACGCAGGGAAGGTGCTGCTGCGCCGATCCGCCTCCACGCCCGGGCATGCCGATGTCCCGGCTGCACTCATCGAGTTGATCCGCGACGTCGGTGCCCAGCGGGACCACGGAGAGGCATCGCACGCCGTGGTGGGCCTCCCCGGTGCCGTCGACTACGACGCCGGCCGGCTGCTGTGGGCTCCCCATCTCCCCGAGCAGTGGCCCCAGCAGCTGTCGCGGGACGAGCTGTCGAGGGGTCTCGGCCTCCCTGCCCACATCGCCAACGACGCGGACCTGGCGGCGGTGGGCGAGGCCGCGTTCGGCGCCGGCGCGGGCGTGACCGACGTCGCCTATCTCACGATCTCGACCGGCATCGGGGCGGGCGTCGTCCACGCGGGCAGGTTGCTGCGAGGGACGCGGTCGCTGGCCGAGGTCGGTCACACGGTCATCGACTGGCAAGCCTGGCGGGCCGGGTCGCCGTGCACCCTCGAGGAGCTGGGATCGGGCAGTGGCCTGGCGCGCCGCGCTCGAGAGGCCGGGCTCGGCGACCTCGACGCTCGGGCGGTACAGGCAGCTGCCGCGAAGGGAAACGCCGGTGCGCTCGCCATCTGGGACGGCGCCATCGCCGCCAGTGCGGTCGGCGTGTCCAACCTCGTCATGGCCTTCTACCCGAACACCGTCGTCATCGGGGGCGGCCTGGGCCGCCAGGACGAGTTCTTCGGCCCGATGCGCGCCCTCGTGCTGGGCCGACCCGAGCACCACCCCGACGATCTGGCGATCGTGCGGTCGGCCCTCGGAGACGACGCCGGGCTGGCCGGGGCCGCAGCATGGGCCGTTGCCGTGGGGCCCTGCTGATCACACCGCACGGCGGCCGGGAACGGCCGGATCGGGTTGTTCACAGCCGCTGCCCAGTTTTCACAGCCGCGGCCCAGCAAAGGGACCTTCTCCTCTATAAGGTTCAAGGAGTTGCAACGAGACTGCAACGGAACCGCCCTCGTGGGTGGGGGACCCAGACCAGGGGACCGGCTTGACCGAGCGGTCCCGACCAAAGGAGACAATGTGAGTTTCAGCAGGGCAGGCATGCTCGGGGGGCTCTCCCTCGCCGTGTCGGCGATGCTGGTCGGCGCGGCGAGCGGCGGGGCTTCGGCTTCGCTGCGCACCACGGTGCCGTCCAACATCTCGACCACATCGTTCAACAACAGCTTCACCGTCATGAAGCAGTTCAAGTCGCTGACTGCGGCCGGCCACGGGAAGGTAGCGGCGCTCCTGCCCGACACGGTGAGCTCGACTCGCTACGTCGAGTTCGACGCGCCGGACATCACCAAGGCCCTCACGACGGCCGGCATGAGCTCGTCGCAGTTCGTGGTGCAGAACGCGCTCGGGAGTGACGCCACACAGCTGACCGACGCCCAGACCGACATCTCGAACGGTGCCACGGTGCTGCTGGTCGACCCGCTCGACCCCGGCGTGGGCGCGCAGATCGAGAGCTACGCCAAGGCCCGGGGTGTCAAGACCATCGACTACGACCGTCTCACCCTCGGCGGCAGCCGTACCTACTACGTCAGCTTCAACAACGTGACGGTCGGCAAGCTCATGGGCCAGGGCCTCGTGAGCTGCGTGGCGGCCTGGCACGTCAAGAAGCCGCAGGTCGTCGTCATGCACGGCGCCGTGACCGACAACAACGCCACGCTGTTCGCAGACGGCTACGACGCGGTGCTCAACCCGCTCTTCACAAGCGGCAAGTGGACCGCGGTGGCCCACACCGCCGGGACGTGGGACCCGCCTACGCAGGCGACTGAGTTCGAGGCCGTCTACACGGCGCACCCGAGCCTCAACGCGGCGCTGATACCCAACGACGAGACAGGCGCCCCGATCATCACGTACCTGGAGTCGCTCCACGTGAAGCCCAAGACCTTCCCGACCACGGGTCAGGACGCCACGCTGACGGGCCTGCAGAACGTGCTCTCGGGCTACCAGTGCGGCACGGTGTACAAGCCGATCTACCTCGAGGCGCAGGCAGCCGTCGCGCTGGCCCTGTACCTGCGGGACGGCAAGACGCCGCCCAAGACGCTGGTCAACGGCACGACCGAGGACACGACGGAGAACGTCAAGGTCCCCTCGGTCCTCGAGACGCCCAAGTGGGTCACCACGGCGAACATGAACGCCACCGTGATCAAGGACAACTTCGTGCCGGCCTCGCAGCTCTGCACCGGCTCGTACGCCGCGGACTGCAAGGCGGCGGGCATCACGCCGTAACGGTCATTGGGATCGGCAGGCCCGGCTGGGTAGTGTCGAGCCCACAGAACCAGTTCCAGGACCGACCCCCCGTCCCGACCAGGGATGGGGGGTCGGTCACTGGAAGCTCATCGACTGCCGTTGCTACTGGGGGGTGCCAACATGACCGAAGGTGCACCGCTGCTGGAGCTGCGGGGCGTCAGCAAGGTGTTCGGGGCCGTCCGGGCGCTCAGCGGCGTGAACTTCACGGTGGAGCCCGGCAAGGTCACGGCCCTTGCTGGCGACAACGGCGCCGGCAAGTCGGTGCTGATCAAGACCGTATCGGGCCTGTGGGAGCCGTCGGAGGGGGAGATCTGGTGGGAGGGCTCACCCGTCCACATCCACACCCCCACCGACGCCGAGGCGCGAGGGATCACGACGATCTACCAGGACCTGGCGCTGTGCGACAACCTCGACATCGTGCAGAACATGTTCCTCGGGCACGAGAAGCAGCGCCATGGCCTGCTCGACGAGAGCACCATGGAGCTGGCGGCGCGCCAGACCTTGGACGACCTCCGGGTGACGACGGTCCGCTCCATCCGTCAGCCCGTCGCGTCGCTGTCCGGCGGCCAGCGCCAGTCCGTCGCCGTGGCGAAGGCGGTGATGCAAGCCGCCAAGCTCGTGATCATGGACGAGCCCACCGCCGCCCTGGGCGTGGCGCAGACACAGATGGTGCTCGGGCTCATCAAGAGCCTGTCGAGCCAGGGCACGGCGGTGATCCTCATCTCACACAACCTCAACGACGTCTTCGAGGTGGCCGACATCATCGCGGTCCTCTACCTGGGCCAGATGGTGATCGAGGGCCCGGTGGCGGACTTCGACCGCCAGGTGATCGTCGACTACATGACCACGGGCCAGTCCGTCCGGGAGGTGGCGGGGTGACCGGGGGATGACCGACACGATCGACGACTCGGTGCCGTCAGGGGAGACCCCGGAAGGCCAACCACCGGATGCAGGGGGCACCCCCGGCAGCGCCATCGCCCCCGAGCAGCTCGTCGTCCTGGCGCCGGACGTCCTGGCGGAGTCCCTCGGCGACTATCTGCGGGCGTGGTGGAAGCGCATCCGCGGCGGCGAGAGCGGGGCGCTCCCCATCATCATGGGGCTCATCGTCATCTGCATCTTCTTCGAAGTGCAGTCGAGCGCCTTCTTGACGGCGAGCAACATCGTCAACCTGTTCGTCCAGGCGACTTTCATCATCCTTCTCGGCATGGCCGAGCTCTATGCCCTCCTCCTGAGTGAGATCGACCTCTCGGTGGGCTTCGTCGGCGCGGTCGGCGCCGCGATCGCGATGGCCCTGATCGGGGCGCCGCAGAACTGGCCCTGGTGGGCCGGGCTCATCGTGGGCATGGCCGCCTGCGCCGTCATCGGCGCCTTCCAGGGAACGATCATCACGAGGCTCAGGATCCCCTCGTTCGTCGTCACGCTGGCCGGCCTCCTGGGCTGGCAGGGCGTCCTGATCTACGTCTTCGACGTGGACAAGGGCGCCGTGGGCGGGGTGATCACCGTCTCCAACAGCGTCATCGACGACCTCGTGAGCGGGGACATGACACCGGCGGCGGGTTGGATCCTGCTCGTCGTGGTCGTGGCCCTCTACGCCCTGACCTCCATCGTGCGCACCTCGCGGCGCCGGGCTCAGGGGCTGAGCGCGCCCCCGCTGAGCATCACGCTCCTGACGGTTGCCGCGACAGGCATCGCCGGCGCCGTGCTGGTGTACATCTGCAACCTCAACCGGGGAGTCATCGTCCCGCTCCGAGGCGTTCCCTGGGTCATCCCGGTCGTCGTGCTCATCCTGGTCGCACAGTCGTTCCTGCTGGCCCGGACGCGCCTCGGTCGTTACATCTACGCCATCGGCGCCAGCCCCGAAGCCGCCCGGCGGGCCGGCATCAAGGTGGCGCGGATCCGGACCATCGCGTTCGCACTGTGCAGCTTCACCGCCGGGCTGGCGGCGGTGGTGTACGCGTCACGTCTGGGCTCCATCTCGATCGGGTTCGACGGCGGCACCTACGTGCTCTACGCGGTGGCCGCCGCGGTGATCGGTGGCGCCAGCCTCTTCGGCGGCCACGGGAAGCCCATCCATCCGCTGCTGGGCGGCCTCGTCATCGCCACGCTCACCAACGGGCTCGCACTCCTGAACATCAGCACCGCGGGGACCGACGTCGCCACGGCCGTCGTCCTCCTCGTGGCGGTTGCCGTCGACTCGACACTCCGCCGCCGCGGCCGCTCAGGCACTGCCTGAGCACGCTGGAGCGACAACGCCCGCGGCGGCCCGTGCCGGCGTGAGCCGATCGGTGCGGACGTGGGCGCTCATGGCGAGCCTCGTGCGCGCGTCCGGAGCGGTCGCGGCCGCCGCGCTGTTCGGCGTCCTCACCGGCGCGACGCCCGCGGCAGGGGCGACCCCGAACACCACGACCACGACCACGACCACGACCACGACCACGACGACCGCCGGCTCGTCCTGGGACGTCTACCACGGCAGCGCCGAGGGCACGGGCGTCGCGGCCGCGGTGTCGTCGGTCAACACGTCGGCGCCGGCGTGGACCTCGCCCACCCTCGACGGGCAGCTCTACGGCGAGCCCCTGGTCTCCGGCGGGCGTGTCATCGTCGCCACCGAGAACGACACCGTCTACGCGCTCTCGGCGACGACGGGCGCGGTGCAGTGGTCGACCCACCTGGCCACGCCGGTGCCCGCCGGGTCGCTCCCGTGCGGCGACGTCTCCCCCACCGTCGGCATCACCGGCACGCCGGTGATCGACGCCGCCCGGTCGGAGGTCTTCGTCGTGGCCGACGAGCTGGTCAACGGGAGCCCGGCGCACGAGCTGGTCGGGCTGAGCACGGTGACCGGGAAGGTGGAGTTGACCCAGGACGTCGACCCGGCGGGCTCCACACCCGCCGACATCCTGCAGCGCACGGGCCTGACGCTCGACGCCGGCCGTGTCGTCTTCGGTTACGGGGGGAACTACGGCGACTGCGCCTCCTACCACGGCTGGGTGATCTCCGTACCCGAGGCCGGGGGCACCCCGGCCGAGTTCGCCGTCGACTCGGCCTCCGGCGAGGACCAGGGCGCCATTTGGATGGGCGGCGCCGCCCCGGTGGTGGATGCCGCCGGCAACCTCTGGGTCGAGGCCGGCAACGGCTCGGTGTACTCGTCGAGCCACGCCTACGACGACAGTGATTCGGTACTCGAGCTCTCGCCGTCCCTCACCGTCGTGCAGTACTTCGCCCCGTCGTCGTGGGCCGGCAACAACGCGCAGGACCTCGACATGTCCACGGCCCCCGCGCTGCTCGCCGACGGCCAGGTCGTGGCGGCCGGCAAGTCGCGGATCGTCTACCTGCTCAACGGGTCCAGCCTGGGCGGCATCGGCGGCCAGGTGGCCTCGCTCCCGGGCGCCTGCGGCGACGACATCGACGGGGGCGTCGCCGTCGTGGGCACGACGGTCTACCTCCCCTGCCTCAGCGGCACCATCGCGGTGCAGACGTCCGCCTCGCCGGCTGGGCTCCACCTGCTGTGGAGCTCGTCGGTCGGCGGCGGACCGCCGATCGTGGCAGCCGGGCTGGTCTGGACCATCGGCCAGGACGGCGTCCTCTACGGTCTGGACCCGACCACCGGAGCGGTCCAGGCACGGGCCGCGGTAGGGGTGCCGGCCAACCACTTCCCGACGCCCGCGGTCGGTGACGGCGTCCTCGTGGCGCCCGCCGCAGTCCGCGTGGTGGCGTTCTCGGCGCCCGCCGCCGGGGCGTCCGTCACCACGACCACCGTGACGGCACCTCCCTCGACGAGCTCCACCGCCGCACGGTCCACCGCAACCACCGTCGCGTCGTCGCAGGGAGGGTCGGGTGCGTGGCCAGTGGTCGGAGGCATCGTCGCGGGCATCGTCGCCGCCACGGGAGCCGTGTGGTGGCTGCTGCGTCGCCGGAAGGGCCGGACGGGAACGACGCGCTGAAGGGGCACAGCGCGGGCTCAGCGCGCGGAGAGCAACACCTCGAGCACGGTGCTCACGGCGGCGAGGACCAGCGAGATGGACACGATGACCGCGGTGACCTTGATGAGCGGCCGGTGCATGGGCTCCCACTCGCCGACATCCGCGAATTGGTCCAGGGTCTTCTGGTCGTCGTCGCCGGCCCAGCCGGGCTCCTCGACGGGACGATCACGGAGCGGGCGAGGCTCGCGCGTCGCCACGTAGCCGACGAGCGGCCCGAGCCCAACGGGGAATTGTGGCCCGGGTGGTCCCGGAAGATGACCCTGCACGGGTTGCCACGTTAGCCCTGCGTAGGGCAGCTGCGGCCGCCCAGGGTCTACCCTCTCGGGCCATGGACCAACCCCAGCAGATCGGCTTCACGGCGGCCGAGTCGACGCCCCGCTTCCCTGACGACCCCAAGCCACCCCCCGGCGCACCCAACGTCATCGTCATCGTGCTCGACGACACGGGCTTCGGACACCTGGGCTCGTTCGGCTCCGACATCGGGACGCCCCACATGGACCAGCTGGCTGCGGGTGGTGCGCCGTTCAACCGCTTCCATGTCACGTCGCTGTGCTCGCCGACGAGGGCGTCGTTCTTCACGGGCCGGAACCATCACGCGGTGGGGATGGGCTTCCTGGCCGACATTCCCCTGGCCTTCCCGGGCTACCACGCACGCCTGCCAAAGACGGCAGCCACCCTCCCCCGCCTGCTGCGCGACGCCGGGTACTCGACGCTCGCCGTGGGGAAGTGGCACCTCACGCCGCGCTGGCAGCGCTCCGCCGCCGGCCCCTTCGACAGCTGGCCGCTCGGACTCGGCTTCGAGCGCTACTACGGGTTCCTGCAGGGCGACACCAACCACTGGACCCCGAACCTGGTCTGCGACAACCACTACGTGGAGGCGCCGCGCCGGCCCGAGGAGGGCTACCACCTGAGCGAGGACCTGGCCGACCAGGCCGTGCGCATGGTCCAGGACCAGCAGCAGGGTGCACCGGGCAAGCCCTTCTTCTTGTACTTCGCGCTCGGCGCCATGCACGCCCCCCACCACGTCGCCCCCGAGTGGGCCGAGCCCTATCGGGGGCTTTTCGACAAGGGGTGGGACGTCTGGCGGGAAGAGCTGTTCGCCCGGCAGGTCGCCGCTGGTGTCGTGCCCGAGGGGACGGTGCTGACGCCGCGACCCGAGTGGGTGCAGGCCTGGAACGATCTCTCGGGCGACGAGCGACGACTGCTCGCCCGCCAACAGGAGGTCTTCGCGGGCTTCCTCACCCACACCGACGCGCAGATCGGCCGCGTCCTCGCCTCACTCGAAAGCCTCGGGGTGATGGAGAACACCATCGTGATGGTGTTCTCGGACAACGGGGCCAGCGCCGAGGGCGGCAAGATCGGCAGCGTCAACGAGCACCGGTTCACGGCGCACCTGCGAGAATCCGTGACCGACGGCCTCGCCCACTACGACGACTGGGGTGGGTTCAGCACCTACAACCACTATTCGTGGGCCTGGGCGTGGGCGGGCAACACCCCGCACAAGCTCTGGAAGCGCTACACATGGCTGGGCGGGACGCGCACCCCGCTCATCGTCAACTGGGGTGGCCACATCGCCTCGCCCGGCTCGGTGCGGAGCCAGTTCGCGCACGTCAGCGACCTCATGCCCACCATCATGGACGCCGCCGGGCTGGAGATCCCCGAAGAAGTGGACGGCGTGGCGCAGCAGCGCCTGGACGGCGTCAGCTTGCTCCCGGCGCTCGAGGACCGCGGTGCGGCGGAGCGGCACCACACGCAGTACTTCGAGATGATGGGCTCGCGCTCCGTCTACCACGACGGGTGGAAGGCCACGACCAACCACATCAGCACGGGTGTGCTCGACGAGGAGGAACTCGCGGTGGGCAGCCGCAGCTTCGACGAGGACGTGTGGGAGCTCTTCGACCTGTCGGTCGACTTCTCGGAAGCGACCGACCGCGCCGGGGACGAACCCGAGCGGCTGCGCCAGCTCTGCGGCCTGTGGGACGCCGAAGCGGAGCGCAACAACGTCCTCCCAATTTCTGACGGCCTGGCCGACCGTTGGGCCGGCTTCATCCCGCCGACCTGGCCCGCGGGCACGTCTCGCACCTACCGGCCCGGCGGCGGAGCGGTGGCGGACGAGTCCATCCCCCTCCTGTGGGGCGGCTTCCACATGATCGCCGACATCGACACCGGCGCGGGGACGGCCGAGGGCGTCGTCTTCGCTCTCGGCGACTGGTTCGGGGGGTTCGCCCTCTATGTGGTCGGCGGCGTCGCCCACTTCACCTTTGCCCGGTCTGCGGACACGCTGGAGTTGGCCGCCTCCTCCCCCCTGACCACGGGGCGCCACGAGGTCGGCGTCTTCTACGAGGTGGGGGCAGATGGCGGTCCGGGGCGCATGGTCCTGCTCGTCGACGGTGCCGAGATGGCGGAGATCGCCGTCGAAGGGACGTTGCCCATGGCCCTGCAGCACGGCGGGGCGGGGCTACGGCTCGGGCGGGACACCGGCTTCCCCGTGTCCCGCCGTTACGCGCCGCCGGCACCCTTCACGGGCACGGTGCACCAGCTCAGAGTGGACGCCCCGGGCGCGCTGCGGGCCGACCCGGCCGACGAGGTGCGCGCCGCCCTCCACGCGGACTGACGACGGTCCACCCCTCGCCGGGCACGGGCAACATCGGGCCACGGTCCGTGCAGGCGGGCCAACGCCACGGCCTCGGCGTTGGCCGCCGCCAAGTCGTACGCCAGCACGTCGCCCGCTCACTCGTCAGTGGACACCCCGGCCAGTCGGCTCAACTCCTCGATCCGCCACGTCCCGGCGCCTTCCCCGCCGGCGGCGGCTCGCACCGCCAGGCGCTGCAGGAGCGCGTTGACCGGGGTGGGGACGCCGTACAGGCCACCGAGCAGGACGATCTCTCCGTTGAGGAATTCGGCCTCGATCGAACCGGCCCCGCGGGCGAGGCTCTGCCAGCTCGATCCGCCCTGCCAGTCCCCAGACGACGTGGGCGACATCTGGAGATGGTCGCCCCGTCGCTCCTTGTCCTCCTCGGAGCTCGCCACGTCGATGCCCGCTGCTGCGAGGGCCTCCTTGCCCTCGCGCTGGGCCACCCGCGCCAGCGCGCTGAACCGCCCTTCGGGACCGCACAGCGCCTCGATGGCGTTGGCCAGGTTCATCAGGAGCTTGCGGTACTTCCAGCGCATGATGTCGGGCCGCGCCACCGACTGGAAGCTGGTGGTCGCGATGGCGTCCGCGATCGCCTGCCCCGTCGTATCCACCCCCGACGGGAAGCGACCCAGGTCGAGCAGGCCCGAGACCGGCGCGGAATGCACCTGCACCACGCCGGGGCGTAACTGGGTGGCCGGGCACATGACGCACATGCCGTACGTGCCGGAGAAGTGGCGCAGCACCCGGCGCTCGTTCTCCACGCCGTTCTGCATGCAGACGACGGGCGTCGAGGGCGGCGCCACCATCAGCTGTTCGAGCGCGTGATCGGTGTGCTGGCCCTTCACCGCCAGCAGCACGACCGTGCCGTCGTCCCCGTCCGCGTCCCAGGAGAGTTGGGCCGGTTCCGACACCACCGGGATGGGCAGGGTCACCGTCTCGTCCGGGGACTCGAGGACCAGGCCGGACTCCAGGGCCCGTCCATGGTCGCCCCGGGCCACCAGGGTGACATCGAATCCCTTTTGGAACAGGCGGGCACCCACGGCGCCGCCGATGGCGCCGGCGCCCAGGACCACGAAGCGCATGGGCTGCACTCTGCCACGTGCCAAGCTCTCCCGGTGGCTTCGTTGAACCCGGTCGAGCGGGCGGCCGTCCTGGGCGGCACCGTCGCGGGCGCGCCGCTACGCCTCGTGGGTGGCCTCGCCGCGCCGTCGCGCGGCGACATGGCGCGCAACGTGCGGCGTGCCATCGGCATCAAGGGGCGGCCACCGCCGATCGCCACCGACCCCGATGAGGCGTACCTCCCCCCCGGGGGAATGGCCCGGCTGGTGCATGCCGACCTGCCGAGCATGCTCGTCGGTGGGGTGGGCGCCCTCCTCCTCCAGATGCTGCACCCGCTGGCCATGGCGGGGGTGGCCGAGCACTCGAGCTACCGGGAGGACCCGCTGGGCCGGCTCCGGCGGACGGCCGCCTTCGTCGGCACCACGACCTTCGGGACGGTGGCCGAGGCAGAGGCAGCCATCGCGCAGGTGCACCGGGTCCACCGGCGGGTGAAGGGGACGGCACCCGACGGTCGGCCGTACTCGGCCGCCGACCCTGAGCTGGTGACGTTCATCCACGTGGCCGAGGTCTCGAGCTTCTTGGCCTCGGCGCGGCGCTACGGCCCGCGCCCGCTGACGCCGGAGGACTGCGACCGCTACTACGAGGAGCTCGCGCCCTTGGCCCTGGCCCTCGGGGCGACCTGGGCCCCCCGGTCGGCCGACGAGGTCGAGAGCTACCTGCTGCGGGTGCGACCCGAGCTCTACGCCGGACCCCAGGCCAAAGAGGCGCGGGATTGGCTCCTGCGTGGCGTGGCGCGGCGACCGGGCGAGCGCGCCGTCTACTCCCTGGTGCTGGCGGCCGCCATCGGCACGCTGCCCGACTGGGCCCGCCGGGAGCTGGGCCTGTCCCTCTTCGGGCCGCTCGACCTGCTGGTCGACACCGCAGCGGTGACCCCGTTGACCCGTGCCCTCTCCGGAGCCGTCCGCTGGGTCGTCTCCCGGCCCGCGTAGCCCTCAGTTGGCGCCCGCGTAGCCCTCAGGTGGCGATCGAAAGCCCGCCGTCGACGACCACGACCTGGCCGGTGACGTAGGCGGCATGCGCCAACGAGACGATGACCTCGGCGACGTCCTCGGGCTGGCCCGAGCGCTTGAGGGGCGCCACCTGGCGCACGACCTCGCGCACCACGTCCCAGTCCTCCGTCCAGGGCGTGTCGACCAGCCCGGGAGCCACGGCGTTGACTCGCACCTCGGGCCCCACCACCTTGGCCAGGAGCAGGGTCATGTGGTTGAGGGCCGCCTTGCTCGCCGCGTAGGGGATGGAGGACCCGGTGGGCCGCACCCCGGCCACGGAAGCGACGTTGACGATGGCACCGCCCGCGGCGCGCAGGGCGGGGACGGCGGCGACCGACATCGCCCACGTACCGAACACGTTGACCTCGAAGATGCGCCGCCACACGTCGACGGAGGCCGCCTGCAGGTCGTGGTGCGGGATCACGGCGGTCGTGCCCGCATTGTTCACGAGCGTGTCGAGGCGACCCCAGCGATCGAGGGCGGCGGACACCAGGCGCTCGGGGACCGCCGGATCGGTGATGTCGCCCTGCACGTAGAGGGCGTCGGGCAAGGAGTCCGCGACCGCCTCCCCCTCGGCGATCGTGCGCGAGGAGTTGACCAACACGGAGGCCCCCGTGGCGGCGAAGGCGCGCGCGGCGGCGGCCCCGATCCCACTGGAGGAACCCGTGACCGCCACCACTTGTCCAGCGCCGATTGCCTCTCTCACGGCCGGGTACTCACCTCGGGGTGATCCCCCAACGGGCCACCCATTCGTGCCCGGGCTGCAGATCGATGACGTCCTTGCCGGTGCGCAGCGCGTTCGGTGGACACGTCATCGGTTCAATGGCGACCGCACGCCGGCGCCGGTGCATCTCGGGCAGTGTGTCCCCCGTGTACACCATGAGATAGGGGAAGCCCGGGTCCACCCACAGTGTCGCCCCGGTGACGCCGCCGGGCGCATCGAGGCTGGCCCGGGCCTTGCCGTCGGCGTCCCGCTCCAGCGACGTGTACGGCGTGTCGAGCACTGCGGGCCCGACGAAGCGCGAGGTGGTGAAGTCACGGTCGGTGCCCTCGACCGGCGTCAACGCTCCCGTCGGCAGCCCGCGGTCGTCGAGGTCCAAGGTGTGACGGGCCGGCAGGTGCAAGATGGCTCCGTCGACGGACTCGGGGCCCGCGGTCAGGTAGGGGTGGAAACCCAACCCGAAGGGGACCGGGCCCTCGTCGAGCGACTGGGCCCGGGTGGTGACGGTCAGGCCGTCCCGGCCCACGTGGTACTCCAACTCGAGCAGGAGGGAGAACGGATAGCCCGGCGACGGGTGGAGCTGCAGGCGCAGAGAGATCTGGTTCTGGTGCCGGGTCTGGAGCATCCAGGGCAGCCACCGGACCAGGCCGTGGATGGCGTTGCGCCGCTCGGGCTCGTCGAGGGCGGCTTGGGCCCGCACGCCGTTGAACTCGTAGCGGCCGTCAGCCAGGCGGTTGGGCCAGGGCGCCAGCACCTGGCCGCGGCCCGAATGGGACCACTCGTCGGGGCCGAACCCGTCGATCACGGGGCTGTCGCCCACGCTGTAGGCGCGCAGGGTCGCGCCCACCTCGCAGACGATGACCTCCTGGCGACCGTGCCCGATGCGCCACTGCTGCCCGGTGGGAGAAGCGACCGAGATCCTGGGCGTGCGTGCGGGCATTGCCAGTGAATTGAAGCAGACCAGGGCCTCTTCATGGGTGAGGGGCCGGCGGGTTCATGGGTGAGGGGCCGGCGGGCCGGACGTGATGAGCCCGTCGGGCCGGAGGTGAGGGCTCGGTGACCGGGGGCCGAACGTCGTGTGACGGCCCTGGCGTCTCGGCCGGCGGCCGGTAGGGTGGGCGTACGTGAGGATTCTCGTCACCAACGACGACGGGGTGGCAGCGCCCGGCTTGGCGGCGCTGACGAGGGCGCTCGTTGCCTGGGCGGCGCGCGCAGGCGACGGCGGGACGGTCTCCCCGCCCGAGATCATCGTGGTGGCCCCGAGCTCCAACTACAGCGGGGCCGGCGCCGCGGTGGGGTCGGTGACCGACGGGACCACGATCACCTACCAGCGTGCCTTCGTCGACGGAGCAGAGGGTGTGGAGGCCTACGGGCTCGATGCGTCGCCGGCGCTCTCGGTGATTGCGGGTGCTCTCGGGGCGGTCGGGCCCAAACCCGATCTCGTGCTGTCGGGTATCAATCACGGCGTCAACGTGGGCCGGTCGGTGCTCCATTCGGGCACGGTCGGCGCAGCGCTGACGGCCAGCCAGCTCGGTATCAGCGCGCTGGCGGTATCGCTGGGAGTCGGGGCGGAGCCGGACCCGTGGGAGTCGGCCGCGGACTTGGCGGTGGCGCTCATCCCCATGCTGACCGCCGCGCCGGTGCGAACCGTGCTCAACCTCAACGTGCCACACCTACCGCTGGCCGATATCCGCGGCGTCCGCTGGGCCCGGGTGAGCGGGGCCGGGCTGATCAAGTCGGCTCGGGGCTCCGGTTCGTGGGAGGCGCCGAACCGCGAGGAGATAGAGGGCCCTGCGGCCGCTGAGGCGGCCCGCTCGGTCATGGAGGGCGAACCCGAGGAGAAGGGCGAGATCGTGCTCACCGTGGGGTCGCCCTTCCCCCATTCGGGTGATCTCGGGCTGGCCGATGCAGGCGCCGAGGATGCGACCCTCGTGGCGCAGGGCTACGCCGCTCTCACCGCGCTCCGGGGTCCGCGGGCCGAGGAGGATGCCGAACTGCTGGCACTCCTCGACAACGAGCTGAACCCGGCGCTCTCGGGCTGCGGCATCGGTCTCGGCGCGGCCATCGGGGACTGACCGGGCACCAGCGGGGCACGCGCCCGTGGCGCCGCACCGAGCTCAGTCGTCCTCTCGCGGCGGCCGGCGACCCCGCTTGGTCTCCGAACGACGACGCTTGGCCTCGACTCGGCGCACCTGGGAGCTCTTCGTCGGCCGGGTCGGCGTCCGCACGGTCGCGACCCGCAGGCCGGCGTCCAGCTTGGCGGCGAGCCGCTGCAGGGCCAGCTCCCGGTTGCGCGCCTGCGAGCGCGACTCCGAGGCGCTCGCCGACACGACGGGACCCAGCCGGGCCAGGAGACGGGCCCGCTGGCGGGGGCCCAGCGTCGGCGAGGCAGCCACGTCGAAGTGGACCTCCACCCGGCTGAGCGTGCGGTTGGCGTGCTGGCCTCCGGGACCACCTGAGGTGGTGGCGCGCCACGAGATCTCCGACAGCGGGAGGTCCAGCCCGCGGTGCACGTGCAGCGTGTCCCCTGCGACCACGGAACGAGCGTAGGAGCACCGGGGTACGCTCCGGGCCATGGACTACCGACACCTCGGGCGATCGGGCATGGTCGTCTCTGCCCTCTCCTACGGCAACTGGATCACGCACGGGAGCCAAATCGAGGAGGAGGCCGCGTTGGCGTGCGTGAAAGCCTCGCTCGATGCCGGGATCACGACCTTCGACACGGCTGACGTGTACGCGATCGGACGGGCCGAGTCCGTCCTGGGACGGGCTCTCAAGGGCGTTCCACGCGACTCGATCGAGATCTTCACGAAGGTCTACTGGCCGACCGGCGCCAACCCCAACAACCGGGGTCTGTCGCGCAAGCACATCGTGGAATCGCTGCACGCGTCGCTCGAGCGGCTGCAGACCGACCATGTCGACCTGCTGCAGGCCCACCGGTACGACTACGAGGCCCCATTGGAGGAGACGATGCGGGCCTTCGACGACCTGGTGCGCCAGGGCAAGGTGCACTACGTGGGTGTCTCGGAATGGACAGCGGACCAGATCGCCGACGCGCTGCACCTGGCCGATGAAATGGGCTTCGACCGCATCGTCTCCAACCAGCCCCAGTACTCCCTCATCTGGCGCGTCATCGAGGCCGAGGTCGTCCCCTTGTGCGAGAAGGAGGGCATCGGCCAGATCGTGTGGTCGCCCCTGGCCCAGGGCGTCCTCACCGGCAAGTACCTCCCCGGCGCGTCGAGCCCGCCGCAGGGTTCTCGGGCGACGGGCCCCGAGGGCGGCGAGATGAGCTGGCTCCTGCGCGACGAGGTGCTCGAGCCGGTGCAGGCCTACGCCTCGCTCTGCCGGGAGGCGGGGTACACGCCGGCATCCGTGGCGCTGGCCTGGGTGCTGCGCAACCCGAATGTGAGCAGCGCGATCGTCGGAGCCAGTCGGCCCGAGCAGATTGCCGAGAACGTCAAGGCCCTCGACGTCGAGCTCGAGCCGGACTTCGTCGAGGCCATTGAGAAGGCGCTGGAGCCGACCACGCTGTTCGACCCTGGCTTCACCCTCAGTCCGGCCAGCCGTCCCTGAGCCACGCAGCAGGGGGCGGAGGCCTGGATCTCAGGCCGGTTGGTCGAAACGGGAGGTGAAAGAGATCACCTCGAGCGTGGTGTGCCGGCGCTGTTCCTCGAAGACCCGGGTATAGCCCGTGTGTGCGATCCGCCACCCCTCCCCCGTCAGCCGGTAACGGTCCTCATAGAAGGCCGTGCCCCCGATCTCCACGTCGGCGGCCGCCACGATGACGCGGTCTTGCAGGTACCAGGTGCCCTCGGCCGTCGTGTCGGAGCTGAAGTCGATCTCGGGATGGTGACCGTGATGCTCGGTCACGATGCCCGTGTCACCGAGCACGGCGGACAGCCACGCCACGATCGCCGCTCGGCCCTCGAGCACCGTCTTGCCGTCCTCGTAGGACGCGGTGGCATCGTCGCTCAACAGCGCACCCAGCGTGTCGAACTGCTTGAGGTCGAGCGTCCTGAAGTAGGCGTACTTGAGGCGCCGGATGGCCTCGAGCTCGGCCGCCGTGTCCATGTGCGCACCCCTTTCGATCCCGGCCCGGGTCTGGTCCCCCACCGCCGCGGCCAGGGTAGTTTCCACCGGACTTGGCGGGTGCACCAGACGGGGAGCAGCATGCTCGCAGTGCCGACCGAGACCAAACGCCAGCGCATCGCCGCCTACGGCGTGTGTCGAGACGGCGAGGAGCGGCTGCTCCTGGCCCGGGCGTCGCCCACGCTGACCCTCCGGGGCCGCTGGTTCTTGCCGGGCGGTGGCGTGCAACACGGCGAGAGCCCTCCGGACTCGCTGCGCCGGGAGATCGAGGAGGAGTCCGGCCTGACCGTCTCTGTCGGTCCCCTCCTCGACGTGCTCTCTGACGTGCGCACCATCCCCGACGGCACCAGCCTGCACACCGTGCGACTCATCTACCGCGTGGAGGCATGGCAGGGCACGCTGCGGCCCGAGGTCGACGGCACCACCGACGCCGTCGGGTGGTTCACCCTCGACGAGGTGCGCACCATGCCCTTGGCGCAGTACGTCCAGACCGTGGTGGACCGGCTGCTGTGACGGCATCCGAACCCGGCAGCCGGCGCCACCACGTCGTCATCATCGGATGCGGCTTCGGTGGCCTCTTCGCCGTCCGAGCTCTGAAACGCGAGCCGGTGCGGGTGACCCTCATCGATCGCACGAACCACCATCTCTTTCAGCCGCTGCTCTATCAGGTGGCGACGGGCATCCTGTCGGAGGGGCAGATCGCGCCGGCCATACGCGACGTGCTACGTAACTACCGGTCGCTGCGCGTCGTGTTGGCCGACGTGCAGCACGTCGACATCGACGCTCGCCAGGTCCACGCCGACGAGTTCGGCACGCCGCTGACGATCGACTACGACAGCCTGATCGTGGCGGGCGGCGCCACCACCTCGTACTTCGGGCACGACCAGTTCCGCGCCGCGGCATCGGGCATGAAGTCACTCGACGACGCGCTGGCACTGCGCGGACAGATCTTCGGTGCGTTCGAACTGGCCGAGGCCGAGGCGGACGAGGAGGCCCGCCGGCGACTGATGACCTTCGTCGTCGTCGGGGGCGGCCCCACCGGCGTGGAGATGGCGGGCCAGCTGAAGGAGCTGTCGCGGCGGGCGCTGCGGCGGAACTACCGCAGGATCGACCCGCACGACACCCGGGTCGTCCTGGTGGAGGGTCTCGACCGGTTGGTGTCGTCCATGGGACCCCGCCTGTCACGCCTCACCGCACGCGATCTCTCTCGCATGGGGGTGGAGATCCACTTGGGCGCCATGGTCACCAACATGGACGACGGAGGCGTCGAAATCACGAAGAAGGACGGCAGTACCGAACGGATCCCCGCCGCCACCAAGGTGTGGGCGGCGGGGACGCGAGCCTCGACCCTCGGGGCGGAGCTGGCCGCCGCGGCCGGCGCGGAGGTCGACAAGGCCGGGAGGGTGATCGTCGAACCCGACTGCTCGGTGCCCGGGCACCCCGAGGTCTTCGTCGTGGGCGATCTGATGGCGCTGCACCACCTGCCGGGCGTGGCCGAGGTGGCCATGCAGTCGGGGGCCCACGCCGCCCATAGCATCGTGCGCCGCCTGGAGGGTAAGCCGTCCAAGCCGTTCCACTACCACGACCTCGGGACGCTGGCCGTGATCTCCCGCTTTCGCGCCGTGGCCAAGATCGGTCCCGTGCGAGTCGGCGGCTTCATCGGATGGCTGCTCTGGCTGGTCGTGCACGTCACCTTCCTCACCGGCTTCAAGAACCGGTTCGGAGCCCTGACCCGCTGGGCGATCAGCTTCGTGGGGCGCGGTCGCTACGAACGGGCGCTGACCGGTCGCTGGGTGGCGCGGCCGAGGCGGTCGCCCGAATCTGCCTAAGGTTCCATCGACACCAGACGCAGATCGGATCCAGACGGGGGAACACCCATGCCCATCAACGTGACACCCATTTCCGGGCTCAGCGACGACATCAACGACATCCGGCTCCGCACCGCCCGAATCGTCAACGAGAAGATCCTGCCCAACGAGTCCCTGCTGTGGCACGCCCGCGGCAGCAACGTCAGCGATGCCGAGCGCGCCGAGGCAAAGGCGCTGCGGCAGGAGATTCAGGACAAGGTGAAGGCCGAGGGCCTCTGGGCACCACACCTCCCGCCCGAGTACGGGGGCATGGGCATCGACTTCATGGCGCATGCCTACATGAACGAGATCCTGGCCTATGCGGTTGGCGCGGCGTCGCTCTTTGGGGTGGTGGCACCGAACTCGGGCAACCAGACGATCCTGGCGAAATACGGGACAGAGGAGCAGAAGAAGAAGTGGCTCCTCCCCCTCGTCGAGGGGAGCATGCAGTCCGGCTTCTCCATGACCGAGCCCGAGAACGCGGGATCCGATCCCCGTTCCATCCAGACCACGGCCATCCGGGAAGGCGACGAGTGGATGATCAACGGGCACAAGTGGTTCACCTCGAACGGGCTGGCAGCCGACTTCTTCATCGTCATGTGCCGAGCGAAGGAGTCCAAGGACGAGGAAGGCCCGGGTCGGATGGTCCAGATCATCGTGCCGACCTCGAACCCGGGCGTCATCATCGAGCGGGGCATCGGGATTTGGGGCAGCCCGAAGTCCGATCACTGCGAGGTTCGCTACGACCACGTCCGGGTCCCGCTGGAGAACCTGCTCGGCCAGGTCGGCGACGGACACCGGGCTGCCCAGGACCGCCTGGGCGCGGGCCGGATCTTCCACTGCATGAACTCCGTAGGCCAGATGTGGCGCGCGTTCGACCTGATGGTCGAGCGCATGCTGACCCGTGAGGTGCACGGTGGCCTGCTCAAGGACAAGCAGTTCATGCAGGGCTTCGTGGCCGACAGCTACATGGACCTGCAGTCGGCCCGCCTGATGACGATCCACGCCGCGGAGAAGGTGGACAAGGGCGACCCTCAGGCGCGGACCGAGATCAGCGCGATCAAGGTCTTCGTGCCGGCCGCCTACAGCCGCGTCGTCGACCGGGCCATTCAGGTGTGGGGTGCGGCCGGCGTGACCAACGACCTCCCCCTGGCCCAGATGTACCTCGGGGCCCGCACGCTTCGCCTGGCCGACGGTCCCGACGAGGTCCACCGCATCCTCATCGCCAAGAACGTCCTGCACCACTACGAGAAGGGCGGCAGCTGGGACTTTGCCGGGTAAGCACACGGTGAGCTGGCAGGCGGGCCCCGCGGTCTCGGTGTTCTCCGACGGGGTGTTCGAAGGCACGGTTGCGGTCGTCACGGGCGGGGGCACCGGACTGGGGCGCGAGGTGGCCCATGCCTTCGCCGCCCTGGGAGGGAACGTCGTCATTGCGGGCCGGAACGCGGAGCGACTCAAGGTGGTGGCCGCCTCCATCGCGGCGAACGGGGGCGATTGCCTGGCGGTGCCGACCAACATCCGCGAGCCCGCCGACGTCGAAACGCTGCGCGACACCGTCTACGACCGCTTCGGCCGGGTCGACTTCCTCGTCAACAACGCCGGCGGGCAGTTCCCGGCCCTGCCGAGCACGATCTCGGACAACGGGTGGCGCGCCGTCGTCGACCTGAACCTGAACGGGACCTGGAACATGACGAGCAGGTTCATGGAGCCGATGGCCGAGGCCGGATTCGGCTCCATCGTCAACGTGGTGCACACGTTCTCCTTCGAGCGAGGCGCGCCCATGTTCGTCCACTCGGGCGCCGCCCGGGCCGGCGTGGTCAACATGGTCAAGTCGCTGGCGCCCTACCTGATGCGTCGCGGCGTGACCATCAACGCGTTCGCCCCGGGCATCTTCTCGACACCGGGCATGGTCGAGTCCGAGCTGGCCACGGTCGGGCGTACCGAAGCGGGCTTCACCGAGGAGCTCGTCGCGGAAGGGACCACGGTCCGCATGGGAACCGTCGACGAGATGGCCGCGATGGTGCTCTTCCTGTGGTCTCCGGCCGCCCGCTACGTGTGCGGCTCGACCATCATCGCCGACGGCGCGTCGATGCAGACCAACTGGGTCAGCTTCTTCCCCGAGGGGCAGATGTAGCTCGAGGCTCCGGCCGGCGAGCTCCCCTCATCGCTCCGGTGGCGCCGTCAGGCCTGGGCGTCGCCAGCGGGCATTGGCCTCCTCGAACAGCCGCCGCGTGCGATCGAGGTCGCGTGGCCGCTCCTGGTAGGTGTCAAAGTCCCACTCCGAGCGCTCGGTCGAGAAGAAGTCACCGCCGTACACGTGGAGCGCCACGGCGAACTCACGTCGGGGATTGGCGACGGAATGCACGACATCATCCCCCAGCACGAGAACATCCCCAGAGGGGACCTCACGCCCACCCGAGGGCTCGAGGCCTCCGGGCACACGGCGATAGAAGGTGTTGTCCTCTTGGCCCCCGTATATGCCGATGACGGCCCACATGCGGTGCTCGTGCGGATTGAGAGCGATCCCTGGCGTCCAGGCCACGTGCAGGACCGTCAGGTTGGCATCGTTGTGGAGCGTGGTGATGCCGCCGTTCTCGACCGGGCCGAGCGCCCGTTCGAGCGCCGACGGGTCCGCCAGGAGCTCATCGAGGACATCGCGCACGGCGAGCACGGGTGTGTGCTCGGCCACCGCTCCTTGGCAACGGGCGACGATGTCGTCGACGACGAGTGGCATGGAGTCATCTTAGGTACCTCTCGGCGACGACAGCGGCCGGCTGACCACCATCGCCACCATCTCCTGCTCGGGTTCCCTCCGCTGTCGGAACGTGAGGCTCAACTCGTCGGAGCGGCCAGGTGTGGAGCGGGCCGGTTGGGCTCACCGGCCGAGCTCACCGGTTGGGTCTTGTCTCGCCAACCGTTCAACCCCACGCCCCGTGCACTGGCAGACTGAGTGGCCTCGGCACGTTCGATGGAGGATCTGGATTGGTGACGCAACGAGATGGCGAGCAGGACCGAGACTCCACGACACAGTGGCGCACCAAGTCCGCTGAATTGTCGCATTGGTTCGATGCAATGCTGTATCGGGTCAGTCCGAGCCTGTCGGACCGCCTGAGCATCCATCGTCAGGTGATGGCATCGGTGGTGCCCCGAGGCGTCGTCGGTGAACGCACGATCAACAACCTGCCGACCGAGTACCTGGGCCACGAGGGCATCGACCTGCATGAGGACGAGCAGATCGCCCTGTTGAGGACGTGGTCGAAGTATCACGATGTGCACGAGGCGATCCGGTCCGACCCGGCGGTGAACACATTGGGCACGTCGACGTGTCTCGAGAACGACTGGTACGAGACCCCTGATGCAGAGATTTACGCATCGATGATTTGCGACTACCGGCCGACGGACATCATCGAGATCGGCGTTGGGTACTCGACGCTGGTGGCCAGACACGCGATCGATTGGGCGAACCTGGACACCAGGGTGACAGCCATCGATCCGGAACCGAGGCGCTCCGTCGCCACCGCGGCCGACGCGGTGCTCCTCAGCCGGGTCGAGGACATCGACCTTCGAGCGGCCCCGTTCTCGGACCTCTCGGAGCGGGTCCTGCTGTTCGTCGACTCCAGTCATGTCGTGAGGGCGGGCGGCGACATCCCTCTGCTCTTCAACCAGCTGATTCCGAGCCTGCCCTCTGGCTCCCTCGTCCACGTTGACGACGTCTACATCCCGTGGGACTACCCGACCTCGTACCGCAAGCGCCTCTACACCGAGCAATACGTCCTGCAGGCTCTCCTGGCCCACTCGGATCGGTTCCGAACGACCTTCGCGAGCTATTTCATGGGGCGAACGCAGACCGACCTGATGCGGGAGATCATCAGCCCGAACGTCGATGTCGGTGGCTTCCATGTCGGTTCCTCGTACTGGTTCGCCGTCACGTAGCCGAGAGAAGCGCTGCACCTGAGACGGCCTCATGGCCTGAGAGGAGCTTGTCGTGGGACGAGTCGTCGTGACCGAGCACGTGACGCTCGACGGCGTCATGCAGGCCGGCCCGGCCGGACGAGGACATGCGGGGAGGCTTCGACCGAGGGGGGTGGGCCGCGAAACGGGCCAGCGACCAGGTGGCGGGCCAGGTGATGGGTGAGGCCATGGCGCGCCAGGGCGCCATGATTCTCGGTCGGCGGACCTACGAGGATTTCGCGCGAGTCTGGCCGGCGCGGTCCGACAACCCGTATACCGACGTGCTGAGCAACGCCCAGAAGTACGTCGCCTGTCGGACGCTGCGGGAGCCCCTGCCCTGGCAGAACTCGACCCTGCTGTCCGGCGACGGGGTCGACGCCGTGGCCCGCCTGAAATCATCGACGGAGGGCGTCTTGTCCATCCTCGGGAGCGGCGAGCTCGTCGCCAGCTTGGGCCGTCGCAATCTCATCGACGAGTACGTCCTGCTCATTCACCTCGTCGTGCTCGGGCAAGGACGTCGGCCCTTGCCGCTCCGCAGCGCGGGGTGGCGGGCAATGAAGGCGTCGGCTCGGCCCTGGGACCAGCCGTAGATCGAAATCCCGTGCTTCCAGACCCCGACGAAGAGGCGATGGCCGTCGACCCGGTAGGTGGGCATGTTGTACGAGAATCCCACCGTCGCCGCTGGAAAGGCCTCGAAGACCAGCCGGTGGATGCGGTCGAACAGGGGTCGGTGTTCGGCAGGAATGGCGTCGATGTAGTCCCGGACGGCCTTGTCCATGCCCCAATGATGCCGGTCAGCCTGCTCGGGCGGTGCAGACCCAGCCGAGGTCGTAGGTGCGCACCTGCACCGAGCCGAAACCGGCGGCGGTGAGCCTGCGCGCCAGGTCCACCGGATCGATTGGGTTGTAAGTGTCACCCTCGTGGAACAGGGCGCTGCCCTCCGAGTAGGTCCCGTCGGCCGCCACCAGTGCGCCTCCGGGCACGAGCACCCTGGCCAGCTCGGCGAAGGCCAGGTCCTGGTGGGCCGAAGGGGCGATGTGGTGGAGCATGTGGAACGAGGCAGCACCGGAGAAACAGTCCGACTCGAAATCCAGTGCGGTGGCATCGCCGAGGACGACAGTGACATTCGCACCGGCCAGGCGGTCGGCCAACGTGGCGGCCAAGCCCTCGTCCACCTCGACGGCGGTCAGGTGTCCGGTCATGGTGCGCAACACGTCGGTCGTGAACCCGGGCCCGGGGCCGATCTCCAGTGCCTCGTCGCCCAGCTCCACGTCACGGAGGGCGACCGGCAGGATGGCGTCCTGCACCATCGCACGCCACTCGTCGCTGGCGCAGTACGCCATGTGGCCCGGGTTCATCGCGGCTCCCGCACGTTCACCCCGGTGCCTGAACCTGGTATTCGTCCTTCCACCACCGTGCGGCACGGATCTCCTCGGGGTCGGTGCGCAGCGACGGGTCCTGGCCCAGGTCCGCCGGAGTCGGGCCGATGCGCTCGGCGATCGGACGCAACGCAGCGAGATCGAAGCCGTAACAGCGAGCCGCCGTCTCGCCCAACAGCTTGCGGGCGTCCTCCACCGGAATACTCCCGAAATCGCCCCGCAGGCGCTGCTGGGTATGCGGCCAGGTGCCCTCGGGGTGCGGGTAGTCGGTCCCCCACATGACCACGTCGCAGCCCAGCACGTGCCGCCGGCGGATCTCCTCCTTGGACATCGTCGACGCGCCGATGAAGATGTTCTCGCCGAAGTAGTCCGACGGCAGCTTCGAGATCTTGCCTTTCAGCAGTGCCGCCATCTTCTTGGTCGTGTGACCACCACCCATGTACTGGTCCCACTTCCACATCATGTCCGCCGCCCAGTAGGCGGCCGCCTCGGTCACCACGTACTTCAGCCGGGGGAAGCGCTCGAAGACCCCCGAGAAGAGCAGGTGCCACATGGGCCGGGCGGCCCACCAGACCACCTCGGCCAGGTAGATCCCGATGTTGTCGTTGTACTCGTCCTGCGGCGCCTCGCCCGAGTGGGTGTGCACCGGGAATCCCGCCTCCTGGCACGCCGCCCATACCGGGTCGTAGTCCGGATCGTTGTACGGCTTGAGGTCGTGCCACATCGTCGGCACCATGATCCCCCGGATGCCGGGCTGGGCGGCCAGCCACTCGATCTCGGCCACCGAGCGCTCGACCCCGTGGGTGATGGGCACCAACGCGATGCCGCCGTGGCGCTCCGGACTCTGCGCGCACATGTCGGCCAGGAACCTGTTGTGGGCACGGGCGCCGGCGAAGGCCAGCTCAGGGTCGGCGATCGCCCCCGCGGAGAGGCCGGCCCCAAAGGGTGGAGACGCCATGCCGGTGATGGCGTCGGCATCGGCGAACATGACCTCGGCCGTGACGCCGTCCGCATCGAGCTCCTTGTCGCGCTGCTCAATGTCCCAGGCGCCCCGCAACCCCTCCTTGTTGTCGCTCTCCCAGCCCATGATGTAGTCGTAGTTCATTCGGAGTGCCTGTTCGCGATTGGCTTGGCGCTCGGCCAGGTACTCGTCGAATTGTGGGTAGTACGCCGTATCGAGGTACGGCCTGTAACCCTCGCACTGCAGTCCGGCATGGGCGTCGGCCGAAATGATCGTGTAACGGTCGCTCATCGCTTCGCCCCGAGCACAGACAAATCGTCGTATCGCTGGTGGATGAAGGGCTCGAGTCCGGCGCGCGGCACCGGACCGATGATGCGACCGACCTGGGTGGAAGCCCGCTCGGTCCAGTTCAGGTCGACCATGCGGCGCACGACGAGGTCGGCCACCGGATCGAGCGGCGCCTCCTTCAGGATGAGCTCGCCCTCTATCGCCTCGTGCACCCGCGTCCGCTCCGTCTTCTCGCCGTACACCAACAACGGGTCCTGGTCGAGCACGCCGGCCGACTCGGGCGAGGGCGAGAGCTTGAACCAGAAGTCGGTCTTGGCCAGCTCGTAATTCTCGCGGCTCGCGGACACGCGGCCTGTGATCTCGCAGATGACCGATCCCATGCGGGCGATGCGGGCCGACACGCTGTCTCCCTCGCGGGTCACCTCGACGTCGGCGAGCTTCTTGGGCTCCCCGTTGACCTCGCGCCCACCGGTGAGCGACTGCTCGGTCGTCATCGGCATGAAGATCGGGTACTCGCCCAGCCGGTCCCCATGGCGCGCCTGCACGCCAATCCATCCGGCGCCGAAGACCGGGAGGCCGGGCATCTCGACCCTGGTGATGGTGATCCGCACGAGCGGTTCGGGGCCGGGCTCCAGCGGTGGTGGCAGGACGGCGGCCACGATGTCGGGATCGGTTTCGTAGACGGCCGTGACCGCCTGCGACCAGATGTCCGCCTTCTTGGCCTCGATCTCACGGTTCACCTGTGCCGCGCGGGCACCGTAACGGACGGTCGTCATGTCTCCTCCTGTCTGCTCACCACGCCCGGAGTATCTGCGTGGGGTCGAACGCATTGCAGGTCGTCTTGGTCGGCCAGTCCTCGGGGGCGAGCGGCCGGGCCACCTCGGCCACCAGCGGGCCGACGCGGTCGCCGATAGGGCGCAAGCGCGCCAGATCGAAGCCGTAGAACGAGGCCGCCGTCGACTCCACCATGGCACGCACGTCGGGCTCGGGGTAGTCGGCGAACGCCACCCGAAGCGCCTCGGTCGTGTAGGGGTAGCTGCCCTCGGAGTGCGGGTAGTCGGCGCCCCACATCACTCGGTCGATGCCGAGCTCACGGCACAGGGGCGCCTCGCTCGGGCGCAGGAAGCTCGCGCCGATCCAGAAGTTGCGCGCGAAGTACTCCGTGGGAGTCATGGTCATTTTCGCCGCGGCGGCCCCGAAGAAGTTCGACTCGGCCGCGTTGGACGTCGTCATCCGCCCGTAGAACCAGTCGAGGGTCTGCAGGCCCCGGGGGAGCCACGCCACTCCCTGCTCCGTCACGGCGAACCGGAGTGTCGGGTAACGCTCGAGCACGCCGGAGAAGATGAGGTGCCAGACGGAGCGGTGGCTGAACCACGGGATCTCGATGAGCATCATGGCCCGGGCGGCCTCGTGCTCGCCGTAGTCCGGCAGCGCACTCCCACCGTGGATGTTGATGGGGACGTCGAGTTCGGCGCAGACCCGCCACAGGGGCTCGTAGTGCTCCTCCCACAGCGGGGGCAGGTGCGAGTTGGGAGGGATGGACGGCAGGAGAATGCCGCCGAACGGGTCGAAGGTCTCGGCCGCCCAGCGCACCTCGGCCAGCGCGTCGTCGATGTCGTTGGCGAACACCTGGATGATGCCGGCCCGTCGGCCCGGCGCCTGTGCGCAGAAGTCGGCGAGCCAGCGATTGTGGGCCTGGACACCCGCCCACCGGCGCTCGTAGTCCTCGGGCGTCGGTGGCAGCGCGACCAGGTTGCCCTCGGCGAAGAAGGGCGGGACCGTGTTGGGGAAGAGCACCTCGGCGGCGATGCCGTCGGCCTCCGTCTCGGCCAGGCGCCGCTCGCTGTCCCAGCTCCGGTAGGCAATGGGAGCAATGAGATCCGCGTAGGGGTTCACGTATCCGGCCGCCCAGGCATCGAACTCGTCATGCCAGCGGCGGGACAGATAGGGCCGGTAGTCCTGAATGTCGCCCCCGGCGTGCCCGTCGGCCGAGACGATCGTGTACCGCTCGGTAGCACGGGCGGTCGTGGTCATCAGCTCAACGCAGCCCGAGGGAGTTGCCCGGCCCCGATGGCGTCGGCCCGCCGGTGCAGCATGGCGGCGCACTCGTCGAGTCCGTGTCCGATGATGAAGTCGCCTCTCTTGACGCCCTCTACGCAGAAGCGGCCGAGCTCGCGCAGGTCCATCACCTCGACCGAGCGCCCCGCCGCTTCGAGCTGCGCCTTGAACTCCTCGAAGGTCGTCCCCGGTGCCGGGGGCCGCGGCACGGTGCGGGCCAGAGCCTCGGGACGGTTTCGCTGGGCGGACCACAGGCCCGTGTCGAGCAGTCCGCCGGAGGGATAGAAGACTGCCGCCCGGAGTGCCGTGTCCGCCGCGATCAGCTGGTGGGCCAGAGCCTCGGTGAGGCAGGAGATGGCCGCCTTGCTCGAGGCGTACACCGAGGCGTAGGGGACGGGCGCGATGCCTCCGTCCATGCTGGACGTGTTCACCACGACGCCCGGCTCCCCCGACTCGATCATGCGGGGCACGAAGGACAGCATGCCGTTGGCCACGCCGAAGACGTTCACCGAGAAGCACCACGACCAGTCGTTCGGCTCCTGCTCCCACGGACGCCCGCCCCCGCCCGACGTCACTCCCGCGTTGTTGAAGAGGAGGTGGCACGCGCCCTCCCGGGAGAAGACGTCCGCCGCCAGCGCTTCCACGGAGTCGGCGGAGGCGACGTCGGTCAGGACCCCCCGCACCGGGCCGGCGTCGGACAACTCTTTCACGGCCAGGTCGAGCACCGGCTCCTCGATGTCGGCGATGACGACCCGCGCCCCCTCGCCGAGCAGCGCCTCGGTGATGCCGCGGCCGATGCCGGCGGCTCCCCCGGTGACCACCGCCACCTTGCCGGTCAGATCATCCACTCCTGGCCCCCAGTTTCTGACGCCCCGTCAGCGGTCCACCATAACCCCACCTGCACCGGATGCCCGGCCCCGATCCGGGCTCCGGCCCCCGGCGCCCAGATCCCCCGACGCCCGGTGCCCACTGCCGCGAATCCAGCGAAGACCAATTCCTCGTTTCGTTTCAGCCAATTCCCCGTTTCGTTGCAACGTGTGCTGTAGCGTCCCGGCAGCAGTTCGATACCGGGAGGTGGGGACCGTGGTGCATCGTCGTCGCTGGCAAGGAATCTGCATCGGCGTCTTCGGGGTCGCGCTCGCCCTGGCCCCCATGACCGTGGCGTCCGCCCACAACGGGCACAGGTCCAAGCACCACGGGTCGACCGCCGTGCAGGGCTCAAATCCCAACAGCGCCATGTGCCAGGACGTGAAGAACGAGCAGGCAGGCTCGAGCTCGGTGGGCTCCGCCATGGAGAAGGCGATCGCTTCCGGCAACTTCGCCCAGGCCAAGCAGGACATGCTCAATGCCTATAACGCCGACCTGGGCAACGTGCAGAAGGCGCTCGCCGTCATCAGGACGGCACCGGCCAACGTCCAGACGGCGTTCAAGAACCTCTTGACCTTCGTCCAGCAGATCAAGAGCGACATTCAGAACGCCTCGAGCTTCCAGGGGTTGCTCACCTCGTTCGAGAGTCTGGGCAAGAACACGCAGCTCGAAACCGACGGCGTGACCATCTCCAACTGGTACACGTCAGTGTGCGGCGGCGAGCTCGTCACGACCACGACGGGCAGTGTGCCGTAACGCCGCTGCGGGTTCCGTGCCCGACACGCCGCCGCGGCTCACCATCCGGCGTCCCGACGAGACGACGCCGCTGGGCGAGATCCCCATGGCGCGGGCGTGGCTGCAGCACCTCCGCGACAGTGCCCTCTTCAAGATCCGGGGGCTCGACGCGACGCAGTTGCGCTGGCGCCCGACCTCGACCGCCAACGCCCTCGGGGTGATCGTCGTCCACCTGGGCTTCGCCGAACGGCTCTGGCTGCGTGCCATCTTCGCCGGCGAGCCGATGGACATGGCGTGGCGGGCGCACATGTTCGACCTGCCGGACCGCTGGGGTGTCGACGAGGTCGTCGCGTTCTACCGGGCCGAAACCGCCTTGGCCGATGCCGTCCTCGACCGGGCCGCCTCCTTCGACCTGCCGTCAACCGGAGAGCTGCGGCCGACCACACTGCGCTGGGCGGTGTTCCACCTGGTTGAGGAGACGGCGCGGCACGTCGGGCACATGGACATCACCCGCGAGCTGCTCGACGGCAGCACGGGCCGCTGAGCCGCCGGACGCTCGCCGGCCCACGAGGGCGGCCAGCCCGCCCTCGTGGGGTGCGACATGGCCTGGTCCGGGGCACCGGGGGACGCCCCGGGACGCTCGGCCCGGTCCCGCTACCCGCTCGACCCCGCAACGTGGGATCCTGGTGGGAGCCGAGGGCGTCACCGTGGCCGTGGCCTGCCGGGGCCGCTGCCGGGGCCGCCTAAAATTCGTGGAGTCAAGTTCGGGGCGTGGGAGGTCGACAACCGGCCATGGACGTGCAAGCCGACGAAGCCGGACTCAGTCCGGACCCGTTTGCCACGGCCGTGTTCCAGCGGCCCCCCGGCAGGGAGGGGCAAGGCCAGCTCTTTTCGGGTGATCTCGCCTACCCCACCTACGCGGACACCGACAAGATCCCGGTCGTCCACGACGGCGGCCGGGGCAGAGGCCGGGGTGGCGGCCGGGCGGGCTCGGTGCGGTGGCTGCGGGTCGCCGTGGCGCTGCTTGCGCTCGTCGTGCTGGCGGCGGGGGCGGCCCTCGGGCTGGTCAAGGCCGGGGTCCTCGGGCACGGAAATGGTTCGAGCCCCGGGACCAGCGCGACGCCCACCGTGCACCATCCGGCACCCGTCGCCCCGACGACGCCACTACTGACCCAAACCTCGACCGGCCCCCAGACGGCCACGTACGCCATCGACATCTCGGCATACGCGGTCACCGTGGTCACGTCGACAGGCCGCTCCTGGGTCAGCATCGGGGCCCCCGGCCAGCGGCCGCTCTTCGAGGGCATCCTGGCGCCCGGAGCCAACCAGCGGCAGATCATGCTGGGGCCGGGCCAGGTGTCCGTCGGGGCCGGGGGCACCAAGGTCATCGTCACGTCGGGTCGCCGAACGGCCACGTTGACCCCCCCGGCGGCGCCGTTCACCTACCAGTTCACGACGAAATCCTGAAAACGGCGGACGGTCAGAACGACCCGTTCGAGACCGTGGTGCTGGCGAACGTCGAGCCGGCACCGGGCGTGATCGGGGCCTGACCGTTCATCTGGACCTCGTAGGCCGCCTCGGCCACCTGCAGTCCGAAGGATCGAGGGTGAGCGGGCCGCCCGCCACCGGCACTTGCCAGACATGGGTCATCACCGGCGTGCGGCAATTGGCGTGCGGTATTTGACGTCGCCGGCCGGGCAGGGCGTGAAGCCCGAAATCAGGTGCGTGGTCAAGGAGGTGCACACGTCTGTTCCCCCATCGTCGTGGCGGTAGCGTACCGACGCGCTTCGCCGCACCTCATGGACGAGAGGAGCCGATGACCCCAGCACGAGAGAACGCGATGGACCACGTGGTGCTGGTGCTCTTCGAGAACCGATCATTCGACAATTTGCTCGGGCAGCTCTACGCCCCCGGCGAGGTCGAGGCCTTCGAGGGAGTGATCGGCAAGGACCTCAGCAATCCGGTCCCGGAGTGGGCGGAGCACGCCGCGGTGAACGGCGTGGTGCCCTACGGGGTGGCCGGCGGCATGGACATGCCGGACCCCGATCCCGGCGAGGAGTACCAGCACACCAACACGCAGTTGTTCAACATCCTCAACGACGCCAACCGCTTCAAGGACGCCACCGACATGGTCCCGCCCTACAACGCACCTCCCCCGGGCGCGCGGCCGACGATGAACGGTTTCGTCACCGACTACATCAGCTTCCTGACGTTCGAGCTGGGCCGACAGCCCACCTACGAGGAGTACAGCCAGATCATGACGGGCTACATGCCGGACCAGGTGCCGGTCATCAGCGCGCTGGCCCGCGGCTTCGGGGTGTTCGACCATTGGTTCAGCGAGGTGCCGTCCCAGACGTTGGCCAACCGGTCGTTCTGGACCGCCGGATCGTCGTCCGGGTTCGTGGTCAACCGGCCGGTCACCAACTTCATGCGTCACAACACGGCGGAGACGATCTTCGAGCGTCTGGAGCGCTGCGGGCGGACGTGGAAGGTCTACGTGCTCGAACCCCATCCGATCTCCTTCACCGGATTCATCCACATGGACCGCCTGCGGGCTCGGTTCACGACCCACTTCGTCCCCTTCTCCGAGTTCGAACAGGATGCCGCTGCGGGCACCTTGCCGGACTTCTCCCTGATCGAGCCGAACCTGCTGGCGGGCCACGGTGACTACCACCCCGCCTTCGGGCGTGCCCTCATTCCGGGCCTCGACATCCTGATGGACGCACCGTCGTCCATCCTCGCCGGGGAGGCCTTCCTGGCCCGCATCTACGAAGCCGTTCGCTCCGCCGCGTCACCAACCGGATCGAACGTCTTCAACACCACGCTCTTCGTCGGCTTCGACGAGCCCGGCGGCACCTACGACCACGTCGCGCCGGGAGCCGTCCCGCCCCCGGTGCCCGGCGCGCCACCGGGACAGCTCGGGTTCACCTTCGACCGCTCCGGTTACCGGGTGCCGGCCGTCATCGTGTCCCCGTGGCTCGCGGAGGGCACCGTGTGCACCCGCGAGTTCCGCCACACCTCCATGCTGGCGACCCTGCGTGAGACCTGGGACCTGGGCGACCCCTTCACGGCACGCGACGCGGCGGCGCCGAGCTTCGGTCCGCTGCTCAGCCTCGAGGCGCCCCGGGCACCCGAGACCTGGCCGGACACCGACCCGCTGCCGGTACCCCCGTTCCAGGCGGAACAGGTGGAAGCTTTCCGGGCACTGGGCACCCTGGGTCGCCATATGTGCCATGGCCTGTACGAGCACGCACGCCACGACAAGGACTGCCCGGATCCCCCGGACTCGGACCCGACGGTCTCGCCGGCGCTCGCCATCGACTTCGCCGTGCACCTCGGTGCGCGACTGTTCCCCCGGCTGGCCACGCCCGCACCGCGCCGCTGAAGCCGTCTACGCGGCCGACCGACGACGGAGCGCCGCACGGCGCCCTCGCGTGTCGTCAGGTTCCGTGTTGTGCCTTGACCCACCGGGCGATGTCGTCGATGACTGCGGCATCGACGTGACGCGGCGCGCCGCCTCGGTCTCACGCGGCGCAGGACCATTCCGCGCAACGTTACGCTCGCCGGGTGGAGATGGCGGTGGGCCCACTGAGCCAAGCCGAGGTGGAGCAGTTCGTCGAGAACGGCTTCGTCAGGATGGCCTCGGTCGTCCGGTTGCGGCCGGCCGCGCTGCGTTGTGGGCCGAGGTGGAGCAGAGCCCGGTGGACCCCGCCACCTGGACCAGGCCGGTCGTGCGCGTGCTGCCCACCGAGGAAGGGCCGTTCAAGGCGGCGTTCGACCAGCCACGGCTGCATGCCGCCTTCGATCAACTGGTCGGACCTGGCCGATGGCTCCCCCGGCCCCACCTCGGCATCTTCGTCATCCGCTTCCCCCACCTCGAGGCGCCCGAGGACACCGCGTGGCACATCGACTCGAGTTTCCCCCCGGACGGCTTCTCGGGCCGGTCGGCGGTCGACACGGACTTCACCCAATGGCGGGTCAACGTCTTCTCGCGTGAACGGGCGCTCCTCATGTTGTTCCTGTTCTCACCGTGTGGACCCGCGGACGGGCCGACCCGCCTGCGGGTGGGTTCCCATCTCGACGTGCCCGCCCTGTTGCGCGACGCGGGCGAGGCAGGCCTGACGGGAGCTCTGGTCTCCCGGCTGGCCGCCGAGGCATCGGTGGGGCGGCCGGAGGTCGTGGCCAGCGGCAACGCCGGCGACGTCTACCTGTGCCATCCGTTCTTGGTCCATGCCGCCCAGGCGCCGACCGGATGGACGCCGCGACTCATGGCGCAACCCGGTCTGGCCAACACGGCACCGTTCGCCGTCGAGCGTGCGCATGGTCCGTACGCTCCGGTGGAGGTGGCCATCCGGCGGGGACTCGGCCTGAGGTCGTGATGAGTGGTGGGCGGGCCGATCGATCTACTGCCCGGACGATGGGACGAAGGTCGGAGCGTTGCGGACCAGGAAATCCCCCTCGATGGCCGGGCACAGCGAGGAGATCCTCTTGGGCAGCGTGCACGAGAGCAGCGCCACGTCAACGCTGTCGGTTGGCCCGAAGCCCAGTTGCGGGTACACGGCCGCGCCGACGGAGCTCAACGTCCCACCTGAGCCCGTGCCCGACCCGGTGACGCCCGGAGGGTCGCTGAACGCGACGACATCAGGGGTGAGTTGGATCGACGTCTGGCCGCGCGTACTCGGGCACGGCAAGCCGGACGATCGCACCGCAGCGGCCCCGGCGGACCGCGGGAAGAGCGCGCAGACCAGTTGGCTCCCGGGGAGGTGCCCCGTGTAGTCGGCGTCCACCTCGACGAGGGCCGCCCCTTTGGGCGCGAGACTCGTCGAGGAGTCGGGCTTGCCCTGCGGATAGACGTCGAGCTTCTGACCGCCGTCGGCCGCGACGAGCGCACCGCAGGCCCACCCGACGGGACCGAGCACCGTGATCCGACCGTTGGAATAAAAGCTCAGCCCGTGGACCGAGCTTGTCGTCGGCAGCTGCCGGGCGACGAACGGGATACCGGAGGGCGCCACCCCGTAGCTGGTGACACAGGAGACAACCGGCAACTCGGCGATGGCGGGCGCCTGGGGCTGCGTGCCGCCCCGCGTCGATGCCCCCGCGACGAGTGGCCCAGCCGAGAGACCTGCGATCACCACCCCCACCGTCGACACGACGACGATGGAGCGCTTCATGACCGGAGCGTACAAGGGTGCATCACGAGAGGGGAGCCCAGGTTGCTTCGTCGCTTCTGCCCAACGGGGGCCCAACTCGCGCCGGTTCCCCGCCGCGCATCGCTCAAGGAACCGGCGGCCGCGCCGAATTTGTCCCCCGTGCGCCCACGCGTCCGTCCTGCGATGACCAAGGTCACCGGGGCCTGCGGCGCGGCGTGGGCGGCCTCGGCGTGATCCGCTGGCGTGCGGGCCGCCTGGCTCTCGGCGCACTGGCTGTCGCCGCCTCGGCCATCGGCGCGGCCTCGGTCGCCGGGGCGAGTGCGCCCGGCTCGAGCGGCGTCGACTCGTCGACCGGCATCCCATCTGACAACTTCTGGTTGGCGAGTGCGCAGGGCGCGGTGTGGGACTTCGGCGACGCCGGCGCCTACGGCTCGGCGGCGGGTCTGCCCCTCAACCATCCCATCGTCACCATCACCACGACCACGGACGACAAGGGCTACTGGCTGGTGGCCTCTGACGGTGGCATCTTCTCCTACGGCGACGCTGCCTTCTACGGCTCGACCGGCTCCATCGCACTGAACAAGCCCATCGTGGGGATGGCGGCGACCCCCGACGGCAAGGGCTACTGGCTGGTCGCGTCCGACGGTGGCATCTTCTCCTACGGCGACGCTGCCTTCTACGGCTCGACCGGCTCCATCGCTCTGAACAAGCCCATCGTGGGGATGGCGGCGACCCCCGACGGCAAGGGCTACTGGCTGGTCGCGTCCGACGGTGGCATCTTCTCCTACGGCGACGCTGCCTTCTACGGCTCGACCGGCTCGATCCACCTGGACCAGCCCATCGTGGGCATGGCGCCCACGCCCGACGGCAAGGGCTACTGGCTGGTGGCCTCCGACGGAGGCATCTTCAACTTCGGTGACGCCGGCTTCTATGGCTCGGCCGCCGGTGGGCCCGCTCTCGACCCGGCGGAGCGGGTGGTCTCGAGCCAGTCGGGTCATGGCTACTGGGTGGAGGACCAGAACGGCACGGCGTACCCATTCGGCGACGCCCAGGGGGCACCGCCCACCGAGGCACTGATGTTCGCGCCCGTCACGCCCGGGGACAGGGCGGTCCTCTTCGCGTTCGCCCAACTCGGCAAGCCCTACATCTGGGGTGGCAACGGGCCGGTCGGTTATGACTGCTCCGGGCTCGCGCTCGCCTCGTGGGAGAACGGCGCCGAGGTGAGCTTCGCCCGGGTGGCCAACGACCAGTACGAGACGGCGGGCCAGCCGGTGGCGCTGGACGCGCTGTCCGCCGGCGACCTCGTGTTCTGGGGTTCCAGCCAGACCGACTGGACGAGCGTGTACCACACCGGCATGTACGTGGGCGGCGACAAGATCGTCGAGGCCACCGGTGACCAGGTGCAGCTGAACTCGCTCGGCCAATGGGGCGCGAGCGACCTCATGCCCAACGGGCGTCGGCCGTAGGCAACGTCGGAGGCAACACGGCCGCCCAGCTGCGACCTTGACCTGACGGGCGCCCCTCCGCCGGACGACGGAGCGCCCAACCGTCGAGTCGCGGACCACGACGGACGACGCAGCTTTAGTCTTCTGCCCGATGGTCAATAACGACGGGTTCGGCGGGCGCAGAAGCCCTGCGCATGCCGAGCACCGGGGACTGCCCCGGGCGAGTGAGGAGCGATTGGCCGAGCTCGGGCGTCACCTCCCACCGCCGAGCGAAGAAGAGCTCGAGATCATGACCGCCGAGCGATCCGCGCGCATCAGGCGCCGGCTGGTGGCAGGAACCGTGACGGCACTGGTGGTGGCGCTCGCCGCCGGCGGCGTCGTGCAGTGGTTCCGCCCACTCCCCCAGCCCTCCGTTGTCGGGCTGACGACCCCGATCCGCCTCGCCGGGAACGCCCCCGTCCTGCCGTGGCCGAGCAGCGGCGAGGCGGCGGTGATGGTGGAGGGCGTCGGGAGCCTGGGGCAGGTTCGGTCCTCCCGTGCGGTCCCCGTTGCCGGGTTAGCGAGCGTACTGACGGCGTACGTCGTCCTGCATGACCACCCCTTGGCGTCCGGTGCCGCCGGGCCGTCCATCGCCGTGACGCCGGCCGCAGTCGCCGCCGATCAGGCGGGGACGGCGCTGGGCGGGTCGGAGGTTCCCGTTGCCGCCGGTGAGAGCCTCTCCGAGCTCCAGGCGCTCGAGGGGATGCTCGTGGACTCGGGCAACGACATGGCCACACTCCTCGCCGATTGGGACGCGGGCAGCACCGGTGCGTTCGTAGCCAAGATGAACCAGACCGCCGGCGCTCTTGGCCTTGGCTCCACCCACATCGCCGATCCGAGCGGGGTGGATGCGGCGACGACGAGCACGCCGCTCGACCTCATCCACCTGGGCGAAGCCGCGATGAGCATGCCCGCGCTGCGCGAGATCGTCGACATGGGTCAGGCGAACCTGCCGCTCGCCGGGCTCGGCTACAACCTCGACTTCGACCTCGGCGTCGACGGCATCGTCGGCGTCGCGACCGGGTCCGACACCGCGGCCAACGGGTGCTACCTCTTCGTCGCGCAACGGAGTGTCGCAGGCAGCGACGCCACCATTGTCGGTGCGGTACTCGGGCAGACGGGCCCGAGCGGTCCGAACACTGCCGCGGTCGACGCTGGAGACGCATTGGTGAAGGCCTCGGAGTCCTCGCTCGGCGCGCACACCCTGTTTCCGGTCGGCCGCGTCGTCGGGCGGCTCACGACGCCATGGGGCGCGTCGACGCCTGTCACGGTCTCGACGGCGCTGACGGTTCTGGGCTGGCCGGGACTCTCGGTTCCCGTTGCGGTGCACCTCCACGCGTTGGCGGCCCCGTTGGCCACGGGCACTGCGGTCGGCACGCTCCGCGTCCACCAGGGTGGGCGCGTCACCCACGTGGAGCTCAGGACGTCGAGCGCGCTGCAGGGTCCCTCGGTGTGGTGGCGCCTGACGCGCTGATCGCTGTCCGGGGGACCGCCCACGTCCTGACAGCGCACACCCAGCTCCGCGGCCGCACTGTCCACCGAGCATCGACGCCGACCCGACCTAGCGGGGCTCCCGAACCTGATGCTGTTCGAGGATCGGCGATCGACTCGAGGCGACGGTCAGCCCTGGCTCAGCCGACCCGACCAAGAGTGTTGTGGTCGGTGTGGGCGAACGGCTCGTCGAACTCCTTCATCCGGAGCATCGTGACCTCGTCGTAGGACCAGGTGTCCTCGCCGATGGTGATCGTCACCTCGTAGCTCAGCGTGCTGGCGTTCTTGGCCAGATAGGCGTTTTCGCCGATACCGTAACGGGCGTCGCCCATGACAGCCTTCAAGGTGAACTTCTTGGCGTCGGCGGCCGCGGTGCCTCCGGCCAGGGCTGTGATTCCGCGCGGGACGACGAAGCCCTTCATGACTTCGCCAGTTGCCGCGTCCCACAACCAATAGCCCACCTCTGTGTGGAACGGGCTTTCCTCGTCGCCACGCCACATGGCGCTCTTGTAGTCAAGGCCGTAGAGGTGCTGATCGCCGTTGTCGACCGGGCCGAACGGCTTCATCGTGCACTTCTCGAGGTAGGGACTTCCCAGCACCTTTCCCTCGGAATGCGAGAACGCAGTGTCGAGGCCTCCCTTGTCGCTCTCCCATTCCCCAGCCAGCGCTCCCAGGGGTCCCCATTCATCGGCCATGGCAAGTTCTCACTTTCCGGCGCGTCGTCTGTTCTCGCTGTGGGAAGCGACGGTAATCGCTCCTCCGTGGAACGCCACAGGCTCGATTGATGCCAATACGCTCCAGCAGGCTCCTGTTTGCTCGCAGTCAGATCTTGTACCCCGCCATCGCGATTCAATAGAGGCTTTGGTCCCCCGGGGCGGATGCTCTAGCCGTAGATGTGATGGGCACGATCCTCAAGCACGCCTAAGAGCGCGGCGAGGTCCGACACGGCATCAGCCCGAGAGTTGCCACCCTCCCCACGGACCTCTTCCGCCATGAGCTGTTCCACACCCGCACTCCACCATCGAGGCGTGCCATCGCCGAGGTCGTCGACGACGTCTTCCTTCCTCTCAGTGCGGCGTCGATACGACCGTTCACCCTGAACCACCGATACCGGCGGCCTCCGAGGCGACGTGGTGGCGCTGCTCACCCGCATGTCATCCCGCCCCACCGAGATCGGCCCCGAGACCGTCTACCTAGTCTTGGGCGACTACTTCGCCAACCACGAGCTATTCGTCCGGGTTCAAGACCCGGTGACGGCGGCGGGTGGGCTGCTGTGCATGACGTCGGACAGCATCCTCGCCCAGGGACGCTTCGGCGACATGCACCTCCCCAGGCACGAAGGCCCGCCGGCCGGCACCGGCGAGTACCTCCTGACCAAGGCGGACGAGGGTCAGCTGGCCTTCGGCAGCCCGCACCTGTTCAAGGCGACCGCGTCCGACACCACGGGACGCTTCGACTTCATGGCTGCCGCGTTCGCGCCCATGACCGGCCCACCGTTGCACCTCCACGAAGTGCAGGACGACACCTTCTATGTCCTCGAAGGACTATTGACGGTCCAGGCCGGCGAAGAGGTCTTCGACCTCGGGCCGGGCGACTTCCTCAGCATCCCACCCGGAGTGGCGCACACCTTCGACAACCTGCACAACGGCGACGACCTCGTCCGGGCTATCAACCTCATGACGCCGGGAGGACTTTTCCCCATGATCGAGGACATGGCTCGGGTCCCGCCCGGACCCGAGCAGTCTGACGGCATCAAGGAAGCCACCAGACGGCATGGCACCGTCATCGTCGGCCCTCCGTTGCGTGTCGCGCTTGGTATCGACTGACGTCAGCTGGATGTCCTCGATGAGCTGCGTTCAGACGGCCCTTGAATGACGACAGGGATCTCCCGATCGGTCCGGCTTAGCCAGCTTCAGCGGGATCAAGTCGTCCTCGGTCGCCGGGATGTGCCCGTTGAGCTTGGACGTGAGGGTGCCACGGCCCTCGTCCAGTATCAGGGCGACGTCCGCGACGGAGTTCTTGTGCTCGGCGCGGAGTACCCCGATGCGGTACGCCAGGGCGCGCTGCTCACGGGCCCGGGCGAGGTGGACGGCATCGTTCCAGTCGACCACGAGCATCCACTCCACTTCCGAGTAGGTCTAGGGGAGACTGGGCACCTCGAGGTAGTCCCGGAGGACGAAACGCGGGATCCGGAGCATCGGCTACTCGCCCGGAGGTAAGCGCGCTTTTGTCGTCAAACGCGAAAACGGTGTCGCCACTCGCGAAATTCGCTGTCGTCGCTCGCGAAAAGCCGATGACGTCAAACGCGAACTCTCACTACGAGCTGTTCCTTCGCGTGGAGGAGTCACAGAATTCGCGACAGACGTCTACTCGCATATTGCACCCCGAGGCAGCACTCAGCTCACGCTCGGCTCGACTTTGACGCGAGAAGTTCGAGGATGCGGCCAGGGCGGACGCAGCAGCCAGAAGCGCTAGCGAGGAGCGCCGGTCCGTACCCTCAGGCCGACGGCGTCGTGGATGATCATCCACCGCATCGACCAGAACCCGGGTCGCGGCTCGGGCAGATCGTGCCGTGCCTGGAGGAACCCGGTCAAGATGATCGCGGCACAGGCGAGCCAGAAGATCACGCCGGCAGCCAGGACCCACGGCGTGCCACCGGACGACAGCACGATGACGCCCACCAAGATCGTGGCGACCGCGAGGAAACCCACGCGCAGGGCCCACACGGCCATCTTCCAGTGTCCGTTGCGCCGCAGCTCGGTCGGCTCGTCCATGCCAAGGACTGTAGAGGGGACCCAGGTTGCCCACCAGGGTCCTTGGCCCTCCGTGTCCGGCCACACGAAACAGCCGGCGCGGCTACACCTGGTGAGCGGTCCTCAGGAAAGGTGTCGCGAAATCGGCGATTTCTGTCGCGAAATCCAAATGGACACCGGCGAAAGCCCGAGTTGCGACACCGCGATTCTCACGTGTCAACGGTCAGTCAATGTCCATTCCAACGGTCACTCGGACATTCCGAGCCCAAGGAGACCCTGATGCTCCGCCAGCTCCCCCAGGGTCCTCCTGATGGCTTCCTCGGTCTCCGGCCATGACCCGACCCTCGTGAAGGCCGGCCACTTGCCCCGTGATCGGGCCCCAAACAGGTAGAGGTGCTCGACGATCCCGACGAGGTGGTTCAGGACGTCGCTCCGGTCGTCGACGAAGTGGGTCACTGCAAGCTCGAGACAGTGATCGGCCTTCTCCGGCTGGGCTTGATCCGGTTCGACGGACAGGTTGGTTGTGTTGATTATGCCGCCTGACGGTCGGCGTTGTGGTGGACAACTTCGTATTGGGCCGGACTGAAGTAGCCGAGGGTCGAGTGCAGCCGGCGCGTGTTGTACCAGCCCTCGATGTACTCGAAGACGGCACGTCGAAGGCCGCTGCGAGTAGGCCAGGCACGGGCGTCTATGAGCTCGCGCTTGATGGTGGCGAAGAAGCTCTCGGCCACCGCGTTGTCCCAGCATTCGCCCTTGCGTCCGACCGAGAGCACGACGCCCTTGGCCCGGGCCAGCTCTGCGAAGTCCCGACTCGTATATTGACGGCCCCTGTCCGAATGAAAAATGACGCCCCTCTCGGGTGCGCGGTTGGCCAACGCCATGGCCAGGGCGTCGGTGACCAGCTCGGTGCGCATGTGATCGGCCAAGGCCCAGCCGACGACGCGGCGTGAGGCCAGGTCGATGACCGTGGCCAGGTAGGCCCAACCTTCCCAGGTCGAGATGTACGTGATGTCCCCGACATAGCGGCGGTCCATCTCTTCACACGGCCCGAAGTGGCGCCCGATCAGATCACGGGCCGCCTCGGCGTCAGGGTCGACCACGGTGGTCTTGCGCCAGCGTTTCTTGCAGCGGCCCTCGAGGCCGGCCGCTCGCATCAGCCTGGCCACCTTGCGCTTGCCGGCGGCGATATGACGATGGAGCAGCTCCTTGTGGATCCGCGGGGCGCCATAGGTGCCGCCCGACTCGGCGTGGATTGCTCTGATCTCGCAGAGCAGCTCGGCGTCGCCGAGTGCTCGGGCCGAGGGGATGCCTTTCTTGCGCTCGTAGTAGGCGGACCGGGAGACCTCGAGCAGGCGGCAGGCGCGCGTCGCACCGTGGCCTGCGACTTCTTCCGCCTCGATGAACGGGTCCACCGTCATCGGGTCTCCCGGCTGAAGAAAGCCGTCGCTCGCTTGAGCGTCTCGTTGTCGAGACGCAGCTGCCTGTTCTCGTGGCGCAACCGGGCCAGTTCGGCCCGCTCCTCACTCGTCAGCCCGGGGCGCTCGCCCTGGTCGATCTGGGCTTGCTTGACCCAGGTCCGCACGTTGGTCTCGGTCAGATCGAAGTCCCGGGCCACTTGGGCGATGCTGCGATCGCCACGCCGGCACAGCTCGACGATCTCAGCCTTGAACTCCGGAGGGAACGAGCGCCGCGGACGGGGCTTCCTCTTCTCCATGGTCTCCATTGTGGACATCCTTTCTGGGGCTCTGCCCCTGATGTTGGATATCCGTCAAACCGGAGGAAGCCCAGGCCTCTGCCGGCAGAACCGGACATGGGTCGGGTCAACGTCTGTCGACTCGAAGAAGCGGTGGTACTCGAGCCACTGCTCTGTCCTCTGCTGGATTCGCGGTCCGCACTTCGAGATGATCCAGACTCGGCCCTCGAAGGCAGCGTGGAGGCGCCTGATCGATTCGACCGCGCCAGCCATCATCGGCGTGGCCATGGCTTCCTTGTAGCCGCCGGATAGGAAGGCGGTATCGTCCCCACTCGGGTGAGACGATCCATCGTTGATCACTCCCCCGAAGTCGATTCCCAGAACGGGCAGGCTCGGTTGCATGGGTCGATTGTGCAGCACGGTTCACTTTGATGGAACTAGTACTTGTCACATGATCTATAGTCATAGCCTATAGACCGTGACCTGATCACACTCGACGGCCTCCGAGCCTTTGCCGTCTTCGCCGACCATCTCAACTTCACGAGGGCCGCCGAAGAGCTCCACCTCTCGCAGCCCGCGCTTCACGTCAAGGTGGGCAAGCTGGCCGCGGGACTTGGGGACGCGCTGTATGTCAAGGACGGTCGCGCCCTCCATCTGACCGCGCTCGGGAGGTCCACTGCCACCTTTGCCGCGGAACTCGATCAGCGACTCGGTGAGTTCCTCGGAGCTCTGGGTTCGCCGCCAGATGCAACGCTCGTCCTTGCTGCCGGTGCCGGCGCGCATCGGTGGGTCACTCAGGGCGCTGTTCGGATTCTCCACCAAAGGGGCCACACGCTGCGCCTTCTCTCCACCGACCGGGACCAGACCATCGCGGCGGTCCATGACGGCCGCGCCGATGTGGGAGTCACCGTCCTGCGGTCGCGTCCGACGGGTCTCGCTGCCATCGAACTTGCCAGATACAACCAGGTGGTGGTCGTCCCGTTGGACCACCACCTGGCGCGAATGAGGGCTGTTCGTCTTACCGACCTAGCCGGACAGGACCTTGTCGTGCCGCCAGAGGGGAGGCCTCAGCGAGAAGTCCTTGACCGAGCGGCGCGTCGGGCGGGTATCGAACTCCAGATTGCCGCAGAAGCGGAGGGCTGGTCCCAGATGTTGGACTTCGTCAGCCTCGGCGTTGGCATCTGTGTGGTGAACGGCTGCGTCGAGCCGAATGAGGGGACAGTCTCTCGACCCGTAGAGGACCTACCGATGGTCTCGTACTCGGCCGTGTTCCGTACGCCGACGCGGCACGACCCGGCCGTTCGTCGTCTCCTGGAGGCGCTGCAAGCGAGCGCTCCATGAGTAGAGATGTCAAGTCCCTGAGCAAGCAGCTCTCCTGGCTGCTCCGTCACGGGGCGGGCGAGGTCAACCTCCCCATGGATGAAGCGGGCTGGTCGGCCATCGGTGAAGTCCTAGAGGTGCTGTCGATGACTCGAGACGACCTCAACCGGGCGGTCGAATACAACGACAAGGCGCGTCTCGAGGTGAAGGGTGATCGCATCCGTGCGTGCCAGGGGCACTCGCTCGAGGGAATGCCCGTCACAATGGAAGGACTTGAGGCCAGCTGGGACATAGTGGCTCCCACTCGCACGCTGTGGCACGGTACGAAGGTCACAACGATCGACGGCATCGCTGAGTCTGGTATTTCTCCAGTACACCGGACACACGTCCACCTGGCCGCCGCAGTCGATAGCCGAGTGGGGAAGCGGGCGGCGGTCGATCTCCTCCTCGAGGTCGACCCCGTGATACTCAGATCCGTCGGAATCAAGGTCTTTCGATCGCCCAACGGTGTCCTGCTCGTACGGCGCGTCTCCAGAAATGCCTTGATTGGTGTGCGAGCTGTGTCCAAACTTGGTGAGCTGAGTCTGCCGGCGGCAAGAACCAGACTGAACCTGCAAGACACGGGCGGATGATCTGTGACGACCACTCACGCCCAGAAGTCAGTCCCCAGGACCAGGCCCTGAGGGAGCTCCTAGCGATCCCGCAGTTGCTGCAACAAGGACGGATTCGAGATGCGATTGTCGCTGGCTAGTAGCCGAGCCCGCGAGACGATCCTCCCCAGGATGACGTCGTCGTCGACAGCTGGTAGTGGCCCTGGGCGGAATCTTGATCCCGCCCCGAGGTGAGTGTCGATGGACAGCCATCGTCCGGGCGGCTCCATCTTGACGTTCGCGGTGGCGAGGTCGATGGAGTAGGTCCGCATGACCCCTCGAACAACGAGCTGACGCTCTTCAAGCTCGAGCTGGTCAGCCTCAGGGAGTTCGGAAAGGAGGGTCTCGAGGACCTCGCGACGATGGGCCACCGCGTCCGCCAAGCCGCCGGCGGCCATCGATTCCCAGTACTCCTGGATGCGCTGCGATCCCGGGGCGAACTTCTCGAGCCAGAGGGGGTCGGTGGCAACGCTGCTCACGCTGATGAAGAGATCCAGGTCGCGGAGGGTCTCGGAGAACACGATGTCCGGTATTCCGCTGATCGGCAAGGGCGCAGACTCCTTCTCTCCGATCGGGCGAAACACCAGCCGGTCCGTGACCGCCAGCCCGACATAGTCGCGAGACGGATCGGGATCAAAGCTAGCGATCGCCCAGTCAGCCTGGATCCCTGCGCTCTCGAATCGCCGTGTCGCGTCCGTCGACTCACCTCCGTCCCACGCCCCCGACAGGTACCCGCCAGTCCAGCCCCGCCCCCTCGTCAGGGCGTAGAGCTGGTGGAACCTGACGACGTGTCCGGCGAATCGACTCGAATGGAGTCCTGTCGTCAGCTCGACCGCGTCTGGGCGGTAGACCTCACGCCAGGCTTGGCGAAATGGCTGAACGATCCCCTCTCTGCCGAGTAGATCACGAAGCGCCAGGACCTCCTCCGGGGTGGACAACAACGGGTGCCAGATCCCGACGATTGCCGCTCCGTTGACCTCGCAGTGACCCCTAGCTGTGATGAACTGACCGGGCTCGAGGGTTGGAATTCCAACCTCGACGTCTCCGATGACGGGGCTGATCACCCACAACAACCTGCGGGCGAACCATCCAACCAGCGGGTGTTCGACCTGACGACGATGGAACTCCTCCATCGGCCATTCGCGGCCGCTTGTGAAGAGACCTTCGAGCCGACCACGTTCGACGGCTGCAGCCTTGCGGAGTTGTGCGCGCTGATCTTTCACTGCAGCTGCGTCCGAGTCGACTACCTCCGTCGGCTTCCGCTTTACTTCCTTGCCCTCCACAAGCCACGTGACCGTTGCCCCCACGGCGTCATCCAACCGGAGGATGGCGCTGACGCCCTCAAGATCGAGCCTGGCACAGCCCTCTGTGTCCAAGCCCCAGTCCGGCTGTGAGGTCTCGACGAGATCTGCGACCGAGACCCCCGCATGCCCTGCGGCGACCTCCAGTTCGGCGAGGATGCGCTTCTGCGCGGAAAGGTTTGACGTCGCGCTGGCCAGCCTCCCCAACGCGCTGAGAGCCTCCGTGGATCCGATCCGCGCCAGCACCTGGAAGCAGGCGTACTGGACCTTCTCCCCGTTCACGGCCGTCAATCGCACTGTCCGTCCATGAGACTCGCGGACGCAGAGGTTAGCCACCTTCTCGAGTTCTGGGATCGCCCACGAAATGTCGAGGAAGGCCGTGGTCCACACCAGTCCCCGGACCAGGTTGTCGTTCCAAGAGGAAAGCAGGCGAGAGTGCGCGCCATGATCCGTCATGAACGACACCGGATCCGTCTCGATGATCAGGTCGAGGAGCCTCCTCACCCAATGCTCCGCTGAGTCGCTGCGTTCTAGTAACTCCCGACTCGTCCGTTCCCACTTCGCTGTCGGCCGCGAGATTTCGCCGTCGCGCAGTGTTCAAGGAGTTCCGCTACCCCTGCCGGCCAATCGTGCGTTGAGGCCCCGAGCAGGTCGACCGCCGCCAGACCAAACCCATCCACGCGGAGGATCGGTCCTACCTGGATCACCGAACTCCCGGGTGGTCGACCGGCCAACGCCATCGAGCGGTCTCGGAGGCCCCAGACGGCAGTCCTGTATCTGTGCTCCTCGTTCACGAAGGGCTCAGGGTTCCAGCCCAGAATCAGATCGGCCACGGCATCAGCCGCGATCCGTGATCCTTCGGCATCCGACATCCCCAGTGCCTCGGTGGCTGCCAGGGCAAGTCCGACGACGCTCTGGCGGGAGTAGTGAGCGCGATGCGGCAACGCGTCGAACATCAACAAGAGCTGAATGTCTTCGAGGCAAAGGCTCGGTGGGTGTTCGGTCATGTACGCAACGCAGCCGGTCGCCACGCTGAACGACTCCTCCTGGAGGGAAAGTCGCTCGGCCTCGACCACGGCCAGCGATGTCGCGTCATCGGGCGACAGATCATCCAGCACCGTTGAACTCCGGGGTCGTTTCCGCTGTACATCGAGGGTATCCGCGCTCTGCGACGAGCAGTTCCAGCTCGGCCATGAGCCCATCGGCGCGTTGGTGGTGCTCGACAAGCCTCACGTCGAGCTCGCTGGCCCCGTTGTCCTCGTGACTTGCAGACACTCGTCGATTGTGCCGCACCGGGACCCGCCCCCCTGGCATTCGCGGTCGCCGGCGGCAACGACCCGGCCTCTGGCTTGATGTCGTGTCCCACCCATGGGTGGGACATCTCACCTGAGACGGCACGACCGCGCCAACCAGGAGGTTCGATGGACACCCGTCACGGAGACGGAGGAGCGAGAGGAGCCCCGAAATGTCGGACGAAGAGCAGGGCGGTCCACTGGATCCGAGCGGCGAGGCCACGGAGGAGGTAGTCGTTGATCCCGGCGATGCAGGCGCGGCCGAAACCGCTCCTCCTGAGAGCGAGACCGAGGAACTGCTCGACCAGACAGTTCCGAACTCGACGATCTCTTGGTCGGATCAGACGTATCGGCGAACTTGTGCTGCATTTCGCCAGGCGACGTGACCTCGCAGTCGACGGGCGAGCCGCGGCAACGGACTCGACTGTTCGCACGGAGGAAGCACACAGGGCCTGAGGTTCGAGCAAGGCGCGTCGACATGCGCAATGCCTGGTTCGCACGGACCTCGACGAGGCATCGCTCTGTCGTGGTGGCCGGCGTACGAGGCGGCCGCCGGACGATCATCGACCAGTCGACGGTGCGAGGGTGACAGAACCTGAACTGGCGGCTGGCGCCAGCGTCTGGCCGTGGCATCACGAACGCCGGGAGTGCTTCAGCTTGGCGGTGTCCACGTAGTATGCGGACACACAACTGGAAAATAGAGAGATGGATACGTGAGATGCTCTCTTTGGGAGAGTTAGTCAAGGGTATATATTGGGTGATGCACGTATGAGAGACTATAGATGATTGTTTAGTGGGATTTGAGGAGAGATAAGGTAGCTGATGAAGATATGTATAGGAGATTGAGGATGGGTAAAGATTGTGTTGTGACTGAGTGAATAGGAGGGGTTGATAGGAACTATGAGTAGAAGGTATTGGTTTGATTTATATGTATAGATGCTGTTGATTGATGTTGTGTGAGTAGTTGTTGTGTGTATGGTTAGGTATGTGTTTAGTATATTTGAATAATGTAGTAAATATATTTGTAATTATTTTCATAGTAATAGTAAAAATATATATTTGAATAAATAATATATTAAAAATTTATAAAATAAAATCGATCGAGCACCCAGGAGTCCAGACCTGCGATCAGGAGATCGCAACACTGTCCGATCGGCCACAGTGTGCGGAGTTCGCCCTCCCTCCACATTGTCTTGTTCGAGACCGGGAAGTGCGGCTCGCCCGAAATGGCCAGCCGTTCAACGACGTACTCCTCGGCAGCGTGGCCGGTGAAGTCGCCGAAAGCTCCGCGGAGTGCATCGGCCTTTCTCCGGGAGCTCTTCGCACCACGATTCCGGAGCACATTGATCTCGTTCATGACCTCCCAGTAGAAGGCCGTCCCGCACGTGCGCTCGATCAGGAACTGGGGGTGGAGAACAAGAAGGGCCCCATCTTCGCAGCGAAGCATCGGGTGTCGGCGCATGGCGTTGGCGGACCACTCGATGCCGTATTGCTGCACCTCCTCGGTCACCGCCGCCTTGAGGGTCACCGCGTCCGCCGTCAACAGATCAATGGCAGCCTGCACTTGGTCGGCGGGGTGATGGAGCTGATCGAAGATCTGGGGGTTGACCCGGACGCTCTTCTCGGTCCGCATGTAAAGCAGCGAACTGAAGCCGACGTCGAAGAGCACGTCCGGAGTGCATCCGGTCGCCTGGTGGAACACGGCGTCGAAACGCGCTGCGGCCTGCGGGTCGTATTGAGCTGCGAGGTCCCGGGTTCGGTGCCACCTGGCCAATTCGGTGCCGAGGTCGCACGCCCGGTTGAAGAGCTGGTTCTGGAAGGTCTCGATGGCCAGCGACTCCGTGACGTTGGTCCCCCACCAGAGGGGGCCGGCGTCCCGATCTGCGCCGAGGACGCACGAGAAGTCAAGGGCCACGAAGACGGCGGGTCCCAGGGCCAGGGCGCTGTCGCTGTGGGTGACGTGGTCGGTCATGAGCGCCAGCTTCTCGACGCACAGAATCGCCTGAGGCGCCAGGTAGAGCCAGTGCCCCTTCAGCATTGACAGCGCCCGCGAGCGTGCCGGCTCTGGGAGCCCCTCAACAAGGCGCCGATGGGCCGTCTTGTCGGCGGGGTGTACCTCGTAGAGGTCGCTCAAGAGTCGAGCGCAGGAGGTCAGCCAGGACTCCAACGAGTGGTCGTTCAGCAGTTCCGCCACCTGTGACGGGTGCAAGCGGGTCCCGAACAGGTGCTCGAGAGTCATGTACTGGGCGGACATCTCGGCCATCTGCGCGCCCTTGGACTTGAAGGGCACGACGAGTCCGCTCTCGCGCTGGGTCATCTCGATGCCACCAAGCAGCGGCACAGTCGACCCCGTGCTGAGAACGCGCCCCGGGTCAGGCACCGCCAGGTAGGACCGACGAAGTTCTTCGGGCTCGATCCCCGCCACGTTCATGAAGAGCTGGCGCGCCGGGTCGGTCATCGAACTGCCTCCTCAGACCTCGACTGCAGGCCCAAGGCGCGGAATGTCCACCTGACCGAATGCCGGACATTTCTGACCGAAAGCCGGACATTCGTGACCGATCACGCTGGACATTGAATGACCGTCGACATCACGAGCACCCGCTGGTCGACCCGCAGCTCGCGCAGACGTAGCAGGACCCGGCCCGCTGCATGGTGTTGCCGCAGTTGTAACAGAAGGGCGCGTCGCGCTGCTCCGCCCGGGCCATCGGCTGCATTGAGGCACCAGCCCCCACCGGTCCGCCGTCGAGCCCGTCCTCGACCAGGCCCACCGACGGTGTCGCCATCTCCTCGACGCCCGGCAGCGTGGGCTGCGTCCGCTCCTGCGTGGAGAGGATGCCCAGCTCCGTCCGCTCGTTCACCGGCAGGTAGTCGAGGGCCAGACGGCGGAAGATGTAGTCGATGAGACTGGTGGCGATGCGCAGCTCCGGGTCGTCGGTGATGCCGGCCGGCTCGAACTTCATGCTGGCGAACTTGCGCACGAAGGTCGCCAGGGGCACGCCGTGCTGCAGGCCCAAGCTGAGCGAGATGGAGAAGGCGTCCATGATGCCGGCCAGGGTGGAGCCCTGCTTCGACACCTTGATGAACACCTCACCGGGCCGGCCGTCCTCGTACTCGCCGACGGTCACGTAGCCCTCGCAGTCTGCCACCCGGAACGAGAACGTCTTCGAGTTGCGCTTGCGGGGCAGCCGCTCGCGCACCGCGCCCACGACGAGCGGATCCGCCACCCGCTGGCGCTCGTGGGCCAGCGCCGCCTCGAGCTCGGCGATGTGCGCCGCGATCTCGCGGTCACGGGCCTCGGCCTCCGAGCCCGCCGGGGCCGCGTCGCCGCCCTCCGTCGACGCTCCCGCCTTCTTCGTGGTCGACAGCGGCTGGGCCACCTTGCAGTTGTCGCGGTAGATGGCCACCGCCTTCAGGCCCAGGCGCCAGGCGTCGATGTGCAGCTGCTCGACGTCCTCGACCGACACGTCCTCGGGCATGTTCACCGTCTTGGAGATGGCACCGCTGATGAAGGGCTGCACCGCTCCCATCATGCGGATGTGCCCTGAGTAGTGGATGGTGTTGTCGCCCATGGAGCAGGCGAAGACGGCCAGGTGCGCCGGGGCCAGGTGCGGTGCCCCGATGATCGACATGTGCTCGTTGACGTAGTTGACGATGTCGTCGACCTGGTCGGGCCCGTAGCCCAGCTTGGTCAGCGCGCGGGGCACCGTCTGGTTGACGATGGACATGGTGCCCCCGCCCACCAGCTTCTTCGTCTTGACCAGGCCCAGGTCGGGCTCGACGCCCGTGGTGTCGCAGTCCATCAGCAGGCCGATGGTCCCCGTCGGCGCCAGCACCGAGGCCTGCGAGTTGCGCACGCCGTAGGCCTCCGCCAGGTCCACCGCCTGGTCCCAGGACTCCTGGGCGGCCGAGAGCAGCTCGGGCGGCACGACGTCCTCGTCGATGCGAGCCGCCTCGGCCTGGTGCATCCGCAGCACGTTCAGCATCGCCTCGGCGTTCTCGTGGTAGCCCGCGAACGGACCCATGCGGGCCGCGGTCCGGGCCGACGTCGCGTAGGCGTGCCCGGTCAGCAGCGCCGTGATGGCGGCCGCCCACGCCCGACCGGCGTCGGAGTCGTAGGGCAGGCCCTGTGCCATGAGCAGCGCGCCCAGGTTGGCGTACCCGATGCCGAGCTCGCGGAAGGCGCGGGTCGTCTCACCGATCTTGTCGGTCGGGTAGTCCGCGTTGCCCACGATGATCTCCTGCCCGGTGAGCACGACCGAGACGGCCGCCTTGAAGCCCTCGACGTCGAAGTCGTCGTTCTCGTCGAGAAACGTCAGCAGGTTCATGGAGGCCAGGTTGCAGGCCGAGTTGTCGAGGTGCACGTACTCCGAGCACGGGTTCGAGCCGTTGATCCGCCCGGTGGTGGGAGCGGTGTGCCAACGGTTGATGGTGGTGTCGAACTGCAGGCCCGGGTCGGCGCACTCCCACGCGGAGTGGGCGATCTGGCGGAAGAGGTCGCGGGCCGGCACCGTCCGGATGACCGAACCGTCCGTGCGCGCCACCAGCTCCCAGTCGCGCCCGTCGATCACGGCCTCCATGAACTCGTCCGTCACACGCACCGAGTTGTTGGCGTTCTGGTACTGCGTCGAGTGGCTGTCCGCCCCGTCGAGGTCCATGTCGAAGCCCGCGTCGCGCAGCACGCGCGCCTTGCGCTCCTCGATCGCCTTGCACCAGATGAAGTCCTCGACGTCCGGGTGGTCGGCGTCGAGGATGACCATCTTGGCGGCGCGCCGCGTCTTGCCGCCCGACTTGATGGTGCCCGCCGACGCATCGGCACCCCGCATGAAGCTGACCGGGCCCGACGCGGTGCCGCCGCCCTTCAGCAGCTCGTGTGACGAGCGGATGCGCGACAGGTTCACGCCGGCACCCGACCCGCCCTTGAAGATGATCCCCTCCTCCGTGTACCAGTTGAGGATGGAGTCCATGGTGTCGTCGACCGAGAGGATGAAGCAGGCGCTCCCCTGCTGGGGCACGCCGTGCACGCCGATGTTGAACCACACCGGGGAGTTGAAGGCCGCCTTCTGGTGGATGACGAGGTACTTCAGCTCGTGGTTGAACACCTGGGCCTCTTCGTCGTCGACGAAGTAGCCGTCCTTGATCCCCCACGCCGTCAGGGTGTCGGCCACCCGGTCGGCCACCTGCCGCAGCGACCACTCGCGCTCCTCGGTGCCCAGCGTCCCCCGGAAGTACTTCTGCGCCAAGATGTTGGTGGCGTTCACGCTCCAGGACTCGGGCACCTCGACACCCAGCTGCTCGAAGGCGACCGTGCCGTCGCGGAAGTTCGTGATGCGGGCGTCGCGTCGTTCCCAGCGCACCTCGTCGTAGGGGTGCACGCCTGCAGTGGTGAAGTGCCGGCGGATGCCGATCTCGGATCGCTGGGGGGCGATGGCCATGGCGCTGGGGTCCTCCTCGTGGGCTCTGTGTCGGTGGGTGGTCGGTGGGGTCGCTGGCTGGCTGTGTGGCTGGCTGTGTGGCTGCTATCGGGTGATTCTGGCGCCGTCGGCGCACGGCCCCCATTCCATCCGGGCTGTGTCTCGCGGCGTGTGCTCGAATCCGGGGCCCGGAGAGGGGCACGAATCGCCTGACCACAACATGTAGTGGCTGACCCTCCCCCGAGACACGAGATGCTGTGGTCATTACAGCACTGTAGTTACGGCCTTGTCAACCACATCCACCCGCCATCGGCGCAGGTCACCGGCCGTTCGCGATGGTTAGCGCGAGAAAACGCCCCAGGTGGCTCCCGCCACGGCGCCGCCGGGCCGCCGGGCCGCCGGGCCGCCGGGCCGCCAACGGTTAGCGTCAGCCTCCCATGGCCAAGGTCGTCGCCATAGATGCGGGCACGACCGGGGTGCGCGCCCTCGTCGTCGACGAGCACGCCCGGGTCACCGACGTGGCCTACCGGGAGCTGCACCAGCACTTCCCCCGGCCCGGCTGGGTCGAGCACGACCCCGCCGAGATCTGGGACTCCGTGCGGGCCACGCTGGCCGAGGTCGGCGCCCGCCTGGCCGGGTCGGGCGAGACCCTCGCCGCCATCGGCATCACGAACCAGCGCGAGACGCTCGTGACCTTCGACCGCTCGACGGGGCGGCCGTTGTACCGGGCGATCGTCTGGCAGGACCGCCGCAGCGCGGCCGTCTGCGCCGAGCTCACCGAGGCGGGCCACCTGCCGCTGGTGCGTGAGAGGACCGGGCTGGTCCTGGACCCCTACTTCAGCGCCACGAAGGCGAGCTGGCTCCTCCGCTCGGGCGAGCTGGAGCGGGCGGCCGACGACCCCGACCTGTCGTTCTGCACCGTCGACACCTGGGTGCTGTGGAACCTCACGGGCGGCACCGCCGGCGGCACCTACGCCACCGACCCGTCCAACGCCAGCCGCACCCTGCTCTACGACACGGCGCGCCTCGCCTGGTCACCCGAGCTCTGCGAGCTCTTCGGGGTGCCACCGCGCACCCTGCCCGAGGTGCGCCCGTCCGCCGGCCGCTTCGGTACCGCCGCGCTGCGCGACCTCGGGCCGGCGTCCGCCGTCCTCGACGGCGTCCCGGTGTCGGGCGTCCTCGGCGACCAGCAGGCGGCGCTGTTCGGGCAGGCCTGCTTCGAGCCGGGCATGGTCAAGGTCACCTACGGCACCGGCAGCTTCGTCCTCGCCAACACCGGCCCGGAGCGCCCCCCGGCCGCCGAGGGCCTGACCGTCAGTTGCGCCTGGGACCTCGGCGAGCACGCCGGCGCCGGCGACGCCGTCGCCTACGCGCTGGAGGGCTCGGCCTTCGTGTCGGGCGCGGCCATCCAGTGGTTGCGCGACGGGCTCGGCATCATCTCCTCTGCCGCGGAGGTGGGCCCGCTGGCGGCCTCGGTCCCCGACAGCGGGGGCGTCGTCTTCGTGCCGGCGCTCACCGGCCTCGGCAGCCCGTGGTGGGACCCCCGGGCGCGCGGCATCGTGACCGGGCTCACGCGCGGCGCCGGCCGCGCCCAGCTGGCGCGCGCCTGCGTCGAGGCGATGGCGTTCCAGGTGCGCGACATGACCGATGCCATGGCCGCCGCCTCGGCCCACCCGCTGTCCGCGCTGCGGGCGGACGGGGGTGCCGCCGCCATGGACCTCCTCCTCGAATTGCAGGCCGAGCAGAGCCGCATGCCCGTGGCGCGGCCCCGCTCCCTCGAGTCGACGGCACTGGGGGCGGCGACGGTGGCGGGGCTGGCCGAGGGCGTGTGGCCCTCCCGGGCTGCGTTGGCCGCGCTCTGGGAGCCCGAAGCGGTCTTCGAGCCGCAATTGCCCGCTGAGCTGGCCGATGCCGTCCACGCCGGATGGCGCCGGGCGGTCGAGAAGTCCATGGGTTGGGCGCCTGCCGAACCGACCTAGGAACCCGCCCGGAGGACACGAGAAATAAAGAAAGAAGATCCTTGTTATATTTACCCAGAGGAGCGGACCCGCCGCTCGGAAGGGTGGGCAGCCATGGGCGTGGCGATCGTGACAGGGGCATCCCGGGGACTGGGAGAAGCGCTGGCGGCCGGGCTGGCCAGAGCCGGCTGGTCGCTGGTGATCGACGGACGGGAGAGGGCCACACTCGACGCGGCGGCCGACGTCGTCCGTGCGCAGGCAGGGCCGGGCACGCACGTGGTCGCCGTGCCCGGCGACATCACCGACGGCGACCACCGGCACGATCTCACCGGTGCCGCCCTCGAGTTGGGCGGCGTCGACCTCGTCGTCAACAACGCGGGGACGCTCGGGGCGGCGCCCCTCCCTTCGCTGGCCGACTACCCGCTCGGTGCCCTGCGCGTCGCCTTCGAGGTGAACGTGGTGGCGCCCCTGGGCCTCGTGCAGGATGCGCTCCCGTTGCTGCTCGACGCGCCGCACCCGCGCGTGCTCAACGTCACATCGGACGCCGCCGTCGAGGCGTACGAGGGCTGGGGCGGCTACGGGGCCGGCAAGGCCGCGCTGGAACATCTCGGTGCCGTCCTGGCCGTGGAGTTCCCGGCGCTGACGGTCTGGTCGGTCGACCCGGGCGACCTGCGCACGGCGATGCACCAGGCCGCCTTTCCCGGTGATGACATCTCCGACCGGCCGGAGCCCGCGACCGTCGTCCCCGGGTTCCTGGAACTGATCGGGAGCGAACGCCCGAGCGGGCGCTACCGGGCGGCAGAGCTGCTCTCGGCGGGAGCGGCGGCATGAGCGCCCTGGTGGCGCCGGCCTCGGCCCCGGAGCGTGCCGCGCCCCGGTTGCCCGAGCTCCACCCGCTCTGGTTCGCGTTGCCGCCCGAGCTCGAGGCTGCGGCCCCTCCCGAGAACCGCGGCATGACCCGTGACGCGGTGCGCATGCTCGTCGCCACCAAGTCGGACGGGTCGCTCGTGCACTCCCACTTCTCGGAGCTGCCGAGGTTCCTCGACGAAGGCGACCTGGTGGTCATCAACACCTCGGGGACCCTGGCCGCCGAGGTCGACGGCACCGCCCCCGACGGATCGGCCGTGCAGGTGCACCTGTCGACCCGCCTGCCGGCCGGCCTGTGGACCGTCGAGGTCCGACGCAACGGCGAGGCCCAGCTGGGTGCCGCGGCGGGCGACACGATCGAGCTGGCCGGTGGGGGCCGGGTGTCCCTGCTGACGGCCTACTCCCCCGGTCCCGGCGGGGTGGGGGTGCGCCTCTGGGTCTCCCACGTGGACACATCCGAGCGGCTGCACAGCTACCTGGCCCGCCACGGGCGCCCCATCCGCTACGGCTACGTGCGGGGCGCCTACCCGCTCGCGGCCTACCAGAACGTCTACGCCACCGAACCCGGTTCGGCCGAGATGCCGAGTGCCGGACGCCCCTTCACCCCCGAGGTGCTCACCCGCCTGGTGGCCAAGGGCGTCGGCGTCGCGCCACTGCTGCTGCACACCGGCGTCGCCTCCCTGGAGGCCAACGAGCCGCCCTACGCCGAGTACTTCAGCGTCTCGCTGGCCACCGCGCATCGCGTCAACGACACCCGACGCGCCGGCGGACGCGTCGTCGCCATCGGCACGACGGTGGTGCGCGCACTCGAGTCCGTGGTCGACGATCATGGGCACGTGCACCCGAGCGAAGGCTGGACCGAGACGGTGGTCTCGCCCGAGCGGCCCGTCCGTTCCATCGACGGGTTCCTCACCGGTTGGCACGAGCCCGAGGCTTCGCACCTCGCCATGCTCGAGGCCATCGCGGGGCGCCTGTTGCTCGAAGCCTCCTATGCCGCCGCTTTGGCCGAGGGGTACCTGTGGCACGAGTTCGGCGACGTCCACCTGATCCTGCCGTGACTCCCGAGACCGCACCGTCCGGGACCGGCACGCCCGACTCGCCCCTGCAGCAATTGCCGACCACGCGGCGGGCCATCTTGAACCTCCTGAAGCGCGAGGGCCCGCTCGACGCGTCGGCCGTGGCCGATGCGCTCTCCCTCACCGCCGCCGCCGTGCGCCTGCAGTTGTCCCGCCTCGAAGAAGACGGGCTGCTCACCCACCGCGACGAGGCGCCCGCCGGGGCGCGGCGGGGACGGCCACGCCACGTCTACGAGCTGACGTCGGCCGCCGAGGCCCTCTACCCCAAGCGCTACGGCGACCTCACCACCGAGCTCCTCGGTTACCTGGGCGGTCCCGGCGCGTCGCAGGTCGACGAGCTCTTCGAACAACGGCAACGGCGGCGGGTCGCCGGCGCGCTCCCCCGGACGGCCAACCTCCCCTTCGGCGAGCAGGTCGCCGCGCTGACCGCGATCCTCGACGAGGACGGCTATCTGGCCGAGGCGGAGCGGCTGCCCGACGGCAGCTGGCGGATCACCGAGCACAACTGCGCCATCCTGACCGTCGCCCACGGGTTCTCGCAGGCCTGCACGAGCGAGCTGTCCTTCATCCGCGACGCGCTCCCGGGGGCGACCGTGCGCCGGGTGGCCCACATCATGGACGGCGCGCACGTGTGCGCCTACGTGGTCAGCCCGCCGGCGTCGTAGAGTCCGCCGCCCGGATCTCGAGAACCGAGACGCCGTCGACCTCGTGGATCTCGCTCTGCAAGAGCTCGATCAGATGGTGGCCGCCGATCTCGACGACGAACTCGTCGACGGCCTGGCCCGCCTCGCGCTCCAAGATGTTGATGGCTACGATGTCGCCCCCGACGGCCCCGATGCGGCTGGCCACCAGGCCGAGCGCACCGGGCCGGTCAGGCAGCGCGATCCGCACGATGTAGCCGGCCATGGAGCAAACGTTAGGCGGTCAATGTGAACTGGCTGTTACGGTTCGCCTGGGCTGCGGATTCGCTCACGCCGCCGCCGAGCTCGTGCGTGCGGGCACGTACTCGTCGACGTACTCCCGCTCGGAGAGCCGGGCGATCTCACGCATCAGCCGGTCGGTGAAGGCCCGGCACTCGGTGTGGTCGTGGTTCTCCAGCGGGTCGTCGGGGTTCTCGGGCGGGTCCATGCGCATGGGTGCGCCGAAGCGCACGATGACGGTCTTGAACGGTCGCATGAACTTGGAGTTGACCGGTTGCACGTCCACCGTGCCCACCACGCCGACGGGGATCACGGGCACTCCGCACTCGCGTGAGAGCCGGGTGACGCCAGTCCGCCCCTTGTGCACGTACTGGTCGAGCGTCCGCGTGCCCTCGGGGTAGAGGCCGAGGAGCCGACCCTTGCCGAGGACGTCCGTGCGCGCCGTCTCGAGCGCCCGCTCCGACGCGCTGCCCCCGGTGCGCCGGATGGGGATCTGCCCCGCGGCCCGGAAGAACCATGCCGTCTTCCACGAGTCGAAGTACTCCGCCTTGGCGAGGAACGTCACCTTGCGCCGCACGACGAGCGGGATGAAGAACGAGTCGCAGAAGGACTGGTGGTTCGACGCCAGCACCGCCGGCCCGTGGGCGGGGACGTTCTCCCTCCCCTCGACCTTCACGCGGAACAGCACGTAGAAGATCGGGCTCAGGACCGCCTTGAGCACCCAGTACGTCACGGGCCCAAGGTACCCCCGGGCGGCCTCCGCCGCGCGGGAGACTTGTGTGCTGTACTGCTGGCCGATCACCCGGGGCAAGGAGGCGCACCGTGACGAGCGAGACCCTGACCGCCGAGCCGTTCCTGGCCGGCCTCAACTTCGGCGAGTGCCCGCGCTGGCACGACGGTCGGCTGTGGTACTCGGACTTCTTCGACCACGCGGTCTTCTCCGTGTCACCCGACGGGGAGCGCCGCGTGGAGGTGGACTTCGACGGCGAGCCCGCCGGGCTGGGCTGGCTCCCCGACGGACGGCTCCTCATCAACTCCCGCCTCGACCGCGCCATCGTGCGCCGCGAGGAGGACGGGACCCTGGTGCGCCACGGCGATCTCAGGCCGTGGGCGACGTGGCACGCCAACGACATGGTGGTCGCGTCCAACGGGCAGGCCTACGCCGGCAACTTCGGGTTCGACCTCGACGGCATCTACGACGGCACGGTCGACGCCAGCGCCGTCGGCCCCGCGTCGCTCGTGCGGGTCGATCCCGACGGCACGAGTCACGAGGCGGCCGCCGACATCGCCTTCCCCAACGGCACGGTCATCACCGACGACGGCCGCACCTTGATCATCGCTGAGAGCGCGGCCGCAAAGTTGACGGCCTTCGACCGCGCCGCGGACGGCACGCTCGACAACCGCCGGGAGTGGGCCGCGCTGGGCAGCGTGGCGCCCGACGGCATCTGCCTCTGCGAGGACGACACGATCTGGGTGTCCAACGCCTACGCGCCCGAGTGCATCCGGGTCGCCGAGGGCGGCGAGGTCCTCGAGCGGGTCGCGACGTCCATGAACTGCTACGCCTGCATGCTGGGCGACGACGACCGCCGGACGCTCTACATGATCACGGCGCCGGTCAGCCACGCCGCCGTGGCGCGGGCGGAACGCAAGGGCGGCATCGAGAAGGTGCGCACCACCGTGGCGGGGGCGGGCCTCCCCTGAGGACCCGCTAGCCCAGCTTGGTCAACGCGCCGCGCAGGTTGCGCACGGCCTGCCCGATGCGCTGCTCGTTCTCGATGAGGGCGAACCTCACATGGCCGTCGCCGCCCGGGCCGAAGCCGACGCCCGGCGAGGTGGCGACGTCCGCCTCGTTGACCAGGTACTTCGAGAACTCGAGCGATCCCATCTCGCGGTAGGGCTCCGGGATCGGGGCCCACACGAACATGGTCCCCTTGGGCGGCGCCACGTGCCACCCGATGCGGTTGAGCCCGTCGCAGAGGGTGTCGCGACGTGACCGGTAGATCTCGTTGATCTCCCTCGGATAGTCCGGGGCCTCGTTCATCGCCACGATGGCGGCGATCTGAATGGGCTGGAAGGTCCCGTAGTCGAGGTACGTCTTGAGCTTGGTGAGCGCCTGGACGATCTCACGGTTGCCCACCACGAAGCCGACGCGCCAGCCGGCCATGGAGAAGGACTTGGTCATGGTGTAGATCTCGACCGCGACGTCGGTCGCCCCGGGGACCTGGAGGATGGACGGCGGCTCGTAGCCGTCGAACCCGAGGTCCGCGTAGGCGAAGTCGTGCACCAGGACGACCTCGTGCTCGCGGGCGAAGGCGACGAGCCGTTCCATGAAGGACAGGTCGACGCAGGCCGTGGTCGGGTTGTGCGGGAACGAGAGCACGATGACCCGCGGCTTGGGCCACGACTCCTCCCAGGCGTGCATGAGCCCGTCGAAGAAGGCCTCGCCCGGGTCGGGCGCGTCGTCGGACGCCACCTCGGGACCCTGGAGGGGGACCTGGCGCACGTCGGCGCCGGCGAACAGCGGCCCCCAGATGTGGATCGGGTACGACGGTGAGGGGACGAGCGCCGTGTCGCCGGGTGCGACGAGCACCCACATGAGGTGCGAGAACCCCTCCTTGGCTCCGATCGTCGTCACCACCTGGGTCTCGGGGTCGAGCGCCACGTCGAACTTGCGCCGGTAGAGGTCGGTGATGGCGCTGCGGAGCTTGGGGATGCCGCGCGAGGCGGAGTAGCGGTGGTTGCGCGGGTTGTAGGCAGCCTCGGCGAGCTTGCCCACGGCGACGTCGGGCGAGGGCAGGTCGGGGTTCCCGAAGCCGAGGTCGATCACGTCGCGCCCGGCTCGCCGCGACGCCGCCTTGAGGTCGTTGATGGTGGCGAAGACGTAGGGCGGCAGCCCGTTGATCCGGCGGAACTCCATCGTGGGAGTCTACGACCCCGACCCCCCCGCTCCCGACCTCCCCGCCGGCGCCCGGCTCGCCCTAAGCGCGCGTGCCGCGGCCACCAGCTCCTCGACGTTCACCGGCCACCCGAACACCGCCCAGCTGGCGCCGGCGCGTGCGAGGGACGTCACCGTCTCGCCCAGGGCCGAGGACGCCGCGGGCGGCGGCCCCGCCCATGTCACCTCCAGGCCGTCGGGGCCGCCCCCCCGCTCCGCCACCAGTGCGGGCGCCGCGTCCCACATCGTCAGCGCCGCACCGGCGGCGCGGGCCTCCTCGACGCGCCCGGCCGGTCCGCCGGCGACCCACACCGTCAGCCCGGCCCCGACCAGCTCGCGGGCGAGCTCCACCAGCTCGGCGCGCCGTACCGCCGCCGGTGGGAACGGGATGCCGTAGGCGCGGTTCTCCTCCCTGCTCAGCCGGTCGCCCGTCCCGAGACCCGCGATGACCCGCCCCGGGGCGAGCCGTTCCAGCGCCGTGAATTGCGCGGCCAGGACCGCGTTCGGCACCAGGCCGACCCGGGCCACCAGCGTGCCGAGGAACGGCCCCTCGCCGGCGCGGCGCGCCGGGCCGAGCAGCGTGGCCAAGGCGCCGAGCAGCGGGAACGGCGCCAGCGCCGGCCGTTCGGGTTGGCCCAGGGGCCAGATGTGGTCGTAGCAGAACACGCCGTCGACCCCGGCCGCGATCGCCGCCTCGGCGGCGGCGAAGGCGTCGCGGGGCGTGTCCCGGAAGGTCGGCAGGACGACGCCGGTGCGGATCACCACAGCCCGCCCAGGCGCGCCGCCAGGGCCGCGCCAACCGCACCGGCCCGCTCTCCGAAGGCAGCCGGCACGACGGCGGCGGCGGGCCGCCGGTCACCGCCCTCCACGAGGGTGGTGAAGGTGGCGCGGGCCGCATCGACGAGGAGGTCGCCGGCCTGCACAACGCCGCCGCCCAGGACGAAGCACTCCGGATCGAGCACGCAGGCCAGGTTGGCCAGGCCGAAGCCGATCCACCACCCGACATCCTCTATGACCCGGCGCGCCGCCGGGTCGCCCGCGGCCGCGGCGGCGGACACGTCCTCCCCCCGGACGCTCTCGGGGTCGCCGCCGGCCACCCGGACCACCTCGCCCAACCTCCCGGCCAGCGCTGCCTCGCGGGCGAGGACGCCCAGCCCGGCGCCCGAGGCGAAGCGTTCCCAGCAGCCGCGCCGGCCGCAGGGGCACGCCGGCCCGTTCGGGTCGACCACCATGTGGCCGATCTCGCCCGCGAAGCCCGCCGAGCCGACCTGCACGCGCCCGTCCATGACGATGCCGCCACCGATGCCCGTGCCCAGCGTGACCAGGACGACGTCGCCGAAGCCGCGGGCGGCGCCGAGGCGGTGCTCGGCCAGGACCGCGAAGTTGGCGTCGTTCTCAATCAGGACGAACCGACCCGGCAGACGATCGCCGATGAGCTCGGTCCAGTCCACACCGTGGGCCTGGGGCAGGTTGGGCGCGAAGACCAGGCGGCCGCGGCGGTCGACCATGCCCGGGGCACCCACGCCGAGCGGTGCGCCGCCGGCCGGGAGCGAGGCGTCGAGCTGGTCCACCACCTGCGCCACGGCGGCGGCGACGTGGCTGCCCACGATCTCGCGGGTGCCGGTCGGCGTCGGGACACGGGCCTCGGCGACGATGTCGTCGCCCGGGCCCAGGGCCAGGCCGAGGACCTTGGTCCCACCGATGTCGATGCCGTAGGTGACGCCGGCGGGCGCGTCCCCTCGAGGGCTCACGACAGGGACTCGACCCGCGCCTTCAACTCTCGCATGGCCGTCGCCATGATGCGGCTGGTGGCCCGCATCTTGATGAACCCGGGTATCGGGACGCGCAGCTCCGCCTCGAGGTGGTAGGTGACGTCGGTGCCGCCTCCTTCACCGGGGTCGAAGACGTAGCTGCCGTCGAGCTTGGTGGTGATGTCGCCCTGGGTGAGCTTCCAGGCCAGGACGTGGGGCGCGTCGGCGTAGTCGTAGGCCAGCGTGTAGCTCGTGCTGCGGCCGAACGCGGCGGCCCGAAAGGTGACCAGGAGGGGCCGGCCCAGGTCGTCGCGCTCCTTGACCTCGATCTCCTTGATGTCGGCCGCCCATTCGGGGTACCGCTCCAGGTCGGCCGCGACGTCGAAGCACAGCTCGGGGGGTGCCGCTACCGACATGTGCTCTGTCGCTTGATCGGCCACGCTCAGTGCGTCCTTCCTGTCCTGTGCTGCCCGCCGGGCGGGTGGTCAGATTGCCACTCCGGCCAGCGCCTCGGCCAGCCTAGAAGCGAGAACGTCGTTGTCGAAGGATTCCAGCACCCTGGCACGGGCGGCCCGGCCCATGCGGCGGCGGCGGGTCGGGTCTGCCAGCAGGCTCCGCAGCGCCTCCGCGACCGCACCGGGATCGCCGGGCGCCTCGACGACGAGGCCGGTCACCCCGTCCAGCACGGCCTCGGACGCCCCGCCGCTGTCCCCGGCCACCTGGGGGACCCCGGCCGCGGCCGCCTCGAGGAACACGATCCCGAATCCCTCCTGCTCCAGGCCCATCCAGCGGTTGCGGCAGGCCATCACGAACACGTCGGCCGCGCCCAGGAGGGCGGCGCGGTCCTGGTCGCTCACGCGGCCGAGCACGCGCACGGCGACGGGGCTCGCGGCGGCGAGGCGCCGGAGACGGGCGAGGTCCCGGCCGTCGCCGGCCACGGCCACGACGAGGTCGGGGTAGGAGGGCGCGAGCCGGTTCGCGGCCTCGATGAGCACGTCCATGCCCTTGCGGGGTACCAGCCGGCTCACGCCGGCCAGGAGCGGGCCGTGGGCCGGCAGGCCGAGCCGGGTGCGAGCAGCGCGCCGCTCGGCGGCCTTGAGCGGGGTGATGGCCCCGATGTCGACGCCGGGCGGGATCTCCACCACCGTGGCGGTCATCCCCGGCGCGGCGCGGCGACCCTCGGCGGCGGGGTAGCGGCCGGCCGACACCACGAGCCGCGCCCCTCGGAGCACGTGGCCGAGCACGGCGCGCGAGCCGGGCAGCCGCCCGGGGACGGTGACTTCGGCCCCGTGGAGGACGACCCCGTAGGGGACGCCGACATGGGGACCCATCAGCCCGAGCGGGAGCGCGGGGTCCAGCAGGACCAGGTCCACGGCGTAGTCCGCCGCGCACCGGCGCACCTCGCTGAGGGCAGACGGGGTCGGGAAGAAGAGGATGGGCTCGGGGACCCGCTCGATGCGGATACCCCGCTCGGCCTGCGCGGCGTCGAACGCGGCGGCCCCGTCGTCCGAGGACGCCGTCAACACGACGTAGGAGTCCGGATCGAGCCGCTGCCACAACTCCCACAGGTAGTTCTGGATCCCCCCCACCTTGGGGGGAAAGTCGTTGGTGACGAGGAGGTGGCGCATCACCCGGCCCCGGCGCGTCGCGGGAGCAGCGGGCAGGACGGCCGACGCCGGGACGGCACCCCGGACGGCCGTCGGCCGCGCCTACCCGGCGCGGCTGGAGAACCGCAGCGTCGGCACGAGGCCGGCGCGCTCGAGCATGCGCATGGCGCGCGCCTCGTCGGCGTCGATGACCACCGCGTCCTCGGGCTCGCGCCCGAGGAGGAAGCTGACGACGCAGTCGTCACAGGCCGCGGTCGCGCGCAGCGCGCAGCAGTCGCAGTCGATGGTGAGCCCGTCCTCGGGCTCGGTGTCCCTGAAATCGGTGTCCCTGAAATCGGTGTCCCTGAAATCGGCGCCACTAAAACCGGTGACCCTGGAAGTCGGCATGACGGTGACCCTCTCTGTTCGGGCCCAGCATGGCCGGGAGGTGTGACACGAGCGGGCGCCACCGCTAGCCGCCGGGCAGCGCGACCAACGCGGCCTGCAGGGTCTGGTCGATCCCCCACGCCACGCTCTCGGTCAGCACGGCGTCCGCGGTGGCCACGGCCAGGAACGGCGGCCCCGCCACCCGGTAGTCCCGGAACGCCTGCGAGCTCATCACCACGGCGACGCCCAGGGCGGCCGGCGTGGCACCGGCCAGCGCGCCGATGGCCGCCGGGTCCTCGTCCCCCGGGCTCCTCGTCACCACCGCCAATCGGGCCGCACCGCCCAGACCCGCCCGCACGGCAGGCAGGCCCTCCCACAGGTCGCGGCAGCCGAGGCACCCCGCCGAAAGGAAGAGGAGCAGAACGGGTTCGGCGGCCTCCTCCACGTCGATGCGCCGCGCGGCCCCGTCGGGACCGACGCCGACGACGTCGCGCGGGCGGGTGGCTGGGGGGCCGCTGCGGGTGGGAACGGGGCGGAGCCGGCGCAGGATCTCTGCCGGCAGCTCGGTCACGACACCTTCGACGGTGCGCCGGGCTCTTCGTGCTCCTCGTCGGTGATGTCGACAACGCTCCGGCCGTGGCCGCACCAGCGGCATACGACCTCGTCCACGTGCCGGGAGAGCACCTGCTGGTCCTCGATCTCGAGCTCGCCGCCCACCGTGTAGTGATAGAAGGCCTTGGTCGTCTGCGACACGGTGACGTCGAAGCGCGTGAGGTTGCCACAGCCGTCGCACCGGTATCGAGAAAGGCTCACCGTCCTCAACGGTAGCCGTCCCGCAGCGCGCCCTCCCCGGGAATCGTCCAGGCCGGTGGTGCGTCTCAGATCCGGTTCAGGAGCTCGCTCTTCTTGGCGGCGAACTCCTCTTCGGAGATGATGCCGCGCCGGCGCAGATCGTCCAGCTCAATGAGCCGGTCCCGGATCTCGAAGGGGAGGGTCCCCGCCCGCGGGCCCGGCGCACCCGCGTCGGTGGCCGGCGGCCGGGCCGGGGGCGGCGCCGCGCCGACACCGAAGGGGGGCGTGTCGTGCGCGTCCGGTTCGGAGGGCCGGTTCACGGTGGTGGTGTCGGCGTAGCCCGGGTCCCCGCGCTGCGCCCGGCGGGCGTCGTGGGGCAGCATGTCGGCGGGAATGGCCTCGCGCTGGCCCCCGCCGACGATCTCGTTGATCTGCGAGTTGATGACGCGCTGCACGATGGCGGGCTTGCGCATGTACTCCAGCGTCATGGAGTCGTCCTCGCCCTGCACGTCGATGATGAGGCTCCCGGTGCCGAGCACGCGCTCTATCAGCGACTGCCGGATGTTGACCTCGGTGATGCGCTGCAGCCGGAGCTGGACGGTGTCGCGCCCGAGGATGCCCTGGCGCACGAGGATCCGCGTCGAGGTCAGCGCGACGTCGTAGGAGCGCCAGCGCACGTAGCGCCCCAGCAGCCAGAGGCCGGGGATGAGGGCGAAGACGATGATGGGGTAGTTCGTCCACCCGGGCGGGTTGTTCCACAGGATCACCAGCACGATGAGGGCGGCCCACACCCCGACGGAGGTGAAGAGCGGCCCGAAGAGGAAGATCCAGTGGGGGTGCAGCTCGGCCAGCAGCTCCTCGTCCTCGTTGAGGAACTTCCGGGGGAGAGCCATTGCGCCAGAGTACCGGCGGCACTCCGGGGCGACGGGCACGGTCGGCGACCGTAGGCTGGGCCCATGCCGTATGTCGAGGTCGCGCCCGAAGAGGTCAAGGCGCGCCTCGCGCGCGGCGAGGACGTCTTCCTCCTCGACGTGCGCGAGCCGGACGAGGTGGCCGAGTGGGCCTATCCGGTGGGAGTCAACATTCCCCTGGGCCAGCTGGGCGACCGGCTCGACGAGCTGCCCCGGGACGCCACGATCGTGGTGGCCTGCCACGTGGGCGGCCGCTCCTCCGCCGCGGCCAAGGCGCTGAGCGAGGCCGGATGGACGGCCGAGAACCTCACCGGCGGCGCCGTCGCCTGGGCGGCCGGCGATCCCGGGGCGTAGGAGCCCGGCGCCGGCACGCCCGTCGGTAGGGCTGGTGGGGATCGAACCCACGACCCAAGGATTATGAGTCCTCTGCTCTGACCACTGAGCTACAGCCCCCGGAGGCCGCCCCAGCCTACGGGGCGCCACCGTGGCGCCGAGGGAGCGAACGATGCCCGACGCGATGCGTCGGCGCTGGCCCAACCCGGCCCGGCCAGACACCCGCACCGCGATCTCGCCCGGCATCATGGTGTGCCATGCCGCGCCGGGCCCACGCCGTCACGACGTCCCCGCGCCCGTCGGGCTCGTGACGACGACCGCAGAAGCCGCTCCGGCTACGCGCGTTCGGGCGCCGGAGCCGCCGGCGGCCCCGGCGGGATGGCCGCGACGCTTGGGCCCCTGGGTACTGGTGGCCCTCGCCGTCGGGTGGGGGCTGTGGGAGCTCCGCCCGGAGCTCCGTGCCGTGCCCTACCTCGACGACAGCTCCCTGCACCAGCAGATGGTGCGCGTCGCCGCGAGCCGGATCAGGCAGGGTCACCTGCCACTGACCAGTTGGTTCTCCTACCTGGGACTCGGCTCGCCCCAGTTCCTGCACTACCAGAGCCTGCCCTCCATGGCGGCGGGGGCGATCGGCACGGTCGTCGACCCCGACACGGTCTTCCGCTGGTCGCTCTACCTGCTCCTCGCGCTGTGGCCGGTGACCGTCTACTGGAGCGGTCGCCTCTTCGGCCTGAGCCGCTGGACCGCCGCCGCCGCGGCGGCAGTCTCGCCGTTCCTGGCCTCGGCGGCCGGCATCGGCTACGAGACGAAGGCCTACGTCTGGGTCGGCTACGGGGTGTGGACCCAGCTCTGGGCCTCGTGGACGCTGCCCCTGGCCTGGGGCTTCACCTACCGGGCCCTGTCCTCGCTGCGCGTCGCCCTGCCCGCCGTCCTCTTCATCATGCTGACCGTCGCGCTGCACTACGAGACGGGGTACCTGGCCTTCGTGCCGCTCGTCGTGTGGCCCTTCATGGTTCCCTCGGACCTGTGGCGCAGGCTCGGCCGCGCGGTCCTCCTCGGCGCGGCCTCGGTGGCGGCGTCGGCCTGGGTCATCGTCCCGCTGCTCGACCAGTCCCACTGGGCGGCGCGCAACCAGGTGCTCGAGGGGACCGGGCTCGAGAACGGGTACGGCGCCGGGCAGATCCTGTCCTGGTTGTTCACCGGCCACCTCTACGACGACGGGCGGTGGCCCGTCGTCACCCTCCTCGTCGGAGTCGGCCTCGCCGTCTGCATCGGGCGCTGGCGCGCCAGCGCGGCCGGCCGCGCACTCGTGAGCATCTGGGTGGTCACTCTGCTGATGACGTTCGGGCGGACGACGTTCGGCGGCCTGTACGACATCGTGCCGGGCAGCTCCGACATCTTCATCCGGCGCTTCCAAATGGGCGTCCAGCTCTCGGGCGTGCTGCTGGCCGGCATCGGCGTCGTGTTCCTGGGCCGCGTCGTGCTCCGGGCCGCGCTGCGCCTCCTGCCCGAGAACCGGCGCGCCGGGGTGGGGGGTCCCGCCGGGCGCGGCGTCGTCGCCGGGCTGTGCATCATCGCGCTGGTCATCGTGCTGGCGCCGGCCTGGAGCGACCTCGACTCCTACGACGCCCACAACGCGACCAACATCGCGTTGCAGGCCGAGGCCGACGCCCAACAGGGGCCTCAGATCGACCGCCTGCTGGCCTACGTACGCGACCATCCGAGGGGCCGCGTCTACGCCGGCGCCCCGACCAACTGGGGACAGGACTTCCTCGTCGGGGCGGTACCGGTCTTCAAGTACCTCGAGAGCCAGGACATCGACGAGGTCGGCTACACGCTCCGGACCGCGTCGCTCATGACGGACCCCGAGTACTACTTCGACGAGACCAATCCCGGCGACTACCCCCTCTTCGGCATCGGGTACCTCATCACACCCGAGTCCATGCAACCGCCGGTCGACGCGGACAAGGTCCTCTGCTCGGGCGACTACTGCCTGTGGGCGCTCCCGGACCCGGGGTACATCCACGTGTACGACACGATCGGTGTGCTGACGGCCACCCGCGCCGACGTGGGCACGCAGAGCGTCGACCTCCTCGGCTCACCGCTGCTCGACGAGCACCGTGACCTGACCGTCGCGTTCAACGGCCAGACGGCGCCCACGCCGACCGCCACCGGGAGCGCGGGACTGGAGGGACCGCCCGGACGGGTGCTGGCCGAGCAGGCCGACCTGGCGAACGGGATGGCGCGCGCCGTGGTCAGGACCGACCGGAGGGCGACGGTCGTCCTCAGCGCGTCCTACGACCCCGGGTGGGGCGCCACCGTCGACGGGCATCCCGCCCCGACCGTCATGGTGGCGCCCGCGCTGGTGGGTGTCGTCGTAGGCCCCGGCGTGCACACCGTCGCGTTCAGCTACGGCGGCTACGGGTCCTACGACGCTCTCTTCGTGCTGGCGCTGGCCGTGCTCGCCGTCCTCGCCGTGGCGCCCGTACTGTGGCGCCGGGCCAGGGCCTACTGGAGGTAGCCCTCGACGGTGCCGGCCGGCCGCTCCTGGGCAGCGTCGGGATCCTGCCCGGCGTGGCGCTTGGCGCGGCGCTGCCGCAGCATGTCCCACAACTGGTCCAAGGTCACCTCGAGGTCGCGCTTGCGGGCGCGCTCGTCGTCGCTGAGGCCTTCGCCGAGGTGTGCCTCCTCGAGGCGCTGTTCCTCGGCGGCCAACTGCCCGATCCGCTCCACGATCTCGTTGTCGTCCATGCGCGCCAGTCTGCCCGTCCTCAGGCCGCCGCGCCCAGCTCGCCCTCGCCGGCGCCGCCGGCGGCCGGCGTGCCCGTCCCCGACAACGCGGGTGCGAGCACGTCGGCGATGGTGGCGGCGAGGTGGAACGTCATCACCTGACGGACCTCCTCGGGCACGTCCTCGAGGTCCGGTCCGTTGCGGGCGGGCAGGACCACCTCGGTCAGCCCGGCGCGGTGGGCGGCCAGCACCTTCTGCTTGACGCCACCGATGGGCAACACACGGCCCTGGAGCGTGACCTCTCCGGTCATGCCCACGACCGAGCGCACCGGCACGCCGCGCAACAGGCTGACCAGCGCGGTCGTCATGGTCACCCCGGCCGACGGACCGTCCTTGGGGACCGCGCCGGCGGGAACGTGCACGTGGAAGCGCTTGCCCGCGAAAGCGGTCGGATCGATCCCGAGCTCACCGGCGTGCGAGCGCACGTAGGAGAGCGCGATCTCGGCCGATTCCTTCATGACGTCCCCGAGCTGGCCGGTGAGGGTCAACCCCTCGGGCCCGTCGGACACGCTGGCCTCGACGAAGAGGACGTCACCGCCCGCGCCGGTCACGGCGAGGCCGGTCACCACGCCGGGCACGCTGGTGCGATCGGCCGCCTCGAAGAAGAAGTGCGGGCGGCCGAGCCAGCCCCGCACGTCGTCGGCCTCGACGACGACCGGGGCCTGGCGCTCGCCGGAGGCGAGCTTGGTGGCCACCTTGCGCAACAGCTTGCCCAGCTCGCGCTCCAGGTTCCGCACGCCGGCCTCCCGCGTGTAGTCGGCCACGATGGAACGCAACGCCTCGTCGCTGATCTGCACCTCGTCCTCACGCAGCGCGGCCCGGGTGAGCTGACGGCCCACCAGGTGGTGCTTGGCGATGGAGACCTTCTCCGACTCTGTGTACCCGTCTATCCGGATGACCTCCATGCGGTCGAGCAGCGGCCCGGGGATGGTCTCGCTCACGTTGGCCGTGGCGATGAACAGCACCCGTGACAGGTCGAGGTCGACCTCGAGGTAGTGGTCCCGGAACGTGTGGTTCTGCGCCGGGTCGAGCACCTCGAGCAGCGCCGAGGAGGGGTCGCCCCGGAAGTCGGACCCGATCTTGTCGACCTCGTCGAGGACGATGACCGGGTTCATGGTCCCGGCCTCGCGCAGGGCGCGCACCAGCCGGCCCGGCTGGGCCCCGACGTAGGTACGGCGATGCCCGCGGATCTCAGCCTCGTCGCGCACGCCGCCCAGCGACACTCGGACGAACTTGCGCCCGAGGGCCGACGCCACCGACTCGCCGAGCGACGTCTTGCCGACGCCGGGAGGGCCGACGAGGGCCAGGATGGCACCCGACCCGCGCCCCTCCACCGGCGCCAGGCCCCGCTCGGCCTGGAGCTTGCGCACGGCGAGGTGCTCGAGGATGCGCTCCTTCACGTCCTCCAGCCCGTCGTGGTCGGCCTCCAGAATGCGCGAGGCCTCCTCGATGTCCAGACGGTCCTCGGACTCGACACCCCAGGGGAGCTCGAGCACGGTGTCGAGCCAGGTGCGGATCCAGCCCGTCTCCGGGCTCTGGTCGCTGGTGCGCTCGAGCTTGTCGACCTCGCGCTCCACGGCCTTGCGCACGTGTTCGGGGAGGTCGCGCACCTCGAGCTTGGCCCGGTAGTCGTCGGGGTCGGCGTCGTCGCCGTCCCCGCTGATCTGGCCAAGCTCCTTGCGGATGGCGTCGAGCTGGCGCCGCAGCAGGAACTCGCGCTGCGTCTTCTCCATCCCCTCCTCGACGTCGGTCTTGATCTTCTCCCGCAACGCCAGATCGGCCAGGGTGTCACGGGCCCAGCCGAGGACGAGGCGCAGGCGCGCCTCGACGTCGAGCGTCTCGAGGACCTCGACCTTCTGGGTGAGCGAGAGGTCGGGTGAGTAGCCCGACACGTCGGCCAGGCGGCTCGGCTCGGTGATCTCGCGCAGCTGGGCCGCGATGCGGCCGGCGCCGCGGCTGTGCAGGATGTTCTCGAGCACGGCACGGTACTCCCGGGCCAGCTCGCTGACGGCGGGCGTGGGCTCGGGGTCGCTCAGCGGCTCGACCTCCACCCAGAGGGCGTCGCCGGTGCCGGGCACGGCCGTGCCGATGATGGCGCGACCGTCACCCCGGATGGCCACGGCGGGCAGGCCCCCGGGCAGGTCGCCTTCCTCCATCACCTCGGAGATCACGCCGACGCTGGCGAAGCGTCCCTCGATGTGGGGAACGAGCAGCAGACGGCCCCCGGCGGAACGGGCGGAGTCCACCGCTGCCCGGGCCTCGGCGGACTCGAGCGCCATGGTGAAGACCATCCCGGGCAGGACCACCCCCGAGGTGAGGGGGAGCAATGGGAGTGTCACGTTTTCGTTCGTCATTGGCGTCCTTCTCGTTAATTCCTCTGACTGGTCAACCATATGGGTGGGCCGATGATTCCCGAGCGGACCCGGCGCCACCTTGGTGCCGGCCCGACCGATGGCCCGCCGATGGGGCGGCCACCCCGCCGGCCTGCCTACGCTGGGGGCATGGTCGACACAGCCGGATCGCCGGGTCCCGGTGAGGCCGGGGGGACGACGTTGGCGCCGGCGCTGCCGGCACCCGATCTCGACGACGGCGACCACGACCGCATGGCCCACATCGTCTTGGAGGGCTACCGGCCCAAGGGGGGCGAATTCGTCTCGACGGGGCCCAGCGTGGTGGAGGGCATCGTGAACGGGACCGCCGTGCGGGCCCTCTGCGGCAAGGAATGGGTGCCGGGGCGGAACCCCGCCCGGTACGGCCTGTGCCCCACCTGCAAGGAGATCGCCGAGTCCATGGGGTGGCAGATCCCGGCCAGCTGAACCGGGCCGACCACTTCCGCGGCGTCCCGGCCGCCCGCTACCGTGCGGCTGACCGATCGACCATGGCGGAGGCCGCGGCCCCGCCCGAAGGGAGCGCGTTGGCTGGGGTCAGTTTCGACGGCGTCACCAAGCGCTTCGGCGACACCACCGCCGTCGACGACCTGACGCTGGCGATCCCCGACGGCGAGCTCCTCGTCCTGCTCGGCTCGTCGGGGTGCGGCAAGACGACGGCGCTGCGGCTGGTGGCCGGCCTCGAGGAGGTCAGTGACGGCGAGGTCTCCATCGGCCACCGCGTCGTGAACGACGTCGATCCCAAGGATCGCGACGTGGCCATGGTCTTCCAGAGCTATGCGCTCTACCCGCACCTGAGCGTGGCCAAGAACATCGAGTTCCCGCTCCGCCAGCGCGGCGTGGACAAGGAGGAGCGGGCGACGAAGGTCAAGCAGGCGGCCGAGACCCTCGGCCTGAGCGATCTGCTCGGCCGCAAGCCGGGCCAGCTGTCGGGCGGCCAGCGCCAGCGAGTGGCGCTGGCTCGGGCCATCGTGCGCGAGCCGCTGGTCTTCCTCATGGACGAGCCGCTCTCGAACCTCGACGCCGCGCTGCGGGTCCAGACGCGGGCCGACATCGTCGAGCTGCAGAGCCGGCTGAAGACCACCACGCTCTACGTCACCCACGACCAGGTCGAGGCCATGACGATGGGTCACCGCATCGCCGTCATGAGCGAGGGCAAGCTCCAGCAGGTGGCGGCCCCCGAGGACCTGTACGCGCGCCCGGACAACGCGTTCGTGGCCCACTTCCTCGGGAGCCCCGGCATGAACCTCGTCGAGGGGATGCTGGCGGAGAGCGGCCCATCCGACCCCGGGGGCGCCGGAGCGCCCGGCACCTTGTGCGTGACCTTCCCGGGCGCGTCGGTGCCCCTACCGGACGAGGTGGCCGACGCCGTGCGCGGCACGGGGCCCGACGTCGTGCTCGGGCTGCGGCCCGAGGCGCTCCGCCTCAGCCCCGAAGGGGTCATTGCGGCAACGGTGGTGATCGTCGAGCTGCTCGGCGCCGAGACGCACGTGATCTGTCACACCGAGACGGGCGCCCGCGTCATCGTGCGCCAGGGCGCCGGAGCGGCCAAGCCGGGGCTCGGCGACACGGTGCGCATCGCGGTCGACCCCGACCCGAGCGCCTACCACCTCTTCGACTCCACCTCCGGCGAGCGGCTGGGGGGAGCGTGACCACGGTGAGCGAGGCGACCGCCCCCGGGTCGGCGCCGGGCCGGGTGGCTGCGGACGGGGCGACCGAGAGGTCGCGCGGCCTGCGGGCCCGGTTGCGCAAGGAGGCGGCCCTCGCCTACCTGCTCCTGCTGCCGGCGATGGTCCTCTTCGGGGCCTTTTCCTTCTATCCCTTCTTCCGCAACTTCAAGCTGATGCTCTACGAGACGCCGCCAGTCCCCGGCCTGCCGGCGCACTACGTCGGGCTGCACCAGATCGTCCCCACCATCACGTCGACCCAGTTCACCCAGAGTCTCGTGACCACCTTCCTCTTCGTGATCCTCGTGGTGCCGATCAGCCTGATCGCCGGGCTGGCCCTGGCGGTGGCGGCGCACCGCAAGCTGAAGGGGATGCACGTCTACCGGATGATCTTCTCGTCCACCGTGGTCAGCTCGGTCGCGGTGGCCGCAGTGATCTTCGGGACGCTGCTCAACCCGGTGGTCGGGCTCCTCCCCTGGCTCGGCATCAACCCCAACCCGCCGGCCCTCGAGAGCACGACGTGGGCCCTGCCGGCGGTCGCGGTGATCACCATCTGGCAGTTCCTCGGGCTGTCCTTCATCATCATGTCGGCGGGCCTGCAGTCCGTGCCCGACGAGCTGCTCGAGGCGGCCCGCATCGACGGCGCCAGCGCCTGGACCAGGTTCTGGCGCATGACGGTGCCGCTGCTCTCTCCCACCATCTTCTTCGCGGTCATCGTCAGCACCATTTACGCCTTCCAGGCCTTCGGTGCCATCGACATCCTCATCGGGAACTCCAACCCCGGGGCCGCCATCCGCCTGCACACCAACGTGCTCATCTACAACATCGTCAACACCTTGCAGATAGAGAACAACCCGGGGGCCGCCGCCATCATGGCCACCGTGCTCTTCCTCATCATGTTGGGCCTGACCGTCCTGCAGATGCGCCTGCTCGAGCGGAGAGTGAGCTATGCCCGCTGACGCCGCTCCGGCGAAGAGGCCGCGGCGGCGGCTGCGCACCATCGGCAGCTACGCCATGCTCACCGTCTTTGCCATCCTGGTGCTCTTCCCCATTTACGTCACGATCGTCAACTCGTTGCTCGTGCCGGACCAGCTGGTGCAGCAGCCGCCGCCGCTGTTCCCCACCGACCCGCAGTGGGACCACTACCTCACCGCCTGGACCTCGGGGCAGATGTCCAAGTACATGGCGACCTCGGCCATCATGACGGTGAGCATCGTGGTGGGCCAGCTCGTCACCTCCATCCTGGCCGCCTACGCCTTCGCCTTCCTGCGCTTCCCCTTCAAGCGCACGCTGTTCGTGATCTGCCTGGCCACCTTGATGATCCCGCTGGAGGTCACCTTCATCACGAACCTGGACACCATCTCGTCGCTGCACTGGTTCAACACGTACCAGGGCCTGGCGATACCGTTCCTGGCCACGGGATTCGGCATCTTCCTCCTGCGCCAGGCCTTCCTGCAGATCCCGCGCGACCTGCAGGAGGCGGCGCAGCTTGACGGCTACGGCCACCTGCGCTTCATGACCAGGGTGGCCGTCCCCCTGGCCCGGCCCTCGCTGGCCGCGCTCGGAGTCTTCTCCTTCCTGGCCGCCTGGAACCAGTACCTGTGGCCGCTCGTCTCGACCGGGGGCCAGGTCCCCCTCAACACGGTGCAGATCGGACTGAAGCAGCTCATCGGGACCCAGGTGTCGCAGATCCCCATCGCGCTCGCCGGCGCGGTCATCGCCTTCGTGCCCCTGGTGATCCTGCTGCTCATCTTCCAGAAGCAGCTGGTGCGCAGCCTGACGGCGGGCGCGGTCAAGTAGCCGGGGGCGGCTGCCACCCGGGCGGCTCCGGATGCTAGGCAATAGGAATGCGGACCTCTCGCCTCACCCGACTCGCCGCCGCAGCGATGTTCGTGACGTCGGCCACCGCGGCCGTCGTGACGACGATCACCGCCGGCGGAACCCCCCCGGCCGGTGCGGCCAGCACGCTGCCCGGCTGCAACCTCAAGGCGCTGGCCAGCCACAAGGGCGTCGTCGACATCACGTTCTGGAACTCCATGGTGCAGGCCAACGGCCAGACGCTGGCCGCCATCACCAACGCGTTCAACTCGTCGCAGTCCAAGGTCCACGTGACCCTGGTCAACCAGGCCAGCTACGACGACACCTGGCAGAAGTACGAGGCGGGACTCACCAACGGGCAGCTGCCCGACGCGGTCCAGCTGGAGGACCAGCGCACCCAGATCGCGGTCGACACCGGTTCGTTCCTGCCGGTCCAGTCGTGCATGAACGCCGCCAAGTACTCGACCAGCGACTACCTGGCCCGCCCCCTGGCGTACTGGAAGGTCAACGGCGTGCAGTGGGCCCTCCCCTTCGCCGTGTCGGCGCCGATCCTCTACTACAACCAGAATGCCTTCACCAAGGCCGGGCTGAACCCGGCCGACCCGCCGACCACGCTCGCGCAGATGCTGTCCGACGCGAAGGCGCTGAAGTCATCGGGCAGCGGCATGGGCCTGGTCCTCGACCCATGGCACCTCGAGACATGGCTGGCCACGGCCAACCAGCTCTTCGTGAACAACAACAACGGACGCAGCGGGCGGGCCACCAAGGGCGTGTTCGACACCAAGACATCCGTGTCGATCTTCAGCCAGTTGCAGCAGCTGGTGACGTCGGGTGACGCGACCACCAACCCGTCGTCGGGTCCCGACGAGTACGACAACCTGCTTGGCATCGGCAGCGGGAAGTACGGCATGACGATCGAGACCTCGGCCGCCCTGGGTACCGTGACCCAGCTGCTGTCGAGCGGACAGTACGCCAACGTGAAGCTGGGCATCGGCCCCTTCCCCGTCTACAGCTCATCGGTGCAGGGCGGGATCGAGCCGGGCGGCTCGGGTGTGTACATCTCGAACAAGGTGCCCGCGATCGACCAGGCGGCTTCGTGGGAGTACCTGTCGTACCTCTGCAACACCCAGAGCCAGGCCACCTGGGCGGCCGGCACCGGGTACATCCCGGTGCGCAAGTCCTCGGCGCAGACGGCCACGGTCCAGCACCTGTGGGCGACCAACCCGGGCTACAAGGTGGCCTACAACGAAATCAACAACGGGGTGAGCGACCCCGCCACCCAGGGCTCGGTCATCGGCCCCTACGAGGACGTGCGCACCGACGTCGTCAACGCCGAGATCTCCATGTACACCGGCGGGGCGTCGCCCACCAACGCGGTCAAGTCGGCGCAGACCAACGTCGACCAGACCATCTCGAACTACAACACCCGGCTCGGGGTGGGCTAGGCGCCGCGGCAGCGAGGCGAGGGGAGCGCACGCCGATGGCCGTGCTCGGTGAACGGCACACAGACGAGCGCTGTTGGAATTGATCCGTCTGCACGCCGCCCGCTCAAGAGCCGAAAGTCACTTCGCGCCCCGATAACCAGCATTGCCGCCAAGGCCTTCGCTAGCATCACCCGACGCGCAGCGCTCTCGGATGCCGGCGGGCGGGCCGGGGAGGAAACGGGGAAAGTGGTTCACGACACCTTGCCGGCCGGGATGATCGGGCTGGCCGCCTCCCGAGCCATGTTCGAGCACAGCTCCGAGGGCGTGCTCTTCTCGACCCCCGACGGCACCATCACGGCCGCTAATCCTGCGGCCTGCGCCATGCTCGAAACGACGGCAGAAGAGATCTGCCGGCTCGGCCACGAGCACCTGGTCGACCGGGAGGACCCCCGTTGGGAGCTGGCCCTGGCCGAGCGGGCCCGGACAGGGACCTCGGTCTGCGTGGCGAGGCTCCGCCGGGGTGACGGCCGCTTCGTCGAGGTCGAGATCGCCACCAGGGTCTTCTACGACACGGACGGCTCGCCGCACGTCCTCAGCCTCCTCCGGGACCTGACGGGCCGCATCGCCATAGAGCGCGAGATGGAGGAGCTGAGCGCGCGTCTGCTCGAGCTCTCCCGGGTCGACGACCTGACGGGTTTTCAGAACCGGCGCGGCCTCATCGCCGCCGGGAGCCGCCTGCTCCAGTTCGCCGACGCGCGGCAGGCCGCGGTCCGGGCCCTGTTCGTCGACGTCACCAATGTCAAGGAGCTCAACGAGCGCCTCGGGCACCAGGCGGGCGACGCCGGTCTGCAGGCGGTGGCCCGTGCCCTGTCGGTCGCCTTCCGGCGCAAGGACGTGCTGGCCCGCATCGGTGGGACCCAGTTCCTCGTCCTGGCGCTCGACCTCGCCGAGCCCGAAGGTTCCACGATGACGAACCGCATCCGCGACCACCTCGCCTCCCCCGGGACCACCGAGTTCGTGGGCGGTGAGGTCGAGGTGTCGTTCGGCTGGACGACCCGGAACCCCGGGGACCGCTCCTCGCTCGAGGACCTGATGGCCCGGTCGGACTGGGCGATGCTGGAGGCCCGCGAGGCCAGAGCGGCGGCCGGACACCCGCGCCGGCGAGGTCTCGCCCAGGACGCTCCCGGCACACAGGACGCTCCCGGCACACAGGACGCTCCCAGCACACAGGATGCTCCCAGCCCGGAAAGCCGCTTGTGATCCTCCGGACGAGCGCCCAGCTCCGTCTGGCGACACCCGTTCCTGCAGCGTGTCGCCCTCATCGCGTCGTGTTGTCGGCCTGACCATTCGATTCCGTTCGATCACCCCAAATTTCGGGTGCTCGAACGGGGGGAATCCGAAAGATCAAGAGATTCACAATTCTGCGGATACCGTCTTGATCACCGCGAGTTGGCACTTGAAATCGACAATGGAATCACTACTGTTGACTGCAACGTGCCTTCTGGGCATGGCGGTCGAGTGAAGCGCGTAGTAATTCCATAATTCCAGCTGTCAGACGTTCATTCCAGCAGTAGTCCAGGAGGCGACGAGGTCGCTGCTTGAGCAGTGGCACCCGTTTCAGCCGCGAGGGGGGTCATAGGAGAAGAATTCAGGAACCAGGAAAAGGGTGACACGCACCTCAGGCGATGAAGGCCAGGCGGGAAAATTGGCGATGAGGGCCAGGCGGGAAAATTGGCGATGAAGCCCAGGCGGAAAAAGCCGAAGTATGTCAGGTGGGACCAAGACCGGAACGAGGCGCCAATCTGCGCGCCGCGGGTCGTCTGGAAACCGGCGGGGTAGGCGGACGCATGAGCTCCGCCGTTTCGGATAGTAACGCGCGTCGCCGCGCCCGGACCCAGCCGGGCGCCGTGTTCCAACCGCTGGTCGCGTTTCGGCGCGAGCACGCACATCTCCAGCAGATGATCAGGGACGCGCGAGCGGGCCGCGGCAGTGTGGCCGGTATCCACGGGCTCCCCGGCTCGGGGAAGAGTTTTCTGCTCGACTCACTCGTGGCCGACGCCACCGAATTCTCCATCATCAGATTGCCGGTTCCGCCCGACGCGGGGGCCAGCCTGGAGCCCTGGAGGCAGCTCTTCCAACTGGCCGAGGACGAAGAGCGCGACGCCGAATCGTCGGCGGGGCAGTCCACGGACTTCGGCGACCTCCGGCAGTCCGCCATCAGCGCCATCCACGCGACCTGCCGGCAGACGGCGGCACCCACATTGCTCGTCTTCGACGACTGCCTCCCGTGGCAGACGCGCGTGGCCGAGGCGATCGCCAGCGCGGTCTTCGACGCCGACCTCGGTGTCACGGTCATGATGGTCGTGGCGTGGCGGGACGACCTCGACGGGTCGACAAACGCATTTCGGCCGCTGGGGTTCCCCATCCACCGGCTGCACCCCTTCACCCAGGAGCAGGCGGCGGACTTCCTGGCGAAGCGAATCGGGGTGTTGCCCGAACCAGCGGTCCTCGCGGAGATCTGGAGGGCGACGGGAGGCAATCCGTCCGGCATGCTCTTCGCCTGTTCTCAGCTGACCGATGAACACCTGGACGGGCTGATCCCGCTGCCCGATCCGATGCCGATCGGCGGTGACCTCGCCCATGCCTTCGGCCACTGGGCCGACTCGCTGGAAAGCGAGGAGCGTCTGGCGGTGACGATCGCAGCCGCTGCCGCCATGCCCCGGCCCATTCTGCAGAACGCGCTGGCCGAGGTGGAGCTGACGACCGATGCCCTCCGGCCGGCGATGGCCGTCGGCGCCCTGGCCATCCGGGGTGACCGGGTGGAGTTCGTGCATCCCCTCTGCCGGCCCGCGGTGTTCCAGCGCTCACCGTCACAATGGCAGCTCACCGCACGACGGGCGGTGTCCCAGGCCTACCGCAGCGCCAACCTGCCCGAGCCTGCGGCCATTCAGGCTGTCTCGTCGGCGCCGGAGCGCAGCGACGAAGTGGCGACCCTGTGCTCGCAGGCGGCGCAGGCCGCCTCGCAGCGCTCCGATCACGAGGCGGCCGCACGGTTCGAAGTGTTGGGCGCTCGGTTCGCCCAAACAGAGCGGCAAGCCGCCGAGCATCTCATCCGTGCCTCATCGTTGTGGCAGGCGGCCGGCCGGCTCGAATGGGCCTCCAAGTCACTGCGGCGCATCACGCCCGTCGACGTCTCGACCTCCGTCATGGGGCAGGTGCGGTATCGCGCCGCCTGCATCGCCTTCGCGGCCGAAGCGTCGCCCCGTTCGCCGGTCGAGATGGCCGCCGGAGCCGAGGCGTGCGCGGCGGACGAGCCGCGCAAGGCGGTGACGATGCTGTCGGACGCCGCGGCCAGCGCCGTGCTCCTCGACCAGCCGGACGATGCCATGGGTTTCGCGCAGCGGGCAGTCGAGCTCGCCGGGGGCGAGCCCGGTGTCCGGGACATGGCACGCGTGACCCGCGATGCGGTCGCGACCCTGGCGTCGGACGACGGCACTCTCGCCGATTACGACGGTCAGGAGCGGATGATCAGCCTCATGGGCGTGTCGTCGACGCACGTGACGCCGCAGCTGGCGTACGTGCTCGGCTCCTCGCTCGTCCAGGTCGCGACGCCTGCGGTTATCGGCCGCTGGTTGACGTGGATGAACAACTTGGTCGAGACGTCGGGCCATAGGGTGCTCGCCGCCGCGGTGGCAATGGTCCGGGCCAATGCTCAGATCTTCACCGGCCACTTCGAGGATGCCGTCGCGTCAGCACAGACAGCCGTCTTGGAGCTGACGGAGGTCCAAGACCTGCCCCTGTTGGCCCGCGCCCTCGGGTGGTGCACGTGGGCCCAGGCGTGCGCCGGTGACGTGAACCAGTCGTTCGAGTCGGCTTCACGGTTCTTCTCGCTGGAGCAGGCGCCGATCCATTCGGCCAACGTGCAGGTGCTGGCCTCACTCGCCCACTGCGAGCTGCAGAGAGGACGCCCGCTCGGCGCCCAGGCGTGGTTGAGCGCGGCGGAAGAGGAGTCCGCGACCGGTGGCGGGACGTGGAGGCGCACGGACTGGCCGTCGCTTCCCATCTTCTTGCAGCTCGCACTGCTCGCCGGCTACGAGCCCCACAAGATCGACGCGGAGATGGCCGCAGGTGCCGGCGCCGACCAGGCGCCCGTCATCCTCTCGCAATGGACCGACGGACTTCGGCAACCCGATGCGGCCGTCTCGCTCCGCCTGCTCGACCAGACGGTCCCCTCCGGCTCGTCGCGCCCGTTCCTCAAGGCACAGATCACGCTCACCTCGGCGCTCCGGCAGCACCAATTGGGCATGACCGAGGTCGCCACGTTCAATTTCACCCAGGCCAGCAAGGAGTTCGACCACTGCGGTGCGAGCGGGTGGAGCCGCCTGGCCCTCATGCAGCTGCGCGAGCCGCAGAGACGTTCGGCCGAGCCGAGCGACGCGGCACTCGTGCCGGCGGGGCATACCCCGCTCGTGACTCCGTCGCGGCCCGGTCCGTCCACGGTCGACGCGACGTACCCCGACGAGGCCGATCCGTCCGAGGCGAGACCGTTGCCCGCCGCCGAGATCCACCTGCTCGGGCAGTTCTCGGTCTCACAGAACGGGGCTCCTGCCGCGGTCCCGCTCGGTCACGCCGCTCAGGCGCTGAAGATCGTGGCGCTCTTCCGCCGGATCTCCGTCGACGAGCTGGCCGAGGTGCTCTGGCCGGGGGCCGGTCCGGGCGTCGGGACCAGAAGGCTCCGCAACATCCTGTGGCGGATCAAGTCCTCGAGCGGCGACCTCCTGGCGCGGCGGGACAACTTCATCTGCCTGGAGCACGGGGTCATCACCGACGTCGCCGTCTTCGAGGAGGCGGCGGCCAAGGCACTCAAGGGGGATCTCGGTCTGGAGTCCGCGCACAGCCTGGCGCGCGAGGCGATCCAGGCCTACGGGGGGGAGCTGCTGCCTTCCGACCGCTACGCGGACTGGACCACGGGCCCGCGCGAGGCGCTGACGCAATTGCGCCTGCAGCTTCTGGACCTCATGTTGACGCACGCGCTCAGGGAGGGCAACCGGCAAGAGGCGTTCTCGCTGCTCGAAGATCTCATCGATGCCGACCCCTACGAGGAGCGCTACTACACCCAGCTCGCCACGCTGCATCTCGAAGCGGGCAACCGGAGCCGCATGCGGGCCACCGTGTCCCGCGGTGAGCGCATGCTGGCAGACCTCGGTGTGCAGCCGTCACAGGGCTTCGTCGAGCTGGTCAGGGAGCTCCAGAATCAGTAGCCGGCGGAGGCAAGTGGTTCTTGCGCCGCCGTTGTGCAGTTGCTGAGGTCGAAACACTCGATCAGATCGTCGTCCCCGCCGGCGCACATGCCTCGAACAAGCCCGGCATCGAAGTTCTTCGCGTCGAAGCGCGACACGGACCGGCGCATCACGTCAATGTGCCACTCCTTCTGAACCGCCTGCCGGATGGCTGCGGCCCACACGTCGGGGTCGCTGCCGGACACGAGGAGTCCTGTCGCCTTTTCGGTGACGGTCTCGGCCGCCCCCCCCTCCCGGGCGGCCACGACCGGACGGCCTCGCGAGGCCGCCTCCAGCGGAATGAAACCGAAGTCCTCGATCCCCGGTGCCAGGACGAGGCTGTGGGTGTCGTACGCGTGGACCAGCTCGTCGTCGGTCACCCGCGGCAGGAAGGTGACAGACCCCTGCGCCAGCGACCGAAGCCGGGGCGCATCGGGTCCCTGGCCGATGATCGTCAGAGGAATGCCGGCCTGGGCACACGCCGCCATCGCGATGTCCACTCGCTTGTACGGGAGCAACCGGGACACGACCAGCGCCTTGGGCGAGCCGACGTACGACGTGGCCGGACCGTTGAAGCGAGAGGCGTCAAAGGGCGGATACAGGACGTCCGCATCGAATCCATAGGCCGAGCGCAAGTGGCCCGCGGTGCGCCCCGAGTTGGCCAAGTGCTTGTGGTGGGCGATCGCCGCCTTGCGATCCTGACGGCGGGAGGGCGTCGTCGCCAATTCGAAGGCCTTCGCCATCGACCGGCGGGGAAAGTAGGCACCGGGGTCGTAGAGGAACCGCGGTGGCGTGTGCCAGTAGATCAGCGCCCGGTCGGTCCGCACGTGATGGGCGAAGGACGACGAGGACACGATCACGGCGTCGGCGAAGGAGAGGTCCTTGTCCCGGAAGGCCCGGCCGTACGAGAAGGCCCGCCGCCGAAACCGCTCGGCATCCCGCTCGGCCACGAGCTGGTCGGCCCAGACCGGGAACTTCTTGAATTCCGGGTACGTGCCTCCTGGGGCGTAGAGCGAGGTCACGATCACGGGATCGCGCACCAGGCCCGCTATGTGCAAGACGACCCGCTCAGCCCCGCCACGCTGGGTGAGAAAGTCGTGAACGATGGCGGTTGTCAAGGCCGCCGTCCAGTGCTTTCCATGGCTCCATCGTGCAGCATCGGCGTCTCAGCGGCGTCGCCCCAGGGGGCGGAAACGCTTGTTGGACGCCTGCGGGATGTCCCACTGGCAGAACAGGTGGGTGAAGACCCTCCTCGTCGCCAGTGCCGGTGGGCACTTCGAGGAGCTGCGCCTCCTGCGCGATCGCCTCGGGGTCGACCCCGACGAGTCGATGTGGGTGACCTGGGACACGCCCCAGACCCGCTCCCTCCTGGGCTCCGAGGAGCGGGTCTTCGTCGAGCATTCCCAGCCCAAGGACCTGCGCCGGGTGGTCGAGGACGCCCGTGTCGCCCACCGCGTCCTGCGAGGCGGGCGCTGGGACCGGGTCATTTCGACCGGATCGATCGTGGCGGTGCCGTTCATGGTCGTGGCCCGCCGCTACGGTATCGCCTGCCACTACATCGAGAGCGCCGCCAGGATGTCCGGGCCGTCGTTGTCGGCTCGGATCCTGGAGCGGATCCCCGGGGTCCACTGCTACGGGCAGTCCCGGTCCTGGGCGGCGTGTCGCCGCTCCTGGAAGTACCGGGGCTCGGTCTTCGACGCATTCACGCCCTCCACGGGCCCCCGCCGCGACATCCGCCGGGTGGTGGTGGCGCTCGGAACGAGCCGGTACGGCTTCCCCAGGCTCGTCGACACCCTGAGCTCCGTCCTGCCCCGCTCGGTGGAGGTCACCTGGCAAATCGGGTCCACCGTCCCGCGCGACCCCTGGGTCGACGGCCGGGCGCACATGGCGCAGCCCGAGCTCAGCGCCGCGATGCAGGAGGCCGACCTCGTCGTCGCCCACGCGGGAGTGGGAACGGCACTCCAGGCGATGGCCCAGGGCCACTGCCCGGTGCTGGTGCCGCGGCGAGCGGATCGGGCCGAGCACGTCGACAACCACCAGTACCAGATTGCCGACGAACTCTCGAACTGCCGGCTCGCCACCTTCTGCGAACCAGAGGACATCACGCTCGACATGCTCACGACGGCCACCACGCGCCGCGTGAGGCCGAACTGTCACGTCCCGGACTTCGTGCTGGACGAGACGTGAGGCAGCCGGGCCGGATCCGACCTCGGCTCCGCCCGCTCCGAACCATGCAGCGCACACACGATGATGAGCCGGCGCGCCAGCCGCGCCAGTTGCTCGGACAACCCCGTCCAGCCCAGTCGCTCGGCCCCCGCCCCCACCCTCATCAGAAGACGGCCCACGGTCGTCGCCCGACCTCCCCCCCCGAGGACGGAAAGGGCCCGGACGGCGCGCCCCGGCCGCGCGGCAGCCGCCGGCGCCGTACCGGCGTCGCCGCACTGCTCCGGGTGCTGCTCCTGGAGCAATCGCATGGCCTGACCCCGCTCGAGTGCGTCGCGGAGGAACGACGCCGTTGACTGCGCGTGCAGGTGGTCGGCCCGCAGACCCCGGTCGAAGACGCCCCGAGCGCCTGCCGCGGCCAGCCGGAGGCCCAAGTCGGTGTCCGCGTGCCACCGCACTGGGAAGCACTCCGAGAGCACCCCGACCCGCACGAGATCGTTCCGGCGGGCGGACACGTTGCCCAACCAGAGGCCATGGAGGACGTCCAGGTCGCCCGACTCGAGCCGGGCGCAGTGCGTCTCGTATTCCTGTGCGTACAGCCTGGTCGTCGCGGCCGCGCCGGTCTCTAGACGAACTGGCATGTAGCCCAGCACGACGACCTCTTCCAGCCCCACGTGGCGGCGCGCGTGGCCCGACACGAGACCGGGACCTGCAAGGACGTCGTCGTCCATGAGGAGCACGACTTCCCCACTACTGTTCTGTACTCCTATCTCCAACGCAGCCATCTGCCCGCGGTGCTCGACGAGTAACGGTCGTAGATGGGGGAAGACCTCCCGGAGTGCCATCAGACGTGCGTACGAACCGTCCACATCACCGTCGAGCACCACGATGATCTCCGTCGTGGCCGGGTCTCCGGCAAGAGCCTCCACGAAAGGCTGGAGCAGGTGACTTCGATTCCTCGACGCGACAACCACCGACACCGTCGGCAGAGGAGAGGAGCCACCGTCCCCGTGTCCTTCATCGCGTGGGGCGCGGTGAGTGGTCGGTCCCGCGAGATTGCCGGAGCCCTCGGGGGCGAGGCCCGATGCCTGTTCCCCCCGGAGTCCGGCTGGAGGCCGCATGCCGCCATCCGGTACCTCCTGGCCACCCTCGACACCTCGGCCTACCTGCTCCGGCGCCGGCCCGGCAGCATCCTCGTGACCAATCCACCGTTGGTGGCGGGATTCGTCGCCCTGGCCTGCGGCAGGCTGATCGGCGCTCCCGTCGTCCTCGACAGCCATCCGGGGGGGTTCGGTGCGCAGGGTGACACCTTCTCCGCCAAGCTCCAGCAGCTGCACCGGTGGCTGGTGCGGCATGTCGACGGTTGCGCCGTCGCCTCGCCGCCATGGGTCGAGGTCGTGCAGGAGTGGGGCGGCACCGCCGTCGAACTGCACGAGGCGCCCGGCGACCTCGACGGCACCCCGCGGCTCCGGGCGCAGGGCCGTGCCCTGCGCGTCCTCTGCGTGGGCCGCCTGGCTCCCGACGAGCCCGCTGAAGCCGTCGTCCACGCCGCTGCTCTCGTGCCCGACTGTGAATTCTTCGTGACGGGGGACGTCACGAGAAGACCCGATTTGCTCCTCATCGCACCCGAGAACGTCACCTTCACCGGTTTCCTCGCGCCCGACGCCTACGCGCAGGCGCTGCGGGACGCCGACGTCGTGATGACCCTGACGACCGAACCGAGTTCGGTGATGCGTGCCGCGTACGAAGCCGTCTACGCCCTGCGGCCGCTCGTCGTCACCGACTTTCCGCTGGGCCGAAGCCTGTTCCCCAAGGCCGTGCACGTCCGCAACGACGCCGAGGGGATCGCCGAGGGCATCCGGCGCGTCCGGGACGGATGGAGCGAATACTCCGAGGCGACGACCGAGGCACGCGCCGTGCAACTCGACCGGTGGACCCGCCAGCTCGGCGAGCTCCGGATCCTCTTGGGGCTCTCGTCTCACGAAGACGACGACTCCAACACGATCTTCGGGACTCCATCACCTCCGCCGCGCCACAGACGCAACGGCGTCTTGAGCAGGATCCGCACGTCGCTCCAGAGCGTCCAGGTGTCCACGTAGTACACGTCGAGCCGGACGAGTTCTTCGAATCGCAGGCTGTGCTGGCCGCTCACCTGCCACAAACCGGTCATGCCTGGGCGGACATCGAAGCGGCGCTCGCCCGGCCCCATCAGGACCCAGCATTCCTCGGGGATGAACGGCCGGGGACCCACGAGGGACATCTGCCCGGCCAGCACGTTGAACAGCTGCGGCAACTCGTCGATTCCCGTGCGGCGCAGCCACTTGCCCACGGGCGTCTCCCGTCCCGCCACGATTTCGGAGTGGACGGTCGGCTGTCGTCCGGACGAGGTGTCGTCCTCCTCCTTGAGGGTGCGGAACTTGGCGATGCGGAAGTGCGTGCGGCCGCGCCCGACCCTCTCCTGACGGAACAAGACGGGCCCGCCGGAGGTGAAGAGGATGGCAATCGCCGAGCCGATGAGGAGCGGCGACGCCACGATCAGGGCGACGGATGCGACGACCACGTCGAACACCCGCTTGATCCTGTCCCGCCGCGCCGGCACGCAGCGTGGGGAGAGCGCCACGAGCGAGAGTCCCGAGAGATCCTCAATGCGGGCCCCCCAGCCGGTCAGTTCGAAATACCGGGGAACGAGGTCGATGGCAACCGATGCCGGCAGGGCACGCAACATGGGGAGGAGGCGCTCGGGGTGGGATCGCGAGAAGGCCACGATGATCCGATTTGCGTTGTGGACCCGGCACAGCGTGGGGAGCGCCTCGAGGGACCCGATGATCTGTGTTCCGTCGATCGGCTCGTCGTCGACCAGGCCGAGCACCACGGTGTGGGGCGATCGCTCCAACCGGCTCACGACGTCGCGCGCCAGGACCCCGGTGCCCACCACGATCACGCGATCGCCCACGTCCTCGTGGTGGAGATACGACCCGGCGACCCGGCACGCCATCATGGCCGCGCCGCAGGCGGCCAGGGCCACTGCGACGCTCAACGGCGGCATGCGGTTCCGCAACCACGTTCCGACGAGCGCCTCCGCGACGAGGACGCCCACCAGGACGATGAGGAGGGCCTTTCCGATTTCGCGAGCCGTTTGCGTCACGCTCCGCCGCGGTTCACGGTAGACGCGGGTCGACCACAGCGTCACCAGCAGCCCCAACCACAGCACGGCAATCGTCAGCACGGGCTGCGCCGTGTGCGTCGGGAAGTGGAGCCGTGTCGTCACGGTGACGATCACCGCCAGGGCCACCAGCGATGCGATGGCGTCACTCCACGCAAAAAGCGTCCAGCGGCCCGGCGGCTCGGCTGGCCGGTGGGCGTGCGACAGGGCCCAGGTCATCGGCTGCCCTCCCACCCGACGCGGGCCTCACGCAGTGCGGCGGTCTCGCTCTCGATCGTCGACTCGATGAACATCTGGAGTTCGTCGAGCGACTTCACCCCGCTCTTGCGACCGGAGGCGACCGCCTCGATCTCACACACGAATTCGTTCCGCTCCATCCGATCGGTGTGCATCCTGAGGACGTACGAGACCAACATCAGGAGGACGATATAGAACCCACGTCCGTTGCCTGTCTCACCAGATCGGTCGGAATCGGCCCCCCGGACCCCTTTCGGGGGGCCTCCGGCGGGACGAAGGCGCCTTCATGGCCTCTGCGGGCCCAATTTCGGCCCAAATACGTGAGACGGTGCTCACACCGGCATGAGACCAAACCGACCTAATCTGTGGTGGTGCCCCGTGAACTGGATAATTGCTGCGCCTGGTGCCACGGCGCAGCGACCACGGCTCCCGCGGTGCGTTGTGACCATACCGAGCGTACCGAACTCGACGCTCGCCGAGCTGTGTGAGCGCCTGGACCTATGACGACAACTTCCCGAGTCATGCCTAAGGCTTCGCCCGCCGCCGACGACCTCGACCAGCTCGAGCCCCTCGACCAGGACGCTCCCCTTCGTCATCCCGAAGAGCCGACCACCACGGGGTGGTCGCTGGGCCAGTGGCGCTCGTCTTCGCCGGTCGATCTCGGGGAGCGGCTGCGCCGCCTGGTTCCCGCCTGGCTGACGCGCCGTGGGTGGGGCCTGGTCGCCGCCATACTCGCCGGCGCCATCGGCGGGCTCACCTACGGGGCCTCCACCCACCCCGAATACGCCGCCCAGGCAGTGCTGGCAGTGCCTGCGGGCGCCACGGCCACTGCGCCGGGGGATACGCCCGATGCGGAGGCGTTGGCCATCACCTACGCGACCGTCTTCCAGAACGACGGGGCGCTGCTCTCCCCCGCCGCGGCTCAGCTGGGCGTGTCGCTCAACGAGCTCACCCACCACCTCTCCGTGTCCGTCGAGACGGGCACGTCGCTGCTCCTCCTGCGCTACACGGCGCCCAACCCCTCCGAAGCCATCCGAGGCGTCAACACCATCGCGACCGCCGTGGTCAACCAGCGGCACGCCAGCAACGTCGTCCCGAAAGACACGGTGAATTTCGTGCAACTCGCGACGTCGGCGAGCCAGAACGGGGCCCTGGCGCGCTACAGCGTGGAGATCGGCGTCCTCCTGGGCCTGCTGGTGGGATCGATACTCCTGCTGGTGGCCGAGCGGATCGACCCCCGAGCCGACCGTTCTGCGGACATCGCCCGCGTGTTCGACCTGCCGGTGGCGGCCATACCGACCGAGCTCTCCGTGCCCGAGTTCGGGCATGCGGTCGCCAGCGCCACCACGCCGGAGTCGACCATCACCTTGGCCCCGCTGCGCCGGGCCGACGTGCCCGCGACGAAGTCGATCACGCGGACGCTCGTCAACGGGCTCTTCTTGAGCGCATCGGGGCCCCGGCTCATGGTGAGCGATGCCCTGGAAGAAGGCTTGGCATATCGTTTGAGCACCACAGCGGCTCTCGTGCTCGTCGTCAGATGTGGAGAGCGGATGCGCGCCGTGGGAGATGCCCTGGAGCGGCTCCGCCTGATGGGTACGTCGCCGGCGTGGGTGTTGCTGCTCGATCGATATGAATCCGACAGTTGACGCCGAACTCTCCCTGACGTCCCTGAGCGTCCCGACCCGGGAACGCTGCTCCCAGCTGGTCCCACGGGGATGGTTCGGCCTGCACCGCCAAGAGTTCGGGCTCGGGCTGTGCGCAATCGTGCTCTCGTTGATTGCGGGTGCCCTCGGCGTCCACAGCCTCATCATGGGCATCGGCTTCGTGCTCTGCATCGCCCTCGTCTGCGTCGTGCTGGCGTGGCCGGTGGTCGGAGGCCTCGTGTTGATCGCGTTGGTGCCGTCCCTCTCGGGCCTGGAGCCGGGCATCCTCGTCCCGAACGTGCGCCTGTCCGAGGCGCTGATCGGCGTGGTCGGGCTGACCATCCTGCTCGCGACCCGGCGGGTCGCCGCCGTGCGCTGGGGCCTCCTCGAATGGCTCCTCCTGGCCTACGGCCTCCTCTGGGCCGCGCTGGGGCTCTACAACGCGGTCACCCTGGGACAGCATCTCAGCCTCTCCGAGTGGGGCACCCTGATCGGCCAGCTGCAGTTCTTCCTCCTGTACCGGACGGTGCGGGTCACGTTGCGCACGCCACGGCTGCGCAAGGCAGGCGTGACCGTCCTGCTCATCGCATCCGCCCCCATGGCGCTCCTGGCGATCCTGCAGGAAGCGAACGTGGCGGGGCTCCGCCTGTCGTTGTGGACCATCACCGGCAGCACCAGCCCGCTCGAGAGCTCGGGGATCATCCGCGCCACGGGCCTCTACGGGAACTGGGCAGCGCTGGCGGGGTTCCTGTTCCCGATCATCGTCGTGCTCATCGCCCTGGCCCTGGCGGGGCAGCTCAAGCAGCGACGCGCCTTCACGCTGTGCCTGGGCGCCCTCATGGTGATCGGGCTCGTGTTGACGGCGGAGCTCTCGGTGATCATCTGCCTGATCCTGGGTGTGTTCGTCCTGGGCGTGCAGTACGGGCAGTTCCGCAAGATGATCACCTGGTTCGGGATCGCCGTGGCCGTCTCACTGTGCGTGCTGGGCCCGGTGATAGGTCAACGCCTCAACAATCAGTTCGGGTTCGTCGCGGGTTCCGCCCGGGGCTCGCTCGTACCGCAGACCATCGCGTTCCGCGAGACCATCTGGACCCAGCAGTACCTTCCCGCCGTCGCGGAACGCCCGCTCGAGGGGTACGGGAACGTGCTCCCCGACACGGTCGCATGGCCCTATCCGGAGTCGCAGTACATCGGCCTCCTCGTCGAAGGCGGGTACCCGCTCCTCATCATGTACCTCCTCCTCCTCTGGGGCATGTTCGATCAGGCCCGACGAACAGCCCGATTGGAGGACCCGATACAACGGGCGTTGGGACGCGCGCTGATGGTGTGCGTCGTGAGCCTCGTGGCTCTCGGAGTCACCTGGCCGTTCGTGAGCAACGGCGGGCTGCCACAGGTGCTCTGGTGCCTCTTCGGCCTAGCGGGACCCGTCAGCTCGCGCTTGGACCGGCACGCGCCGACGCCCCGCGACGCGGCCGTCCGCGCGCGGGGACGCACCCTCGCCGCGCGCACCTGACGGTCGCGCCTCGGAGGCCGGCCAACCCGGGACATGCGAGACACAGACCTGAGACGTCGCAGTCGTACCGTCGGAGCTGATGTCACACGATCCAACAGCTCCTCTCGGCTACAGCCAATGGGAGTACAGCACACGGGCAGGGCAGGCAGCATGTACTTGTCACGCAATGGTCACGAAGGGGAACCGGGGCGGCTGCTCTTCCCGGGGTTCGGCATGAAGGCCGCCCCCGAGCCTCCGGAGAGTCGCATCGGGATCGACCTGGTGACGATCAGTGACGTCTCCGATGCGCTGCGCCGGCACGGAGACCGTTACCTCAACCGCATCTTCACGCAACACGAGGTGACGTGCTGCCGGACGGCGTGGGGACCATCGGCGGCCTCCTTGGCCGCCCGCTGGGCCGCCAAGGAGGCGACCATCAAGGTGTTGCAGCCCGCAGGGCGGTCGCCGGGTTGGAACTCCATCGAGGTCAGGCGGCTGCCCAGTGGTGCCTGTGCATTGGAGCTGTCCGGGGTCGCCGCCGACTTGGCCGAGCGCGCCGGCATCACGTCTCTCTCGCTCAGTATGACCCACGAGGGTCCCTACGCCGCGGCAATCGTGCTCGGGATGTGTGGGGCACCAGATCGCACCGCAAGGAGAGGAAGCGCGTATGTCTGAACCACATTCGCTGGAGGCGCGCGTTCGCCAGACGCTGATCGACCACGCCCGGCTGCCCGTCGAGGTGACGACGGTCAAGGCGTACGACGACCTGTTTCAGGCGGGCATGACGTCACACGCCAGCGTCAACGTCATGCTGGCACTCGAAGAGGAATTCGACGTTGAGTTCCCGGAGGAGATGCTGCAGAAGTCCACCTTCGAGTCGATCGAGGCGATCTGCATGTCAGTCAACAGCCTGTTGTTGATCGGAGAATCCAGATGAGCACGACAAGCGTACAAAGATCCGAAGCCGTGAGCCGGTCCAAGACCATTGGAACGGAGATCGCCGCCCGCACTGCCGACGATGTGGACACTCGGTCGCGATTCCCCTTCGAGGTCTTCGAAGAGCTCCAGGCCACCGGTCTGCTCGGGACACTGATTCCCGTCGAGTTCGGCGGCATCGGCGCGTCGCTCTCCGAGACCGGTGTGACCATCTCCAACATCGCCCGAGAGTGCTCGTCGAGCGGGATGATCCTGGCCATGCACCATCTCCAGGTGGCCTGCCTCGTCCGGCACGGCCACTCGACGCCACTCCAGGATTTCCTCGCGGAGGTCGCCCGGGAACAGCTCCTGCTTGCCTCCGCGACGACCGAAGTCGGCGTGGGCGGAGCGCTCCGCGAGAGCGTCTGTGCGGTCACGATGAACGACACGGAGTTCCGGCTCGAAAAGCAGGCGCCTGTCATCTCCTATGGGGCGTACGCCGACGCCGTCCTGACCACGGCGCGTCGGAACGAGCAGAGCCCCCCGAGCGACCAGGTCCTCGTCGTGTGCCGGATCCCAGGGCTCAGCCTGGAGCAGACGGGCGAGTGGAACACCCTGGGCATGCGCGGAACCTGCAGTCCCGGCTTCGTGCTCAGAGCCAGTGGCTCGCCCGAAATGATCTTCCCGGTCCCCTTCGGTCAGATCGCCGAGCAGACGATGCTGCCGATCTCCCACCTCTTGTGGAGCCACGTCTGGCTGGGGATCGCGTCCGCCGCCGTCGACCGGGCCCGCACGCTCGTGCATGCCGAAGCCCGCAAGAACATCGATGTCCTGCCCCGGGGGGCCCCGGCGCTGGCGGACCTGCTCCTCCGGTACCGCGAGCTGGAGGCGCTGGTCCACGACGCTATGAACGACTTCGAGCGGCTGGAGAGGTCCCACGGCAACGGCGTTCCCATGGCGTTCACGATCTCCATGAACTCCCTCAAGGTCGCCGCCTCCACACTCGTCGTTGACATCGTGTCGGTGGCGATGACGCTGTGCGGCATGGCCGGGTACTCGCTGGGCTCACCGTTGAGCCTGGGCCGGCAGCTGCGCGATGCGTTCAGCGCGGTCGTGATGGTCAACAACGCTCGCATCCTGGCCGACAATGCCCACATGCTCGCCATCTCGAAGGGGTGACCGGTGACGAATTCGGAAGATTTTGGGGCTGCTCTGGTCGACTCCGGGCTCCTGTTCCCCACGGGGATCCTGGGTGTCTTCGGGCGGTCCGCCGGCTACGCCGGCGTGGCCAAGGCACTGCATCGGCGGGTCGACGCCTGGGGCGATGACATCGGCGCCACCCACATCAGCTTCCCCCCGGTCGTCAACAAGAGCACCTTCGAGAACACGAACTACATCCAGTCCTTCCCCGACCTCATGGGCGCGATCCACGTCTTCACCGGGGACGACCGAGACCACGCAGAGCTGTGCCGGCGATCTGAGTCCGGCAAGGACTGGGCCGATCTCTTGGAACCTGCCGACGTCTTCCTGTCATCGGCGGCGTGCCACCCCGTGTACCCGATGTGCACGGGGACAACACCGGCAACGGGCCGCTACTTCAATGTGGACAGCTACTGCTTCCGGCACGAACCGAGCAACGACCCGGCCCGCATGCAGTCGTTCCAGATGCACGAGATCGTCTTCGTCGGTGATCCGGCCGACGCGCAGAGCCACCGCGACTCCGGGCTGGCGCTGGGTGTGACGATGCTGCTGGAGCTGGGTCTCGACGTGAGCGTCATCCCGGCCAACGATCCCTTCTTCGGCCGGCTCGGGACGGCCATGGCCTCCAACCAGAAGGACGAGGTCCTCAAGCTGGAAGGGACGGCGCCCATCGGGTCACCCGATCATCAGGTGGCCATCATCTCGGGCAATTGTCACCGCGATCATTTCGGCCACCCCTTCGACATCGAGATGCCGGACGGCACGACCGCGCACAGTGCGTGCGTGGCGTTCGGTATCGACCGGATCACGTTGGCGCTCTTCTGGCAGCACGGGCTCGACCTGGACGCGTGGCCGACCGAGGTGGCCGCGTCCCTCTGGCCGTGAGGGCCCAGGTCCTCGACCTCGAGCCGGAGACCTACCAACCCCATCGCGTCCACTCGGCGGAACGGATCTGGCCCGAGTCGAACTGCGCCGCCGACCTGTGGATCGAGGTGCTCAACGCCCTTTCCCTCGAGCCCCTGGCGGCCATGGGTTTCACCCTGAGCTCCGACTTCGACGGCGAGCAGTGGAGGATGTTCAAGTTCCCGCCCGAGGACCTGCGGCGGCTCTACGGGATCGAGGTCCACGAGGTCAACCTCTGGCGGGAGCTCACGGCGCACCTGAGCGAACACATCGGGCTCGGCCGCATGGTGAGCGTCGATGTCGACGCCTGGTGGCTTCCGGACACCGCCAGTCTCACCTACCGCACGGTGCACCAGAAGACCACCGTCACCGTCCAGATGATCGACGTCGAACAGCGACGGCTCGGTTACTTTCACAACGGCGGGTACTTCGAGCTCGGCGGTGAGGACTTCGATTTCGTGACAGGTCGCTCGGCGACAGAGGCCGCGTTGCCGCCGTATGCGGAGGCCATCGACCTGTCGCACGTCCAGCACGATCCCGACCTGCGGATGCTGGCGAACGACATCGCGCAGGAGCATCTCCGGCGCCGCTCCATTGCGAACCCGGTCCAGCAGATGCGCAAGCGCATGGAGCAGGACTTTCCGTGGCTCGTCGAGGCGGGCCTCGACGCCTTCCATCGCTACGCCTTCGGGAGCATCCGCCAGTGCGGTTCGAACGCCGAGTTGGCGGCCGACTACGTCGAATGGCTCGCCGGTGGCCCGGACTCCGAGTCCGCGCCGGTCGTCTCCGCCTTCCAGCAGGTGGCCAGGAGCGCCAAGGCGCTCGAGTTCATTTTGGCCAGGGCGCTCCGGCGCAAGCGGCTGGACCTCTCCGAGGCCATGGCCGACATGGAGACCGCGTGGGAGTACGCCATCGAGTCGTTGGCGGCGCACTTTGACATCTGACCTGGTCAACGGCGCGGAATGGCACTGCGCTCGCACGCCCGCGGGCGCACTGGCCCACCCCGATCCCGAGCGCTTCCGCCACTTCGAGTGGATGCCCGCCAACGTGCCGGGAACCGCCGCCGAGGCACTGCGCGCCGCCGGGGCGGAGAACGTCGCGGGCCACGACTACGACTCGGAGGACTGGTGGTTCCGGTGCCGTTTCGAGGGTCGGCCGGGGACGTGGCGCCTCCGGCTCCACGGGATCGCGACCCTGGCCGACGTGTGGGTCAACGGGGCCCACGTGGCCCGGTCGGAGAACATGTTCGTGCGCTCGTCGGTCGAACTCCGCGATCTTCTGCCCCACAACGAGCTGGTCATACGCTGCGAGTCGTTGTCGTCGGTCCTGGGCGCCCGGCGTCCGCGCCCACGCTGGAAGACCGCTCAGGTCGAGCACCAGGGACTGCGGTGGGTGCGCTCGAGCCTGCTCGGCCGGATCCCGGGTTGGGCCCAGGCGCCCCGCGCCGTAGGCCCGTGGAGGCCCGTAGAGGTCACGCAGGACGGACCGTTGGGTGACGCGGACGTGCTCCTTGCGGCCTCCTGTGTCGCCGGTGGGGGCCGGGTCGACGCCACCGTCAGGATCGAGGGTGATGCTCCCGTCCTGTCCGATCGGCCAGCGCTCTCCTGTGGCGGCGAGACCATCCCCTTCGAGCTGCACGGGGACGCCGGGACCACCATCCTCCATGCATCCCTGCCCCTCGACCGGGTCGAACGCTGGTGGCCGCACACCCATGGCCCGCAGCCGCTGTACGACGTCGAGCTCCGGGCGGGCTCGCTGGTGCTGCCCCTCGGGCGTGTGGGGTTCCGCACGGTCGAGGTCGACCGAGCGGACGGCGGGTTCGCGTTCGTCGTGAACGACGTCCCGGTCTTCATCCGCGGTGCGAACTGGTTCCCCCCCGATCCGGTGAGCCTCACCTCGGACGACGAGGAGGTGCGGCGGCGCCTCGGCTTGGCCCGCGAGGCCCACCTGAACATGCTCCGGGTCCCGGGGACGACGGCCTACGCCGATCGCGCCCTGCTCGAGGGCTGCGACGAGCTGGGCATCCTCGTGTGGCACGACTGCATGTTCGCCTACATGGACTATCCTGACGACGAGGGCTTCGTCGCCGCGGTGACCCGGGAGTTGGACCAGGCCTTTGCCCACCTGTCCTCGCACCCGGCCCTCGCCATCGTGTGCGGCAACCAGGAAGTCGACGAGATCGCGGCCATGAGCGGTGCCTGGCGCACGTCCTTCGAATCCGAGCTCTTCGACAAGGTGATCCCGTCGCTGGCCTCCGAGCTGCTCCCCGGAGTCGAATACGTGAGCTCGAACCCGTCCGGGGGCGACCCGCTCTTCCGGCCGGACACGGGTGTGAGCCAATACTTCGGCGTCGGTGGGTACCTGCGCCCGCTCGGCGGCCTGCGGAGGGACAGGGTCAGGTTCGCGGCGGAATGCCTGTGCCTCTCCACGCCTCCGGAGCCAGAGGCGGTCGACCGGTTCGGCGGACCGCATCTGGCCGGTCACGATCCCCGTTGGAAGAGCGCGCTGCACCACGATGCCGGCCGCTCCTGGGACATGGAGGACGTCCGCTCCTATTACCTCCGCGAGATCTTCGGCGTCGATCCGTTCCTGGAGCGGTACGTCGACGCCGAGAGGGCCCTCGACCTGGGCCGCGCCACCAACGCCATCCTCGTCGAGTCGGTGTTCTCCGAGTGGCGATGCACCCAGCCCTCGAGCGGCGGGGGTCTCGTCCTGGGATTCAACGACGTGGCGCCCGGCCCCGGGTGGGGCCTCGTCGATGTCGACGGACAGCCCAAGGCGACCTGGTTCTCCCTTCGCCGCGCCGCCGCGCCGCTGTCGGTACGGTTCATCGACGAGGGGCTGAACGGGCTGCACGCACACCTGTTCAACGAGGCGCCCACGGTGTTCCAGGGGACCCTGACGGTCGATCTGTACGCCAACGGGGAGACCCTCCTCGACCAGGCCTCGCTCGAGGTCTTGGTGCAGGGCCGCGGCTGCACTACCGTCAACGTCAACGTGCTGTTCGACGGCTTTCCCGACCTCAACTACGCGCACCGGTACGGCCCGGCCAAGTACGACGTCGTCGTGGGCCGGCTCTCCGACGAGGGGGGGCAGGTGCGCTCCGAGGACGTGTTCCTCCCGCTCGGCCAGGGTCGATCGCGCGAGGTCGAGGTCGGGCTCGACGCCACCTGGACCCCGGGGGATCCCGATCCCGTCGTGCGCGTCACGACGCGTCGCTTCGCGCAGTGGGTGTCGGTCGATGCACCGTGCTACCGGCCCTCCGACTCCTGGTTCCACCTGCCGCCCCATTCGGAGCGCCTGGTCACCTTGCTCGAAGGCGACCCGTCGCGCACCCCGCGTGGAAGAGTGCGGTCGCTCAACTCCCTGACAGCGGCGGTCCTGCATCCCCTCGAGGACTAGTGATGACAGTTTCGACTCCCGTTCTCTTCGGACCCGAGAACCGGTCTCTCTTCGGCTGGGTGCACCAACCGGAGGACAGGATGTCCCGCGCCACGGTGGTGATGTGCCCCCCGCTCGGCCGCGAGTACTTCAGCGCGCACTACGCGTTCCGGGTGGTGGCCGAAGAGCTGGCCGAGCGTGGGATCACCGCCATTCGCTTCGACTACGACGGCACCGGCGACTCCGTCGGCTCCGACGCGGAGGCCGACCGCCTGCAGGCGTCCCTGAACTCCGTGCGCCACGCCATCGACCTCGCCCGCCGGCTGGGCACCACGGAGCTGGCCCTGGTCGGCATGCGCATGAGCGCGCTCCTGGCCGCCCGGGCCGCCGAGGAATGCCACCAGCGCGTCGCCGCCCTGGTGCTGTGGGATCCCTGCGCATCCGGCCGCGACTTCCTCCGCGAGCAGTCCGCCCTCTTCCGCCTCCGCTACGGCAAGTCGGACCTCGGGGACGGTGGCACCGAAATTCCGGGTTTCGTCCTCACCGCGCAATCGGAGGGCGACCTGGCGTCGTGCACCGCTCCGACCTCGCTCCCCCGCGTCGAGCGCGCCCTCGTCCTCACCCGTCCCGACCGGGTCCCGGTCGGCACCTTCGGGGTGAAGGAGGACCGGGTCGACTTCGAGCCGGCCGAGGGGCAGGCGGAGCTCATGGACGTGGAGCCCTTCTTCGGCAAGCTGCCCCCTTCGACGCACAGGATCGCCCAGTGGCTCGACGCGGCACTGCCGACGGACCGGAGCCTCCAGGGCGCCCCCGAGACCAGGGACTCCATGGTGCTGGCCGACGAGGCCGGCGCCGAGGTGACGGAGCGGCTCGTCACCCTCGGTCCGCACCAGCTCTTCGGGATCGAGACCACCGGCCCGGGCGAGTCACGCCGACCGGTCATCCTTTTCCTCAACAGCGGGACCGACTCGCACATCGGGCCCAATCGCCTGTGGGTCGACCTCTCCCGGGCATGGGCGGGCAGCGGACTCCGGTGCATCCGCTTCGACCTGAGCGGGCTGGGCGACAGCCCGGTCCGGGCCGGGCAGGAGCCGCACGTCCCGCGAGCCCCGGAGGCCTTTGACGACATGGCCGACGTCGTGGCCGAGCTGGCGGGCGACGGGGACGACCAGGTGCCGGTGGTCCTGGTCGGGCTCTGCGCGGGCGCCTACCAGGCCCTGGAGAGCGCGCTCCACCTCCATCCCCGTGCCGTGGTGGCGGTCAATCCCATCCTTCGCTTTCAACCTCCCGAATGGAGGACCGGGCACCTCGATCCGCGTCGACGGTTCTGCCTCCCGGCGGGCAACCTCACCCAGGCGTACCGGACCCTCCCCTCGTGGAAGATCGTCCGCCTGGCGCGCCGCGGCTACATGTTCGCCTCGCGTCTACGGGCCAAGAACCGGTCCGGGGCCCATTGGCTGAAGGAGATGGCGAAGAACGGGACCGAGGTGCTCTGCGTGTGCGGGGAGGAAGAGGCCGCCGTCTTCTTCCCGGGCGGGGCGATGCCCGAGGGGAACGAGATCGTGCTCGGTCCGCACTCCCGGATCGACGTCATCGAGGGACTGGACCACGGCTTGATGCCGGCGCGGCACCGGCTCGAGGTGACGGGACGGCTGACGCGGCACCTCCACGAACTGCACCTCGACACCGGGGGGGCGGTCGCCGCGGCGGCGAATGATCCGCTGCTGTCAGCTCGCTGACCGTCCTCAGCTCGCTGACCGTCCGGGGCATGCCCCCGTCGAAGGGATGACCTCCGGGAGGTGACGAGTCAGGTCCGCAGCGCAGCGTTCCGTCGCAGGGCAACCGTCGCCAAGCGGTTGTGGGGGGTCAAAGCGCTCGAGCCGTAGTCCCAGTAAGTGGCCTCGAAGACGTTGTGCGTGGCGAACCACCGGCTCATGTCGTTGACGAAGGTGGCGTTGTCCCCACCGGACACGGCGGCGGAGCCGCTCACGGGCGCGGCGCGGCGGGCGCTGGTGCCCCAGCCGAGTCCCCACTCGGGGAAGACCATGGGCTTGTGGCGCAGGGCAGAGAACGACGCCAGCCAATTGAGCCCGTAGGGCTGGGTCTGCATGTTCTCGAACTCGGCCGACGCACCGGGGTACTGCTGCCACTCCACGTCGAAGACGTCGAGGCCGACGTAGTCCACGTACGCGTTGCCGGGGTAGTAGACGGCCAGGTTGCCCGCGCCGTTGTCCCCACGGCTGGGGTTCCACTCGAATTTGAAGTGCGCCCCGGGCACCGAGCGCATCGTCGTCACGATGTGGCGCCAATAGCGGACGAACTGGGCGGCATGGCCCGCCGCGCTCCAGGGGAACCACTTCCCGTTGAATTCCCATCCGATGCGGATGATGGAGCTGCCCTGCCCGGCGGAGACCAGACCCTGCGCCAGGCCGAGGTAATACTGGTCGTAGGCGCCGGTCGCACCCTTGGCCAGTGAGGCATGCGAGTTGTTGGGGATGATGGGCACGCCCCAAATCATGGAGAACCCGCTGCCATACCACGGCGACAGGGACGCCGCGGGGTTGGCGATCGTGGCCCACGACGACCCGTTGATGAAGTCCATCGCGTATTCGACCGGCTTGCCGACCTTGGATTCGAAGGCCGCGATGCCCGCCACGTTGCCGGGACCCGCATAGACGCCCGCGGCGTACGCGTTGTGCACGCTCTTGGCGCGCTGCTGGGGCGTGGCGGACGCCGGCACGGCGAACAGCACCGTGGCGGCGGTCACGGCCGCCAGCACGGCGATCTCGAGCCGGGCGACGAGGCGATGGGGACGGAGTCGGTTCATTCCTGGTGGGCGTCGCGCGACACCCGGCGACGGGAAAAGCCTACGGCCTTGCCGTCTCTGGCCCATCTCGCCCTGGGCGGTCCCGCTGGGACATGCATGAGACGAAGTCCCAGGCAGGAGCACCTCGCCGCCCGGCCACCCGGTCGCACCGTCGCCGAGGGACACCCTCACGGCAACGACCCGTCAACCGCGGCTCAGCCGAAGTCGGCCCTCAGCGCAGCCGCCGTCTGGGGGTTCGAGCCCTGGTCGACGCTGCTCGTCCCGTAGTCCCAGAAGTTGGCCTCGAAGACGTTGTTCGACGCGATCCACCCCGCCATGTCGTTGATGAAGGTGGGATTGTCGCCGCCGCAGACCTCCTGGCCGGCCGCGCTGACCGGGCCCGAGTTGGGGGCGCTCGGCCCCCAGCCCAGCCCCCACTCGGGGAGCACGATGGGCTTGCCCTGCTGCGCCGCGAAGGAGGCCAGCCAGTCGAGCCCGTAGGGCTCGGTCTCGATGGTCTGGAACTCCGCCTGGGCGCCCGGGTAGTTGGCATACGCCTGGTCGTAGATGTCGAGGCCGACGTAGTCCACGTAGGCGTTGCCGGGGTAGTAGTCGGCCAGGTTGCCGACCCCGAGGTCGCCGGCGGTCGGGTTCCACTCGAACTTGAAGTTCGAACCGGGAACCGAACGCATCGTCGTGACGATCTGTTGGTAGTACGCCACGAAGGCCGCTGCCTGCCCGTTGGCCGCCCACGGGAACCAGCCTCCGTTGAACTCCCAGCCGAGGCGAATGATGGAGCCCCCCTGGCCACCGGCGACCATCGCCTGCGCCAAGGTGGCGAAGTACTGGTCGTAGGCACCGGTCGCACCGGTGGCGAGCGAGCCTCCGGAGTTCGGCAGGATCGGCACGCCCCAGATCATCTGGTAGCCCGTCCCGGCCCACTGCTGCAGGTACCACGAGGGGTCCTCGATGGTCGACCACGACGTCCCGTCGATGAAGTCCATGGCGTAGTGGGGCTGCGCACCGAGCGTGGTGGCGAAGTCGGCCACGGCGGACGGATTGCCCGACCCCCCGTAGACGCCGATTCGCGACGAGAGCGTGGTGTTCGGGTTGCCGGCTCCGGCGTTGGACGCGTTCGGCGTCGCCGAGTTCCCCGACAGCGAGGGCACGACCGCGCTCCCGTTCGACTCGATCAGCATGTAGCTCGATCCGGACGGCCCGACCACCATGCCGTTGACGCTGGCGCCGGTCCCTCCGATGGCTCCCTCGAAGAGGGCGTCGCCGAAGTTGAAGATGCCGCCGTCGGACGCCACCAGCCAGTAGCCCTGCCCGTCCTGGCTCGCCGCCATGCCGACGATGGGCTTGTTGAGGACCAGGGAGCCGGTCGAGCCGTGGAAGGCCGCGTCGCCGAAGCTGAAGACGCCGCCGTCGGAGGCCACCAGCCAGTAGCCCTGGCCGTCCGGGGTCGCCGCCATGCCGACGATGGGCTTGTTGAGGACCAGCGAGCCGGTCGATCCGTGGAAGCCCGCGTCACCGAAGCTGAAGATGCCGCCGTCGGACGCCACCAGCCAGTACCCCTGTCCGTCCGGGGTCGCCGCCATGCCGACGATGGGCTTGTTGAGGACCAGGGAGCCGGTGGAGCCGTGGAAGGCCGCGTCACCGAAGCTGAAGACACCGCCGTCGGACGCCACCAGCCAGTACCCCTGTCCGTCGGGAGTGGGTGCCATGCCCAGGATCGGCTTGTTGAGGTGCACGCCCGACAGCGAGCCGTAATTCGGGGCTCCCATGTAGTCGTTGACACCACCGAGCCAGTTCGTCGTCCAGTACCCGCCGGCGGGGTCCGCCGCCATGTACATGCCCCCGCCATAGGAATGGCTCGTGGTCGTGGCGCCGGCCGCAGCGCCTCCCGACAGCACGGGTGCTGCCAGGACTCCGACAGTGACGGCAGCCGTCGCGACGACGGCTGCCAGGAGAGCATGCGCGCGAACAATGCCGCTCGGGTGCCGCATTCGTAACCCCCTCGATCCCAGACAACGGAGTCGTCCGCACACCGACGCGGTGCGGACGACCTATCCCCTTGAGTACGGCTCGGCCGTCCCCCTCTCAAAGTGACTCTTAGGTCTTCGGCGCGTCGGGCCCCCGACCTGAGCCCGTCCTCTAATCCTGACTAAATCACTTGCTTTTAGGATCTCAGTGGTATTACGGTTGCCCGATGCTTCGTGACCGACCCGCATTTGTCGCGCCCGTGGGCGCATCCTCCCTGTTCCGGCAGCCCTTCCGCCGGATCGCCGTCGCCGGCGGTGCCCTCGCCCTCTCCGGCCTCGCCCTGAGCGCGCTCCCCGCCGGCGCCCAGTCCGGCGGCACCGTCAACCTGGTCGCCTACTCGACGCCCAAGCCGGCCTTCGGCGTGCTCGCCGCCGACTTCGCCAAGACGAAGGCGGGCGCAGGGGTCAGCGTCTCGTCCTCCTTCGGGCCCTCGGGCACGCAGGCCACCTCGGTGGTCGACGGCTTGCCGGCCGACGTCGTGAACCTGTCGCTCGAGCCCGACATGGCCAAGCTCGTCAAGGCGGGCCTGGTGTCGAGCACCTGGGACAGCGGCCCCACCAAGGGCATGGTCACGGATTCCATCGTGTCCTTCGTGGTGCGCCCGGGGAACCCCAAGCACATCACGACCTGGGCCGACCTGGTGAAGCCGGGCGTCGGCGTCATCACGCCGAACGTGTTCAGCTCGGGCAGCGCGAAGTGGAACATCATGGCGGCCTACGGTGCCGAGATCGAGCAGGGCAAGACGCCGGCGCAGGCACAGGCGTACCTCTCGCAGCTGCTGCACAACGCGGTCGCTCAGCCCACCAGCGCCAGCGCCGCGCTGCAGACCTTCCTGTCCGGACAGGGGGACGTGCTGCTCGACTACGAGGACGACGCGCTCTACGCCAAGTCCAAGGGCGAGCCCGTCGACATCATCACGCCGCCCCAGACCATCCTGATCCAGAACCCGATCGCCGTGACCAAGACGGCCGGCCCGGCAGCCAAGGCGTTCCTCGCCTACCTGCTGTCCCCCGCGGGCCAGACGGTCTGGGGCCAGCAGGGCTACCGCCCGGTGCTGCCCGCGGTGGCAGCCAAGTTCCACTTCCCGAAGCCCAAGACGCTGTTCACGATCGACCACCTCGGTGGCTGGACGGCGGTCAACACGAAGTTCTTCGACCCGGAGACCGGCATCGTGGCCAAGGACGAGCAGTCGCTCGGCGTCTCCACCGCCAGCGGGTAGCGACCGTGTCGAGCGGGGGCGCGACCGTCGCCAGCCTGGGGAGGCGGCACCGCTCCTCGGCGCCTTCGCCCGCCCTCGCCGGCGCAGGGAGGATGGCCGGCCGCGTCGCAGGGCCCGCGCTCGCCGTCACGTACCTGTCGCTCCTGGTCCTGCTGCCCCTGGCCGCCCTGCTCACCAACGCGTTCAGCGGCGGCTGGGCCGCGTTCTGGTGGGCGGTCACCCAGCCGGGGGCGGTCGCCGCGCTCGAGCTGACCCTCGGGGCCGCCGCCATGGTGGCCGTGGTGAACTCGATCGCCGGCCTCGCCATCGCCTTCGTGCTCGTGCGCGACGAGTTCCGGGGCAAGGCGCTCGTGAGCGCGGTCATCGACCTGCCCTTCGCGCTGCCGACCATCGTGGCCGGCCTCACGCTGCTCGCGCTCTACGGTCCCGACAGCCCGTTCCACGTCGACCTGGCGGGCACTCGCCTCGGCATCGTCTGCGCACTGGCCTTCGTGACGCTGCCCTTCTGCGTGCGCAGCGTCCAACCGGTGCTGGCCGAGCTCGATGCGGAGACCGAGGAGGCGGCCTCCTCGCTCGGCGCCACCCGCCGCCAGGTGCTCTTCCGGGTGATCCTCCCCAGCCTCCTGCCGTCGGTGCTGGCCGGGGCCGGCCTCGCCTTCGCCCGGGCGGTGGGCGAATTCGGCTCGGTGGTGCTCATCTCGGGCAACATCCCGTTCAAGACCGAGGTCGCCTCCGCGTGGATCTACGGCCTGGTCCAGCAAGGCGACGACGCACAGGCCAGTGCCGTGTCCGTCGTGCTCGTGGCGATCGCGCTGCTCGTGCTGGTCGCCATCGGCTGGGCCCGCCGCCGCTTCGACCTCTCCGAGTCGGTGTGAAGGGCTCCCGCTGGCGCCTGCCGCTGCGCTTCGGCGTGCTCGGCTATCTGGCCCTGCTCGTCGTTCTGCCGGTGTCCACCGTGTTCTACCGCGCCTTTCAGCACGGACTCGGCGCGGCGTGGGACGCGATCAGCGCGCCGGATGCGGTGCACGCGCTCTGGCTGACGCTGCTCGTGGTCGGCATCGCCGTGCCGCTGAACACGATCTTCGGGGTGGGGGTCTCGCTCATCCTCGCTCGCCACCGCTTCCCGGGGGCATGGCTGCTCGATGCGCTGGTCGACATCCCGCTCGCCATCTCGCCGGTCGTCATCGGCCTCGCCCTGATCCTCGTATACGGCCATACGGGCTGGTTCGGCAACTGGCTGGCGGCCCGAGGCATCACGGTGATCTTCGCCGTGCCGGGCATCGTGATGGCCTCCGCGGCGGTGTCGCTCCCCTACGTCGTGCGCGAGGTGCTCCCGGTGCTCCAGGAGATCGGCACCGAGCAGGAGCAGGCCGCTCGCACCCTCGGCGCCCGGCCACTCACCGTGTTCCGCCGCATTACGCTGCCCAACATCCGACGGGGCCTCACCTACGGCGTCACGCTCACCACCGCCCGCGTGCTGGGCGAGTTCGGGGCGGTCGCGATCGTGTCCGGTGCCATCGCCGGCAAGACGGAGACGGCGACCTTGTTCATCTCCGACAGCATCGACAACCTCGATCCGCAAAGCGCCTACGTCGGTGCGGTGGCCCTGTGCCTCTCCGCCCTCATCGTGCTGACGGTGCTCACCGTGACCGACCGCAAGCGGGACGCCTGGCACGGGAAGGCCGCCGCGTGAGCATCCACGTCCAGTCCATCTCGAAGAAGTTCGGTGACGCCGTGGCGCTCGACGACGTCTCCCTCGAAGTCTCCAGCGGCTCCCTCACGGCGCTGCTGGGCCCGAGCGGGGGCGGCAAGTCGACCCTCCTGCGCATCATTGCCGGCCTCGACGCCCCCGACGCCGGCACCGTCCGCATTGAGGGTGAGGACCTCACCACGGCCCCGGCCCGCAGCCGCGGCGTCGGGTTCTGCTTCCAGCACTACGCCCCGTTCCGCCACCTCACGGTGCGGCGCAACGTCGCCTTCGGGCTGGAGATCCGGCACCGCCCCAAGGCGGAGATCACGGCGCGGGTCGACGAGCTCCTCGAGCTGGTGGGCCTGGCGCACCTGGGTGACCGCTACCCCTCGCAGCTCTCCGGCGGCCAGCGCCAGCGCATGGCGCTGGCCCGGGCCCTCGCCATTGAGCCCAAGGTGCTGCTGCTCGACGAACCCTTCGGGGCCCTCGACGCCCAGGTGCGCACGCAGCTCCGGCGGTGGCTGCGGGTCCTGCACGACACGCTGCACGTGACGACGGTGCTCGTCACCCACGACCAGGCGGAGGCCATGGAGGTGGCGGACCGCCTGGCCATCATCAACCACGGGCGCCTGGAGCAGGTGGGCACGCCGGCCGACATGTACGACCACCCGACCAACGAGTTCGTCCTGACCTTCCTGGGGCCGGCGACGCGACTGCGGGGCCAGTGGGTGCGGCCACACGACCTGGTGGTGCACCGCGTCGAGGACGGGAAGCCGTCACCGAACGCGGTCGAGGGGACGGTGACGCGGATCATGCATCTCGGCTTCGAGGTCAGGGTCGACGTGGCCCTCGCACCTGGGGGCGAGTGCTGGGTCCAGCTGAGCCGCGGCACGGCAGCCGAGCTCGATCTCCAGACGGCGCAACGGGTCTGGGTGGCACGCGCCGCCGCCTCGGTGCCGGGCCGCTCCCCCATCCTGAGCGTGTAGCCGGGCGCCGATCAGCCGAAGTCGGTGGCGAGGGCGGCCGCCGTGTTGGGGTTCGAACCGTCGTCCACGCTGCTCGACCCGTAGTCCCAGAAGGTGGCCTCGAAGACGTTGTGGGTGTCGATCCACTGCGCCATGTCGTTGATGAAGACGGGGTCATCGCCGCCGCACGCCGCGCCCGAGCTCGTCACCGGCGCACCGTTGGCACAGGTCCCCCAGCCCAGTCCCCATTCGGGGAACACCATGGGTTTGTTGTGGAGCGCCGAGAAGAGGGCCAGCCAGTTCAGGCCGTAGGCCTCGGTCTCCATCTGGTCGAACTCGGCCTGGGCACCCGGGTAATCGGCCCATTGGACGTCGTAGACGTCGAGGCCGACGTAGTCCACGTAGGCGTCACCCGGGTAGTAGTCGGCCAGGTCTCCCACCCCGAGGTCCCCGATGGTGGGGTTCCACTCGAACTTGAAGTTCGCCCCCGGAACCGACCGCATGGTCGTGACGATCTGCTGGAAGTACCCCGCGAACGCCGAGGCGGCGCCGTTGGCGGCCCAGGGGAACCAGCCGCCGTTGAACTCCCAGCCAAGGCGGATGATGGAGCTGCCCTGGCCGCCGGCGACCAGCGCCTGGGCCAGGGTCGCGAAGTGGGAGTTGAAGGCACCGGAGGCGCCCTGTATCAGCCCGTAGGTGCTGCCCGAGGTGTCGGAGTTGTTGGAGTCCGGGGTGTAGCTGTTCGGCAGCATGGGCACGCCCCAGATCATCTGGTAGCCCGAGCCAGCCCACTGCTGCAGGTACCACGACGGGTCCTCGATGGTCGACCACGACGTGCCGTCGAGGAAGTCCATCGCGAAGCGCGGCTGCACCCCGAGGGTGGTGGTGAAGTCGGAAACCGCCTGCGGGTCGCCGGGGCCGCCGTAGACGCCGAGCGGCGACGCGCTCGAGGGCACCGTCACCGGGGAGGAGGGAGGCGACGGGGCGGGCGACGAGGACGGCGACGTCGTCGGGGCCGGCGGTGTGGATGCCGCCGGTGCCGTCTGGGTCCCGACGGAGCTCTGGGGTGGCTTCGGCGGAGTGATGTACACCGCGGTGGCGGTCACGGTGTCACCGGCGAGCGAGCCGACCGCTCCCACCACTTCGCCCACGCAGACGTCGGCGTAGGTGGGCGAGGTCACTCCGGACTCCCCGAAGGTGGTCGTCGCGCTCAGGTCCACCGTGTAGGTGGTGGCGGTCCCCCGCCACGTGACGATGGTGAACGGGGTGGAGTCGCCCGCCGTCCCGCAGCTGCCGGCCGTGCTCGACCCGCCCGCCGACGTCACCGTGCCGAATTTCCCGCGGGGCGCGGCGGTTTGGTGACGGGAGCCACGAACACCGTCGTGGCCGTCACCGTGTTGCCCGCAACGGCGCCGGTGGCCCCGACCGTCTCCCCGACGCAGACGTCGGCGTACGAGGGTCCGGTGACGTCGGGCTCCACGAAGGTGGTCGTGCCGGTTAGGTCGACCGTGTAGGTGGTGGTGCCCTTCCAGCTCGTGATGGTGAAGGCGGTCGTGTCGCCCGCGGTCCCGCAGCTGCCGGCCGTGCTCGACCCGCCCGCCGACGTCACCGTGCCGAAGGCGCCCTGGGGCTGGGGCGGTATGGCCGGGGACACGTACACCGCGCTGGCGGTGACGGTGTCACCGGCGACCGTGCCGATCGCTCCCACCACTTCGCCCACGCAGACGTCGGCGTAGGTGGGCGAAGTCACCCCGGACTCCCCGAAGGTGGTGGTGGCGCTCGGGTCCACCGTGTAGGTGGTGGCGGTCCCCCGCCACGTGACGAGGGTGAACGGGGTGGTGTCGCCGGCCGTCCCGCAGCTGCCCGCCGTGCTCGACCCGCCCGCCGAGGTCACCGTCCCGAACGTGCCGCGGGGCGCGGCGTCCGCCGGACGGGGGCCACGAACACATTCGTGGCCGTCACCGTGTCGCCGGCCACGGCGCCGGTGGCCCCGACCGTCTCCCCCACGCAGACGTCGGCGTAGGAGGGTGCTGTCACCTCGGGCTCCACGAACGTGGTCGTCGCCGTCAGGTCCACCGTGTAGGTCGTGGAGCCCTTCCAGCTGGTGATGGTGAAGGCGGTCGTGTCGCCGGCCGTCCCGCAGCTGCCGGCCGTGCTCGACCCGCCCGCCGACGTCACCGTGCCGAAGGCGCCGGCCGCGGGACCCTGATTCGACGCGGCGTCGCGTGTGCGCGGGGCGGCGCCGGCGGTGCCTGCGCCCACCACGGCGAGCACCGCGACCACGGTGATGAGCGTTGCCGTGCGCCAGTTCATGAGTCTGTCGTCCTCCGATTGCCGGTATGCGGAGTGACCCCGAACCACGCCAATAAGGGTCGAACCACCGTTGGGAAAGAACCAACCTGTTCGATGTTAAGCGTCGGAGTGTTGTCAGAAAATTGAGTTCGCGTAACTGTCACACTCGAGAATTCGAGGCGCGCCGACGCGGATCGCGCGAGCCTTCGACGAAGTGCCGTCGGTCATCGGAGCGACCGGCCCAACACGTTCGTGGTCTGGTCATTTGGTGGAATCACCCGACGTGCCGGCGTCCGGTCCGGTACGGGCCTAGGTCTGCGGGGCGAGATCCGCTTCCGACCGACGCATGCGAACAGAGCGTGACATCGCCGTCCACAGGGTGCGGCCCGCGTCGCGAGCGGACCGGAGGCGTCGAACGCGTCAGGTCCAGACGACGGTGGAGTGCAGGGCCGCTCCGACGAGCAGGGCCCACCTCCGGGCTGGTGCCGGGGATCCGGAGCGAGCGGTTCGAAACCCGGCGTCTCGGCTCGAGGTACGGCAGGTCGGAAGTCCTACAGTGGGACCATCGCTATGCCGGATCCCGGGGGACGCACGCCGTCGGCGGCCAGGGTCCGGCGCTGCTCGCAGGACGACTGGCGCGACATCCGCCGCCTGCACATCAAGATGACCCTGGGCATCCCATTGGCCGTCGACGTCGAGCTGAACGAGGTGTTCGCCACTCCGGACAGCGTCTGGCTCGACTACGCACAGGCCTGCGCGCTCGGCGCCGAGCAGGCTCTCTTCCTCGCCGAGGCGGACCAGGAGTGCGTCGGCATGGGCCACGTCCGCCTCGACCGCGCGCAGGCACGCCTGGGCATGTTGTTCGTCGACGAGAGCGTCCGGGGCCGCGGCATCGGGACGGCCCTCGTCGCGGCCCAAGAAGAGTGGGCGCGTGCCGCGGGGGCGGCGGACCTCGTCTGCCACATTCCCGACACCAGTGCTGCCGCTCGGCTCGCACCCGCGCTGGGCTGGCAGCGGACCGAGGAGGTCTTCGTGGCCAAGAACAGGCTCGTCGAGCGCCGGTGGACCAAGCCCGTCGCGTAGCCGGATTGGCATCCGGACCTCATCACCACGTGTAACCGCACCGTCACACTGCCGTCCGGACTCTTTGCAACGGCGAGAACCGGCCGCCTACAGTCCGGTTCCTCTTCTTGGCGACGGAGGAACCCACGGCCATGCACACCTTTGGCGGATTTGCGGTGCGTCGTCTCGTCGGGATCGCCGTACTGACTGCCTCCTTCACCGGCATCGTCGGTTTGTCCATCGACAATCACGCTGTCGCGCTGACGCCGGTTTCGACGAGCGCGGCCTCGTCGATCTCGAAGGTTTCGATGAGTGACTTGCCGTTGCCCTCGCTCGGGCGGCGGATGAACGGACTCACTGCCTCCGACCAGGGTCGGCCTTCGACCCATCCACTGCTACACGTCGGTGGCGCGCGCCCGTTGGACGTCACGGAGGGAGCGCTCAATCTCTCCAGCAACTGGTCGGGTGTCGTCGAGGAGGGTACGGGTGCCACGTTCACCGGTGTCGAAGGGGACTGGGTGGTCCCGACCGTCCCAACCTCCACCAGCAACGAGGCCTCCGCCACATGGATCGGCATCGACGGTGTCTCGGCAAGCTCACTGATCCAGACGGGCACGAGCCAGAGCACCGGACCGCTGTACAGCGGAACGCAGTATCAGGCCTGGGTCGAGCTGCTGCCTGGAGCGGAAGAAGTCATTGGCAACACGTCGGGTCCCGCGCCCGTCCTTCCCGGCGATGCGATGACCGCGTCGATCTTCCAGGACTCCCCCGGTCTGTGGACCATCGATCTCAACGACACGACGCAGGGCTGGACGTTCTCACAGCAGTTCTCGTACACCACTCCGGGGAGCACCGCGGAGTGGATCGAGGAAGCTCCGATGATCAACGGCACGCTCGCCACATTGGCTGACTATGGGTCGACGAACTTCACGAGCCTGGAGGTCACCGGCACGGGACTCACCTCTGTCCTTTCGTACCCCATCTACATGGCCACATCGTCGGGCGCCATCATCTCGTACCCGGGAACACCAGCCTCGGATTCGTTCCCGCTGTTCTATGGATCCCCCAGTCCGCAGGTGACCTCGATCAGCCCGAATCAGGGCAGTACCTCGGGCGGGACGACGGTGACGATCGGGGGCAACTTCGTCACGGGCGTGTCGGCTGTCGACCTCGGAGGTGCGTCAATCCCGTTCACCGCCGATGTCGCCGACGGGACGGTCAGCGCCACCGTTCCGGCGCACGCAGCGGGCGTCGTCGACATCACGGTGACCACTCCTGGCGGGACCAGCGCGATATCGACCTCCGACGAATTCACCTACGTCGCGCCGTCCCCGCCCCCTGCCTCGCCCCCTGCCCCCCCTGCCACGACCTCACCCATCGTCCCCACAGCCACGGCCGCCGCCACGCACGGCTACTGGCTCGTCGGTTCGGACGGCGGGATCTTCACGTTCGGGTCGGCCCGGTTCTACGGTTCTACTGGGTCGCTCACACTGCAGCGTCCGGTCGTCGGCATCGTGCCCACGGTGGACAGGGGCGGCTACTGGCTCGATGCCTCGGACGGCGGGGTCTTCGCGTTCGGCGACGCCGGTTTCCATGGCTCCATTCCGGGTCTGGGGCTGAACCCGGCGGGATCGGGCAAGCCCAACAGCCTCGATGCCCCGATCGTCGGCATGGTCCCTTCAGCCGACGGTGGCGGTTACTTCATGGTCGGCTCGGACGGCGGGGTCTTCGCCTTCGGCGACGCCCAGTTCGCGGGCAGCTGTCCGGGCATCGGTGGCTGTGCGGGAGCCGCCGTGGCCGTCATGCCCGACGCGAGCGGCAATGGCTACTGGTTGGTGACGCAGTCCGGGCACGTCTACACCTTCGGTGATGCCCAGTACTACGGAGCACCAGGACCACAAGGCGTGCCCGTGACCTCCGCGGTGCGCACCCCGGACGGCAAGGGCTACTGGATCCTCTTCGCCAACGGCGGGGTCGCCAACTACGGCGACGCGGCGTCCCTCGGCAGTCCTGTTGGCCAGTTCGGGGGGCTCAACCCGGCCGCGGCGATCTTCACGACGTCGGATGGCGGGGGCTACTGGGTCGCGTCGGCCAATGGGACGGTCGACAACTACGGGGATGCCCCGAGCGACGGGTCAATGGCAGGGACACGCCTCAACGGTTCGATCATCGCGGCGACGGGTTGGTAGCGAACGCCCACGAACCGCCCCGCTCAGGGTCCCTCGCCCGGGGGCGCCACGGCGTCCTCTTCAGGCACCGCGGTGGATCGGAAGGCGACGATGCTCGGAGTGGTTCTCCCAGAGTCGCTGCGCCATCTCTCGGGACTCCACGGGAGCGTTGATGCCGACGGGTGTGGTGGATTCGCGGTCCCGTTCGCAGTCCTCACAGACGACCATCCATCGACGGTCAGCCCGCTGCACGATCTTGGGATGATGGACCTTTCGCACCGCTCGACTCCTGCTCGCCAACCGCCCGCGCCGCGGCCGACGTTAGCCATGGCCTGGGACCTGTTGCCAGGTCGGTGCAGAGGTCCAGTTCGCACGCGACAACCACGCGAACTGGCGAAAGCGACCGGAGATGAGGTCCCCGACCATCCCGCCCTGGTGGCCCCTCCCCATCGCCGTGCCGGCGCGCTGCCGGCGAACGGTCGGCGGCCAGCAGCTCGGTGGCGACCCACTGCTGCGAGACGCCATCATGGATGGATCGGTGGTGCGCACCTCGGGGTGATTTGACGTGGTGGCGGGTATGGGCTCGTTCGGACGACCTGGAGGGCCTCACCGTTTGACCGCCGAACTGGAAGCAATGCGATGACCGATCAGATCATCTGGACCTGTACGAAGGACGGCTGCGATCGAAAGCTGACCCGCGTCCACCACGCCACCGGAATAGACGACGAGGGCAGGGTTGGCCCGTTGTGGACCTGCAAGGAGCATCGGACCGAGCTCTGGATGAAGGGCAGCGACGGCCTGGTCACTCCACTGGAGTGGTGGCCCGACTGACCCTGGGTGGCCTCAAGCGCCTCAGGGAGCCCGAGCCTGAGCAGCGTCTCTGGCCCCGGCCCACCTCGCTTACGCCGGGATCGAGCGCCTTGCGTGTGCCTCCCAGGCTTCGTAGAGCCGGTTGACGGCCATCCTCGTGTCCTCGCTCTCTTCGCCTGCGAGCCAGCCACATGAGCACAGCCCAACGACGCCGACGCGGCCCACGAAACTGGTGACGTGAGACACCACTTGCACGAGCCGGTGTCCGTCATCCATCGAACCCCTCACCCCTCTCCCCTGTGGATGAGAGTGTCTACGCCCGATGCAGGCCCGGGTCAAATGGAGCACCGGCGGTGGCGAGGAAGACATCCCCCAGCTCCCTGGGCTGTACCCCGCCATGCCCACCGGCGGTCACGCAGCGACGGCCGTCCCACGTGCCCTGTCGGTTCGGCCGAACGCCCGGAAGCCCGGGCGCGAAGCAGCCCCCGGGTGCGCCAAGCGAGAAACCCGGGGGCCGTCGCCCAAAGTGGAGAGCTCAACCCCTCAGGGGAAAGGGAGCCGAACCCGCACAGTCATTACCCATTGGGGCGCAGCACCCAAACCCTTGGCGCTCGACGCCGAGGCTGAATTTGCCGGCAATGACGAAACGGCCTCGGCCCGGTTACGCCCGCGCCGGGACCGCCTCGCCAGCAAGCCGGCCCGTCCGGCGGAGACGCTGGGTGACACCCCGACGTGCCGTCGCAACCGCTGGCTCACGACCACCATCGCGGGAGCACCCAGGACCACGAGGCACACCTCGAACAGGGCGCGGAAACGCACCAGGGCGTAGAACAGAGCGCTGACCACGGTCACTATCCCTGCTGGAACCAAAAGGAACCACTGGTCGATTCGCCGCCGCCGAAGGATGGCGATGCCGGCGACGGCGAACGGAAGCAGGGCGTAGTCGAACCCGAGTCCTGCCAACGACGCCGCGAAAGGACGACCTTCTCCCACCTCCACCTGGGCCATCTGGACCGGCTCGTAGAGGTCCGACTCGCGGGCCACCCGGGCCAGCACCACGATCGGGAGCCGACTGGCGTGGTGCTCGATGTACTGCAGCGCAGCATGCTGATCACGCGAGGACTGGACGGATTCGTCACCCTTGTTCTTGACCGACCGTGCGCACTGCACGCTCCACAGCCCAAGTTCGGGCCCGCTATAGGTCTGAGGGCAGTTCGACCCCAACAGGACGAGCCCATTGCCGGTCGAGAGATAGGTCGGATCTTCGAATTGTGGCCAGATTCCGGCCGACCCAGGGAGCCAGAACCAATGTCGTTGTCGTCAACCCGACGCCGAGCAAGAGGAACCGTCGTCGCAGCGGAATCTGACGGGCGATGAGGGCGGCGGGGATCAGAAGCCATACACACAGGATCAGCTCGGCCCGCACCAGGGCCTCGGCCCCGCAGGCCAACCCGAGAAGTGCAGCTGCGGTCACCGTTGCCGAGCGAATGAGGTGCACCACGGCCAACAAGATGAGAACCATGATGAGCATGGCTGGCGTCTCTGACATCAAGAGGCCGCTCGGCATCCAGAAATTTGGTGCGAGGGCGGCCAATGTCGCAGCGGTGAGGCCCACCCAAGGTCCGGCGACTGCCCTTCCCAACAGACGGACACAGACGACGGCGGCCGTGCCGAGCACGGCCATGACGAGCAAGGACGACGTTGTGCCTCCGTGAAGCCCGACGATGAAGTCGCCAGCAGCGAGGAGCAACGTGGTCATCGGCCGATGGGCTGCCGTGGGACTGAAGCTGAAGGGCTCTCGGAAGAACTGACCCGAGTGCAGCCCAATCGTCGTGCTGTAGTACCAGAAGGAGTCATAGAGCGTGCCGTTCTGGTAGCGCGTGACCGCGAGGAAATAGCAAACCCGGAGCACCAGCGCGCCGACCGCGATCACAGCCAGGGCCAGTACGAAGCGACGTGTCTTCAGCGCACCACCGATGACTCGGATGTCCTCTCGGGGAAGGTCCCCCCGGCGACCGGCGCCAACTTCCATGCCCGCTCCCTCGGCCGCCGGTGGCCTTGCGGGATTCGATTCGGCTGCGGCCGGCTCACGATTCCGGACCGTGACGAGGTGCCGCTCCCCAGTCATGCTGACAATTATCGCGAGGCAAAGCCAGTGGTGTACGGGACTCGACGCTCTGGCACCTCGGGTTTGTGGAAGCGCCAACGACGCAAGAAGGTGGCCCGGATGGTCTCGGATCCATCTCCAACGTGCGTTATTGAAACCGGTACTCGAATTCATTCACATCACCGCAGTGACCCAACTGTGGCACCAGAGGTTCGCGCATGCACGTACGCCGTCTTCTCACCGGGCCGAGCGCGGCCTGCATGCCCAACAGTGTTGCGTCTCCATCCACCACATGAAAGCAATGGCGAGCAATGCTTGATCTGGTGGGCAGGCGTACCCCGAGCAGCCTCACGATTCAATGGAATGGAGATACATGAGACACCGCCGTCGCTTCGTCCTGTGGGCGGGGGTGGCTCCATTGGTTGCAGTCGCTCCTGTGTTCTTCGCGCCATCGATCGCAGGTGCAGTGGCCCCGCCCGAGGTCACGACATCATTAGCTACACCGTCAACAGTGACCGCTGGCGATCCGTCGACGATTTCATGGACAGTGACGAACGGTGCCCCCCTCACGTACAACAGCGTGCACCTGTACGCACCCGGGGGAAACCAGCTTCCGCAGAGCGACTGCACGGCCACCACGCAAGTCTCAGGCACATCGACCGATGGCAACTATGAGAGCGGCTGCACCATCCCCGATGGGCTGGCGAATGGCGTATACACCAGCGTCATTCAGGTGGATGACAACTTGGGGAACATCATCGATCCGGCGGGACCCTCCATTACGGTGACTGGCAGCACCGTCGTCGCACCTCCAGATGTTTCCACATCGTTGGCGACACCCTCGACAGTCATGATCGGCACTCCGTCGACGATTTCATGGACAGTCATGAACGGCGCCTCTCTGACGTACAACAGCGTGCACCTCTACGAACCTGGGGGGAATCAGCTTCCACAGAGCGACTGCACCTCAACGACGCAAGTCTCAGGCACATCGACAGATGGCACCTATGAAAGCGACTGCACCATCCCCGATGGCCTGGACAATGGCGTGTACACCACCATCATTCAGGTGGATGACAGCTTGGGCAACGTCATTGATCCCGCAGGACCATCCATTACGGTCACCGGCGGTATCGAGGTGACCCCACCCGACGTCACGAATTCATTGGCCACACCGTCAACAGTGACCGCCGGCGAACCGTCGACGATTTCATGGACAGTGACGAACGGTGCACCCCTCACGTACAACAGCGTGCACCTGTACGTGCCTGGGGGGAATCAGCTTCCGCAGAGCGACTGCACGGCCACGACGCAAGTCTCAGGCACATCGACCGATGGCACCTATGAGAGCGACTGCACCATCCCCGATGGGTTGACGAGCGGTGTGTACACGACGATCATTCAAGTAGATGACAATTTGGGGAACATCATCGATCCGGCGGGACCCTCCATTGCGGTGACATCTGGAAGTCCGTCACCACCTTCCCCATCCCCTTCCGCGCCCACGCCAACCCACGGTTACTGGCTAGTGGGCACTGATGGTGGAATCTTTAACTTCGGCGCTGCGTCATACCTTGGCTCAATGGGCAGCATTAGCCTTCAACGCCCAGTGGTCGGCGTCACTCCGACGGCCGATAACGGGGGCTATTGGGTTGCGGCCTCAGATGGTGGTGTGTTCGCTTTTGGCGATGCTGCCTTTTATGGTTCCATACCGGGCGTTGGCTTGAGCCCCGCTGGCTCTGGAGTAGCAAACAGTCTCAATGCACCCATTGTCGGCATGGTCCCTGCCGCAAACGGTCAGGGCTATCTGATGGTGGCGGCCGATGGCGGCATCTTTACCTTCGGATCAGGAGCAAAATTTGAAGGTTCATGCCCCGGGATCGGCGGATGTGTGGGGGCGGCCGTAGCTGTCATGCCCGACGCTGGCGGTAGTGGCTACTGGGTGGTGACGCAGTCAGGCAACGTCTACGCCTTTGGTGCCGCCCCCTATTACGGTGCGCCCGGCGAGACCGGGTCGCTGGTGACGTCAGCTGTGAGGACCCCGAACGGTGACGGTTACTGGATCCTGACCGCAGACGGTGCGGTATACGGCTATGGCAATGCGGTCAATCTTGGGTCCCCGTCATCGACCAGTTTCGATGGACTAGACCCGGCCACCGCCATCTTCGCAACCTCCGATGACGATGGCTACTGGGTTTCGTCTGCGGCAGGCAAAGTCTTCAACTTTGGCGACGCCCCCAACGACGGCGACATGTCGGGGGACCACCTCAATGGACCGATCATTGCCGGGACGGGTTTCTAGAGCGGTCGAGGTGTCAGCCCGTGCGGTAGTTCGACTAACCAGGAATGTCTGCGAGAGGCCGAAGGACACTCTTACGTGCCAGATCGGGCCCAAACGGTCACGGAGGGGCCGTGACGACGACCCCGCCCCCGGTTGCCTGGTCCTGACCAACCGCGTAGCACTCGGTGGCGGAGGGACACGTCGCGGAGGCGAGGATGCCGACCCCGTTGGGCTGCACAGCTTCCTGCCACCGTCCGCTCTGCGCCAGGTAGATCGGACCGGCCTGGCCGACGGCAATACACGCGGTCGCTAAGCCGCAAGCCACACCGGACCAGGATCGCTGCCCAACCGCCACGTTGCCCAGCTGTCTCGACCAACTCGAACCACCGTTCGTCGAGACGTTCCAGGCGTAGCTCGTGGCCGTGCCCACCGCGTAGCACGTCGAAGGCGTCGGGCAGGTGACGCCGTTCATGCTCGTTGCCTGTCCCGATGGATTCGTCCCTATGCCTTGAAGGGAGTACACCTGGTTCCAGGTTTGGGCACCATCGGTCGTCTGCATGACGTTTCCCGATGCTGATGACACGCTCTGCGTCGCGTACCTGGTCCCCGCTGCGACGCATGCAGCAATGGAGGTACACGCAACGGAGGTCAATGCATCACAGCTGATCGTTCCTCCTTGGCTCCACTGACCTATGCCGGATGACACGTAGGAGGAACCGTTGTCGCGGCAACCAGAAGGCTGGCTCACTGTGGCGACCGCGACGCAGTGGGACGCACTGGGACACGCCAGTCCATCGATGGTTGTTTCGTTCGTTCCTACGGTCTGCGCCGCCCAACTCACTCCATCGTTGGTGGTGGTAAGGATTGAACTGCCCCCAGCAGCGATGCAGAGAGAGCTGCTCGGGCAGGCGATCGCATCGAGTACCGGAACTCCGGAGGGCAACGATTGTGCTGTCCAGGTCTTTCCGTCACTCGTTCCGTACACGGCCCCGACTGATGCGCTGCCACCAACGGCGATGCAGGTCTGCGACGATGTGCAGGCCACTGCTTGGAGAGGAACGGTCGTCGTCGAGGCGACCTGCCATCCCGTCCCCGGTTGTGTTGTCGTGGTGGTAGTGGCGATCGCCGCTGTTGTCGTTGTCGACGAGGCCGCAGTGGTAGACGGACTCGTCGTCGGTGAAGTCAGGACCTTGGAGGTCACCGCCGTCGTCGAGCTGGCGTCTATAGACGTCGTTTGTCCAGCAGGCTCTGATTTGCCTGTACGTGTGACGATGCCCGTGACCGCTCCGGCAACCACGATGACGGCAAGGATCGCCCATGGCCACCGCTTTCGTGGCTTCGTGCGAGCCCCCGGAGGGGGCTCTCCGGCATGCCATTGGTTGTCATGGCCCAGATACTCAAAGACATCGGCCTCGTACGGCGACTTCCGCCAGATCGCGTTTCTCGGTGGCTCCTGATCGCCGTTCGCCATCGGCGTGGGAGCCTACGTAGACGTGTGGTCATCCACTGTCCTCCGCTCGATGCGGTTCTCCTCTCGGACGCGGATTCGTCACGCAAGGTTCATCTCGGGATCGCGTGAAGCCGGAGAGCAGATCACCTCGTCAAACGATCGAGAGATGCCTCTCCACCACCCGCACGCCACCAGGGCTGCTCACGGTCCGACGAGAGCACGGTCTAGTGTCCCAGTACGTTCCAGGCTCACAGCAACTCGGTCAGCAACCTGGCCGCCCGAATCGCGCCGGCCGGGTCAACTGGTAGGTAGTCGAGGGGGCGGTTCAACTCTTCGGCGATCGCGACGGCGATCCCCTCGGGCCCGTCGTTGACGAAGTCCATCGCTCGCCCGGCGCGATAGCGCTGGAGTCTGTGGCGGACGTGGAAGTTCTGCTCGAAGTGATGGCGGAGCGGGAAGTACAAGAACGGTCGTCGGTTCGCGGTCAGCTCCATCGCGGTGGAGAGGCCACCCTGAACGACGGCGATGTCGCAGGCCGCAAGGTGGCGGTAGAGGTCGCGGACGAACCCCCGGACCTCTACGCCGGACCCGGTGTCGAGGGAGGCGGGGTCGATCCGGGGTCCAGTGACGGCAATCATCCGTAATCCGGGCACCAGCTCTCGGGCGAATGGGAACGATGCGGTCACCCGTCGCAGCAACGACGCGCCCACTCCTGTTCCACCTACCGTCACGAAGCACACCTGCTCATCTGGGTGGTAGCCCAGCTCCGCTCTCAGTGCTTGGCGGTCGGCCACGTCGGCCGGATCGAAGCCGGTGACGTAACCGGCGAAGCTGTAATGCTCTTGGGTCCACTCACGGATGTCGGGCAGGCCCGGGCCGAAACGAAAGGGGACGATGTCATCGGGCTCGCCGACGAAGACGGCTCGGTCACGGAGTCGTGGACGGCGCGAGACGTGCTCGAGCATTTCGGCGTTGTAGTCAGCGGTCAGTTCGACCTCCCGGTCCCCGCCCTCGACCATGGGCAGCCATCCGACGAAGTCGGTGAGCCAGGCGTAAGCAGCATTCTTCAAATTCAGGGTTCTCGTGCAGGTAGTGGTCGAGCTCCCATGCTTCGTCACCGATCCACAAGTCGTAGGGGTCGTCGCGTACGACATCGTGGAACAGCATGAAGTTCGCGAGGAGTATCTCGTCCATCCTCCGCCATGCATGGAAGCAGTGGAGGTCGTGCTCGGCCGATTCGGACTCGAAGTGGCGGGACTCACTCGCCAGATGAGCGCTCGCCGGGTGGATACGTTCGCCGTGGGCCTCGAGGACTCTGGTGACGGGGTCCTGGGCCAGCCATTCGATCTCGAGTCCGGGGCATTCGTCTCGAAGGGCGCTGGCGATGGCGACGTCGCGCCGCGCATGGCCCAGACCAATGGGCGACGACACGAAGAGAGCGCGCTTGCGCCGGTTGCTGCTTCTGGTCCAGGTGGTTGCCGGTGGCGCCGGGCAGGCGAGATCTCGAAGGATCAGGTTGACCCGAACGGGATCCCGCCCCTGGGGGAGATGCCCGCTTCCCTCGAGCGTGATCAACCTCCCACCCACCGCGTCGGCCAGTGCGGCGCCCTGGGCGTGGGGTCGAACCACGTCGGCATCACCGTGAAGCACGAACGCGGGGCACCCAACCCGGTTCAGGGCCTCCTTGAGCTCGCCGAGGCTGAAGAGCGTCAGTGCCTCGGTCGCATCGATGAGCGTCTCGGGGCTCGTTTCGAGCCCCCAGCCGACGCAGTCCTCAATCGGTTTGGTCGAATGGGGCTCGGTGAAGCACTGTGCGAAGAAGAACAGCAAGAAATCGCGGTAGTCGTACAACCAGTAGTGCCGGTTGTACTTCGCCCAGCCTTCATACGTGTCATAGGACCGGTCGAAGTGGTAGAGCTGCCGGTCGGGTCCATTCGGTGCCAACCCGACCGCGGGGGCAATGTAGACGAGCTTGTCGACACGGTCCGGGTGGTTGGCGGCGACCAACGATGCCCACATGGCGCCGCACGATTCTGCGACCAGCACGGCGGTCGCCGTGTCAGTGGCATCCAAGACCGCGACGGCGTCCGCTGCGAACTCCTGGACTCTGTAGGCGTCGGGCCCCCTTGGCCGATCGGAGAGGCCGTTACCCCGTCCATCGAAGGTGATCACGCGGGCGTGGCGGGCGAAATAGGGCAGCTGCATCTTCCACATACGGGAATGGACAACCGACCAAGTGGGGAGGAATAACATCGTCGGCTCCCCCTCCCCGTAGACCTCGTAATGGATCCGAACTCCGTCGCGAACGATGAATTCGCTCCGGTCGGCGTACCGGGCCCGCGATTGCTCCCGGGCCCGGTACGCCTCCGCCGCACGCGTGAAAGCCAGTGTCAAGGTCGGGCCTCGAACACCGTGTTGAAGGGTGTCTCAGCTACCCGCTGGAACCGGCTGAACCCGGCGCTGGTCACGATGTCGCGGATGCGAGCCTCGCCAGCCTGGGCGCCCAGAGCCAGACCAACCGGCTGTGAGAGCGATGCGGGAGTGCACAAGAGCGTGGAGAACGCGTAGTACGCGCGCCCAACCGGGTTCAAGTTGTCCTCCACTCGGTCACCGGCAGCTGGCTCGACGATCATCCACGTGCCATCTGCGGCGAGCGACTCGCGCACATGACGAGCAGCGCCGGCCGGGTCGCCCATGTCGTGCAGGCAGTCGAACATCGTGATCAGGTCATAGTCGTGCCCCGAGTACGAGGAGGCGGGGGCCACCTCGAACCTCACCCGATCAGAGACGCCAGCGGCGTTCGCCCTGCTGCGGGCGGTTTCGATCGACTTCTCGTGGTAATCCGATCCGACAAAGGTCGACCCCGGAAATGCTTGGGCCATCAAGATCGTGGACGCGCCGTGCCCGCATCCGACGTCCGCGACCCTGCCGCCCTCCTCCAGCTTGGGGACGATGCCCTGGAGGGCCGGAAGCCATTCGCCCACTAGGTGGGCGTTGTAACCGGGGCGGAAGAAGCGCTCGCAGCCTTCGTGCACATCCTGGACGTGGTCGTGCCAGCCGATTCCCGCCCCTGTCTTGGCCGCATCCGATATGCGGGGCGAGTCCAAAACGGAACCGAGGGCGATTTGGAAGAAACCAGGCAGATAGGCGGGGCTGGACTCGTCGGTGAGGGCGACCGCCTGCTCGGGTGGCAGTGCATACCGACTGCTGTCGGGGTCGTACTGGACGTATCCGCCGGCGGCCTGGGCATTGAGCCACTCCTGCACATAGCGCTCCGAGCACCCTGTCCGAGTCGCCAATTCTGCGGGAGTGAGCGGTCCCGCCCCGCTCAATGCCCGGTACAAGCCCAGCTTGTCTCCCATCACCACCAGCGCCGTGTTGAGCGTGGCGCCTACCTCGTCGACGGCTCGAAACACGAAGCTCATCAGCTTGTCCGTGTCTATGACCGGGGGTTCTTGAACGGTTGCCATGAACGTCCTCCTCGATTACAGGTTCGATGAGTGACGGTACGAGCCTTGTTGGACGTTCGCTTCCGGGGACCCCCCTAGTCTTTCATCGGAATCACTGGCCGGTAGCACGATTCTGGCCCTACAGTTGGCTATGGTCCTCGCGGGCCGGGAGGCGCAGCGGAGCGCTATTGCCAACCTCATTGCCGACGCGCGGGACGGACGCAGCGGCGTGATCGCCCTGGTCGGCGAGCCGGGAATCGGCAAATCAGCACTGCTGGAGTACGGGGCTGAACTGGCTGACGGCATGAACGTTCTGCGAGCCCGAGGCGTGCAGTCGGAGGCTCGAATCCCCTTCGCCGGACTCTCGGAGCTCTTGCGACCGGCGCTGGCCCATCTAGACAAGATCCCATACCCTCAGGCTGCTGCCCTGGAGGGTGCGCTGGGCCTGGTCCCCGCCCGGGCAGAGGACCGCTTCGCCACCGGAGCAGCCACGCTGAGCCTCCTGGCCGCGCATGCCGAGGAGCAGCCACTGCTCGTCGTCATCGACGACGTTCACTGGATCGATGGGTCCAGCGCCGATGCCTTGGCGTTTGCCTTCCGCCGCCTGATTGCCGATCGGGTCGCGGTGCTCCTCGCGGCGCGAGACGGCGAGCCGTCGCTGCTCGATGACTGCGATCTCCCTTGCGTGTACCTCGAGGGACTCGATGCGCAGGCGTGCGCGACGGTTCTCAACGATGCCGCCGGTCCGATGCCATGTGATCTGATCGATCGGCTCCACCGCCACACGGGAGGAAACCCTCTGGCGCTCATCGAAGCGGCCGGAGAGATCGAGAAGTTCCGCCACGGAGCACCACTCGATGTGCCGCTGCCGTTGGTCCCCCGAGTCTCGGACGTTTACGTCGCGAGGACCCGCGCACTCAACGGACCATGTCGAACGGTGCTTCTGCTGGCTTCCGCCAGCGACATCAGCGAACTGACAACGATCGACCGTGCAGCCAGGCTGCTCAAACTCGACATTGCCGACTTGGCGGCGGCAGAAGACGCTGGCCTCGTCGAAATCAGTAGCGGATCGATCCAGTTCCGTCACCCTCTCATGCGCTCCGCGGTCTACAACGACGCCACACCGCAACAACGCCGCCAAGTCCATAGAGCTCTGGCCGCTGTCCTGCCTGACGCGGATCCGGATCGCCACGCGTGGCATCTCGCCCTGGCCGCCATTGGCCCCGACGACACCGCGTGTTCCGCTCTCGAACAAGCGGCCGTTCGCGGACGCAAGCGAAGCGCTTACGAAGAGGCGTTTCGCGCCTTCGAACGCGCCGCGCAACTGTCCCCCGAGGAACCCCGCCAAGCTCGGCTCCTCTACCAAGCCGCCGACGCTGCGTGGGCTGCGGGCCTCCCGACAGAAGCGAATGACCTCTTGCGACAAGCGGCAAATCACGCCGAGCGAGACGACCTGGTCATCGCCATCGAGCACCTGCGCGGCCATATCGCCGCCCGGCTCGGTCCGGTCTCAGAGGGACTGTCCATCCTGACTGCCGCGGGCGAGCGAGCACTGCGGACTGATCCCGAAGTAGCCGTCGTGATCCTTGCTGAGGCCATAAACGCGGCGTTCTACGCCGGAGATGCCGAGACCATGAGATCGGCAGCAGAGCGGATCGCGACCATCGAAGGCCACCTCGTCACCGATCACACTCGGTTCTTCGCGACCATGGCTCAAGGGATGGCGCTGACGTTCTCGAGCCACACCGCACGGGGAGCAGCGCTGCTTCGACAAGGAGTCCAGCTCGCAGCACGCGACATCAACGAGGCGGATGACCCGAAGTGGCTCGCCTGGGCAGCGATGGGGCCACTTTGGCTGCGAGAGGGCGAGATGGGACGGTCGCTGATCGACCGGGCAACTGACGTGGCCCGGTCCCGGGCCGCTATGGGCGTCCTCCCGTACCTTCTCGGCCACATCGCCATTGAGCACGCAGCCACCGATCGGTGGTCCGAGGCAGAAGCGACCTTCCACGAAGTCTTGCGACTGACCCGGGACACTCACCAACGAACCGACCGGTCCGCCGCCTTAGCCCGTCTCGCTTGGCTGGAGGCCCGACTAGGAAAAGACCAAGACTGCATGGACCACGCTGACGAAAGCCTGCGCCTGGCTGACTCGCTCGGCCTCATACTCTGCAAGGTCTGGGCTCTGGCGGCGATGGGCGAACTGCACCTCGCCAACGGACGGACGGCCGAGGCGATAGCCCTGCTCGAAGAGCAGGAGTCATTCCTGCGCCTGGCGGGAATCGCGGACGTCGACCTGTCTCCGGCACCCGAGCTCGTGGAGCTGTATCTGCGACAAGGGGTGGCGGATAGGGCCGCAACGCTGGCGGCCGACTACCAGCGTGAGGCAACAGAAAAGGGGCAACCATGGGCCCTCGCTCGAGCCGCTCGGTCACGGGGACTCCTTGTTCCAGAGAACGAGATCGATGACGTCTTCTCCGAGTCACTCGCAGCCCATCACAGGACTCCGGACCTCTTCGAAACAGCCCGAACCTACCTGGCCTACGGATCCCGCCTCCGAAGGTCACGCCAACGGATTCGCGCTCGCCAACAGCTCCAAAACGCCATCGACATCTTCGACTCCCTCGGAGCCAAACCTTGGACGACCATCGCGCGCGGGGAGCTCGCCGCCACGGGCGTGAGGGCCCGACAACGCAATGAATCCACCCGCACCCAGCTCACGCCTCAGGAATTTCAGATCGCCCTTCTCCTTGCTGAAAAGCACACGACGAAGCAGGCAGCCGCGGCTCTATTCCTCAGCCCAAAGACGGTCGAATATCACCTACGCAACGTCTACCGGAAACTGGGCTGCAACACCCGCGAAGAACTTGCCATAGCATTGGAGGCCGCTCCGGTTCAGGTTCTAGCCGCCGACAGTTAACAGTTAACTGTCGGCCTGTTGCGGCGGCCAACCTCCCTACCTGTACAGCAGCCGGATGAGCTGACCCACCCCCACTCCAGACCCCGTTGCGCTTGGCGAGGAGGCGGAGCACCTCGACGTGGTCGGCCGCCTCGACGCTGCGCAGGTTCGGAGCCCGAAAGGTGGCGATGGCGACCGAGAGGGCGTCGTTGGGATCGTTCTTGTTGGAGCGCCCCGTGGCGAGCACGCGGATGCGAGAAGCCAAGGTGGCCGGCACGTCGAGGACCTCCTCGCCCCGGGCGACCAGCTGCTGGGCCAACAAGTAGCCCAACCCGCCGGCCGACTCGATGGCACAGGTGCGCTTGTCGAAAGGATCGGCCCAGCCGAGGAGCTGATCCATCTGGCGCCGGGTGGCGCGGACCTTGACGCTCGAGAGCTCGTCTTCTGCCTCATCGATCGCCACTGCTGTGTGCGATGCCTTGTGGGGGTCGACGCCGATCACCACATGCATGACTACCTCCTTGATCGTGATGGAACCACGGAGGGCACTCCTGCTTTCGGACTGTCTGTGCTCGATCCTCTTTTGAGCCACTCCGTGTCGAAGCCCGGGCGGGACACTCTTCGTACGAAAGCCAACCGGTGGCGCCGGCGGCAGGCACTATGAGAGTGATCTCGCCAGGGACCTCTAAACGCTACGGATCAACCTCAGCGCCTGCAGGAAGTCTCAAGCAGGCACCATGGGGATACCCTCGGGATGCTCAGTTACGGAGAGCGTTCTGGAAGACTCCTGCCGTCGGGTATTGCGGTACACCGGTGTAAAAAGAGTCCGCCTTACGACTCGCTAGGTGTGATGCCAGCGATCACTCGGTCGAGCTGGCTCAGCAGCATGTGTCCACCACCGTCAACAATGTGCAGTTGAGCATTCGGACACAAGGATGCGATGACGTGAGCATGTTCGACCGGTACGTTGCGATCGTCCGTCCCGTGCCAGATGTGGACCGGCACAGTCGTCTTCCGAAGATCGACGTCCCATCGATGTGCGAACAACCAGAAATCTCGAGCCGCGGCCTTCGCTGTCGTGGGCGACGCGTGGGCGAGATCATCGAGAAACGCCCTTCGCACCACTGCATTGTCGCGGAGGAGTAACGCATCAGGCGGAGCGAGCATGTCGGCGAAACGGTCGAGTGCCTTCTCTGGATGGGCTCTACCCGTTCTCACCATTGCCTCGAACAGGAGGCGAACGCCGGTCTGAGAGAATCGAGCCACCCTGGTCACGAGTCGATCCGGCGGCAGAGACGGATTCTGTGGGACAAGGGGCGCCACTCCTCCCACCGTGGCCACGACCTCGATCTGGCCCGTCAGGAGCACGCCGCACGCAAGGGCCGTCGGTCCGCCGCCCGACAGGCCCACGACCGAACATGGCCCAAGTCGCAGATGCCGGATCAGTGCTCCCACGTCCCGAGCACTCGAGGAGATGGTCCGCGACGGGTCGTAGCTCGACCCGCCGTAGCCCGCACGATCTGGCGTGATCATGGCGATCCGATGCCCAAAGGCCGGTCCGGCGAGGCTGGCGACCTGGCGAGACGAACCGGGCGTCCCGTGCAGAAGAATTACCGGGAACCCGTCCGGATGCCCAAGGATCTCGTAGGCCAAGACACGGCCGTCGTCCAGTTCGAGCTCCACCCGGTTGAAGGATACGCACGACAACGAATGATCGGCATCTTCCGTCATGTCTTGTCGGCGGGATGCCCCACTTCGCCGGGTCTGAGGCTACGGTTTGCTCGTGAAGTCGGTCGGGTTCAAAGTCTCGATGAGTGTCGGGGTTCAGGTGGACGGATGAGCGAACAGTGCCGCGCCTACGTCTTCGTAGCCTTTACTGAGGCTCGCGGCGGGCGGCGCCGGTGCCGGAACCGGACGACCCACCACTCAGGACTGTGTTGGCTGCATCGGAACCCGGCCATGCCAGACGATGAACGCAGGGATGCGTGACCGAAGCAGTGCCGATATGGGGTGGTTTCTGGGTCGAACGGGCCTAGCCCGGAACGCCGGTTCGGGGGGTCGTTTCGCGCAGGTGTTACCCGCCGCCTGCAGTGTCATCAACCGTTCGCGGGACTGCATGACGTTCGAGGCGAACCTTCTAGGGTCGTCCTCAGCGACACGGCCGAGCGCTCCCGGTTTCCCAGCCCCCCCGGGGACGGTAGAGCGCCGGCCGTCCGTCGCTTCGGCACAGTATCCGGTCCGGTCCCGCTTCAGCCGGGTCTGTTCACGCAGATTTCGCTCGGCCGTCGCGCAATTCCAGGACCTGGCCTCCTATGGTCGACCGTCATGATTGGTCGACGTCGTCCACGGTGGAAGCACCGAGTCCTGCTGATCATGGCCGCCACCGCACGAACCGTCGCGGCGAGCTGCTCGTCATCTTCTAATCAAGGTGCTGGGCAAACACCGAGCCAGACCACGGACGCGGTGTTCCCCGGACTCAACGCCCTCGTTCGGCACCACCACTAAGTCAGAGGGGTCCGCTGGGTCGTGTCCATTCTCAATGACGTGCCTGAGAGCCACCGAGATCTTCTGCGCCAAACCCTCACCGCAACGCTGACGACCATCGACGCAGAAGGCCGCCCACGATCGACAGCTGTCTGGTACTTCATAGACAGCGATGGGCAATTGAAGGGCTCAACCAACTCCGATCTTCAGCAATACAAGGACCTGCGCCGCGATCCCAACTGCGCCTTGTTGATCATTGACTTCAGCTACCCTCTCCGCACTCTTGAGGTCCGCGCCACGACGGAGTTGATCGCCGATCCGGACAACAGCACGGTGCGCAAGTTGGCCGACAAGTACGGCTTTGACGTGACCAGGGTTCCCGTTCGCGGAATTGCTTCACGGTCATCTACCGCCCTCGTCGCCTGGTCACCAGCCAGGACTGGCCGAAAGAAGTCCTGTTCGGGAACGGTCCAGACAAGTAGATAATATGCGCACTACTGACTGGTTCTTGGGCGGTCAGAAGATCGCTGGCGTGCGAAAACTGGCGTGCGAAATATGGAGAGGCTGTCTGGTGACACTGCCCCACTTCGCCGGGAGAGCGGGGCAGTTCGGCACATTCGGGATAGGGCCGAACGCTCGGGTGTTCCGTATTACCCCCGACTCCGCTGGCGGCCCAGGTCTTCGGGTGAGACAGTGTTGGGCATGCTGGCTGCGTTCTCCATCACCCCGATAGGCACCGGCGAGTCTGTCGGCGACCTGGTCGCCGAGACAGTCCGCATCGTACGCGCAAGTGGCCTCCCCAACGAGACGAACGCCATGTTCACCAACATCGAGGGCGAGTGGGACGAGATCATGGCGGTCATCAAGGCGTGCGTGGACTCAATGGCTCAAGCCGCGCCCCGCGTTTCGGTGGTGGTAAAGCTGGACCACCGCCCGGCCGAACCGAGCGGCCGTATCCACCGAAAGGTGGAGTCGATCGAACAGAAGCTGCTGACCGAACACTGAGCAAGTGCTCAGTCAGCGATGGCGCGTGGGAATTCGCACGTCCATCGCCTTGTCGCAGCATGCCCCCGATTAGTGATGGGCCGGGCACCACCAACGAGATTCCACCCGGGTTCGCAAAATCCTCAAAAGAAAACGCCCGTCCCTCAATAACAAGGGAATCGGGCGTTCTACTTCAATTGTGGTTCCAGCGACACCTCAAAGGAGTGGACTTCAGCTGAGACATAAGGTCCCTTTGCCTTTGCAACACTTCTCGAACTCAGAAGTGGGTTGCCTAATACTTCCTGAGTCCGCCCGAAACTTCCGGGCAAATCCTCTTCGGCTGCCTCCGGAACTGGAGGTCATCAAAAGGTTTCTCCATTCGCAAACCTCCTTCCTCGGATCACTTCCTGTGGTCCACCTTGTATAACCCCGAGACGGCCCTAAATGTTCCCTGGGGCTGCTGCCGGATTCCAGTAAGTCGGAAAAGCGAGTGCCCCCTATCCGCCGGGTATGGGCTGGGTGTCTGAGCCGCCTGGATGCGGGAGGACCGTTCTCAGGCAGAACCGGCTTCCGAGCCAACCGTGATCCTCGGAGTGACGGCCAGCGTCTGCAGCACGACGCAGTAGCGCTCGGTCGTGGAAACCAAATCGGCGACTTCCTCGGGAGTGGCCGAGGTCGTGAGGTCGAAATGCAGGCGAATGGCCGTGAAGCCGACGGGGGCGGCCCGTTCGACGCCAAGGGTTCCCCGGAAGTCAAGGTCGCCCTCCGCCCGGACGCTCCCTTCGACGATGAGTCCCCGGTTGATCGCGACACAACGCAGCGTCACTCCGGCACAGGCCACCAGGGCCTGAAGAAGCATGTCGCCGGAGCAGGCGAGACTGCCGTCGCCGCCGGTCGCAGGATGCAGTCCTGCCTCCACCATCGCCCGACCGGTTGCTACGGAGCATGAGACCTCTTCATCTCCGAGTCTTCCGTCAGCGTGAAGTGTGATGAACGCTCGCGCTGGGTCTTCCCGGTACTGAGCTTTTAGCGGTGCCTGAGTCGCTCTGAGTTGCTCGCGGTCCATTTGGTTCCTCCTGATCGATCAGACAGCGGACCCTAGATCGACGGCAGCCGGGGCACTGAGAACACTCGGGGCGAAGCTGCAGCCTGGACCGGAGGGTGCCCCGAAACGAACCCGAACCGGTTCTAGGAGATCACACGAGCCCGTTTGAGGCAGCTACGCGGTGGCACCGGTCCCTTGGCGCTCGCGGGCCCGCTCGCTGGCGGTGTGAGGCAACATCTCGAGGCGGTGGCCGTCCGGGTCGGATATGAACACCGAGTTGCGAGGGGTGCGCTCGGACGCATCGACACCAGCCTCGGAGAGGAGGCTAACGAGCTGGTCGAGGTCATCGGCCGTCACGTTCAGCGCCATGTGGTTCATCTCCTGTCCGCCGTGGGCATCACCGGGGACCTCGAACAGGTCAAGGCCCTGCATGCCACACTGCAGGAAGCTGGCCTTCATGTTGGGCGGCCCGCCGGAGATGTTGCGGTCCTCGAAGCCAAGTATGTCCATATAGAAGCTCTTCGATCGCTCCATATCGGTGACGTGAAGCACCACGTGGTTGATGCCCGTCACCCGGAGCTTCGGAGCAGCCATCGGCACCCTCCCTGCCTTTGCCCAGCACTCCTACTGATCATATGCCGCGGCTCTCTGTGGCGATTGTCTCGGCCCTAACCGCGACCATTCCATTGTCGGATGGGTGTGGCATATCCGGCTGCGTCCTGCAAGGGATCGTCCGAAGGCAGCCGGAGTGCCCCCGTTCGCCAATGGGGTAGGGGTGCCACCGTGCGGCACTTTTGAGAAGCCGAACGGCCCACTCTGCAAGGAGGCAAACTCGGCCCGCGACTGTTGGTTAGTTCGCCGTCATCCTCGCGGTGCGGCGTCAGTGGTGGTTGGAGCAGTAGCCGACTGAGTCGGCTCATTCGTTGAATGAGTACCATGAATGGAACAGACTGGGAGCCGATGTCAGACAATCAGGAAAGGTTCGAAGAGGGTTGGTATTTCGACCCCTTTGGAAGGTATGAGGCCAGATGGCTCTCCCAGGGGCGCCCAACAGCACTCGTTCTCGACGGGGAACAGGAAAGTAGCGACCCGCCTCCCGACACGAGTCCAGTATCCGACGCGGTTCCTTACACACCTCGCGAACCGCAGGGGAAAGGGGCCGACGACCTTCGTCGAGCTGATGATGAGCAAGAGAACCTCCCGGGAATTGACGAGGTCATGGACGCCGCCAGTGCGGACGAGGCGTCACTTGTGCTCCATGAGGACGGACCTGAGGCCTACTAAAGGTCGTCCAGAGCCCCCCGCCCCTGCGCCCTCAGGCAAGGTTCGACTGGCGGTTCGCTTCGCTGTGGCCCCCCTGTCCCAGAACAGTCGCCGGGACCGGGTGCCACCCTTCGCACCATGGGGATAGGCGAACCAAGTTCGCTTACCGTGCGTCACCATGGGTGTGAGTCAGAAGAATATGAGTCCACGAATCGTCGCCGTGAGCACCATCGCCGTGATCAGCGCCTTGACGTTTCTGGCTGATTGCGGAACCCCGACTTCGACGGGGACCTTGACCGGGACTTTCCGGATTGTCACGGGTGGCGTCGAGTATCGAACCGTTCCAGGTGAGGGCTACGTCATCGTTCGTCAGGGAAGCCGTCGCCTAGCCGATCACGAGGTCTTGTCGGGAAGTACTTTCAAGGTCATACTCCGCCCCGGTACTTATCAGATCAGCTCCACCTGCCTGCAGTCACCGCATGAGACCGAGCTGTCCGTGCCGAAAACAATCTCAGTGGAAGCGAACGTGGCGACTACGGCTACGGTCCAATGCCTCCTAGATCCAACCACCGGATAATGGTCACCGAGCCGCACTCGACTGATCATTTGACTGCCCCCAAACGCCGTACATGAAGGGACGGGGGTGGCACCCTGCGGCACTTTCGGGCTACCCGATCCACTCGTCCAATCGGATCTAAAGTTGACGACGTGGTAGGTGGTGGCGATTTTTCGTTGGGGATTCGCCTTGGAGCACTTGACGCCAAGGCAGCCCTCAATGATGCGGCATCGGGCGAGCACCACCATTTCCCATACGCGCGTCGGCTGCGTCTTGGCTGGCGGCATGACGCAGATGGGCGATGGATCTCCGACCGGGAGGACAAGCAGCTTTGGGAGGTGTTCTGTGCCGAGTGCGGCGACACGGATGGACCTGCCGAGAATCAGACGGAACCGATTCAGCGCCTACGTGGCCCTTACCCCCATGAGCACAAGGCGAAGCACGTCGCACAGAAGCATTTCGACGAGAACTGACCCCGGGGCCATGCGCTCGGTCTTGCCTGGGAGCGATGCCCCAGTACATTGCCGGGACGGTGGGACACCTCGGCACTTTCGGTGGCAGTGCCACGGAGTTCGCAGGCGAGGGTAGCGCTCCGTAGTATCGGGTCCGACCGCACCGGCCCGCTGCCCACATGCCACCCGAACACCGTCCCGATCAGACCAGTCACCGCAGCGCCGCCAGCGTTGTCGGCACGGCCGGTAGATGTGTGCTCCTTGTGACGGGGTCGCTGATCGCCACCGTGACCTACGCGGTCACGATCCGCGCCGAACTTGGCCTCGGGCCGCTCTTCGCTTTCCAAGCCGGGATCGCCCACCATGTCGGTGTCTCGATCGGTACCGCTGTGATCATCACAGGACTCCTTTTTGTGCTGGTGGCCCTGTGCTTGCGCACCCAGCCGGGCGTCGGGACGCTGATCCTGCCGTTCCTCGGTGGCATCACTCTCGACTGGGTCCTCCCACACATCCCGGTGATCCATGGGTTGGCTTGGCGGTTCTTGGCGGTCATCGTGGCGACCTGGATCATGGCCCTCGGCGGCGCCCTTATGTTTCGCGGTGCCCTTGGGGTCTCCTCGTACGATTCGGTCATGCTCGGCTTTCACAAGGTGACGCACCTCGACCTAGCGCCGCTACGGATCGGGATGGAGCTGACGATGCTGGTCTTAGGGTGGGCACTTGGGGGCGCCGTCGGCGTCGGGACCGTGATCACCGGGCTACTCATCGGGCCGGGCCTGCAGTTCTGGATCCGCCTGCTCGGGGGCATCCCCGAAGTCGCGGTCGGGGTCCTGGCCCTCCACCACGACCACCGTGGTCCAGCTGGCGCCCTCGAACAGGTCTTTGAGCCGGATGCGGTCGCTGACGCCACATGGGAAGCGGCTGACTCGCAGCGTTCTGGCTGGTTGAGATGGTGGCATCCCAATCACTGGACCGACCATGTCAGCCAGGCACCACAGAGCTGATCATTCTGCCGGGGACTATTTCGCGTTCTGACAGGGGATCGTCGCCAGTGGCTCTGCAGGGTGAGTTCCTAACGGCAGTCAAGCTCCTCAGGCAACATTTTCGGTAGCGTCTTCTCCTGGCGGGTCGGTGGCCGGAGCGACCTTCCCGGCCGACTGCTTTCTGCCTCGACCCGCCACCGTGTTCTTGAGGGCTTTGGCCGCAGTGTTGCGACGACGCGCCGCTCGAACCTTGGGGTCGATCTTGAAGCGGTCGGTGCAGGCTGCCTTGCCCTCGGCCTCGGTGATCGCCTCGCCGTCTTCATCTCGGTTGATAGAGCTCGCCTTTGCGCCAACAGGCGGCGATGCGTGTGATGAGGACGGCCGAGACCGAGCACAGCGCCGAGTTGTGGTGCTTGCCCTCGACCATGACCAGTCGGTAGTAGCGCTGGGCGAGCGTCGGGTCGATGTGTACCGTCTGGAATCTTCGCCCACAGGCGTTCGAGGTCAACGGTCGTCGTGCGGAACTTCCACGACGACCAGATGAAATCACCTCGCTCGTCGGCCAGGCTGGCCCGGTGGTCGGCCCGACAGGCGACGTCGATGCCCAACCTCACTTCCTCCATGACGAGGTCCTTTCTCCGCGTGGCTGATCGGTCGGCTCTCCGTCGTCGACCGGTGCACGTTCCGCAGGGGTGTGACCATCCAGACATTCGAGAAGCAGGGGTCCGAATCCATGATCGGCCGCCGAGTTCTCGAAAAGGGATGCACGTGCGTCGGGAGGCTCGTCTGGTCGACGATCACCGTTGAGAAGTCGAACTTTCCGCTCGCTCCGATCCCAAAAACAGTCAAGCCAGAAGAACCAACCCGACGTACCCTACGAAGGGCTTCCATCAAATCGGTGGATGCCCGGAACCAACGCTAAATGTCCCTGAACGTCGGGTGGAAGGGGGCGACGGACTAGCGCGTCGGAGGAACCGAAATAACCTTCTGAACGATGAGCAGGGGCATCGTGTTGTGGCCGGACGAGGCGACGAGCGCCGCCATCAGGGCGCTTTGGGAAACCTTGGCCGAGATGGGTATCCCGTCGTTGGCAGTGCACACGCACCGCCTTCACCAACCACACGTGTCGCTCGCAGTCGCAGAGGATTTCCCCGTCCAGGAGGTGCTCAAAGCTGTCGGACGAATACCAAGCGCACCAATCCCCCTCTCAGTCGAAGCGGCTGGAATCTTCCCTGGTGGAGTCCTTTATTTGCCGTGCGTCGTTAACCAAGAGTTGCTCGATGAACAGCGGCGAGTTTGGATCGCTGTTTCTCCCTTGGCCGTTGACCTGTGGCCCTACTTCGAGATTGGAGCTTGGACACCGCACATCACATTGGGATGGTCACTGACGCAGACTGAGCTGACCGAAGCGCTCCCTGCCGTCCTCGACGCCCTTCCACTTATGGGATGGCTCAATCGTGGCGGACTCGAGGACGGCACGACTGGCGAGAACTGGTCTCCAACCCCAGCGTCAGACCGGACTCCGGAGAGCGGATAATCGGCCCACCGGCAGGTGCCCCCGTTCATTGATACTTCTCTGAGGGTCCACCGCTTGATTGCTGGTCCTGAATAGCTTCGGGAGTGCCGGCAGGTTCGGTCTGACTTGGAGTCCCGTGACGTTGCACGACGTCGTCGACCGGAGGCTTCCAGCCGCACATTGAAAGACGGCACGTCCCGTCTCAGAGTTGGGGTGATTGCACGTTGATCTTCGCCGATCCGAAGACCGACGCAGGTATCCGCACCGTCCACCTCCCAGATCTTGCGATCAGTGAGGCCATGAATCACATGGATTCGTTTGTCAAAGCCGACCCCAACGCACTTCTGTTCACTGGACGAGGCGGAGTCCCGGTACGCCCGAAGTCACTGGCTTCGCCCTATCAGAAGGCTCGGGCCTCACTTGGACTCGACCATATTCGCTTTCATGACCTGCGCCACTTCTCGTTAACGATGGCGGCGGTCACCGGTGCGAGCACCAAGGAACTAATGCGACGAGGCGGACACTCGACCACCTGCAGCGCTGCGGTACCAACACGCCACCGAGAACCGAGACAAGGTCATCGCCGATGCGATGGGTGAGCCTATGAAAGCGGATGTCCTTCCGATAGATGGCGCACGAAGGAAAGGCTTAGCCCGTGGAGTGCCCGCCGTTCATCCGCAATGAGCTCTTTGGGCCTCTGAACTGGGGAAAGCTCCGGGGGAGAGACTCGAACTCTCAACCTAGCGGTTAACAGCCGCTTGCTCTGCCATTGAGCTACCCCGGAAGGGTCGAGAAAACAGCCCCCGCACGATACCAGCGCGCCGCAGTGCCTCAGGTGACGGGGAGCGACCGGGAGGTGGCCGCGATCAGGACTCTTCGAGGTAGTCCCGCAGCAGGTGGGCCGCGTCGGGCCGGCGCAGCTTGGCCAAGGTCTTGGACTCAATCTGGCGGACCCGCTCCCGGGTGACCCCGAACTCCTTGCCCACCTCCTCGAGGGTGCGGATCTTGCCGTCGTCGAGTCCGAAGCGGAGCCGCACCACGTCCTGCTCGCGCTCGGAGAGGTGACCGAGCGCCTCTCGCACCGCGGCGTCGAGCAGTGAGCGCGTCGCCGCGTCGTCGGGGACCACGGCTCCCCTGTCCTCGATGAGATCCGAGAGGTTGAAGTCGTCCTCGTCGCCGACCGGCTGCTCCAGCGACACCGTGTCCTGGTTGATGCGCAGGATCTCGCGCACGCGCTCCATCGGGAGCTCCACGCGGTGCGCCACTTCGTCGATGGTCGGCTCACGGCCGAGCTCTTGCAGCAGTTGGCGCTGCGCCCACACCACCTTGTTGATGGTCTCGACCATGTGCACCGGGATCCTGATGGTGCGCGCCTGATCCGCGATCGCCCTCGTGATGGCCTGGCGGATCCACCACGTGGCGTAGGTGGAGAACTTGAAGCCCTTCGTGTGGTCGAACTTGTCGACGGCCCGCATCAGGCCGAGGTTGCCCTCCTGAATGAGATCGAGGAAGGCCAGCCCGCGGTTGCGGTAGCGCTTGGCGATCGACACCACGAGCCGCAGGTTCGCCTCAATGAGCTCGTCCTTCGCCCTGAGGCCGTTGCGCACGAGGCGCCGGTTGCGCGACAGCTCCCCGGCCTCGAGCAGATCATCCTTGGGACCCTCGCCGGCCAGTGCCAGCTCGTGGGCGGCCAGCTTGGCGGCGGCGGCATTCCCCTCCTCAATCGTCTGGGCGATCTCGACCTCGAGCTCCGCGTTGAGCAGCGGGACCCGCCCGATCTCCTTGAGGTACGTGTGCACCGGGTCCTCGGCGCTGCCTCCCGAATCGCTGCTCGAGCTCGCGCGCTTGCCGTTGGACTCGCGACGGGCATCGGGCCGGGCATTCCCGTTGGTCCTGGAGGCCCGAGCCTTGCGCGGCTCGACCTCGACGACCAACACCTCCTCGTCTTCCTCGACGAGCGTGACGCCTTCGGTCGTGACGCGTTCGATCAGGGTGGTCAACACTTCGGCCGTTAGCTCGACCGTGTGCAGCGCCTCGATGAGTTCGTCTTGCGTGAGCTGACCCTTCTCGCGACCGATCGCCAGCACCGCGTCGAAGTCCACCTGCGACACTCCCGGTGGCAGCGCGACGTGCGCGATGGACGCGAGCGACTCGGTGCGCGCAGCGGGCGCGTCGACACCGTCGTCGTCGATCGCGATTGCGGAATCCTCGCTCACCTTCGCCCTGCCAACTTGATCACTCCGCTGCCTGCCTCCCGGACAACCACGCTACCAACCGGTCGGCGGCGTCGCGTCCGGAGGCGGATTCCCCGAGTTCATCGAGCCAGATCCGCACCTGAGCGGTCTCGGCCGCACTGGCCTGCCACATGTCGTCGCCTGCCCGTGACGCGATCTCAATCTCCGCCAGCGCGCGGCGCGCCGCGCCGCGCAGGAGCACGGCCACGACGGAATCCACCGGGTCACCCAGTTCCGGGTCACCCGCGATGGGCTCTTCGACTATGACGCGTCGCAACAGGCTCGCCACCTCCGGTGACGCGGTCTCCACCGCCTCGTGCACGCTGTCGTTCTCCACGAGTGCGACGAAAGCCTGGCGTTGCACGGGGTCGCTGAAGAGCACGACGTGCACCCGATCAGCTACATCTTCGGGTCGGTGCACCACCAACTTGAGCGCTTCGAGTCCCGGTCCTGGTCGCAGCGCCGCGACGAGGGCCGCGCCGCGGTCGTCGTCGGGCGCGTACAGCTCGCCGTCGTCCTCCGGGTACTCCGCCGGAGGCGGCTCCTCGCCGCGGTTGCGCCGGCGGCCCGGGCTCTCGGCGGGCGGGTGCGCCCGCAGGTGGTCGAGGCGCTCCCGCAACCGTGCGGCGTCGAGGCGACACCGGTCGGCCAGCTGCATCACGTACTGGTCACGCACCAGGTCGTCGGGGTGCTCGGCCACCGCCGTGAGCGCCGCGTCGGCCGCCCGGGCCCTGCCCTCGGCCGTCGTCAGGTTGCCGGCCCCCAGCATGCGGTCCACTCGGAACTGCAGGAAAGGCCGCGCCTCCTTGACGGCGCGGGCCAGCGCCCCCGGGTCGGTGCGGGCCAGGTCACCGGGGTCGCTGCCGCCCGGGAGGTCGGCCACCACGACGTCCACCTCGTGTTTGCGCTCCCACTCGTAGACCCGCGAGGTCGCGCTCTGGCCCGCGGCGTCGGCGTCGTAGGCCAGGACGATGCGCTTGGCGAAGTTGCGCAGCAGGGTGAAGTGCTCCTCGGCCAGCGCGGTGCCACAGGTGGCGACGGCCCACGGCACGCCGGCCTGGAAGAACCCGATGACGTCGGTGTAGCCCTCGCACACGACGACCTCGCCCTGGGCGATGATGCCCTGCTTGGCCCAATTCAACGCATACAGCGTCCGGCGCTTGGAATAGATGGGTGACTCCTGGGAGTTCTTGTACTTGGGCTCTGGCCGCTCGGGCACCGGTCCCCCCGCGCGCGGCGGGAGGATGCGCCCGCCCAGCGCCACCGGGCGCCCGGAGGGATCGCAAATCGGGAAGAGCACGCGGGCGCGGAAGAAGTCCTGGACGCGCCCGCGCCGGTTGACGAAGCCGAGGCCCGAGTCCGAGAGGACCTTTTCGGGCAGGCGCAGCGCCTTGGCCAGCGCGTCCCAATCGTCGGGGGCCCAGCCCAACCGGAACTGGCGCACGATGTCGCCGTCGTAGCCGCGCGAACGCAGGTAGTCGCGGGCGGGGCCGGCATCGGGGGCGCGCAGCAGGCGCTCGTGGTACCACTGCACGGCCCGCTCCATCGCCTCGAGCAGCTCGGAACGCCGCTTGTGGTCCCGCCCTTGCTCCTGGTCCTCGTGCAGCGTGATGCCGGCCCGGTCGGCCAGGAACCGCACGGCGTCGACGAAGTCGAGGTGGTCCATGGCGCGCACGAAGGAGATGGCGTCGCCCGAGGCCTGGCAGCCGAAGCAGTAGTAGAAGCCCTCCTCGGCGTTGACGCTGAACGAGGGTGTCTTCTCGGTGTGGAACGGGCACAGCCCGCTCCAGCGCCGCCCCACCTTCTTCAACAGGGCGTGTTCGCTGATGAGCGAGACGATGTCGGTGGCCGCCCGGACCTGCGCCACTTCCTCGTCGGGGATCCCCACCTCTTGACGCTACCGCGGCGTTGTCGCGGCCCGTTCTCGCCTACTGTCGCCCGATGGCAGTCACCATTTACGGCGTCTGCGCCCTGACCTTCATGATGGGGATGTACGCCCTGGAGTCGCGCGGCCGGGGCTTCATCCTGGCCTTTGCCCTCGGGTGCGCCCTGTCCAGCTCCTACGGGTTCCTCTCGGGCGCCTGGCCCTTCGGCGTCGTCGAGGGGATCTGGACGGTCGTCGCGCTCCGGCGCTACCAGGGCGCCGGCCGCTCCGGGGACGTGGTCTAGCTGGCCTTGGCCCGCCGGAGCGCCTTCTCCTCGGGCGCCTCGGTCAGCACCGCCTGAGCCGCGGCCAGCCGGGCCACCGGGACCCGGAAGGGCGAGCAGCTGACGTAGTCCAGCCCGGCCTCGTAGAAGAGGCCGATGGAGGCCGGGTCGCCCCCGTGCTCGCCGCAGACGCCGACCTTCAGGTCGGGGCGGGTGGCCCGGCCCCGCTCGGTCCCCAGCCGCACCAGCTCGCCGACGCCCTCGAAGTCGACCACCTCGAAGGGGTTACGCGGCAGCAGGCCGAGCTCCAGGTAGGCGTCCATCATCCGGCCCTCCACGTCGTCACGCGAGAAGCCGAAGGTCATTTGCGTCAGGTCGTTCGTCCCGAACGAGAAGAAGTCGGCGACCTCGGCGATCTCCGCGGCCCGCAGGGCGGCGCGGGGCGTCTCTATCATCGTCCCGATCGTCACCTCGAGCGTGCCGGCTTTGGCCGAGCCGGTCTTGGCGGCACCCTTCGACGGGCGCGGCGCTCGCTCGCGGTTGACCTCGGCCACCGCGTCCTCGACCCAGCCCCGGGCCAGCGCCAGCTCGGCGCGGGTCACGGTGAGGGGGATCATGATCTCTACGATCGGATGCCCGCCGTCGGCCACCCGCTGGCGCGCCGCCTCCATGAGCGCGCGCACCTGCATGGCGTAGAGGCCGGGCTTGATGACCCCGAGGCGCACACCGCGCGTGCCGAGCATCGGATTGGACTCGCGCCAGGCCAGCGCGGCCTCGTAGAGGCGCCGCTCCTCGGGGTTGAGCCCGACGGTGGCGTCCTTGTGTGCCAGCTCCTCGGTGGAGGGCAGGAACTCGTGCAACGGCGGGTCGAGTAGGCGCACCGTCACCGGCAACCCGTCCATGGCGGCCAGGATGGCGATGAAGTCCTGGCGCTGCACGACGCGCAGCTCCTCCAGCGCCGCCGCCTCTTCCGCCGGCGAGTGGGCCAGGATCATCCGGCGCACCACGGGCAGGCGGTCCTCGCCGAGGAACATGTGCTCGGTGCGGCACAGGCCGATCCCCTCCGCGCCCAAGCGGCGGGCGTTGGCGGCGTCGTCGCCCGTGTCGGCGTTGGCGCGCACGGCGAGATGCCCCTTGCGGATCTCGTCGGCCCACGCCAGCACCGTGGTGAAGGCGGCGGGGGGCTTCGCCGCGGTGAGCGGCACCTGGCCCGCCACGACGATCCCGGCGCCGCCGTCGAGGGAGACCCAGTCGCCCTCGTAGAGGGTGACGTCGCCGGCGGTCACCTGGTGGTCGCCCAGCCGCAGCACCTCCGCGCCCACGACGGCGGGCTTGCCCCAGCCGCGTGCCACGACGGCGGCGTGGCTGACCAGGCCGCCGCGGGCAGTCAGGACTCCCTCGGAGGCCAGCATGCCGTGCACGTCCTCGGGCGACGTCTCGTTGCGGACCAGGATCACCTGCTCGCCCCGCTCCGCGGCCTCGGCCGCGTCGTCGGCCGTGAAGTAGATGCGGCCGACGGCCGCGCCCGGGCTCGCCCCGAGCCCTTTGGCCCAGGTGTCGTAGCCGCCGCCGGCGAACTGCGGGTGCAGGACCGAGTCGAGGTGGTCCTCGGTGATGCGCGTGATCGCCTCGGCCTTGGAGATCCCGAGGTCACTCGGGCGCACCATGTCCACGGCCATCTTGAGGGCGGCGGCCCCGGTGCGCTTGCCCACCCGGGTCTGGAGCATCCACAGCTTGCCCTGCTCAATGGTGAACTCGGTGTCGCACATGTCGCGGTAGTGCGTCTCGAGGCGGGAGAAGATCTTCAGCAGCTCGGCGTGGACCTTGGGGAACTGCCTCTTGAGCTCCGCGATCGGCTCGGTGTTGCGGATGCCGGCCACCACGTCCTCGCCCTGCGCGTTGACCAGGAAGTCCCCGTAGGCCCCCTTGGCCCCCGTGGCCGGGTCCCGGGTGAAGCCGACACCGGTGCCCGAGTTGTCGTCGCGGTTGCCGAAGACCATCGCCTGCACGTTGACCGCCGTGCCGAGATCGTGCGCGATGTGCTCGCGGTCGCGGTACGCGATGGCCCGCGGGCCGTTCCAGCTGCGGAACACGGCCTCGATGGCGCCTCGCAGCTGCTCGTCCGGCTGCTGGGGGAAGGGCTTGCCGGTGTGGCGCTCCACGATCTGCTGGTAGGAGTCGACCAGGTAGCGCAGCAGCTCCACGGGCACCTTGGCGTCCGACGTCGTCCCCGCCAGCTCCTTGGCCGCGTCGAAGAGCGCGTCGAACTCCTCGCCGGGGAGCTCCAGCACGATGCGGCCGTACATGGCGATGAAGCGCCGGTACGAGTCGAAGGCGAAGCGCTCGTCGCCGGTCTGCGCGGCCAGCCCCTCGACGGAGCGGTCGTTGAGGCCGAGGTTGAGGACGGTGTCCATCATGCCCGGCATGGAGAATTTCGCCCCGGAGCGCACCGAGACGAGCAGGGGGTCGGTGGCGTCGCCGATGGCCTTGCCCATGGCCGTCTCCAGCCGGGCCCGCGCCGACGCCACCTCGCCGTCGAGACCCTTGGGCCAGCCACCCGCCATGTAGTCGCGGCAGGCGTCGGTCGAGATGGTGAACCCGGGCGGCACCGGAAGCTGCAGTACCGACGTCATCTCGGCCAGGTTGGCGCCCTTGCCGCCCAAGAGGTCCTTGAGCTCCATGGGGGGCCGGGCGTGGCTGTGGTCGAAATCGAAGACGTACGGCATCGGGCCTCCTTGCCCTGGACGGGCGAACCGCGCCGCGCGCGCGGCCACTGGATGGTCACTCCCTCCCGACCTGGGACGGGCCAAGCCAGCCTACTTTCCCCCCGCAGCCGGCTCGGCTCGCCGCGTCAGTCCGCCGGACCCTCCCCGGCGGGGCCCGGTCGCTCCGGCGACGCCTTCCCCCCGCCGCCGGTCTGGCGCTGGAACACCTCCTTGGCCTGGCGCATGAAGTCGCGCACGACGGCGAGCTCGTCCGCCTTGAAGCGCTGGGCCACCTGGCGCATCTCGTCGGCGATCGGCTGCTGCAGCCCCGCCAGGCGCTCCCGGGTCTCGGGCACGATCTCGATCCACACGCGGCGCCGGTCCTCGGTGTCGCGCCGCCGCGTCACCATGCCCGCCTCCTCCAGGCGGTCCACGATGAAGGTCACCGCCCCCGTGGTGAGCCCGCTCTCTTGGGCCAGCCGGCCCGCGGTCAGCGGCCCGAGGCGGGCAATAAGGTCGAGACAACGCATGTCCGTCCTGCTCAGCTTCAGCGTCTTGGCCAGCCCCTCGTCGAAGTCGCTGGCCGCGCCGAGGTACCCCAAGATCTCGCTGCGCAGCTGCTGCGCCAGTTCGCTCCGTGACCTTTGTCTTGACACGTAAGTAACTTTATCACTAAGTTTCTTAGCTAATGGTACTTTCTTCGAATTCCGCACTGGCCATCGAGGCCCACGACCTCGTCAAGGTCTTCGCCAACGGCGACGTGCGCGCCCTCGACGGCGTCTCCCTGGCAGTCGAGCCCGGCACCGTGCTCGGGCTCCTCGGCCCGAACGGGGCCGGCAAGACGACCGTCGTACGCATCCTCTCCACCATCCTCGGCCCCGACGAGGGCCGTGCCTCGGTGCTCGGCCACGACGTGGTCACCGCGGCCGACGCGGTGCGCCGCATCATCGGGCTGGCGGGGCAGTACGCGGCGGTGGACGAGAACCTCACGGGCCGGGAGAACATCCACATGGTGGGGCGCCTCTCCCACCTGAGCCGCAAGCTGGCCTCCCGGCGGGCCGACGAGCTCCTCGAGGACTTCGGGCTGGCCGGCGCCGCCGACCGGGTCCTCAAGACCTACTCGGGTGGCATGCGCCGGCGCCTGGACCTGGCCGCCGCGCTGGTGGCCAACCCGCCCGTCCTCTTCCTCGACGAGCCGACGACGGGCCTGGACCCCCAGAGCCGCCAGGGCCTGTGGGTCGCCATCGAGGACCTGGTCCGGGAGGGCACGACCGTCCTGTTGACCACCCAGTACCTCGAGGAGGCGGACCGCCTGGCCCGCGACATCGTGGTCATCGACCACGGGCACGTCATCGCGCAGGGCACGCCGGCCCAACTCAAGGCGGACCTCGGGACGTCGGTGGTCTCGGTGACGCTGGGTGACCGCGAGAGCGTGGCGCGCTCGGTCGAGCTGCTCTCCCCGTTCTCCGAGAAGGCGCCCGTCGTCGAGGATCTCGTGATCGAGCTGACCGTGACGGACGGCCCCCGGGCCGGCGCCGACGTCCTGCGCTCGCTCGATGCGGCGCAGATCCCCATCGGCGGGCTGGCCCTGCGGGAGCCGAGCCTCGACGACGTGTTCCTCAGCCTCACCGGGCACAGGACCGTGATCGACGAGGACGCCGACGACACCGCGAAGCCCCGGCGCGGCTTCGGCCGGGGACGCAAGCGTGCAGTCGGGACCGACGGGAAGGATGCCGCATGACGACGACCATCACCGCACCACCGGTGCTCCTGACCCCGCCCGAGAGCCAGGGCAACCGCCTGTCCTGGGCCATTGCGGACATCGCCACCATGACGAAGCGCAACGTGCTCGCGCTGACCCGGGTCCCCGAGACGGTCTTCTTCACCACGCTGCAGCCCATCATGTTCGTGCTGCTGTTCACCTACGTCTTCGGCGGCGCCATCCACGTGCCGGGGGGCCACTACATCCAGTTCCTCATGCCCGGCATCTTCGTGCAGACCGTGGTGTTCGGCGCCATGAGCACCGCGATCGGGCTCTCCGAGGACCTGCACAAGGGGCTGATCGAGCGCTTCCGCGCCCTCCCGATGAGCCGCTCGGCCGTGCTGGCCGGCCGCACCACGGCCGACCTCGTGCGCAACGTCTTCGTGGTCGCGCTGATCACGGGCGTCGGCTACGCCGTGGGCTTCCGCATCGGGACGATTGCGCGCTGTACCTGTGCGGGGTGCTGCTGATCCTGCTCTTCGCCTACACGTTGAGCTGGGGCTTCGCCACCATCGGCCTGTCCGCCCCCAATGCGGAGACGGCCCAGGTCATGGTGTTCCCGCTGATCTTCCCCCTGCTCTTCGCCTCCTCGGCCTTTGTCCCGGTGGCGAGCATGCCGGGGTGGCTGCAGGCCTTCGCCCAACACCAGCCGGTCACCCAGGTGGTCAACGGGACCCGCTCGCTCATGGTGGGCGGCGTGCTGCACAACTCGACCGCGGTGCTCAGCGCCCTGCTGTGGTGCTTCGGGCTGCTGATCGTCTTGGTGCCCGTCGCGGTGCGCAAGTACCGCAAGGTCGCCTGAGCGACCCGGCGCCTCGCCTCCCGTCGCCCCCTGCGCCGCCTACTCCTCGCCGGCGGCGCCCGGCGCAGCTCGGCCACCAACCCGCCGATCGGCACCCGCACCTGCTCGGTGGTGTCGCGGTCGCGGTACGGTGACGGCGTCGTCCTCCAGCGAGTCGAAGTCGACGGTGACGCACCACGGCGTGCCCACCTCGTCCTGGCGGCGGTAGCGCCGGCCGATGCTCTGGGTCACGTCGTAGTCGCACATGAAGTGCGGCTGCAGGGTGCCGAGCACCCGGCGGGCGAGCGGCTCGAGCGTGTCCTTCTTCGACAGCGGGAGCACCGCCACCTGGTAGGGGGCGAGGCGCGGGTGCAGGCGCAGCACGGTGCGGGCCTCACCCCCGACCTCGTCCTCGGTGTAGGCGGCGAGAAGGAAGGCCATCATGGTCCGGGTGGCTCCCGCCGCCGGCTCAATGACATAGGGCGTGTAGCGCTCATTGGTCTGCGGGTCGAAGTAGTCGAGGGTCTCCCCCGACTTGGCGGCGTGGGCGGAGAGGTCGTAGTCGCCGCGGTTGGCGATGCCCTCGAGCTCGTCCCAGCCCCAGGGGAAGAGGAACTCCACGTCGGCCGTGCCCAGCGAGTAGTGCGACAGCTCGCTCCGCTCGTGGTGGCGCAGGCGGAGCTTCTCCGACGGGATGCCGAGCGCCGGTACCACTCCATCCGCTCGGCCAGCCAGTACTCGAACCACGTCTGGGCCTCGGCGGGCGGGACAAGGAGGTACTCCAGCTCCATCTGCTCGAACTCACGGGTACGGAACACGAAGTTCTGCGGCGTGATCTCGTTGCGGAAGGACTTGCCGACCTGCGCGATGCCGAAGGGCGGCTTCTTTCGCGTCGTGCCGAGCACGTTGGAGAAGTTGATGAACATGCCCTGTGCCGTCTCGGGCCGCAGGTACGCCACGTAGCCCTCGTCCTCGACGGGACCGGCGTGGGTCTTGAACATGAGGTTGAAGGCACGCGCCTCGGTCAGGTCGCGAGCCGCAGTTGGGGCAGATGCCGTCGATCTTGTCGGCCCGCAGCGCACGTGGCAGTGACGGCAGTCGACCAGCGGGTCGGTGAAGTTGGCCAGGTGGGACCGGACGCCGCCCACACCGCCGGCGCCGAGGATGGCGGCGTCGAAGCCGACCACGTCGTCGCGCTGTTGGACCATGGCGCGCCACCAGGCGTCCTTGATGTTGCGCAGCATGTTGACCCCGAGCGGGCCGTAGTCGTAGGGTGGAGCGGAAACCGCCGTAGATCTCGGCCGAGGGGAAGATGAAGCCACGGTGGCGGCACAGGCGCACCACCTTCTCCAGCAGGCCGTCGCCGTCGGTCTCGGCGGTCTCGTCGGCCTCGGCGGTCTCGGTCATCGGTGCAGGATACCGGAGCGGATTCTGAGGCTGATCTCGTTCGCCACGAGCCGGCCCCGCACCGTGAGCACAGCCCGGTCGTCGACGCGGCGCACCAGTCCCTCGAGCTCCTCGGGACACTCAGGGCGGCCCACGGCACGCCGCACCGGGTGCGCAGCGAGGGACAGGGCCTCGAACTCGCGCTGGTCCGGCGCCAGCACCTCACGCCCGGCCTCGGGGGACCGCCCGCTCGCCACGGCGTCGACGTAGCGGTCGGGCGTCCGCACGTTCCACCAGCGGGTGCCGCCACGGTGCGAGTGCGCCGCCGACCCGATGCCGACGTAGTCGCCCTGCGCCCAATAGAGGTGGTTGTGCCGGCGCTCGTTGGCCCGGTCGGGCCCGGTTCGAATCTCCTCCCAGTCGTAGCCGGCCGCGGCGAGGACGGCGTCGGTCTGCTCGTAGCGCCGCGCCTGCGCCTCCTCGTCGGGATGGCGTACCGGGTCCCGGGCCAGCGGCGTGCCGGGCTCGACCGTGAGGCCGTAGGCGCTCGCAGGTGCGGCGGCGGGTGCGCCAGGGAGAGGACGTGGTCGAGCGTGGCGGCCCAGTCGCCGTCGCTCTCGGCGGCGGCGCCGGACGTTCGAGGTCGAGGTTCCAGGTGGCGAACCCGGCGGCGGCGACGGCAGCGGCGATCGTAGCCACGGCGTGGGGCACGTGGCGCCGGCCGAGGCTCGCCAGCACGTGGGGCCGGGTGGCCTGCAGCCCGAAGGAGACCCGGGTCACCCCGGCACGCGGGTCCGCGCCGATCCGCGCGTCGTCGGCGTCCTCGGGGTTGCACTCGACGGTGACCTCCCGCGCCGGGCCGCACCGGGATGGCGTCGAGGATGCGGCACAGGGTCTCGGCGGGCAGGCGGGACAGGAGTACCCGCCGAAGAAGACGGAGGTGGCGGCGGCGAGGCGCCCCTCCCGCGCGCGCCGCACCTCCAGGACGCAGGCATCGGCGTAGCGCTCCATCAGGTGGTCGCGGTCGGTGTAGGTGGCGAAGGCGCAGTAGTCGCAGCGCTCCCGGCAGAACGGGACGTGGACGTAGACGCCGAAGGGCGTCAAAGCCCGACCGTCGAGCGCACCGAGCGGATGCGGCGGTCGAGGTGGGCCTCCATGGCCTCGGTGGCCAGCTCGGCCACCTCGTCGGCGCCGGGGGGCGGCGGACCCGACAGCACGGCGGCCAGATCGCCGCCCAGGATGCGGCGCAGCAGGGCGAGCCCGGCGGGGCTCATCGGCCGGCCACTGCGGTGCGCCCGGCACAGCGTGCCCCCAGGGCGACCAGGTCGAAGGCCACCAGCTCGACGGTCCCGTCGGGCTCGCCGCAGGCGGCGCACCCCTCGAGCACCGGTCCGGCGCCCTCGAGGACGAGGGCCTTGAGGAAGAACGCCGGTGCGAGCAGCACCGGGTCGGTAGCCGTGTCGGCCAGGGCAGGCGACCGCGCCGACCAGCATGGTGAAGAGCAGTTCGGGATGGCGCTCCTGCGCCATCTGCTCGGTGACCTCCAGCAGCGCCATGCCGCGGGGCAGCCGCCCGAGGTCCTCGCGCACCGTGCGGAACGAGTCGACCACCTCGACCTGGTTCACGATGTAGAGGTCGCTCCCTCCCCTGCCACAAGAGGAGGTCCACGTGGGTCAGCGGCTCGAGGCGGGCGCCGAACTTGGAGTTCGTGCGGCGCACGCCCTTGGCCACGGCCCGCACCTTGCCGTGGCGCTCGGTGAGGAGCACGACGATGCGGTCGGCCTCCCCCAGGCGGTAGGTGCGCAGCACGACGCCGTGGTCGCGAAAGAGGCTCACCGCGTCGCCCCGTGCATCCACCCGTTAATGGGCCGTACCCGGCCCGTTCATCGGCCCGTGCCCGGCCGGGGATGCGAGGGGTCGAGCGGGCAGTACCGCTCGTCGCGGCGGGCAGCTTCCGCGGTAGCGCGACGCGCCTCGGCGGCCTGGTCGGCGGCCCGGTTGGCGGCCTCTTGGGCCGGGCGGGTGCGGGCCTCGGCGGCGGCTCCGTGCGAGTGACGACCGTAGAGCAGGTTGCCGGCACCGACGAGGGCGGCCAGCGCCACCACGACGACCACGACGGGGCCGGCGTGCACGGCGACGCCGACCAGAATCACGAAGGCGGCCAGGACGCAGATGCCGGCGTACGGGCGATCCGCATGGTGGTCATGTGCTTCCGGTCTCGCAGCTGGCCGCCCCGTCGCGGTCGCCGGGCCCGGACCGGAGGTCGGGATTTGCGGGGTCAGGGATTGACGGCGCCGAAGCGGCGCACCCGCCGCTGGTAGTCGACCACGGCCTCGTACAGATGGCGGCGGCGCATGTCGGGCCAGAGGATCTCGGGGAAGACCAGCTCGCTGTAGGCGATCTCCCACAGCAGGAAGTTCGAGATCCACGTCTCGCCCGAGGTGCGGATGACCAGGTCGGGGTCCGGCATGTCCGGGAAGTACAGGTGGCGGCGGATGGCCTTCTCGTCGATCTTGCTCGACGGCGTCCCCTCGTCGACGAGGGCGCGCACGGCGTCGACGATCTCGGCCCGGCCGCCGTAATTGAAGGCCATCGTCATGACCATCCGGGTGTTGCGCTTCGTCAACTCGATCGACTCGTCCATGCGCCGGAGCAGCCCGCCGGGGCACCCGCCGGTCGCGCCGGCCCACGAAGCGGATCTGCACGCCCTTGTCGTTGAGCTCGTTCGCGCCGGCGCATCAGGAGCGACTGGTTGAAGTTCATGAGGTAGCGCACCTCGTCGGGCGGGCGGCGCCGAGCTCCGTCGAGACACGTACAGGGTGATCCACTTGATGCCGATCTCGAGGGCGCCGTTGACCACATCGAGCAGCGCGGCCTCCCCGGCGCCGTGCCCTTGGGTCCACGGCAGGCCCCGAGCCTTGGCCCAGCGCCCGTTGCCGTCCATGACACAGGCGACGATCGACGCGGCACCCACGGGCGGAGTCGAGTCCCGGCGGGACGGGGTCGGGAGTGCTCCGGGCCCTCGGCCGGCTCGGAACTCGGATCGACACCGGGTAGCCCCCGGGTCGCGGACGGTCGCGGTCACCCGCTGGAGCCCACCGGGCGGGCCCGGACCGAATTCTCGGCACGGGGGTCGCGATCCGTGTGGAGTAGTACCACCCCGGCCGGGCGGTGCGGGGTGTACGACCAGAGGAGGCTCCTTATGTCAGACGCAGCTGCGGCTTCTCGTCCCGATGTCAACGACATGTACGCGGTGCACGGGGGCTTCCGTGACACCTAGCTGCCGCGCCCACTCTGGTCGGGGGCCTTCGGCCCGGCGACACGGCACGCGTCGCCCTCACTACGCCAACTACTACGAAAACGTCCTCTCCTTCCTGGAGTCACACCACGATGGCGAGGAGACACTCGTCTTCCCTCTGCTCCGCGAGCGGTGCGCCGGGGAGGACGTGCTGGTCGACCACATGGCCGAGCAGCACAAAGAGGCGCTCGAGCTCCTGACGCAGGCTCGAAGCGCCCTGGCAGCCTGGCCGGCCGCGGGCAACGAGTCCGCCCAGAAGGCCGCCGAGGAGGACCTCGTCGCTCTGCACACGCACCTGGTGGAGCATCTCGACGAGGAGGAGGCGAAGGTGCTGCCCCTGGCGGCCGAGAACCTTTCGGTCGAGGAGTGGGGGGCACTGCCGGGACACGGCATGGCCAACTTCCACGGGGACAAGATCTGGCTGATCCTCGGCCTCATCAGGCAGCGGATGAACGAGCAACAGAAGGCCGACATGCTGGCCCACATGCCGCCGCCGGCCGTCGAGATGTGGACCGGCTTCGGCGAGCAGGCCTTCAAGGATTATTCGGCCGAGGTCGTCGTCGAGGTCGTGAGCCGCTAACTCGAAAACTAACCGGGCCTCGTACGGGCTCCTCCGGCCTCGTCCGGCCTCGTCCGAGGCCCCGCTCCGTTCGCGTCCCGGGCGAGGCCGGACGGTTTACCCCGGGACGACCCCGGGTAGCGATGGGCCATGGCTGACTTCCTGACTGACGTGACCACGCTGCGGCGCCAGGCCCACGAGCACATCGAAAAGGGCCCCATCACGGACGCCTACGGCGCCGACCTCAAGCGGGTCGTCACCACGCTCAACGAGGCGCTGGCCACCGAGCTGGTCTGCGTCCTGCGCTACAAGCGGCACTACTACATGGCGTCGGGCATCGACTCGGGCCCCGTGGCGGCCGAGTTCCTCCGGCACCGCCACCGATGAGCAGGGGCACGCCGACCAGATCGCCGAACGCATGGTCCGGCTGCAGGGCGAGCCCGACTTCGACCCCGAGACGCTCACGAAGCGGAGTCACGCCGAGTACGTGCCGGGGACCGACCTCTTGGACATGGTGAAGAGAGAAGTTCCTGGTCGCCGAGCACGTGGCCATCGCCTCCTACGCCGAGATCATCTCCTGGCTGGGTGACAGGACCCCACCACGAGGCGGCTCATGGAGAGCATCCTCGCCATCGAGGAGGAGCACGCCGACGACCTGCTGACCTTCATCGAGACGTTGCGGCCGGTCGGCTGAGCTGCCCTGAGCTGAGCTGCCCTGAGCTGAGCTGCCCTGCCCTGAGCTGAGCCGCCCCGTCCACCCGGGCGAGCGGCGGCGCCCGGGTGTCGTCGCCGCCGGGCATGATCGGGTCATGGAGCACTGGGAGCGGGAAGGGCCCGAGGAGGTCGTCGAGGCCGGCGACCTGGGCGGCGGCGACCTCGACGACCTCGACCAACTCGACGACCTCGACCAATTGGTCGGGCTCGACGATCTCGATGTCTTCGGGTCCTCCGGAGGCGCCGAGGTCGAGCGCCCGCCAGGCCGGCGACGACAGCGTGGACGGCCTCGACACGATCACCACCCGCGGATGTCGGGAGGCGAGCATCGTCCCGAGCGGCAGGAGATGTGCCGTGCGGTGGCCGAGGCGCTCGCCACGCGCACCCGCCTGGTCGTCCAAGCGGGCACCGGCGCCGGGAAATCGCTGGCGTATCTCGTCCCTGCCGCGCTGACGGCCAGAAGGTCGTCGTGGCCACGGCGACCAAGGCCCTGCAGGCCGGCTGGCCGAGAAGGACCTGCCCCTCGTCGAGGCCGGCCTCGGCCTGCCGGCGCCGCTGGACTACGCCGTCTTCAAGGGTCGCAGCGACTACATCTGCCGCCAACGGGTCGACGAGGTGGGGTCCGGGGGCATTCAGGCCGAGCTGGGTGATCAAGGCGGTCGGGCCGACGAGGCCGGCGGGACCGAGGCCGGGTCCGCGGCCTCCGGCGGGGCCGAGGATCACAGCGACGGAGCCGCCGCGCCCGAGGGCCTGGTCGACGAGGTGCGCACCCTGGTGGCCTGGTCGCAGACCTCGGCCACCGGGGACCGGGCCGACCTCAGCTTCGAGCCCTCCGATCGCGCCTGGAACATGTTGAGCGTCGCGGGTCCACGCGAGTGCCCGGGTGCCTTCACCTGCCCCGCCGGCGGCCGGTGCTTCGCCGAAGCGGCTCGCCGACCGGGCGGCGGCGGCGGACGTCGTGGTCGTGAACACGCACCTCTACGGGGCCCACCTGGCCAGCGCCGGCGCCGTGCTGCCCGAGCACGACGTCGTCGTCTTCGACGAGGCGCACGAACTGGAAGAGGTGATGACGGCCAGCCTCGGGGTGGAGGTCACCCCGGGCCGGTTCCGCGCCCTGGTCAGCGCCGCCCGCCCACTCATCGAGGCCCGCGACGTGGGCCTGCTGGATTCGCTCGCCACGGCCGGCGACCAGCTGGGCGGCGTTGGTCGGTCACCGGGTCGCAATCGCGTGCTCCACCACCAGGGCGCGCCCTCGGCCGACGATCGCGAGCTGGCCGAGCTGCTCGCCCGCGCCGCCGAGGTCGCCCGGCGTGTCACCGACGCGCTCAGCCGCAGACCGGCGCGCAGCGGTCGTTCCTCCCCGACGACGCCGGCCGCGCCGACCCCGACCGCTCCAGCCGGGCGACAGCACGCTGCGCGGCCGCGGCTCACCTGGCCGACGACCTGCACCGCTTCGTCGGTCGCTCCGACGGGGAGGTGGCCTGGGTGGACGGAACGGCACGACGCCCGGCTGCGGCTTTCCCCCATCGACGTCGGGCCCGCGCTGGCTGCGATGCTCTGGGGGGAGGCGACGTGCGTGCTCACCAGCGACCATTCCACCCGCATCGTGGAACGGGTTCGTCTCCAGGGCTTCCCCACCGAGGAGCTCAACGTGGGCAGCCCTTTCGACTACCGCTCGCACACGCTGCTCTACGTGGCGCGGCATCTGCCCGATCGCCGCACGCGGAGGCCGAGGAGGCGCTGCACGAGGAGCTGGCCCTGCTGGTGCAGGCCGCAGGGG
>CAVTPF010000020.1:0-56276 GCA_963736525.1 uncultured Acidimicrobiaceae bacterium
CCGAGCTTGAACGAGGTGACAGTCAAGACAGATGCGACCCATCCCGGAGGCATGCTTGCCAAGGGGTGGGCGGCGGGTCACGCTGGAATTGGTCGCCTAGGACCACTCGTCGCGGTTTCACAGGGGGCCTCGGCGACGGATCCCTGCGCTCGATGACGCCGATCGAATGTGGCTAGGCCTTACCCCACCGACACGGTCTCCAGTTCCTGTGGAGCCACGGCCTTGGTACGGCTCTTCGAGTGCTGACCCCTTCTCCGTCCCGGACGGCGTCCCAAGTCGCTATCCGAACCTCAGCGGGGTCCGGTGGCCGTCCGCGCTCGCGATAGTCACACTTCGGGCACCCGCTTCACGGGTGCTGCAAGCCCGCTCGGTATCCCTTTCCGGGCACCCCGGACGCGGCGCGACCCTGCCCATGTACGGCACCAGGGGACAGTCCTGGGAGCCAAAGAAGCCCGACTCGCACACCGGATTTCCGTAAGGGTGGTGGCTCGGACTCTCCTAACCTCAGAGGGTGGCCAAGGTCCTGGTGACAGGGATGTCGGGCACTGGCAAATCCGCCGCGTTACGACTGCTCGGCGCACGGGGTCACCGCGTCGTTGACACTGACACGGATCACTGGAGTCGCTGGGTCACCTTGCCCGACGGGTCTCGGGATTGGATTTGGCGGGAGGAAGCAATCGGCGACCTGCTGTTCAGCCATGGAGCCGGGCATCTCTTCGTCGCCGGATGCAAGACGAATCAGGGACGCTTCTATCCGCTTTTCGACCAAATCGTCCTTCTCAGCGCCCCAGTCGACGTCGTGCTGGCCAGGATCGCCACGCGTACCAGCAATCCCTGCGGGAGGCGTGCAGAGGAGCAAGCGCTGATCTTGCAGCACGTTGCCGAGGTGGAGCCTCGGCTCCGTGCCACCGCAGACTTCGAGATCGATGCGTCAGCGCCGCTGTCCGAGGTCGTGCTTCAACTCGAAAAGGTGGCTGAGAACCAGCCGACCTGAGCCGGCAAGTCATCCGCAGTGCCGATACTGGGTGAGTTCTCGGCCGGCTTGGCGTCGAGTCACGCGGATCCAGGGACTGCCCAGATCGGCCGGGTAAAAGACAACCTCCTGGGGCCCGAATTCGCCCTGACGCTAACTTTCGTGAGCACCCTGTCGGCTTCGCCGCACCCGCGGGTGACTGAACCAGTGAACCTGCGCAGAGCTGGCAAGTCGGCTCTCTCTGAGCTGGGGGTTCACGGCCTGAGGCCACGTTTCTGACGCTGCCTGCAAGACATGGGTTTACTGAATGCTGAGCAACCTCGGTACCGAGGGGATGGCGACGGAGGATGGCCCACGGTTCAGTGGCCGTTCCATTCCGCTGGGATCAATGCTTCACCCTCGCGGCACCGGCACTGGCCCCACCGGGGAAGGAGTTTGCTATTAGTTAACCCGCCTCAACCGGACCATGGGGACAGTCCTGGGAACCAAGTAAGTCCTGCTCGGTAACCGGCAGTCGCGATCGGGCAAAGGCGCCTTCACATCTGGACAAGTACCGCGAATATGTGCGTTACCGCGCTCCAGCCCGTTTGAGCTGCTCACGGGGCTGTCGGGGAGTCCTCGTGTCCGAACCACCGAGCGACTCGCGTGGAGCCCCACTGTCGCTTCTCCTCGGAGAGCGCAGCAGTGGGTCCGCTGAACTTCGCGACCGGTGTGTCGTAGGAGAGAAAGTCGACGTCGATGCGCCCCACGAGGTCATCACCCAACTCCACGTAGCACCCCGAAGCGCCGTCGTACGGGGGCGGGACGCTCCCGTCGGTGAGCTGGGAGATGAGCACTTTGGCGACGGTGGCCGCCTCGCCTTCGGCGATTCCTCCGGCACGAGGGACCGGTGCGCTCGTCACGTCGCCGACAGCGAAGACGCCGGGAAATTTGGTAGCGAAGGTGGCTGGATCGACGGGGATCCATCCGTCCTCGGCCAGATCGCAAGCGGCGACGACCTCGGGAGCACAGTGGACTGGGATCCCCAAGAAGAGGTCGTACGGCAACTGCCGCCCATCGTCGAGATGTGCGACGTGACGCTCGGGGTCGAGCCGGGTCACCCTCGACGACGGCCAGTACTCGATGCCGTGCTCCTCGAGGATGGCCACGATCGCCGACGAGGTTCTCTTCGAGATCGGAATCGGCATCGGCATCGGGCTGACAAGGTGGATGCTCGACGATTCACGTAGTCCGCGCCGGGAGAGGTAGTCGTGGAGAAGCAGTGCGGTCTCGTTTGGCGCCCCGGGGCACTTGAAGACCGGACCGAGCACACTAATGACGACGGCGCCACCGTTGAAACCGGCCAGGGCGTCACGGGCTCGCTCGGCGCCTGCGGGCGAGTAAAACTCGTATCCATCCTCCGCCAGCCCCGGCGTAGCCGACACGTCGTAGTCGGCGCCGAGCGCGACTACGAGAATATCGGCGTCGTAGGTCGCCGCGTCGGTGACCACTCGGCGACGCTCGGGATCAATTGAGGTGACCGTTTCTTGGCGGAACTCAACGCCAGGCTTGGCGATCTGTCGATATGGGTTCCACACCTCGGAGGCTTGGCGTCGACCGAACATGACATCGAGCTTCGAGAACCCGAACATGAACGAATCGTTCTTGTCGATAAGCGTGATGTGAACCTTGTCGGGGACCGACTCGGACAACCCGGTCACGAGCTCGAGGCCTCCGAAGCCAGCTCCGAGGACCACGACCCGCATCGGCGCTCCGGGGCTCAAGAGGTTCGGCCTTCGTCTACGACGTTAGGGTCGGGGACCAGTCGGAGGTACGGCAATGGCGCCTTCCAACCGTCAGGGAACTTCTTGCGAGCATCGTCGTCCGACACGGCAGGAACGATGATCACGTCCTCGCCGTGGTGCCAGTTCACCGGGGTGGCGACCTGGTGCTTCGCGGTGAGCTGGCAGGAATCCAGCAGGCGCAGTACCTCGTCGAAGTTCCGGCCGGTGCTCATTGGGTAGGTGAGCGACGCTTTTATCTTCTTGTCGGGACCGATCACGAAGACCGACCGCACGGTCTGGTTGTCGGCGGCAGTGCGTCCCTCAGAGGAGTCGCCGGCCTCCTCGGGGAGCATGTCGTAGAGCTTGGCCACCTTCAACTCGGGGTCGCCGATCATGGGGTAGGTGACGGAATGGCCCTGGGTCTGTTCGATGTCCTTCGCCCACTTGCCGTGGCTGGCAACCGGGTCGACGCTCAGCCCGACGATCTTGGTATTGCGGGCCGCGAACTGAGGCTCCAGGCCGGCCATGTAGCCGAGCTCGGTCGTACAGACCGGTGTGAAGTCCTTCGGATGCGAGAACAGGATGGCCCACCCGTCGCCGATCCAGTCGTGGAACTTGATCGGACCCTGCGTCGTTTCCGCTTCGAAGTCCGGAGCTACCGAGTTGATTCGTAGCGACATGATCTTCCTCCAGTCAGGTTCCCGGAGGGAGTCAGATCTCGACATCAGCGGGTGCTCCCGACCACATTCCCACAAAGGTGGCAAACATTCCAGCGCAAGCCTGTCAAGCGAACTTCACCGACTCCTGCCCTGCCGGGGAGGGGCCACCGATGGCGACAGCTTGTGGGCGACATCGGGGAAGCTGAGCTGAAAGGTAAGACCAAGGCGCACACCGCCGCAGCGTTGCCCACTCACAACTGCCGGTTCTGTGCGCCCTGACAGGGCCAGCACGACCAACCTCAGGCCGATCGAGATCACCCGCTACCGGGCGGAGCCAAACCGGGCAAACGTTGCCTGATGCGGCACTAGAGCTATAGCTACGACAAGTCCTCAGCCACCATGGCTGCAACGTTGAACCCTGAGTCAACGGCCTGATGTGTACCGGAACCCCGACCGCCGGCGTCGCAGCCGACGAGGTAGAGCCCTTTCAGAGGGGTACGGGCATCGGGCTTGCCCTTGCCTACCTGACCGACGACCTGGGCCAGACCCACCGCCTCACCGCCCGTACCGGGCATCGTGGAGTCTCGTGTCATCCGTGAGATCTGACGGGCACCGTATGGTTCGGTTCGGAGGGTGTGCTTCCGGATATCTGGATACAGATCGTCGATGACCGCGCGCGCTCGTCGGACGGCCTCCTCACCCATGTCGGAGTCCGGATCAGGTGAGACGAAAACCTGGATGTTCGCGACTTGGTGCTCCGGTTCTGCGACCAGGCTCGGGTCGAACTCGGACGCTACGTCAATGGCGATCAGCGGGATGTCGGGCCAATCGCCCGCTTCCATCGCTGCAAAGCGCTCGGAGTCGAGCCAACTGTTGTCAGAGAAGATAGGGATCAGCGCCGCATCGAATACACGAGCATCGAACACGTAGCGCACTCCGGCGATGGCCCAGCTCGGTTCTAGCTTCTGGACCCGCTCCACGTACTCATTGGGGAAGGAGCCGGTAGGGGCGAGCTTGAGCACAGTCGGCTGGACACCCGCGTTGGAGACGATGGCGGGGGCTCGGAATACTCCCTTGTCGGTCTCGACACCGACGGCATGGCCATCCTCGACCATGATGTGCTGCACCCGAGTGCTGGTCAGGAACAAGCCGCCCCGTTCTGCGACAACCTCGGCGCACGCCTCGGCCAGGCGGCCATATCCGCCCCGGTGGAATCGACCAGCCCCGCTCACCGCCATGTTGCGCAGCACCAGCACCGCCTCGGAGGCCGCCAGTCGATCGACCGGAGCGACGAACAACATGTTGAGCGTCGAATAGATCTGGCTCCTGAGCCCCACCGGCAGTCCGAACGGCGTAACGAAATCGACCATGCCGACCTCATCGAGTGCGGCAATGTCCTCGTCAGACATGGCGATCATCGCCAGATAGAACTCCCCGAGCTTGGCGAGGTCGTCGTCGGTGGCGCCGAATACTCGCCGCAGCGCCGCCTTCTCCTCTTCGGAGCCGGTCTGCTGCAGAGCCGAACGCATGGTCCGCCACCCTCCCTCGGGCGGACGGTAGTGCACAGCCGCCACTTCGCCCTCTGGGATGAGAAAATCGACACGGTCGCCGATCTCCAGCACATCGACGAGTTCGTGAAACCGCGAGTTGAGCGCCGGGATGCCGACGGCCCCGAACATCTCGTAGCGGTACCCCTTGCGGTCAAGTGTCTGGGTCTTGCCGCCGGCGCGGGGTGTCTTGTCGATGAGTACAACCCGCTTTCCCTGCTTGGCACACAGCGCTGCCGCCGTCACGCCCCCGTACCCGGCTCCGATGACGATCACATCGAAGTCGTTCGCATCGTTGCTGTTGACCATGTGTCCCTTGGGTCGGTAGCGGGCGAAGCCTCACACAAGATGCGAGCGTCCCGTGGGGCGCAGATTAGCGGTGCCAGTCTGACTACGCAGACGCCCCCCTATCGGTGGGGCAGCATGGATGCCAGGCCCTTCAGGTCGGAGCAGCCTTTCCCTTTTGACGGCTGGCGATGAGGTACTTGACCGCCTCCATCGCAAGAAAGGCGGTGACGACAGCAACGAGGACGGGGGCAGTCTGAAGTGCACCTACCTGAGTCAGGAACGCGGCGAGCAACACCATCGAAAAAGGGGCGGCAGCTAAAGACCCCGGCACCGCAGCAAGCATGCAAGTGAACGCCAGACCCAACGGAACGCCTGGGATCACCTCGTGGACGAATACCCCGGCCGTACCCCCGATGAAGAGGGCAGGGAAGATGGGACCGCCCACAAATCCACTTGCTTGGCTAACGGCGAAGGTCAGCATTTTGGCTATGACCAGGACGCCGAGAAGGCCAACGCCAAGGGTCCCCGCATCATGGAGCACCGTCTTGTACTGCCGGTAAAGAGCGTCAGGGGAAGTATCACTCCAACGATCCCGAACACCACGCCACCGGTGATCGGTTTGACGAGGCTCGGCAGTTTTATCCGAGCGAACAACCGTGCACTCAGTTGGATGAATAAGACCAAAAGCGTGACCACGACGGCGGCGAACAGGCCGAGGGGAACCCCCGCAAGGAGTTGCCAGTCCTCGAACTTGAATTGGGGCACTTGATAGGCGTCTAGGAACACCGCTCCGGCGATGGCGAAGTAGATGCCAAAAGAGATGCTCCCCGCCACGATCGTGCCCACCAGGGTTTTGGCAAACCGTTGTCCACCGGGTCGGGCGATTTCAAGCAGCATCATGACGACGATCACTGGACTGGAGAACAGCCCGCCGTAGGCTCCGGAGAACCCCGAGAGAAAGGTCACCTCTGACGAGTCTTTGTCGAGCTTTCGCCGATCCGAGATCCAGCTTCCGACCCCGCCGCCGATCGAGCCGAGGGCCTTCTCCGGCCCGAGGCTCGCCCCGCCGATCAGCGACACCGCCGAAACCGCAACGATCCCCGGCACCAACCGAGCCTCGACGTGTCCAGACTTCAGATCCTCAATCAATCCGGGAGTGTCGTCAGGCAAGCGAGTCACGTGACGCAAGAGCCAGACCACGACACCAGTTGAAGCAGTAACCGCCACCCACCACCAATGGCCCCCGAACCAGCTCGGGTTGGAATCGACGTACCACTTGCCGCCGACCTTGATCACACCCATGAATACAAGGGCAGCGAAGGCACCGAAAACGCCAAGCGCAACGGCGTACCCCATCAGGGCCCAGAACTCCCGGGTCGCGGTAAACGGCGGATCCGTGGACCCGAAAGCGTCAGCCATGCGAGAAAACCCTAATCGTGGCTGTTCGGTGAAGCCGAACGCTAAAAGCGGTCGGCGACCTGCCAGTTGACCGGGAACCGACGTTGGGGACTGCTCCATACGGCCGGGCCCTTACGAGTCTCAGTGAGGTGCTGTGATGTGTCCAGTCCGGCACCGATGGATGGCAGGGCGACGTTGGCGATACCGAGATTGATGTTGGCCAACACAGCGCCGAGAATGAGACTCCAAGAATGAGACGCGCCCGTGAGGAACGCTCGTCACCCGTCGCAACGTCGCCGCCCGACCCGGCGTTCGTCGTCGATGACATCAATCGGCCCTCCTCCAGTTGGGGCGCTTCAACATGAAAATAGTCTGCGGGGGAACAGCGAGAACCAACACCCCGACCAACAGAGTGAGCGCATACTGGACGACCGACTTGGAGCCGAATTGCGAAGGTGGAACCAACGCGATGAGGATCGCAGCAACCGAAGCGAGGAGGCCAATCGTGCCGACCAGTGGAAGAGCTGGCACCCTGAAACTCGGGGAACGTCTGGACGTGTGCGTCGGAGACGAAGGGCTGCGAGGAACATCAGCACGTACATGCTCAGGTACAAAATCCGAGGGTGCCGATGGTCACTTGATTCCGGACGAGGAAGCGTGGTTCGTCGCGGACACCATCCCGAACGTCTCTGCTGCAGCGATCCTCCTCCTCGAGCATCGCTGGGCCGTCCCTTTCCGCGACCCGATCGTCGATGCCGGGGGTATCGCGTTGGCCGACGAGTGGATTCACCCCGAGGACCTCGTCGCCATCGGGCTCGAGGGCGCTGCCGAATAAAGCGAGGCGCCTGCTCTGTTTGTTAAGCAGTGGGCTTACAGGCTCTGAGGGCGAACAGGGTCGAGTTTCCAACGCCCGCGGTCCCCAAGGGTGAGCTTGAGCCAGGTAAGGCGCACCCGTAGGTCGAATGACCTAGCGCTGGCGCTTGGTTCCCCTTCAACCCGTTGACCTGCAAGTTTTGGCCTGAGGTAGCGGAATCACCCAACAACCTCTACGACGGCTCACGTAGCGCTCTGGGCGCTTTGTAACCTTTGGGGGATTCCACTTTAGGCCTGTGACCAGGGCCTTTGTGGAGGTGAAGGGACTCGAACCCTCGGCCTCTACATTGCGAACGTAGCGCTCTGCCAACTGAGCTACACCCCCGGGGGCAACCCCCAGGATAGTCCGGCTTCGAGGCGGCTCCGAAGCGATCGTCCCACCCGGCGCCCGTACGCCACCTCCCGGCCGGTCAGCGGGCGGCGACTCGCGGCACCTCGAAGTCGTCGGCGTCCCATGTGTACGGGTCGTCGGCTGCGGACCCGCTGGCGGCGGCCACCTCGCGGGCGCGTGCCTCGTCGCGACGAGAGCGGCGGCGCTGCTGCTCAGCCTCTATTTCTTTGGCGTAGGCGATCAGACCGACGAGCGCCAGGGCGGCGAACCCCGCCAGCCCGGTGAAGATCCAGGCGAGGTGCATTCCCGGCCACACGCCGATGATCCCGGTCGAGATCGCCACCCCGCACAGGCAACGCAGTAACACGGTGCAACGCCTGCGGGCCTGCTCTCGGCGCATCGCAGACAGGTCTCCGCCCACCTCGGGCAGGCAGGCGGGCTCGGGACGGTCCAGGACACCGACCCGCTCGTAGTGGCAACCGTCACCGTCGTCCACGTCAGCCATCGCGGGGTCGGTCGTCTCTCGCAGCAGCACCAACTTCGGGCGCGAGGAGTCGACGGATGGCGCGACCGTGTCGGGTGAGCCATCGCCTGGCACCGCGGTGTGCAAACGGTACGCGGGTGCCACCGTCTTCGGTCCGGCATGCTCGAGAAGTTGCAACTGATGGTGGAAGTGGTCGATGGAACCGACACCCTGGCGCTCGGTGAACCGCCGCCAAGCGCTCGGTGCCAGCACCGCCACCCATAGAAGCACTACGAGGACCAGCAGGATCAAAATCGTCACTCCCCGACGACCTACCTTCGCTCTCCGATGAAAAGCCTATTGAACAGGCTCTTGGAAATGGTGGATGGTTGGGGAAATGCACAGCGCCGACATCGTCGGCACTTCACCGATCACTTCTGTTTGTAGCCGCGCCGACGCTCCGAATCAAGACCTCTTTTCCCGGGCTGGCACTTTGCACGCGCCAATTCACGCGGCGCGACTCCACCAACGTCCGTCGTCGCAACCGACGGTCACTGCGACTCCGAAACACGCAGACACGCGTTCCGACGTGACGACCTCGCGCAACGTTCCCGCGGCCATGAGCGCGCCACCGCAGATCAGCGCTCCGTGGGTAAACCCGGGCGGGATCTCCTCACAGTGGTGTGTCACCAGGACGATCGGCGGGCTTTGGGGATCGACGGCCAGGCCGGCGAGCTGGGTGAGCAGCCGCTCGCGGGCTCCCAGGTCGAGGCCGGCGAACGGCTCGTCGAGCAGGAGCAGCTCCGGGTCGCTCATGAGCGCCCGAGCCAGAAGGACCTGCTGGCGCTCGCCCTCGGAGATCACTCCGAAGGACCGCCCCGCGATGTCCGCCACTCCGCCGCGCGCCAAGAGTTCCTCCGCCTTCTTCCAGTCGTCGGCGCTGTACCGGTCCCACCAGGTCTCCAACGCGCCATGGCGCCCGCTCACCACCACGTCACGGGCAAGGAGGTCGGGCCGCAACTGGCGCGTCACCGCACCGCTCACCAGTGCCACGCGGGACCGCAGCGTCCGGACATCGACGCGACCCAGGCGAGCCCCGAGCACCTCGACCCGACCGGTGGTGGGCCAGAGCCGGGCGGCGGCGATCTGGAGCAGCGTCGTCTTGCCCGAGCCGTTGGGTCCGAGGACGACCCATCGCTCAGTCGCATCCACACGCCAATCGACGCCTGCCAGCACGGGCAGGCCGTCCCGGCGGACCGTCACGCCACTGAGTGCGACGGATGGAGAGGTGCGCTCGGCTGCGGTCACCCCGCGGCGGTGTCGGGCCGCCCGATGCGCCGGGTGATCCGTCCGATGAGGCCGGAGCAGCACTGCGCCCACGTCCGCTCGCCCGCCAACCAGAGCCAGACCTCCCGGCGGTAATCCACGACCATGCGGCCGAAGTCCTCTTCGCCGAAGTCAGCGGAGGCCAGAGACCGCCAGCGGGTCCACAGCCAGGTGGTGAACCCGTCGCCGTCCATGAGGACGTCGCGGAGCTCGCGTCCGTCGTGGACGGCGGCCAGCCAACGCTCGGCCCGGGCGGTGGGCTCGTCGGGCACGTGGAGTACCGGGGCGACGCTCACCGTCAATGGCGGATGAACACGGGTCGGCGGTCCGTGCCCTCATAGGCGCGGACGTGCTCCTCGTAGTCGATGAAAAGCGGCGCATCCGGATCGAGCTTGCGCTGCAGGGAACGATCGGCGACCTTCTTGTCCAACGCGTCCAGCCGGAGCAACGCCGCCGGGTCGTCCAGACCGCGCACATCGAGCTTGGAGCGGGCGGCCTGGAAGGCCAGCCGACCGCGCTCCGTGCGGACGATCACACTGGTCCACCCCGTCATGGAGCCGACGCTGCCGACCGAGATGTCCGCCGAGCGGCCGAGGAAGTCTGCGCACTCGTCGCAGCCCTTCAGCGCGGCGCCATGGAAGTCCTTCACCGGTTCGTCGATAGCCAGCTCACCGTCTCGGTACTCGACGGTCATCCTGCCCCGGATGACGTCCATCTTCGAGACCCGGTCCAGGTCCACGCCACGCTTGTCCCGCAGCTCCTTCAGCGTCAGGGCCTCGTAGTCGAAGTTCTTCGTGCACATCAACGCAATGGTCAGCACCACGGCGTCGACGCGGTGTGCGCCCGTCGGCCAGCGCCGGGCCTGCATCGCCCGCAGACCCTGCACCTCGCAAGGCGTGCCGACGACCGCGATGCGGGGCCGGGGCGGCAGCGCGTAGCGCGACAGGTCCAGCCCGGCCAACGCCATCGTCTGGTTGTAGAAGCTGCCTGCGGCGGAGCGGACCTCGTCGGCCGTCGTGGCGATGGTGGCGACGCCCTTCCACTGTTCGTCGGGATCGAGGCTCGGCTTCGACACCAATGCACCGTCGATCTCACCGGCGGCGAGGAGCCCGATCAGGAGGGCGCTCACCGCCCCGCCGTCTTGCGCGTCGTCCATTTGCGCGCTGGCCCGGACCGCGTAGGAGTCCACGACCGCCCCCAGCCCGTCGGCCGGAGGACCCCCGCTGATCTTCCAATAGGTGTCCGAGGAGTCGGAGCGGACCTGAGCGGGCTGCACCTCGGCGTCCTCGCTCGCGGCGACGGTCGACGGCGGCCATAGAGCCTCGTAGCGGAGGCCACCGCGTGGGCAGAAGTCCCAACACAGCGAGCAGCCGGTGCACATCTTGACCAGTTCGGGCAGGTTGGTGTCCTCGTCGACCCCGATGGAGTTCGACGGGCAGACGGCGACACAGGTCCCACACTGAATGCAGCGGTCGGCGTGGATCACGCCGGCCTCCAACTCCCAGAACCACACCTTGCCGGGCGGCTCCGCGATGCCGTTCATCTGCTCCCTGAGCCGGTAGCGCTTCACGGCGTCACCGCATCGGCCCGCGCGCCAATCAGGGCGCTGCGCAGGTCGTCGGGCGCACGACGTCGCGCCCAGGCGTGGAAGGGCTCACCCGGACGATGGTCGTCCCGGTACAAGGTGACGATGCGGAGCAGGGCGTCGGGCACCCGATCGACCGGAATTGCGCCGGCCACCCAGTCGATGAACGCTGCGTCGGGGCCGAGCGAGCCGCCCAGCCCGATGTCCACCGCCTCCTCGATGTGCTCGTCGACGTGCGCGATGTCACCCCGGAATCCGATGTCGGCGATCTGGGGTTGGGCGCACGACGCGGAGCACCCCGAGAAGTGCATGCGGATGACCCCGTTGTCGCGGTTGCCTTTGCCGTTATCCGTCAGCTGCGCGTCGAGGGCCCGCGCCCACTTGACGGCGCGCTCCTTGGTCTCGACCACCGCGAAACGGCAGAATTCAGAGCCGGTACAGGCAACCACCCCACGTTCGAAGGGGCCGGGGAACGGCGAGTACGTCTGCATCAGCGGCTCAGCCAGCAGGTCGTCGAGCCGATCCTCGGGCACGCCGGAGACGATGAAGTTCTGGTCGATCCCGATGCGCACCCCGCCGTCTCCGTAGGTCTCGGCGAGGCGGGCCAGCTCCACCAGGTCGAGCCCGTGCATCCGGCCGACCGGTACCGAACAGCCGACGTAGAAGAGCCCGGGTTGCTTCTGCGCATGGATCCCAACGTGGTCGCCCCGGAAAGCGTTCGTCAGCTCCCGCTCGGCGGGCTCCAACCCGAAGTTCGTCCGCTCGTCGAGGGCGGCCCGGAACCCCTCCGGACCGAGCTCTTGGGCCAGGTAGCGCATCCGGGCCAATCCGCGGTTCTCGCGGTTGCCCAACTCGCCGAACACCTGAGCCACACCCCGGCAGAGCTCCACCGCCTGGTCGGGCCGGACGAACACGTCGATGTCGGACGCCATCCGCTCACCGTCGGAGAGCCCTCCGCCGATGAGCACGTTGAAGCCGACGGTGCCGTCCGCGCGCGCCGCGGGCCACAGGCCGATGTCGTTGATCTCGACCCGCGCGCAGTCCTCCGTGCAACCGGTGACCGCAATCTTGAACTTGCGGGGCAGGTTCGCGTACTCGCGGTTGCCCGTAAAGAAGGCCGAGATGGCCTGCGCCACCGGGAGCGCATCGACGACCTCATTCGCATCGATTCCCGACACCGGGCAGGAGCACACGTTGCGAGCCGAGTCGCCGCATGCCTGGACCGTCGTCAATCCGACGTCCCAGAATCGCTGCCATATCCGGGGGACGTCCGCGATACGGATCCAGTGGAGCTGAATGTCCTGACGCGTCGTGAGATCGGCGTATCGGTTCCCGAAGACCGGGCTGTCGTCGGGCCCCTCCGCGAAGGCGTCGGCAGCAACGCCGATCTCGCGGACCTGCGGCGCGGTCATCACCCCTCCGGGAACCTTGATCCGCATCATGAAGGCATCGCCGCCCTGCCGCTGCGGGTACAGGCCGACCCACTTCAGGCGCTCGACCTCGCCCGGGACCTTGGCGATGGCCTGGGGCCCCTCCTTGGCATACGTGTCGATGACGGCCTGGGCGACTTCAAACGGGTGACGCGAAAGCTTCAGCTGCTCAACCGGGTTGAGCTCGCCGATGGTGCGGTACGGACGAACGAACTTGAGCCCGCGGTCGCGGCGGCCCCGGAACTCGATCCCGTACGGGTTGTCGAGGTCACGCGGCACTAGACGTGCAGACCGCACTCGGACTTGTCGAGGCCGGACCAGCGGCCGGCACGGGCATCCTCGCCTTCGGCGACCGGCCGCGTGGTGGGCGCGCACCCGATGGAGCTGTAACCCTGTGGTACCAGCGGGTGCACCGGCAGATCGTGGTCCGCGAGGTACGAGGCAATGTCTCGGTCTGTCCAGGTTGCGAGCGGGTTGATCTTCACCAGCCCGAACGACGCGTCCCAACTCACGATGGGCGCGTCAGCTCGGGTGGGGCCGTCCGAGCGCTTCAGCGAAGTCAGCCAAGCCCGCTTTCCGGTCAGGGCTCGGCGGAGCGGCTCCACCTTTCGGAATTGGCAGCACTGTGCGCTGCCGCACGGATGCGCAGCAGCCTCGGGACCGGGCGTCGTCACGGTGAGGTTCAGTTCGTAGCGCGCCCGCACGTCGTCGACGAAGGACAGGGTCTCGGGAAAGTGCGCTTCCGTGTCCAAGAAGACGACCTCAATGCCCGGCGCGACCTTTGTGGCCAGATCGATGAGCACAATGTCCTCGAATGACGCGGCAAGGACGATGGCATCGCCGAACGTCTCGACGGCCCACCGCACGACCGCACTCGCCGGCGCCGACTCGAAACGCGCACTGACCTGTGCGAGGTCCTCGGTGCTCCTAGGCTCGTCGCTCACGCCGGTCTCGGCCACCGTTCCTCACCTTCCTCGGGCGATCCGCCCGTCCCGGGCCCCGCCACCGCGCTTGACGCTCCTCCGTTTGCAGGCTCTAGTATAGTTGACCTAAATGGTCATGATTTGACGAGGCCCCCTATGGACACCGCTGCCGCCCTCCGCTCACCCCAGGACCGCCCCACGGCCGCGCGCGGCGGCGCCTCGGTGACCGCCCTGGTCAGGCCCGTCGAGCACCCGTTGGGGCACCTCGATCTGCTCGAGTCCCTGGCCATCTTCATCATCCGCGAGGTGGCCGCCGAGTCTGAGCGGCCCGTCCTGCTCTTCAGCGGCGGCAAGGACTCGGCCGTGCTGCTGCACCTCGCCGCCAAGGCGTTCAAACCCGGACGGATCCCCTTCCCGGTGCTCCATGTCGACACCGGCCACAACTTCCCCGAGGTGCTCGCATACCGCGACGCCCAGGTCGACGCCGAGGGTGCACGGCTCCTCGTTGCCAAGGTGCAGGACTCCATCGACCAGGGCCGGGTGGCGGACCCGGGCCCGGTGGCGTCCCGCAACCGATTGCAGACCACGACGCTGCTGGACGCGATCAACGCCAACGGGTTCGATGCGGCCTTCGGCGGGGCACGCCGCGACGAGGACAAGGCCCGTGCCAAGGAACGCGTGCTGTCGTTCCGTGATTCGTTCGGCCAATGGGACCCGAAGCGGCAGCGACCCGAGCTGTGGCAGCTGTACCAGGGCAGCGTGCGCCCGGGCGAGCACGTGCGCGCCTTCCCGCTCTCGGACTGGACCGAGCTCGACATCTGGCAGTACATCAGGCACGAGCGCATTGAGCTCCCCGCCATCTACTACGCGCACGAGCGCGAGGTGCTCGAGCGTGACGGCATGCTGCTGGCGCTCAGTGAATGGGTCACCCCGCAACCCGGCGAGGAAGTTCGGAAGGAGACCGTTCGCTTTCGCACGGTCGGCGACGCCACCTGTACCGGCGCTGTGCGCTCCGATGCCGACACGGTCGAGGAGATCATCCGGGAGGTGTCAGCGTCCCGCATCTCGGAGCGGGGGGCGACGCGGGCCGATGATCGTTTTTCCGAGACCGCCATGGAGGACCGCAAGCGCGAGGGGTACTTCTAGACCCATGACGACGTTGCCCGGCTCGCCGCCGGCTGGCGGTCCCGAGCTCGGCGCGGACATCATGGACCTGCTGCGCTTCGCCACGATCGGTTCGGTGGACGACGGCAAGAGCACCCTGATCGGCCGTTTGCTCTTCGACACCCGCCAACTCTTCGACGATCAGCTCTCTGCGATTGAGACCGCGTCGGAACGTCGCGGCCTCGGCGAAGTCGATCTCTCCTTCGTCACCGACGGTCTCCGTGCGGAGCGAGAGCAGGGCATCACCATCGACGTCGCCTACAGGTACGCGGCGACACCGCATCGCAAGTTCGTGATCGCCGACTGCCCCGGCCACGTGCAGTACACGCGCAACATGGCCACCGGCGCGTCGACGGCGGACCTGGCACTCGTCCTGGTCGATGCGACGTCCGGTCTGCGCGAGCAGTCACGGCGCCACATCTGCATCGCCGCTCTGCTCGGAGTCGATCAGCTCGTGGTCTGCACCAACAAGATGGACCTGGTCAGCTGGGATCGCTCCGCGTACCAACGCATCACCGACGAGATGGAGGCACTGGCGCACCGCCTCGGAATTTCCTCGTGCACGGTGATCCCGATCGCCGCCCTGCACGGCGACAACGTCGTGGAGCGTTCGGACGCCGCGCCCTGGTACGACGGTCCCACCGTCCTCGACGCCCTGGAGTCGGCCCAGGCCGGCGGCTGGGCCGCACAGCGCGGCAACAACCGCGGCAGCGGAGCGAGGTTGCCGGTGCAATGGGTACTGCGCCAACCCGGCGGGGGACGCGGCTACGCCGGCATGGTCAACGGTGCTCCACTGCGCGTGGGCGACGAGGTCGTGGTGTTGCCCCAGGGCGCGCGCACGACCGTGCGGGCCATTGAGACGGCTGACGGACCACTACAGCGAGCCGAGGTCGGCCTGTCGGTCTCGGTTCGCCTGGGAGACCACATCGACGTCAGCAGGGGCGACCTGATCGCCGGCGCCGAGGAGCCGCCAGAGGTGACGGATCTCTTCGAGGCGACCGTCTGCTGGTTCAAGGAGCGGCCGCTGGTGGCGGGCGACAGGCTGAAGCTGAAACACACGACCCGGGTCACCCCGGTCGTGGTCGAAGGGGTGACGGGGACCTTCGACGTCAACGAGCTCCGTGTCGTCGAGGCTGCCGAGCTTCGCGAGAACGACATCGGGGTGGTCACGTTGCGTACGGCAACACCACTTGCGGTCGATCCTTACGAGGCCGATCGCATCACCGGGAGCTTCGTGCTGATCGACGAGCTGACCTTCGCCACCATCGCGGCGGGCATGGTGGGGCCTCCCCGGCTCCATGACTGAGCACCCCGAACCGAATCGAGGCTTCTATCCCGTCTCCCTCGACGTGTCGGGGCGCCCCTGCCTGGTGGTCGGCGGCGGCCCGGTGGCGGCGCACAAGGCGCGCACGCTCCTGGGGTGCGGCGCCGCGGTCACCGTCGTCGCGCCGTCGCTCAGCGGGGAAATGGAAACGGTGGAACCCTCGCTGCATGCCGTCCTGCGACGCCCCTACCAGAAAGGCGATGCGGCGAACTACCGGCTCGTCGTGTCCGCGACCGGTCTCCCCGAGGTGGATGGCGCGGTGTTCGACGACGCCGAGGCGGCGGGTGTGTGGGTGAACAGTGCGGATGATCGCGCCCACTCCTCGTTCATTCTGCCGGCGGTCCACCGCGACGGAGCCGTGACCGTCGCAGTGTCAACCGGAGGGTTGAGCCCGGCCCTGGCTTCGTGGCTGCGGACCAAGCTGGCCGACGCGTGCGGCCCCGGGCTCGGGTCCTTGGCCCAGCTTGTCGGCGAGGAACGCGAGCGCCTCCGCCGTGCCGGTGCGCGCAGCGACGCGGTGGACTGGCGCACGTTGCTCGACGGGCCATTGCCTGCGCTGGTGCGGGCAGGGGAACTGGACGCTGCCCGCGAGGTTGTCGCCGCAGCGCGCCACGAGTAGGGGTCGGCGGGGCAGACGTCCGGTCGGTGCGGATCGGTGCTCACGGGGCACCGCGTCAACACCGACGCACAACCGCGTCAACACCGACGCAATTGTGCGTCGCCGGCGTGCCGCATAGGCCTTTTACCCCTGTTCCCACTTTCGGTCGTCGCTCATATTCGGTCTCAAGCACCGCGCACGGTGACGACTCGTGCAGGACCGTCGGGCCACTGAACGCCCGGCGCACCCCTGCGGTGTCCGAGCCGGCGCACAAGTCAGGACACGGCAACTGGGAGCCGTGCAGTTGCGAGGGGGCGTATGAGACTGTCCATAGCTCAAGTGCCGGACGAAGGCCGCCAACCGATGCACTCCGCGGTGACCTCGCCGGACGGGACCGACATGCACCGCAGCGCGTGGCGGCGCATGGCACTCGCGCTGTCCGTCATCCTCGTCCTCGGTGCCATCGGGACCCTCTTCTCCCCGGCCAAGAAGGCCGGCGCTGCCGGGCCCACGATCTTCCAGTCGGGTCAGGTCTTTGCGTCGGTGGGCAACTCCGCCGTCAACGTCTACAGCCAGGGGTCGGGGAATCCCCTCGTCACGACGCTCAACGACGGCCTCAGCGAGCCCTACACCGCCGGCAGCGCGTTCGATGCCGCCGGCAACTTCTATGTCACCGACGACATCAGTGGCGACGTCAGTGAGTACGCGCCCGACGGCACGTTGGACGGGGTCTTCGCCAGCGGACTGCAGAACCCCCTCTCACTCGCCTTCGACAGCTCGGGCAACCTCTACGTCGGGCAGCAGACCACTCCCTACGTCGCCGAGTTCTCGCCGAGCGGACAGTTGATCCAGAACATCGGCCCGCTGGCAACCGAGCTCACCGGTGACGACTGGATCGCGCTGTCGCCCGACGGCTGCACCATCTACTACACCACCGAGGGCACCGACATCCTCACCTACAACAAGTGCACCGACACCCAGGGACCCAACTTCAACCAGGTGTCGTTCGCCTCACAGGACCCTTCGACCGGGCTGCCGGTGCAGGCCTTCGAGCTGCAGGTCCTCCAAAACGGTGACATCTTGGTCGCCGACTCCAACGCCGACATCTTGTTGGACCCCAACGGCAATGTCCTCCAGACCTACACCTGCGCGTCGCTTCCGGGCTGCGAGGGCTCACTCTTCGCCATCAGCCTGGACCCCGATGGTCTCTCGTTCTGGACCGGGGACTCGACGTCGGGCAACGTCTGGAAGGTCGACATTGCGTCGGGGAACGTGCTGGACCAGATCGACACGCATTCGGGCGCGCTCTACGGCCTCTCCGTCGACGACCAGATCGAGGTGGCGGCACCGCCGCCCGCGACAACCACCACTCCGTCGACGCTCACCGTCCAGCCGGTGACGGGTAACTTCTCGGCGCCGACCCCGGTCTCGGCCGTGCTGACCAACCCCAACACCGGGCAGCCGATCGTCAACGAGCCGGTCACCTTCACCCTCAACGGGTCGCAATCGTGCACGGCGACGACGGACTCCACCGGGACCGCCACCTGCGTCATCACGCCCGGCGAACCCTCCAACTCCTACACGTTGACCGCGTCGTTCCCCGGTGATACGACCACGACGACGCCGATCGGCTCCGACAGCACGTCGAGCACGTTCACGGTGAACCCCGACACCAGCGCGCTGACCTATACCGGACCCACCACCGCGGTGAACGGGCAGCCGGTCACGCTCTCGGGCACCTTGACCACCGACACCCCGACGTCGGGCACCCCGCTGCCCACCAAGGTCGTGACCTTCACCATCGGGTCGGGCTCGAGCGCCCAGACCTGCAGCAGCACCACCGATGGCAACGGGAACGTCAGCTGCACCATCGCCTCGGTCGACCAGCCGGCCACCTCGGAGCCGATCACCGCCAACTTCGCCGGGGATACGTATGACACGCCCATCACCGCGTCGAGCACGGCCACCATCACCGAGCCGACCATTCTGACGGTCAACAGCGCCACCAGTGACTACTCCGACGCCACGACGGTCTCGGGTGTGCTCACCGACGGCAACACCAACGCTCCCATCGCGAACGAGCCAGTGACCTTCACCTTGAACGGCACCGAGACGTGCACCGGCACGACGGACTCGACCGGAACGGCGTCCTGCTCCATCACGCCGGGCGAGGCGGCGGGGACCTACACCCTCAGCGGAGCCTTCGCGGGGGACACGACGCTCCCGCTCCAGCTGATGCCGGCCAACAACTCCGCGAACTTCATCGTCACCTTGGAGGAGACGGGTGTCACCTATACGGGGCCGACCTCGGTGTTCAACTCGCAGAACCTCACGGTCACGGGCGTGCTGACCTCGGACTCGGGCGCCACGCCGGTGGTCGGTCGCACGGTCAGCTTCGTGCTCGGCAACGGCTCGACCGCACAGAGCTGCAACGGCACCACCGACTCCACCGGGACCGCCACCTGCACCATCACCGACGTGAACCAGGTGGTCGGGCCCGTGCCCATGACGGTGGGCTTCGCCAGCGACGGCTACTACCAGTCGGCCACGACGTCGGCCTCTGTCAACGTCGGGCCGGTGCAGGTGGGCACCGTTCTCACGGCGAGCCCTGCGACCGGGGACTACTCCGACGCCACCACCGTGTCGGCCACCCTCATCGACACCTACACGAACGCCGGAGCGGCGAACGAGCCGGTCACGATCACGCTCAACGGGACGCAGTCGTGCACCGGGACGACGAATGCCAGCGGGGTGGCGTCCTGCTCCATCACGCCGAACGAGCCAGCGGGGACGTACTCGCTGTCGGCGTCGTTCGCCGGTGACAACACCCCGCTACCCCACCTCGAGGCCAGTACGGGGTCGAGCACGTTCGTCGTCACGCACGAGGAAACTGCTCTCACCTACACCGGGGCCACCAGCGCCACCAACGGGTCGGCGGCCACGCTGTCGGGCGTGCTCACCACCGACTCGGGCACGGTGCCCGTGGTGGGACGGACGGTGACCTTCACCCTGGGCTCGGGGACCTCCGCCCAGAGTTGCAGTGGGACCACGAACTCGTCCGGTGCCGCCTCGTGCGTCATCGCCAAGGTGAACCAGTCGACGAGCCCGGTGACGGTCACCGACACCTTTGCCGGGGACACCTACTACGCCCCCGCCAACGCCTCGGGGAGTGTGGCCATCTACACGCCGACCACCCTCGCCGTCAGCGCGGGGACGGGTACCTACGGTCAGTCCACGACGCTGACGGGGACCCTGACCAACTCGGTGACCGGCGCACCCATCAGCGGGCAGCCCGTGACCCTGACGCTCAACGGCACCCAGTCCTGCACCGCGACGACCAACTCGAGCGGCACGGCGTCGTGCAGCGTCACGCCGAACGAGCCGGCGGCGACGTACACGGTCTCCGGATCCTTCCCGGACTCGCCGAGCAACGCCATGCTGCTGCCGAGCAGCGGCTCCAACAACGAGGTGGTCACCAAGGCACCGACGTCGCTGACCTACACCGGCGCCACCAGCTCCCAGTACGGGCAGTCGCTCACCCTGAGCTCCACGCTCACCGCGAACGGAGCCCCGATTGCGGGGGCGCCGGTGGTGTTGACCCTGGGCACGGGGCGGTCGGCGCAGAGCTGCACGGGCACCACCAACTCGTCGGGCGTCGCCTCGTGCGCGGTCACGGTGAACCAGATTGAGGGCTCCGTGGCGGTGACCGCCTCGTACGCCGGCAGCTCCTACTACCAGTCGTCGTCCGCCTCGATCTCCGAGAGGATCGGGTGCGGTGGCGGTGGCGGTGGCGGTGGCGGGGGTGGCGGCGGTGGTGGCGGCGGTGGCGGTGGCGGTGGCGCCCCGTGTGGCGGAGGCGGAGGTGGCTGTGGCGGCGTATCCGAGCCCCCACCGGTCGGTGGCGGCAGGGCCTGCGGCTGACCAAGCGACCGTCCGGCGCCCACCGAGTGGACGGCCGGGGAGGACGCAGGGACGAGGGCGTGGCCCCGGCGAGGGGCCACGTCCTCGGCGCGCATCAGGGCTGGGCGACCATGATCACCATCCCTGCGATCAGCAGCGCGAGCACGACACCACCCGCCCGCGCCATGGATGTGGCATCACGCGCCATGGACGATGTGTCCTCGTTCGGGTCGGCCGTCCCGTCCGTGCCGGCCGTGACCGCCGCCACGGAGACCTGGAGGCGGCGCTCGGCCGGCCACAGGACGCCCTCGGCGAGGAGGGCCACGGCGAGAAAGATCACCAGGCCCGCCAGGACCCAGCCCTGGCTCAGTGCGTAGGCCCCCTGGCTCATGGCCAGCAGGGCGAGCCCGAAAACGGGGATGCCGTAGACGCTCCGTCCCGCCCAGTTGACACCGGGGCGGAAGTAGCGCCGCAGTGGCTCGGGCAACGGGGCCGACGCCCGCAGCAGGCGGCGCAGGCGCGTGGCCGTGGCGGTGGCGGCCGCCGCCGTAGCGAGCCCGGCCGCGACGCAGCCCACGTGGAGCACCAGCACGACGTCGAAGGCCGCTCCGTCGGGCTGGTGATGCATGGTCGACATGTTCTCCCATGGGCGTGGAGGCCGGGTGACGGCACGGCGAAGGTGGTGCCTGAGCGGTCAGCGGAGCCTGTACCGTAGAGGTGGAGGGAAGACGATGAGGTCATGTGCGATGTGGGCGGACCGGACAGCGCCCGAGAGAGTGTCCCGATGAACCAGTTGCGCCTCGATCCGTTGTCGGGCCGCTGGGTCGTCGTGAGCCCAGGACGCTCCGAGCGTCCCTACTCCTTCGTGACCCGTACCCCCTGGGTCCCCGACGCTCTGGGCCGGCCCTGCCCGTTCTGCCCCGGCAACGAGGAGGACACGCCCCCCGCGCTGGAGACCTACGGCCCGACCGGCGGCTGGCTGGTGCGGGTCGTCCCCAACCTCTACCCCGCCTTCGAGGGCGACGAGCCCTTCGTGGTGGCCAACCGGGGCCCGGTCTTCACGCAGGCCTCCGCCGGCGGTATCCACGAGATCCTCATCTTCTCCCCCGAGCACGACGCCACGCTGGGCATGCTCAGCCAGGAACAGGTCGAGCTCGTCATGGCGGCCCTGCGCGACCGCCTCGAGGAGCATTCCTCGCAACCCAACCTCCGCTACACCCAGGCGATCGTCAACTCCGGGCGCGAGGCCGGCGCGTCGCTTGAGCACCCCCACGGACAGCTGCTCGGCATGTCCTTCATCCCCCGCGAGCTCGCCGAGGAGCAGGCGCGCTTCGCTCGCTTCGTGGGGTCGTGCCTGCTGTGCACGACGATCGAAGCCGAGGAGGACTCGACCGAGCGAGTGATCTACGCCAACGACCGCGTCGTGGTGGTGTGCCCCTTCTGGAGCGCCGTCCCCTACGAGATGCTCGTGATGCCACGGGACCACAATCCCCACTTGCACCGGAGCTCGACCGAGGACCTCATCGCCGTGGGCGAGGCGATCCGCCGCACGCTGCAGCAACTCGCCGGGGCCGTGGGCGACGTGGCCTACAACATCGTCTTCCACTCCGCCCCGTACCGGGTGGGCGAGCCCTACCACTGGCACGCCCACATTTGGCCCAAGGCGACCACGACCGCCGGTTTCGAGCTCGGCACCGGGGTCGCCATCAATGTGATCTCCCCCGAGGAGGCCGCCGAGACCCTGAAGGTCTCCGCGCTCGCCGTCTGAGCTTTACGCCGGCCGGACGGAGCGGGCCAGCTCGAGGAACGACACCAGGCGCCGCACCAGGTCCCGGTCGGGGCCGACCAGGCCACCAATACCGGGCGTGCTCAGGTACCCGGTGACGAAGGCGCGGCGGTTCCTCGTCTCCCACGCCTGGCCCAGCGCCGCGAGGCCGAGCCTGCCCGTCGGGTCCCGCTCCGCCGCGGCCACCGTGCTGGCCTGGTGCATCGACCAGAGCAGGTCCGCCACGTCGCCGAGCGGGGAGCGCCGGCCGGGCGCTGCTCCGCTCACCAGAACGCCGCCTGGTGCGCACTCGCTGACCATCCATCCCTGGTCCGTCCTGGCCGTGCGCCCCAGGTGGAAGTCGCCGTGGGTGCGGATCACCGGCAGCCGCGCCTCTGACTCGCGGATCCACTTGACCAGATCGGCGACGCCGGGCGCATCGAGCAGCGAGGCGTCCGACGCGGCGATGGCCGCCTCAGCCTCGTCGACCCATTCGACCACCCGTTCGTGGTGGCGTAGGAAGGCCCGGTCGAGAGCCAGGTGCATCCGTGCCGTCATGGTGCCCAACGCCCGCGCGTCGGCACCGAAGTCACCGCCCGCCGCTTCGGGCGACCCGCCCGCGGCGTAGAAGTCCCGCAACGAGGTGAGGGCCAGGGCCCAGCCGCCGCACCGGTCGGCCAGGGGCTCCTGGACCACCCCGAGGTCGCGCCCGTCCCAGCTCCAGCGCACCAGCGGCGCGGCGATGTGGTTGAAGCCGGCCTCCTCAAGGGCAACCATCAGGTCGACGTCGGGCCTCGGTTCGTCGGCCAGCCAGGGAAAGACGACGAGGTCTCCCCGGTCGCCACAATCGATCACCGTGGCGTCGTCGTCGTCCCGCAGGACGGCGACGGGACCGGGACGAGTGTCCACCCCGCGCACCGTGGCGAGCAACAGCGGCGCCAGCTGGGCGTCGCGCAACGCGTCGGTGCACACCGCGAGCCCGTGATCGTCGTCGAGCAGACCGAGGGCCGCCTCCTCGCCCGCGCGCAGGAAGTGGGGCTCGTCGGCCACGCCTCGCAGGCCCGCCACGATGTGGGCGCGGCGCTCACCCACCCGTGCGACGATGTCCACCAGGCCGGGGCGCCCGGCCCGGAGCACCTCGGCCCGCACGATGGAGATGTCACCCGCGGGCGCCGCCCGGCGCAACCCCAGCCACGCCTCGGTCAGCGAGCGCAGCGCCTGGTCGCGCTCGCCGGTCACTCCGGGACCGCCCTCTCCTCGGGCGACAGGTCGAACCAGAGGAACCCGTAGGGCGGCAGCGTGATCGTGTAGGGCTCCTCCGTGATGACGGGGAAGGGGACGCGCCCCAGCACCTCATAGGGGGTCCAGCCTGCCCATTTGGCCAGGGCCAGCTCGGCGGGCTGGGCAAAGCGGCTCAGGTTGTGCACGCACAGAACGGCCTGGTGCCGCCGCACCACCTCGTCGCCCTCGCTCTCGTTACCGGCCGGAACGGTGCGGGCGAGCACGGTCGAGCGGCCCCAGTCGAGGGCCCCGTCCACGGACGGGCTCACCGAGGGGCCCGTCGTGGTGGACACGGTCAGGATGTCGGCGACCTCCCCCGAGCGCATGTACGCCAGCACCGACGGGTTGGCACAGGGCAACACCTCCATCTCCCCCACGCCCATCACGGGCAGGGCCCGCCGCTCGGTGAGCATGCGCCGCAGCCAGTGCAGGAACGACCCCTGGTTCCGCAACTGTGCCTCGACGTTGAGCGCGCTGAAGCCGTAGACGGGGTCCATGAGGGGCGGCAGATAGAGCTGCGCGAAGTCGGCCTGCGAGAAGCCGCCGTTGCGGTCGGGCGACCACTGCATCGGTGTGCGCACCGAGTCCCGGTCACCGAGGTAGATGTTGTCGCCCATCAGGAGCTCGTCCCCGTAGTAGATGACCGGGCTCCCGGGTAGCGAGAGGATCAGGGCGTAGAGGAGCTCCGCCGTCCGGCGGTCGTTGTCGATCAGCGGCGCCAGCCGGCGCCCGATTCCCATGTGCCGCTTCATCCTCGGGTCCTTGGCGTACTCCGCAATGAGGTAGTCCCGCTCTTCTTCGCTGACCTGTTCCAGGGTGAGCTCGTCGTGGTTGCGCAGGAAGATGGCCCACTGGCACGAGTCGTCGATGGCGGGCGTCTGGGCGAGGATCTCCGTGATCGGGTACCGCTGTTCCCGGCGCACCGCCATGAACAGTCGCGGCATCAAAGGGAAGTGGAAGCACAGGTGGCACTCGTCGCCGTCGCCGAAGTAATCGGCCACGTCGCTCGGCCAGCCGTTCGCCTCGGCGAGCAGGATGCGCCCGGGATAGTCGGCGTCGATCTGCTTGCGGATCCGCTTGATGAACGCGTGCGTCTCGGGCAGGTGCTCGCCCGATGTCCCGTCGCGTTGGTACAGGTACGGCACGGCGTCGAGCCGGAATCCGTCGAAACCCAGGTCGAGCCAGAAGCGGACCAGGTCGATCATGGTGTCGGCCACCTCGGGGTTCTCGTAGTTGAGATCCGGCTGGTGGTGATAGAAGCGGTGCCAGTAGTACTGCTGGCGGGTGTCGTCCCACGTCCAATTGGAGCGCTCGACGTCGGTGAAGACCACGCGGGCGTCCGGCCATTTTTGGTCGTCGTCGTTCCAGACGTACCAGTCCGCCTTGGCGTTGACCCTCGACGAGCGAGATTCGACGAACCAGGGATGCTGGTCGCTGGTGTGGTTCATCACGAGGTCGGCCACGACGCGGATGCCGCGGCGGTGCGCATCCTCCAAGAAGGCGACCAGGTCGCCGATGCTCCCGTAATCCGGGTGGACGTTGAAGAAGTCGCTGATGTCGTAGCCGCCGTCGCGGAAGGGCGACGGGTAGAACGGCAGCATCCAGATGCAGTCGATGCCCAGCCATTCCATGTAGTCGAGCTTCTCGCGCAGCCCGCGCAGGTCGCCGGTGCCGTCGTTGTTCGCGTCGTGGTAGCCCCGGATCAGCACCTCGTAGAACACGGCGTGCTGGAACCAGCGCACCGAGGGGTCGAAGGCGCCCTCGCCACCGCTCACGGGGATGGGCGGTGAGCTCACCGGATCACCGCCCCACGAGGATGGCCCGGCCGGGGCCGCTCCCGGTGCACGAGGCGATCCCCCGCTTCGCATCCTCCGTGTGCGCCACCGCCGCACCGTACCGGACCGAGCCCGCGTCGGCTCATGAGCCCATGAGCCGGTCGGCGGCCTGGTAGGGGTCGAGCTCCCCCGCGGCCAACGCCTTGACGGCGGTGGCGAACTCCTCCCCCGCCGCCAGCTCGTCGATCCGGGCCTCGGCGCGGGCGGCCAGCACCCGGCGCAGCTCCTGGGCCAGCCGTCCGAACCGGCGTGGCGCCAGCTGGCCCGAGCGGCGCAGGTGCTCGCGGTGGCGGGCGACCGCCGCCCACAGGTCCGCCACCCCTTCGCCGGCCGTCGCCGTCGTGTCGACGATGTCGGGCCGCCACGCCCCCGGCCGGGCCAGATCGAGCATCTGCTCGAGGTCGCGGCGAGCCTCCCGCGCGCCGGGCCGGTCGGCCTTGTTGATCACGAAGACGTCGGCCACCTCGAGCAACCCGGCCTTGCTGGCCTGCATGGAGTCACCCCAGCCGGGAGTGACGACCACCACGGTCGTGTCGGCCGCCGACGCGATCTCGACCTCCATCTGCCCGACGCCGACCGTCTCGACGATCACCACCCCGATGCCGGCGGCGCCCAGCAGCCGGACCGCGTCGGGCACCGCCAGCGACAGTCCCCCCAGGTGCCCCCGCGTCGCCATGGACCGGATGAACACCGTCGGGTCCAGCGCATGCTGGCCCATCCGCACGCGGTCGCCCAGGATGGCGCCCCCGCTGAACGGGGAGGTCGGGTCGATCGCCAGCACCGCCACCTGGGGCACGGCGGCGGCGTCGGGCTCCGGCCAGCCGCCCCGCGCCTGCGTGATGAGGCCGTCGGTCAGGGTGGACTTGCCCGCTCCGGGGGCACCGGTCAGGCCGACGGTGTAGGGCACCTCCGACCGGTAGGCCAGGCTCGCCACTGCCGTGGCGACCTCACCCCCACGCTCGATGTGGGACAGCAGGCGCGCCATGGCGACGCGGTCGCCCCGACGGGCCTGCTCCAGGAGCACCCCTGGGTCCTCGGCGCGACGGGGGCTCACCGAGCGGTCACTCGCGCCCCGAGCGAGCGCAGCGCGCCCGGCAGGTCCTCGTAGCCGCGCCGGATGTGGTGGGCGCCGCTGACCACGGTCTCACCGTCGGCGACCAGGCCGGCCAGCACCAGGGCCACGCCGGCGCGGATGTCGGGTGCTCGCACCGGGGCCCCGGACAGTCGGGGCACCCCGCGGACGACGGCGTGGTGCCCTTCCGTCCGGATGTCCGCCCCCATCCGTCGCAGCTCCTGGACATAGCGAAATCGCCCGGAGAACAGGTTCTCGGTCAGGATGCCCACCCCGTCGGCGACGGTGAGCATGGCCACGAGGAGCGGGCTGTAGTCGGTGGCCACGCCGGGGTACGGCAGGGTGGCGACGTCGGCCGCCACCAGATGGCCTTCCCCGCCGGCCCGCAGCCCCTGGGGGCCCATCTCCGTGGCGACCCCCATCTGGTTCACCTTGCGCAGGAGCATCTCCATGTGCTCGGGGCGGGCGTCGGTGATGGTCACCTCGCCCCCGGCCATGCCGACAGCCGCCACGTAGGTGGCGGCCACCACACGGTCCGGCACGACTGCATGGCGGACGGGGTGCAGTTCCTCGACGCCCTCGATCTCAATCCGTGAGGTCCCGGCGCCGCGCACCACCGCCCCCATGTCGCAGAGCATGGACGCCAGGTCGGCCACCTCTGGCTCCTTGGCCGCGTTCTCAATGACGGTGGTGCCCTTGGCCAGGACGGCCGCCATGAGCAGGTTGTCGGTGGCGGTGTGGCTCGGGTACTCGAGCACGACCCGGGTCCCCACCAGCCGGCCTCCCGGCACCGTGCCGCGCACCTCACCGTGGGAGGACTCGAAACGCGCCCCCATCGCGCTCAGGCCGCTGACATGAAAGTCGATGGGCCGGTCGCCGAAGTCGTCCCCGCCCGGCAGCGGCATGCGCACGGCGCCACACCGGGCCAGGAGGAGCCCCAGCACCACCACCGACGCCCGCATGCGCTCGAAGAGCTCGTAGGCGCCGCCCGGGACCAGTTCGCCGGCGACGGGCGTGGTGACGGCCACATCCCCGTTGTCGAGCCGCTGGACCTGGGCGCCGAGGGTACGCAGCACCTCGGCCATGGTGTCGACGTCGTCGATGCGTGGGACGTTGGAGAGCACCGTGCACCCCTCCGCCAGCAGGCTGGCCACCATCAGCTTGAGCGCGGAGTTCTTCGCTCCCCCCGCCCTCACGGTGCCGGTGAGCGGCCCCCCGGGCTCGACCACGATCTGATCCACGGCCACAAGTATCGCGGCTGGCGGGCGGCCCGACCGGCAACGGGCGATCGCAGACCCACTATCGTCGGGGGCGTGGTGACGCCGCGCCAAGCCCCCGACCGGAACCTCGCCATGGACCTGGTGCGGACGACCGAGGCGGCCGCCATGGCCGCCAGCCGCTGGATGGGCCGCGGGGACAAGGTGGGGGCCGACGCCGCGGCCGTCGAGGCCATGCGGACCGTGCTGGCGACCGTGCCGATGGACGGGATCGTCGTCATCGGCGAGGGCGAGAAGGACCACGCCCCGATGCTGTTCAACGGTGAGAAGATCGGCGACGGCACACCGCCGCTGACCGACATCGCGGTCGACCCGATCGACGGCACGACACTGACCGCCCAGGGTCGCGGCGGCGCCCTGGCCGTGATCGCGGTCGCCGAGCGCGGCGCCATGTTCGACCCCGGCCCGTGTGTCTACATGGAGAAGCTCGCCGTCGGACCCCGGGCCAAGGGCGCTTGCGACATCCGGCGCACCCCCACTGAGAACCTCCACGCGCTGTCCGAAGCCCTCGGGCGGCCCGTACGCGACCTGACGGCGGTGATCCTGGACCGGCCGCGCCACGACGCGCTGATCGGCGAGGTGCGAGCCACCGGCGCCCGGATCCGCCTGATCACCGACGGGGACGTCGCTGGCGCGATCGCCACCGGCTGGCCCGGCGCCGGCACTGACATCCTCTTCGGCATCGGGGGCACGCCCGAGGGTGTCCTGGCGGCCGCTGCGCTCAAGTGCATGGGCGGGGAGATCCAAGGGAGGCTCCACCCCCGCAACAAGGCGGAGCGGTCGGCCGCCATCGAGGCCGGCTACGCGCTCGACGCCGTCCTCACGACCGACGACCTGGTGCAGGGCAACAACTGCTTCTTCGCCGCGACCGGGATCACCGACGGGGAGCTCCTGAGGGGCGTCCAGTACCACGAGTTCGGGGCGACGACACAGTCGCTGGTGATGCGCTCCAAGTCGGGGACGCTGCGCAAGATCGACGCCAGCCACGCGTTGGCCAAGTTGGCCGAGTTCAGCTCCATCGCGTTCGGCTGATCCACCCGGGGGGGTCCACCCGGGGGGTCCACCCACGGGGCCGGCCTTGCGGCCGGCCGCCGCGCCGGCTCCCGCTCATGCGGTGCCGGCGGCCACCACGAGCCGCAGCTCGGCTCGTGCCAGCGCGCCCTCGGCCTCGGCGAGCTGCACGTCCACGTCCACCTCCTCCGACACGGCACCCCGGCCCGCGCCGAGGTCGCTGATCCGCTGCGTCGCAGTCTCCCGGGCTTGGTGGGCCCGCGTCACGTCGATCTCCTCCGCCAGCTCGGCCACCCCGGCCAGGACGGTCACCCGGGTGGAGAGCCCGGGCAACGGGCCCTCCCCTTCCGCCAGGCCCCCGGCGGCCCCGGGGCTGGTGTCGATCTGCAGGAAGCCGCCGTGCACCGCGAGGCGCAGCACGGCGCCGTCGGGCTGCTCGACCTTCACCTCGCCGGGCACCACGTCACCGACCAGCGGCGTGTGGCCGTCGAGCACGGTCAGATCGCCCTCGGAGGTGGCCAGCACCACCGACAGGGCGCCGCCGGCGTACAGGGGCTGTTCGGGCGTGACGACCTCCACGCCGAAGACGTCGTCGGCCACTAGCCCGCCTCGGCCTCGAGGGTCTTGGCCTTCTCGAGCACCGACTCGACGCCACCGACGTTCAGAAAGGCCTGCTCGGGGACGTTGTCCAGATCGCCGTTGGCCAGCGCCTCGAACGACTCCACCGTCTCGTCGATCGGGACGAAGATGCCCGGCACGCCGGTGAAGACCTCGGCCACGAAGAACGGTTGGGACAAGAAGCGCTGCACCTTGCGGGCGCGGTTGACGGTGACCCGGTCCTCCTCGGAGAGTTCGTCCATGCCGAGGATGGCGATGATGTCCTGCAGCTCCTTGTAGCGCTGGAGGATCTCCTGCACCCGCCGTGCCACCGCGTAATGGCGGTCGCCGACGATCTCCGGAGCGAGGATGTTCGAGGTGGACGCCAGGGGGTCGACGGCCGGGTAGATACCGAGCGCGGCGATCTGCCGCGACAGCTCGGTGGTGGCGTCGAGGTGGGTGAAGGTCGTGAACGGGGCAGGGTCGGTGTAGTCGTCCGCGGGGACGTAGACCGCCTGCAGCGAGGTGATCGACTTCCCCTTCGTGGAGGTGATCCGCTCCTGGAGCTCGCCCATCTCGTCGGCCAGCGTCGGCTGGTAGCCCACCGCCGACGGCATCCGCCCGAGGAGCGTGGACACCTCGGAGCCGGCCTGCACGAAGCGGAAGATGTTGTCGATGAAGAGCAGCACGTCCTGGTTCTGCACGTCCCGGAAGTACTCGGCCATGGTCAGTGCGGCCAGGCCGACCCGCAGGCGGACGCCGGGAGGCTCGTCCATCTGGCCATACACGAGAGCGGCCTTGTCGATGACGCCCGACTCCTGCATCTCGAGCCACATGTCGGTGCCCTCCCGGGTCCGCTCCCCCACGCCCGCGAACACCGACACGCCGCCGTGCTGCTGGGCCACGCGGTGGATCATCTCCTGGATGATCACGGTCTTGCCCACGCCGGCCCCACCGAAGAGGCCGATCTTGCCGCCCTGCACGTAGGGCTCCAGGAGGTCGATGACCTTGATCCCGGTCTCGAACATGATCGACCGGGGCTCCAACTGGTCGAAGGCCGGCGCGCTGCGGTGGATCTCCCAGTAGTCCTCGACTCCCTCGATCGAGTCGGTGTCGAGGGGCTGCCCGAGCACGTTGAAGACGTGCCCGAGCACGGCGTTGCCGACGGGGACCGTGATGCCACGACCTAGGTTGCGCACCGGCGCCCCGCGGACGAGCCCGTCGGTCTGCTGCATGCAGATGCAGCGCACCCGGCCCTCCCCGATCTGCTGGGCCACCTCGGCCGTCACCTGGTGGGCCGAGCCGTCGAGCTCAATGGTGAACTCGACGGCGTGGTTGATCTCGGGCAGCGCGTGCGGCGGGAACTCGACGTCGATCACTGGTCCGGCGATGGCGACCACCCGGCCGTCCTCGAGCGTGCCGGCCGGTGATGTGTCCTGCATGGTCGTAGTGGTCATTGCGGTCAAGCTCCCTTCGCTTGGCGGAGCGCCTCGGCCCCGCCCACGATCTCCATGATCTCGGTGGTGATGGCGTCCTGGCGGGCGCGGTTCATGACGCGCGTCAGGGTGCGGACGAGCTCGTCCGCGTTGTCGGTGGCGGCCGCCATGGCCCGCTGCTGTGCGGTGAAGAACGACGCAGCGCCCTCGAGGAGCGCGGCGAAGATCTCCGCCTCCAGGGCCCGCGGCGCCAGCTCGACCAACAGCTTCTTGGGCTCGGGCTCGAACTCGGTGTACCCCTCGAGGCGGTCGTCGGCGTGCTCCGGTGCCTCCTCGTCCGTCTCGGGGAGCGGCAGCGGCAGCACCTGCTGGGTTCCCACGCGCTGGCTGCCGGCGGAGATGAAGCGGGTCGACACCATCTGGACCATGTCGATCTCGCCGGAGACGAACGGGGCGGCCACCACCGCGGCGATGTGGCGGGCGTCGGCGAATGCGGGCTGGTCGGCGAAGCCGGCGAACGACGCCGTCGTGGCGATCCCGCGGTAGCGGAAGTAGGGAGGGCCCTTCTTGCCCACCGACCACACCGTCACCTCGGCGCCGTTGCCCCGGTGCTCGGCGACCAGCCGCTCAGTGGCCCGCAGCACCCCCGAGTTGTAGGACCCGGCCAGGCCGCGGTCACCGACGATGGCGAGGATCCCGACGTGGCGGGGCGACTCCGGCGTGCCGAGCAGCCGCGCGGCCGCCCTCGAGTCGGCCGCCGCCGTGATCCGCAGGATCCGCTCCATGCCCTCCCGGAAGGGCCGGTTGGCCGCGATCCGCGTCTGGGCGCGCACGATCCGCGAGGCGGCGATGAGCTCCATCGCCTTGGTGATCTTCCTCGTGGACTGCACACTGCGGATGCGGCGCCGCAGGACGCGCTCTTGACCACCGGCCATGGGTCAGTCGACCTTCCCCGTGTCGAAGCCCTCGACGAACGCGGTGAGACCCTTGTCGAGCTCATCCCCGTCGGGCAGCGCGCCCGTCGTCCTGATCGTCTCGAGCACGCCGGGGTGGTTGCCCTTGAAGTACTCCACCAGCTCGCTCTCGAACCGGCGCACCTCGCTCACGGGGACCGAGTCCGTCCAGCCCTTGGTCCCCGCGTAAATGGCGAGGACCTGCTCCTCGACCGGCACCGGCCGGTTCTGGGGCTGCTTGAGGAGCTCGGTCAGCCGGTAGCCGCGGTCGAGCTGGGCCTGGGACACCCGGTCGAGCTCGGAGCCGAAGGTGGCGAAGGCCTCGAGCTCGCGGAACTGCGCCAGGTCGAGCTTGAGCGTCCCCGAGACCTGCTTCATGGCCTTGACCTGGGCCGCGCTGCCCACACGGCTGACCGAGTTGCCGACGTTGATGGCCGGCCGGATGCCCGAGTTGAACAGGTCCGTCTCCAAGAAGACCTGCCCGTCGGTGATGGAGATGACGTTGGTGGGGATGTAGGCCGAGATGTCGCCCGCCTTGGTCTCGACCACCGGGAGCGCGGTGAGCGACCCTCCGCCCCGTTCATCGGACAGCTTGGCCGCCCGCTCGAGGAGCCGCGAGTGCAGGTAGAAGACGTCCCCGGGGTACGCCTCGCGGCCCGGTGGCCGGCGCAGGAGCAGCGAGACGGCGCGGTAGGCCTCGGCCTGCTTGGAGAGGTCGTCGTAGATGATGAGCGCGTGCTCGCCGTTCTCCATCCAGTGCTGGCCCATGGCGCAGCCGGCGTAGGGGGCGAGGTATTTGAACGGTGCCGGGTCCCCCGCCGATGCCACGACCACGACCGTGTACTCCAGCGCCTGGTGGTTCTCGAGCGTGGCAACCGTCTGCGCCACCGAGGAGTTCTTCTGGCCGATGGCCACGTAGATGCACTTCACGCCCTGGCCGGCCTGGTTGATGATGGTGTCGATCGCCACGGTCGTCTTGCCCGTCTTGCGGTCGCCGATGATCAGCTCGCGCTGCCCTCGCCCGATGGGCGTCATGGCGTCGATGGCCTTGATCCCCGTCTGCATCGGCTCGCTCACCGGCTGGCGGCCGACGATGCCCGGAGCCTGCACCTCCATGCGTCGCGTCTCGGTCGTCTTGATCGGGCCCTTGCCGTCGAGCGGCTCGCCCAGGGCGTTGACGACCCGGCCCAGCAGGGCGTCACCGACCGGCACGGTCTGGATCCGCCCCGTCGCCTTGACGAGCTGCTCCTCCTCGAGGTTGTCGACATCCCCCAGGACGACGGCGCCGATCGTGTCCTCGTCGAGGTTCAGGGCCAGTCCGAGTGTGCCGTCCTCGAACTCGAGCAGCTCGTTGACCGCGGCGCCCGGAAGGCCCGACACGCGGGCGATGCCGTCCCCGACCTCGACGATGTGACCGATCTGCTCGGTCCCGACCGCCGGGGTGTAGTCCTCGACGTACCGTTCCAGCGCCTTGGTGATCTCACTGGCGTCGATCGTCAGCTCTGCCATCAGTCTGCTCCTTCTGTGTCTTCCGTCGTCATGTGGCCGCGCCCGGCGCGGCCGAACCCGGTCTGCTGCCACCCGGCCGGGACGAGGTGCTCGCGCAGCGAGTCGAGCCGTCCCCGAGCCGTCGCGTCCACCAGCAGGTCCCCGATGCGGACGCGTACGCCGCTGAGCAGCTCCTCGTCGATGACCACCTGGAGCTCGACCGGCCCGCCCGCCAGCCGGGACAGCGAGTCCGAGAGTGCCGCCCGCTGCTCGTCGTCGATCGCCGCCGCGGCACGCACGTGCGCGATGCGCCAGCCCCGGGCGGCCGCGGTCTGCTCGACCAGGAAGTCCAGGGTGCCGACGAAGTCGCGCGCCCGCCCTCCGGTCACGACGTAACGGATCAGCGCCAGCGTCGTCGCCGGCGCCTTGCCCTCCAGGAGCCCGACGACGAGACGCTGGCGGGCGGCGACATCGAGGTCCCGGTCGGTCAGCGCCGCCCGCAACGGCGGCGTGGAGGCCACGATCCGCGCGAAGCGGAAGAGGTCGTCCTCCAGCGACTCGAGCTCTGCCGTGGACATGTCCTCGTGCAGCGCTGTGGCATAGCCCGCGACGCGATGGCGCGCCTGGGTGAGGCTCAACGGCGGCTCCTCCATGACGCGGCCCGCCGCGGCGTGCCAGGCCCGGGAGGCCAACCAGCCCAGGGCGGTCGGCACTTCGGGCGCCTTCACCACGAGGCAGGAGAACGCGGCCAGCCGGCGGGCCACCGCGGCGACCTTCCCCTCGAGGAGGTCGAGCAGGACGGCCCGTCGGGCCCTCCCGGGCACCGACGTGTCGGTGAGCGCGGCGCGCAGCGGCGCATTGCTCAAGGCGAGTCGCTCTATCGCCGCCAGGTCGTCCGCGATCCCCCGGAGCGAGGCCGGCTCGGCCGCCTCCAGCACGGCCGCGGCGTACCCCTGCAGCGCGGGGTTCACTGCAGTGCCTCGGCGGTGGCGGCGGCGGCGCCTCCCGTGTCGGCCCGCAGCGCGCTCACGGCCTCTTCGATCAGGTCGCGATGGGCTTCGAAGCTGACTTCGCGCCCGATGACCCGCTCGACCACGTCCATGACGATCTCGCCCATGCGTGCTGCGGCCTCCTCGACCGCCCGCTGGCGCGCCAGGCCGATCTCCACCTCGGCGTTGGCCACGATGCGGTCGTACTCGCTCTGCCCGCGGGACTGGGCGTCGACGCGCACCTGCTCGGCGGTGCGGTTGGCCTGGGCCACGATCTCACGCGCCTGGTGACGGGCCTCTTCCAGCACGGCCCGCCGCTCGTCGTCGGCCGCCTCCGCGTCGGCGCGCGCCTGATCGGCTGCCTCGAGGGACGTCCGGATCTTCTCCTGGCGCTCCTCCATGGCCTTGTTGATCGGAGGGAGCACCCACTTGTAGATGGCGAGGATCAGGACGATCGAGACCGCCAGCTCAATGAAAAACGTGCCGTTGGGCAGAAGGAAGATGCCTGCTGTGGTCATGATGCGCTCGGTTTCCGGGTTCTCTCCGTGGGATGGGCGATGGCCGGCGTCGTCCTACGCCGAGATGCTCTTGGCGGCGAAGACGTAGACGAAGACGACCATGAACAAGAGGTTGATGAAGTACATGGCCTCGACGAGACCGACCGTGAGGAAGAAGTACTGACGGGCCTTGGCCTCGATCTCGGGCTGCCGGGCAATGGCCGCGATCGTCTGCGAGCCGGCCAGACCGTCGCCGACCGCGGCGCCGATGGCGCCCCCGCCGAGTGCCAGCCCGCCGCCGACGAGCGCACCGGCCACGCGTACCGCACCTTCCATTGTGCTTGCTGCCATGTTTCCTCTCCTTTGTTGAGATCCTTTGTTGAGATCGATTCGAAACTGCTGGTTGGTCCTGCGGGTCTCGCCTCCGCCGGGCGCCTAGTGGGCGTCCCGGCTCATCCCCATCCCGAGGTACATGATGGTGAGCAGGGCGAAGATGAAGGCCTGGATCGCTCCGATGAAGAGCTCGTCGAACGGCTTCCAGACGATCAGGCCGATCCACGACGCATACGGTGGGATCAGCGTCACGATCACCGCGATCATCAGCACGCCCGAGAAGATGTTGCCGAAGAGCCGGAACGTCAGCGTGATCGGCTTGGTGATCTCCTCAATGATGTTGATCGGCGTGAGCGCGGCGTAGGGCTGGGCGTAGTGCTTGAAGTACCCCTTCCACCCGCGTGCCTTGACCGAGTTGTAGTGCACCAGGAAGAACACGGTCAGCGCGAGGGCGAGCGGCAGGTTGACGTCGCCGGTCGGCGGGGCGAGGAATCCCGGGTCGCCGCTCGGCACGAAGGCGAGCCAGTTGCAGATCAGGATGAAGAAGAAGACCGTGACGCCCAGGCCGACGAAGGGGAGGCCCTCGGGCCCGATGGCCGACGAGGCCAGGTCGGAGACCTGCTCCACCAGCGTCTCCCAGAAGAGCTGCAGCTTCCCGGGGACACCGGACGTGACCTTCGCCCGCATGCGCAGCCCGAGACCGAGCACGATGGCCGCCGCGATGAGCGTGGTCCACACCACGTCCCCGTAGATAGTCAGGCCCGCCACGTGCCACACGCTGTGGTGGGCGCCGATCGTGATATTGCCACTGGCGAGCACGAAGTGGTTGCCGCTCATTGGATCCCCTGCGAAAGGACGACGCGCCCGACGTTGACCACGAAGAGCAACTGGAAGATGACGAGGCCGGCCACGGCACCGATGCCCAGCGCGCCGTTAAGCAGGAGGAGGCCGACGCAGACGACGGTGATCACGCCGAGGCGCGTGATGCTCTTGGTGCCCATGGCGCGCCGGAGCACCTTGTTGTTCGTCTCGCCGTCCGTGTGGAGCTTGGCCACGCCCGCATCGAGGAAGCGCAGGTTCACGACGGCCAAGCCGAGGCCGATGGCGATGCCCAGCGCCGCCCAGGGCGCCGACAGCAGGAGTGTGATGACGACGGCGGCGGCGCCCACGACGATGGCGGACACGATCGTGCGCCGCAGCACCTTGGCCAGCGAGTTGCCCTCGAGGTCCGAGAGCCCGTCCAGCATGTTCATGTGCCGCCCTCTACAGGTACGTGCGGATCTGTTTGACCACGCTCATGGCGGCGGCGGCCAGGCCCAGCGCCAGCCCGACCAGCAGGAACGCCGGCGCGGTGTGCAGGGCGCTGTCGATCCAGAGCCCCAGACCCAGCCCGACCCCGACACAGACGGCCGCGGAGAGGCCCATGCCCAAGAACGCGGCAGCACCGGGGAGCGGTTTGGGGCCTTGCGGCTGGGAGGTCTCGTCCCGGTCCGTCACCCGAACGGGCGCGCACGACGAGGCTCACTTGTCCACGCATACGACTTCTGCCCCTTTATGCGGTGCGTGGCGCGCCGGAGTCCGTCGTCCACGTGGCTGCGAGGGCAGCGTCGGACGAGGCGAGGTGGACGGGGTACACAGCCCTCATCATCGCATCCCGGCCCAGATCCCGTCCAAACGGTCACGAGGGGAACCTGACCACCTCGCTGATCCGTTCGGGCTCTCCGGCCGGCGCAGGAATCCCCTGGTCGCGGCCGTCGCCGTCGTCATCGCCGTCGCCCTGCCGCAGACCCGGGTGGAAGAAGGTGTAGAGACCCACGCCCAGGGCAGCCGCCCCGATCGGGATGAACGCGTTGACCTGGTGGACGAAGAGGGGGAAGAGCAGGAAGCTCGAGAGGACCGCCGTCCAGGCCCACAGGATGATGACGCTGCGCCGCGGCCCGTGCCCGAGTCGCAGCAGGCGGTGATGGATGTGCTCCTTGTCGGGCGTGTCGAAACCACGGCCCCGGGCGGTCCGGCGGACGAACGCGAATGCCATGTCGACGAGGGGCACCCCGAGAATGAGCAACGGAATGAACAGGGGGGCGAAGAAGAAGTAGGTCACGCCGCTGATGGGCACGGCGGTCGGGACACGCCCCCCGATCACCATGGTCGAGGCGGCCATGAGGAGACCGAGGAAGTGCGCGCCGGCGTCGCCCATGAAGATGCGCGCGGGATTGAAATTGAAGGGGAGGAAGCCGAGACAGATCCCGCACGCGATCACGGCCACCAGCGGCCCGATGTTGTCGCTCGGGAGGAGGCCCAGCCCCATGAGCCGGATGCCGTACACCGCGAGCGCGCCGCCCCCGATGGCGACGACGCCGGCCGCGAGACCGTCGAGCCCGTCGATCAGGTTCACGGCGTTGGTCAGCGCGATGACCCACGCTGCGGTGATGAGCGGGATGATGCCGGGCGTCAGGACGAAGAAGCCGGCGAGCGGGATCTTCAGCTCGTACATCGTCACGCCGCTGAAGTACAAGATGCTGGCGGCCAGGACCTGGCCCGCCATCTTGGCCGGCGCCGACATGTCACGGACGTCGTCGATGAGCCCGACGGCGAACATCGCCCCGGCGGCCAGCACCACCCCGGTCATCTCCGGCGAGTCCTGGAAGATCGGCCGCAGCTGTGGCAGCGCCGCCGCCCCGAGCGTCGCCGCCATGAACCCCATGAGCATGGCGGCCCCACCGCCGTAGGGAATGGGCTTGGTGTGCACGGAACGCTCGCCCGGGTGCGCCACGTAACCCACCCGGATCGCGATCCGCCGGGCCGGGATGGTCAGCGCGGCGGTGGCCACGGCGGCCATGACCAGGACCAGGCCGTACCAGCCGATGTCGGGCATTCGCTAGCCCACGAGATCTGGATACGGCGGGAACCGGCCGCAGAGCGCGGCGACCTCGGACCGCACGGCGGAGATCTCCCCCTGGTCGGTGCGGGCCTTCAAGGTGCGCACGATCAGGTCGGCCACGACCTGCATCTCGGCCGTCCCCATGCCCGCCGTCGTCTCGGCGGCCGTCCCGAGGCGGAGGCCCGACGTGAGGAAGGGCGAGCGGGGGTCGTCGGGGATCGTGTTGCGGTTGCACGTGATGCCCGCCCGGTCCAGCACCTCCTGAGCCTCCTTGCCCGTCAGCTCCTCGTCGAAGGGCCGCAGGTCGACGAGCAGCATGTGATTGTCCGTCCCGCCCGACACCAGCCGGAAGCCGTGCCCGGCCAGCGCGTCGGCCAGCGCCGCCGCGTTGGTGACGACCTGCGCCGCGTAGTCGCGGAAGCTGGGCTGCGCGGCCTCGGCAAAGGCCACCGCCTTGGCGGCGATCACGTGCTCGAGGGGCCCGCCCTGCAGCCCGGGGAACACGGCGCTGTCGATCTTCTTCGCCAGCTCGTCGCCGCAGAGGATGGCCCCGCCCCGCGGCCCGCGCAGGGTCTTGTGCGTGGTGAGGGTGACGACGTCGGCGACACCGACCGGGCTCGGGTGCACGCCGCCGGCGATGAGGCCCGCCGGATGGGCGGCGTCGAACATGAAGAGCGCACCCACCGAGTCGGCGATCTCGCGGAAAGGGCGCGGGTCGATGACACGGGCGTAGGCGGTCGAGCCGGCGACGATGAGCGCCGGCTTCTCCGTCTTGGCCAGATGCGCCACCTGGTCGAAGTCGATCACCTCGCCCGGGTTCGCCTCGTCGTGGGACTCGGGCGTCACGCCGTAGGAGACGAAGCTCCAGAACTTCGAGACGATGGAGGCCGGCGAGCCGTGCGTGAGGTGTCCGCCGTGGTCGAGGCGCATGGCCAGGATGGTGGCGCCGGGTTCGAGCAGTGCCTGGTAGGCGGCCAGGTTGGCGTTGGCCCCGGCGTGCGGTTGCACGTTGGCGTGGGCCGCCCCGAACAGGGCCGTGGCCCGTTGGCGCGCCAGGTCCTCGACCTCGTCGATGATCTGGTTCCCGCCGTAGTAGCGGCGGCCGGGATAGCCCTCGCTGTACTTGTTGGTCAGCACCGAGCCCGAGGCCGCCAGCACCGCGGCCGAGGTGAAGTTCTCGGATGCGATCAGCTGCAACGTGGTCTGCTGGCGGTTGAGCTCCTGTCCGATGAGGTTCGCCACCTCGGGGTCGGCAGCCAGCGCGGTCTCTGCGGTGCTCATGGAGTCCCTTCTCCTGGGGGGCCGACGAGCTCCCTCTCGAAGCTCTCGAGGCCCGCCAGCTTGTCGATACGCGCGTCGCGGCGCCCGTGCTCCTCGGGCGCGGCCAGGAACGCGGCCAGCGCGTCGGTGGCGACGGTGGCGCCGGTGATGCGGGCGCCGACGCACACGCCGATGTCAGCCAGACCGTCGGCGACGGCGTGGCCCACCGCGGCACCGAAGTCGGGGTAGTCGACCGGCACCCCCGCTTCGTACGTGCCGTGGTCGGCGACGGCGTGGCCGCGTGTGGCCAATTCGCCCTTCGGGACCTCCTTGAGGTCGAACCCGGCGTGGTCCGAGCCGACGGCGACGCGCATAGGCATCGAGTCTACCGGTGCGCCGGGTAGCCCCCGGGGCGTGAACCGGTACGCTCCCCGGACCATGCCCCCGCACCCGCGCACCCCCGTCGTGGTCGGCGTCGGCCAGGTCGTCACCCCGCCCGATGTCGGCCTGGACCCCGCGGACCGGCCCGAGCCGCTGGAGCTGATGACGTCGGCGCTGCTGGCGGCCGCAGAGGACTGCGACGGTGTCGCGGCGGGCGCCGCCGCCCCGTCCGGCCGGGCCCTGCTCCGGCGGGCGGACAGCATCCGGGTCGTGGTGCCGCTCGGGTGGCGCACCGTCAACCCCGCGCTCCTCGTGGCGGCGCGCCTCGGCTTCGCCGCCGGCGACGAGCCGGCGGAGCTGATGGTGTCCGCCATCGGTGGCAACGCGCCGCAGGCCTTCATGCACGACGCCTGCCGCGCCATCAGCCGGGGCGACACCGACGTCGTGCTGGTCACGGGGGCCGAGGCGATGTACGCCCGCGCCCTGGCGCGCCGCGACCCCTCCCGCAGTCCGCTCGCCTGGGTCAGCCAGCCGGCCGAGGGTACGCCGGCCCCCGTCACGTTCGGCACGGACAAGCCGGGTGCGACGGAATTGGAGATGAGCCGCGGCGTGCTCCTCCCCGTCCATGCCTACCCCCTCTTCGAGAACGCCCTGCGGGCGGCCAACGGATGGTCGCTCGGTGAACACGCCGCCCGCTTCGGCGCTCTGTGGTCGCGCTTCAGCGAGGTGGCCGCGGCCAATCCCCATGCGTGGATCCGCACCCCGCGCTCAGCCGACGAGATCGTCACAGCGACCCCGGCCAACCGGATGGTCTCGTTCCCCTACCCCAAGCTGTGCACCGCCAACATGCAGGTGGACCAGGGTGCCGCCTACATCGTGTGCTCGGCCGAGGCGGCGCGGTCCGCCGGCGTCCCCGAGGAGCGCTGGGTCTTTCCGCTCGCCGGCGCCGACGCCAATGATCACTGGTTCATTTCGCACCGGCCCGAGCTGCACCGCTCACCGGCCATCCGGCTCGCCGGGTCGGCCGCACTCGAGGGGGCCGGGCTCGGGATCGACGACGTGGCGTCGATCGACCTCTACTCGTGCTTCCCCGTCGTGGTGCAGATGGCGGCGGCCGAGCTCGGGCTGGCCCCCGACGACCCGGGCCGGCCCCTGACGTTGACCGGGGGGCTCACCTTCGCCGGCGGCCCGGGCAACAACTACACCTCGCACGGCATCGCGCGCGCCGTCACCGCAGTGCGCGCGGCCCCGGGAACCGCGGCCCTCGTCACCGGCCTCGGGTGGTACGCCACGAAGCACTCCGTCGGGGTGTACGCGTCCCGCCCGCCGGACCACGGTGGTGCCCAGCCCTTCGCCTGGCGCGACGTCCAAGCCGAGGTGGACGCCCTCCCCCGGTGCCGCGTCGACTCCGAGGCCAGCGGGAAGGTGCGGGTCGAGACGTACACGGTGACCTTCGACCGCGACGGGGCGCCCGAGCGCGGCATCCTGGCCTGCCGGACGGCCGAGGGCAGCCGCGCCTGGGGCACCATCGCCGACAACGACACGCTGCACGAGCTCTGCGCCGAGGAGGGGGTCGGCCGCACGGGCGTCCTCGCCGGCGACGGCGCGCTGTCCCTCGACGGATAGCCCGTATCGTGCGGCATGGCCGCTGCGAGGGACGACCGGGTGCCGGGGGTCCGGCTGGTGGTGTCGCTGTACCGGGAGTTCGAACAGGTGGCCCGGCGCAGCGACCTCAGCATGGCGCAGTACCGGACACTGCTGTACCTCCTCGGCGGGTCGCGGCGGGCGGGCGAGCTCGCAGCGGCCAACTCGGTCACCAAGCCCACCGTCTCGTCCATGATCACCAGCCTGCGCCAGCAGGGCTGGGTCGCCGACGCCGTGGACGAGACCGGCGACGGGCGGGTGACCCGCATAGAGCTGACCGAGGCGGGGCGGGCGCGGCTGAGCCGGTTCGAGGAGCAGCTGGCCGAGCGGATGGAGGAGCTGGTGCCCGGGGTCGATCACACCGCCATGCGGGGCTTCCTGCGCATGCTCTACGACGCCCATGCCGAGACGCGCGAGGAGCGGCTCGGCAACGTCTTCGGGACGGGTGACTGAGGGCCCGACGCGACGGCGGGACGGGGTCTTGCCACGCCCGCCCGATGCGCGTATAGTTAGATCAGTCTAACTATCTCCCCGGCGACCCGGGGTGGGTCTGGGGGCGCCGCACGCATGGCACACGATCTTGTGATCCGGGGGGGCCTGGTGGCCGACGGCCTGGGCGGCGAGCCCGTGCCGGCCGACGTCGCGGTGGAGGGCCGGACCATCGCGGCGGTGGGGCGGGTGGCGGCCCGGGGGCGCGAGGAGATCGACGCCGCCGGACTGCTCGTGACGCCGGGCTTCGTCGACATCCACACCCACTACGACGGCCAGGCGACATGGGACTCCCGCATCACGCCGTCGAGCTGGCACGGGGTCACCACGGCGGTCATGGGCAACTGTGGCGTGGGCTTCGCACCGGTGCGGCCCGACGCGCATGATCGCCTCATCTCTCTCATGGAGGGCGTCGAGGACATCCCCGGCGCCGTGCTCGACGAAGGGATCGAATGGTCGTGGGAGAGCTTCGGCGAGTACCTGGATGCCGTCGAGCGCCGGCCCCACGACATCGATCTGTGCGCGCAGCTCCCCCACGGCGCGCTGCGCCTCTACGTCATGGGCGAACGGGCGGCCCGCCTGGAGGAGGCGACGGACGAAGACGCCGCCGCCATGAGGACGTTGGCCACCGAGGCCATGCGCGCCGGTGCCATCGGATTCTCGACGTCGCGGACGCTGAACCACCGGACGGCCACGGGCGAACCGACGCCGTCGCTGCGGGCCCGGGCGGACGAGCTGGAGGCGATCGCCCAAGGGGTGGCGGATGCCGGGCACGGCGTCGTCGAGCTGATCTCGGACTTCTGGCCCGACCCGGAGGCCGAGTTCGCCATGATCCGGCACCTGGTCGAGCTGACGGGGTGCCCGCTGTCGGTCTCGCTCGCGCAGAGCCACCAGCGGCCCGAGGCCTGGCGTGACCTGCTGGCGGACATCGAGCAGGCGGCGGCCGACGGCCTGCCCATCAGGGCCCAGGTGGCACCCCGCCCCGTGGGGCTGCTCCTCGGGCTGCAGTCGTCGTTCCACCCGTTCTCGGGCCACCCGGCGTTCCGAGACGTGGCCGGGCAACCGCTGGACGCGCAGGTGCGCGCCCTGCGCGACCCGGCGTTCCGGGCGCGCCTCCTGGGCGAGCGCCCGGACGGCCCCGGCCGCCGCCTCGTCGACTACGGACGCATGTACCCGCTCGGCGACGTGCCCGACTACGAGCCCGCGCCCGAGCGGAGTGTGCGGCGCCTGGCCGAGTCCCGGGGCGTCGACCCCGCCGAGCTGGCCCTGGACCTGCTGACCGCCAACGGTGGACGCGACTTCCTCTTCGTCCCGTTCTCCAACTTTGCCGACGGCGACCTCGATGCCTGCGGGGAGATGCTGGCCCACCCCGACACCGTGTTCGGGCTGGGCGACGGGGGCGCGCACGTGGGCATCATCGCCGACGCCAGCTTCCCGACCTATGCGCTCTCCCATTGGGCGCGCGACCGCTCGCGCGGCCGCATGCCGCTGGGCTGGGTGGTCGCGCAGCTGACGGGCACGACGGCGCGCGCCGTGGGTCTGACCGACCGTGGCGTCCTGGCCGAGGGCATGCGGGCCGACGTCAACGTCATCGATTTCGACCGGCTGCGCTGCCAGGCGCCGGTGATGGCCTACGACCTCCCCGCCGGGGGCAAGCGGCTGCTGCAGCGGGCCCGCGGTTACTGCGCCACGGTCGTCGGCGGGGAGATCACGTACCGGGACGGGGAGCCGACGGGCGCGTTGCCCGGGCGGCTGGTGCGCGCCGGCCGACCGGCGCGCTGAGAGCCGAGAGGAGCCGATATGGACGCGACCGACCTGCACGAGTTGGAGCGGGCCGCCGAGTGGCGGGCAGCCGACGTCGCCGACCCAGAGTCATGGACCCTGCGCCTGGGGGAGGCCGACCACGCCGAGCTCGACCATGCCCTGGCGACGGCCAGGCGCAAGAGTACGGACCCCCTCGATCTCGAACGCGAGGACTTCCCGCTCGAGGCCCTGGCGTCGAAGCTCGACGGCGTCGTCGACGTCCTCCTCAACGGCCGCGGCTTCGCCCGGATCGCGACCCTCGACACCGGGCGCTACAGCGATGAGGACGTGACGTTGCTGTACTGGGGCATCGGGCTGCATCTCGGCGAGCCCTGGGCCCAGAACAAGTACGGCCATGTCCTCGGCGACGTGACCGACCAGGGCAAGACCATCGACGACCCCACCGTCCGCGGCAACGAGCTCGGCGGCATCGCGCTCGACTACCACACGGACGGCTCCGACCTGGTCGGACTGCTCTGCCTGCGCACGGCGCGCGCCGGCGGCCTCTCCTGCGTCGCCAACGCGGTGGCGATCCACAACCACCTGGTGCGTGAGTCTCCCGAGTTGGCCGCCGCCCTCTACGAGCCGCTGCCCTACGACACCCGGGGCGAGCAGGCCGACGGCGCACCGGCCTTCTACGGCGTACCGGGGTTCACCGAGCACGCGGACCGGCTCTTCGTCCGCTTCATCCCCCAGTACATCCTGGCCTCACAGCGCCATCCCGAGGCGCCCCGGCTCAGCCCGGTCGCCCGTGAGGCCATCGCCACGGCCTCCGCGCTGGCCAACGATCCCGACTTCAACGTGTATATGGACCTGCAGCCCGGTGAGATGCAGTTCATCAACAACTACCACGTGCTCCACGGCCGCACCGCCTATGAGGACGACGTTGCGCACGGCTACAAGCGGCATCTCAAGCGCCTGTGGCTGGCCACCCGTGCGTTGACCGACCGCCCGACCTACTTCGCCGCCCTGGGTCGGCGCAACCACTGGGAGGCGAGGCGCTCGGTGAGCACTCTGCGGCCGGTCGAACGGTAGGCGCCCCCGGCGCCCGGCGCGCATCGGGGCGTGTCAGTCCGGCCGGGACCGCTTCTGTCGCCCGAACAGCCGCCGGCGGGTGCTCATCAGCATCGTCCCCTCGATGAAGGAGGCCGGCAGCGCACCCTCGCGCAGGACCCGGACCGGCGACACCGTGGCATCGACGAGCGTCGACGGCGGCCCGTCGCGGCGGCCGCCGTCGACCACCACCGCCACGTCGGTGGCAGCGAAGGCCTCGGCGACTTCGCTCGCCTCCGTGAAGCTGAGCGGCACCGTGCGCCAGGGCCCGTGCTCGCGACACAGCCGGCGCAGCGCCCGGCCGTCGGGCATGCCCACGACGACGGCCCACCCACCGGACTCGTCGGGCGCCCCCGGGGCGCTCGCCTCGTCGGCTTCCCGGGCGCCGCCGGCGTCGCCCGTTCCGCAACCCGTGTGGGCGCCGGCGTCCGTGTCGGCGTCGGGGTCGTCCGCCCGGGGAACGAAGACCTCGACCGGTCCGGGCCAGCAACGTTCGAGCAGGCGCTCCAGCTCGTCGGTCCAGCCCGAGGTGAGGGAGCGCAGAGCGTCGGTCTGCCCGACGGCGTAGTGGGGGCCTTCGGGGTCCGCCGCCAGATCCACCAGCCGCGCCTCGCTCTCGCCCGGCCCGGCCCGCACGGCGAGGCAATAGCCCCCCACCGTGGGCACGGCGATGACGCCCCCCGCTGCGAGGGCGGTGGCCGCCTCGTCCGACCCGGCACTCACCAGCGGCGGATGCACCATGCCGGTCTCCGGCTCCTGGTCCATGTCAGCGCCCGGCCCCGAGGCGCGCCACCAGCGCGCGTGGGCGCCGGGCCAGGTCCGGCTCGACCCTGAGGTCGTCGAAGCCCAGCCGCCGGGCCAGCGCGGCAGCCGGTTCGGCCTGGTGCGGCGCCAGTTCGACGACGGCCGCCCCGGGTCGGGCCAGCCAGTCCAGGGACTGCATCAGCACGGCCTCCACGTCGGCCAGCCCCGGCGTCCCGTCACTGGCGGCCGCCGCGACGAGGGCCCCCCGCGGCTCGGAGCGCACCTCGGTCTCCAGGTCGGACCATTCGTCATCCGAGACATAGGGCGGATTCGAGACGACCAGGTCGACGGCACCGCGGAGCCACGCCGGGAGCGGTTCGAGCCAGCTCCCCTCGGCAAGCTCGAACGGGGCAACACCGTCGCCGACACGCGCGCGCACCGCGGCCAGGTTCCCCGCCGCCACGTCCAGGGCGTCGGCGCTGCTGTCGATGGCCCACACGGCGCGCACCGTCCCGGGGGCCAGTTCCGTGGCCAGAGCCAGTGCGATGGCACCGCTGCCGGTGCCGGCGTCGACCACGACGAGGCCGGCGCCGGCGGGGTCACCGCTCGCTGCGCCGAGGCGACGTGCCTCGCGCAGCGCCACGTCCACCACCTGCTCGGTCTCGGGCCGCGGGATCAACACCCGTGGATCGACGCGCAGGTCGAGACGACGGAAGGGCCAGTGTCCGAAGACGTACTGCAGCGGCTCCCCCGTCGCCCGCCGGGCTGCCATGCGGCGCGCCGCCGCCACCGCGTCCTCGTCGAGCGCACCGGCGGCCTGGTCCGGGTGCCCCAGGACCAGGCCGAGCCCGAACGCCTCGTCGACGATGAAGCGCGCTTCGTGCGGCGCGCCCACCACCGCCGCCAGCTCGGCCACCAGCGAGGCGCGCGTGGTGCCCGCCGTCACCGTCACGGCCCGCCGTCCGCCTCGCCCTCGAGCTGGCGGCCTCGTTTCTCCGCCATCAGCGCATCGGTGAGCTCGGTGAGGTCGCCCGCCAACACCTGGTCCAGCTTGTAGAGCGTCAGGTTGATGCGGTGATCGGTGACCCGGTTCTCCTTGAAGTTGTAGGTCCGGATCTTGTCGGTCCGGTTCCCGGCCCCGACCTGGCCGCGCCGCTGGGCGGACATCTCGGCGGCCTGGCGGTCCTGCTCGGCCTTGAGCAGGCGGGACCGCAGCACGACCATGGCCTTGGCCCGGTTCTGAATCTGGCTCTTCTCGTCCTGCATGGCCACGACGGTCCCGGTCGGGATGTGCGTGATGCGCACCGCCGAGTCCGTCGTGTTGACCGACTGGCCACCGGGTCCCGTCGAGCGGTAGACGTCAATTTTGAGGTCGTTGGGGTCGATGTCGATCTCGACCTCATCCGCCTCGGGCAGCACGGTGACGGTGGCGGTCGACGTGTGGATCCGTCCCTTCGCCTCGGTCACCGGTACGCGCTGCACCCGGTGCGTGCCACCCTCATGCTCCAGGCGGATGTAGGCGTCCGGGCCCTTGACGAGGAAGACCGCCTCGTTGATCCCGTCCTTGTCCGACGCGTCCTCCGAGAGCACCTCCACCTTCCACTTCTGCATGGCGGCGTAGCGGAGGTACATGTCGTACAGGTTGCGCGCGAACAGGTTCGCCTCGTCGCCCCCGACGGCGCCACGGATCTCCATGATCACGTTGCGGCCCTCGTTGGGGTCCTTGGGGAGCAGCAGCGCCTGGATCCGCTGCTCAAGGTCCTTCACCCTCGCCTCGGCGTCGTCGACCTCCTGGCGCATGAGGTCGCGCTCGTCCCCCGACGTCTCGGTCAGCATCTCGCGGGCGGTGGTCACGTCGTCGCGGGCAGACGACAGGTCGTGCCAGGTGCGGACGATCTCGCCCAGCTCCTTGTGGCGCCGCGACAGGTCACGGAGCCTGTCCGGATCGGAGAGGGTTGCCGGGTCGGCCAACTCGGCCTCCACGGCGTGGAACTCCGCTTCGAGCGCGGCCATCCGATCCTCGAACATGGCTCTCCGCGGTGCACCGCGCTCGGGCGACGCGACCAGAGCGGCCGCGCCGTGCCCGGCGGGTCAGTCCTGCGCCGCCGCCGGGGCGGGCTTCGCCTTGGCCTTGCCCTTGCGCTCGCCGTAGCGGCGCTGGAAGCGCTCCACCCGACCGCCGGAGTCGACCAGCTTCTGCTTGCCGGTGAAGAAAGGGTGGCACTCGTTGCACAGTTCGACGTGGAGATCGGCCTTGGTCGAGTGCGTCACGAACGTGTTGCCACACGAGCACTTGACCGTCGCCTCTACGTAGTCGGGGTGGATGTCGGTCTTCATGGTGTCTCCAGTGTCGATTCGGTCGGATCAGTCTACGGGCAGTACTGGCACGCCCGTCCGTCGGATCAGGCGCCGGGTCCTTTGGCGATTTCGGCCAGGAACTCGTCGTTGCTCGACGTCGTGCGGATCTTGTCCATGAGCAGCTCCAGCCCGGCGGCTTCCTTGCCGTCGTTGGCCAGGGCGTTGAGCACCCGGCGCAGCTTCCAGACCTGCTGCAGCTGGCCCCGCTCGAAGAGGAGCTCCTCGTGGCGCGTCGAGCTGGCGTTGACGTCGATGGCCGGGTAGAGGCGGCGCTCCGACAGCCGGCGGTCGAGGCGCAACTCCATGTTGCCGGTGCCCTTGAACTCCTCGAAGATGACCTCGTCCATCTTCGAGCCGGTCTCCACCAGAGCGGAGGCCAGGATGGTCAGTGAGCCGCCCTCCTCGACGTTGCGCGCGGCGCCGAAGAATTTCTTGGGTGGGTACAGCGCGCCGGAGTCGACGCCACCGGACATGATGCGCCCGGTGGCCGGGGCAGCCAGGTTGTAGGCGCGGGCCAGGCGGGTGATGCCGTCGAGGACGATGACGACGTCCTTGCCCATTTCGACGAGGCGCTTGGCCCGCTCGATGGCCAGCTCGGCCACCTGCGTGTGCTCGTCGGCCGGACGGTCGAACGTCGACGCGATGACTTCGCCCTTCACCGAGCGGCGCATGTCGGTGACCTCTTCCGGCCGCTCGTCGACCAGGAGGACCATGAGGTGCACCTCGGGGTTGTTGGCCTCAATGGAGTGGGCGATCTGCTTCATGACCGTCGTCTTGCCCGCCTTGGGCGGCGAGACGATCATGCCGCGCTGCCCCTTCCCGATCGGCGAGAGCAGGTCCACGATCCGGGCCGTCAGGTTGTCCTTGTCGCCCGGCATCTCGAGGTTGAGGCGCGAGTCGGGGAACAGGGGGGTGAGGTCCTCGAAACGGGGCCGGCTCCGTGCCGCCTCCGGGTCGAGGCTCGACACGCTGTCGATGCGCAACAGCGCCGGGTACTTCTCGTTGTTCGACGCCGGGCGGCACGCGCCCTCGACGTAGTCGCCGCGTCGCAGCGCGAAGCGGCGGGCCTGGCTGATGGAGACGTAGACGTCCTTCGAAGAGGGCAGGTACCCGTCGCAGCGCAGGAAACCGTACCCCTCATCGCGCAGGTCGAGCATGCCCTTCACCTCGACCAGCTCGCCCGAGTAGGGCTGCTCCTGCCCCCCGCCCTGGAGCTCGCCGCTCTGGCCGCGGTCGCGCCCCCGGCGGCGCCGGCTGCGCCGGTTACCCATATCGCCGTCGGGCTGGTTGCCGCGGTTCTGGTTCTGGTTGCCGCGGTTCTGGTTGCCGCGGTTCCCGCCTTGGTTCTGACCCTGCCCGTTCTGGCGCGGGGCGGTCTCGGTGCCCTCGGCCAGCTCGGGTGGCTCGACGAAGACGGCCGGTCCCGAGTCGCCGGCGGAGGCCGCCTCGGTGGGGTCGGAGCTCGCCGGGGCGGTGGCCTCGGCCGGGGCGGGAGTCTCGGCACCGGTGTCGCCGGCCGGCGCCGCGGCGGCCGCGCTCGCCGGGGCGTCCTCAGCCGTGGTCGTGGCCGCACGGGAGCGGCGAGACGGCCGGGCGCCGTTGGTGGCGTGATCGCCGTCGCCGTTGGCCTGTGCGGCCCCGCCAGCTCCCGATGTCACACCTGTGGCATCGAGGATCTGGTCAATGATGTCGGCCTTCTTGGTCCGGCTCGTCGTCTTGAGCGACATCGCCTGGGCGATGGCACTGAGCTCGTCTCGCTCCTTGCCTTCGAGAACCGATCGTTCGAGCTGCTGTTCCGCAGTCATCGGGCTCCTCATCTACGAGGGTTATCGCCGGCCCGGGATCGTCCGCGCTCGGCGAGGGAATTTCAGGAAGGAGAAGGGATTCGCGTGTGAATGCCCTCCCCCGGATCACCTCTGCGTGATGCCCCCGCGAGACCGCTTGTACCCGCAGAGAGCGCTTCGAAGCGCAGAGGGGATGCACTTACTTTAGCGGGACGGGACGGGTGATGCCAACACACCCCGACTTCCCGCAGGTCAGATTGCGCTTTTGGTGGCAGCGGGACGGCCCTCAGAGGGAGATCTCGGCCAGGACGGTATGGAGATCGAGGTCGATCACCGCAGGCACCGAGATGGCCTTGATGGCGAGGTCGGGGTCCTTCAACCCGTGTCCGGTCAACACACACACAACCCTTGATCCAGCGGGCACGCCGTGCTTGATGAGACCCGCCACCGAGGCCGAGGAGGCCGCCTCGCAGAACACGGACTCGTGGTGAGCGAGGAATGTGTAAGCCTCCATGATCTCCTCGTCGGTGACCGCCGTGATGGATCCCCCGGACTCGGAGGCGGCGGCCGTGGCCGAGTACCAGCTGGCCGGGTTCCCGATGCGGATGGCCGTGGCGATCGTCTCGGGATTCTCGACGGGGTGGCCGAGCACGATGGGCGCCGCGCCGGCGGCCTGAAAACCGAGCATGCGCGGCAGACGCGCCGCCCGGCCCGCCTCCTTGTACTGGAGGTAACCGCGCCAGTAGGCCGAGATATTCCCGGCGTTGCCGACCGGGATGCAGTGCACGTCGGGAGCGTCACCCAGGACGTCGACGATTTCGAAGGCACCCGTCTTCTGCCCCTCGATCCGGTGCGGGTTGACCGAGTTCACGACTGTGATGGGGGCATGGTTCGGCAGCTCGCGCACGATGGTGAGGAGTTGATCGAAGTTTCCACGTACCTGCAGCACACGGGCACCGTGCATGAGCGCCTGTGCCAGCTTGCCCAGCGCGATGTGGCCCTCGGGGATGAGAACGACGCACTGGAGCCCGGCACGCGACGCGTAGGCCGCTGCCGACGCCGATGTGTTCCCCGTCGACGCGCAGACGACCGCCTTGGCGCCCTCCTCGACGGCCAGGGAGATGGCCATCGTCATGCCGCGGTCCTTGAAGCTGCCCGTGGGGTTCGCACCCTCGACCTTGAGCCAGACCTCGGCGTTGACCCGCTCGGACAGCCGCGGCGCCGGCAGGAGCGGCGTGCCGCCCTCGAGCAGCGTGACCACGGGCGTGTGCTCGGTGATCGGGAGCAGCGCGCGGTACTCCTCCATCACGCCGCGCCAACCCGGCGTCACAACGCCCCCCGTGCGCCGCCCCCGTCGTCGTGCTCGCCGATCACCCGCAGCACGCCACTCACCCGGTCGACGGCCTGATGCTGGCGCAGCTCGTCGATGGTGGCCAGCAGGTTCCCCTCGCGCGCCACGTGGGTCAGGAAGATCAGCCGGGCCTCCTCGGCCAGGCCGACCTGCTCCATGGCCCGGATGGAGACGTCGTGGTCACCGAAGATCTTGGCCACTGCGGCCAGGACGCCCGGCCGGTCCGCCACGTCCATCCTCAGATAGAAGGCCGAGCGCATGTCGTTCTGCGAGCGCACGGTGCTGCTGGTGCGCTTCGGGGCGGGGGCCGGCGCGCCGGCCAGGAGGTTGCGCGACGCGTCGACCAGGTCTCCGAGCATGGCGCTCGCCGTCGGTCCGCCCCCTGCGCCGCGCCCGTAGAGCATGAGCTCCCCACTGACGGCACCCTCGACGAACACGGCGTTGAAGGCCCCACGCACCGACGCCAGCGGGTGCGTCCTGGGCACCATGGCCGGGTGCACGCGCACCGAGACCTCGGGACCGCCGTCGATCAGTTCGGCGATGGCGAGGAGCTTCACGGAGTATCCCAGCCGGCTGGCGTAGGCGACGTCGGCCGCGCTGACGCCGCTGATGCCTTCGCGGTGCACGTCGGCGTCGACGACGTCGCTGCCGAACGCGAGCGCGGCGAGGATGGCGGCCTTGGCGGCGGCGTCGTGCCCGTCGACGTCGGCCGTGGGATCGCGCTCGGCCAGGCCGAGCTCTTGCGCTTCGCGCAGCACGTCGTCGTAGCTGTCGCCGTCCTCCTCCATGCGGGTGAGGATGTAATTGGTGGTGCCGTTGACGATCCCCATGACGCGCACGATCTGCTCCCCCGCCAGCGACTCGCGCAGCGGTCGGATGATCGGGATGGCGCCCGCCACCGCGGCCTCGTAGAGCAGATCGACGCCGGCGGCGGCGGCCACCTCGGCCAGCTCGGCGCCGGCCACCGCCAGGAGCGCCTTGTTGGCCGTCACCACCGGTTTGCCGTTGCGCAGGGCGGCCTCGACCAGCTCATGGGCGGGGTGGAGCCCGCCGATGAGCTCGACCACGACGTCGACGTCGTCCCGTTCGACCAGGGCGGCGGCATCGGTCCCGATGAGGTCGGCCCGGATGGACGGCGCGCGCGGGCGCTCCGGATTGGCCACGGCGATGGCGACGAGCTCCAGGCGGATGCCGGTGCGGGCGGCGACGTCGTCGTTGCGGGTGAGCAGGATGTCGGCCAGCGCGCCGCCGACGTTGCCGCACCCGAGCAGCCCCACGCGTACGGTCGGCGCCGCGTGGGCGTGCGGATGGTCGACGGCGTCTGCCTCGGCGGCGGTCACCTCCAAACGCTACAGGCTGCCCGTGCGGCGACCTGCGCTTTCCCGCTCGCCAGACCGGTGCCGTCGTGCCGGCCGCGCCCGGACGCGCGCGACGTCACTTGGGGGTACCGGCGAGTGGTGCTACCACGACGACGCCGTGCGGGCTGGCTCCCTTGAGCGGCCACGGCCCCCCGGGTCACACTGGCGCCGGGAGGTGTCGTGTCGTTTCTCCGACTGATGCTCCGGGCCGGCGCGCGGCATCGCTGGCGCTCGTGGCTGGCGCTCGCGGTGCTCACCGCGCTGGTGGTGGGCCTGGTCCTGGCCGGGGCGGCCACCGCCCGCAGGACCGCCACGGCCTTCCCCCGCTTCGAAGCGGCGCACGGGTACGACGCGTTCTTCTACAGCGTCGATCCCGTCCCCCGGGTCGCCTCGCTGCCGGAAGTCGCGTCGGTGACGCACGTCGTCGCGCCCGCCGTCGGCGCCCCGACGTGCGCCTGTCACCCCATCACCGGCAACGACTTCTCCCTCGACGAGGTCCCGCCGGCGCATCTGACCCAGATGGTCAAGATGGTGAGCGGTCGCCTGCCGGACCAGTCCGACCCTGACCAGGTCCTCGCCTCGTACAACCTCGAGCCGTTCGGCGTGCACATCGGCAGTGTCCTCCGCGTGGCGCTGGCGGCCTCGTCCCAGCGGGCAGCGGTGCTGAGCAACGCCAACCTCACCCCGGCTGGTCCGACCGTCACCCTGCACGTGGTCGGGTTCTCGGTCTCCGAGTTCGAGTTCGCGTCGACGTCCAGCTCGCCCGCCTACGACCTCTACGTCACGAGCAGCTTCGCCCGGAAGTACGACGCGCAGACCGTCGTCTTCAACCAGTACCTCTTCCGCCTGCGCCACGGTGCCGCCAGCCTTCCCGGCTTCGAGAGCCAGGTGCGCACCCTAGGTGGCCTCTCCGGCACCGACCTCGACGCCCTGGCCAACTCCATCGCCACCTCCATCGACCCCCAGGCTGTCGGGTGGTGGATCCTCACCTCCCTGGCCGCCCTGGTCGGCATCATCGTCTTGACCCAGGCGCTGGCTCGCCAGGCCGCTCTGGAGGCAGACGACTACCCCGTCCTGGGCGGGCTCGGCGCCACCCGCCGTCAGCTGTTCACCCTCACCATGGCCCGCACGCTGGCGGTCGCCCTCGCCGGAGCGGCCGGGGGGGTGCTCCTGGCGGTGTTGCTTTCCTTCTTCGTCCCCGTGGGCGAGGCGAGGCTCGCCGACCCGGCGCCGGGGTTCGACTTCGACGCGCCGCTGTTGATCGGCGGCGCGGCGATGGCGGTCCTCGCGGTGCTCGCGCTGGGCGTCTGGCCGGCGATCCGGGCCTCTCGGCTGGTCTCGAGACGCGCCGACGACCCGGTCGTGCGGCCGTCGCGAGTCGTGGCGCTCCTGCGCGCGTCCGGCGCCCCCCCGAGCGTCCTCATCGGGATCCGCCACGCCCTGGAGCGTGGGCGCGGCCGCACCGCCGTGCCGGTCAGCTCGGCCCTCGTCGGCGCGGTCCTGGCGGTGGCGGTGCTCTGCGGCACCGCGGTGTTCGGGGCGAGCCTGACCCACCTCACCAGCACACCCGCGCAGTACGGCCAGGCGTTCGATGCGTGGTTCTCGGTCAACGGCACGGGTTCGGTCGCGCAAAACGAGCGGCTGGTCGACGGGCTGGAACGACCCGGCGTTGTCGCCATCATGGCGGGGGTCGGCGGCGACGTGAGCATCAACGGCCACGTGGTCGACGCCGTGGCGGGGCAGCCCCTGCGGGGCCCGTTCCTGGTCACGACCATCGACGGCCGGCTTCCGGCGACCGACGACGAGGTCGTGCTGGGCGAGAAGACCATGCGCCAGGTGGGCGCCCGCGTCGGCTCGACGGTACGCGTCGCGCTGCCCGGACCCTCGCCGGCCGATGGGTCGACGAGGGTCCGCAGCTTCCGGGTCGTGGGGACCGCCGTGCTGCCGCCCGACTTCAACAGCCAGGGTCTGGGTACTGGCGCCGTCTTCACCCTCGACGGCCTGGTGGGACCGGTCTGTCCGAGCGCCGGAAACCGCGCCTGCCTCTCGGCGTTGCTGGTGGCCCAGTCCGGCTCCTACCTCGTCGGCACCACACCGGGGCCGCAGGGTACGGCCGCACTGGCCGCCCTCAGTCGGGAGTACCCGTCCCAGGTGAACTTCCCGCGTCCACCCACCGACCTGGTCAACTTCGGGGAAGCGGTCAACTTCCCGCTGATCTTCGGGCTGATCGTCGTGCTCTTCGGGGTGGCGACGCTGCTCCACATGCTGCTCTCGAGCCTCACCCGGCGGCGCCAGGAGATGGGGCTGTTGAAGTCCCTGGGCTTCGTCCGCCGCCAAATCGCCCTGTCCGTCTCCTGGCAGACCACCACCATCGCAGCCATCGGGATCGTGCTCGGCGTCCCCCTGGGCATTGCCGCCGGCCGGCTGGTCTGGAACGTCTTCGCGTCGAACCTGGGGGTGGTGGCCGTCCCCGTCGTGACGGCATGGGTGGTCGCGGCCATCGTCGTGGGGACCCTGGTGGTGGCGAACCTCCTGGCGGTCGGGCCGGCACTGGTGGCGTCGCGCGCCAGGGCGGCCTCTTTGCTCAAGGCCGAGTGAGGGTCAGGCGTCGAGGTACGTGAGGTCCTCGAAGGTCTCGCGGCGCACCGCGACACGCGCGGCCGCGCCGGAGACGAAGACGACCGCCGGGCGGGGCACCTTGTTGTAATTGGAGGCCATGGCGTAGCCGTAGGCACCGGTGACCGGCGTGCACAACACGTCGCCCACCTCCAGGTCGTCGGGCACGTAGGCGTCGGGCACGACCAGGTCCCCGCTCTCGCAGTGCTTGCCCACCACGCGCACCGGCCGGGGGCGACGCGCCCCGCTCGCACGGGGCAGGAACGCCTCGTACCCGCTGCCGTAGAGCACGGGACGGGGGTTGTCGCTCATACCGCCGTCGACGCTCACGTAGGTCCGGATACCAGGGAGGTGCTTCACGGTGCCCACCGTGTAGAGCGTCATGCCCGCGGTGGCCACGATGGAGCGACCGGGCTCGGCGGAAATCCGCGTGGCCGGGTCGACGCCCGCCTGGGCACAGGCGCCGCGCGTTGCCTCCGCCCACTCGGCCTGGGTCGGGGCCGACTCGCCGTTGACGTAGGGGACTCCCAGGCCACCGCCGACGACCAGCTCGCGCAGCCCGAGGGGCGCGAAGAATGCGCCGAGCACTTCGGCGGCCCGTTCGAAGGAGGAGGCCTCGAACACCTGGCTTCCGATGTGGGCGTGGGCTCCTACCAGCTCCACCGCGGGCAGGAGCTCGAGCGCGGCGACCGCCTCGGCCGCCGCGCCGGAGGAGACGGAGAAACCGAACTTGGAGTCCTCCTGCCCCGTACGGACGAACTCGTGCGTGTGCGCCTCGACGCCGGGCGTCACCCGGACGAGGACCTTGGGCCGGACGGGTACCGGAGGGGACGAGTCCAGCAGGCCGCCGAGTCGGGCGATCTCGTCGAAGGAATCGACGACGATGCGGCCGACACCCTGCTCCAGCGCCATGGCCAGTTCATCCGTCGACTTGTTGTTGCCGTGCAGCACGAGGCGGCCGGCGGGCACGCCGGCAGAGAGCGCGACGTGGAGCTCGCCACCGGAGGCGACGTCGAGGTGCATACCCTCCTCGTGGGCCAGGCGCGCCATGGCTCGGCACAAGAAGGCCTTGGTGGCGTAGGCCACGCCCTCTCCCCATGCGCTCACGGCGTCCCGGCAGGCTTGGCGCAGGTGCTCCTCGTCGTAGACGAAGAGCGGGGTGCCGAACTCCGCAGCCAGCTCCAACACGTCGATACCGCCGACATGGAGATGGCCCCGCTCGTCGACCGACGCGGTGCACGGGAGGAGATGCCGCTCCAGGGGCGCGGTCGCGACGTCGTGATCGATCGGCATGGAGATGCAGGATACGACGCCGTTCGGCGGGTGCGAGAGCCGGGGCCCGTCCCGGGACGGCCCCTCGCCGAGTCAGGACTACCATCGTCCCCTGCTCTTGTAACGCCCGCCCCCGTAGCTCAGCGGATAGAGCACCGGCCTCCGGAGCCGGTGGCGCAGGTTCGAGTCCTGCCGGGGGCGCT
>CAVTPF010000021.1:0-67281 GCA_963736525.1 uncultured Acidimicrobiaceae bacterium
GCACCACCGCCTCTCAGCAGTGCACGCTGGCCCAGGCGCTGTCTTTTGCGGGGGCCGGCGACACGGTGGCCCTGGCCACGCCGGGCAAGACCGGGCACTACGTCGGCAACTGGACGGTGAACCCCGGGCACGTCATCCTCGACCCCGTTGAGCATCGAGCCCGCCTCTGGGTCTCCAACCCGGTGCTCGACGGCAACCACGGCAGCGCCGCCCATTGCGGCACCACCGCCTGCAACGGGCCGGTGCTCACCGTCGGGACGCCCCCCGGTCCGCTACGACGCGTCCGGTTCGGCTCCCGCCGGTGCGGGCACCCCGGCGTTGAATGTGTTCGCCCAGATCCAAGGCCTTACCGTCGAGAACGCCAACAGCGTCCTGGCCGGCAGCACCGGTGGCGAGGCCGGCGCCATGATGGTGTCCACCGGCACGCACGTCACGGTGACGAACGACCTTTTCCTGCACAACCGCGCCTTCGGCGACGGCGGCGCCATCGACAACCCGCTGGGCGGCACCGTCTCCGTCTCCGATACTGCTTTCCTGGCCGATTCCGCCACCGACGGGGGCGGGGCCATCGAGAATGGAATCCATGGGAGTGGCACGCTCGCCGTCTCGGCTTCCACGTTCTCGCACAACAGCGCCAGCGGTGGCGGTGCCATCGACAATGCGTTCGAGGGATTGGGGACGGTCACCGTCGCCAGCTCGACCTTCTCGTACAACACGGCGGACACGGGGGGTGGTGCGATCAACGACAAGCTCGGCGCCAGCGGCGTCAGCACCCTGACCGTGTCGGGCTCGACCTTCGTCGGCAACCTCGTGAAGACCCGAGCCCAGGGTCTGGGCGGTGGGGGCGCCATCGACATCGCCGAAGGTGGCGCAGTGAAGGCTGCGATGAACGTGTCGGGATCCACGTTCATCGAATCCGCCCACTACGGCGGCGCCTTCAATGAAGGCAAAGCCACCGGCACGGTGTCCGGGTCGACCTTCTCCGCCAACAGCGCCCCGTACGGCGGCGCCATCACCAACGGGATCACCTCGGTGGGGTCTCTCGCCGTCTCGGGATCCACGTTCTCGGCCAATAGCGCCACCGGGAACGGCGGTGCGATCAACAACGGCGAGGGCACCGGCCCCGGCACCCTCACGGTCTCGGACTCCACCTTTTGGGGCAACACCGCAACCGGCAATGGGCGCACGGCCCGCATGGACTCCAGCGTGGTCAACGGCGATGGGGGTGCCATCGACAACGCCGACAATGGCGGTCTCGGAACCGTGGTCGTGTCGGCCTCCACCTTCTCAGGCAATGTCGCCAAGCACACCGGCGGCACGGTGGCTAACGACGGGTCCTTGTTCGTGGCTGGCGACATCTTCAACGGCTCGTGCTACCAGTCGAGCAGCCAGACCAAGTGGAGTGACAAGCGGGCTACAACGTTGGGACCAATGCAAGCTGCCTGAACGGCGGGGCGGGCGACGTGAGCGACGGGGCGAACCACCTGGGTCCTCTGGTGCGAAGCGGCGGGTCGACCAAGACGATGCGGCCGCTCGCCCGAACCCCGCCGTCGGGATCATCCCGCTCAACGCGGCCGTCGCTCAACGGCAACCCCGTAACCCTCTGCCCGACCACCGACCAGCGGGGCGTGCCCAGAGCGGCGGGAAAGGCCTGCAACGCCGGGGCAGTGCAGTCGGCCTCGTAGGCTCTCCCGCGGGATCGCACGGAGTGGGCGTCGAGTTGCTCCAACCCTGCCCGCTAACGCACCGGGGACCTGGACATCAACCCACCCGGATACGGTCACCCCGTGGACCACCACGCCAACGCCTTCTTCGCCCCGGGCCAATGGTGCCCGCTTCGTGAATGGTTCCGGTGGCAAACGCGGCCAACCCTTCCACTGTCCGGCTCCGGTCGCTTGGCGCGGCCGGTTCGTCACTCCGTCGGCCAGGTCCGCCGGGTGTGGTCGTGCGACGGGCATGCGGGCCATTTGAAGGCATTGCGGGCAATATGACGGCAACACGACCGCCAACCCCCAACAGGATGCCCCGGTCTGCCCCGCTCCTGTCGTTGTTGACAAGTCCGACCTCTCTCAGGGTCAAACGTCCTGAGTTGGAGGCGGCCGAACGGCAATTCGGTTCACGGGGCTCACGGCCACATGCGCACGGGTAGGTGAACACGGGGACCCAAAGCCGCATGGCGGCCTGCCTGCCTGTCCTCGAAGAGAACCACGGGCAGAAGACGGCCCGAAGCTGTAGAAAGCGAAGGTCTACGCCAGGTTCACAAGGGAGGGATCATGGCAGTACTCGTGAGGTATGCTCCACGGCCGGCATGGAGACGTCGAACTATGACGAGGCTTCTCAAGGGCTCACCGAGCTGGTGAAGAAACAACCGGGGTTTGTCATGCACGTTGCCTACAAGACCTCGGACGGCATGGGCGTCGGTGAGGTGTGGGAGAGCCGTCAGCAGTACGAGAAGTGGTTTGACGAGAACGTCAAGCCGAATGTGCCTTTCGAGATCAAGCAAGAGGTCATCGAACTTCACAACGTCATACAGCACCTAGCTCATACGCCTTGATCTCCTGAGCCACGAACGGTCGGTTCGTGTCGGACCATCGAACCTCCGCGTTTCGTCACGACTCAAACGTCGGCAACGCTCCGTATGCCCCAGATCGCCGGCTCTGCACCGTTCGCGACCGTCGAGCGGCTGAGGTCACAGCGCTCGCGATGGCCGGAGTCTTGACGACGACCCACGCACACAAGGCGGGTCGCGTCTGCGGGACTCAACATTCGCAAACCCGGTTGGCACGGCGGGAATGCGGTGCTAGACCGGACCAAACGCGGAGACAACCCGAGAGGAGCCGGTAATGAAGTTCGTAGTGACGTGGAAGGTTCGGAGCGGTGGATCGGCCGCTGACAATGAGGCTGCGGCAGCTCGTACGCTTGAGGTCTTCGGAAAATGGTCGCCGCCCTCCGACGAGACATTTCATCAGTTCTTGGGTCGCCTTGACGGCACGGGTGGCTTTGCAGTCGTCGAGACTGACAACCCAGATTCCCTCGCAGAAGCGCCGGCGAAGTTCGGCACCTACTTGGATTTCGAGATAATCCCAGTGAATGACATCACCGAGACCACGCGCCTGCTTGGCGAAGGAGTCGAGTTCCGGAAGTCGATCTAGAGGTTCGCTCAAACCAGAGACCAGATTGGATGGGTGTCCCCAGTTCGCTGCCGGGTTGGTGACGGCGTAAAGGCGGCAAAACCTACGTTGATGTCTCGACGGCTGCCTTGATCCTCTCAAGGGTGTCTTGCATGGCTCGTTCGCGGTCTCGGTCACAGGCCTCTACCCGAGTGGTATCACCTACCGCCGGACTGGCGAGTTCCAGTGCCATATTCGCTATGGGGTAATCAGACCTCTATTGGCCTTAGTCAGCCACCAATGGGTGGTGTGTGATGACTCGCGGGTTTCCAACCTCGCCAGATCCGAGAAGGAACCCCGGCCTGCGCAGCAGGCCGAACCGATCAGCGAAGAGATCGCCAAGTCCCAGGGGTGACCGAGCGGATTCGAACCGCCGATCACCAGGGCCACGACCTGGCGTCCATTCGATCTGGACCGCGGTCACCATGTGCAGCGCTGGGCGAGGTCCGTCGGCGCCCTTGCGTAGACCTCCCGGGAATCGGATCCGGTCCTTCCGCCATATCAGGGCGGAGCCGTCCCGGCTGACTCGAGCCTGGGGTGGACGTGGGAGGTGCCGACCTTCCTGCCGACGCTTTGCAAGAGCGCTGCTCTGCCGTTGAGCTACACGTCCTTGAGGTGGTCCCACGCGTGCTCGCACGCCCGCTCCCGGGTTTTCGACCGGGCGTTCTGCTCTCTGAGCTCCAGGACCTCGAGTGCGGTCGGGGAGTGTCGAGCTCCCGTCTGCGTCGCGGCAGGGCGCCGTCGTCCCGTTGGACCACGACCGCTCCTTCGGCACCCCTGTCGGGTCCGCTGGCTGCGAAGGAAGGACTCACCTCCGGCGACGGTGGGTAACGGCCACCCGCTCTACCACTGAGCTACTTCGCGAAGTGCGCACTGGATCACGTCATGCCCCATGGGGGACTGCATGCCGGCTTTCCTTGTGTGTTGTCCACCGCGGGCCCAAAGGCCTACAGGACGGACCGGGGTGCGCGACTCCGGCCGGTTGGTGCCCGTGCAGGACTCGAACCTGCGTCCGCTATGTGAGCGACAGCCGTCCTACCGCTGGACGAACGGGCCATGGATGTCGCCGTGCGGAAGGTGGAGGGTTCGAACCCCGAGGCCTCATGACCCCCACGGATTTTCGAAACCGGGCGCCGGCCACTCCAGCAGCACCTTCCCGGTCGACGTTCTCGCGGACGCACTGCAGCGACGCGTACGGGACTCGAACCCGTACCTCTCGGATTGACGATCCGGCGCTTTTCCATCGAGCTCACGCGCCAGGCGGGGTAGTTGCCCCTGAGTCGGGCTGGCCGGAATCGAACCCGGCGGGCTCGGCGCCCCGAACGCCACCGCGCTCCCAGCCTGCGCCACAGCCCGTCGAAAGCTCGGGAGGGAGAGGACGATCCCCCGCTTCCTGGCTCAGAGCCAGGTGTGCTGCCGGTTACACCACTCCCGAATGGTGCGTCCCCGGAGGCTCGAACTCCGATCCGCGGGGTAAGAGCCCGCTCGGTTTCCAGTTACCGCAGAGACGCGGGGAGGCGGGAGACCGGCCCGCTCGAGCGAGCGGCGGCGACTGAGCGCCGGCCACCGGGTCGGGCCGAGGGGGGAGTCGGCACCAACGGGTGGAGGTCAGCGGCGGCGGCCGGTCTCCCGCCAGGGTACGGACAGAGAGGGTCGAACTCTCATGGACCTGGTCCGCCGGCTTCCGAGGCCGGTGCGTCTGCAGTGAAGGTGCACCACCACTCGTGCGTTGAGCCCATGAGTCCGCGGGGCAGGAGTCGAACCTGCTGTGCCTAAGGCGCCTGGGTTACGGCCAGGTGCCGTCCCACGACGGCTACCCGCGGACGGGACCGTTGTTCGGCCGCGAGGTGGCACCGGCGCGGCCATCGGTCCCATTTTCTGGCGATCTCTTCAGTTTTCAAGGTGCTATTTTGGCGCGACGAACCAAGGCATTTGTGCAAATAGGTCGTCGCACTCGCAGGGCGGGGGACCTCGAACCCTGTCTTCGGCGGGTTTGGCCGCCCGGCTACAGGTGCCCCGCCCCTTCGTGTGCTGTCGTGCGTACGGCGTTCGCTCCGGAAATTAAAAGAACCGCTCCCTTGCGGAAGCGGCTCGAGCGGTCATGGACCCATGAAAGTCCAGTTCAGACCGTCGAGAACGCCCTCTTGGAAAGGAGCTCGAAGGACATTGCTTGGCCAAAGGCGACGTACGTTGTGACGTGCGTTGGCTTCAGGCCGCTCTGGCCCTCGATCCACCGGTGGCTCCGGTCGCAGTTCGCGTCGTTGTGTCGCATGACGCCAAAGTATATGGACGCGGAACCAATATGTGAAGAACCCAATGCGGAGTTTCACATTCGTGTTATAGAATCAGGCCAAAGACGGTAGAAGTGTGTGTGGACCATCGCATGGGTCCCGCGGAGCGCACAAATGAATCGGCTCTGACGCGTGCTCTTAGACCCTTGGGCGGCGATGCCGACGCGGTGCCCAGGATGGCTCCCATCGTGGCGGCGGCCCGATCCGGTCCTCTGCGAAGTGTGCGGAGACCCCGAGCGTCGTCCCTGCATTGGAGTGGCCGACGCGACCGCTGACCGTCCTCACAGCACTCCGTCGACGAGCGGACGAGTGGCAGTGAAATGCCGCAGGTCGTGAAGCCTGAGCGTGTGCAGACCCACCACCTCGCGCACCGGTGGAGCCGCTTCGTGACATCGTGTGGCACCAAGGCTCGGGCACCATCGGGGTTCCGATGAGAAGACGAGGGCAGAATCGCTCAGGGACATACCGCACGCAGCGGGCGTAGGTGGACCGGGCGCCGGCGATGCAGTGGGAGGGATCCCGGGCTCTGCGTGTTCTGTGGCGAGACCCGCAGGTGGTGATCGCCCGCTGCACGGCGCGAAAGACGCCGAGTCCGATCAGGGCTCCACGGAGGAGCCACAATCGCGAACATCGGCTCCCGTCCTGGCGCATCTTCCGTTGCGAACCGTCTACCCTGGCGCCAACAGGGCGGAACCGGAGGAGGGAGCCATGGCGGTCACCGAGACCATCACGGTCCTATTCACCGACCTGGTCGGTTCGACCGAGATCAGCTATGCGATGAGTCCGGACGCCGCGGACGAGCTGCTCCGGGCCCACTTCTCGGCGCTGCGTCGAGCCATTGCCGGCTCGGGAGGGGTCGAGGTGAAGGGCCTCGGCGACGGGGTCATGGTCGTGTTCCGCAGCACCTCTGCCGCCCTGTCGTGCGCCGTGGCGATGCAGCAAGCCGTCCACCGTGACAACGTCGGCGCCCGCCATCAGCTGGGGCTGCGCATAGGACTCAGCGGCGGAGAGGCGACGATGGAGTCCAATGACTACTACGGCGACCCAGTGATAGAGGCGGCTCGTCTGTGTGCCCACGCCAATGCCGGCCAGATCCTGGCCACGGACGCTGTCCGGGTGATGGGCGGCCGGCGCAGCCCTTACCTCTTCGAGCGGCTCGGTGCGCTCGAGTTGAAAGGCCTCCCGGAGCCCGTGGAGGTTCACAACGTCCGTTGGGAGCCGCTCGATGAAGTTGCGGCCGAGAACGGGGTGCCGCTCCCCGCGCGCCTCACGCACGTGCCGCTCACCGGAGTCGTTCCGCGCGAGACCGAGGCTGCACTGCTTGCCGACGCCTACAAGCGAGCGGCAGCCGGAGAAGGGCGTGCCGTGGTCCTCGTTTCGGGTGACGCCGGTGTCGGGAAGACGACACTGGTCGCCGAGGCCGCACGGCGCGCCGCCATGGAGGGCGCCTGCGTGCTCCTGGGGCGTTGCCTGGAAGACGTCAGCGCGGCATACTCGCCCTTCGCCGAGGCGCTGCACCATTACGTGGCGCATGCGCCCGAGCACGTGCTTCGAACCCACGTCGAAGCCCACGGCGGCGACATCGCATCGATGGTCCCGGCGCTCGGTCAACGACTGGGGGCAGTTCCGGCACCGACCAGGACGGATCCCGACACTGAGCGCTACCTCCTCTACGGGGCGGTGGCGGACCTTCTGACGGCCGCCTCCACGCTCCAACCGACCGTGCTCGTGCTCGACGACATGCAGTGGTCTGACAGTCAAAGCCTCCGACTCCTGCGTCATGTCGTCAGCACCGTCGACTCGGCACGGCTGCTCGTGCTCGGGACGTTCCGCGACACCGAGCTCTCGCCCTCCAACCCGCTCCGCGATCTCCTCGGTGACCTGCAACACGAACCAGGTGTCAGCAGGATCGAGTTGAAGGGCTTCGACGACGCCGGAGTGCTCGCATTCATGGAAGCTGCAGCCGGGCAACGCCTGGAGGAAGCCGCGACGGATCTCGCCCATGCGCTCTGCCTCGAGACCGAAGGCAACCCGTTCTTCGTCGGAGAGGTGTTGCGGAGTCTCATGGAGACCGGAGCCATCTACCAGGACGATCGTGGCCGTTGGACGGCGGCAGGGGACATGTCCGAGATGGTGCTGCCCAAAAGTGTGCGAGAAGTCATCTCCGCCCGCGTCGGCCGTCTCGGTGCACAAGCAGGTCGGGTCCTCTCCATGGCGGCGGTCATCGGACGGGACTTCGACCTCGACCTGCTCGGCGCCGTGACCGACCTCGGCCAGGAGGAGCTGCTCGACGTCCTCGACGCTGCGAACGGTGCCGCCCTCGTGCGCGAGGTTCCTGACGTACCGGGGCGCTACAGCTTCTCGCACGCGTTGACGCAGCACACGTTGTACCAGGGCCTACCAAGGGTCCGGCGAACCCGGGCCCATCAGCAGGTGGCCGAGGCCATTGAGGCGATCGTCGGACAAACTCCGGGGGCGCGGGTGGATGAGCTGGCCCACCACTGGCTCAGCACCAGCCAACCAGCCAACGCGAACAAGGCCATCAGCTATGCCCGGCAGGCAGGCGAGGCGGCCTTGGCCGCCCTGGCCCCCGAAGACGCGGTCCTGTACTTTTCCCGGGCGCTCCACCTCGCGGGGACGGTGCCCGAGGACGACCCCATGGTCGGCTGTGACCTGCGTCTGGCCTTGGGCGAGGCACAACGCCAGGCCGGGTTGCCGGGCTCCCGGGAGACGTTCCTCGACGCCGCACACCGAGCCCAAGAACTCGGCGCAACGGACCGTCTGGTGGCCGCCGCATTAGGGAACAGCCGCGGCTTCTTCAGTTCGATCGGAGTCATCGACTCCGACAAGGTCGCGGTGTTGGAGTCCGCGCTCGATGCGCTGGGCGATGAAGACGGACGCGGGCGGGCGCTCCTCCTGGCCACGCTGTGCAGCGAGCTCGCCCTGGGCACGACCCTGGATCGGCGCCAGGAACTGGCCGACGCGGCCAGGACGATGGCGCGGCGGTTGGGCGATCCGGACACCGTCATCCGCACACTGAACTTGGTGTGCGACCCGCTCCAGGTCCCTTCCACCCTCAACGAGCGGATGGTCGATGCAAAGGAAGCCCTGGAGCTGTCGGAACTCCTCGGGGATCCCGACCTGCTCTTTTGGACCGGCGCCTACAGCCGGTTGGCCGCGGTGCAAGCCGGTGACTTCGAGATGGCGCGTCGGTGCCTCGAAATCATGCGCGCCGTGATCAGGGGGCTCCGCCAGCCGACGATGATATGGGTCACCCTGTTCAACGAAGCCGCCGATGCGCTCTTGACCGGGGATCCCGATAGAGCCGAACAGCTCGCCACGGCTGCGTTGGAGATCGGCACGGAGAGCGGACAGCCCGATGCCTTCGGCTTCTACGGGGCCGAGATGATCGGCGTCCGCCGCCAACAGGGGCGCTACGGCGAGCTCGTTCCGTTGATCGAGCAGATCGCGGCCGAGAACCCGGCACTCCCGGTATTCCGTGCGACGCTGGCTGAAGGACATATGGAAGCCGGCAACGTCGACACCGCTCGCCAGATGCTCGAAGCGGCGGCCGCAGACCTCTCCTCACTGCCCTACGACGTCGTCTGGATCTTTGCGATGGCCTCGTACGCCGACGTTGCGGCCGAACTCCGCGCCGAGGCACCGGCTCGGCTGCTCCTAGACCTGCTCGCGCCTTTCCACGACCAAGTTCTCTTCATCGGGGCGACGGCCGGAGGCCCGGTGGCGTATTACTGCGGCAGCCTGGAGTCGGTACTCGGCCGCTACAACGAGGCCGAGACGCACTTCGCCAAGGCAGCCGAGCTCAACGCCAGGGGTCAGATGGAGTTCGCTGCCGCCGTGACCCATCTGCGGTGGGGCCGCATGCTCTCGGCCCGCGGCGGCCCGGGCGATCTCGAACGAGCCCGCGATCTCCTGACCCGAGCCCACGCCGCAGCCGTGAGCCGCGGGTACGCCAGCATCGCCCGGCGAGCCATCGCGGCGTTGTCGGAACTGGGCTGACGCATCTCGAACCCCGGCACGAAGGTGGAGTCTGGGTCGACCCGGCGGATTGCGTCACCTTCGGCCTGCTGACGCTGGGGCAGAACCTAGGGTACGGCGATGGAGACAACGTTCGATGCGGGTGAGGATCGGATTCTGTCGTACTCAACTCGCGGCTCGGGGCCACTCGTCGTGTGCGTTCCTGGCGGACCCGGCATGGACCCGGAGGCCTATTTCCATGCGATGGACCTTCCCGGGTTTCAGTTGCTCATCTTCGCCCCACGAGGAACGGGGGATTCGAGCCGCCCGAGCACGCCGGACGGATACAAAATCGCCGGCTACGTCGAAGATCTCGAGAGTCTGCGGGTCCACCTCGGCGTGGATCAGCTCACCCTCTATGGGAACAGCCATGGTGGAGTCGTCAGCCTTGCCTACACGTGCCGCCATCCGGATCGGGTCGCCCATCTCATAGTGACGAATGCGCCGCCGCGGATGGACGACGCGTACCGAGCGGCGGCAGCCGACGTAGGGCAAAGGTTCGCCGAAACCTTCGCGGACGGAGCCGAACGGCTCGCCGCAGCAGAGGCCGCGGATGCAGCCTTGGATACAGACATCGACGGCGAAGACCGACGGCTACAGTTTCGAACTTTGCTGGCCCGCTACGTCGTCAACCAAGGTCCAGCAGAGACGTCATACCTGGACCGGCTGAGTTCCGCCCCGATGAACTGGGAGTCGGTGGCCGTCATGTACGCCGAGATGCTCGACGGACTCGACGTACTGGAGGGTGCAGAGGCGGTCACAGCTCCCACCCTCGTGATCGCCGGCGAATTCGATGTGACCGTCCCCCCTGCAGCTATGCGGTGGATAGCGGACGCATTCACGAGCAGTCAGTATGTCGAGATCTCTGGAGTCGGACACTTCGTCGAAGTGGAGGCACCCCGCCTGTTTAGCGAAGCCGTCTGCCAATTCTTAGCCGGCTAGCAGTATTCAAGGGATGCTCGCAAGGAGCCATATGCCCTCGACGCCAATCAATCTTGGTCGCCTCCCAGCCCGTGTACTGGGGCAGTCCAAGAGAACGCCCCGTCCCGAGCGTCCGCTTATTGGTTCTGCCCGCAATAGAGGGCGACGTACGCTGCTGGACCGTTGCCGTTGCCGTTGCCCAGTTTCGCCGGATTGTTCGCCTTGATGGCCGCTTGAGCCTTGTTCACCGCGGCCGTCGCCTTGGTCTTGATCGACTTGGGCAACGTCGACAGTTCGGAAGCGAGTTGGTTGATCTGCGACTGATGAGCCGTGAGGACGGCGAGGACAGCCGAACGGCTCGTGGCATTAGAGGTGTCTTGGTAGATCGGAATGAAATTCGAGCAAAATGGGGTTGAGTCGCCGGTACCGAAGTATGCCGGCAACGGATTCCCGTTCCCGTCGACCCCGCAATAGGTGTCGAGGCTCGCGCCGTCGGGGAGATTGTTCAGATCGTTGGCGTTGTTCGCGGCCACGGCAGCCTCGGCGTCGTTGACGACTTCGATCGCCAGCTGGCCCACCGCACCCGACGGGGCGTTCTCCTTCAGGACCGCCAAATCGTGGGAGTGCGTCTTGAGCACGGCCAGAAAGCCCGCATTCGAGTTGACGTTTGCGCTTGCTCGGTCGATCGAGTCATTTGCGCTGCAGAATGCTGACTTGCTGGCGTGTTCTGCAGCGCCGGCAGTACTGACTCCGATACTCGTGCTCGCCACGACTCCGGACGCCAAGAACGCCAGCATCACCGACACTGATACGAGAATCATCCTGCGCATTCTTGACCCCGCTTTCGCTACGCTCGGCCTGCCAGGATCCTTAATCTAACCTGAGGGCAACCCCTATGTCTAGCGGTTGGCGGCGGGCTCGAGGGTGTATCGGTTATGCCGGAATCTCCCGGACCTGCGTCCAGGATCAGGCGGACGTGTCTTGTCCGGGATCACCCGCACCAACACACTTTTCCGGTGGGCCGCCCGGGTCTCGATCCCGGCACCTTGGGATTAAAAGTCCCCTGCTCTTCCGGATGAGCTAGCGGCCCGGGACTGCACGTTATAGGGGCCCGGCGAAGGGCTGCGATGTCGAAGCCCGTCGGAGGGCGGATCTACAGTTGGGCGTGAGAGACACCGACACGGCGATATCACCGCACATGGCAACGACATCTGACACAGTCGAAGACCTCATCCTCGATCTCCTCGAATGGGTGGGCCCGCACCCTCGGCCATACGCCGAGGTCCTCGATGCGTGGCGTACGTCCTGCCCGCGTCTACCCGTGTGGGAGGACGCGAACGACCGGGGATTCATCGCGCGCCATCACGAGCCTGGAGAGGGTGAGCTCGTATCGGTCTCCGCCGTCGGAGCGGAGCATCTCCGGACGCATCGTCCTCGGACGTCCTGAGGGCCACCCCACCGTACGGCGATCCGGGCGGGAGGCTGTCCGCCGCCACCTCAGCCGAGCTCGGCCAACGACGGCACGACCGGGCCCCAGGTCTCCTCGAGCCAGCGGGACGGCTCGGGACCCGTCGAGCGGATCACGATTGTCTGCACACCCGCGGCCTTCAGAGCCTCGGCCTCGCCGATGATCGTGTCCCGATCGGCCTCCTCGGGCAACATCGCGAGCGCCGTCACCTCTATGCTCGATGGATCGCGGCCCACTTCGTCGCAATGACCCCGCAGCACGTCCACCTTGTGGGCGACCGTGGCGGCGTCTCCGATGAGGTTGCAGGCGTCGGCGTATTTCGCCACGATCCGCAACGTCTTACGCTCCCCGCCCCCGCCAATGAGCACCCGGGGCCGCGGCGAACTGACCGGTTGAGGTGAGCACAGCGTCTCGGCCAGCCGGTAGTGGGTGCCCTCGTAGGCGCCGTTGTCGTCACTCCACATCTGGAAGCAGATCTGGAGGGTCTCCTCCAATCGTTCGTAGCGTTCGCTGAGCGGGGGAAACGGGACGCCCAGTCCGCGGTGCTCCCGCTCGTACCACGCGGCACCCAGTCCCAACTCGGCCCGACCACCCGACAGCACGTCGAGGGTGGTGACCGTCTTCGCCAACAGTCCGGGATGCCGGTAGGTCACGCCGCCGACGAGGAGGCGGAAGCGCAGCGTCTGGGTCCTGGCCGCGGCGAAGGAGAGCGCCGTATAACCCTCGAGCATCGGTTCCTCGGCCGGCCACAACCTGTCCATCTGGAACCAGTGGTCCATCACCGAGAGCGTCCGCACGCCGACCGCCTCTGCGGTCTGCGCCAGCGAGGAGAACGTGGGCCCGATGGCCCCAGAGCCCCCGGGCCAGGTGAAGCGCGGCACATGGATGTCGAGTTGCATGTCGTCCTCCGGTCGTTCGAGGCGAGGGTACCCGCGACGACCGCCGTTGCGGGCCGGCGTCGGGACCGGCAGGGGAGAGCTATAGGGGTCCGGGCGGCAGTTCGCCCCGGGCCAGCACGGCCAGCTGTGCGTCCGAGAACGGCGGGTCGAAGAGAGCCGCAACCTGCTGGCGGGAGCGGAACAGGTTGACGATGAAGTTCATCCGTTCTTCCAACCGCTCCCAGTTGTCGGCGCCCGACCTGACGCCCGTGCCACCCGTTTTGTCCCACTTCGCCACCACGTCCTCGGCCGGGGTTCCCCGCAGGTCGCTGAGCGCCGGTGGGAACAGCGTGCCGTTGAGGGGAGGCACGTTGTCGTGCAGGTCGAGCGTCTCGGACGCGGTGACCAGCTGCATGATCGCGTCGGTGAGGGCGACGTCCCACGCCTCGTCGAGCGTCGCGCAGACATCGCCGGTCAGGTGGTCGAGGACCTCGCGGACCCCTGCCGCCGGGACGTGGCGCACCAGATCGTCCTCCAGCACCCGTTGCAGCGTGTCGGTGACGGCCGCACCGAGCGCCTGTTCGATCGCCGGTTGCAACCGCTGCTGTTCGTGCGCGACGGCCAGCATGTTGGCCTGGAGGATCAGAGCGGCCCGGCCCGAAGGAGCGCAGAGCGCGTGCGCGTACGCGTCGAACGCGGCCCCCAGGTCGGACGTGTCGATGCCCGAGTTCTGCAGGCTCGCCAAAGCCGGGGCCAGTGCCGTCGACAAGGACTGCGGGGTCGTGGCGTCCACCGATCCGCGCGCCTTCACGAGGGCGGTGAAGAGCGGTGCCAGCTCGGCGAAGACCAACCTGTTGCCTTCCGCCAGCGCCTTCGACACGTCACCGGTCACCTGCTCCGCCGCCCGTCCCAGAGGATCGCGAGAGAGGAGGAACCTCCAGACATGGCCGGCCGCGCCATGGCTGAGTGCCCGTAACGCTGCTTGGGTCGCCTCGTTCTCGACGAGCAGACGACGGGCCCGCACCGGCAGCACCTCGCCGCGAATCGTCGCACCCGCCGTCTTCGAGGCCCACACCGCGAACGCGCACCACGTGGCGTCCTCTCCCGCACCGGCCTCCCGCAGCTGCAGCGCCAGCTCGTGGTAGCGCTGGGTGATCCAGAGATTGCGCAACACTGGGTCCGTCATGGCGGCGATGTCATCCACCGACGCGCGCGCGCGGGGAATTGCCGGCGAGAGGTTCCAGCGCGTCGCCAACGACGTCGGAACGGCGAAGGCAGGCCGCCCGCCGTACCGCTCCGCCCGGACCGCCAACGACAACATCCCGAACCCGATCCGGTCCGACAGCGCCCGCAGCACGTGGTCGTGCAGCCATCCGAGGGACATCCGACGGCTGACGTCGGCCATCGGTCCGAAGAGGAATCGGGTCCAATCGGACGGCGGGACGCCCAGCTTGTCAGCGGTGTCGTTCCCCACGTAGAAGCGCACGGTGGACGCCGGCAACCCGCGTAGCCCGGGTGGGGTCAGCCGCGCCCCCTGTGCGAGGAGGGCTGCCGTAAGGGCACGTCCCGATTCGCTCTGGCCGAATTGCCGCCGCCTGACGATAGGCATGAGAACCCTCGTCTGATCACGGGTGAGGGGGAGCAGGTCGGGCCGCACCCCCAGGTGGTAACCAATGAGCGACCAGGTGTGGAGGTACGCGTTCGCATCGTCCTCGGTGTAGGCGACGCCCGTGCGATCGAACACCTCGAAGACGATTTCCGTGAAGGTGAGCAGGGTCTCGAGCAGGTCCTCCTGATTGATCGGCGTCCCCCACGCAGGATCCCAAGCGACGCGCGCATCGTGCTGCACCAGCCAGCGGACCGCGGCGTGCATCAGCCGGACATGGCGCACGTCCGAGTAGCCGCGGGCACCGACGTCGAGGCCACCCGGCTCCATGACATCGAGATGGAACTGAGCGGTTTCGTTGAGCCGGCGCTTGGCGTCGGTCTCGAGCCGGGCCGTCAGGCCCAGGACCTGGACGCCCCGCCAGCAGGCGTAGGCCGAGGGCAGCGCGGCCGCGTACAGGGCGGTGAACACGTGGGACCCCCAGCGGGCGAACAGTTCCTGCCCCGCCGCGACCCGAGAGGGCACGAACCGTGCGGGCGGTTCGTCATGCGTGGCCAGGAAGGCGGCAAACGCCGGGTCGGAAGCCTGGCGGTGCTCGACGACCAGGGACCGGAACGCCGCGGTCGCGTCGGCGGTCCCCTCGAACAGCTCACAGATCACGTGGTCGGCCGCCGGATCGCCCTGCGCGCGCAAGCCGTCGAGGAAGGCGTCGTCCCACGAAATGACACTCACCTGGCCAGGACCCGCCGGGCCTCGTCGAGGCTCAGGCTCGGCCCTCCGGTGGCGACGTCCGATGCGCAGGCGCGCAGGTCGTCGCACACGCTCTCGGGTGCCCCCGTGAGCCGGGCCCATTGGGTCAGCGCACGCAGCTCCAGCATCTTGGCGCCCTGCACCCGGGCCAGCTCGACCGCAGCCCGGCAGTCCTCCTCCGCCTCCTCGAACCGACCAGCGTCAGCGAGCCGACCGGCCCGCGCGCGGAGGATCTCGGGATCGCAGAAGCGCTCGCCCGTGGCACGCGACGTCTCGAGTGCTTCAGCGAGGAGCGCGATCGCCCGGTGCGCGTCCAGGTGCACATCCTCGGCCAGCAACATCAGGAAATAGGGCCGGAGGAGTGGGCCGGGCAGTTCGGGCTGCTCGACGCCCTCACCGGCCCACCACTGCAGCGACCGGGCCCACTGCCGCCATTGCCTGGTGCTGACCTCGTCGGCCACGTGGAGCGCTTCACCGGCCAGCTTGACCACCAGCTCGCGCTCGCCGTCGAGCTGAGCCATGATGGCCGCGGTCACCGCGGCGACCGCTTGCGCCTGCGGCACCCGGCGCTCCGTGGTGCAGCGCAGCACGTCGTCCGCGATGCGCCACGCCTCGGTCGTGTGCCCGCTCAGCCAGCAGGCAAGCGCGCTCGCAATGCGCGGTGCCGCCAACGCCATGAGCTCCACCGACCGCATGGGCGGGAGGTCCCCCATGCTGGCTTGGAGCGGGAGCCCGGCCGCGTCGTACGAGGCGCGGATCTGTGCGAGACCCTGGTGGACCATGCCCTGCCAGATCCGGGTCGTGGCCTCGTAGGTGTCGACCAGCTGCAGGGTCCAAGCGTCTCCCAGCGCCTCCGCCTCCTCCCTCGCCTCGACCAGGATCCGGTTGAGCGTGCCGTACTCGGCATTCGCTTGCCACCAAGGGACGAGCAGCATGTGGTTGCGCAGGAGGATCTCGCGGTCGCCGAGGTGCCGGGCCAGTTCCTCCACCCGGCGGGACTCCTCGAGTGCCTCGGGGGCGCCCTGGTCGACCGCGGTCAGGCACATGACCAGGCGGCTGCGCGACTTGAGCTCGGTGGGGTCTCGCTCCTCCTCGGGAAGGTGGGGCACCAGTGCAAGGACCGCCCTCTCGTGGCCCGCCGCCTCCCGGAAGCGGGCGTTCTGACGGGCTGTACGGGCCGCCTGCTTCCACAGCGGAACGGCCTCGGCTGCCCTCCCGGCGGACCCCAGGTGGTAGGCCGCGATCTCGGGCTGCGCATCGGCCCGTCCGGACGCCACCAGCATCTCGCCGACCGCCCCGTGCACGCGGACCCGGTCGGCCCGCAACACCGAGCGGTACGACGCCTCGTGGAAGAGCGCGTGGCGGAACTGCATCTCGTCAGGCCGCGTCGACGGCTCGATGATGGCGTGCTCCTGCAGACGACGGAGCTCGGCGTCGAGCCGCTCGCGCCCGAACCCGGTCGCTGCCATCAGCACCGGGCGGTCGAACTGCCGCCCGATGACGGCAGCGGCCTGCGCGACTCGCTTGGCCTCTCCCACTCGGTCCAGACGCGCGCTGATCACCTCAGAAAGGGTCGTCGGCATGGCGGAGCCCACCACGTCGGACCCGTCGGTCATGCCACGGGCCAGCTCCTCCAGGAACAGCGGTACGCCACCGGCGCGCTCGACCAATGCGTCCCGGACCGAGGGGGCCAGCTGCTCGGCCGACGGCAGGCGCTCCAGCAAGCGGCGCGCCTCGTCGGTGCTCAAGCGGTCGAGGGTGAGGAGCGCATGCGGCTGGACGTGCGGGTTGTCGCCGATCTCGGGCCGCGCGCTCATCAACACCAGAATCCGTGAGCCTCCCCGGGCGATGACGTGCACGGCCTCCAGGGTGCTGGGATCCGCCCAATGGGCGTCCTCCACCACGAGGAGAACGGGTGCGGACCCCGCCTGGTCTTCGACCCAGTCGGCCGCCTCCTGCGGCGTCGCCGGTACCTCGCCGATGACGTCACCGAAGGGCTGCAGCGGGCTCAGTGCGCCGCGTCGGCTGCAGAGGATGGTGGTCACGGTGTACCCCCGTCCGGCCACGTGCGAGCTGAACTCCAGAAGGAGTCGGGACTTGCCGATGCCGGGTTCACCCAGCAGAAGGGCCAGCCGGGCCGCGCCTCGCTCGACGTGGCCCCAGTTCTCCTCCAACCATGCCGATGCCTCGGCTCTCGGGACGAACGTGGTCAGTGGCCGCGCTTCGAGGCGATGCCGCGCGCCGCTGCGCTGCAGGACCCGGAAGGCCGGCACCGGGTGCCCGATCCCCTTCAGGTCCAGTTCGCCCAGCGATTCCAGCTGGAAGAACCCCATGACCAGGTTCGCCGTGTCGCCACTGACCACGATCTGTCCCGGTTCGCCCACCGCTTGCAGCCGGGCCGCCATGTTGGGCACCTGGCCCCAGACGTCGGGAAGCCGTTCGTGGCCGCCCGCTGTGACGGGCGCCACCAGCACCTCGCCGGTGTGGATGCCCGCGCGGGCCCGCAGATCGCCGACCCCGAGATCGGAGGGGAGCTCCTCTCCGAGCCGGACGATGTCCTCGGCGATGGAGATGGCGGCCGAGAGCGCATCGCGGCTTGCCGACTCCAGCGCCTCGGGGTACCCGAAGTAGGCGACTGCCCCGTCCCCTTGGAACTGGGCGATGACCCCACCCTGTGCGGTGACGATGGCGGCGATCCGGTGCTGGTACGCGTTCAGCACCTCGTGCCAGTCCTCGGGGTCGAGGGCGGAGGCCAACTCGGTCGAACCGACCAGGTCCGTGAACATCACGGTCAACTGACGCCGCTCCGGGGTACCTGACGGCCCATTCATGGTGCCGCCTGTCGCCCCGTGCACGGGCCGCCTGGCTCCCACGGGAGTCGTCGCACGCAGGCAATCTACGTCTGACCAGGCCCGGGCGGTAGGGCCGGACGTCACGCATGGGCCCGGGCCACCCTGCATTGCACGTTCGGGGAGGAAATCGGGGCCGGTGGGGCATGGTCCCTGCTCAGCTGCGGTGCTCTCCCTAGGCTGCTCCCCCATGCACCTCAAGGCTCGTCGGCTTGCCATGGCGCTCCTGGTCGCGACCGCTGTCCCGATCGTGCTCGGCCTGCTCGGCCCCGCAGCCTCGGCACAGGACACCACCACGACGTCGGCGCCCACCACCACGACGACCGTGCCGCCGACCACGACCACGACGGTGCCGCCGACGACGGCGTCGACCACGACCACGACGATGCCCGTCACGACGACCACACGAGCCCGCCCGACCACCACGACGTCACATCCCACGACGACGACCACGGCGGCGGCCAAGACCTCGTCGAGCTCGACCGCTTGGGGCTGGGTCCTGCTGGCCGTGGTGATCGTCCTGGCCGCTGTCCTGGTGGCCCTGCTGATCGCCCGTACCCGCAGGCAGGGGCGCGAGGTGGCCTGGCAACGTTCGGTCGGACCCGCCGTGGTGGCGGCGGAGCTCGCCCGCGACTTGGTGCTGTCCCAGACTCCCGACGACGACCAGCAGCGCCGCGCCAGCGTCGGTGCGCAGGTCGACGACGCCGTCGCAGGACTCGAGCGGGCGGGGGCGTCCGCGCCCGACGAGGCTGGTCGCGCACTCTGCACCCGGTGCGCGGAGAGCCTGCGCGGACTCGCGTTCGCGGTCGAGGCCGATCACCTGTTGCGCTCGGGTGGCCAGCACCCGACCGGCCAGCAACTGGCCGCGGCCGATGCCGCCCGGAGGAACCGCTCGGCCGAGCTGGCCGCCGCGCTACAGGACCTGAAGGCCGCTCTCACCCCGCGTCGCTAGCGCCCGCCGTGGTCACCGAGCGGCGGGTCCGGGGTGCCGGGCTGTCCCTCTTCGTCACCGAGCGCGGCGATCCCGCAGGGCCGACGGTGGTCCTCCTGCATGGGTTCCCCGACACCAGCGCGGTCTGGGGCCCAGTGGCGGCGCGCCTGGCTGCAGATCTGCACGTGGTCTGCTACGACGTCCGGGGAGCCGGACGGTCCGAGGTCCCCGACGCGCAGCGTGGCTACGCGCTGGCCCGGCTGGTCGACGACCTGGCGGCGGTCGTGGAGGAGACCAGTCCCGACGCGCCCGTCCACCTGGTGGGTCACGACTGGGGCTCGGTGCAGGGATGGGAGGCCGTCACGACCAGCAGCATGGCGGGCCGACTCGCGAGCTTCACCTCCATTTCGGGCCCACCCCTGGCCCACGCCGCCCTGTGGGCGCGGCGGCACCGGTCCCTACGTGCGGCCGACCTCCGGGTGGTCGTCCCCCAAGCGCTCCGTTCCAGCTACATCGCGTTCTTCCACCTCCCCCTGCTGCCCGAACTCATGACCCGGAACCGCCTCGCCGCGCGCCTGCTGGCCGAGGGCCTCCACCGGGTGGAAGGAGTCCCGACCGACGGACAGTGGCCGGCGCCGACGTTCGGCGCGGATTTCTCCCATGGCGTGGACCTCTACCGCGCCAACATGCTCAGACACATGCACCGTCCGGTGGCGGGGCACACCGACGTGCCGGTGCAGCTCGTCGTCCCGACGCGCGACCACTACGTGACTCCCGCACTGCTCGACGGGCTCGAGCAATGGGCGTCGCTCATGTGGCGACGGCCGGTGGACGGCGGCCACTGGGTCGTCCGCACCAATCCCGACCTGGTCGCGCGCTCGGTCCGCGAGGTGGTCGCCTACGCGGAGCACGGGGTTGAATCCGACGACCTCCGCCGCCTACGGTCGACGGGGACCCGATCGGTCACTCCGCCCTCAGCATGACCGCCGTCGGCGTCTGGGCGGCCGTCCGCGCCGGTACCGCCGCCACGACGTTCGCCAGGACGAGCGTGCCCACGGCGACGAGGACGAGCGACGTGACGGAGACCGACGGGTAGGGCACGGCGTAGATCTGATCGGCGAAGAGGTCCCACAGCCACCGGCCGGCGATGACGCCGAGTGGGATCCCGACCACGATCCCCACGGCCGCTGCGACGGTGGCCTGCCAAGCCACCGCGGCGGCCAGCTGCCGCCGGACGAACCCGACCGTCTTCAAGAGGGCGAGATCACGCCTCCGTTGGCGCACCGACGCCACGAGCGTGAGTGCGAGCGCCGCGATGGCACCCAGCGCGAGCCCCGACACCAACAGCGTCGGCGTGAGGCCGATGGTCTTGTAGTTGACTATCTCGGCCGGACGCTGGACGCCCTGCACGACGATGGCGTTCTCGCCCGGGCCTCCCTCCACGGAGGCGAACACCCGGTCCGACGCCGCGACGATGGTCTGGAGGTTGGCCAGCGCCGCCGAGGTCGGCACGCCCGGCCGCATCCGGACGAGCGCGAGGTTCGGTCCGTCGGTCGCGGGGTCGGGTCCACTGTCGAAGGCCGCGGCGAAGGCCTTGGGGAGCAGCTGGAACGGCAGGAGCGCGCCGGTCCCCATGGACGTGTGGTCGGAGACCGCGCTGGCGAAGCCGATGGCCGGGAACGTCGCCGTCCCCACGACCTGGAGCCGGGTGGGTGGCAGGTAGATCGGGGCGTCCGCCGGCCCCCCGTAGGAGACCGTGATGTACTGGCCGAGACGCTTGTGGAGCTGCGCCATCGTGGCCGCTCCGAGGACCACCTGGTGCGCACCGTCGACGGCGTGGCCGCTGAGGATCGGGGGCGAGACGGCGGCATCGGCGTTGGCGATCAGGAAGGGCACCTCCTGGCCGTCCATTTGCATGTCGTTGTACGAGATGCCGGAGTAGGCCTCGACGTCCTTGTCGTGCTTCAGCATGGAGAACGCCACCGCGGGCACGTTCCCCCCGCCCGCCCCGACCGGGTTGAGGATGTAGGTCCAGTTCCAGCCGTACAGGGCCGGGGTGGAGACCAGGGTCTGCAGGCTGTTGCCGAAGGTCAGCGTGGTGACGACGAGCGCGACGGCCAGGGACGAGCCGAGGAGCACCGAGCGGACGGGCACGGCGGCACGGCCCTCGCCGGGCTCCAGGGCCATGCGGGCACCCACCACCCCGGGGGCCGGGAGCCCCGCCCGCGCCAGGGCCGCGACGATCCGTGCCCCCGTCGTGGACCGGACACGGGGCCGCAGCGCGACCCGATGCGGAGCGGACGAGTAGGCGAGGAGGACGGCCACCACGCTGAGGAGCACGACGAGGGTGAGGACGCCGAACCCGAGAACCGTCCAGTCGAACGAGAACCCGCCGTCGGGGTACACCGGGCGGACGGGTCCCAGCGGCGAAAGCGGCGACAACGCCACCGCCACCACCGCGCCGAGCAGCGTCCCGAGAACGATCGCACCCTCCAGGCCGATGAGGCCGTCGAGCACGGTGTCCGTCGGGGCCGCACCCAGCGCCCGCAGGACCCGGACGTCGTCGGCTTCCTCCCGCAGTCGTCGCGCGATGAGCTGAGCCGCGATGAGGACGGCCGCCAGTAGGGCCACCGCACCGAAGACGCCGAGGGCGATCGCGATGGGTTTGAGCGAACGATCGGCCTTGGCCGAGACAGGCGCCAGGAGGTGGTCGGTGGAGATCACCTCCGGTGGTATCAGTCGCGCGACCCCGCGCTCGACGGCCGGCACCGTGGCGGTCCCCCCGGCCGTCTGAATGCCGAAGGTGAGCGCGCCCGTGAACTGCTCGCCCTTCCGCGCCAGGACCTCTCGGGCGAACGCGGGCGTCAGCGGGAGGAAGGTGGGAAGGACGTCGACGTCGTCTTGGACGATCTCCGAGTTGAAGGAGGCCAAGCCCACGAGTCGCATGTTGGCGCGCAGGGCCGGCGTCACGGCGTTGGTGCCGAAGCCGGGCAGGCCCTGCTGCGCGTCCGAGTAGAAGCCGAACGGGATCACCTGCCCGACGTGGAACCCCAAGAGCTTGGCCACGACCGGCGCCATCATGATCTCGTCGGGCTGGTCCGGGGACGCCAGGCGCCCCTGGGTCACCGCCATGCGATCCTGCGTGAAGAAGAGGCCGTTGACGCTGGCAACGGGGTAGGCGAGGCCGGTGACCCGGAGCCGCGGCGACCCGTTCGCGCTCAGCGGCGCTCCCGTCAGCTCGATCCCCGGGGCGACGTGGCGCACGTCGGGCAGCCGGGCGATGGCCCGGGTGAGGGCCGGGTCGTAGTCGGGGTTTGTCGAAGCGGTCGAATCACCGCCGTAGACGGAGACCAGCAGATCCGACGGATTGGTGCCCGCGAGGAACGTGGAGAAGGACGACTGCGTACGCCGTGCCGCGGCGAGACTCCCGAGGCCGAGGCCGCCGACGAGCGCGACCAGCACGACCAACGAGACGTAGCCGGGCCAGCGGCGCCGAAAGGTGGACCGGAGCCGGTACGTCGCCACACCGAACCCGTGTTCGATCACGACGCGCATTCTCTCGCGATGGTCTGCTCCACCGGTATGCAGTGTCGCCAACGGACGGAGGTCCACCAAGGGTGCCACCTCCTGCGGCTGGGGTGTGCCAGCACCACGTTCGCGGCACTCCGACCAGGGGACATCGGATGGCCGCGCTACCGTAGGCTTCGCATGGCGAGCATCAAGGTGGTACTGGCGGAGGACAATGCCCTCCTCAGGGAGGGCATCGCACGCATCATCGACGGCGAGACCGACCTCGACCTGGTCGGGCGGGCGGGCGACCTGCCGCAGCTGCTCGAGCTGATTGCGAAGGAATCGCCGCAGGTCGTCGTCACAGACATCCGCATGCCTCCCACCGGGACGGACGAGGGGATTCAGGCGGCCTCATGGCTGCGAGAGAACAAGCCCGATGTCGGCGTCGTCGTCCTCAGCCAGTACAAAACGCCCTCGTACGCGTTGGCGCTCCTCGAAACCGGGTCCGCGGGCCGGGCGTATCTGCTCAAGGAGCAGGTGGCGGGCGCCGACGAGCTGGCCCAGGCCATCCGCACGGTCGCTCAGGCGGGGTCGATGATCGACCCCCAGATCGTCGACGAGCTCATTGAGGCCAAGTCGTCTCGCCGGAAGTCGGACCTGTCCTGGCTCACGCCGAGAGAATCCGAGATCCTGGGTGAGATGGCGAAGGGCAAGAGCAACGCGGCCATCGCGTCCTGCCTGCAGGTCTCGGAGCGGGCGGTGGAGAAGCACACCAACTCCATCTTCTCCAAGCTGGGCCTCACGGAGGAGCGCGACGTCAACCGACGTGTCAAGGCGGTCCTCGTCTACCTGAGCGACCCCGGAGGAGGGTGACACCACCACCCGGCGCACGTGCCAGCACCACCGTGGTGAGCGGTGCGCCCGTGCGACAATGGACCCATGGGCGACCGCCTTCCCGTCCTCATCGTTGACGACCAGGCGCCCTTCCGAGCTGCCATGAAGGCGGTGCTCAGGCGAGCCGCCGAGTTCGAGTTGGTCGGCGAGGCCGCCAACGGGAACGAGGCGATTTCGCTGGAAGAAGAGCTCAGCCCCGCCCTTGTCCTGATGGACATCAACATGCCCGAGATGAACGGGATTGAGGCGACCCGCACCATGGTGGCGCGGCACCCAGACGTCGTGGTGATCCTCTGCTCGACCTACGATGCCGGCGATCTGCCGCCCGAGGTGGCGACCAGCGGGGCCCGCGCCTACCTCAACAAAGAGCACCTCGGTGCGGACACGCTGCGCCGGCTGTGGGACGGCCGCGACACGCGCGAATTCATCTCCGTCTGAAGCGCGCCAGAGCCGGTAGCCCTAGACGAGAGGGACCGAGCCCCGCACCTGCGATCCCTTCCCGATGGCGGAGTCCCACCGCACCGTCCCGCCGATGGCCCCCAACCGGTCGGCCATGTTGACGTACCCGTGGCCTCGCTGCGCCTTCTCGGGGTCGAATCCCGGTCCGTCATCGGTGACGCTGAAGAGGAGCCCGCCGGACTCCTCCCAGAGCCGCACTTCGACGCGCGCATCCGGAGCGTGCTTCGCCGCGTTCTGCAAGGCCTCCAGACAGCAGAAGTACACCGCCGCCTCCGTCTCTGAGCCGTAGCGGCCGATGCCCTCGGCCGCGATGTCGACCGGGAGCGGGTTGCGGTTCGCCGCCGCCCGTAGCGCCTCGACCAGTCCGCTGTCAACCAGCAGGGGCGGGTAGATCCCGTGCGCGAGCTCTCGGAGCTCTTGAATGGTCTCTTGGACCTCGCCCGCAAGCTCATCGAGCATCTCCAGGCCGGCATCCTGGTCGTCCACGATGATGTCCCGGGCGAGGCGGAGGTTGACGGCAAGCGCGACGAGGTGCTGCTGTGCACCGTCGTGGAGGTTGCGCTCGACCCTGCGCCGCTCCGCGTCCCCGCTGGCGACAATGCGCGCCCGTGACTCGCGCAAAGCGTCCGCCTGCTTGCGGACCTCGTCCAGGGTGGTCTGCAACGCCGTGTCCAATTGTGAATTGTGCAGCGCGAGACCGACCTGCCGCGCCAGGTCTGCGAGCACGCGGTCGTCATCCTCGGAGAAGGCGCTCGCCATCTGTGACCGCTCCACCACGATCAACCCCAGCAGCTCACCGGCATGGCTGACCGGGGCCACTCGGATCTGCTCTCGCTCCCGCTCGCGCACCAGGGCGGGCAGCCAGATGGAGGCCCACGCGGTCCCCGAGACCCCGGCCCGGGTGACCACGGGCCGCTCTCTGGGTGACACGACCATCGATCCCGGGCCCAGATCGGGCACCGACGCCGTACGCTCCAGCACCTCGCCGGTCCCCGTGTAGACCTCCGCACTCGCCAGGCTCATGGTCTTGCGGAGGGATTCGGCCAGCTGCAGGAGCAACTCGTCCATGGGGATGGCCCTGGTGAGCCGGCTGCCGAAGGTCCGCAGGACCTCGTCGGGCGCTTCGCGCGACCCGTAGACGAACCGCGTGGAGGACTCGAGGAATCGCTCACGAACGGGCACGAAGATGAGCGCGGCCACCCCTGACGCGACCATGGCCAGCGCGAGGGCCTCCTTGTCACCAGTCGTCCTGGGCGCATGGCCGAGGCCGAGGACGACGACGAGATAGATGACGGACACCACCACGACGAAACCGAACACCGCGAGGACCTGCACCAAACCACGGCTCCCGTGCGGACCCAGCTTTCTGCTCTCGCCGGCCAGGAGCCCGAGCGGGACCAGGACCGTGGCGCCGGCCGCGACGGCTCCGAGCGGCCCGGGCCAGCCCACCAACAGGTGCAGCACCGTAGCGACCAGAGCCACCGTGGCCGCGAGCGTCACCCCGATCCCGAACCACTCCATCCGTTCCCGGAGGCATCCGATGGACGCGATGTAGCGGGCTCGCATCGGTGCGATCACGAGCGCCCCGGCGACGGCCCAGCTGATGGCACCGTCCACGACCGTGAACGGCTGGTGGTCGGCCATCAGCCCGATGCCGACACCGAGCGCGGCGAGGTACGCGATGACCGCGGCTGCGCGCCGGAACGAGTCGTGCAACCGGCCGTCCGGCAGGGCAAGGAGGAAGTGGAACGAGATTGCGGTGACCACGACGGCGGCCACCGTCGCCAGATCGCGTGCGCCACTCGACGCGTGCAACGTCTCTGCCTTGCGGCCAGACGTCAGGGCGATCATGGCCACGAAGGCGTCCACCGCCGCCAGGAGATGGAACGGGGACACCTTGGAGCCGATGCGATCGCGGGCTCCGGTGTCGACGAACCCGACCAGCGCCCACACAAGGGTGAGCCCGAAGGCAACGGAGCTGACCGGGGCGACCCCGCCGGGCACTGTGATCCGCAGCCCGATGACGACCCCCGCGATCGTCAAACCCAGAATGAGAACCTGCAACAGCCGGAACGAGCCCAACACTGCCGACCCCGGCGCGGAGGCGGCGACGACAGGTTGTTCACCCGCCTCGAGCTTCACCTCGCCGGGAACCGTCACGCGATGTGTCCTCGCTAGGACTGCACGGCGACGGGGATGTCGGCGCCCTCGTCGACGGCGATCCTCCCGTCCCGCATGCGCACGATCCGGCCGGCCGCCGAGGCCACACCCGGGTCATGGGTCACGAGCACGATGGTCTGGCCCCCCGTGTGGAGACGGCTCAGCAGCTCAATGACCTCCTGCCCACCCTCGGAGTCCAGCGCGCCCGTGGGCTCGTCGGCGAGCAACAGCGTCGGTTCGTTGGCCAGAGCGCGTGCAATGGCGAGCCGCTGGCGTTGGCCACCGGACAGCATGCCCGGCACCGTCCCGGCCTTGTCGCCGATGCCGAGGAGGTCGAGAAGGTCGCGCGCGCGACTCTCCGCCACCTTGCGCTTGCGGCCCGCGATGACCGCCGGCAGCGCGACGTTCTCGAGCACCGTCATCCCCTCCAGCAGATTGAAGAACTGGAACACGATGCCGATGTGGCGCCGGCGCAGCTGGGACAGCTCGTCCTCGGTACGGCCGGTGACGAGCTCGCCCGCCACCGTGATGGTGCCTTCATCTGCCACGTCGAGGCCGGCGATGAGGTTCAGGAGCGTCGACTTGCCGCACCCCGACGGGCCCATGAGCGCGACGAAGTCCTCGGCAGCGACGGTCAGGTTGACGCCCCGCAGCGCCCGCACCGGCGCGTTCTCCGCCTCAAACGTCTTGCGAACTTTGTCTACGACCAAGGCGTCCATGTCATCCACCTTCCTTCGTCGCGCGGTCTGCGGGCCGGCACGTGATATCCACCAGTTTGTATGCGATCACGGGTGTCTCGCGTCCCTTGACCAATTGGGACGGCAAAGCGACGGCTTGGCGAGGAATTTCCCAGGCCTCGACCGTCGCCTGGGAGACGACGGTCTCGCCCGCCTCCGCGAGCTGTTGAAGCCGCTGGGACATGTTGACCGTGTCCCCCACGAGCGTGTACTCCAGCCGCTCTTCCGAGCCCAGGAGCGCCGCGGCAGCCTCACCCGTCGACAGGCCGAGGCCAAGGCCGAAGGGAGGCAGGCCCTCCTCCTCCCATTGGCGGTTGATGTGCAGCTGCTTCTCGTGCATGGCCTGTGCCGCGACGACCGCTCGGTCGGCGTGATCCGCCTGCTCGAACGGCGCCCCGAAGACAGCCATCACGGCATCCCCCACGAACTGCATTACCGTGCCATTCTCACCCAGGATCGCCTCGTTCATGGCGGCCCGGTGCACATTCAACTGACCGGCGAGCTGGCTCGGATCGGCGTGCTCGGCGATGGTGGAGTACGAGCGGATGTCGCTCATGAGCACGGTCACGACGACCCGCTCGGTCTCGCCGATGTGACGGCCGTCCCTTCGGAGCTTCTCTGCCAGTCCGCCCGGCAGCAGCCGCGACAGCGTCTCCCCCTGCTCTTCGCGATCCACGATCGCCTTGTGCAGGAGCCGCAGCCGCTGCAGCGCACCTTCCATACCGGCGGAGACACCCTCTGCGAGCTTCACGAAGACTGCCTCGACCTCGGCGTCGACCGCTTCGGGCGGCAGTCCCCTGCTCACGGCGATCGCCTTGATGGGCTTTCCCTCGGCGACCATCCCGAGGAGCTCCTCCTCGGCGGGCGTGAGGCCGCCGTCCGACGTCACCGGTCGGACCAAGGCGTCCACGATGGCGGGGTCCAGCGCGTTGCCCCCGGTGGCGACGGCGCGGATGGCGTCGACCAGTTGATCGCCCTGCGCGATGTGGTCCTTCAACAGATAGCCGTAGCCAGCCGAGCCTTCTGCGAGCAGCGACACGGCGTACTCGGGGTCGTCGTACTGGGACAGGATCACGACACCGGTGCCAGGATGTCGCTTCCGCACCTCCTTGGCTGCATCGATCCCCTCGCGGTTGAAGGCTGGGGGCATCCGGATATCGGTGACCAGGACCTGAGGCTCGAGCGAGGCGGCGCCCTGCACCACCTCGTCATAGTCGGCGGCGACCCCGACGATCCGAAGGTCCTTATGCCGCTCAATGAGCGCTCGGACGCCCTCACGCACGATGAGGTTGTCGTCGGCCAGCAGCACGGAGATCGTGCCGGCACCAGCGTCGTGGTCATCCATCGCCTGTAGTTCTCACACACAACGCAGCGAGGCAACAGGTGGGGACCCTCCCGGCAACGGTGGTGCTAGGCACACCTCCGGATGCCTGTCACCCCCCTCGTCAACGCAGATCCGCCGGTAGAGGCTGATCCCATGACCGCTATCGAATCGCCGGTCCGCCACGAGGGCCTCGTCACTTCGCTGTCATGGATCCCCACCGAGGCGATCGAGGGGGCCCAACGACTCGCTTTCGACTCGGGGATCACGCACTACGACCCCCCTCCTCCCCCCGAAGGCATGGACGTGGTGCGCCTCCGCGACGAGGACCGGTTCCGCTTCGCCAACGAGCTCCGCGCCTACATCACCGTCGACGACGCCGGTCGCATCGTTGACTGCGGCTATGAGGGTGGTGGCTTGATGGGCTCGACACTGGTCAACCTGGGCGCGGTCCGGCATCGTTTCCAGGCGGTGCAGCTGCCTGACATCCAACGTGAGCCCGAGCGCGGAGAGGGCTGGGTCCGCTTCGTCCAGACGTGCGGCGGCCGCACGGGCGTCCCCGCCCCGCGGCGGGTGCGACGCCGGCCCTTCATCCAGTGGCAGGCGCCTTTGGTGTGGACAACCCTGGCGCTGACGCTGCACGCCGACGGACGCTCGGAGCATGCGCTCGTCGGGGCCAGCAGGTTCCCGAGGCACTGGGTGTACGGCGCCGACAACCGGCTCTCCCACAAGTCCGGGCTCACGGACTTCAAGGACTGGTACCGCAAGTCCTTCGGCAAACACAGCCCCTGGGGCGACGAGGACTCCGAGGCGTTGGTCTCCGTCGTCGAGTCGGCGCTCGAGACCGCCCTGTCGGCACAACTCATGCAAGGTGGCGGCAAACGCCGCATCGAGCGTTTCCCGGCCGGCACCGTCCTGTTCGAGGAAGGGAAGCCGGGCACCGAGATCCTCCTCGTCCTCGACGGGATCGTCCGGGTCGAGCGCGGCGGCGAGCGCTTGGCGGAATACGGACCGGGGGCCCTGCTGGGCGAGCGCGCGCACCTCGAAGGCGGCATCCGGACCTCCAGCAACATCGCAGTGACCCCGTGCCGGGTCGCCCTCTTCGAGGCAGACCGCATCGAGCGCGCGCATTTGGAGGAGCTGTCCGCGGGGCATCGCCGCGAGGACCTGGCGCGAGACTGAGCAGGTGCGCGTCCACTTCTGCGGCACCCGGGGATCCACTCCCGCACCTGGTGCCGACTACGTCCGTTATGGCGGGCACACCTCCTGCGTGGCATTGGCGCACGACGGCGACCACTCCGGTGGGCCCACGCTGCTGCTCGACGCCGGCACGGGTCTTCGGCGCCTGCCCGAGCTCCTCGGCGACCAGCCCTTCCGGGGCACCGTGCTCCTGACCCACCTGCACTGGGACCACGTCCAGGGATTGCCGTTCTTCGCGAGCGGTGATCGGGCGGACGCGCGGGTGACGTTGTTCCTGCCCGCGGAGGACCCGGCCATCGACCCCGAGCAGCTCCTCGCCCGCATGATGTCGCCACCCTTCTTCCCCATCGGGCCCGCGCAGCTGCGGGGCAGCTGGCGCTTCGCCCTCCTCCCCTCCCGCACCTTCGACGTCGAGGGGTTCAGTGTCATGGCGCTGGACGTGCCGCACAAGGGTGGCCGGACGGTGGGATTCCGAGTCAGCGACGGGCACTCGTCCGTCGCGTACATCCCCGACCATTGTCCGACGGCCCTCGGCCAGGGTCCCGAGGGGATCGGCGTGTACCACGACGCAGTCCTCGAACTGGCGGGCGGTGCCGACCTCCTGATCCACGATGCCCACCTCCGGTCCGAGGAAGTGGAGCGGGAGGGATCGTTCGGTCATGCTGCCGCCGAGTACGCGGTGCGGCTCGGCACCATGGCGGGCGCCGCCCGGGTGGCGCTCTTCCATCATCGCCCGGAGCGCGACGATGTGGAGGTCGAGCGGACCGTCTGCCGGTTCGCCGAGAGCCCCGTCCCGGTCACGGCGGCCCAAGAGGGCACGACGACAACGCTGTGAGGTGCCCGTGACGCAGACGGACGCCATCGTGGTGGGTGCCGGGCCCAACGGGCTGGTCGCGGCGGTCGTCCTGGCCCGCGCCGGCCTGCGGGTCGAGGTCTATGAGGCGGCGGACGAGCCGGGCGGCGGCTGTCGTACCGCCGAACTGACATTGCCCGGCTTCCACCACGACGTGTGCTCCGCGGTGCACCCCCTCCTGATGGCGTCTCCCGCGTTCCGCGACATCGATCTCGCTGCCCGCGGGGTGCGCCTCTTGAGTCCGGCGATCGCCTTCGCCCACCCGCTCGGCGGTGGACGCGCCGTCGCCGTCGGGCACGAGATCGACGACGTCGCCGCATCGCTCGGGGCGGACGGATCGGCCTACGCGCGCCTCTTCTCGCCCCTCGTCCGCGACATGGACAAGATCCTGCCGGCCTTCCTGAGCTCCATGCGCTCCGTGCCTGCGCATCCGCTGGCGGCGGCCGGCTTCGGCCTGCGCGCGCTCCCGTCCGCGCAACACCTGGCGCGGCGGTTCCACACCGAGGAGGGACGCGCCCTGGTGGCCGGGACCGCCGCCCACTCCATGCTGCCGCTCACGGCTCCGCTCTCGGGAGTCTTCCCGCGGCTGTTCACGGCAATGGCGCATCGCTACGGCTGGCCCGTGGTGGAAGGCGGAAGCGCCGCCGTCGTGGACGCGCTGGTGGCCGAGCTCTCGGCCCTAGGCGGGCGGATCGAGACGGGACACCTGGTCAAGCGCCTCGACGAGCTCCCCCCGGCGCGGGCCGTCGTGCTCGACGTCACCCCCCGCCAGCTGGTCGACATGGCCGGGGATGCCGTGCCGTCTCGGTACGCCCGCGCCCTCTCCCGCTACCGCTACGGGCCCGGCGTGTGCAAGGTCGACTGGGCGCTCAGGGGCCCCGTGCCCTGGGAAGCGGAGGCGTGCCGGCGAGCCGTCACCGTGCACGTGGGAGGCACGTTCGAGGAGATCGCACGGAGTGAGGCCGACGTCAACGCGGGGCGTCACGCCGACCGGCCCTACTGCCTGGTGGTCCAGCCCGGCGTCGTCGACCCGACGCGCGCGCCGGCGGGTCGGCACACGCTGTGGGCCTACTGCCACGTCCCGAACGGCTCGGACGTCGACATGACGGAGCGCGTGGAGGCGCAGGTGGAGAGGTTCGCCCCTGGCTTCCGGGACCTCGTGCTGGCTCGGTCCACCTTCACCGCCGTGGCCACGGAGGAGCACAACCCGAGCTATGTCGGGGGCGACATCAACGCCGGCGCGGCCACGCTGCGCCAAATGCTCCTCCGTCCGACCGCGCGGTGGAACCCGTACCGCACCGCCGTGAAGGGCGTCTACCTCTGCTCCGCCGCCACGCCACCCGGGGGCGGCGTCCACGGCATGTGCGGGCTCGGGGCGGCACGCGCGGCCTTGCGCGACCTCGGCGGGGACGGAGCCGGCCCGCTGCCGGCCTGATGGGGCGCACCATGTCCTACGCCCGGTACAGGTTCCGGGCGACGTGGAGGTCCGAATGGTCCTCCTTCGTCTCGATCGTTGTCCTCATCGGCGCGCTGGGCGGTCTCTCCATGGGAGCGGTGGCGGCGGCGCGCAGCACCGAGTCGTCCTACTCCGACTACGTGGTGAGCTCGCACGTGCCGAATCTCTTCGTGTTGGACGGCGTGATCAACCCCGGCATCGGGCTCGACTCCGCGTACAATCCCGCCCTCCTGCACCAGATCGCCCGGCTGCCCCACGTCGAGCGCGTGGCGAGCACCGTCGAGCTGAACATGGGGCCGCTGACGCGCCGTGGTGAGGTGGTACCGAGCACGGCGAACATCCCGGCCGAAGCGAGCGTCAACGGCCTGGACTACACGGAGGATCCGGTTTCCATCACGCAGGGGAGGATGGCCGATCCCCACCGCGCCGACGAATTCGTGGTGGACGCGGCAACGGCCAAGGCACTCGGCTACCACGTGGGGGAGGAGATCCCCATGGGGTGGTTGACCAACACGCAGGCCACCTCGGGGAACCTGAACCCGAACCTCCCCATCCCCCCGCGCAGCGGGTGCGGGTCAGGCTGGTCGGCATCGCGGGTGGCCAGGCGACCACGCTGTTCCGGGACCAGGACGACGCCAACGGCCCCGCGATCATGCTGTTCACCCCGGGGCTGACGAACAAGCTCCTGGCCTGTTGCAGCAACGACATGCTCAGCGCGCTGACGCTGCAGGGCGGCAACCGGTACGACTCCGCGGTGGAGTCGGAGGTCAGGCAGGTGCTCCCCAAGGGACTGCCCTTCGTCTACGTGGAAATGCAAAGCGTGGAGACAACCGCCAGCGAGACCCTGCGGCCGGAAGCCATCGCGCTCGGCGTGTTCGGAGGCATCGCCGGCGCCGCCGCGCTCTTGATCGGAGGACAGATCATCACCCGGCGGATCCGCTTGCGCGCGACGGACCTCGACGTCCTCCGCGCCCTGGGCGCCGATCACCCGATGATCATCTCGGACAGCCTGGTTGGCACCCTGGGAGCCGTGTTCGCCGGCTCTCTCCTGGGGGGGCTGGCGGCGCTCGGCCTCTCCCCGCTCGCCCCCTGGGCCCGGTGCGACCGTTCCTGCGTACGGAGGTGCACGCGGACTGGACGGTCATCGGGCTCGGCGTGGCCGCGCTCATGCTGGCCCTCGGCACCGTCGCCGTGGTGGCGGCGTACCTCTCGCTTCCGGGCCGTGTCCGTGGGCGCGCCCACCGGGTGGCGCCGTCGTGGGCGGCGACGGCCGCGACTCGAACCGGACTGCCACCCTCGGCGGTGACCGGCGTCCGCTTCGCGCTGGAGCCGGGGGCCGGACGGACCGCCGTGCCCGTGCGCTCCGCCATCCTGGGCGCCATTCTGGCCGTCACGGTCGTGGTGGCGACGGTGACGTTCGGCTCCAGCCTCGACACGTTGGTCTCGCACCCCGCCCTGTACGGCTGGAACTGGACCTACGACATGGACGGCGGCGGCGGGCTCGGCGACATTCCGGGCCAGGCGGCCGCCAAGCTGCTCAATGCGGACCCGCTCGTGCGCAGCTGGACGGGTGTCTACTACTCCACACTGCAATTCGACGGGACGAACGTGCCGGTCATGGGCACCACGCCGCGCGCCGCCGTCGCCCCTCCGCTCCTGAGCGGTCACGTCCTCGACGCGGCGAACCAGGTCGTGCTGGGCGCGTCCACCCTGCGCCAATTGCACACGCAGGTCGGGGACACCGTGGAGGAGCGGGCGGACAACGGCCGATCGGCGAGGCTCACCGTCGTGGGCACCGCCACATTGCCCCCGATCGGCGTGCTTGGGTCGTCGCACCTCGAGATGGGTACCGGAGCCGTCGTGTCGTACCGGCTGATCCCGCCCGCGGCCCGGGACCTCTTCGAAGTCGCACCCGGACCAAACGCGATATTGGTGCGGACGAGGGGCGGTGCGAGCGAGCCGGCCCTGCGGTCGCTGCAGGCCATCGGGCGCACGCTCGGCATCGCGGAGAACGGCGGCTCCGTGCTGCCGGTCGTACGGCCTGCCGAGATCCTCAATTACGGGTCGCTGGGCGCGACGCCCACGCTGCTCGGTGCCGCCCTCGCCGCCGGCGCGGTGGCCGCCCTGGGCATCACACTGATGACGTCAGTCCGCCGCCGGCGGCGCGACCTGGCGATCCTCAAGACCCTGGGTTTCACACGACGGCAGCTGGCGGCCGCCGTCGGCGTACAAGCGGGTGTGGCTGCCGTGATCGGCTGTGCCGTGGGGATCCCGGTCGGGATCGCGCTCGGCCGGGTGCTCTGGGACCTGTTCGCCAACGAGATCAGCGCAGTGCCCTACCCGGCCGTGCCGACAGGTTCCATCGTGTGGATCGGGCTCATCGCCACCGCACTGGCCGTGCTTGTCGCCACCATCCCGGGGCGTCTCGCGGCGCGCACCCGTACGTCGCAGCTCTTGCGCGTCGAGTGAAGGGACCGGCTCGCTCGCACTGACCACACCCGGCGAGGGGTGTTGGCACCCGGGGTGCCGGTGTGCTCGCACCCTGTTGGCGACGGGCGCACTGTGCGTGAATGGCACCATGCGCACACACAGATCCCACCCGACGACCGGCAACGAACGACGCAATCGGCGCTTCGCCCGCCGCGTCGCGTTCCTGGCGCCGGCGCTCGCGCTCGTCGGTATCGGCGCCGCGCTTCCGTCGGCCGCGTCCAGCGCCTCGACAACGACCACCGCGCCGGCGGGCACCGTCGTCTCGGCCGAATCGAGCCCGTACGGCTCGGTGCTCATGGTCGGGTCGGGACAGTTCGCCGGGTACTCGCTGTACACGTTCGACCGGAACACCCCGAGCGCGTGCACGACGACCGCGATCACGGTGCAGAACATGCCGCTCACCTGTACGGGCGCGGAAACCGACAAGACGGCCGACTGGCCCGCGCTGACCACGACCGGTAAGCCGGTGGCGGGACCGGGGGTCGAGCAGCGCCTGCTCGGGACCGTCTACCGCAAAGACATCGGAGCGGATCAGGTCACCTACGCCGGCAAGCTGCTCTACCTCTTCGACACGAAGCCGCACGTGTTCCAGGGCGCCAACTTCGTCGAGACCGTGCTCCCGCTGCCCCCCTGGCACGGGCTCTGGTACCTCGTCTCGGCCAAGAGCGGGAAGCCCGACACGGGGCCGATCGCGCTCTCGACCCAGACCACCCCCAAGGGCCCGACCGTCCTGGCCGCTGCCATGTTCCAGGGCGTGGGGATCACGCCGATCATCGTCTACACGTACAGCAAGGACACCAAGGACCACAGTACGTGCACCGGAGCGTGCGCCCTGACGTGGCCACCTGTCCTCACGAGTGCGGCACCGCAGGCAACCGGGTTGCCCTCCGGCTCGGTCGGCGAGACGAAGCGCGCGGACGGCACCGAGCAACTGACCTTTCACGGCAAGCCCCTGTACTTCTACTCAGAAGAGGTGCCGCAGCTGAACCCGGCCACGGGGAACCCCCTCAACCCCGCCACGATCGGCACCGGTGCCGGACTCGCCGGCCCCGCCCACTTCGGCGGCACGTTCTCCTTGGTGCCGGCGCCCGCGTCCTGAGCAGCGATCAGCTCCCGAACTGTCCCACCAGAAGCTCACCCACCCGGCGCACAGTGTCGGACGTACCGGTGGGGACGTTGAAGACCAAGTACTCGACGCCGACCGCGGCCAACTCCTCGACCCGCGCCACCAACTCGTCGGAGGTGCCCACGTCCGAACCGGTGGGCTCCTCCCCGGTCGCCTGGCGCAAGAAGTCCTTGGTCGCCGCCGTCTCCTCCTCGCTGCCGGTGAGCACGAGGGTGCTGAGCCGGCTGACCGTCACCTCGGCCGGGTCGCGCCCGACAGCCTTGCAGTGGCCGCGCAGGACATCCACCTTGTGGGCGACGGTGGCGGGATCGCCGAAGATGTTGCACATGTCGGCGTAGCGCGCCACGAGCTGCAGCGTCCGCTTCTCGCCGCCACCGCCGACGAGGATCATGGGCCCGCCGTGCTGCACGGGCGGCGGCACGTTCCGTGCCTCGTGGATCCGGTAGTAGCGGCCGTCGAACGTGGGGGCCTCCTCGGTGAACATGGCCCGGCAGATCTGCAGGGCCTCCTCCAGGCGGTCGAGCCGCTCGCCCGCCGGCGGGAAGTCGAAGCCGAGCCCCTCGTGCTCCACGTCGTACCAGGCGGCGCCGAGGCCCAGGATGGCGCGGCCCGAGCTGATCACGTCCAAGGTGGTGACGATCTTGGCCAGGTGGGCCGGGTTGCGGTACGTGACACCGGTGACCATGGCGCCGAGCCGCACCCGCGACGTGCGCGCCGCCAGAGCTCCCAGCAGCGTGTAGGCGTCGAGCATGGGCTGGGACGGCCCGCCCATCGGGGGCAGCTGGTAGAAGTGGTCCATCACCCACACCGAGTCGAAGCCGGTCTGCTCGGCGGCCGTGGCCATCTCGACGAGGCCGTCGAAGAGCACGCCGGGCGTCTGGTCGGTCGTGAAATTGGGGATCTGCAGTCCGAAGCGCATGAGCGGAACCTACCGGTGCGACCCGAGGCGGCGCGCCGGCCGCACCGCCGGCGGTCACCACCCGGTGCGGCGCCGGAGCCAGGCCAGCGCCACCTGCCCTTGGGCGGCCTGGAAGGGCCGGAGAGTCGGCAGCCCCGGCGGCGGCGGCTGAAGCGCGTGTGACACCAGGAACCCGCTGAAGGCCGCCACCAGCGTGGCGACCACCTCGGGGTCGGCGGCCCGTGACGGCGCGTGGCGCGCCAGCAGCTCCTCGGGTGGCGGCCCTCCCTCCAGTGCCACCGACGGCGCCCACGCGACCACGTCGAGGACGGGGGCCCCGACGCATGCGTGGGGCCAGTCGACGAACACGACCCCTTCGGAGGTGACCAGCAAGTTGTCGGACCGCACGTCGCAGTGCAGCAAAGTCGGGCCCGCACAGGCCATGGGCCACGCCGACTCGAGCTCGGCGAGCCGAGGCAGGTTGCGGCGTGCCCAGGGATCGAGCCCGGCCGGTGGCCGAGCCATCGCCGCCAGCTCGGCCCATCCTCCGAAGAGCGGGTCCAGCCGCCGCGCCGCGGACGGTGCCTCCGGCGCAGGGTTGGGCGTGAGACGCTCGTGCAGCGCCTCCAACGCGCGCACGGCCAGGTCGAGCTCGCCCGGCTCCCACGGGTGGACGGGCGGCCGGCCCTCGACTGCTTCGAACGCGAGGGCCACCCACACCCCGTCGTCGTAGACGTCGAGCAAACGGGGGAACTCGGGCGCGCGGGGGAGAGCGGCGGACACGGCCGCTTCGCGGCGATGGAAGTTCGGGGAGTCCGGATTCAGGTCTGCACCGACGGCCTTGATGAAGACGGCGCGGGCGGGGAAGTCCAGGCGTGTGGTGGCCCCCGGCGAGAACCCGCCGGGGAGATCGCGCACGGAATGAGGTCCGCCGCCGCCGACGACCGCCGCCCAGGCCTGCACCGAGTCGGGCACCCGGGCCCAGGGCAGGTGGACGCCGGCCGCCGGTGCGGTCGGTGTGGTCACGTCGCGGCGGCTCCTGCGGCGGCCAGCGCCTCGTTGATGCTCTCGACCAGTCGGCGCGCGGATTCCGCGCTGAGCTCGACGGCGACACGGGCGCCCGGCCCGCGCGCCGGATCGGCGAAGTCAATGTTGAGCGTGTGGTCGAAGGGCGCGTGGAAGGGATGGTCGAAGTAGACGCTGGCGGACGTGACGGCGAACCAGCCTTGCGGCCCCTTGGCGCTGCCGACGATGTCAGTGGCGACGGTGAGGTAGGAGCACACGGTCAGCCCCCCGCCAGGTAGCGCCCGTACCACTCGAAGATGCGCTGCCAGCCGTCGACGGCCGCCTCGGGCCGGTAGGCCGGACGGTCCACCGCGAAGAACGCGTGCCCCGCGCCGTCGTAGCGGTGGAACTCGTACGTCTTGCCGGCCTCCTTCAGCGCCGCCTCCAGCTCGTCCACCTGCTCTGGGCTGGGGAACTGGTCCTCGTTGCCGAACAGGCCGAGCAGCGGGCAGTGCAGCTCCGGCGTCCGGTCCACCAGTGGCCTCACCTTGAGCGGGAAGCCATCGGGAACGGTCCCTGTGACAAAGGCCCCGTAGCAGTCGACCGCTGCATCGACGGGCAGGCTCACGGCGGTGAGGAAGGAGTGCCGCCCACCGGAGCAGTACCCGATGACGCCCACCTTGCCGTTGGACGTGGGCAGCGCCCGCAGGGCCTTGATGGCGGCGTCCGCATCGCCCACGAACTGCTCGTCAGGGATGCCGCCGGCCTCACGGGTGGCGGCCGCGGCGTCGTCGGGGTCCACGTCGAGCCCCTGGCGCGCGTAGAGATTCGGGCAGATGGCGTTGTAGCCGTGGGCGGCGAAGCGACGGGTGATCTCCTTCGTGCCCGGGTCCCAACCGGGCAGGTGGTGGATCACGAATACCCCGCCGAAGGGACCCTCACCGGCGGGCAGGGCCTGGTAGGCGTTGATCTGGGCCCCGTCCTGACCGGTCAGCATCACGTTGCCGGCGGTGAGGGCTTCTTCGGGTGCGGGCACGGCGGCCTCCTTGTTCTTTCTCGTTCTTTCTCGTTCCGTGCTGCTTCTTCTCGTTCCGTGCGTCGTGCTCGGCCGATGTGCCGCCCACTATGGCGCGGCGCCAGCGCATGCCGCCGCCGCAACCGACATGACGAACCGTGGACCCGCCGCTGTCGCCCCGACGTTCATCGCACGACCGTTCACCGGTGGAGGAGGCGCCATGGCGGAGGGACCGAGCCGGGACCGACGCAGGCATCGACACGGGGCGGCCGGGCGCGTCGGCCCGGGTGGGCCGGCCGCCCTCGCCGCCTCGCTGAGCTCCCGAGGAGCGCTCGGCCCCCGGGAGCTCTCCGCCGTCGCCGCCCGCCTCGCCCGCGCCTTCCCGCCCTACGCCCCTCCGCGGGCCGCCCGAGATCCGCGCCGGACGGGGGTAGCCGGGACGGGCCCTCGCCGCCGTCTGTAGGGTCTCGCCGTGAAAGGGAGGTCGGCGTGAACAGGTGGAGCGAGGAGCCGGCGTGAGCGACCCCGCCGACAAGCGGACGGCCGGCATCGCCAAGATGCAGGAGGTCTACGGGTTCAGCGTCGACCCCGACGCGATCTCGGGGCGCTACACGGAAATGACCGTGGACCATCTCTTCGGGACGGTATGGACCGGCGATGAGCTCGACGTGCGCGACCGGCGCCTCTTGACCATCGGCGTCCTGGCCATGCTGGGCCAGAGCGACGTGCTCGGCGTGCAGTTCGACGCGGCGCTCGAACGCGGCGAGCTGACCGCCGCACAGCTACGCGAGCTGGTGGTGCATCTCACGCACTACGTCGGCTGGCCGCTCTCCCTGGGCCTGAACCAAGCGGCCGAACAGGTCATCGCTCGCCGGGCCACGGCGTCGGCCGGCGACGGAGAGGGCTGACGTGCCCGACGACGTCAGGGGGCACGACGCGGTCACCACCCCCCCGATCCGCATAGAGATCGACGACGCCGCGCCCGGCGTCCGCGTCGTCGCGTTCAACCGGCCCGAGGTCCGCAACGCCTTCGACACGACCATGTACCGGGAGGTGGCCGCCGCCCTGCGCGACGCCGACGGCGACGAGACGATCGGCGCCGTGGTGCTCACCGGTCGCGGCACCGCCTTCACTTCGGGTCAGGACCTGGCCGAAATGGCCGCCATCGCCAGCGGCACCGCCGTGGAGGGCTCGGGGCAGGGGTTCATGGGCCTGCTCGAGTGCCTCTGTGACATGTCGGTCCCGCTCCTCGCCGCGGTCAACGGCGTCGCGGTCGGACTGGGCTTCACCATGCTGGCCCACTGCGACATCGTCCTCGTCGATGCCGGCGCGCGCCTGCGCGTGCCGTTCGCCGAGCTCGGCGTGCCGGCGGAGGCAGCCAGCAGCCTCCTCTTCCCGGCGGCCATGGGCTGGCAGCAGGCGGCGCGCGTGCTGCTGACCTCCGACTGGGTGGGCGCCGGCGAGCTGGTCGAGCTGGGGCTGGCCCTGGGAGTCTGCGCGCCGGGCACCGTCCTGCCCGAGACGGTGGCGCTGGCTGCCCGCATCGCCGTCCATCCACGCGCCGCCACCCGCGCCATCACCTCGCTCATGCGGGCGGCCCGGCACGACGCCGTCGCCGAGGCCAACCGGCGAGAACAGGCGTCGTTCGCCAGCCTGCTCGGCGGTGCGGTGGGGCACGGCGCCCTGGCGGAGTTCGCCACCAAGGGCCCGCCGGAGTCCTGAGCGTGCGCCTGGGCATCACCGCCGCCCTGACCGATCACGACCTGCGCCCGGCGGAGTTGGCGGTCGCCGCGGAAGGTCTCGGGTTCGACGCGCTCTGGCTACCCGAGCACACCCATCTGCCGGTGCGAGAGGACACGCCACCGGCCCTGGTCGAAGGCGTCCGAGCCGATGACTACAAGCGTTGTCTCGACCCACTGGTCGCGCTCTCCACCGCTGCCGCAGTGACGGCGCGCCTCGGACTCGGTACCGGCATCCTGCTCGCGGCGCAACACGATCCGATCGTCCTGGCCAAGCAGGTGGCGACACTGGACCACCTCTCCGGCGGCCGCGTCACCCTCGGGGTCGGCTTTGGCTGGAACCGCGCCGAGGCCGAGGACCACGGGGTCGACTTCGGCCGCCGGCACGCCGTCGTGCGCGAACACCTCGGCGCCATGGAAGCCCTGTGGTCGCGCGACCAGGCCGAGTACCACGGCGAATTCGTCGACTTCGACCCCACCTGGTCGTGGCCCAAGCCTCTGCAGCAACCACGCGTGCGAACGCTCGTCGGCGGTGGTGCGACCGATTCGGTGCTCTCGGCCGTGGCGGAGTGGGCCGACGGCTGGATCCCCATCGGCGGAAGCGGCCTCGCCCGCGCCATCCCCCGTCTGCATGCGTTGGCCGAAGGTGCGGGGCGGGACCCGGCTGCGCTCTCGGTCGTCCCCTTCGGCACCATCGCCGACAGGGGCAAGCTCGAGCACTACGCCAGCCTGGGCATCACCGAGGTGGTGCTGCGCATCAGGGCCGGTGACGGACGGTCCGTGCGGGCTGAGCTCGAGTCGCTGGTGCCGCTCGTCGCGTTCGCTGCCACACTGGAACGGCCATGACCGACCTGATCGACGACACCGCACCCCGCCCCGGCAGCACGACGCCCCTCCCGAAGATCATCAGCGTCGACGACCACATCGTGGAGCCCGCCCATCTCTGGGACACCTGGCTGCCGGCGCGCTACCGGGACCGAGGACCCAAAGTCGAGCGCCGCGGCATCGGCGACATGGAGCACATCGGCGGCGGCGCCTACCGCCAGAGCTTTGACCCCGACGGACCGCTGGCGGACTGTTGGGTGTACGAGGACCTGGTCTACATCAACAAGCGTCATGTCGCCGCCGTCGGATTCGACCGCGACGACATGACGATGTCGCCCATCACCTACGACGAGATGCGCCCGGGCTGCTACGAGCCCACGGCGCGCATCGCCGACAACGAGGCGAACTGGGTCGAAGCCTCACTGTGCTTTCCGACCTTTCCGCGTTTCTGCGGCCAGACGTTCCTCGAAGCGAAGGACAAGGAGCTCGCCGAGGCCTGCGTGGTCGCCTACAACGACTTCATGGTGGAGGAGTGGTGCGGCAACAGCGGCGGCCGCCTCATCCCGCTGTGCCTCATCCCGCTGTGGGACGCGGAGAAGGCAGCGGACGAGGTGCGGCGCAACGCGGCCCGCGGCGTGCGCGCCGTGTGCTTCAGCGAGATCCCGCCCCACCTCGGGCTGCCCAGCATCCACGGGGGGTACTGGGACCCCTTCTTCGCCGCCTGCGAGGAAACCGGCACCGTGGTCTGCATGCACATCGGATCCTCGTCGAGGATGCCGGCCACCTCTGCCGACGCGCCCGTGGCGGTGGCGGCAACGTTGAGCTTCGGCAACGCCATGGCCTCCCTGTGCGACTTCTTGTTCTCCGGCGTGCTGATCCGCTTTCCGCGCCTCGTCCTGGCCTACTCCGAGGGTCAGATCGGCTGGCTGCCCTACATCCTCGAGCGGGCCGACGACGTGTGGCGCGAGCACCGGGCCTGGGGCGGCGTGAAGGACATCGTCCCCGAGCCCCCCTCCACCTATTTCCACCGCCAGGTCTATGGCTGCTTCTTCCGCGACCAGCACGGGCTCGACTCCTTGGGCGTCATCGGCGCCGACCGCATCACCTTCGAGACCGACTACCCCCACACCGACTCGACGTGGCCCGACACGCGCGCGGTCGCCGAGCGGATGGTGCGGGAGCTCTGCGACGACGACGTGTACAAGATCATGCGGGGAAACGCCATAGAGATGCTGGGGCTCCAGCTCGTGTGAAGCGGCCCGCCCAGAATGCTCAGTACCGGGGCAGCGCGATGAACGCCACCAGGTAGGCGAACAGGGCCGCGCCCACCACGGTGCACAAGTGGAACGCCTCGTGGAAGCCGAAGACGCCTGGCCACGGGTCCGGACGCTTGCGGGCGTACACCAGCGCTCCCGCCGTGTAGGCCAACCCGCCGCCGAGCATGATCAAGAACCCGCCCCAGCCCAGGCTGCGCACGAGCTGGGGCGCCACGATGATGGGGCACCAGCCCACCACGACGTAGGGGATGGCGACCACCCACTGCGGCGCATCGAGCCAGACCTGGCGCAACGCGATGCCGGCGGCGGCACCGCCCCACACCATGGCGAGTACCAGCGCTTGGGCCCACCCGCTGAGCGCCAGGCCGGCCACCGCAGTGCTCGTGCCGGCGATGCCGACGAAGATGGCGCTGTGGTCGGCCCGACGCATTCGGCGCCATGCCGGCCCGGACCAGCGCAGCCGGTGGAAGGCCGCACTGGTGCCGAACATCACGAGCATGGCGGCCACGTAGACCGAGAGCGCTGCCTTCGCGCCGGCGTCGGGCCCGGCCGCGATGAGGAACGGCCCGCCGATCAACCACGCGCTGAATGCGCCGACGTGCAGCCAGCCCCGCAGCAGCGGGCGGGTGCCTCGGTTGTCGGCCTGCCCGCCCTGCTCCCCCTGGGCCAGGACCGTCATGGCCCCGCGTCTTCCTGCCGGTCGGCCAGCTCCACCTCGCGCCGCGAGATGCCGAGGAGGAAGAGGATGGCGTCGAGGTACGGCACGTTGAGTGCCGTGTCGGCCGCGCGTCGCACGACCGGCTTGGCGTTGAACGCGATGCCGAGCCCGGCGGTGGCAAGCATGTCGATGTCGTTGGCCCCATCGCCGACCGCGATGGTGCGGGCAAGCGGCACACCGGCCGCCTCGGCGAAGCGCACCAGCGCGGCCGCCTTGCCGGCCCGGTCCACGATCGGTCCCTCGAGCTCGCCGGTGACCACCCCGCCGTCGAGGACGAGCTCGTTGGCGGCCAGGTGGTCGATCCCGAGGTCCGCCACGAGCGGCCGGATGACCTCCGTGAAGCCGCCGCTCACCACGGCGAGCTCGTAGCCGAGCCGCTTGAGCGTGCGGACCAACGTGCGGGCGCCCGGTGCCAGGGGGATGGCGCCGCGCACCGCGTCCAGGTCCGCCTGCTGCAGGCCGGCGAGGAGCTGCACGCGGCGTCGCAGCGCCTCCTCGAAGTCGATGTCGCCCGCCATGGCCGCCGCGGTGACCGCCGCGACCTGCGCGCCACAGCCGCAACGCTCGGCGAGCAGGTCGATGACCTCGCCCTGCAGCAGCGTCGAGTCGGCATCGAGGACGATGAGGTGCTTGGCGCGGCGGTGCAGTCCGGCCGCCTGCACCGCGATGTCGACCTGGCGATGGGCGGCCTCCTGCGCGAGCGCGCGCCGCAGCCGGTCCAGATCGGCTCCTGCCACCGAAAGCTCATAGCTGTGCACCGGGTAGGCCGCCAAGCGCACGATGCGTTCGATGTTGCCGCCGCACGACGCGATGCGGCTGGTGATGCCCTCGAGCGTGACGGCGTCGATGTCGGGCGCCAACACGGTCACCAGGTGCCGTTCGGTGCTCTCCCCCACCTCCGCCTCGACGATCGGCTCGACGGCCACCTGGACGCCGATCCCGCCCAACCGGCACGCGAGCGCGGTACGCGCGCGCTCGACGGCGGCGGGCGCCAATGCCACCTCCACGCACAGCAGCAGCCGGCCGTGCACGCGGACCTGCTCCACGTCGTCCACACGGACGCCTTGTTCGGCCAGGGCGGCGAAGAGTCGTTCGGCGATGCCCGGGGCATCCTGGCCGCTCACCGTCACCAGGTACGGGGACGGCGCGCCCTCTCCCGAGCTCACGAGAACGTCACGTCCTTCTCGTCGACCCATCCCGACCCCTCGACCCAGCGCCGCACGACGCGGGCCGGCACGCCGGCCACCACGCAGCGGTCCGGGACCTCCCCGCGCACAACCGCCCCCGCGGCCACCACCACGTGCTCACCGATCTGCGCGCCGGGCAGGATGACGGCGTTGGCACCGAGCCAGCTCCCCGAGCCGATGCGTACCCCGGCCTCGGTGGGCCATTGCCGGCCGATGGGGATGATCGGGTCCTCGTAGGAGTGGTTCTGGTCGGTGATGTAGACGTAGGGGCCGGTCTGGATGTCGTCTCCGATGATGATCTCCCAGTGCCCGACGATGTGCGAGCCGCGCCCGATCAGGCAGCGGCTGCCGATGGAGACGACCGGGTTCGTCGGCATCTCCTGGCCAGGAGCCATTCCGGCCGAAATGGAGGCACCCGGCCCGACGATGGTCTCCGCACCGATGTGGATCAGGTGCTCGTTGTAGAGGGCACCCTGGGGGAAGAGGAGGCAGGCCCCGCGGCCCATCCGCCCGAAGCGGCGACCCCGGGGATCGTCCGGCCCGATCGCCCCCAGCTCGGCGGCGCCCTCCCAGGCTGCATGCACGAGCCGGGACATGGGCCGGCGCAGCGGTCCGGGGAGGGAGCGGGCCCAGCTCACGCACGAATGGTAGGTGGTGCCGCCACGGGGCCGCGACGGCTGCCCCCCTCGGCAGGGGAGCCCGGTGGGTAAGCTCTTGGTGTGCAGCCCCTCCCTGCGGACGGCGGCACCGATCCCGCTGCGTCGGCGACCCGGCCGGAACGGCGTCCCCTCCATCGCCGGCAGTTCCTGCAGCTGTCGGCGCTCGGGGCTGCCGGGATCGCCGCGGGCACACGGCTCGACCTCACGAAGGACAAGAAGCGGGTGCCGGCGCAGGCCCGGCGGCATGGCGCCCCCGAGCTCCCGGCGGTGGTCGACACGCAACTGCCGAGCGGCGTCGTCGTGCCGACGGCGCCATGGCTGATCGCCGAAAACCAGAAGCCGGGCACGCTCAACTGGATCTGCAATTTCGTCCAGCCCGATCACGCGCTCGAGGGTTTCGCCAGCCAGATCAGCGCCGTGCCCGGCGACGACGTCGCGCTGTTCGTCAACACGACAGCGCGCGCCGTCCAAGTGCAGGCCTACCGGATGGGTTACTACCGGGGCCTCGGCGGCCGCCTGATCGCGCAGACCGACTTCGTGGCGGCCAAGGCCCAGCCCGCCCCCGTCGTCACCCCCGGCGTCGGCACGGTCACCTGCCCGTGGTCGCCGACCCTGACCCTCAAGATCACCACGGGCTGGCTCCCGGGTTGTTACCTCTTGAAGCTGGTGGGCAGCGGCGGCGAAGAGCAGTTCGTGCCCCTCACCATCCGCGACGACGCCTCCATGGCGTCCTACGTGTTCCAGAACAGCGTGACGACCTGGCAGGCCTACAACCTGTGGGGGAACTACAGCCTCTACTACGGCCAGGGCCCCGGCGGGAAGTCAGACTTCGCCGACCGGGCCCGCGTCGTGTCGTTCGACCGCCCCTACCCCCAGACCTGGGCGTCGGGGGCGGCCGACTTCGTCGGCAACGAGCTGCCACTGCTGTTCCACCTCGAGAGCCTCGGTCTCGACCTGACCTACTGGACCGACGTCGACCTGCACGAGCGGCCCCAGCTCCTGGCGAACCACCGCTGCCTCTTCAGCCTCGGCCACGACGAGTACTGGTCCCAGCCCATGCGCCAGGGTGCCGCGCAGGCCAACGCAAACGGCGTCAACCTCGCCTTCCTGGGCGCCAACGCCTGCTACCGCCAGATCCGGTTCGAGCCGAGCTCGGTCGGGCCCAACCGCCTGCAGGTCTGCTACAAGGACGCCGCCGAGGATCCCTTGGCCCTGGAGCAGCCCTCGCTCACCACCGTCAACTGGGACCAGGCCCCGGTCAACGATCCGGAGTCCACCCTCATCGGCTCGATGTACCAGTCGGTCGGCGCCAAGGCCGACATGGTCGTGACCGACTCGTCCTCCTGGTTCTACGACGGCTGCAACCTGAGCGACGGGCAGTCGTTCCCCATGGTGATCCTCGGGGAGTACGACCGCTATGTCCCGTCGATGCCCGGCCCGAGCAACGTCGACGTCCTGGCCCACTCCCCGGTGCCCGGCCAGTCGAACTGGTCCGACATCACCTACTACACCGCGCCGGGCAACGGTGGCGGGGTCCTGGCCAGTGGTTCGGCCAGCTTCGTCTCCATGCTCTCGACGACGGGCGTCATCCCGGCCCTCGTCATTCCCGGTCCCTTCCCTGGCATCACCGACGTGGTCCGTCGTGCGATGGAGAACGTCTATGCCCGCTTCGGGTTGGGACCGGCCAGCTCCTACGGCACCTCGGGCGGCAACTGGAGCGAGGTCTACACGGGCGCGGCCGCCGCCGCCGGCACCGCCGCCGGCACCGCCTCGGCCTAACCGGCGCGTCGGCTCCCGGCTGACGCTGCGGGGGGCAGCCCGCACTTCGGCCCGTATGGCTGGCGCCGGATGCCACCACTCGCGGGTGCCGCCCACCTACCATCGTTCCCAGAAATGGCGACCCCTGACGAACACCGCGCCCGGCCGCGCCGTCCGCTCGCCTGGGGCGCGCTGGCCGCGGCCGGTCTCGCCGGGCTGGTGTTGAGCGCGTGCTCGTCCTCGCCGCATCCGGACGCCGCACCAGCGAGCAAGCCCACCACGACGTCGACCACCGCTCCGCCCCCCGCCTGTCCGCTGACCGGGTTGCCGGCACCGGATGGCAGCGTCCCGCAACGGCCGGCCATGGCCGTGAAGATCGACAACTACCCGGCCGCCCGGCCCCCGTCGGGCCTGGACAAGGCCGACATCGTCTTTGAGGAGCCCGTCGAAGGGGGCATCACCCGCTATGCCGCGGTGTTCCAGTGCCAGAACGTCTCGCTGATCGGTCCCGTCCGCTCCGCCCGCAACATCGACATCGGGATCCTCGGACAGCTGGGCAACCCGCTGTTGGCGCACGTCGGCGGCATCAACCCCGTGCTCGCCAACATCGAGGCCTCGCCCATCGTCAACGTCGACATCGGGGACAGCAACTCGCTGATCATCCACCCACCGGGCAAGGTTCCCCCCGATTCCGACTACACCTCGACCGCCATCGTCTACGGCACGCACCCGACGATGACGACGCCACCCCAGCCCCTGTTCACCTATTCGACGAAGACACCGCCCGGTGGCACGGCCGTCTCGACCGTGCACATCGACTTCTCCGGGACGTCCAATGTGACCTGGAAGTGGAACGCCACGACGAACACGTTCCAGCGCTACTACAACGGGACGATGCCGGACATGTTGGCCGACGGCGTGCAGAACGCAGCCGCCAACGTCGTGGTGCAGTACGTGCAGATCAGCTACGGACCCTGGCTCGAGAACTCGGAGGGCGGGCTGGAGGTCCAGGCCGACCTGTACCCCGACGCCAGCGGCACGGCCGTCGTCTACCGCAACGGCGTCGCCATCCCCGCCACCTGGCATCGCTCCACCCTCGGGTCGCCCACCCAGTTCGTCAACACCTTCGGAGTGCCGATCCCGATGGAGCCGGGCCAGACCTGGGTCGAGCTCGTGCCCAACTCGATCATCGCCACCACCACGCCGTAGCGTCGGGCCGCTAGGCCACCGGCTTGCGCGCCACCACGGCAAGCAACAGGCAGTCCTCCGCGGCGGCGAACACGCCAGGGTGCGCGCTCGCCTCCACCTCGTCGAAGACCCCTTCGGCTGCGCCGCGCCGCATCAGGTTGAGCCCCTTGCACTCGGTCACCTCGAAGCCCGTCCGCGTCAATTTCGCCACCAGCTGGCCGGCCGAGTACTCGATCTTGTGGTCGTGATTCATCGGCGCCTGCGACCGCAGCCGCCAGAGGGGTCCGTTCGGCGTGTCCAGGCAGAACCACCCTCCGGGAGCGAGCACGCGGTACGCCTCACGCGCCACCGTGTCCCCGTCCGTCTCGCTCACGTGCTCAATGGACTGGCCGCTGTAAACGAGGTCGAAGGAGCCGTCCTCGTACCGGCCGAGGTCGACCATGGAATGGAAGGCGAATTCCACCGGCCCCAACTCCGAGAGCACCGGCTCGCCGGCGGTGCCCCCCTGGTAGATCGCGTCCCGCTCCTCGACCGGGAGGTCGACGACGACCAGCCGCTCGAAGGAATAGGGGTAGCCCAGGTGCACCAGCGCCCCGTCGGGCAGGCCCTGATGCGTGCCCCCCAGGTCCAAGATGCGGGCGGCCCGGGGCAGACCGGCCACGAACTCGCTCCGGCTGACGTGCATGGAGAGCAGCACGTTGCCGATCGGCACCCGCCGCCGGAACTCCTCGGAGTGCGCCAGCGCCTCGGCCACCCCGTGCCGGGACAGCTCCCCGTTGACCAGCTTGCGGGCGTAGTCGGCGCCCCCCTCGGGGTCGGGTTCGCGGTCGAGGACCACGTTGAAGGCCATGCGCACCGACTGCTTGGGCGGCAGGTAGCGGAACGGCACGGTCGGCACGAAGCGGTCGAAGACGCGGTAGACCCGTCGCTTCCAGTCCTTGGGGGGCATCGCTCCATTCTGGTCCGGACGCGAAGCGCTCCGGACCGGTCACCCGAGGGAGTGGCGGGGACGGCCCGGAGGCTTCGGGTGCTGTGGGGGGTGGAGCTAGGAGTCGAGCGAGATCGGCAGGTCGTCGGGGTCGACGACCCCCTCCGCGCCCTCGACATCGGCCGCGTCCTTGGGGGCGAGATACTCGCGCACGCGGTCGTCGATTTCGGCCATCAGCTGCGGGTTCTCGGCCAGGAACGTCTTCACGTTCTCCCGGCCCTGGCCGAGTTGCTCACCCTCGTAGGTGAACCAGGCCCCCGACTTCTTGACGAACCCGAGGTCCACCGCAACGTCGAGGAGCGAGCCTTCGCGGCTGATCCCCTTCCCGTACATGATGTCGAACTCGGCCTGCTTGAACGGCGCCGAGCACTTGTTCTTGACCACCTTGACCCTGGTCCGGTTGCCGACAACGTCGGCGCCGTCCTTGATCGCCTCCACCCGGCGGATGTCGAGGCGGATCGACGAATAGAACTTCAACGCCCGACCGCCGGGCGTGACCTCGGGCGAGCCGTACATGACGCCGATCTTCTCCCGCAGCTGGTTGATGAAGATGGCGATGGTGCTGGACTTCGAGAGCGTCCCCGTCAGCTTGCGCAGGGCTTGGGACATGAGGCGAGCCTGGAGCCCAACGTGGGTATCGCCCATCTCCCCCTCGATCTCGGCCCGCGGCGTCAGCGCCGCCACGGAGTCGACCACCAGGACGTCGAGGGCCCCGGAGCGGATGAGCATGTCGGCGATCTCGAGCGCCTGCTCGCCGGTGTCGGGCTGCGAGATCAAGAGGTCGTCGACGTTGACCCCGATGGCCCGCGCGTAGACGGGGTCCATGGCGTGCTCGGCGTCGACGTAGGCGCAGATCCCGCCGTTGCGTTGGGCTTCGGCTACCGCGTGCATGGCCAACGTCGACTTGCCCGACGACTCGGGCCCGTAGATCTCGACGATGCGGCCACGGGGCAGGCCCCCGATGCCCAGCGCCAGGTCCAGCGAGAGCGCGCCGGTGGGTATGGATTCGATGTTCATGCTCAGGTTGTCGCCCATGCGCATCACCGAGCCCTTGCCGAACTGCTTCTCGATCTGGCCCAATGCGGCGTCGAGCGCCTTGTCCCGTTCCGTTTCGGCCATCTCTCTCTCCTCCGTGTGTGCCTTGCGATCCGTCCGGCCCCGATCGGTGCCGTTGCCGTGACCCTACGGCGGGGGTGTGACGGGCCCGCCGGCGCTGCCTGTTCGCATCATAACGAACGTGTGTTCGCATGACGCGGACCCCGGCGGCCCGGAGGCCCGGCGGAGAACGGTCGCCCGTGCGGCGCCGCGCGCCCCGTCGGAAGGCCCGGGCGGTGACGGAGGGCCACGCCAGGCACGTGCGAAGCTGACGGGTCCGCCGGCAGGGAGCCGGCGCCGAGGAGGCAGGTGGTGCTCGACAGAAGGCTGGTGGCCGGCGCCCTGATCGTGAGTGCCCTGGTCGCCGCGGGCCCGACGACGGCCGGCGCCGCCGCCAGCCAGAGCGCGTCCGGCCTGTACCGCGAAGCCCTGACCACGACCCGATCGTGGTCGGTCCACTACACGTCGACGTCGACGCAGTCCAAGGTCACCTTGCTCGAGAGCGGTGACGCCGGGCCGGCGTCGGGGACACAGACGGTCCTCACGGGCAAGGGATCGCTCAGCGACACCATCACCATCGAGGTCATCGGCGACATCACCTACCTCAAGGGCAACGCCGGTGGGCTGGAGAACCTGGCCGGGCTCAGCGCGACCCAGTCGACCGCCGCCGCAGGCCAGTGGATCGAGTTCGCCACGGACAACGCGGCCTTCTCCCAGGTGGTGGCCGGGGTCCGCTCCGCCGACCTGTCGAAGGAGCTGGCCCTCAAGGGCCCCCTGACCCTCGGGCACGCCCGCACGCTCGACGGCTACGCGGTCGATGCCATTGAGGGGACCCAGAGCTTCTCCGCCCACACGACGCTCCACGTCGTCCTCTACGTCCGGGCCCGGGGTTCTCACGTCCCGGTGGAGGAGGATTCGGTGAACGCCAAGGGCCAGTCCACGACAGCCGAGCACGTGACCTACTCCAGGTGGGGCGAGCTCGTGCGGCCCCTGGCCCCGCAGGCCGCGCTGTCCATCGGGCCGGTCAGCGCCATCTAACGTTGGACGGGGCCCGATCCCGGTCCCGGGCCCGGACGTGGGAGAATGTCCTCGTCCCCTCCGGAACGAGCAGGCGCCCCAACGCCGCCGGGCCGGCGTCTCCAAGAAAGTGAAGGTCATGCGCCGCACGCGCCCCATCCCCCAACGATCAGCGGCCGCCGCCGGCGTGGCCGCGTTCGCTGCCCTCGTCGCCCTCGCCGGCGGATCCGTGCCGGCCGGCGCGGCCACCACTCCGAACGCCCAATCCGAGTACAAGGCCGCCATCAAGGCCGCCGGCAGCCAGGGGGTGCACTTCTCCTCTGCGGCGGCACAGTCAGGCGTCACCATTCAGGTCGACGGCGACACCGGCGCCACCTCGGGGGCGCAGGTCCTGACCGTGAAGCGGGGAACGGTGACCGAGCGCATGGCCGCCATGGTGGTCGGATCGACCGGATACGTGAAGGGCAACGAGGCCGCCCTCCACTCCGTCATCGGACTCACCAGCGCACAGTCGCGCAAATACGCGAACACGTGGCTCAGCTTCCCCACGTCCAACAGCGGCCTCGCCGAGCTCGTCAACGGTCTCTTGAACTCGCAGATCGCAGGCGAGCTGGAGATCGACGGGCCCTACAGCTTCGGGACGAGGTCCACGGTGGACGGCCAGCAGGCGCTCGCCGTGCGCGGCTCCGTCAGCACCGAAAGCGGCAGCAAGGTACCGGTGCTCCTCTACGTGCCGACGGCAGGTACGCCCACGCCGATTGAGGAGGTCACCAACCCGGGCTCCTCGGGAGGCTCCTCGGCCATCCACGGCACGGTCAGCTTCTCCCATTGGGGCGAGAAGACCACGGAGACGGCGCCCGGAAGCTCCGTCTCGCTGCTCAAGCTGGTGCCGTCCGCCTCGTCGGGAGCGACCTCCACCACGGCGGGCTAGCGCCCGTGCCGCCACGGCTCCAGGTCGCCCTGGGCGACATCACCGCCGAGCGGGTCGACGCCGTCGTGAACGCGGCCAACCGGCACCTCTCGGGGGGCGGCGGCGTCGACGGAGCCATCCACCGGGCCGCCGGGGCCGAGAAGCTGCGGGCGGCCTGCCGGGCCATCGGCGCGTGCGCGCCCGGCCAGGCCGTCGTGACCGACGGCTTCGACCTGCCGGCGCGCTTCATCATCCACACCGTGGGGCCCGTCTGGGACGGCGGCACCGCGGGCGAACCGGAGACCCTCGCGTCGTGCTACCGGAGCGTCTTGCGTGCTGCCGACGGAGTGGGCGCGCGCACGGTGGCGTTCCCCGCCATCTCCACGGGTGTGTTCGGCTACCCGCCGGCGCAGGCGGCCGAAATCGCCGTGACAACTGTCCGCGCCGCGCCGACCGACGTCGCTCTCGTCCGCTTCATCGCCTTCGACCACTCGACGCTCGAGCACTACGTGACGCTGCTCGGTGACGCAGAGCCCCCGACCGCCTGACGCGGTAGCCACGCGCACGCCGCCGCCGCTCGCGAGGGCCCGTGCCCGCCCACGCAGCCGCTTAACCTGACGGTGTGGCAGGTGCGCACGAAGTGACCAACCGCTACGAGCTGCTCACCTGTGCGTGGAAGGGCCATGCCCTGGTTGGCACCGATGCCGCCGTGGTGACGAACGAGGACGAGGCGGTGGTGCGCGAAATGGAGGGGGTCCGCTGGCACCGGTGCCTGCGCTGTGACGCGTGGGAGATGCGAACGATCCCACAGCATCCCACCCGCGAGCACGTCCCGAGCAGAGATGAGATTGAGCTGCCGGCCCGGGGCCCGATCCTGCGCGACCGGTACGTATTGCGCCTCATCGCGGTCGACCGCGCCATCCACGTCGTCGTGCTGTCCTCTCTCGCCGTGGTGCTCTTCACCTTTGCGAGTCACGACCAGTCGTTGCACCGCGACTACGTCAACGTCATGAACGACCTCGCGGGAGGGGACCCCGGTTCGACGCAGGTGCGGGGAATCCTCGGCTACTTCGGACGGGCCTTCAGATACTCACCGGCGCACCTCGTCACCTTGGGGCTCGTGCTCGTCGCGTACGCCGCCCTCGAAGCAACGGAGATGGTGGGACTCTGGTTCAACAAACGGTGGGCCGAGTACTTGACGTTCGTGGCCACGACGGTGCTGATCCCCTATGAGGTGTACGAACTGACGCTCAGCGTCAGCATTTTCAAGCTGATCATCCTGGCGATCAACCTGGCGGTGGCCATCTACCTCCTGTTTGCGAAGCGGCTCTTCGGCCTGCGTGGCGGGCACCGTGCCGAAATGGCGCGACGGGAAGCCCTGGGCGGCTGGGAGGCCATTGACCGGGCCGTGCCGCAGCCAGCCGTGTCGGGGGTCGTGTCCCGACCCGGCGGGTACTGAGAGGGGCCGCTCGGCGCCGCCATTGGCCGTGATCGCCCTCGGGAGTCACCCCGTAGGGTGATGGGGCACGGGTCACGGAATCCATGGAGGAGCCCTGATGGAGATCGCAATCATCGGCACCGGCTTCATCGCCACCACGCTCGGCCGATCGCTCTCGGCCGCCGGCCACCGCGTCACCTTCGGATCCCGCCACCCCGACGACGAACCGGTTGCCGGAGAATTCGGCGACGTGGCCCGCATCGACCGGGCCGTGGAGAACGCAGAGGTCGTCATCCTGGCCATACCCGGTAACGCCGTTCCCGAATTCGCCTCCGAGAATCGGGAGGCACTCGCAGGCAAGCTCGTTATAGACGCAACGAACAAAATGGGAGAAGCGGTGGCCAACGCTCGCGCCAGCCTCCCGCCGAGCGTTCGCTACGTCCGCGCCTTCAACACGCTCGGCGGAGAGAACATGGCTGATCCGGTGTTCGCGGAGGGGAGAGCAGACATGTTCTTCTCCGGGCCGGAGGCGGACCGCACGACCGTCGAGGCGATCATCGAAGCCGTGGGCTTGCGTCCGATCTACGTCGGGGAGGACCAGGAGCTCATCATCGACAACCTGTTCCAACTGTGGATCGCCCTGGCACTACGGCAAGGCCGCGGCAGACGCCTCGCCCTCCGGCTTCTCGATCATTGAGCCCGACCTTCGGCACGACGGGCCGACAGACCTCCCGTGGGACAGGTGCACGGTGCGGTCGGTCCGTCAGGTCGATGCGCTCGACCCTCCCGACGTGAACTCGTAGACGGTCACCCCGCCCACCGTCTCGGAGGTGAAGTGTGACTCCACCCACGAGGTGATCTGCGAGGCGTCGTCGTTGGAGCCGCCGCCGGCGCCCCCGAAGCCGCCCCCACCGGCAATGAAGTAGTGGATCTTGCCCTCGGCCACGAACTTTTCGAACTGGGCGAGCGTCGGCGCAGGGTCGGTCCCATTGAACCCGCCGATGGCCATCACCGGGTCACCACTGGCCAACTGGTAGCCGGCGGCCGAGTTCGAATTCACCGTGGCGGCCACCCACGTGTAGTGGCTGGCTTCGGCCTGCAGCAGCTTCGTCAGAGCTGGGTTGGACTGACTCGAGTTCAGGAACCCGCCACCACCGGCGGTGCCGGCCCCGCCAAAGGCGCGGTGAGAGCCACCGCCGAACGATGGTGCGGCCCCTCCGCCGGCCCCACCGGGGAAACCGCCAGGGAACCCGCCCGCACCCGGCGCGCCGCCGGCGAAGCCACCGCCGGGGAAGCCGCCCGTCCCGCCGCCACCGGCGGCCCGACGGAAGCCGCCGCCGGGGAAGCCGCCGCCGGGGAAGCCGCCGCCGGGGAAGCCGCCGCCCGGGCCGCCCTGGCCCCCGGCCGGGGTCGGCGTGACCGTGGGGATGGCGCCGGTGTGCGGGGTCGCTGCCGTGGCGACAGTCGAGAAGAGCGGCGCAGCGAGGGCGGCGCCGAGCCCGAGAGCGGCCACCAGGCCAACCGCCAGCTTGGGCACGGCACGCAGGAGGGGGAGCGCCAGGATGGCCGCGACGCCGAGCAGACCCACCACCGCCACGAAGGGCCGCAGGGCGGGGAACCAGTTCGAGGTGCGCCCGAGCAGCACGTAGCTCCAGACCACGGTCGCGGCGAGACCGGTGGCGAGACCGGCCCTGCCGACCCAGGTGCTCCGGCGTTCCCAAAGACCCATGGTGGCGATGCCGACCAGCCCGCCGAGCGGTGCCGCCAACGCCACCGTGTAGTAGGGGTGGATGATGCCTTGGGCGAGGCTGATCACCAGGCCGGTGCTCACGAGGGAGCCGCCCCACAGCAGCAGCGCGGCGCGCTCGCGGTCGGTGCGACGAGCCCGGATTGTCACGGCGAGGAGGACCGCACCCATGAGCAACGCGCCGGGTAACAGCCACGACATCATGTTCCCGAACTCGGCATTGAAGAGCCGGGTGAGCCCGGTGGGACCCCACATGCTCCCGGCCACCCTGCCGCCCCCGACGCTGCCGGTCTCGCTGCCGGTCAGGCGGCCGAACCCGTTGTAACCGAAGATCAGGTTGAGGATGCTGTTGTTCTGCGACCCGCCCACGTAGGGGCGATCGGCCGCCGGCGTCAGGGCCACGGCCGCCACCCACCAGCCCGCCGCGACCAGCAGGGCGATGCACATCAGGACGACCTGCCACACCCGTCGCCACCATCCCGTCGGCGCGGCGAGGAGATAGACGACGGCCATGACCGGGAGGATCAGGAAGGCCTGCATCATCTTGGTGATGAACCCGAACCCCACCAGCGTCCCGGCGAGCACCAGCCACTTGGTCTGGGCCCGCTCCAGGCCGCGCATGGTGGCGTACAGGGCGCCCGTCAGCAGCAGCGCAAGCATGGCATCGGGGTTGTTGAAGCGGAACATCATGGCCGCCACAGGCGTGAGCGCCACGACGGCGGCACCCAGGAGCGCGGCCTGCGCGCTGAACCAGCGCCGGACGGCCAGGTAGACGAGGCCGACGGTCGCGACGCCCTCGAGGGCCTGCGGCGCCAGCATGCTCCACGAGTTGAGCCCGAAGATCCGGGCCGAGATCTCCATCGGCCACAAGAACGCCGGAGGCTTGTCGACGGTGATGAAGTTCGACGAGTCCGAGGACCCGAAGAAGAACGCCTTCCAGCTCTTGGTCCCGGCCTGCACCGCCGCCGCGTAGAAGGAGTTCGCCCAACCGCTCGCGCCGAGGTCCCACAGGTACAAGACGGCGGTGGCGGCGAGAAGGGCGAGGAGCGTCGGACGCACCCAGGCTGCGTCGCTCTCCTTGCCCCGCACGAAGCGGACCACGGGACCTCGCCGCGGACCCGGCGGCCAGTTCGCCGTGGCTGGTCCCCCCGCGGCATGGGCATCCGCCGGCACGGCGTCGAACTGCGCCGGTGGGTCCAGCACGCCCACGGGCGCGTCGGGAGCCGGCGTGAGGTCCGTCATGCGGACACCTCCATCGGGTCGGCGCCGGCGCGGGTGCGCGGGCGGAAGATCCAGGCCCGCAGCACGGCGAACCGGAAGACGGCGGCGATCAGATTGGCCACGGTGATGGCCACGAGCTCGGGGATCAGGGCGCCGGGTGCCATCCACTGGGCCACGACGAGGCCCAGGGCCGTGCACGCGAGGCTCGTGACGTAGAGCCCGCCGGCAACGGCAAGGAACCGGCCGCGGCGGGCCTGGCCGTCGGTGGTGCACGACAGCTCACGATGCACCGCCGTGTTGAAGAGCGTGGCGATCGCCATGGCCACGGCGTTGGCACCGATGGCGCCCAGCAGCGGGCGCCAGGCGACGAAGAGGAAGAGGTACCCCAAGGTCGAGACGACGCCCACGCCGGCGAAGCGCATCAGCTGATCGGCCGCCACCTCGTTAGATCGGACCCGACGCAGGCCCTTGGGGCGGCGCACCAACATCCGCCACACACCCCGCAGGTCGTCCGTGGCGGTCGACACGATGTTGACACGCGAATCCGGGTCGTCGACCCAGTCGACCGGGACCTCGCCGATGCGCAGCCCGAGCCGCTCCGCGGTGACAAGCAACTCGGTGTCGAAGAACCACTCGTTGTCCTGGACGAGCGGCAACAGCTGCGCGGCCGCGTCCCGCCGCAACGCCTTGAAGCCGCACTGGGCGTCGCTGAAACGACCTCGGAGCGTGAGCTTGAGCAGCATGTTGTAGGCCCGGGAGATGAGCTCTCGCTTGGGTCCGCGCACCACGTGGGCGCCGCGGGCCAAGCGGGACCCGATGGCCACGTCCCGGTGGCCCGACAGGAGCGGTGCCACGAGCGGGAGGAGCGCCGAGAGCGAGGTCGACAGATCGACGTCCATGTAGGCGACGACGGGGGCATCGCTGGTCGACCACGCGGAGCGGAGGGCGTAGCCCCGCCCCTTGCGAGGGAGATGCATGGCTGTGACGCCGGCCAGGTCGGACGAGAGTCGGTTGGCCACGCGATAGGTGTCGTCCGTGCTGGCGTTGTCCACGACGGTGACGAGAGCACGGAAGGGAAACGACTCGTCCAAGAAGGTGCGGAGCGCGGTGATCCTCTCCTCCAGCTGCGCCGCCTCGTTGTACACGGGCACCACGATCTCAACGTCGACCGGAATCCGGCGGGGATCCACGTCGGCTTCGAAGGGAGCGAGGGCTGCCATGGGAGGCATGGTGCCCGGGCGGTCTCGCGCCTCGGTGAAGCTCGGCTGTGGGCCCGGTGTGAATTACGGGCCCGGCCGTCCGGGCCGCCCTCAGGCGACGGCTTCTGGGGTGCTGGCGGCCCGGTCCCCGTCGAGCTCGGGTGCGCTCAGCGGGATCCGCACGGTGACCGCCATGCCCTGCCCAGGCGAGGAGGCGGCGGAGACGGTGCCGCCGTGCGCGGCCACGATGGCCGACACGATGGAGAGGCCCAGCCCGCTGCCCCCGCTCAGGCGGGACCGGGCGGCGTCGGCGCGGTAGAAGCGCTCGAACACGTGCCGGGCGTCCTCGGCGGCCATGCCGGGTCCACTGTCGCGGACCTCCAGCTCGGCTTCGTCACCGACCTGGCTCACCCGCACGGTCGTGGCGGTCCCCGGCGGCGTGTGCGCCCGGACATTCGCCAACAGATTGTCGACCACCTGGCGCAGGCGGTCCTTGTCGCCGACGACCTCAACGGGGCGCTCCGCCCAGAAGCGCACCGGCCACTCGGGCCCGACGGCCATGGCGGTGTTGGCCGCGTCCGACGCCAGCGACACCAGCTCGACGGGTACCTTCTCCCTGGGCAGGCCCTCGTCCAGCCGGGCCAGGGTCAGCAGGTCGTTGACCAGGCGGTCCATGCGCGCCGTCTCGGTGCGGATGCCGGCGACGATGCGGGGCAGGTCGTCGGCGTGCTCGGTCCCGCCGCGCTCGAAGAGCTCGGCGTAGGCCGACACCGCCGCAATGGGCGTGCGGAGCTCGTGCGAGGCGTCCGCCACGAACTGGCGCAGGTGCTGCTCGTTGTCCTTGAGACGGGCCTCGGACCTGAGGCGGGCGTCAAAGGCGGCCTGGATCCGCTCAAGCATGACGTTGAGCGCGCGCGCCAGGCGCCCAACCTCGGTCGCCTGGTCGGCACCGGGGACCCGCTGGTCCAGATGCCCCGCCGCGATGGAGTCGGCCGTCGCTTCGACGTCTTCGAGCGGCCGCAGGCCGAGCCGGACCAGCCACCAGCCAGCGGCAAGCGCAAAGACGATGGCGCCGGCCGTGACGGCGAGCTCGATGAGGAACAGGGTGTGCAGCGTGCTCGTCTGGTCGCCGATCGGCTGGGCCAACACGTCGTACACCCCTGCCGTCTGCGTCTTGATGGCCCGAACCCGGAAGGCGGGTCCGCCAGAGGCGATGGATCCGGTCGTGAAGTAGACCTCTTGGAGCCCGTCCGACTGCAGGGTGAATCCGCTGATCGGGCTCGGCAGCAGCGGTCGGTACTCGCGGTCGCCGACGTAGGCGGGGCACTCGAGTCCGTTCACAACCGATCCATCCTGCTTGACCACGGCGCTGTAGTAGATGCCCGACACGTTGGGACCACCTCCAGCACCGCCATCAAACTCCGGGACCCCACCCCCGCCATTGCCCCCGAGGCCACCACCCCGGGGTGCCAAGCACGCGACGTTGCCGGTCGCAACGTCGACTGGAACGCCAGGACGGTGCTGGGCCAATTGCTGGTCGACCTGGTTGTACAGGGACGAGCGCAGCGCCGAGTACGTGGCGAAGTCAGCTACGACCAACGCGATGACCGCGATGACCCCGACCGCGAGAAGCAGCCGCAGCCGGAGCGACACTCAGGCAGCCCCGTTGGCTGATGCGTTCACCGTCTCCGGCTCCCGAAGCGTGTAGCCGACCAGGCGGATGGTGTGGATCAGCGGCGGCCCGAATTTCTCGAGCTTCTTGCGCAGGTAGCTGACGTAGGTCTCCACGACGTTGCCGTCGCCGCCGAAGTCGTAGTGCCAGACGTGGTCGAGGATCTGCGCCTTGGACAACACATGACGCGGGTTGAGCATGAAGTAGCGGAGGAGGTTGAACTCCGTCGCGGTGAGGTTGATCGGGTTCCCGGCGCGGCGCACCTCGTGGGCGCTCTCGTCGAGCTCGAGGTCGGCGAACCGGAGGATGCCGTCGTCCTCGGGTTCGTACCCGGTGCGGCGCAAAATGGCGTGCACGCGGGCGATCACCTCGGCCAGCGCGAAGGGCTTGGTGACGTAGTCGTCGCCGCCGACGGTCAGGCCGGCCAGCTTGTCCTGCAAGGTGTCACGCGCGGTGAGGAACAGGACCGGCACCCGCAGACCGTCGGCGCGCAGACGCCGTGTGACCTCGAGTCCGTCCAGGTCGGGCAGCATCACGTCGAGGATGACGAGGTCGGGCGGGTCCTCCTGCGCCTGCGCCAGCGCCTTGCGGCCGGTCATCGCCTCGTCGACGGTGAACCCCTCGTAGCGCAGCGAGGTCGCCACCGCATCGACGATTGAGGGCTCGTCGTCAACCACCAGGACCCGCGGTCCGTTGTCGGTCTTCACTGGTCAGTACCTCCCTGGCGGCCAGGGTCGCGCCCCGGACTCCCCATCCAGTGTGACCCGGCTGTGGGCCTCCTGTGAACGCGGCCGATCAGGTGAAGCGGGCGTCGAGGGCGCGCCGCAGCAGGTCAAGGGCGGAAATCGCCCCGTACTGCCGCACCCGCTCCCTGTCGCCGGGCACCCGCAGTGCCCGGGTCTGTGCCGGTTCACCCGGGAAGGCGAGCCCGACGAAGACCGTGCCCGGGGCGACGCCCTCCTGCTCGTCCGGACCGGCGACGCCCGTGATGCCGAGGCCGACGTCGGCACCGGTCACCCGGGCGGCTCCCTCGGCCATGGCCGCCGCGGCAGGCTCGGTGACCACCGGCCCGGCGGGCACCCCCAGGACGTCGAACTTGACCTGCGAGTGGTAGGCCACGACACCACCGCGGAACCAGGCCGATGCGCCGGGCACATTGACGAGACGGGAGGCGATGAGCCCGCCGGTGAGCGACTCGGCCACCCCGAAGGTCAGGCCGCGGGCAACGAGGCGAGCGGCCACGGCGACCTCCATGGACTCGTCGTCGACACCGAAGACGATGTCGCCGAGGCGATCCGAGATCGCCCGGCGCACCTCGACCTCCTCCTTGTCGAGGAGCGCGGTGACGTCATCGAGCGTACGGGCGCGGGCCGTGAGGCGCACTTTGATCCCCTCGATCCCCGACGCGAGGAAGGCGAGCGTGACGTCACCGGACGAGTCGAGCACGTCGACACGGTCCTGCAGCGCTTCGGCCAGCCCCGACTCGCTGGCCCCCCAGGTGCGCAGCACGCGGCTGGCAATGACGCCCTCCTCGCCGCTCTCGGCCATCCGGGCGCGCAGGTCGGGCAGGATGGCGCGCTCGAACATCTCGGTCATCTCGTAGGGGACACCCGGCACGGCGTAGATCACCTTGTTCCCGAGCGGGCAGATGAGACCGGGCGCCGTGCCTCCCTGCTGGGGGATGACGGTGGCGCCCTGTGGGACATCGGCCTGGCGGGCGTTGTTGGCGGTCATGGCGCGGCCGCGGGCCTCGAAGAAGACGGCGATGAGGTCGACGATGGCCTCGTTGCGCACCAGGGGCACGTTCATGACCGCAGCGACGGCCTCGCGGGTGATGTCGTCCTGGGTGGGTCCGAGTCCGCCGCACACGATGACGCCGTCGCTGCGGGCCAGCGCGGTGCGAAGGGCCAGCACGATGCGGTCGTGGTTGTCGCCCACGGCCTGGTGGAAGTGGGAGGCCACGCCGTTGGCGGCGAGATGCTCCCCCAGCCAGGCGGAATTGGTGTCGGCGATCTGGCCCAGCAACAGCTCCGTTCCCACCGCCACGATCTCGACCCTCACGGGAGGGACCTTAGGAGGCGGCGGGGCGGTGCAGCGCCCGACGGCCGTCGAGCAGGTACTCGGCACCGGTGTAGAGGGTGAGCGCGCAGGCGAACCAGATCATGGCGAGCTGGAGGCTGTGCTGGTGGGCCAGCGGCGGGATGATGCAACTGCCGATGGCGAAGTCCTGAACGAGGGTCTTCAGCTTGGCCGACGGGCGAGCGGGAATGGACACGCCGCGGCGGCCCACCCAGGATCGGTAGAGCTGCATGCCGACCTCGCGGAGGGCGATGAGGATGACGGGCAGCCAGGGCAGGTGCCCCTGGGCGGCCAACGTGAAGAGGGCGCCGAGGACGCAGGCCTTGTCGGCCAACGGGTCGAGGAAGGCCCCCGAGCGCGTCGTGCCGTGGCGACGGGCCATGTAGCCATCGAGCCCATCGCTGCCGGCGAGGACGATGCCGACGGCGACGTTGATCCACGACGCCCCCCACACGACGAGCATGACGACGTACACCGGTGCGGCGAGCAGCCGGGCCACCGTGACCGCGTTCGCGGGTGTGACCAGCGCGCTGGGGCCAAACGTGAAGCCGGGGTGGCCGGCGGGGTGTTCGTGGGTCGCGTCGCTCACGGCACCTGCTCCCCCGCACCTCGGGCGCCGGCGGGCACCGCAATGGCCCGGCCGGCCGGGACGGCGCGCAGGTCGGGGCCCTCCGCACCGGTGACCACCACGTCGACGAGGCCGCCCACAGGGAGCTCGCTCGGGAGGTGCACGACCCCGTCGATCTCGGGTGCCTCGTGCACGGTGCGGCCCCGCCCCGGCGCGTCGACCAACACGGTGTGGGTCTCGCCGATGAAGCGGTCCCGCTTGGCGGCGGTGACGGCGTCTTGCAGCTCGGCGCACTCGCGCAACCGCTGGAGGGCGAGCTCGGTCGCCACGTGGCCGGAGAGCCCGGCGGCGTGGGTGCCGGCCTCGTCGGAGAACGGAAAGAATCCCGCCCAATCGAGCTGCGCGTCCTGGAGGAATTGGAGAAGCAGGTCGTGGTCGCGCTCGGTCTCTCCGGGGTAGCCGAGGATGAAGGACGAGCGGAAGGTGGCGGCGGGCTCGGCGTCTCGTATGTCCTCGATGCGGCGCAGGAAGCGCTCGCCGTCGCCCCAGCGGCGCATGCGGGCCAACAGCGGGCGGGAGATGTGCTGCAGCGAGAGGTCGAAGTAGGGGACGCCGGTCTGCAAAACGGTCTCTATCAGCTCGTCGGTCAAGCCGGACGGGTAGAGGTAGAGCAGTCGGGTGCGCTCGACCCGAGTGGAGACGGCGCGGGTGAGGGCGGCGATGGGCGAGGTGCCGTTGGCGGTGCGGGTGCGCCGACCCGGGCCCGTGCGATCCCGGCCGAAGGAGGCGAGGTCCTGCGCGACCAGGACGACCTCGCGCAGCGGTGGACTGCCGTTCCCCCCGGCGGCGAGGAGGGCGTCGACCTCGGACAGCACCTCCTCGGGCGTGCGCGAGCGCTGCTTGCCCCGGAAGGACGGGATGGCACAGAAACCGCAGATGCGGTCGCACCCCTCCGCCACCTTGACGTAGGCCCAGGGAGAGCGGGCAGCAGGGCGGGGCAGCCGCAGGAGGTCGAAGTCGTGGACGGCGGATTCCACCGGCGTCACAACGGCCGAGCGACTCGGGGAAAGGGAGATGGGGACGGAGACGCGTTGCGGTACCGCCTCCGTGGTCAGCTCCCGCCCGAATCCGGCCACCAGGTCCACCTCGGGCAGTGCGTCGCGCAGCTCGTCGCCATAGCGCTCAGCCAGGCAGCCGGTGACGACCAGGCGAGAGCCGTCGGCACGACCATCCGCCAGCTGGAGGATGGTTTCGATCGACTCCTGGCGGGCCGCCTCAATGAAGGCGCAGGTGTTGACGACGACGAGCTCAGCCTCGCCGGGGCCCGCCGCGCGGCCATACCCCTGTGCCTGGAGGTAACCCTCCAGCTTGTCGGAGTCCACCTGGTTCTTGGGGCACCCCAGGGTCTGCAGCCAGTAGCGGCCCACGATGTCGCACACACTCCTCGCATCAAGCCGGTTCCCGCCGGGGTGACGGTGCACGGCAGGCCCGCCGCTGCGGACCGGGTTCCGGTCGTCACGCACCACGTACCCGACTCCCGAGCGGAGAGGGAGGGATTTGAACCCTCGGACCCGGTTACCCAGGTCAACTCATTAGCAGTGAGTCCGATTCGGCCGCTCTCGCACCTCTCCAGCAGGAGTTTTGTCCCTCGATCAGAACTGCTGGCCATAATCTGACCATAATCGCTAAACTGAACTCCGTGAGGGGAAGCCTACGTGAGCGATCGCCGGGCGTTTGGCAGGTCAGGGTGGCCCTTGGTCGGGACCCCAACACCCGTCGCTACCGATACGCGCACGCCACCGTCCATGGTGGACGACGCGATGCCCAAAGAGAGGCGGCTCGACTGGTCAATGAGGCGTCGCAGGGACGGATCCCGCTGACCAACGAGACCTTCGGAGGCCTTCTCGATCGCTGGCTCGACCACATTGAGGCCCGCGGACGAGCCCCCAAGACCTTGGTCGAGAACCGCCGTATGGCTGCCGCCATCGCCAAGGACCTGGGGGCGAAGGACCTGCGGAAGCTGAAAGCGTCGGACCTCGACGCCTTCTACGACCGGCTGAGCCGGAGGGGCCTCTCGGCCACCAGCGTCCGTCGGTACCACGCTGTGTGCTCGGCCGCCCTCAACCAGGGGGTCAAGTGGGGCCTCCTCGAGCGCTCCCCAGCGGCACAGGCATCGCCGCCGAGAATCGAGCGGAGCGAACCAGATGCTCCGACGCCTGAGGAGATCAAGCTCCTCATCGAGCGAGCAGAGGAGAAGGATCCCGAACTGGCGACATTGCTCTTCGTCGCGGCCACGACCGGATGCCGGCGCGGCGAGTTGTGCGGTCTTCGGTGGTCAGACGTGGACTTCGAGAAGGGCGTACTCCTCGTACGGCGATCCGTTTCCGATCTTCCGGGCCGCGTCGAGATCCGTTCGACCAAGACGGGCCACATACGGAAGATGGCCCTGGACTCAGCGACACTCTCCCTCCTTGAGCTCCTCCGGGGGCGGGCGGCGGCGCATTGCGCAGCCGTCGGCACCTTGCTCGATGCGGACGCATACCTCTGGTCGTCTTCGGCGGACTACCTCTCACCACTGCGCCCCGGTGGAGTCACCACCCGGTTCATCGCCTTGCGGAACGACCTCGGGCTGACGCACATCCGACTCCATCACCTCCGCCACTTTGCCGCCACGGTGATGTTGGCCGGAGGTGTCGACGTTCGCACCGTGGCCGGCAGGCTCGGGCACTCTCGTCCAACCCTGACCCTGCAGACCTACGCGCACATCATGGACGTGTCCGATCGCAGAGCGGCCGAAGTCATCGGAGGCAGCATTTCGGGTCCTCAGACCGTGGTCGCCGAATCTGGCACATGAAGTCTGATGGGTCCACGCGCAACGTCGCGCTTTTCGGGCCGATCGCTGACGGACCGGACCCCGCAACCCCTACGCGACGTCGTTGCGGACGTCCACACGAATGTCCACACCCCTGGTCAACGGGGTCTTCTGACCGCCTCGGCACGACACGGCCAGAGCTGTCAAGGTCGGCTTCGCCGAGGCGCCCGACATGTCGGGCGCCGTGCCTTTGTGAGCTCGGTGACTGAACCGATGGACACAATGGATCAGGACGGCCGGAACCGGCCGGCCTGGCTGCGCCTTCTCCCACGTTTCGTCGCGATGGCGATCGCCGCAGTGGTGACCCAGCGGCTAATCGCGGTGGCTTCGCACTGCAGTGCAAGTGTGACTCTATTCACCAGTCGAATTCTTTGACGGATCGACTGCGCGGAACGAGGTAGTCCGGCGTGGGTGTTCGGCATCGATCCGACTTACTTGGGTGCACAATGCGTGGCATCTCTGCACCGTGGATCCAAACGTCTGTCGGCGGAAACACTCCCTTAAGGCGTCAGGTCGATCTTTGAGGGCTCCGGAAGGCCCGGGAAAGTTATCCGTCGGCTTGAGCAGTCACGCCCCGCGGAGGACGAGTGAGGTGGCTCTCAGGGGACGTTGTCGGAGCCGAACAGCGTCGAGCCTCCCCCCTCGATTGGTTCGTAAGGAGACGGATGTTCCGGCGCCTCGGGGGTGCGCCCCGTACGAATCAGGCACGACTGGGGCAGGCCGTGATCGCTCGCTGGACACCGAGTTCGGTGGGACTGATTCCTCGCAGGTTCCGCTCTAGCGCCCACACAGACCCCGGTCGTAGGGGACACCCGAGAAGCGCGTGTCGTGATCCGCTCAAATTCTCTTCACACCAGTATCACGCACTGAGACAGCGCCGCCGCGAGGCTCTGCCCCATGTCCGTCCCTCCCCAGTGGTGACGTTTCATCGGCTTTGTAGCCAAGTCGGTCTGACGCTTGGATACTCGACCAAGCGTCAGTTGAACTGTGTCTGCATCGCAATCGTGACCGGGATGCTGAGACCGAAGGGCGTATCAGCGCACAAGCTTCAGTCGGGCCTCGTAGTCGGTGGCAATCAGCGCGTGCCCGGTGTCGTTGGTGTGGACGGTAGGATTCGTGGGATCGCACATGTGCGTCCAGTTACAGATGTTTGCCACGTCCTGCGGCAGCGTCTGGCCGTTGAAGGATCCGGTGAGTGCCATGTCCCAAGACTCGAAGGACTTCTGCACGGCGGCAATCCGAGCTTGGTGCTGCTTGTAGGCACTGCGAAGTTCGGAGTTGAGCTGGTGCAGCAGGGCCAGGGACGCCGTGGCCGTCTGTTGCCCACTGGGGCCGGTCAGGTAATACGACAGCCATGGGTCGTAGTACGTCATGCCGACGATTGGCACGTCACCGCCAGCTGCTCGCAGCCCCCCCAGAATGGTCTGCATGTTCATCGCAACAGCTTGGAGCCCGTTCTGCACGCACGTGGTGTTGATGACCCCGTTCGGAGCGCATCCGTCCACATCATCCCCGCCGATGTCGATCGTCACGAACTTCACGGCGCCCGCGTGAGAAGCCAGAAACGCTTCTGCATCCCCTAGTTGGTTCCCGGTCGTGTAGTTGTGACAGAGGCCGCCATGGATCATTCTGGTCGTGGAATCTCCGGCACACCCCAAGTTCATGAGTTGGAGACCCGGGATGATCAACTTCTCGGCGTTGTAGACGTCGTTGACGTATCCGTTTCCCGGCGTTGCCCCGCCGCCAGTGGAAAGCGAATCACCGAGTGCTAAGTAATACGTCGTTGAGGGCTGTGCCGTGGTGGTCGCGCCCGCTATACCTCCGTACGCTCCCACCATCACCAGAACTAGGACCATCAATGCCGAACTAATCAAGGAGTGCTTGGCTTGCAACATTCCACCTCGTCTCCAGGAGTGCGGCGAACATGGTACACGTTCGCCGCCATTTGGAAGGGAGGGCGTTCGCCAGAATCGTCACCGCCGACCACCGACAGATCGCCTCAAAGCTTGCTGTGATCGAGGATCAAGTGGTTTCGCGCCTCATTGTTTGATTCCAGGATGCGCCAGGGGCTAAATGCCCCAGTTCGCCATCGGGACGGTGGGGCACTTCGCCACTTCGGTAAGGCGGAGACCGAGGGAGCGGAATGTTTGGAGTTACCTCTGTTCACTAGGCAAAAGGCAACTCAGTGCTAACGCCGCGGTTTCGGGAGTACCGTGCGCGTGAGCGTCCTGCACCGACCGGCGCAGGACGAGAATGGAGGCAACATGCGAAAGATCTTGCTGGCAGCTGCCGTTCTGGCGATTCCGCTTTCAGCAGCAACGTTGGGAATCGTCGCGACAGCCAGTAGCGCCGGTGCATCTTCTCCGGTGACGTGCGCCAAGGTCACCGGATCGCTCTCGGGGACCGTGCACTTCGACGGGTGCACGACTCCGTACGGAAGCGGAAATGCCATCGGAACGGGATTGGCGACGGGTGGGACTCTCAGCTGGGGGGGCACGGGCAAGCTCGCCGGTTCGGTGTCGTTCTCGGGCTCCGTTACCAGCCCCGGACAAGGAACCTGCGCCGCGGGTTCCACCGAGTACGTAGCCTCCGACGTCGTGACTGCTGCCACCGGAACCGCGGTGGGTCGCGCCCATGTTGGTGAAGCAGTGAAAGCCGACGCGTGTAGGGCCGCATCTGGTCACCTGGCTGTGATCTCGGGCAGCATCACGCCGTAGTCGTCACGGGCGATCCACTGGTCGCGGGTGCGGGAGAGATGCCAGCGACCGGTGGCTCAGCCCACTATGGGCGGCCGACGGCTAAACCAACCGATCACTGGCATTGCGGCGAACCCGGACGGATCGGGCTATTGGTTGGTGGCTGCGGACGGCGGTATTTTTGCCTTTGGCGGTGCACCCTTCGAGGGCTCGTTGGGCGACTCCCGGCTCAATGCGCCGATTGTCGGCATTGCGGCTGCTCCGAACTGAGCACCGCCCGCCTGATCCTCCTGATTTCGGCGGCGCCGAATCGCCAGAGCGCAAACGTGTGGCACAGACCCCGAAAGAGCGCCACCGTCCCGGCAGCGAGCATCGTACGGGGACACCCTCCTGACTCACTTC
>CAVTPF010000022.1:0-175858 GCA_963736525.1 uncultured Acidimicrobiaceae bacterium
CCGAGGCGCTGGATCGGCTCGCGGCGGAAGCGGCACCGCAACCCCAGAGCATCTGTGCCGAGACGGCCACACCCACCACCATCGTGACCACTGTCTTGCGTTTACGACTCATTTGCACCCCCACCGTCCGGAGCCACGTCGAAAGCGGTCACAATGCGCCCTATCGTAAAGTTGGGTCAACCACAACGAGGGATGGTGTGCATTCAGGGGTCGTCGCCGCCACAGAAGCGGGCATCGGGAGACCAACGAGAACCCCTCACCGTCCCGCAGAGCGATTCTGAGAGGGTCGGTTGAGCGAGACGGCGGCGGTCAACGAGCGGGGCTCTACTCCATCGGTTGGTTGAGGGCATTGATCGCCATGACGTACTGCTCGGCCAGGAAGTAGACATCCGTCGCCTGATCTTGTCCGCTGCGGAAGGTGGTGGATGAGTTGAACAGGCAGTAGATGTAGCCCTTCGTGAAGGCCGACGTCTCGCTGGTGTTATAGAGGCGGACGAATGCTTGCTACCACGAGCGGTTGAAATGGATTCGTCGGTCCGGCGGCCCGAGCAATCTACGGATGGATCAGCCTGACGGCTCAGACGTCGGAAGGGTGCCCCATAACACACGAGCGAATCATCGTTGACACTGCCCCCGACTGCCGGGAAGGGGCGTACTACGCAACCAAACTCTGTGACTCGACCCGGTGCTCCGCCTTGTCAACGGCGGCGATGGGAAGAATGATCAGGGTGGCCTTTGGGCAGAGCGACCGCCATCGCTGCCAGACTTCAGCCCGTGACCAATCCTCCTGACGCTCCCGAGCAAGTCACCGCCCAGATGGGCTCCGACGCAGAGGGTCAGGGTCGGATCTCATGGTGGTCGCGGAATGCGGCACGGCTGAGGGACCAGTGGCTTGTTATCATTGTTAGCGGAGTCGTGAGTGTGATAATCACATTCGCGGGACTCACGATTGCCAAGGAAGTCGGGGCCTTCACCGCATCTCCACCTCCGTCAGTGAGGGCAAGCATTCAAGTTCCCTCCGGCGAAGAACCATCCATTGGTCCTAGTGACCTGATCCGGTTCACAGTGGAGCACTTGCCGGCAGGTTGGTCGGCTTGGATCGCCATAGTCAGTGGTGTCAACAACATCTATCCCGAGGCGCCGGGCGTCTTAGATCCTGGCAGTCACGATGCCTTCAGCGCTAGCGACGTCACGCTTGGTGCCACGACAGGCAAAATGTGTGTCGTCGGAGCAGATCCGAATGCAAGCGGTGCATTTGAGAGCTACTACGCCTATCAAGAAGTTCTCTCGACAGCAACTAGAGCTTTGCGAGTCCGATCGGTGGTGGATGGAATGCCTCATCGGACGTGCGCTACCTCGCGTGTGAGCAAGTTCGTAGCTCGTCTTAGGACGTTGCGGTTGCTCTGGCTCGAACGCTATCTAAGGAGCAAAGAGCTGATGCGTGGAGGCGTGTCGAGAGCATGCGTCACATCGCGGCGTGTCGGACGGTGGAGGGAGTATCCCGGTACGCCGGGACGGTGGGGCAGTTCTGCGAATACAAGCAGGCGTTGTTCCCATTGCCGTTCCTACACTTGAGAGGTGACCAGTTGGAGACGGATTATCCCTCTCCAACCGAGCGGCATCATCCTGGAATCAATATTGACTTCATCGAGGAGCGCCCACAGAGTGAGGCTTGGCATCGCATCGACGCCTACGACCAGCTGCTCGTGGATTACGGTGAAGGGGACATCATTGATCACTCCTCGTCCAGCTGAATTCGATTGGGTCCCGAAATCAGCCCTGCCCCGAGTCGTTCAGTCTCGTAGCGGCCGCCGAGGTATGGCGACGGATAGCTCGCCAGGCACCCGCGGTCGGCGCCGAGCTGATACGGAATCCCTCTGGAGGCCGTGCGGCCTAGAGCCAGGCGAAACTCCTTCAGTCGCGTGAGTCCCTCGATGTGCTGCGTGCAGCTCCACACCCGCAACCAGCGATCCCCGCTTGAGCGAACCTGCTCCCGGTCCAAGTCGGCGTCTCCACGCAGTGAGCGGGCTTCCCCTGGCGGTCGTGGGCATCCTCAAGCAATGGCCGACTTCGGCGACAAAGGCGTTTGCGCAGGGATCGCCCGGACTCGCCTGCATGGGGGGCATCCTCGCACCCGGGTGTTCCGACAGGATCGCTGCCGCTCGGCGAGGAGCACTATTGACCCGTCGGATCGGTCCCCGAGGATGGCACTGTTGGTCCGGCCCCTTGAAGATCAACGGTGCCTCCTCCATCTGGGAAGTACTTCACTGAAGTGATCTGACAGCTGAAGGGCTGGTCCGAATATTCACCGACCGCGTTGCCGACCAGGCCGTCCACGGTTTGCAACTGTGGATAACTCTCTTTAGTGAATGGGGTGAAGACCGCCGGCGCAACGTCGAGTACGGATCCATCGGTCGCCAAGAAGTCGACAGTCACGAGGTAGGAGCTGTAGTCGTCGGTCTCTCCGGTGACTTCTACGTCGGCGTGCCTAAACCCGCTTTGGTCAGTGAAGCAGTAGAGAATCGTCGCATTGACTCCGCCACTCGCGCCGGAGGTAGTTGACGTTGTTGTCGGGGTTTGGCTGATCGTGCTCGTCGTTGTGGTGCTGGCGCCTCTCGGAACAACGGACTCGTAGTAGTTGCACGCATTTATTGCGTTTGACTGGTCGAAGGTCTGGCCGTGTTCTGGGAAGTACCATTCGACTTCCGTGTACGCCGAAACGCCACTACAACTGCCAAGGTTGAAGGCGACGATTGTCGCTGAATCTTGAGAGCCTTCTGCTACGGACTCGTCTCCGGAGACATAGTCGCTGGTCCCCGTCCCTACGGCTTTGGTCCCTCCCCATGACTTCCATGTGATGTCGCCGACAACGCCCGTCGGATCCCCTCCGTTTGAAACCAATGTCGGCCTGAACTGGCCGTAGCCCCCGCCGCTAGTTGGCCAGTTGGCGCCGAGGGTCGGGACGCGAAGGATCGTGAGGCCACTAGTCGATGGAGCGGATGCTAAGGCTCGATCTTCACCGTCTGAAACGACGTTGTAGCGAAGAGTCTTCCAGCCTGTAGGGAGCGAAGAGGAGGAGTAGGACCACAACTTGCCCGAAGCATCGCTGGCATTGCAATGGCTGAACGAGACGGACTGAAAGTCAGGGAAAGCCGTCAGCGTCGTGCCCTGTTGGATCGGGTCCTCGAGAATGCATTCAGCAGTATGGCGATGCGCATGGGTCAGCCAGAACTTGGTGTGCGTCCAAATCTCGTTTCCGTCGCGATAGTCGGAGATTGTCCAGCGCGTGTATGTGTCGTGATCAACGACCGATGCCGAGATGGCATCCCCTGGACGGACCGATATCGCGGTTGAGCACAGCTGCCAGCTCCGGCACCCGAGCACAACCGGTTTGACGTAGCTACCCGTGACGTTGCTTTGAACGATATTGGGAGAGCCATAATCCTCGGCGAAGGCGTAGTACCGAGCTGATCCGTCAGCGCAGATTGAGTAAGTACCGGTTTGATAGAGAGTCTCGATCGTTAATTTGCCTGTCGAGGTGTCTCCACCTAGCCCGACCCACTCCGAGGAGACTGAGTTCTCTTCAGCTGCGCACACGACACTCGGTACGGTCCACGAACCGAATGATCCTCGTACGTTGGCACGAGATGGATCTTGAATGACGTATCCAGCCCAATTTGAATTGGAGGGATGAGTCGACTGGGTCGCGGAAGCGGCATTCTGCACACCAGATAGAAGGCCGATGAAGAGGAGGACGAGTGCCGAGCACTGAACGACCATGAGATGAACTCGATTTCGCCGTTGTCGCTGTGGTGAGAGTTCGGACAGCGAAGTCTGCACGAAGCATGGTTTGTGGCTTTCCTTTCAGCTGCTTCGAGTGGACGCTCGCATTCGACCGTGGCTACGGAAGGCCAGGATCAAAGGCATTGGCGATAGCCTGACCACAGGCAGCTAACACCTCCGTATGGACAGGGTTGATGTCGTTCCAGAGTTTGGAGTAGCGAGCAATTATGTTCTGCGCCTGCGGACTGCTGGCAGAGATCTTGGCCGACGGCTGGGCGGATGGAATAAGACGCAACAATGCCTCAGCATTGCGTCCAAAGCGTCTGACTGCTGGATCGGACGGCGGAGCAATAGAGGTCGCGTGCTCTACCGGCTCCAAGATTGTTCGAAGCTCTTTGAGCTGGGCGGCCCATGAAGCATTGTCCGGAGTATTGACGCTGCGAGCATCTGCGTTTGCTTTGGCGAGCGCAGTACAGAAAGCCTTATTGGTCGCTGGCGACGATGCCGCGGCCGGCCGAGTCTGCACGCCGAAAAGGACGGCCCCGAGAGCCAGCGCCGGAACGCACCACAGTAAGGATCGGCCCCGGGAGACGAAGCGCCTATCTGTTTGATCGCTTATGGCTTCACCTCTTGCCCATGCTCGAATCCGCCAATGGTGCGAGGTTTTAGCCGATCTGGCGGTTCCGTGCCACCGTTCCTGGTGCCCCACCCGCCGTTACCGGCGATTGCGTGGCCAGCCGGAGCCGCCCATGCCTCCGACACCGCTCGCTCCGGATCATCGGTTCACCCGTCCGCACTACCGCTGACCGTCTCAAAATTCCGGTTACCGAGTGCCGCTCCGTACGCTTCTTGGCCTAGAGCCCGAAAGTGCCTGCTTGAGACTTGGTGCAGACACTGCGGCTGATCCGTAGCGTTTAGAGGTCCTGGTGGGGTCGCTCACAAAGTGCCTGCCGCCGGTGCAGCCGGTTGGCTTTCGTTCGAAGAGCCTCCCGCCAGGGCTTCGCCATGGAGTGGCTCAAAAGAGGATCGAGCACGAACGTCCGAAAGCAGGAGTGCCCCCCGTGGTTCCATCACGACCAAGGAGGTAGTCATGCATGTAGTGATCGGCGTCGATCCGCACAAGGCATCGCACGCAGCGGTGGCCATCGACGAGGGCGAGGACGAGCTCTCCAGCGTCAGGGTGCGGGCCACCCGGCGCCAAGTGGACCAGTTGGTGAGCTGGGCCGAACCGTTCGAGAAGCGCACCTGGGCCATCGGGTCGGCCGGTGGGTTGGGCTACTTGTTGGCCCAGCAGCTAGTCGCTCGGGGCGAGGACGTCCTCGACGTACCCGCGACCTTGGCCTCTCGCATCCGGGTGCTCGCCACCGGGCGCTCGAACAAGAACGACCCCAACGACGCCCGCTCGGTCGCCATCGCTGCTTTTCGGGCCCCAGGTTTGCGCAGTGTCCAGCCCGCTGACCACTCCCAGGTCCTTCGGCTCCTCGCCAAGCGCAACATGGACCTCGGCAGTCATCGCACCCGGGTGATCTGTCGTCTTCATGCGCTCCTCGCCGAGCTCGCACCGGGCGGAATTGCCAAGGAACTCTACGTTTCAGACGCCGAGCGGCTCATGGCCAAGATCACGCCCGAGACCCCGGCCGAGCAGGTCCGCTACGACCTGGCCCTCGAGCTTCTCGACGACGTCCGCCGGCTCGACGCCCAGACAAAGGAGTCGCACCGCCGGATCCGGGTCGCCGTGAAGGCCTCGGGCACGACGCTGACCAACGTCTATGGGGTGGGCCCGATCATCGCCGCGCAGATCATCGGTTACACCGGCGACGTCGGCCGCTTTGCCAACCGGGATGTCTTCGCCTCCTACAACGGCACCGCCCCGATCGAATGGTCCTCAGGTGGCCGTGTCGTGCACCGGCTCTCGCGGCGCGGGAACCGACGGCTCAACCACGCTCTCCACATGGCTGCCATCACCCAGATCCGTAATCCCGGGACAAATGGACGCATCTACTTCGAGCGCAAGGTCGCCGAGGGCAAGACCAAGAAGGAGGCGCTTCGCTCCCTCAAGCGCCAGATCTCTAACGCCGTCTACCGACAGCTCGTCCTCGACGCCGGGTGAGCGGCCCGGGAGGACATTAGGGAACGACTCATAGCCGCGTGGTCGGCTCTGCACCCTGAAGGCCGGCTCTTTGGCGAAGTCACTCCCGGACCATCTCAAAGCCTACGCATCTGTACCGTCTCGTGACGGGCCGATTTCGTCGCGCCCTTTGGACGCCGAAATTGGGGTCTTGACACAAAGAGGATTCGTACTGGGCGACCTACAAGAGATCGAGTCCTGCCGCCGAGGAGGGAGGTTCTGTCCCAACTCCGTCCCAACAATCGGGTCTCAGCGCGTCCCGCTAGATTTCACTCGATCTCACATGGCTCGAAGAGGAGCTTGGTGGCCACGACATATCGGGACTCGACGGCATGGACCGGGACTCGGAGAAAATCCTTTCATCTCCCTCGTAATGCGCAGGTCAGGAGTTCGAATCTCCTCTCAGGCTCCAGTAGTCCTGGTCGGAGGACCACTCGTCGAGTCGAATGATGTGAAGGTGTTTGGCTGTCCCAACAATTGCCGCACAATTGCCGCCTTGGACGGATCTGGGCACCCTAGGACCGGCTTTCGCATTCGTTTGGGCACCCACCGGACTCTCCAAGCCAGCGTGCGCGCCGGGTTTCACACAAGGAGGCTGAAGCGCGGGTAGCGATCCGTGAGGAATCCGTCGTAAGCCTCGACCCGCTGCACATGGCGGTAGGCGCTGACGAGGTGTCCCGAAGCCCTTCGGGGAATCCCCCGTGACGAACACCGCGACGAGGCCGGCGAGGACACCCAGTCCGGCCGCGATGGCCAACGACGACGCATCCAACCTCAGGGCATGACGGTCTCAACGATCGGTCAAGCCTCGTGCCCGCGGCCGCGCGAAGGACGGAGGTTGGAACATGAAGGCGGCCGCCGGCACGACCTATCGGGTTCCGCTGCATTGGGATCAGGGGACGTAGGTGAAGTGGTCGGCAATGGTCTTCGCGCTGGTGCCGCCGGGACCCGTCACCGTCACGTCGACCGTGCCCGGTGTTGTTGAACGTGGTGCCGTGGCTGTGATAGTCGAGGACGATTCGACCGTCACCCCACTGGCTGGCTCAGCGCCGAAGTTCACCGTGTCCCCGGCACCGAAATTGGTGCCCGAGATCGTCACCGACGTTGTCCCGGTTGCCGCGAAGATGACCCCGACCTCAGTCGAGACCGCCGCGGGTTCTTCGTTGCAGCTCGGTTCGTACGGCGTGTTCGGGAGTAACGAGGCGTTGTAGAGGAAGCAGTTCACATTCGCAGTGAGGTTGTAGACGAAGCCCGGTGAGTTTCCTCCCGTCCCGGCCGTCTCCTCTTCCGAGGCTCCCCAGTACAGCTGGTTCGCACCCGGGCCGCTGGTAAGGCTCGGCCAATTCGCTGACGTCCCTACCGCACCAGACGCTCCGCCAGTGGCTACCACGGCCCAGGGTGGTCCAGATCCGGAGGTGAAGGAATCAGCGATGAGCTCTATCGGGTACGAGGTCGTGGGCGCCGAATAGGTAATCGCGAGGCTCGACGGTCCAATGGCCGCGGCAACACCCCACCAGACCTCGTAGTGCAGCAGGTCGGTGCCCGAATTCTCGTAACTGAGGGCCCGCTTCCATCCCGAGACGTTGCCGCCCGAGACGGAGCTGATCGAGATACCGGAAGCATGGAGCTGCATCGAGAGGATGACCAGGTCGCCGACCTTCACAGGGTTGATGCTGATGGAGCTGTTGCCTGGTGATTCACTGCTCTGCGGGAAGTCGGCCGACTCCCTGGAGATGCCGCCGGTGGGCCCAGAGGTCGGAGAGAGGGCGGTCACGCTCGGGGTCGCCGCAATGGTGACACCGACCCCGACGCTGTAGGCCGAGTTACCGGCGGCGTCAGTGGCGAAGCTCTGCAGCGTGTAGGTGCCGCTCTCGATACGGGTCGTGTCCCAGAGGAACAGGTACCCGTAGAGGGAAGGCACCGCCGTGCCGATGACCGTCTGGTCGTATGACCCGCCGGTCAGTACGAACGTGACCGAGGCGATCTTGACCCCATAGGGGGCCGAGGCCGTGGCGTCGAGGACCGCGCTTGTGCCGCTGAGGGCAGATCCCGTCGAGGGGGTGAGCACCGCGGTGGTGGGTGGGGTGTTGTCCACCGTGACACCGACCCCGACGCTGTAGGCCGAGTTACCGGCGGCGTCAGTGGCGAAGCTCTGCAGCGTGTAGGTGCCGCTCTCGATACGGGTCGTGTCCCAGAGGAACAGGTACCCGTAGAGGGAAGGCACCGCCGTGCCGATGACCGTCTGGTCGTATGACCCGCCGGTCAGTACGAACGTGACCGAGGCGATCTTGACCCCATAGGGGGCCGAGGCCGTGGCGTCGAGGACCGCGCTTGTGCCGCTGAGGGCAGATCCCGTCGAGGGGGTGAGCACCGCGGTGGTGGGTGGGGTGTTGTCCACCGTGACACCGACCCCGACGCTGTAGGCCGAGTTACCGGCGGCGTCAGTGGCGAAGCTCTGCAGCGTGTAGGTGCCGCTCTCGATACGGGTCGTGTCCCAGAGGAACAGGTACCCGTAGAGGGAAGGCACCGCCGTGCCGATGACCGTCTGGTCGTATGACCCGCCGGTCAGTACGAACGTGACCGAGGCGATCTTGACCCCATAGGGGGCCGAGGCCGTGGCGTCGAGGACCGCGCTTCTGCCGCTGAGGGCAGATCCCGTCGAGGGGGTGAGCACCGCGGTGGTGGGTGGGGTGTTGTCCGTGCTCACAGAGCCGGAGAGTGTCACGCCTGAGTCCAAGGCCCTGGCGCCCTTCGCCGACGCCGGCACGAGCCCGATGACCAAGGAAACTGTTGTGACCACGAACGCTGACACGAGAATCCACGTCAGAGAGAGAGGAACACTTCGAGTGGCACAGGTCTGGAGCCTTTTAGGCGTCCACCTTCTCGGTTCCCGTCCTAATACGCAATGGCTCCAGTCGCCCGCGTTCAATCGTTTGCAATCTCGCGACACATGGTTTGCGCAGACACCCCAACAGGACCACCGAAGAAGCCGTCTTGAGAGCCCGATCAGCCGCTTTAACTCCACCGATCTCATGGGATGCCCAATGGCAGAACGTTACTGCCGTATCCGACGAGTGCCAACTCTTCAGCGCTCAACGCTGGATGCCAGCTTGTGCGCAACGTTTATGCGATCAGCACTGATTGGCTCCGAGGCCTCGGTTTGTCTGACCGAGACAAGGGGGAGCGGGGAGCAACCGTGTTCACACTCACGGCCGCGACGAGGGTCAAACTCGCCGAATTCGGATTTCTGCTCATCTTGATCGCTGGCCTGTGGCTGGTTGCAGCAGAAATCCCGGCCCTTGGGCTCCATCGCGCTCATCATCGCCACCCATTGGGGCCATTTCGGCTACCCGTTTGCGGCCGCCCAGTGCGCCGAAGTCCCGCTGCTTCTCTGACTGATCGTGAGACGAGCCTCCGAACAGTAAGGAGTGGGACAGGTCGGTATGCGTCGAGAAGCGGCAGGACCCCTTCGCTCTCCCTCGTTATGCGCAGGTCTCGTGTCTCGGCAGATCTCCCAACAGCTCGGAGAGGATCCCTCGGGAATGGGGCGATCCGCGAAGTGCACGAATACCTGGCAGCCATTGCCTGTGGTGGCCCATGTGGGACCGGTGGGGTGACGCCGAGCGGTCTACTGTCGACGTGCCCGAACCTCGACCCAATCGTCGTCGGCCAACACCTTTTCGATGTGTAGCCCAGCTCCGCTGACCGCTTCAGCGAATCCGTCGGGCGTCCAGACGAAGAACCAACGTTTGCCCAGAGGCATGTCGTCGGCCCACCCAGTCATCCCGCTGATCTTGACCGACGCACTGATGGGTGCGCCCGATCTCGCGACCCGGGCAAGCTCTGCGAGTGCGAGTGCGGCGTGGTCGCGTGGAAGATGGATCAAGGAGGCGCTGGCCCACACGGCATCGAAAGAGGCTGACATCAGCGGCAGCGACCGCAGATCACCCAGCACAACCGGTCCATGGGCTCTGGCCCGGCCAATGAAGCTGCGATTCAGATCGACTCCCACCCCGCGGTGGCCGAGTTCGGCCAGCCGGGCAAGATCTCGCCCGGGGCCGCAGCCGGCATCAAGCACGGTCGCCGAAGAAGGGAGTCCAGCGGCAAACGCAGCGAAAGGACCGGCGACCGCCCGAGCGCTAAAGGCGGCGAAAGCATCGGGGTCGGCTGAGTATGTAGCGACGCTGGCGGCCACGACATCACCCGAAAGGCCCTCAACCTCATCTGGTTCCACTCATTGGAAATCTAGAAGACGATCTTCGCGACTCGTTGCATCGCGTCGGAGCGGCACCTTCTACGGTTGGAGACGCTCGACGTGAGCCGATGCCGCCATTTGATGCAACGGCTCCTCACCTATCGGTCATGGGACATGACGACGCCCCGCCGATTGCGACGCCTCCAGCTATTCAGATCTCCAACGTCGGTACAGCTCGGTGAGGTCCGCTTGTGCCTCGGGAGTCAGATCCTCGGGTTCCATGGTCCCGGTCAGTTCGATGGTCATTCTGATTTGCTCGAGGTAGGCAGCGCAGTTGGGGCACCCCCGAAGATGTGCCTCGAAACGGCGTCGGTCTCGACGCGAGAGTGTCCCCTCCAGATATTCGGTGGCGAGCTCAACCGCCTCTTGACACACGATGTTCTTGCGTCGTAATGAGAGCATGGTTCAAGCCTTCGCTATCTGAACTTCGAGGATCTCGCGTAGGCGAGCCCTCCCTCTGTGTAGCAGAATCCGTTGATTGCCGGCAGTGATGTCGAGGAGGTCGCACACCTCGTCGCTGGAGAGTCCTTCCATGTCGCGCAGCACGACCACTTGGCGTTGGCGCGGTGGAAGGTCTTCAAGTCCGGACTGGAGGATTGGCGCCCACGACGCCGCCTCGAGGCGATCATCGGTTTCGGCCCAACGTTCCACGGGATCCGCCCATTGCCCGTTGGTGTCGAATCGGATCGGGTCGACGGCGTGATGCGGCTCGAGTGGTGCCTGACGCTGCTCGAGCGAGCCGGCTGAGCGTGCCCGGTTGATGAGGATCCGGAAGAGCCATGTCTTGAACGTGGAGCGCCCCTCGAACCGCTCAATGCCTTTGACGACACCCATCCACGTATCCTGAACCGCCTCTTCAGCCACGGCACTGCTGGGGACATACGCGCGGGCCAAACGCAGCAGGGGCTGTTGGTAGCGCGTCACCAACATCACGAACGCTTCCTCGTCACCGTTCCGCAACCGGGTGAGCAACTCGAGGTCCATGTCCACGACTCGAAGCGTACGTCTCGGAGGTTCACCGAAAACAGCACGGGAGCGCGTCGTTCGTTCTGCCCGTCTTCTTCGCGACGAAGCTGAGCACCCGGCCGTGGACACACATCTCCGGTCTCTGCTGGCTCGGGAGTCGTTACGGGCAGCCAGGAATGCTTGTTGGCGCGAAACGTAACGCGGGGGGCCGACGGGAGGACTGTGCATGGTGCGTACCCGTCAAGAGTGAAGGAGATGCAATGAGGAGATTTATCCGTCTCGCGGTTGGTGCCGGAGCGATCGTGGGGTTGTCAACCTTGGTCGCCCCCGTCGCCGCCGGTGCAGACCCGCCCGGACCGTCCTTCTTTGGCGGTGCGGATCACGTGGTCTTTGTACAGACCGACAACACGGCTGGTAACCAGGTCGTCGCGTACGACCGTTCCGACGACGGCAGCCTTGCCCTGGCGGGAACCTACAACACAGGCGGACTCGGTGGTCAGCTGACTGGTTCGGTCGTCGATCACCTGGCGTCCCAGGGATCCCTGACCTATGACCAGCGCGATGCTGAGCTCTACGCGGTCAACGCCGGCAGCAACACGGTGTCGGTCTTTGCGGTGCGCGGGGACCAGCTCGCACTGCGTCAGGTGGTCAGCTCGGGGGGTACGTTCCCTGTGAGCGTGGCGGTGCGCGGCAGCCTGGTCTACGTCCTTAACGCCGAGAACGGGGGATCGGTCCAAGGCTACGTGAACTTCTTCGGTCACCTCTTTGCCATCCCGGGATCGAACCGAGCCCTGGGTCTCGACCCGACCGCAACGCCGCAGTTCACGAACACACCGGGTCAGGTTGCCTTCTCGCCCGACGGCTCCCAGCTGATCGTCACGACCAAAGCCAACGGGAGCGACATCGACGTTTTCGGTGTCGGGCGTTTCGGGCAGCTGTCCCCCGCCCCGGTGGTGAACTCCGAGCCTGGAGCCGTACCGTTCGCGGTCTCCTTCGACGCGGCGGGTCACCTCGTCGTTGCCGAGGCCGGCACCAACGCACTGGCCACCTTCACCCTCAACCCGGGCGGCACGGTGACTCCCATTGACACGGTCGGGACCGGTGAGTCAGCGACGTGCTGGGTGGCGCAGGCGCAGGGGTTCTTCTACGCCTCCAATGCCGGAAGCGCCTCGGTGAGCCAGTACTCGGATTCGCCCAGCAGTGCACTTGCCCTGGCCGGGCAGACGACGACCGACCCGGGCACGGTCGATGCCTCACCGTCCATCGACGGCCAATACCTCTACGTGCAGACCGGAGGGAACGGCATCGTCGACGAGTTTCACGTGAACTTCAACGGGTCTCTGTCTGAAATCGGATCCGTGACCGTGGGCGGCGCGGTCGGTGGGGAGGGCATCGCCGCGTTCTAGTCGTATCTTCCGCCGTGCGACGGACGGCGCCTCGGGCCACCCGGGGCGCCGTCTTCGCGCCTCCGATCACCCTTGGCACACCCCAGGCCACTCGCTCTGAGTCGCCCGGACATGTCGGCCAGCCCTTCGGCAATCGAGCGGTTCCGGTCCGTGGAGGCTTGCTGGGAAATCGGGTGGCGTTCGAGCTCGTCCAGTGCCTCCGCGGGGCTCTCAACTCCTGTGTCACGACCCCCGATCCGGGCCACCAGGGGAGACCCCCGATGGGGCCACCAGGGGAGACCCCCGATGGGGCCACCAGGGGAACGGAGGCGACGGCGACGTCCATATACATGCTCTATGCAATCATTAGGAGATGCAAGCAAATCGGAACATCCCACAGCCTCTGGGGTCCGACTCGATGGTCGATGCCGTACTCAGCGCCAGCCGTGTCCTAGTGGCAGTCGCAGCCCGCTCGCTCGCCGATGCCGGCGAGGACGTCACCCTCACGCAGTACCGGTCGCTCGTCGTTCTCGCCTCTCGCGGGCCTCAGACCGTGGCCGAACTGGCGGAACTCCTGGCGGTCACACCCCCAACGGCATCCCGTCTCTGCGAACGGCTCGTGAAGAAGGGGCTCATCCGGCGCCGGGCGGGCCAGCGCGATCGGCGCCAGGTGCACGTCACCCTGACGGCCACGGGCAGAGAGCTCATCGATGCAGTCACCATTCGCCGTCGGCGAGAGATCGCCGAGCTGCTGGCGCCGATTCCACTCGAGACACAACGCAATGTGGCGATCGCGCTCGCCGACCTGGCCGAGGCGGCCGGCGAGGTCCCCGAGCAGGATTGGAGCGCCGGTTGGACCCTGTAAGCGAACCGGATACGACCCCTCACCCCAGTCGCGCGGCGTGGGCCCGCGCGCTCGGCACCCAAGGAGGTCGATGGCTGACCGGGGCTTCCTACCTCGCCAAATGGAGCGTCCTCGGAGTGGTGATCGGGGCGGTGGCGGGACTAGGCGCCATCGTGTTCTACGAGGCGCTCGTCGTCAGCACCCATTTCTTCTTGAACGTGTGCGCGGGCTACCAGGTACCGACGCCGGCGAGTGAGGGTGGGATGGCGGCCTCGACGTCGGCAGCCCGGCCGTGGATCCTTCCGCTCATCGCCGGCGCGGGCGCACTGCTGGGGGCGATCCTTGTCTTCCGCGTCGCTCCTGAAGCGGAGGGGCACGGCACCGATGCAGCCATTTCGGCGGTGCACCACAACCCACGTGGCGTCCGCTTCCGCTCCGTCCTCGTCAAGATCGTTGCGTCTGCTCTGACCATCGGCTCGGGTGGCTCAGGGGGGCGAGAAGGCCCGACCGCGCAGATCAGCGCGGGCTTCGGCTCGCTGCTGGCGCGCACATTCGATCTCGACCCGGCCGATGGGCGCATCGCCGTGGCGACCGGCATCGGATCGGGCATCGGAGCCATCTTCGGTGCCCCGCTGGGAGGGGCCGTCCTCGCGTCCGAGATCCTCTACCGTGACGACTTCGACCCCGCGGCGTTGCTGCCGAGCTTCATCGCCTCGGTAGTCAGTTTCGTGGTGTTCGGTGCTGTCGAAGGGTTCTCACCGCTCTTCGGCTACGTCGGGCGCTATCGCTTCACGGACCCGAACCAACTCCTCTGGTTCGCGCTCATCGGCCTCCTCGCCGGGCTGATCGGTCTCCTCTACGCCAAGGGCTTCTACGGCCTGGCGGATCTCTTCAAACGTTCACCGTTGCCCCGTTGGGTCGCTCCGGCCATCGGCGGTCTCGCCGTCGGGTCGATCGCCATCGCCATCCCACAGGTCATCGGCACCGGCTACGGGTGGGTGCAAGAGTGCCTGACCTACCACGGACTCGAGTCCATCCCGTTGTGGATCGTGCTGATCGTCCCCGTCGCCCGAATCCTCGCCACCGGACTGTCCATCGGTTCGGGTGGATCCGGGGGGATCTTCGGGCCCGGCATCGTGATCGGCGCGTTTCTGGGCGCGGCGGTCTGGCGGCTCTTCGACCCGGTGTTCCCCTCCATGGGCCACGACCCGGCCCCCTATGTCATCGTCGGAATGATGAGCTGCTTCGGCGGTATCTCCCGGGCACCCTTGGCCGTGATGCTGATGGTGGCCGAGATGACGGGCAGCCTGTCCATCATCACGCCGGCCATGATCGCCGTCGGCATCTCGTGGCTGATCGTTCGTCGCAGCGACGACACGATGTACCGGAGCCAGCTGAAGAGCCGATCCGATGCGCCCTCCCAGCGGCTCCTCGCCGGGCTGCCGCTCCTGGCGGCCATATCGGTGACGCGAGCAATGGCCGAGCCAAAGTTGGTGGTGACGGCAAAGCGCAGTCGGAACAGCGTTCGCCGTGCCTTGGAACAGGCAGGCCTCAGCGGCGCTCCGGTGGTTGACGAGGCGGGGCGCCTGGAGGGGACCGTCGGGGCACGGGACCTGGTGGCCTCGGGCGAGGGCGAGAGAGAGGTGAGGGAGCTCGTCGACGCGGGGGCGCCGACGGCCGCAGCGAACAGCCGACTCGATGTGGCGCTCGAGAGCCTGACCTCGACACCCCAGTCGTGGGTTCCCGTCCTTGACTCGGAACGCCGTGTGGTCGGCACGTTGTCGATCTCAGACGTGGTGCGGGCGTACCGCCGAGAGTTGCTCGCGAGCGCGGAGCGTATGAGTGATCTCGGCGTCATCACCGGCTCCGCTCAAGTCACCGTCACGGGCGAATCCTCGGTTGCCGGCCAGTCGCTTCGCCGCGCCCAGCTCCCGGCTGGCCTGCTCGTGACGTCAGTGTCACGAGATGACGTGGTCTTCTTCCCAACCGGCGACACGACGCTCGAGGTCGGTGACCACCTGACGGTGATCGGAGCGCCGTCCGATCTCTCGCGCATCGGGGAGATCGCTTCTCAGCTCATCTCCAGCGACTGACCATGCTGTGCAGCAACTCGCGGACTTGCGACTTGCTCCGCCGACTTCACCCGGCAGAAAGCCTCCGCCGCCCTTCGCGAACACCCGCTTTGACTTGCCGTTTCAGTGCTGTCGGAGGGAGACAGAGCACAAATCGCCCCTGGGAGCTCTCTCCGTGGTCACGCGCATAACCGGGGCAGTGTGGGCTAATTCGCCAGTCACTCCGTGGTCAGTCGGGTGAGCAGATCGAGTAGGGACATACGGAGGGCATTGAGTTCGCCCGCACCACTGAGGTCGGCCCAGCGTTTCTCGGCGGCCGCGGCGGCCTTGTGCGTGACCGGTGGAATCCGCTTGCCTCGTGCGGTGAGGAAGACCAGCTGAGATCGGCGATCCTGTGGATTGGGGCGGCGCTCGACGTAGCCCGACCGCTCGAGCTGCTCGACGGTCTGGGCCATCGTCTGTTTGCGAACGTGTGAGAGGTTGGCCAGTTCCGAAACGGTGGCCCCGTCCGAGCTCACCCGCGCTCGTCGCCACGCTCGGAGGTCCCGGGTTTCGAAGCGTTCTACGACAGGCCCTCAATGATGGCGACGAGGTCCTCGCGCTGAAGTCCGAATCGGCGAGCTTGTGTGAGTAACTCTTGCGCCTGGGCCCAAATGACGCCGCGCTCGGGTTCGCCCGACACCGTCACACCACGACCGCGTCGAAAATCGAGCACGCCCTCATCGCGGAGGATGCGAAGCGCCCGCAGCACGGTATTGGTGTGGACGCCGAGGACTGCCGCCATGTCTCGAGCTGGCGGGAGGCGCTCACCCGGACGGACATCACCGTTTGCGATGTCACGACGGATCTCGGCGGCCACCAGTTCGTGCAAGGGCAATGCATCACCCCGCTCACGCTTGACTTTGTCCATAGTGACAACCATAGTGTCACCATTATGTCAGGCACCAGTACCGCCTTGAGTGAGGCTCCCGACGATGCCGACCACGAGCTGGTCATTCGCGAAGCTCGGCGGCGTCAGCGCCGGCGGTGGCTCGTCATCGCCATCATGATCGCGGTGGCGGTCGGACTTTCAGGAGTCATCATCGGGCTCACCGGTGGGCGCTCGGCGCCGAGACACTCTTCCACTCCACCTACACGCGTCCCCAAGGCCAGGCCACTCGTGCCGGGGACTGCGGGCCTCGTTCCCGAGCGCCCCACTTCGTTGGCCATCGGGCCGAACCAAAACCTCTACATCGCCGACGACGTACGGAACGAGGTCCTCGAGCGACTGCCGAACGGAACCTTCGAGCCAGTAGCCGGAAGCGGAACCATTGGGTTCTCGGGTGATGGCGGACCGGCCACTCATGCTCAGCTGAACGATCCGGCAGGCATCACCTTTGGTCCTGACGGCACGTTGTACATCGCCGATTACGGCAATGGCCGCATCCGGGCCGTCTCGCCAGCTGGCACCATTACAACGATCGCAGGCAACGGCGGTCAGACTTCATGGGTGGCCGACGGGACGCCGGCACTCCAGGCATCCTTCGAGCCAACCGCCATGACATTTGGACCAGGTGGGTTGATGTACGTGGCGGCGGGGCAAGAGGTCTTGAAACTGAACCCGGACGGGACCTTCTCGAGGGTGCTCGGCGAGAACACCAACGAATACGCAGGCCTCTATGGCATCGGTGGCCCAGCACGAGTTGCGTCAGCGGACGGCGCCAACGGCGTGGCGATCGACTCCTCCGGGAACGTGTACGTGTCGGGATCAAACACCAAGAGCATCTTGATGATCGACCCGCAGGGTGTCGTGCATTACCTAGGCTCGTTGTATCCGAGAGGCGCGAGCGGCTTGGTCAATGCTCCCGACGGCTCGGTCGTGGCGATGGACGAGCTGGCGGTTGTCGGACTCTCGCCGCAAGGCTTCAAAACCCTTGTCAGCTTTCCAACCACCGACAAGATCAGCTATCTCGGCATCACGGGATTCTCACCCAATGGAATCGCTGTCGCACCCGACGGGACGATCTATCTCGACACGTATTACGGCAACGGGTACACCGACAAGTCCGCACTGATCTCGATCCCTGCTCAAGGTTCAGGGGCTCCGTCATTGCTCTGGGAGCAGCGGTCACCGTGACAGCACCTTTGAGCGTTCGCTGATCAGATCGACGACCCGAAGACCTTGTCCGAGACCGGTCTGAGCTTCGTCACTCGACGATGCCGGAGGAGGGACATATCGGCTCGCCCGCATCGTCGAGCGTGAACCGCTGCCGCCATGCACAAAATAGCGCGAGGGAGGGGGCTTGCTGCAAACGCCTGATCGTGCTGATCATGACTCGTTCGCTGAGCCCATCACGGCCAGCACCTTGTGGAGCCGGGAGTTGTGGAATGGACGCGTTGTCTTCGGCAGATGGGTCGACCGGGAGGGCTGAAGTGGTGGACAAGTTGGCGGGAAGGGTGCGGCGATGACCGACCGTGCCGTGGTGATCGCGGGCGGAGGTCCGACCGGGCTGATGTTGGCGGGCGAGCTGGCGTTGGCGGGGGTCGACGTTGCGATCGTCGAGCGACGCGCCAGTCAGGAGCTCGACGGCTCGCGCTCGGGCGGTCTGCATTCGCGCACCATCGAGGTGCTCGATCAGCGTGGCATCGCCGATCGATTCCTCGCGGAGGGGCAGGCGATGCAGGTCCAGGCGTTCGCCCGGATCCCGTTGGACATCAGCGACTTCCCCACCCGCCACAACTATGGGCTCGCGCTCTGGCAGAGCCACTTCGAGCGCATACTGGCCGCCTGGGTCAGCGAGCTGGGGGTGCCGTTTGCTCGCCAACGTGAGGTGACGGGCTTCGCGCAGGACGACACCGGCGTCGATGTCGAGCTGTCCGACGGCCAGTCGCTCCGGGCGGACTACCTCGTGGGGTGCGACGGCGGACGCAGCCTGATTCGCAAGGCAGCCGGTATCGACTTCCCCGGGTTGGATCCGTCAACCAGCTGGCTGATTGCCGAGGTCGAGATGGACGAGGAGCCGGAGCTCGGCCTCCGCCCGGGTGGTGGCATCGGCCGGGGGGAGGGAGGGTCAATACGGGTCGTGCTGACCGAACAGCACCTCGAACACACCAGCGAGCCCACCCTGGAGGATCTCAGCGAGGCACTCATCGCCGTCGACGGGACGGACTACGGGGTGCACAGCCCCACCTGGATCTCCCGTTTCACCGACATGACCCGGCAGGCGGCGTCCTACCGCAAGGGACGTGTGCTGCTCGCGGGCGACGCCGCACACGTGCATCCCCCGCCAGGTGGACAGGGCCTCAACACCGGTGTGCAGGATGCCGTGAACCTGGGATGGAAGCTGGCCCAGGTGGTCAACGGGACATCACCAGACGGTCTCCTGGACACCTACCACGCCGAGCGGCACCCGGTCGGTGCCCGCGTGCTGCACAACACCATGGCGCAGATCGCGCTCAGCGGTACCGACGACCGTCACCAGGCCCTCCGCGACACCATGACCGAACTGCTGAGCATGGACGAGCCGCGCCGGCGTATCGCCGCGATGCTCTCCGGTCTCGACATCCACTACGACGTCGGAGACGGACACCCGCTGCTCGGGTGGCGCATGCCCGACCTCGACGTGCTCACCGCGGACGGTCCCACGCGTGTCTTCACCCTGCTGCACGACGCCCGGCCCGTGCTCCTCAACCTCGGTGAACCCGGCGGTTTCGATGTTGCTCCTTGGGCGAATCGAGTCCGGTCCGTTGACGCCACACATGCTGGCGTGTGGGAGCTTCCGGTTCTCGGCGAGATTGCTGCTCCCTGGGCCGTGTTGATCCGACCCGACGGACATGTCGTGTGGGCAGGAGACCTCTCGGACCCGAAGCTGCCTCACGCACTCGCAATCTGGTTCGGAGCGGGCAATTCGGCTCAGTAGAACCCGACATCCGAGCACCCTCTGCCCTCAGCTCAATATGACGCGACGCGCTGGTAGCCAAGTTGACGTATGTCGAAGACCACATCGCGTGGATCGTTCGTGGTTGCCAGCCCGTGCAGCTCCGTGGCCAGCTCATCCAGAACTGAAGCGGCGTGAGCCCGAGCGATGTACGGGTCGTTCCGCCATACGGCGAAGTTCATTGCGAACATCTGCGCAGCGAGCGCCACGGGGACGCGATGCCGGTACACCCGGCAGAGGACTCTCACAAAACCCCTCGGCGGGTCAAGACGGGCCAGCCGAGCGCCGACCCAGAGGTCCCCGCCTCTCTGGGCCACCAGGGAGCGGGCCATCTTCTCGTAGGCAACGAGCGCGGGCTGGCTGGTGACGATCCGTTCATCGTCTTGAGCGAGCATGTAACCGCCCGGGTTGAGCTGGCCCAGCCACGAGACCAGAACAGACTCGGGCTCGGCCAGGTGAGAGAGAACGAATCGGGCGTGCAGCAGATCGGCGGGTCCCGTCGGGAACGGCACCAGAGTGACGTCATGAGCGAACCAGGTGGCCGAGGGCCCAGTGGCCTTAGCCCTCTGCAGAAACGACGCTGAGGTATCCAATCCGACCAGCCGGTCGGGACGGAGCTGCTCTGCGATCCGGTGGGTGCTGAAGCCAGGCCCACATCCGAGGTCGACCGCCAGCGCGATCCGATCTGACCCGGCAATATCGAGCAGCACCCGACTGGGTCGAGCGAAGGCCCTGTCCACGACGTGCAATCGCAGCGCGGCTGCCTCAACGTCTCCGAACGAATAGGTGGCGGGACCCCTACTGTCAGCCAGCTTCTCCCTGGTCGGCTCCCGGTGGGACTCCTCGGCTGTCATCTCTCTGCTCCTCGTCACGTGGCGAGAAGTCGCCTTTTACGAGGTCGGCCCGATACGACAAAGCCGCCTCCAAGGAGGCGGCTTCTCGAGGAATGGGGCAATTCGCCCGCAGTAAGCCGCCTACCCGGGCGACCACCAGCTGCGACGAATCATGAGTCGTTGCACCACTTGGACGCTAGCAAAACTGATCTCCATTGGCAGAACTGATCTCAATTCGTCTGAGACCCCCAGAACGGAATTCGAAGGGCTTGTTCGATGACGGTACGGACGAACTCAGCCGTGAGGCGACCGCGCTCTCGGGCGGGCACTGCGAGTCGTCGAGGTTCCTCATACCAGTAGGCGAGCGCTTCCTCGACGAGTGGTCTCCATCCCGACGAGAACTCGCCAAGCGCGTATTTGCCGGCTGCTTCCTTGGAGACAACCTCTCGGGTGGCAATCGTGCAGTGCAGGCGGGTTACTCCGAGAACGCCCCACGCGGTCGCCCATCGGGGACGAAGGGAGAATCGGCGCCATGGGGCGCGGGCCACGGACTCGGCCCAGGGACGCCAGTAGCTCGTGAGGTTTTCGGCCGTCCAGGGCTGAAGGAGCTCCGGTTGGGGGTCCAGATTCAGGTGCGCAGGTTGCGGGCCTCGGATCGGGACACCCGATTCGGCCAAGACCTTCCAACCAACCGGACTCAAATCGGACCCAGCTCTTCCAACGTGGAACTCGGTCCCGGTCTGACTCGCCACCGGAACGATGCGGGTGACCGGCTTGTCCACGTCGTCTCCACGAATGAAGACCCCGTTGAAGGTACCCGTCAAGGGAGATCGGTGTTCGCCCAACGCCCTGGCGGTTGTGACCACGCCGCTCCGGATGTGCGCGAGACGAAGACGTCGCAGTCGATGCTGATCAATGTCGCCCTCCATCACGGCGACGAAGTCGAGATCGCTGCGACGCCGTCGGTAGGCCCCCAATGCTACGGAGCCCACGAGGTAGAAACCGGCAACTGCTCCCGGAAGTAGCTGGTCGAGTTGGTCCAGGTACCGCCGGGCGTCTCGCTCAACAGCAGCATCGAGCACCGAACAGAGCCTCGCACAGGGAGACGGAAACCGACTCACGCCCGGGCGGCCTGGGACGCATTGAGATCGTCCTGGCCGAGGTCAGACGACGTAGCCGCCGGCTTCGACGGCTCGACCGGGTCCATCGCGCTCAACAAGCCGATCGTCGCCATGGCGGCGGGATGATCGTCCCCCGGCCCCGGTCAGATGAAGGAGTTCATGGCCACCAGGACGGCCCGGAGCTCCGCCTGCAGGTGGTCGGCGGAAGACTGGCGATAGAGGGGCCCGCCCCCGTCGGCGACGAGTCGTCTGATCCGGGCCACCCCGTGGACGTCGACCGGGCCGGAGGCAAGCAGTCGATCGATGACCGCCTGGAGCTCGGACCGCGCCCGGCGGACAGCGGGCCGGCAGAGAGGCGAGGTCAGTCGTGACCCGGCCGGCGCGTCGCCGGCTGTTGCGATGCGGCTGAGGCTGCGTGCCAACAGCCGACGCTGCGCGGGGGTGCACAGGTGCCCCGCGTGCACGGACAACGAGATGCTCGACTCCGGGGCGGCGCCGGCCGCCAGCTGCTGATCGAGGGCCGAAGCCCGGAGCCGGGCGACCAGCCTGTCCCGCATGGTGACGCGGCGCAGTCTGAGGGCGTTGTCTGCTTCGAGCACGACGATCATCGGTTCACCCGTTCGTTCCCGGGGCCGACCATCATTCCAGTCGTCGGTCCGACCATCAGCGTGACCATCAAACCCCATTATGACCGTCACCCAAAGACCGGTCAAGCACTTTTACCGGTCACGCCGCTACCATGGTTCCCGTGGCTCTCCCATCCTGGGTCCCAGAGGTCGAGACGAAGCCTGCGCCCATGCCGCTCCTGGTGGTGCAGGCCTTCGTGAACACCTGGGAAGGCGACTCGGGCACCGACTTGCTCGCCGATGCGGCGACCGCCAACCCGTGGCTGCGGGAGGCCGGCCTGCTCCACGGCGACGACCTGTCCGACGCGGAGCTGGCCGAGGCCCGGGACGTGAGGGAGGCCATCCGCGCCCTGCTGGTGCACAACGGCGGTGGCGCCGCTCCGTCCCCGGCCGAGTCGAGGGTGATGGCGGCGCTGGCGGGGCACAGCCGCTTCGGGGCGGGGATCGTAGCGGGCGGCGACGTCGAGCTGGTCCCCGACCACGGCGGCGGCTCGTCCGCGTTGGCCGGGCTCCTCCTCGTTATCCGGGACGCACAGCGTGACGGCGCCTGGCCTCGCCTCAAGGCGTGCCGCAATCCGGACTGCCGATGGGCCTACTACGACCGTTCCCACGCGGGCCGGGGGGCGTGGTGCGACATGGCCGTGTGCGGCAACCGGATCAAGAACCGCAAGCTCCGGTCGCGTCGCTCGGCCGCCGACGGGACCACCGCGACGCGGGCCCGGGCGTGATGGGGACCACCATCAGCGTGCGGGTCGACGACAAGGTCGGCACCGTCGCACTGGACAATTTCGCCAAGCGCAACGCGCTGGGGGCCGTGACGGTCCAGGAGATCCAACACGCGCTCGACGAGTTCGAGGGCCAGGGGGTGCGGGCCGTGGTGCTCCGGACCGCCGCGCCGGTGCACGTGTGGTCCGCCGGCCACGACATCGACGAGCTGCCCGTGCGCGGGGTCGATCCGCTGCCGTTCGCCGACCCCCTCGAGGAGCTGTTGCGATCGGTCCGCGGGTACCCGGGCGCGGTCATCGCCATGGTGCACGGGACGGTGTGGGGCGGCGCGTGCGACCTCGTGCTCAACTGCGACATGGTGGTTGGGGACGACACCGCCGCCTTCGCGGTGACCCCGGCCCGGCTGGGACTGCCCTACTCGGCGTCGGGGATCCAGTACTTCCTGGCCCGCTTGCCGCTCAACGTCGTCAACGAGCTGATCATGACGGCGGACCTCATTCCGGCAGAGCGCGCCTACGCGGTCGGGATCTTGAACCACCTCGTCGCGGGCGACGCGCTCGAAGCGCGCACCTATGAGCTGGCGCGCAAGGTCAGGAGCCGGTCGGGTGAGGCCATACGGGCCTACAAGCTCCAGGCCACCACGTTCGTGCGGGCCGTCGCACTCTCGGCGCAGGACTCCCAGTGGATCAACCAGCTCCGGCACGACGTGTACTCGGGGGACGACTACGCCGAGGGCATCGCAGCGTTCCACGAGAAGCGGCCACCCGACTTCGCCTGACGATCCGGCTGGGCCCGGACCGGCCGCGCCGGATGTCGTCCGGTTGTCATGTCGTGCTCGCGCCGGCTCAGAACCCTGGTTGCACGCCCCGGAGGCCACAGTTATGCTGCCGCCGGCGACATCGAGAGGGGAACGAGCCGCTCCCTGAGTGCTCCTTATTTGGCGACAACTGCTCGGGCGGGCGACAAGACCATCAGGAGGTCACGTCATGAAGCGCACCCGGTTCCGTCTTGTTCTGGCCGGAGTCCTCGGGCTTGCCGCCGTGCTGGTGCCCATCTCCGTGCCCTTCGCGGAGAACCTCTTCGGGGGCTCCGCCTCGGCGACGTCGACGCTCGCGTCCCCTGACGTCATCACCTACGCACAGACCAGCTCCGGCACCTCCGTCACGTTCACCCCCGGTGGAGGCGGCGCCGCGACCACGCAGACGCTGACTCCGGTCGGTCTCTGCGGCACGCCGACCGTGACCCCCGCCGCCACCCCCATCCTCGGGATGAGCGGCCTGCTGTACCCGCCCGACAAGGACGTGCCCGGCCAGCCGGACGACAACGACTACAGCGGCACTCCGAAGACCGTCCCGCCGGGTTCCTTCAAGCAGCACACCGGCGTGTGCGGGTTCCCGCTCTACTCGCAGATCGAGAACCTCCCTCCCTTTGGCGAGGAGGGCCTCGACTTCACGGTTCTCGGGTCCAACTCGCTCATCGGGAACCAGCGGGTCTTCTCCGACGCCAAGATCAGCCTGCAGAACGAGGCCGAGTGGCCGTGGAACGGCGCCGAGCCCGTGCAGCTCGTCGAGATGCTGGGTGGTGTGCAGGTCGGGACGGTGACGTGCACCCTCAGCGGTCCGGAGGGCACGACCGTGACCGTGGACACGAACGGCAACTCCGTGTGCACGGGTGGCACCACGCCCATCAGGGGGTTCGACACGGTTGAGATCGAGCTGCCGAAGGACGACACCGCGGCGTCCGTCGTGGGGACCTCGACCTTCACGCTCGCTCCACAGGTGTGCGGTGGCGGTTCCGTCACGACGCCGTCCGGCAGCCCGGTCGCAGCAACCCTGGACATCGCGCCCGGTGCCGGCTGCGAGTCGTACACGAACTTCTCGTCGAACGGCAACACCCTCACCTACGACGAGTACTCCGGCGGCACCCCACAGCCCTTCACCGTGACGATCAACTGGGCGCCCGTGCCGGAGTGCCAGCCCTACGGCGACGACAACCACCCCGACTCGACGAGCACGCCCATCCCGGCATCGCTGACGCTGCCCACCTGCGCTCCCACGGAGTTCTCGTTCGACGGCACCACCTACTACGACCAGACGTACTGCGCCGGGGCGCAGGCACCGGGGGCGGGTGTCTTGCCCGAACAGAGCCTGTGCACCACGAACAAGTCCTACAACAACCTCACGCCCACGGGCAGTCCTTACGTGGTCCCGAACGGGTCGGGCGGGACCGAGGACGGGACGCAGATCACCGAGACCTGGTCCGGCGATTCCGACTGGTACATGAGGTAACGGAGGGTCAGAGCGCCGGCAGCATCGGCAATGTGACCACGCCGAGGTCGCGGGTCAGACGCTCGACCTGTTCGTGACGTGTCCGGTGACCTGAGCGCTCCATACCCGAGCGCTCCATGAGGACGAGGACGACCAGCTCCTCGTAGGTCGCGTCCAAACCCCGGGCGCGCTCGAGGAACCGGTCGAGCTCCGAGTCGTCGATGGTGCCGTCACCCGAAGCGAGGGCGAGCGTCAGCTCGATGCGGTCGATCAGGGCGCTCAGTGGGGTGTCCCCGACCTCGTGCTCGAGATCGCGGGCCCGACGGAGAGCCGGGCGCGCCTCGGCCAGGCGTCCAGCGAAGACGAGCACCTCGGCTAGGCGGGCGAGCGCCTCCAGTGACTCGTACTGGGATCCGATCTCTTCGAGGGTCGCCGTGGCGGTCCGTATGATCGTCAACCCACCGTTGACATCGCCGAGAAAGGCCCTGGTCCGGCCGAGCTGCGCCGCCACGGCCGCCGTCAGCCCCAGGTACCCGAAGGATTCCAGCGTGCGCCGGGCCGGGGCGAGGAGAGCCACCGCCTCGTCGAGGCGACCCTGGTTCGTGCGGAGCTCACCGAGGTTGCCATGCGCCAGGGCGGCACCGGCGAGATCTCCCGCCTTGGCCGAGGCATCCGCGGAGAGGGAGACATAGTGGGCGGCCTTGTCCCATTGCGAGGCGAAGAAGGCGACCGTCGCGATGTTGGCCAGGGCAAAGGCGACCCCCACCTCGTCCCCGAGCTCTCGGTACAGCTCGAGGACCCGGTCCATGAAGTCCACCTCGTCGGCCCGTCCTGCCTTGACGAGGCCGATGTTCAGCGCGAGCAGCGCCCGCGCCAGGGCGCGCCGGTCGCCCACGCGCTCTGCCTCTCGCGCGGCGCGGCGCCCGCAGGCGATCGCTTCGGACGGCCTCCCTTGTCGTTGGCGGACGTCGGCTTCCGCGGCCAGCAGCAGCGCCCGCAGACCCGCCGTCTCGTCGCCGACGCCATGGAGACCTGCTCGGGCGGAGCGGAGCAGTCGGATCGCCGTCGATGGGCGACCGAGGTACTCGCTCCGGAGATAGGCCCGGCGGTACGCGATCTGGCCGCTCTCCAACGGGTCGGAGCTGGCGGCCGCGCCGCCGCGCCGGTAGGCATCGTCAGCCCGGTCGTACTCGCCGAGGAGCTCGAGGGTGTGGCCCAGGTCGTTGTAGACGGCTGCGAGCTCGTGACTCGTCGCGGTCTCGAGCCGACGCGCCGCCGCGACGGCACGCTGCAGGTGGATCGCCACCTCGCCCAACGCATGCGCACGCTGCGCGACATCGGCCGCGGCCCGCGCATAACGCCACGTCCGCTCCCAGTCCTGGGCGGCGAGGAAGTGCATCGACAGCAGCGGGGCCACCTGGTCGGTCGCGGCGGCATCGCGCTCAATGGCTTCGCCCACGACGCGGTGCAGCGCGAGACGCTGTCGGAACGGAAGGCTCTGGTAGGCGGCTTCTTGCAGCAAGGCGTGGCGGAAGCGGACGCGCTGGCCGTCTGCATCGGGGATCAGTTGGGTGCGGAGGTCTTCGAGCGCGTCGCCACCCGTGTCGATCGCCTCCGCGTCCAGCAGCTGGTCGAGCAGCGCGCGGTTGAACGATCGACCAAGAACGGAGGCGAGACGCAGGACGCGCCGAGGAGTGACGGGCAGGGCGTCGATCTCCCGCATGGCCACCGCGTCCAACGTGTCGGGGAGTGACTCGACGTCGGTCGCGCGTACGATGCGGAGCAGCTCCTCGAGGAAGAGGGGATTGCCGCCGGCCCGAGCCACGACGGCGTCGCACTCGTGCGGACGGAGTGGGGCGGTCTCGGTCGCCGTCTCGACGAGCTCCTTCGCCACGTCGTCGGTCAACGGCTCCAGTGGCACCACCTGCGGGCTCGGTGGGGTAAACCCGCCCTCGGCGTGGGGACGCCGCACGACGCAGAGGAGCCAGTGGCGGCTGCCGGCCGCATGGGCCAAGCGGGTGCAGATCTCCGCGGTGGTCTCGTCGAACCAGTGTGCGTCCTCGGCGACAATGAGGAGGGAGCCCGGGCAGGCCGCATCGAGGGCGTTGACGACGGTTTCGGCCACCCGCTGGCCCAGGAACTCCTCGGCGATGGCCTGAGTCTCGGGCGTGGCTGGGACGTCGGCCTCGACGACCGGGGCCAGCAGTGGTGCAAACGGCAGGAGGACCCCGTCCAGCCGGGCGATCGACTCGAGCAGCTGGCCGCCGGCCTGGTCGCGGTCGCGCGCATCGACGCCGAGGAGCTCCCGCAGCGGCTCGCGCAGGGGGCGGTAGGGGACTCCGGTGCGGTGCGGCTCTCCTTGCAGGAACAGCACGTGGTCCGGCGCCACTCCCGATAGGAATTCGGCCACCAGGCGTGACTTGCCGACACCGCGCTCCGCTTCGACAAGGACGGCCCGCCCTCCCTCGGTCACGGCCGCCGCGAGGGCTTCGCCCAGGGTGGCGAGCTCTTTGTCCCGACCCAGGAACGGGAGCGATCCGATCGACTGGGACCGCGACCCCAGGGCCGGGCCCACCCGGTAGGCCTGGACCGGTTCGGACTTTCCCTTGACCGAGAAGGGCTCGAGGGCGTCGATGGCGAACAGGGTGCCGGCCTGATCGAGGATCGTCGCGGTCGCGTAGACGTCCCCCGGGCGTGCCGCCGCCATGAGGCGGGCGGCCAGGTTGACGGTGTCCCCCATCACGGTGAAGGTGCGGCGGTACTCCGTCCCGATGTCGCCGGAGAAGACGTGGCCGCGATTGACGCCGACGCGCACCGGCAGCGCATGCGGCTCGTCGATCACCAGGCGGACCGCCCGCAGGATGCGCCCCTCGTCGTCCTCCTGGGTGCTCGGGACGCCCGCGGTCAGGATGAGCTTTCCGCCGTTGGCGTCGATATCGGAGGCCAAGAAGGTGACGGATTCGACCGCCGCGGCACGCTGAACCGAGCGCACGATGCCATGGAGGGCGGCCGCAGTCGCGTCGGGCCCGCGGGATGCGAGCAGGTCGTCGGTGCCGACGAACTTGACGAACGCCACGCTGGCGAGACGGTGCTCCGACTCGCCAGCGCGCTGCCCCAGCCGGGCCCTGAGCGCGGTGGGCACCGAGAGTGCGATGACCGACTCCGGCACCGGTCGCGTCGGCGTGGGTCCGGGACCACCCTCCACGACGTGGCGCCACCGCAGCAGGCGTCCCTCTCCCTTGGCCGCGCCCACCGCGCCCGGCGGCAGGCGGTCCGCGGTGTCGTGGCTGATCACGATCTCGCCCGCGTCGGCCGTCGCTTCCATCCGAGTCGTCTCCGACGCGGCGGGCCCGGCGACGATCAGCTCGCGATGGGAGTCGCCGACGCGGAAGAGGTGGAACACCCCGCTGTGGAGCCCCACGGACATCCGCAGGTTGACCCGCCCGACTGACGTGGGGAGCGTCCGCGCCTCCCGGAGGGCGGCGCGCATGGCGACCGCGCCCTCCGCGGCCAAGGTGGCGTGGTCTTCGTTCGTGAACGCCAGCAGGAGGGCGTCACCGCCGAACTTGAGGAGGGCGCCGCCCTTGGCGTACGCCACCTCCAGCATCCGCGAGAACACATGGTTGAGGACCTCGGTGAGCTCCTCGGCGCCGATGCGGCCGCGCCGGGCCAACCGTTCCGACAGGGCCGTGAACCCGGAGATGTCCACGAAGCAACACGTCGCTTCGATTTCGCGCCACGGCGCCTCGGACGCGTCGAGGTCCCACTCCGCGGCCAGGCGCGGGACGTAGGGAGCCAGCCCGAGCGCCGCGGTCGTGTTCCGCACGCAACCAGACTTGCATACGGTCGGGCGGGGCGGCCTACCGCACCAGCGCCGCCAGGCCGAGTCCGAGCGGCGCGAGGACCCAGCCCCAGCGGACCGCCGCCACCACGATCTCGGAGCGGTACCCGTAGAGCACGGCGAGCTGAATCGGCTGGAACGACGGCGCACTCAGGCCGCTGAGGACCGCGACCACCGTGAGCGACGTTGTCCCGGCGAAGGCCGCGACCAGCGCGACGAGGGCGTAATAGGCGATCCGTACGACGGTGAGCCAGGCCCAACGGCGGACGGCGTGCTGGGGCCGGGCCACCGACAGGTTGTGCGGGTGCACGATCGAGCCCGTGAACAGGGCCGCACCCGAGAAGGCGAGGAGGGGACCGGCCAGGACCAGCACGTCGGCCGTCCAGGACGGCGCCGGGCCGGCGACGTGGAGCACCAACCCCACCAGCGACGCGACGATGGGAGACTGGTCCACCCACGAGGTGGCGCGGCGCTGGCGGAGGGGCGCGTCCCGGCGCATGAGGTGGACGGCCACCGCGCCCCAGGCCGTGGTGATGACGTTGGCCAGGACGGCGATCAGGGTGGCGCTCGATCCGCCGAAGGCCGCGGCGGCCGGCACGACCCAGAACCCACTGTTCGGGCTGACGGCCCAGGCCTCGAGTGCCACCTCCCCCGCGCTGCGCCGACCCCGGGCCCAGAACGTGACCCCGAGCATCAGCCACAGCCCGGCGGCCAGCGCGAGGGGGCCCAGCAGCTGGCTGACCGAGGTCAGCCGCCAGGCGGCCACCAGCGACAACGTCGCCGACGTGAGCAGGATCTGGACGCGCAGGACGAGGGGCCACACCCGCTGCGTCCGCGCCCCGCCCTGCGCGGCGCCCCAGCCGAGAAGCCCACCCGCGATGAAGCAGACCAGGCTGAGCACGCCCCGATTGTGGCCGCTGTACCAGCGTCCGCAGCCCAATTGACGCCGGGCCGGGAGGGGATAAGGTGCGCCGATGCACACTCAACGGATTCACGAGGTGCTGGCGGAGGCGATTGTCGGGCGTCATTTGCTCACGCACCCCTTCTACCGTCGCTGGGAAAACGGCACCCTCTCCGAGGGTGAGCTGGCGGCGTATGCAGAGCAGTACCGGCACATCGAACGCGCGCTCCCGGTGACGCTGTCGGCCGTCGCGGCGGCGCTGCCAGAGGGACGGGCACGCGAGCTCGTGGAAGCGAACCTCGCCGACGAGCTCGGGTCCCCAGAACCGCACGCGGAGCTGTTCGAGTCCTTCGCGCGCGTGACCGGTGCCGCGCCCGACGCCCCGGCGACGCCGTCGACGGCGACGCTGCTCGCGCTCGTGCGAACCACTGCGGCGAACGACCCCGTGGCCGCGCTGGCCATGGTGGCCGCCTACGAGGTCCAGGCGGCCGACATCGCCGGCTCGAAGTCGGATGGTCTGCGCCGCCACTACGGGCTCGACGAGGCCGGCACCCGCTTCTGGGACGTGCACCGCACCCAGGAGGTGGACCACGCCGGGTGGTCGATGGAGGCCCTGGCCGAACTGGGTGCCGATCCCGACGTCGTGCTGGCTGCCGCGATCGTGTCGGCGGATTCGTGGTGGCTGTTCCTCAGCGAGCGCGAGGAGTTGGCTCCGGCCGGTGCGGGCGGGGCGCGCTGCTGAGGTCGCTCAGCTGCTGAGGATGCTCAGGTGAGGGTCCCGCAGCGCCCGGCGGCCTCCGCGAAGGCGGCGGATCGCTCCCGGTAGTCGCCGAAGCGCCCGAAGCTGGGCGCCGCTGGGGAGAGCAGCACGACACCCGCGGGCAGGGCCCAGGCGAACGCCGCCTCGACTGCCGCGTCCAGGCTGTCGGCGTCGACGACCTCGACCCGGCCGTCGCCCGCGTCGCGTACTGCGGCGCCGATGCGCGAGCCGTTGTCGGGCATCGTGACCACCAGGGTCGGCGCGGTGCGAGCGGCGACCGTCCGGCCCAGCGGCGCGTAGTCGAGCCCGCGGTCGTGGCCGCCGACCAGCAGCGCCACCGGCCGGTCCGCGAAGGCCCGCAGCGCTGCCTGTGCCGGCAGGACGTTCGTGGAGAGGCTGTCGTCGACGAATTCGACGGCACCCACACGGCCGAGGGAGCGGCACCGGCTGGGCAGGCCGTCGAAACCTTGCGCCGCCTGCGCCATCCGCTCGTCGTCGGACGCCTCCGCGATCCCCAGGCCGATGAGCACGGCCCGGGCGATGGAGGCGTTGCGAGCGTTGTGCGGTCCGGGCAGGCCGAGCCCCGCCGACCAGGCGGTGTCCCGCTCGACGTCGGCCGCGATCACCCAGTGCAGGTGTGGCCCGAGCAGCGCGCGCTGCGCGCGGAGCCGGTCGTCGGAACCGTCGGCCAGGGCCAGCCTGACGCCCGGCTTGGTGCACAGTGAGAGCTTGTCGGCGTAGTAGCGCTCGATCGTCCCGTGCCAGTCGAGGTGATCGGGGGCGAGCGAGGTCACCGCCACCACGTGGGGGGCCGTGGCCAGGTCGGGAACCTGGAAGCTCGATGTCTCGACGATCCAGTACTCGGGTCCGGCCCCGGGCGCGGGGTCCCAGGGCGGGTGGCCGATGTTCCCTCCGGCCCGGGCGCGGTGGCCCAGGCGGTTCAGGAGGTGCACCGCCAGCGCCGTGGTCGTGCTCTTGCCCTTGGTGCCGGTGATGCAGGTGACCCGCGCCGGATCGGCCTCCGCCATGAAGAGGCCGAGGCCGCCGCACACCGCGATGCCCTTCCCCTCGAGCTGCGCCACCTCGGGCCGGTAGCGGCTGATGCCCGGGCTCTTGACGACGACGTCGCAGCCCAGCAGCGCGTCGAGGCCGCCGGACGCGGTGGCCAGGACCTCCATGTCCTCGACAGCGGGCGTGCCCGGCGCGTCGTCCACCAGGACGGGCCGGCAGCCCATGGCCTGCAGCCTGCGGACGCTGGCCTGCCCCTCGACGCCCAGCCCCCAGACGCCGACCGACGCGTCAGCGAGCGCGGACCAGGAGATCGGCTGGTGCATAGCGATCCGGGATGTGGTGGGCGCCGCGCGGCTCGAGGAGCACCGCCGCGTCGGGGCCCGCGGCGGGGGTCGCGGCGGCCAGCTCGCGGCGTAGCGCGTGCAGCAGCGTCGTGGCGGTCCGGTCCGCCCGCTGTGACGCCAGCAGGAGGGCGACCCGGCACTCGTCGGTGTCGCCCACGCACTCGAAGGGCTTGACGCCGGGTCCGAGGCCGATCAGGGTCCGGAAGCGTTCCGTGTTGGCCGGGTTCTCCAGGGGCTCGTCGCCGCCGAACACGGCGGCCAGTTCGCTGCGGTCCATGAAGGGCGCCAGCACCAGGTCGACGAAGCAGCACTTGTCGCAGCGGCCGCACCAGTGGTCGAGGCGCCGCGCCGGGTCCTGGTGGAAGGCACGGTTGCAGCTGCGGAAGGCACGGTGGTAGCGGTCGAGACCCGCGAACTGCTGCGCCACCCACAGTTCGGAGCGGGGCCGGAGGTAGGAGAACACCGCCAGGCCCGGACCCACGGCGCCGTGGACCAGCTCGCCGAAGGCACGCTCGAACTCCTCGCCCTTGGACCACTGGTGGTTCACCGGCCGCCCGTCGGCGGCCACCAGCGTGGGTGCGGAAGCCGACCATTCATTGGAGAGCACCACCGCGTCGCGCCGGTCCAGGACGGCGGCGACGACGGCCGCCGCCGTGATCACGGCGGTGACGGGGACGTGCCCGTTGAGGAAGCCCAGCTCGTCCGAACGGCGGACCAGGGGGTCGATCGCACGCCCGATGTGCACCACCGGCAACCCGCTCACCGCGGCCGCGTCCTCAATGGCGTCGAAGCGGTCCGCGGGCGGGTGCACGACGCACAGCGCCGCGCCCGGGTTGTCGGCGGCGAGCCCTTCGACGGTCACGATGGAGTCGATACCGCCGCCGAAGGGGATGAGGGGCCGGCCCGGTTCGGGCTCGTAGCGGGCGGGGGCGGGGGTTGCGTCGGGACCCGACACGGTCACGTCGTGCAGATCGATGCCGTTGCGGTGGGCGAATTCGCCGAGCCCGCTGACGTAGTAGGTCTCCAGGAACGTCCGTTCCGCGGGCGTCGACGCGAGGTCGCCCAGGTCGATCCGGCGAGGCGCCGCCGTCTTGTAGTACGACACGCCGGCCAGCAGGTAGAGGATGCGCACGGCCGCCCGCACCGCGGGGTCGTCCCACGCCCCGGGGTCGTCCGACGACCCGGCCGAGGTGAACCAAAACCGCTCCGTGAAGCCGTGGGTGGCGGTGGAATAGCGGCAGGTGACCACCGAGGTGGCGGCGTCGATGGCGAACCCGTCGTAGCGGAACTGGTCGGGAGGGGGCATCGCAGGTGGGAGGGTGGCCCGGCCGTCCGGGCAGGCCCATGCTACGGCGCCCGGCGCGCCCACGGCCTCAGCCGAGCAGCCGCGCCAGCAGGGCGAACCTTCCACAGGGACGCTCGGCCCGGTCGCTGAAGAACGTCTCGTCGGCCGTGGATCGACCGCTCTCGGCAATGTGCCCGGCCCGGATGCCGTTCTCGAGCAGCTGCTGGCGATTGGCCGCGGCGAGGTCGACCAGCCAGTGGCCGGGACCGTCGGGGCGGGCGACCGCCGGGTCGAGGGGCTTCGGCCACAGCGGCTCCGCCAGCGCACGCGCCACCTCGTCGGTGACCTGGTAGCGCTCCGGCGGGACCGAAGGCCCGATGAAGGCCCGCACCCGCTCGGGCCGGGCGCCGCGGCCGCGCAGGGCGTCGAGGGCGTTGGCCACCGCCCCGGCTGCGGTGCCACGCCAGCCGGCGTGGACGACGGCGAGGATGGGCACGGCGGGGTCCACGAGCGCGATGGGCACGCAGTCGGCGACGAGGATCGCCAGCGTGACGTCCGGCACCGTCGTGACGAGGATGTCCGCGTCGGCCACGGCGTCGTCCTCCGTGGTGGTGCCCCGGCCGCGGTCCGCCGCGCCGACGAGGGCCGCGGTCACCCCGTGGACCTGGCGGGCGAAGACCATGGCCTCGAGCGCGACGCCGAAGGCGGTGGCCGCCCGGGCCCGGTTGACCACGACGTCGCCGGGCCGGTCACCCACGTGCAGCCCGAGGTTGAGGCTGTCATAGGGGGGCCGCGACACGCCGCCGAGGCGCGTCGTGACGGCGACCACGGCCCCGAGGTCCGCCGCGTCGGGCCAGTGCAACAGAGGGGCGGTCGTGGGGGCGGACACGGCTCAGGACGATATCGAGCGGCCCCGTCCGCGCGTCCCGAGGAGCGGCCGGATCAGGACGCTTCGCTTTCGTCCCAGACCGTCGTGGGGACGACCGAGAGCAGTGGCCGCCGGCGGCGCTGCCGCGCCGAGGCGGGTTGGAGTTCGGAAAAGCCGTAGAGCTCGGCCGTGTCCACCTCCCCCCCGACGGCGCTGTCGGGAGCGCCGTCGGCACCGGCCTCGGGTTCGGGCAGCCCGAGCACACCCGCCAGGGACTGGCCCGAGTGGAGGGCGCGGAAGAGCACGCCGAGCGATTCCAGCGAGAACCCCTGGTCCTGCAGCCGGAGGATCGCCGCCAGGCGGGTCCGGTGCTCGGCGCCGTACAGGCCGGTGCGACCCCGCAGGTCGGGGTGGGGGAGCAGGCCCAGAGTCTGCAGGGCGCGGATGCGCCGCGACGTGGTGCCGGTCGACGCAGCCAGCTCGTCGATCGTCATCTCGTCGCTGGCCACGCCGTCGAAGGTCACGCCGTCGATGGTCACCTCGGTCGGGACGCCCGTCGCCACTTGACAAGTATGACATGGATTCATGTAACATCAAATACCGTTGGAAATCTGCAACATGCACACGGGAAGCGAGGGAGCGGCAATGGGACTGGACCTGAACGCGGTGGGCACCACCTCCGAGCCCTTCGAGCGGTCGTGGGACCACAAGGACGCGCTGCTCTACGCGCTCGGCGTGGGTGCCGGCGCGCTGGACCCGACCGGGTTCGAGCTCGAACTGACGACGGAGAACTCGGCGGGGATCGCCCAGCGCGTCCTGCCCACCTTCACGACCATCGTCGGGCAGGGCGGGGGAGGCAGGGCGTCGCTCGGCGACTTCGACCCCGCCATGCTGGTCCACGGGGAACAGGCCATCCGCTTGCACGGCGAGATCCCGACGGCGGGAACCGTCTCCATCACGACGCGGGTCGCCGGCATGTACGACAAGGGCTCGGCGGGCCTCGTCGTGCTCGAGAGCGAGTCGCGCCACGCCGCCACCGGGGAGCTTGCCTTCACCAACCGCACCGCCCTCTTCATCCGCGGCGCCGGCGGCTTCGGCGGTCCGCGCAACCCCGAGGGCGACGACGAGACCGCGCTGGCGGCCGAACCGCTGCCCACACGAGAGGCCGACGAGGTGGTGTCGTACGCGACCCGTCCCGACCAGGCGTTGCTCTACCGCCTCAGCGGTGACCGCAACCCCTTGCACTCCGATCCGACCTTCGCCAAGCGGGCCGGGTTCGAACGCCCGATTCTGCACGGGCTCTGCACCTACGGCTTCACCGGCCGCGCGCTGCTCCACACCGTCTGTGCCTCCGACCCGGCGCGCTTCGGTGCCATGCGCGCCCGCTTCTCCAAGCCGACGATGCCCGGCGACACCCTGACGATCTCGGTCTGGGACGTCGGCGAGCGCGCGCCCGGTGCCTACCGGTTCCGGACCGAGACCCAGCGCGGCGAGACGGTGATCGACGCCGGTCTCTTCACCGTGGCCGGCTGAGCGCGGGCCGGCCGGTCAGCGGCGCCCGCTCCTCAGCCGCCGAAGAGGAGCGAGTAGTCCGCGCCGCGCCGCAGGTGGTGTCCCCCGTCGACCCCGAGGGTCTCGCCGGTGACGAAGGAGGACTCGGGCCCGATGAGGTACCGGACGGCGCCGGCCACGTCGTCGACGGTGCCGACGCGTCCGAGAGGCATCTGCGCCAGATAGTCGTCGAGCAGGGGGCCGCCGGCGGTGATGAAGGACATGAGCTCGTCGTCGATGATCCCCGGCGCCACGGCGTTGACCCGGATGCCGAGGGGGCCCAGCTCCTCGGCTGCGGTCTCGGTCAGGAAGCAGATGCCCGCCTTCGACACGCCGTAGGCCCACAGGTGCGGGTGGGGGAAGCGGCCGGCGCCCGAGGACATCAACACGATGGAGCCGGGGCCGCCCTGGGCCGCCATGGCCGAGGCGCCCTGCTTCACGCAGATCACGGAACCCACCAGGTTGAGGTCGATGGTGGCCCGCACGGCGTCGACGTCGGCCGTGAGGACAGAGCCGAGGTGCGTCGACCCGCCGGCACAGGCGAACAGGCCGTCGATGCGGCCGGTCGCCTCGGCCGTCGCCGCCACCGCGGCGGTCATCTGCTCCTCGACCGTGACGTCGGCCACGACGTAGCGCGCCGTGGCGTTGCGCGACGCCGCCGAGACGCGCGCCGTGGCGTCCGCCAGCTTCTGCTCCGTGCGCCCGCAGATCGTCACGTGCGCGCCGTCGGCGGCCAGGCGCTCCGCGGTGGCCAGGCCGATGCCGCTGCCGCCACCGGTGACCAGGATGGACCATCCGGCGATGCCGCCGCCCGGGTCGCCCGCCATCAGACGGGACCCACCCCGACCGGCGCGCTGGGGGAGAACTCGACGGGCATCTCCTCGATGCCCGAAATGAAGTTGGCCTGGCGCCGCGGCAGGGCGGCGCGCTCGGTCGCCAGGTGCAGGTCGGGCAGGCGGGCCAGCACGCGCTCGACCATCACCTTCAGCTCCAGGCGCGCCAGCTGGTTGCCCAGGCAGAAGTGGGCGCCGAAACCGAAGGCCATGTGGGGGTTCGGGCTGCGTGCGATGTCGAAGCGGCCGGGGTCCTCGAAGACCGCCTCGTCCCGGTTGGCCGAGGGATAGAGCAGGAGCAGCTCCTGGCCGGCGCGGATGTGGGACCCGGCCAGCTCGACGTCGCGGGTGGCCGTCCGCGCCATGTTCTTGATCGGCGAGACCCAGCGCAGCATCTCCTCGACCGCCGATGGCATGAGCGCGCCCGGGTCGGCGGCCAGCCGCGCCACCTGGTCCGGATGGGCCAGGAGCTCCTCGACCCCGCCGCTGATGACGTGCCGGGTGGTCTCGTCACCCCCGATCAATATGAGCAGCGTCTCGTGGACCAGCGAGTCGTCGTCGAGCGAGTCGCCGTCGATCTCCGCGTGGCACAGCACCCCCACCAGGTCGTCCGTGTTCTTCTGGGCGCGGCGGTCGTCGAAGACGGGATGGATGTACTCGGTGTACTCGACGAACGCCTCGGCGGACTTCTCCATGAGGCTGGGGTCGGGAGCGCCCAGCGCCTTGAGCATGTCGTCGGACCACCGCAGCAGGTCGTCGCGGTCCTCGGGTGCGACGCCGAGCATGTCGCCGATCATGATGATGGGCAACGGGGCCGCGATGTCCTTGACGAAGTCGCAGTGACCCTGCTCGCAGACCTTGTCGATCAGCGCGTCGCACACCCGGGTGAGCTTGCCCTCCATGTCCCGCACCCGCCTGGGGGTGAAGCCCTCGGAGACGAGGCGGCGGCGGCGCACGTGCTCGGTCCCGTCGAAATCGATCATCATCGGCAGCGGACCGAACTTGGGGCGGATGCCCTGGGCGTTCGAGAAGGACTCGGTGTCGACCGACGCCTGCTTGACCGCGGCGTAGGTGGCCGCGGCCCACAGGTCATTGCGCTCGTCGTAGTACACGGGGGCGTGGGCGCGCATCCAGGCGAAGGCCTCGTGGGGCTCTCGTCCGAAGAAGGCGCCGCTCATCAGATCGATCCCGAGCTCCTCGGGGGCGGGGGCGGTGGTCACGGCGGAGACGATATCGCCGGGTGGGTAGGGTTGGGCCATGGCAGACCGGGCGACCTTCACCGACGTCGCCATGGAATTCATGCCCGGGCTCTACTCGGCTGCACTGCGCATGACACGGAACCGGGCCGACGCCGAGGACCTCGTCCAGGAGACGTACCTGAAGGCGTACCGGTCGTTCGCCTCGTTCACCGAGGGCACCAACCTGCGGGCCTGGCTCTACCGGATCCTCACCAACACCTACATCAACTCGTACCGGGCCGCGCAACGCCGGCCCGAGACCACCGACGTCGAGGACGTCGAGGACCTCTATCTCTACAAGCGCCTGGCCGCTTCGGGCGTCGGGGATCCGGGCCGGTCGGCCGAGGACGAGGCGCTCGAGCGCTTCACCGACGAGGACGTGAAGGCGGCCCTCGAGGCCCTGCCGGAGGCCTTTCGCATGGCGGTGCTGCTGGCCGACGTCGAGGGGTTCAGTTACAAGGAGATCTCCGAGATCACCGAGGTGCCCATCGGGACGGTCATGAGCCGGATCCACCGGGGAAGAAGGGCGCTCCAGAAGGCGTTGCACGATGTGGCAGAAGCACGAGGCCTCGTGGGGAGCACCCCCGGGGGGTCGAGAGAGTGAGCGAGGACGTGGGCGACGGCAAGGAGACCGACTGGGGCGGCACCAAGGGCGGTGGGCTCTTTGGCGTGTCGGTCGACTGCACCGAGGCGGTGCACGAGCTGTACCACTATCTCGACGGGGAGCTCACCGAGGAGCGGCGCGAGGAGATCCGCGTGCACCTGGACTGGTGCGGCCCCTGCGGGGGCGCGGCCGAGTTCGAGGCCGAGCTGCGCAAGGTCATCGCCAACCGGTGCAAGGATCGCGTGCCGCAGAGCCTGATCGACCGGGTGGCGGCGGCCATCGACGAAGAAAGCCGGCAGCACCACGCCGAGCACTGACGTCTCCCCCGTCCAGGACCTGCCGGCGGACCTGCCGGTGGGCGGTCCGGCCATGGTGGACTGGGCGCTGGCCCAGCGGGTCGCGGCGGGCGCCCTCATCCTCAAGCCCTCACCGGCCTCCTACCGCTCCTCGGACCTGCAGGCCCAGTTCGACGAGCTCACGACGAAGGCCGAGCGACTCGTGAGCGACGCCACCGGCCTGCACTCGGCGCACGGGTCGGCGCGGGCCAAGGTCACCGACCGGCCCGGATGGGCGTCCGCCAACGTTCGCTCCATCGAGCGTCTGGTCGGGCCCGCACTGATGGATCTGCAGCGCAAGCGGGGCACCAAGCTCGCCGGGCCGTCGTTGGTCGTCGGCCGGACGGTAGCGGGCACGCAGCTCGGTCTGATGCTCGCGTACATGGCGACGCGGGTGCTCGGGCAGTACGACCTGTTGCTCAACGACGAGGCGTCCGCGGACCAGGACCTCGTCTCGTACGTGGGTCCCAACATCGTCGCCGTGGAGGAGCAGTATGGCTTCGCGCCCAGCCAGTTCCGGCTGTGGTTGGCGCTGCACGAGGTGACGCACCGCCTGCAGTTCACCGCGGTCCCCTGGCTGCGGGACCACTTCGTGGGCCTGGTCTCTGAGCTGCTGGGCCCCCTCTCGGGCGACCCGTCGGGGTTCGCCGACGTGCTCCGCCGCGCCACGGCCGAGCTGCGCGCCGGGCGCAACCCGGCCCGGGAGGCCGGGGTGGTGGGCATGCTCGCCACACCGGAACAGCGGCTGGCGCTGTCGAGGATCTCGGGGATGATGAGCCTGCTGGAGGGCCACGGCGACGTCACCATGGACCGCGCCGGGGCGGGCGAGGTGCCGGGGGCGGCCCACTTCTCCAAGGTGCTGCACGAGCGGCGCAGCCAGGCCCGGGGGCTGACCAAGCTCATGTCGAAGCTGCTCGGGCTCGAGGCCAAGATGCGCCAGTACGCCGAGGGTGAGCGTTTCGTCGAGTCGGTGGAGGCGGCCGGCGGCCCGGCGCTGCTGGCCCGGGTGTGGGAGGGGCCCGAGTGGCTCCCCACGCTCGAGGAGATCCGCGACCCGGGAGCCTGGGTGGCCCGAGCCGGTGGGTGAGGGGGTCCGCCCTCCCCTCCTGGCCGAGCTGCTGACCCGGTGCACCTTCCCCCCGGCGGGAACCCCGCTGCCGTGCGCGGTGTCGGGGGGCGCCGACTCCCTCGCCCTCTTGGTCCTGGCCACGGCGGCGGGCTGCGATGTCACCGCCTTCCACGTCGATCACGGGCTGCGCCCGGGTTCGGGTGCCGAGGCGGGCGTGGTCGCCGCCGCGGCGCGGCGGTTCGGCGCGCGCGTCGAGTGCCGCCGGGTCTCGGTTGCGCCGGGGCCCAATCTCGAGGCCCGGGCCCGGGCCGCGCGCTTCGCGGTGTTGCCGGCGGAGGTGGCGACCGGGCACACCATGGACGACCAGGCCGAGACGATCCTCGTGAACCTCCTGCGGGGTGCCGGCGCGGACGGCTTGGCCGGGATGGCACCGGGCCCACGTCACCCCTTGCTCGCGCTGCGGCGGTGCGAGACGCACGCCCTGTGTGCCGAGGTGGGCCTCGTGCCGGTGTGCGACGTCAGCAACGCCGATCCCGCGTTCGTGCGCAACCGCGTCCGCCACGAGCTGCTCCCGCTGTGCGCCGAGGTGGCGGGCCGCGACCCGGTGCCGCTGCTGGCCCGGCAGGCGGGGGTGCTGCGTGACGAGGTGGCGCTGCTGGACTCGCTGGCGGCCGAGCAATTGCCCGATCCGACCGACGCACGCGCCGTGGCCGGCGCGGCACGGCCGCTGGCCCGGCGCGCCCTGCGGCGCTGGTTGCGCGAGAGCGCCGGCGGCGAGCACCCCCCGTCGTTGGCCGAGGTCGAGCGCACCCTCGCGGTCGCCGATGGTGCCGCGGTGGGGACGGAGCTCTCGGGTGGCCGCCGGGTGCGCCGTTCGGGCGGGCGGCTCCGGGTCGAGCCGGACCGCTCCGGTAGTCTCACGGCGGTGACCCTCGACGAGGCGGACACGAGCGTCCCGACCTGGGCCGAGCCGGACGTGGGACCGGTGCTGGTCGACGCCGGGCGCCTGGCCGCCCGGGTGGCCGAGCTCGGCGCCAGCATCACCGCTGACTACGCCGACGAGCCGCCGCTCCTCGTCGCCGTGCTCAAGGGCGCCATGCTCTTCATGAGCGACCTGTGCCGGGCCATCGCGCTGCCGGTCGACGTCGACTTCATGGCCGTGTCCTCCTACGGCAGCGCGACCAAGACCTCGGGTGTCGTGCGCATCGTGAAGGACCTCGACAGCGAGCTGGAGGGCCGCCACGTGCTGGTCGTCGAGGACATCATCGACAGCGGCCTGACGCTCAACTACCTGCTGCGGTACCTCAACGCGCGCCAGCCCAAGAGCGTGGAGGTGTGCGCGCTGCTGGTCAAGGAGCGCGAGAAGCGGGTCAACCTCCAGCTGCGCTACATCGGCTTCACCATCCCGCCCGAGTTCGTGGTGGGCTACGGCCTCGATGCGGCCGAGCGCTACCGCAACCTCCGCGGCGTGTACCAGTACAAGGGCGACGCCCAGTGAGCCGCACCCGATGAGCGTGGACGTCGACCGGGTGCGGGCCGCCGTGGCCGAGCTGCTGAGCGCCATCGGGGAGGACCCGACCCGTGACGGGCTCGTGGCCACGCCCGACCGCGTGGCCACGATGTACGAGGAGCTCTTCGCCGGGCTGCACGACGACCCCGCCCGCCACCTGGAGGTGACGTTCGCGGCCGAGCACGACGAGATGGTGATGGTGCGCGACATCCCGTTCGCGTCGCTGTGCGAGCACCACCTGGTGCCGTTCCTCGGCAAGGCGCACGTCGCCTACATCCCCGCCGAGGACGGGCGCATCACCGGCCTCTCCAAGCTGGCCCGCCTGGTCGACGGCTACGCCCGCCGCCTGCAGGTCCAAGAGCGCATGACCACCCAGATCGCCGACGCCATCGACGGCGTCCTCTCCCCCCGCGGCGTGCTGGTCGTGATTGAGGCCGAGCACCTGTGCATGTCGATGCGGGGCGTCAAGAAGCCGGGCACGGTGACCGTCACCTCCTCGGTGCGCGGGCTCTTCCGCACCGACGTGGCCACCCGGGCGGAGGCCATGCAGTTCATCCGGGGTCGCTGATCCGGTGGGGCCGCCCCCCGGTCCCGGGAGGCCCCTCGTGATGGGGGTCCTCAACGTCACGCCGGACTCCTTCTCCGACGGCGGGCTCTACGACACCTACGAGCGGGCCGTGGCGCACGGGCTCCAGATGCTGGACGAGGGCGCCGACGTGGTCGACGTGGGGGGCGAGTCGTCGCGGCCGGGGGCCCGGCCGGTCCCCACCGAGGTCGAGCTGGCGCGGGTCGTCCCCGTCGTCGAGGCGCTGGCCGCGGCCGTCGCGGCGGGCTTGGCCCAAGCGGGAGCCGGGGCGGGCCGGCGCGCCAGGGTGTCGGTGGACACGGTCAAGCCCGAGGTGGCCACGGCCGCGGTTGCGGCAGGAGCGAGCCTGGTCAACGACATCTCCGCCACCCTGTGGGAGGTGGCCGCAGCGACGGGGGCAGGCTGGGTGGCGATGCACATGCGGGGGGTGCCGCGCACCATGCAGGAGGACCCCCGCTATGCGGACGTCGTGGCCGAGGTGCGCTCCTTCGTCCTGGAGCGCGCCCTCGCCGCGCTCGAGGCAGGCGTGGCGGAGGTCTGGGTCGACCCCGGGATCGGCTTCGGCAAGACGACCGCCCACAACCTGTCGCTCCTGCGCCACCTGCCCGAGCTCGTCGCGGGCGCGGCCGAGGCCGGCTGCAGCGGCGTCGTGGTGGGCACGAGCCGCAAGCGCTTCCTCGGCCGGCTGGCCGCCGGGGCACCGGGGCGGGCGCGGGGCGAGGTGGCACCGGTGGCGGAGAGGCTGGAGGGGTCTCTGGCCACGGCGGCGGCGGCCATGGTGGCGGGGGCGGGCATGGTGCGGGTCCACGACGTGGCGGCCACGGTGCAGGTGGCGCGGCTGTATGGTCCTGCCGCATGAAGGGCAAGTGGGCGGCCGGCATCCCGCCCCGCAATCTGACCTGGGTCATAAAGGACCGCCTGGCCATCAGCGAGCGGCCGGGTGGCTTCTCCGTCAACCACCGCCGGGTGCGCCGCCAGGAGGAGATCATCTGGCTGCGCGTCCAGGGGTTCGGCCGCGTCATCTCGCTGCTGCCCTCGCCGCACAACCTGGCGGCCTACGAGGAGGAGGGGCTGGCCTGGGCGCACTACCCCCTGGAACGCACGGGTGACCCGCGCCCGGTTCTCACCGCCTGCTACCGGGATATCGACGACTCGCTGGCCGCCGGCCTGCGCATCCTTGTGCACCAGGACGAGCTGGGCGACCGGGTGATGGGGGTCGTCGCCGGGTACCTGGTGTGGTCGGAGCGCATCGGGAACCTCCCGCAGGCGGTGGCGCTGGTCGAACACGTGTGCGGGCACGCCATGGGCGAGCCCGGCCGTGAATTGCTGGCGGAACTCGAGGGGATGCCCGGTCGCGGCGACACGACGTGACCGACCGGATAGAGATCCGGGAGCTGCGCGTGATGGGGGTGCACGGTGCCCTGCCCGAGGAGCAGGGCCGGGCGCAACCCTTCTCCCTCGACATCGTGGCCTGGCTCGACATGGAGGCCGCCCAGCAGAGCGACGACCCGGCCGACACCGTCGACTACGGCACCCTCGCCCGGGCGGCGGCCGACGTCGTGGGAGGGCGCTCCTACCGGCTGCTCGAGGCGCTCGCCGGCCGATTGGCCAGCGCGCTGCTCATTGTGGACCCCCGCCTCGAGGCGGTCGAGGTGACGGTGCGCAAGCTCCGTCCCCCACTCGACCTCGATGTGGGCTCCACGGGGGTGCGGGTGCGCCGGGCCCGCTGATGGCCCGATCACCACAACCGCCGCCGCCCCCGTGGCGCGCCTTCGTCGGGCTGGGCTCGAACCTCGGGGACCGGCGGGCCTTGCTGCGCGCCGCCGTCGAGCACCTGCGGTCCCGGGGCGACGTCGTGGGGGTGTCCCCGCTCTACGAGACCGAGCCGGTGGGGGGCCCCGACGGCCAAGGCCGGTTCCTCAACGTGGTGGTCGAGCTGGCCACGACCGATACCCCGCGTCTCCTCCTCGAGCGCTGCCGGGCCCTCGAGGAGGAGGCCGGGCGGGTGCGTACCGTGCGCTGGGGCCCGCGCACGCTCGACGCCGACGTCCTCCTGGTCGACGGGTGGGAGGTGGACGAGGCGGACCTCACCGTCCCGCACCCCCGGCTGTGGGAGCGGAGGTTCGTGGTGCAGCCCCTGTCCGACCTGGCGCCGGACCTCGTCACGTCCGAGCAGGTCAGGGCCTCTGGTGGGGACGTCGCCCGTGTGGGTAATCTGTAGGCGACATTTCTGAGATCGCTGTAGGCGAACGGCACCCGAGAGGGGCTGGAACGCCGAAGGAGGTCAGATGCACTCCATCCGGATCATCGGTCCCGGTCGGGCCGGCACGTCCCTCGCCGCCGCGCTGTCGGCTCGGGGCTGGCACTTCGCCGGGTTCTGCGGCCGCCACGACGACGTCTCCGACGCGGCGCGCGCCGTGGACGTGCTCGTCATCGCCACGCCCGACGACGCCGTCGCCGAGGTGGCGGCCGCCGTCGTCCCGGCGGCGGGCACGACGGTCGTGCACCTCTCGGGCTCGCTCGGGCTCGACGCGCTGGCACCGCACCCCAGCCGGGCGGCGGTGCACCCGCTCGTGCCCCTGCCCAACGGCGAGGTCGGTGCGGCCCGCCTGGCCTCGGGCGTCACCTTCGCGGTGGCCGGCGCGCCGGCGGCGCGCGAGATCGTCGAGTGCCTCGGCGGTCGCGTCGTCGAGGTGGCCGACGCCGACCGCGCCGCGTACCACGCGGCCGCCTGCATCGCGGCGAACCACGTCGTCGCCCTGCTCGGGCAGGTCGAACGGGTCGCCGGCTCCATCGGGCTGGACCTCGAGTCCTTCCTGCCGCTGGCCCGGGCCGCGGTCGACGACGTCGACGCCCTCGGCGCCCACGCCGCGCTGACCGGTCCCGCCCGTCGCGGCGACTGGGCGACGCTCAGCCGCCACCTCGACGCGCTGCCCGAGGCGGAGCGGCCGGGCTACCAGGCGGGGGCCGCCCTGGCCACCCGGTTGGCCCGGTCGTCGGTGGCCGATCCCCCCGTTCCCGCGGCCCCCGAGCCGGCCATGCCGGCGGCGGTGTAGGGAAGGCCGGGCGCGGCGATGGAGGTCGTGGAGACCGTGACTCGCTGCCGTGCGCTGCTCTGCGCAGCGCGCACGGCCGGGCGGGTGGTCGGGCTGGTGCCCACCATGGGTGCCCTGCACGACGGGCACCGCTCGCTACTGGCCCGGGCCCGCGCCGAGTGCGACGTCGTCGTGGTGAGCATCTTCGTGAACCCGCTGCAGTTCGGTGACCCCGAGGACATCGCGCACTACCCGCGCACGCTCGAACGGGACCTGCTGGTGTGCGCGGAGGCCGGTGCGGACATCGTCTTCGTGCCGGCCGTGTCCGAGATGTACCCGTCGTGGCCGGCGCCGCCGTCGGCCACCGTGCGCGTGTGCGGGATCGGCGACCACTGGGAGGGCGCGTCGCGTCCCGGCCACTTCGACGGCGTCGCCACGGTCGTCGCCAAGCTGTTCTCGCTCGCGGGCGAGTGCCGGGCCTACTTCGGCCTGAAGGACTTCCAGCAGCTGGCGGTCGTGCGGCGCATGGCACTCGACCTGTCGCTGCCGGTCGAGATCGTGGGGTGCCCCATCGTGCGCGAGGCGGACGGGCTGGCGCTCTCGAGCCGCAACGTGAGGCTGGCGCCGGCCGAGAGGCAGGCGGCGACCGTGCTGTCTCGTGCCCTCGCCGCCGGCCGGGCCGCGGTCGCCGCGGGCGAGCGCTCCGGCGCGGTCGTGGGGCGGGCCATGGAGACGGTGGTGGCGACGGAGCCGCTGGCGCGGCTCGACTACGCCGTCGCCATGTCCGCCGACACGCTGGATGCGGTCGACGTGATCGACGACCCTGCCGGGGTGCGCCTCCTCGTCGCGGCGCAGGTGGGCCCGGTCCGGCTCATCGACAATGCCGCCGCGCTCGCTGACCTTCCTGCAGTGCCCGACGTGGCCGCCGAGGCCCGCCAACTCGAAAGGATCGGGTGAGCCGATGCGCCGCCGCATGATGAAGTCCAAGATCCACCGCGCCACGGTGACCGATGCGAACCTGCACTACGTGGGCTCGGTGTCCATCGACACCGAGCTGATGGCGCTGGCCGACGTCCTCCCCTACGAGCAGGTCGCGGTGCTCGACATCGACAACGGCGCCCGCTTCGAGACCTACGCGATTGAGGGCGAGCGCGGGCAGATCTGCCTGAACGGCGCGGCGGCGCGGCTGGTGGCGCCCGGCGACAAGGTGATCATCATCACCTACGCCGACTACGAGCGCGAGGAGCTCGACACGTACGTGCCGCGCGTCGTGCACGTGGACGGGCGCAACCGGGTGATCGACGAGACGTCGGCCCGTCTCGATGCCGAGCTCACGCTGAACGAACGGGCGTGACCGCCAGGGCTCGGCCGGGACCCTTCGACGTCCTGGTGCTGGGCAGCGGGGTGGCCGGGCTGTCGGTCGCGGTCAGATTGGCCGGCCCGGGGGCGCCGGGGTCGCCGCCCCTGTCGCTGGGGGTGCTGACCAAGGGCGCCCTGTCCCAGTCGGCCACCCGCTGGGCCCAGGGCGGGGTGGCCGCGGTGCTCGGGAGTGACGAGGACTCGACCGACCTCCATCTGGCCGACACGCTGGCTGCGGGGGCCGGCCTCTGCGACGAGGAGGCCGTGCGCATCCTGGTCGACGAGGGACCCGGACGCGTGCACGAGCTCATCGCGCTCGGGGTCGAATTCGACCGTGAGGCCACGGGGCTGCTCGCCCTGGCCCGCGAGGGTGGACATTCGAGGCCGCGGGTCGTCCACGCCGGCGGCGCCGCCACCGGTGCCGAGGTGGAGCGGGCGCTGGTGGACGCGACCTACCGATCGGCCAGCGCGGTGCTCGAGCGCTGGTTCGCGCTCGACCTGGTCGTCGAGGGCGGCCGCTGCGTCGGCGTGACGGCGCTGCCGCCCGGGGGCGGCGACCCGGTCGAGGTGCGGGCCGGGCACGTGGTGCTGGCCACCGGCGGGGCCGGGCAGCTCTTCGCGGTCACGACCAACCCCCCCGAGTCCACGGGCGACGGCGTGGCCATGGCGCTGCGGGCTCGTGTGCCGACGGCCGACGTGGAGTTCGTCCAGTTCCACCCCACCGCGCTGCACCACCCCGCCATGCCCCGCCCCCTGCTCTCCGAGGCGCTCCGGGGACACGGCGCCCTGTTGCGCGACCAGGAGGGCGAGCGCTTCGTCGACGAGCTGGCCCCCCGCGACGTGGTGAGCCGGGCCATGGCGGCCCGCATGGCCGAGCAGGGCGTCGACCATCTCTGGCTCGACGCCACGGGGCTGGAACGCTTCGCCATGCGGTTCCCGACCATTGCCGCCTCGCTGTCCTCCATCGGGCTCGACCCCGAGCGCGAATGGCTCCCCATCGCCCCGGCCGCGCACCACCTCTCCGGCGGCGTGGTCACCGACCTGTGGGGGGCCACGGCGCTGCCGGGGCTGTGGGCGGTGGGCGAGGTGGCCTGCACCGGCGTGCACGGGGCCAACCGCCTCGCCTCCAACTCGTTGCTCGAGGGGATGGTCTTCGGTACCCGCCTGGCCGAGCGCATCGGGGAGGGCATCGACGGGCCCGAGCCGACGGGCGCGCTGCGCGCCGTGCTGGGCCACGAGCCGATCGACGGGATCGGGTGCACGACCGTGGAGCGGTGGGGGACGCCGGTGCGTCCGGGGGCGGACCCGCTGCCGGGCTTCGACGTCACCAAGCGGCGTGACACGCTGCAGCGGGCGATGACGCGTGGCGCCGGCGTCGTGCGCAGCGCGGCATCGCTGGACGCCGCCCGCGCCGTCGTCGACGACACGGCGGCAGCGCTGAGCGAGGCGGCGGTGTCCGTCGGAACCGGCGAGCTGGCGAACCTGCTGCAGCTGGCCGACGCGTTGCTGCTCTCGTCGCTGGCCCGCACCGAGAGCCGCGGCGCCCACGCCCGCACCGAGTATCCCGACACCGACCCGGCGTGGCGGCGGCGACTGGTCCACGGGCGCCCGCTCCCGGTGCGCGACGGGAGGGCAGTTCGGGCGGGGACGGCAGTGCGGGAGGGGACGGCAGTGCGGGCGGGGACGGCAGTGCGGGCGGGGACGGCAGTGCGGGCGGGGACGGCAGTGCGGGCGGGGACGGCAGTGCAGGACGGGACGGAGGATCGACCGTGAGCGGGGCCGACGACGAGGCGGGGGCATACGCCCGGGCGGTCGCCGAGGCCGTCGACCGCGCGCTGGCGGAGGACCTCGGCCCCGACGGCGACCTGACCGCGGCGCTCGTCCCCGCGGGTGCCACGGCCTACTTCGCGCTGCGCGCCCGCCACAACGGCGTCCTGGCCGGTCGCGACTGCGCGACCGAAACCTTCCGGCGCATCGATCCGCAGCTGGAGCTCGTCTGGCACGCGGTGGACGGCACCGAGCTCTCCTCCGGCGACACCGTCATGGAGGTCACGGGCGCGCTGCGGCCCATCCTCACCGCCGAGCGCACGGCCCTCAACTTCCTCGGCCATCTCTCGGGGATCGCAACGCTGACCGCGCAGTTCGTCGCGGCGGCGCACGAGGTCAACCCGTCCGTACAGGTGCTCGACACGCGCAAGACCTCGCCGGGACTGCGCCTCTTGGAGAAGGCCGCGGTGCGCGCCGGCGGCGGCACCAGCCACCGGGCGGGGCTCTCCGACGCGGTGCTCGTCAAGGACAACCACTTGGCCGGGACGAGCATCACGGAGGCGGTGCGGCGGGCCCGGGAGCTCTGGCCGGGGCGGATGGTCGAGATCGAATGCGACGCCCTCGACCAGGTGGCCGAGGCGGCCCGGGCCGGTGCCGACGCCGTGCTGCTCGACAACATGGACCCGGGGACCGTCGTCGAGGCGATCGCCGTGGCGCAGGTCGACGCGCGGGGCCCGATCCTGACCGAGGTCTCGGGTGGGGTGACCCTCGCCACCATCGGGGCGTACGCCGCCGCGGGCCCCGACCGCATCTCGGTGGGGGCACTGACCCACTCGGCCGCGGCACTCGACCTCGGCCTGGACCTCATCTGGGCCGAGGCGGGGGACACCGGCACCACCGCCGGAAGAGGTGCGTGAGGCGTGCTGCTGGTCATTGACGTCGGCAATACCGAGACGGTGATCGGCCTCTACACGCGCGACGACACCGAGACCGTCCCCGTCGTCGAGGAGGGCGTCGGTGCGGGCATCGGCACGGAGCACGACCCCACCGCGCCACGCGACCTGACGCACCACTGGCGGCTCTCGACGGTCCCCACCCGCACCCCCGACGAGCACGCCGTGCTCCTCACCCAGCTGCTCGATCTCGAGGGCCTCGACATCGGGACGTCGGTGTCGGGCATCGCCGTCAGCTCCTCGGTGCCTCACGTGACCACCGAGCTGCGCCAGATGGCCAGCCGGTGGTTCTCCGACGTGCCCTGCGTCGTGCTCGGGCCGGGCACCAAGAGCGGCATGCCGATCCTCTACGACAATCCCAAAGAGGTTGGTGCCGACCGCATTGCCGACGCCGTGGGTGCCTACGACCTCTACGGCGGTCCCTGCATCGTGGTCGACATGGGCACCGCGACGACGGTCGAGGCCATCAGCGCGAAGGGGGAGTACCTCGGCGGGGCCATCACGCCAGGCGTGGCCATCAGTCTCGACGCCCTCTACCAGCAGGCGGCCGCGCTGCGGCGGGTGGAGCTGGTCGAGCCGCGCAGCGTCATCGGCCGCTCCACGGTGGAGTCGATTGAGGCCGGGACCCTCTACGGGTTCGCCGGGCTGGTCGACGCGCTGGCCCGGCGCTTCATGGAGGAGCTCGGCCCCTCCACCGTCGTGGCCACTGGCGGGTTCAGTTCGCTGATCGCCCCGTATTCGGACACCATTGAGCATGTGGAACCCTGGCTGACCCTGCACGGCCTGCGCATCGTCTACGAGCGCAACGTGAACTCGTGAGCGACGTCGTGCGCGACGACAAGTCATGAGCGAGCCGAAGCCGGACATCCCCTACCGCTTCGACCGCACCCACGACGCGGCCGAGGTGGTCGAGCGCTGGTCGGCGCTCGCCCCCGGAGAGGAGTCCGGCGAGACCGTCGGGGTGGCCGGCCGGGTCATGCTGCTGCGCAACCAGGGCAAGGCGGCCTTCGGCGACCTGCGTGACGCGTCGGGTGCGGTGCAGTTGTTCGCCCGCGCCGCGGTGACCGAGCGCTTCGACGAGTTCGTGAAGCTCAACCTCGGCGACTGGATCGGCGCGACGGGCGAGGTCGTACGGACCCGACGGGGCGAGCTCTCGGTCATGGTCAAGGAGTGGACGCTGCTGGCAGAGGCGCGGCGCAACTTCGGCGACAAGTGGCGCGGCGTGAGCGACGTCGAGACGCGCTACCGCCAGCGCGAGGTCGACCTGTGGGCGAACGAGCGGACTCGCCAACTGCTGCGGCTGCGCAGCGACGTGATCCAGCACATGCGCGAGCGCTTGTGGGCAAAGGGCTTCGTGGAGGTCGAGACGCCGCAGCTGCACCCGATCTTGGGAGGCGCCACGGCGCGCCCCTTCGTGACGCACCACAACGCGTTCGACGTCGACTTCTTCCTCCGCGTCGCGCCCGAGCTCTACTTGAAACGCCTCGTGGTGGGCGGCTTCGACAAGGTGTTCGAGATCGGGCGGATGTTCCGCAACGAGGGCATCTCGCCGCGCCACAACCCCGAGTTCACGATGCTCGAGCTGTACCAGGCCTATGCCGACTACACCGACACCATGGTCGTCTTCGAGGAACTGGTGGCCGGCCTGGCGTCGGACGTGCTCGGCACGACGAAGCTGAGGTACGGCGGGCGCGATCTCGACCTGACCACGCCATGGCGCCGGGCACCGATGACCGAGCTGATCGCCGAGGCGACGGGGCTGACGCTCGACGTCCGCTCGCCGCGTGACGAGCTGGTCAAGGCGGCCGAGGAGGTCGGCCTCACCGTCGAGGCGGGGTGGGGTCCGGGCAAGATCCTGCTGGAGATCTACGAGAAGACGACCGAGCCCGGGCTGTGGGGCCCCGTGTTCGTCATGGACTATCCGGCCGAGGTCTCGCCACTGGCGCGGCGCCACCGCGACGGCCCCGAGCTCGTCGAGCGCTACGAACCGGTCGTGGCCGGGCGCGAACTAGGCAACGGGTTCAGCGAGCTGATCGACCCCGACGAGCAGCGGGCCCGCTTCGAGGAGCAGGTGGCGAAGGCGAGGGCCGGTGACGAGGAGGAGTCCGGTGAAGTCGACGAGGAGTATCTCCGCGCGCTCGAGTACGGGTTGCCCCCGACTTCCGGCTTCGGGCTCGGCGTCGACCGGCTGGTGATGCTCTTGGGCGACGTGTCCAACATCCGCGAGGTCATCGCCTTCCCCACGTTGCGGCCGGACCGGGGCTGAGGCGCTCGCTCCCGATTCTTCGGCCCTTCTTAGGGTTCCGCCGCATCCTTCACATCGTCCTTACAGGTTCCTCACATCTGGGCTCCACAGTGGTCAACGCCGTCGAACGGCGGCAGGTGCGCAACGGGGCGCACGGAGGTCCAAGGAGAACTCATGATTCGCAAGATCATCGCAGGGACGGCAATGGCCGGGGCGCTGACGTTGGCCGTGGCCGGCATGGCCGGTGCGGCGACCACGAGCACCGGCTCCACCGGCAACACGGGCACCAGTGGCACCCCCTCGGCGACCATGTGTGCCAAGGCGGCCAAGGTCGAGGCCCGCATTCAGAAGTGGGAGTCCAACGTGGCGACCCGGCTGCCCAAGGCCCAGGCCCGCGAGGCGAAGGCGAAGGCGGCCGGCCACACCAAGGCCGCCAACTTCATCGCCAACCGCATCACCAAGGTGCAGAACCGCGAGACGAAGCTGAACGCCAAGCTGGCCAAGTTCGAGGCCCAGTGCGGCACCACCGGCGCGAGCGGCACCACCGGCGCGAGCGGCACCACCGGCGCAAGCGGCACCACCGGCGCAACGGCCGGCTGACCTCCTACCCGGGAGGGCGCTGACTACCCGGGAAGGTCGCTGAGAAGCTCGGTCACCAGCCGTGAGAGCCCGGCCCGCAGCTCGGGTCGGGCGATCTCGGCGGTGGCCCTCTTCGCGTCCTCGACGTAGACCCGGGCCACATCGACCGATTCGGCGATCCCGCTGGACGTCATCACGATGCCCCGGGCCTTTTCGCGTTCGGGTTGGGCCAGTGGTTGCCCGAGCAGTGCGCGCAGGTCGGGTCCCGCGTCCGGGTCCCCGAGCGCGATGAGCGCCGGCAGCGTGTAGATGCCCTCGGCGAGGTCCTGACCCGTCGGCTTCTGGAGCTGGCCGTCGGTGGCGATGATGTCGAGGATGTCGTCGCGGATCTGGAACACCATGCCGAAGCAGCGCCCGAACTCGGTGCAGGCCTCGACCTCCGCCGGCTGCAGCCCGCCGGTCAGGGCACCGATGCGGCACGACGTCGCGGTCAATGCTGCCGTCTTGCCGCTGATGGAGGCGAAGTAGTCCTCACGGCTGCGGCCGATTTGGAAGGCGGAGCGGACCTCGGTGACCTGGCCCTGGCAGAGGCGCCCGAGCGTGTCGGCGAGCAGCCCGGCGATCTCGGTCCCGAGGCTGGCGGCGATGGCCGCGCTCCGGGCAAGCAGGTAGTCCCCGGCGACGATGGCCACCAGGTTCCCGAACCGGCTGTTGACGCTCTCGACGTTGCGCCGGATGGTCGCCTCGTCGATCACGTCGTCGTGATACAGGGACGCCAGGTGGACCAGCTCGACCGCGACGGCGCCCATCAGGTCGTCATCGGATGCCTCCCGCTCGCCCCCCGTCGCGGCCGCCAGGGCCAACAGGGGTCGCAGTCTCTTGCCCCCCGCGGCGATCAGGTGGGTCGTGACATCGTCCAGGAAGCCGTCGCCCGTCACCACCGAGGCGGTGAGCAGGGGCTCCAGGCTGCGAAGTCCCTCTTGCAGGCGGGGGAGGCCGAGGGCCTCGGTGGGGTTCACTGACCCAAACGTTAGGGCACCGCTGTGGAAAGGCGACAAACGCCGGACAACAGCCGACAACGGCCAGCTGGCAGGGGCGGAGGAAAACCCCGCTACCGTGGTTTTCCACGTCAGCCCCGGTCCCCGGGGCTGGAGCGTGTTCGGCTAAGGCCACAGGTACACTGGGCCGAGAAGCAAGAGAAGCAAGGAGAGGCGGTCAGGGTGTTCGAACGTTTCACCGACCGGGCCCGGAGGGTGTTGGTGCTGGCGCAGGAAGAGGCGCGCCTGCTGAATCACAGCTTCATCGGCACCGAGCACATCCTCCTGGGGCTGATCCACGAGGGCGAGGGCGTCGCGGCCAAGGCACTCGAGTCGCTGGGGATCTCCCTCGAGGCCGTGCGCGAGAAGGTCGAAGAGACGATCGGAATGGCCGGCACTGCACCGAGCGGCTCGCCGCCGTTCACGCCGCGGGCGAAGAAGGTGCTGGAGCTGTCGCTGCGCGAGGCGCTGCAACTCGGCCACAGCTACATCGGCACCGAGCACATGTTGCTCGGACTCGTCCGCGAGGGCGAGGGCGTCGCGGCGACCGTGCTGGTGAGCCTCGGGGCCGACCTCGGCCGGGTGCGCCAACAAGTGATCCAGCTCATGTCGGGCAACCAGGGCAAGGAGTCGGTGGGCGCGAGCCAAGGCTCCAGCTCGGGCGACAGCCCCTCGGGCTCGCCTGTGCTGGACCAGTTCGGCCGCAACCTCACCCAGTTGGCCCGGGACGGCAAGCTCGACCCGGTCATCGGACGTGCAAAAGAGATCGAGCGCGTCATGCAGGTGCTGTCGCGCCGCACCAAGAACAACCCGGTGCTCATCGGCGAGCCCGGCGTCGGCAAGACCGCCATCGTCGAGGGCCTGGCCCAGCGCATCGTGTCCAACGAGGTGCCCGAGACGCTCACCGGCAAGCAGCTCTACACCCTCGACCTCGGCGCGCTGGTGGCGGGCAGCCGGTACCGCGGCGACTTCGAGGAGCGGCTGAAGAAGGTGCTCAAGGAGATCCGCACGCGCGGCGACATCGTCCTCTTCATCGACGAGATCCACACGCTGGTCGGCGCGGGCGCCGCGGAGGGTGCGATCGACGCCGCCTCCATCCTCAAGCCGATGCTGGCGCGCGGCGAGCTGCAGACGGTCGGTGCCACGACGATCGACGAGTACCGCAAGCACCTGGAGAAGGACGCAGCGCTCGAGCGGCGCTTCCAGCCGGTCAAGGTCGACCAGCCGACCGTCGCGTTGACCATCGACATCTTGAAGGGCCTGCGCGACCGCTACGAGTCGCACCACGCGGTCAGCATCACCGACCAGGCACTGGTCGCCGCGGCCAACCTGGCGGACCGTTACCTGGCGGACCGTTACCTGCCGGACAAGGCGATCGACCTCATCGACGAGGCGGGCAGCCGCCTGCGCATCCGGCGCATGAGCACGCCACCGGACGCCAAGAAGCTCGACGAGGAGATCGCGCGCCTGCGCGCCGACAAGGAAGCCGCCATTGAGAAGGGCGCCTTCGAGCAGGCCAAGAAGCTGGCCGAGCAGGAGAAGGAGCGTCTCGACCGCAAGGAGAGCCAGGAGGCCGAGCTGCGGGCCGAGGGCGTCGACCTCTTCGACGTCGTGGACGAGGAGGTCATCGCCGAGGTCCTGGCCGCCTGGACCGGCATCCCGGTCTACCGCCTCACCGAGGAGGAGACCGCCAAGCTCCTGCGCATGGAGGAAGAGCTGCACAAGCGGGTCATCGGCCAGGAGGAGGCGCTCAAGGCGCTGTCCCGTGCCATCAGGCGCACCCGCGCCGGCCTGAAGGACCCGAAGCGGCCGAGCGGATCGTTCATCTTCTTGGGGCCGACGGGCGTCGGCAAGACCGAGCTGGCCAAGACGCTGGCCGAGTTCCTCTTCGACGACGAGGACGCGCTCATTCAGCTCGACATGTCCGAGTACATGGAGAAGCACACGGTCAGCCGGCTGGTCGGCTCGCCTCCCGGCTACGTCGGGTACGAGGAGGGCGGCCAGCTCACCGAGGCCGTGCGGCGCAAGCCGTTCTCGGTCGTGCTGTTCGACGAGGTCGAGAAGGCGCACCCGGACGTGTTCAACACGCTGCTGCAGATCCTGGAGGACGGCCGCCTGACCGACGCCCAGGGCCGCTCGGTGGACTTCAAGAACACCGTGCTGATCATGACGTCGAACCTCGGGACGGCCGACTTGCGCAAGTCCTCCATGGGCTTTGCCAAGACCTCCGAAGCGGTGACCTACGAGCGCATGAAGGCCAAGGTGGACGAGGCGCTCAAGAGCCACTTCCGGCCTGAGTTCCTCAACCGGATCGACGAGGTCATCGTGTTCCACGAGCTGTCGCGGGCCGAGGTGACCGAAATCGTCGACCTGCTCATGTCGCGCACGGTCAAGCAGCTGTCGGACCAGGGCATCGGCCTGGAGCTGACCCCGGCCGCCCGGACGCTCCTGGCCGAGAAGGGCTACGACCCGCAGCTCGGGGCACGGCCGCTGCGCCGCGCCATCCAGCAGATGGTCGAGGACCCGCTGTCGGAGCGCATCCTCTGGAAGGAATTCCGGGTGGGCGAGACGGTCGTCGTCGACGTCGAGGAGTCGCCGATCGACGGCGAGGGGCCCCAGCTCAGCTTCACGGCTATTGAGGGGATCCAGCCTCCGCCGCTCGAGCTGGCCGGCGCCGGCGCCGACTCGGAGTAGCGCTCGCACCCCGTCGGGGTACATCCGGCGGGAGGGGTGTCTCCAAAACTGTAAACAGACTCGTGGATAGTTTTGGAAGACATCCCCCGGGGGCGGACACGCCCCCGGCCGCACGGGCCGCTCAGTCCTCCCAGCAGTAGGCGAACGCTCCCCGGAGCTGCTCGGTGTAGCCCGGGAGGCGGCGCGCCTGGAAGTGCGGGTCGTCGGGGCGCACCGGCGCGTACGTGATCCCGAATGGCGCGGCCGGTTCGAAACCGAACCGGCCGTAGAAGGCGGGCTCGCCGAGGAGCACCAACAGCGGCCACCCCAGCCCCACCGCGGCCGGAACGACGGCGCGCACCAAGGCCGAGCCCACACCACGGCGTTGGTGCGCCGGGGCGACGCTCACCGGTGCCACCCCGGCGACCGCAGTCGCCCGTCCGTCCAGGCGGCCCGGCGCCGCCTGCAGATGGCCCACCACGGTGCCGGCGTCGTCGGCCACGAGCTCGACGAGTGCGGGTGGTCGGCACGCGGCCCAGGTGCGCCGCACGATGTCGAGCTCTTCGTCCGCGTCGCGTGACTCGTCGGAGAACGCGTCGGCGACGACGCCCAGGATCGCTGCTCCGTCGTCGGCGCGCGCGGGCCGGATCGTCGCCGTCACGGCGGCCGCACGCCCACCGAGACCAGGTGGTGGTCGGTCAGGCCCCCGGCGGGGACCACCGCCGGGCGACGGGCGACGAGCCCCCGGACCAGCAACCAGTCCAACTTGAGGGGCACGTGGTCGGGTCTCCCGCCGGCGTCGTGCTCGGTCGTCGGCGCGGCCACGTTGGCATCGATCCACTCGAACCCGTGGGCCCGCGCCACCTCGAAGAGTGGCTCGTGCGCGACCGGCCAGGAGAAGCGGACCGGTTCGGAGGCGCGCAGCGCGCGCACCAGGGGGCGGTCGAACAGGTCCGAGTAGCCGGCGCCCAGGGTGTTGAGGTCGCCACCGACGACGGCCGGACCGCCCGGTGCGCGCTCGTCGACCGCGCGCAGGAGCACCGCCATCTGCTCGGCCCGCCGCAAAGGGTCGCACCGGTTCTCCAGGTGCGCCGATGCCACCTGCACGGGAACGCGGTCGACGGCGATCGTGGCGAGCAGCGCCATGCGCCCACCCACTCGGGGCTGGGGCGAGTCGGCGTCGAACCAGCCCGGCCCGGCGTCGGGCAGGCGGACGACGCCGGGGTCCTCGAGAAGGGCGGGCGACACGATGGCGTTGCCATGCAGCCCGCGCTCGTTGGCGAGTCCCGCCGCGTCACGCTGTTCCCACGCATCGCCCAGGCCGAGCTCGACGAACTCGACGCCGAACGCGTAGCCGGCGCCCAGGTCGGCCGCGATGGCGGCCACGGTGTCCTCGTTGCGTGTCCGTGCCATGCCCGAGTCCAGCTCGGAGAGCAGGCATACGTCGGCGCCGCACTCCCGCAGCCGTGCGGCCAACGCCCCCGGCCGCCGGCCGCGCTGGACGTTCCACGCCGCCACCCGCACCCAGCCCGACAACTCGGCGGGCGTGCCGGCCTGCCGTCGTTCGACCTCGTGCAGGCACGGGAGGTCCGCCAGCAGGCGGCGGTGGAGATCCTCGTCGCCGAGCTGCTCGGCCCAGTCGGATCGCTCGGCGGGAGTCGGCGCGTCCATGGGTTTGAGCCTCCCATTCGGAGCGGCACCCCGTCAGGTGGACGGGCGGGCGCTGTGACACCCCTCCCGTAGCGTGCCGCCATGGCCCCGACCACCGAGGTGCGTACTCGTTCCGGCGTCTCGTACCTGTGCACGTCGTGCGGGACCACGTCGCTGCGCTGGGTCGGTCGGTGCCCCGGCTGTCACGAGTGGAACACGCTCGGCCCGACTGCGGTGCGGTCGCGGCGGGCGGAACCTGGTGCGGGCGATGCAGCGGCGGTCGCGCTGCGCGAGGTGTCGACCGCCGGCGCGCGGCCGCTGCCCACCGGAGTCAGCGAGCTCGACCGGGTGCTGGGGGGCGGCGTCGTCGCCGGCTCGGTCACCCTCGTGTTCGGACCGCCGGGCATCGGCAAGTCCACCCTGCTCTTCCAGGTGCTGTCGGCGGTCGCCGCCACTGGGGTCGACGTCATGCTCGCCTCGGCCGAAGAGTCGCTCCCGCAGGTGCGCGGGCGGGCGTCGCGCATCGGCCCGGTCCCGCGGCATCTCCTCGCGCTCGAAGGACCCGACGTCGAGGCGATCGAGGCTGCGGTCCAACGCCACCGGCCGGCCCTCGTGGTGGTGGACTCCCTCCAGTCCGTCTCGGATCCCGCACTGTCCCAACCGGCGGGCAGCCTGGCCCAGGTGCGCGCCTGCGTGGAGCGCCTCACCCGCATGGCGAAGGCGCGCGGTGTGCCCCTCCTGCTGGTGGGGCACGTGACGAAGGACGGAGACCTGGCGGGGCCGCGGGCGGTCGAGCACCTCGTCGACACGGTGCTGTCCTTCGACGGCGACCGCCATCACGCGCTGCGGGTCCTGAGCTCGGTCAAGCACCGCTTCGGGCCTGCCGGCGAGGTCGGCATCTTCGAGATGCGCGACGACGGCCTGCGTGCCGTGCCCGACCCCGGGCCGCTCATGCTGGGGGACCGCATGGCGGGGGTGCCCGGCAGCGCGGTCGTGCCGGTCCTGCAGGGGCGCCGGCCCCTCCTGGTCGAGGTGCAGGCCCTGCTCGGACCGGGCGGCGGCGGCGGCGGGGCGTCGCGACCCCACGCGCTCGGCATCGACGCGGCGCGGGCGAACCTCCTCATGGCCGTGTTGGCCTGCCGCACGGACGTGGAGCTGCCGGCGTCCGCGGAGTTCTTCGTCGCCGCCGTGGGCGGCATCGTCGTCACCGAGCCGGCCGCCGACCTGGCCGTCGCGCTCGCGCTGGCGTCGGTCGTGCGGCATCGCCCGCTCCCGCCGGATCTGGTGGTGTTCGGAGAGCTGGGCCTCGCCGGCGAGGTGCGCACGGTCCCGGGCGCGGACCGGCGCCTCGCCGAGGCACAGCGGGCCGGCTTCGCACGGGCGCTGGTGCCCGCCTCGGCGGAGGCAGTGGCGCCACCCGGCCTGGAGGTCCACGGGGTCCGCACCCTGGCCGAAGCGCTGGCCATGGCCGCGGCGGAGGCCGCCGGGGCGGAGACCGGGCCGGGTACGATGCCCGGGTGGTCGACGGTGCCGGCGGCAGCCAAGCGCTGAACGACGCGCTGGCCCTGATCGCGCCGGGCACGACCCTGCGGGAGGGCCTCGACCGCATACTCCAGGCCAAACACGGGGCACTCATCATCGTGGGCGACGACCCGGCCGTCCTGTCGGTCTGCACGGGCGGTTTTCTCCTCGATGCGGAGTACAGCCCCCAGCGCCTCTCCGAGCTCGCCAAGATGGACGGCGCCATCATCTTGGCCGCCGACGCCTCCCGCATCGCACGCGCCAACGTGCATCTGGTCCCCAAGGCCACCATCACGACCTCGGAGACGGGCACCCGGCACCGCACCGCCGAGCGGGTGGCCCGCTCCATTGACGTACCGGTGATCGCGGTCTCCGAGGCGATGGCGACGATCGCCGTCTACCGCAACGACCGCAAGCACACCACGCAGTCGGCGGGGTGGCTGATCGACCGCTCGAGCCAGGCACTCTCCACGCTGCAACGGTTCCGTTCCCGCTACGACGACGCGCTCTCGATGCTGACCCGACTCGAAATGGAGGACTCCGTCTCGGTGCGCGACGTCGTCGCCGTGCTCCAGCCCGGCGAGATGGTCCGCCGCATCGCTGAGGAGATCGAGGGTCACCTCGTCGAGCTCGGGTCCGACGGCCGGCTCATCCACCTCCAGACGGAGGAGCTCAGCGCCGGCGTCGAGGAGAGCCTCACGCTCGTCCTGCGCGACTACACCGACGAGAGCGGGATCGCCCACCTGCGCTCGCTCTCGCCCGACGCGCTGATGGATCTGCCCAAGGTCGTGACCGCGCTCAACCTGCCCGCCTCCCACGACCAGTTGCACGCGGAGCTCGCGCCGCGCGGCTACCGGCTCCTGCACCGCCTGCCCCAGCAGCTCTCCGACACGCTGATAGAGCGGCTGGTGCAGCGGTTCGGCTCGCTGCCCGACATCCTCTCCGCCTCCGCCGCCGAGCTCGAGTCCGTGGAGGGCATCGGCGCCGCCACCGCCCGTCACGTGCGGGACGGCCTGGCCCGCCTGGTCGAAGCGAGCATCTTCGAGCGGTACGAATGAGCGTACTGGTCTGGTAAAATAGTCAACCGCCCCACGACGGCCCGGGCCGATCCCGGCAACCTCTGCACCGCATTGCCCCCCCGTGTACCCGTGCGGGTGCCTGATCCATCAAGGGAGTCCTGAGTCCTGTGTCCTTCAAGGTCGGAGACAAAGTTGTCTACCCCCACCACGGGGCCGCAGTGATAGAGAAGCGCGAGACCAAGGTCGCGTTCGGCGAGAAGCGGGAGTACCTGGTCCTGCGTCTGGCCTACGGCGACCTGATCCTGAACGTCCCGGCCGACAACACCGAGGGTGTGGGCCTGCGCGAGGTGATCAACGACGAGGAAGTCGAGGAGGTGTTCGCCGTGCTGCGCAAGAAGGAAGCGCGCATGCCGACGAACTGGTCCCGTCGCTACAAGAACCACTCGGAGAAACTGCGTTCGGGCGACATCTACCAGGTGGCCGAGGTGGTGCGGAACCTGTCCATCCGCGACAAGGACAAGGGGCTCTCGGCCGGCGAGAAGCGCATGCTCCAGCGGGCGCGTCAGATCCTGGTCTCAGAGCTCACCTTCGCCCTCAACGTGGACGAGGAGACGGCCGAAGAGCGTCTGAACGACGCGCTGACCTGATCGCGCGGCCCGGGCGCACCGTGGCGAAGGTGTGGTCGATCGTCGTGGCCGGTGGCAGCGGCAGCCGCTTCGGCCGGTTGAAGCAGTTCTCCACCCTGGGCGGTCGCCCGGTGCTGGAGTGGGCCGTCGCAGCGTGCCGCCCCTGCTCCACCGCCGTCGTCCTGGTCGTGCCCGCCGGCCTGGAGGACCCCGACCGCCACGGCGCCGATGTCGTCGTCTCGGGCGGCCCAAGTCGCGCCGCCTCGGTGCGCTGCGGGCTCGCTGTGGTGCCCGCCGACGCGGACATCGTGATCGTGCACGACGCGGCACGGCCACTGGCCGCGGCCGGCCTCTTCGGTGCGGTGGTCGCCGCAGTGACGGAGGGGGGAGCCGACGGTGCGGTGCCCGGCGTCCCGTTGGCCGACACCATCAAGGCGGTGGACAGTGCCGGCAACGTCACGAGCACGCTGGACCGCTCCGAGCTGGTGGCCGTCCAGACGCCGCAGGCCTTCCGGGCCGACGTGTTGCGCCGGGCCCACGAGGGAGCGGGGAACGGGGCCACCGACGACGCCATGTTGGTGGAGGCGCTTGGTGGCACGGTGCGAGTCGTGCCCGGAGACCCCGGCAACCTCAAGATCACCGCGCCGGACGACCTGGGCGCCGCCGAGCGGCTCCTGGCCTCGAAGGGGGGATGACGGTGCGCATCGGCCAGGGGATCGACGTCCACCGCTTCTCGGAGGACCCGCACCGCCCGCTCGTGCTGGGCGGCGTCGTCATCGAAGGTGCGCGTGGCCTGGGAGGCCACAGCGACGCCGACGCGGTCTGCCACGCGCTGGCCGACGCCGTGCTCGGCGCGGTCGGGCTGGGCGACCTCGGCCGCCACTTCCCCGACACGGACCCGGTCTGGGAGGGCGCGGACAGCGTCGCCCTCCTCACCGAGGTGGTGCGCATGGCGGCCGAGCGGGGTTTCGCCTGCGCCAACGCCGACTGCACGATCGTGGCCGACGCGCCCCGCCTGGCGCCCCATACCGCCGCCATGGTGGAACGGCTGACCCCGGTGCTGGGCGCGCCCGTCTCCGTCAAGGCGACCCGGGCCGAGGGGCTCGGGGCGCTCGGCCGTGTCGAGGGCATCGCCTGCCTCGCCGTGGTGTTGTTGGAGGCGCGGTGACGCGGCCGGCCCGGCCGGGCCGGCGCGGGCCGGACCGGCGTACCGGTGGGCACCGGGGCCGGGCCGAGGGTCAGGGTCAGGGCCAGGGCCAGCGCCAGGGTCGGCCACCGGCACAGGGACGCCGCCCCCGCCCGGCGGCGCTGAGCGAGCTGGGTGGCGACCAGGTCGAGGGGCGCCGGGCCGTGCTCGAGCTGCTCACGGTGGGACGGCGCACCGTGCGCAGGATCGTGCTGGCCGAGGACCAGGACGCCTCACCGCTGCTGGACGAGATAGAGGAGCGGGCAGCCCGGATGCGGATCCCCGTCGAGACCGTGCCCCGGGCCCGGCTGGACGCTCAGGCCCGCACCGAGGCGCCCCAGGGCGTGCTGGCCCTGGCCCGCCCGCTCGACCCGGTGCCCCTCGAGGACCTGTGCCGCCCCGGCCCGGGGAACACCGCCCCGTTCCTCCTGGTGGCCGCCGGCATCACCGACCCCCGCAACCTCGGTGCGCTCCTGCGCAGCGCCGAATGCGCCGGGGTCAGTGGCGTCGTGCTGCCGCGCCACCGCTCCGCCCGGCTTTCCCCCACGGTCACCAAAACGGCGGCCGGTGCCATCGAGCACCTGCGCTTCGCGGTGGTGGGCGGCGTGCCCGCCGCGCTGAGCGAGCTCAGCGAGCGGGGCGTCTGGTCGATCGGACTGGCCGGCGAGGCGGAGCAGCCGCTCTACGGGCTGCCCCTCGGCGAGGGTCCCGTGGCCCTCGTGGTCGGCAGCGAGGAGAAGGGGCTGGCGCCGCTGGTGCGCCGACGCTGTGACGCGGTGGCCGCCATACCCCAGCACGGGGTGCTGCCGTCGCTCAACGTGGCGGTGGCCGGCGCGGTGGCCTGTTTCGAGGTCGCCCGCCAGCGGTCGGTGCACGCCGGCCGGCCCGGCGGCGACACACGCGACGCACGCTAGGCCGCGGCCGCCACCTCAGAGGTGCAGAACGCGCACCGGCGCGCCCCGACGGGGATGTCGCTCAGGCACTCCGGGCATGCGCGCGTCTCGGGCTCGGGCTCCTCCTTGGGCATGAGGTTGAGGCGCCTCATCAGCGCGTTCAACGGCACCACGACGGCGAAGAAGACGACCGTCGCCACGATGAGGAACGAGAGCAGCGCGTTGAGGAACGCTCCGTACCTGAACGTCGAGTGGTGCAGGTGGAAGGTCAGGCTGGAGAAGTCGGGCTTGCCGAAGATGGCGGCGATCAGCGGCGTGATCAGGTCGGTCACGAACGCGGTGATCATGGCCGTGAACGCCACCCCGATCACCACCGCCACGGCGAGATCGACGACGTTGCCGCGCAGGACGAACTTCTTGAAATCCGAGAACACCCGGGCCTCCCTCACTCGCACTCGCATGCACCCGCGCGCCAACCCGGTACGGTCGCCACGGAGCCCGAGGCAGGAATCGAACCCGCGACGTCTTCATTACAAGTGAAGTGCTCTACCAACTGAGCTACTCGGGCACTCAGGCCACACTACAGGCCCCTGACCCCGACTCCCTTCCTCACCAGCGGAAAGGCTTGCTTCGCGCAGGGGGGCACGGCAGGCTGGACCCTCAATGGATGCCGAGCCGCCGCGTACGGGGATGTCAGGCTCTGTCTCCGTCGTGCGGGCGGCCATCGTCATCGTCATCTTCGTCGCCGCCACCGCGGTCCTCGTGGCCGTCGGGACACGGCCCAGCGTGAGCGGCGAGCCGACCAGCGCGGCGACCACGACCACGACCACGGTGCACGGCGCCACCACCACGACCACGGTGCACAGCGCCACCACCACGACCACGGTGCACAGCGCCACCACCACGACCCGCGCGCCCGGTGCGACCACGACGAGCACGACGGCCGCGCACCACCACGGTGGCGCGACGCACCCGACCACGACGACGACCACCGCGCCCCCCAGCACGGTCAGCGTTGTCGTGGCCAACGGCACGACCACCAGCGGCCTGGCCGCCCACTACACCTCGGTCATCGGCGGCGCCGGCTACCAGATGGGGACGCCGACCAACACGACGACCGCCCAGCCGACGTCCGCGGTCTACTACGCAGCGGGCCAACAAGAGGCGGCGGCGTCCATCGCCACCTCCATCGGCGTGAAGCCGGCCCAGGTGCTGCCGCTGACCAGCGCGGTGCCGGTCAGCGGCGTCACCAGCACCGACGTCGTCGTGGTCATCGGCCAGGACCTGGCCTCGACCAGCACCACGACGACGGCAACTTCCTGACGTTGTCCGGCCCGGGCGAGCCGGCGGCGGCCACGGCCGGCCTCCCCGCGTTGCTGCGGCCCCTGGCGGCCGACCCGGCGCACGGCGGGCTCTTTCTCGACTTCGACGGCACGCTCGCCCCCATCGTCGAGGACCCGACCGGGGCGCGGCCCTTGCCCGGCGTGCCGGCCCTGCTCACCCGTCTCGCCGGCCCGTTCGCGCTGGTGGCCGTGGTCTCGGGCCGGCCGACCGCCTTCTTGTCCGAGGTGCTCGGCGACCCCGCGGGCGTGACACTGACCGGGCTCTACGGCCTGGAGCGCGCCCTCCGCGGTCCCGTGCACGAATTGTGGGCCGCGGTCATCGACGAGGTCGTGGCCGAGGCGACCGCCGACGCCCCGGCCGGTGTCTACGTCGAACCCAAGGGGCTGACGGTCACGCTGCACTGGCGCCGTGCGCCCGAGCACCGGGACTGGGTCCTCGCCTTTGCCGAGCGCCAGCGCGCCCGGCGCGGACTGGCGGTGCACGAGGGCCGGACCGAACGCGAGCTGCGGCCCCCGGTTGCGGTCGACAAGGGAACGGTGGTGCGCGCGCTGGCGGAGGAGCACGCCGGCCAGCTCCAGGCCGTGGCGGTGTTCGGCGACGACGTGGGCGACCTGCCCGCCTTTGCCGCGGTGGGGGAGCTGAACCGGCCCGACGGTGGCCCGCTGACCGCCGTCCGCATCGCCGCCGTGGATGCCGAGAGCCCGCCCGAGGTGGCCGCGCGGGCCGACGTCACGGTGCCGGGGGCTCCGGGCGCGGTCGAGCTGCTGCGCGCGCTGGCCGACGCCGCGTCGGCGTCGTCATCGGGTGCGGCACCGCCTCACCGCTGAGCACCCTCGGCCGCTGACAGCTGGTCCGCCCACCAGTCGGCCGCCGTCCGGGCCCGTACGGTCGCCCGGAGCGCGCCCGCCCGCTGCGCCCGCTCAGCCCGGCCCATGGAGAGGGCGGCATGGAGCGCGTCGGCCGTTCCCGCTATGTCGAAGGGATTGACGCCGAGCGCCCCCCGCCCCGCCAGGGAGAGCTCCTCCCACGCCCCCGCCTCGCGCGAGAGCACGAGCATACCGTCGACCGCGCTCAACAGCGGGCCCTCCTTGGCCACCAGGTTCAGCCCGTCGCGGACCGGGTTCACCAGCAGCACGTCGCACAGGGACAGCGCGGCGAGCGAGCGTGCACGGTCGTCCTCGACGGAGAGCAGGATCGGTGTCCAGTCGGAGCCCGATCCTGAGCCGGAGCCGGAGCCGGCCCCGAAGGCATGGTTGATCCGCTCGGCCGTGTGCACCACGTCGGCGCCGTAGGCGAGATACTCGGCCAGCCCCTGCCGGCTCGGATAGGCGAACGCCACGTGCACCACCTCGCCGCGCCATTCGGGGTGCGCGACCAAGAGCTCCTCGAAGGCCAGCATCCCCCGCACGATGTTCTTCGAAGGCTCCATGCGGTCGGCCCGGGCAATGATGCGACGCCCGCCGATCTCGGCGCGCAGCGCCTCAGCGGCCGCGGCGCACGCCGGCGACGCGGCTTCCTCTTGCAGGACGGCGGGCTCGGGTCCGAGCGGCGCCACGAACGTGGGCGGCGCCTGTCGTCCCGCCGCCGTGTAGCAGGCGACGAAGCCCGCTTCCCACTGGTGGCAGTGGAACCCGCACGTGGTGTAGCCCGCCATCCCGTCGAGCAGCTCGGCGGTGACGGCGTCAGGCAGCACGCCGAGCATGGCGGGCGCGGCGAAGGGCGTGTGCAAGAAGTGCACCGTGCGCAGGTCGGGACGGCGCTCGGCCAGCATCCGCCCGAGCAGCGAGAAGTGGTAGTCCTGCACGAGGACGGTGTCGCCCTGGCCGGCGCGCGCGGTCACCACGTCCGCCACGGCCCGGTTGTAGTCCCGGTAGGCGTCCCAGGCCGGCCACCAGTGGCGGTCGAACCGGGGCCGGTGCGGCAGGTCGAAGAGATGGTGGTGGCAGTACCACAGCGTCGTGTTGGCCACGACGTCGTAGGCGGCCCGATAGGTGTCGTCGTCCACCACGACGGGGACCAGGTCGAGCCCTTCTTCGACCATGAGCCCCCGGGCGACCGCCTCGCGGTCGGCCGCACCCATCGTCACCGAGGCCCACGTCGTCCCGCTCCCGGCCAAGATCCGGTGGAGTGACGAGGCCAGGCCGCCGGCCGCCGGCACGGGCTCGAGCGTGCCGTCGGGCCCGGTGCGGAAGGACAGCGGGCCCCGGTTCGAGACGACGATGTTCCGGCTCATGCGCCGCCGGTGCGGGAGGGCGAGCTCATGCCCGGTGCGGGATCGACGACGGGGGGACTCGCTCGAGCGCGGCCCGCAGGACGTCGACCGCCTGGGGGCGCAGTTCGTGCAGGGGTCGGTTGCGGTGGATCCGTTCGCCCAGGTCCACCTGGGCGAGCCGGTCGGGCCCGAGGGTCTGCGCGACGTCGATCAGCAATCCCAGCTCGACCCCGTAGCCCGGGGCGAACCCCACCTTCTCGAAGACCCAGCGGTGTGCCGCCGTCTCGCCGGCCAGGGGCTGGCGCACCCATGACAGCTCGGGGAAGAGCAGCTCGAGCGCTGGGCGGGCTACCAGTTCGGTCACTCGTCCGCCGCCGGTGGGATCGCCGTGCAGGGGGCGGGTGTAGAAGCCCTTGACCAGCGCAACGTGTTCGGTGCTCAGCAGCGGCCCGAGCAGGCCGGTGACGAAGGCCGGCGTGGTGTTGGCGACGTCCGCATCGAGGAAGGCCACGACGTCACCGGTCGCGGCGTCCAGCGCCGCCGCCATGGCGTGACCCTTGCCGCCGGCGCCGCCGGTCCCGGCCACGACCCGCGCCCCGGCGGCACGGGCCTGCTCGCCGGTGTCGTCCCGCGAACCGTCGTCGAGCACGATCACCTCGTCGACCAGGCCGTTCCCGCCCTGGGCGGCCAGGAAGGGCTGGACCACCGCCCGCACGACCGACCCCACCGTGGAACCCTCGTCGCGGGCGGGGATGCACACCGAGACGGTCCGCCCGCTGCGGCGCTTGGCCCCCAGGACCAGGTCGGTGGGGAAGTCCCCATGGTGGTAGGTGTGCGCCACGCCTCCGATTCAAGCAGCCGCGCCACGTTGAGGAGGCCGGGCCGGGGGCGCTAGCATGGTGGCCATCATCCAGAGCGACTGAGGGACGGGCCCGGTGACGTCGCGGCAACCAGTGCAGAGCACCTGGTGCCAATGCCCGATCGATGAGGAGGACCCATGGTCGATTTCGTCACAGGGTTGCGTTGTCGTGAATGCCAGCGTGCCTTCCCCGCCGAGGCGCTGCACGTCTGCGACTACTGCTTCGGGCCCCTGGAGGTGGCCTACGACTACGAGCGGATAGCGACCACGATCAGCCGCGCCCGCGTCGAGGCCGGGCCCCGCTCCATCTGGCGCTACCGGGACCTGCTCCCCGTCGACGACGAGACGCCCGTCGACCTCGGCGCCGGCTTCACCCCGCTGGTGCGCGCCGACCGCCTGGCGGCCGAGCTCGGACTGGGTGAGCTGTGGATCAAGGACGACACCGTCAACCCCACCGGCTCCTTCAAGGACCGGGTGGTGTCGGTGGCCCTCACCAAGGCGCGCCAGCTCGGCTTCAAGGTTGCCGCCTGCGCGTCGACCGGCAATCTGGCCAACTCGGTGGCCGCCCACGCCGCCCGGGCCGGCATGGACTCGGTCGTCCTCATCCCCCACGACCTCGAGCGGGCCAAGGTGACCATGACCGCGGTCTACGGGGGCACGGTGATCGCGGTCGAGGGGACCTACGACGACGTGAACCGGCTGTGCGCCGAGCTCACCAGCGAGCGCCCGAGCTGGGCCTTCGTCAACGTCAACGTGCGCACCTACTACGCCGAGGGCTCCAAGACGCTGGCCTTCGAGATCGCCGAGCAGCTCGGCTGGCAGTCCCCCGACCACGTCGTGGTCCCGATCGGCTCGGGCAGCCAGCTGACCAAGGTGGCGAAGGGCTTCGCCGAGCTGGGCAAGGTCGGGTTGCTGCCCGAGGAGCCGGCGGTGCGTGTCTCGGGCGCCCAGGCCGAGGGGTGTTCGCCGGTGGCCACGGCCTTCGCGGAGGGCACCGACGCCATCAGGCCCGTCAAGCCCAAGACGATCGCCAAGTCGCTGGCCATCGGCAATCCCGCCGACGGCTGGTACGCCCTCGAGGTCATGCGCCGCACCGGCGGCTCGTGCGCCGCCGTGACCGACGACGAGGTCATTCAGGCCATCGGGTTGCTGGCCCGCACCGAGGGGATCTTCGCCGAGACGGCCGGGGGCGTCACCATCGCCACGCTGTGCAAGCTGGCCGCCTCGGGCGCCATCCGCCCCGACGAGCGGGTGGTGGCCCTGGTCACGGGGCACGGCCTGAAGACGGTGGAGGCCCTGACGGGTGCCGAAGGCTGCGGCCCGACGGCGACCATCGCCCCCACCCTGGCCGCCTTCGACGCCGCCCTCGAACGCGAGGCGGCCCACCACAGCGAGGAGGCCACCCGATGAGCCTGACCGTCCGCATCCCCACCCAGCTGCGCAGCCTCACGGGCGGCGCCGGCGAGGTCGAGGTGGAAGGGGCGTCGGTGGGCGAGGCCCTGAAGGCGCTCGACGCCGCCCACCCCGGACTGGCCGACCGCCTCTTCGACGACGCGGGCAACCTGCGCCGCTTCGTCAACGTCTTCCTGGCCGACGAGGACGTCCGCTTCCTCGACGGCCTGGCCACCCCGGTGACACCCGGCCAGACGCTCTCCATCGTCCCCGCCGTCGCAGGGGGCTGAGCCCGGCGAGGGCGCCGGGCGGCCGGGACACCCGCGCCGCCCTTGCGCCCGGCGCCCTAAGGTGGTTTGCTGTTAGCACTCACATGACGAGAGTGCTAACGGAGGAATAGACCAGATGGCCAAGATCATCGCCTTCCAGGAGGACGCCCGCCGCGGCCTGGAAACCGGCATGAACAAGCTGGCGGACGCGGTACGCGTCACCCTCGGCCCCAAGGGCCGCAACGTGGTGCTGGACAAGAAGTGGGGCGCCCCCACGATCACCAACGACGGCGTGTCCATCGCCAAAGAGATCGACCTCGAGGATCCCTTCGAGAAGATCGGCGCCGAGCTCGTCAAGGAGGTGGCCAAGAAGACCGACGACGTGGCCGGCGACGGCACCACCACGGCCACCGTCCTGGCCTGGGCGATGGTCCACGAGGGGCTGCGCAACGTGGCCGCCGGCGCCAACCCGATGTCGCTCAAGCGGGGCATCGAGGCCGCCGTCGAGACCGCGGTCGGCTCCATCCACGGCATCGCCAAGGAGACCGAGTCCAAGGCTCAGATTGCCCAGGTGGCCTCCATCTCCGCCGCCGACACCGAGATCGGTGAGCTGATCGCCGAGGCCATCGACAAGGTCGGGCGCGACGGCGTCATCACGGTCGAGGAGTCGCAGACCTTCGGCATGGACATGGACCTGGTCGAGGGCATGCGCTTCGACAAGGGCTACATCGCGCCGTACTTCGTGACCGACCCCGAGCGCATGGAGGCCGCCCTCGAGGACGCCTACATCCTGCTGGTCGGCTCCAAGATCAGTGCGGTGCGCGACCTGCTCCCCGTGCTCGAGAAGGTCATGCAGACGGGCAAGCCGCTCCTGATCATCGCCGAGGACGTCGAAGGCGAGGCCCTGGCCACGCTCGTGGTCAACAAGATCCGCGGCACCTTCCGCTCGGTCGCCGTCAAGGCCCCCGGCTTCGGCGAGCGCCGCAAGGCCATGCTGCAGGACATCGCGATCCTCACCGGCGGCCAGGTGGTGACCGAAGAGGTCGGCCTCAAGCTGGAGAACGTGACGCTCGACCTGCTGGGCACCGCCCGCAAGATCCTCGTGACCAAGGACGAGACCACCATCATCGAGGGTGCGGGTTCCGAGAACGACATCAAGGGTCGCATCAACCAGATCAAGACCGAGATCGACAACACGGATTCGGACTACGACCGGGAGAAGCTCCAGGAGCGCCTGGCGAAGCTGTCGGGTGGCGTGGCCGTGATCAAGGTCGGTGCCGCCACCGAGGTCGAGCTCAAGGAGAAGAAGCACCGCATCGAGGACGCCGTCTCCACGACGAAGGCAGCCATCGAAGAGGGCGTCGTCCCCGGCGGTGGCGTGGCCCTGTTGCGGGCCCAGCCCGCCCTGCTCGAGCGGGCAGAGAAGCTCGAGGGCGACGAGTCCACCGGCGCCCGCATCGTGGCCCGGGCCGTCGAGGAGCCGCTGAAGCAGATCGCGGTCAACGCGGGGCTCGAGGGCGGGGTCGTCGTCGAGAAGGTGCGCGGCCTGAAGGGTGCCCACGGCCTCAACGCGGCGACGGGCGAGTACACCGACCTGTTCAAGGCCGGCGTGATCGACGCGGCCAAGGTCACCCGCTCGGCCCTGCAGAACGCCGCCTCCATCGCGGCGCTCTTCTTGACGACCGAGGCCGTCATCGTCGACAAGCCCGAGGAGGAGGCGCCGGCCATGCCCGGCGGCGGGATGGACGACTTCTAAGAGGCCCTGTCCGGGGGCCCGAGCGGCCCGTGTCACCCCGCTGCCACAGCGCTGCAACAGCCGTGGGAGACACTGGGACGGCCTCACCCCCAACCGAGGCTGTTCAGTGCGCCCGGCCGAATGGCCGGGCGCACTGGCTTCTCTACACTGACACCGTGGCCCTGACCCCGACGACCGGCTGGGGCGTGCTCCACCTCTTCTGCCGGCTGACCCCGGATTTCGACCCGCAGGTCCTGCGCAAGGCCGTCAGCGCCGCCGAGGCCGACGGCCACCAGGTGGTCACGGTGGCCCTGCTCGGCCACAAGGCGGACCTCGGGCTCATGGTGCTCGGGCCCGACATCTGGCGGCTGCGCCGGGTCCAGACCGAGGTGGCCGCCGCCGGGCTGGTCCCCGTGCAGTCCTACGTGTCCCTGACCGAGATCTCCGAGTACGCGGCGGGGATCCCCGACGCCATGCGGCAGGCCCGGCTGTTCCCGCAGCTGCCGCCGGAGGGCAAGGCCGCCTTCTGCTTCTACCCCATGAGCAAGCGCCGGGGCGACGCGCACAACTGGTACGCCCTCGACTTCGACGCGCGCAAGGAGCTGATGATGGGCCACGGCCGGGTGGGCCGGACGTTCCACGGGCGCGTGCTCCAGGTCATCACCGGGTCGACCGGGCTCGACGACTGGGAGTGGGGGGTGACCCTGTTCGGGACCCATCCCGACGACCTCAAGGACTGCGTCTACGACATGCGCTTCGACGAGGCCTCGGCGTTCTACGCCGAGTTCGGCCCCTTCTACACGGGCATGGTGGGCACGCTCGACGAAGTGCTGGCGGCCCTCGGTGGCTGAGGTCACCGTGCCACGGGTGGCCGAGCCCACCGTGCCACGGGTGGCCCAGCCCACAGTGCCACGGGTGGCCCAGCCCACAGTGCCACGGGTGGCCCAGCCCACAGTGCCACGGGTGGCCCAGCCCACAGTGCCACGGGTGGCCCAGCCCACCGTGCCACGGGTGGCCGAGCGAACAGTGCCGGCATCGATCGACGACCTGCGCGGCGAGCTGCGCCGGCTCGGGCGCGTGGTGGTGGCCTTCAGCGGCGGCGCCGATTCGGCACTGCTGGCCAAGGTCGCCCACGACACCCTGGGCCGGGAGGCGGTGCTGTGTGCCACGGCACTGTCCCCTTCCCTGCCCGGGAGCGAGGAGGAGGATTGCCGGAGCCTGGCCGCAGAGTGGGGTCTGCGCTGGGTGGGCGTACCCACGGCCGAGATGCACGACCCCGCCTACGTCACAAACGGCCCGGACCGGTGCGCCCGCTGCAAGACGGCGCTCATGGACGCCCTCGGGCCGCTGGCCGCCACGGAGGGGGCGACGGTGGTGCTCGGGGTGAACGTGAGCGACCTGGGTGATCACCGTCCCGGCCAGGCCGCCGCCGCGGCGGCCGGCGCCGCCTTCCCCCTCGTCGCGTCGGGATTCACCAAGGACGACATCCGGCGGTGGTCCCGCCGGCTCGGCCTGCGTACCTGGGACAAGCCGGCGGCGGCCTGCCTGGCCTCCCGGCTGCCCTACGGCACCCCGGTGACGCTCGGCCGACTGGCCGCCGTGGAGCAGGCGGAGGCCGCGCTGCGGGCCCTGGGTTTCGGCCAGCTCCGGGTGCGCCACCACGGCGACGCCGCCCGGCTCGAGGTCGAGCCCGCCGCGCTCGCCGACGTGGTGAAGCGCCGTCGCGAGGTGGTCGCCGCCGTGCGCGCGGCCGGGTTCGCGTTCGTCGCGCTCGACCTGGAGGGGTTTCGCTCGGGCAGCCTGAACCGGGCGCTGCAGGAGGGGAGAGAGGCGCGGTGAGCGAGGTCCGGGTCAAGGTCAAGCTGACGTTTCCCGAGTCGGAGGTCCGGCGCGCCGTGTTGGCCACCCTGGTGCGCCGGTTCGACGTCGAGCCCGACGTCCGCCGCGCCGACGTGGAGGAGCACCGCGGCTGGATCGTCTGCGAGCTCGACGGCGAGGCCGACAAGGTCGAGGCGGCGCTCGACTGGCTCCGCGGGGAGGGGATCACCGTGGACTTGCTGGGGGACGTCCTCGAGGGCTGATCCCCGCCGGACGTCGGGCTCAGGGCTCTTCGGGGCTCTGGGGCACGTGCCACCCGGCCGAGGAGACGGTGCGCGGCTCGTAGAACACGCAGCCCTCCGGGCAGGCGAAAGGGAGAGGCTCATTGGCGCTGACCTTGCAGCGTTCGAGGCGCTCCCCGCGGGGCGTGGTGCGCATCACGTAGTGACGGCAATCCTCGTTGACGGCCATGCCCCATTCTGGCCCAGGGGGCAGCCCGCGGTAGCGTCACCGGCCGTGGACCCGACCGACGACCGTGACGTCCCGCTCAAGACGCTGCTGCGCTGGAGCGAGGCCCTCTCGGCCATTGCCCGCACCGGCCTGGGCTTCACCGAGAGCCTGTACGAGCGGGAGCGCTTCGAGGAGATCCTCAAGGTGGCCGCGGACATCCGGGCCGAGGCGGACGGCCAGGAAGCCGACACCGACGCGGGCGGGCTCGTCCAGGAGTGGATGGACACGGTGGGCAAGGGCGTCCCGGGCTACGTCACGCCCAAGGTCGCGGTCGGCGCGGCCGTCGGCAACGACAAGGGGGAGCTCCTCCTCATTCAGCGGGCCGACTCGGGTATCTGGCTCTACCCGACGGGTTGGTGCGACGTGGGGTACTCGGCGGCCGAGGTGGTGGTGAAGGAAGTCGAGGAGGAGACGGGCATCCTCGTCGAGCCCGTCCGGCTCATCGCCGTCCTCGACGGGCTGCGCCTCGGGTTCACCCGGGTGCCGCTGTACTCGCTGCTCTTCTACTGCCGCGCCGTGGGCGGCGAGCTCGCCCCGCATCCGCTCGAGACCCGCGACGTCGGCTGGTTCACGCGCGAGACGATGCCGCGGCCTCTCGTCGGCTCGGAGCGCTGGGGCGACCAGGTCTTCGCCGCCATCAACGGGGAGCGACGCGACGTGCTCTACGACAGCGTGCGCCAGCCGATGTGGCGCGGCGACTCGGCGATGTCGTGATCACGGTCGAGCCCGCCGCGACGGTCGACGACGAACTCGTGGCGGCGGTCGCCGCCCTCATACCCCAGCTCTCCCGATCGTCGCCCGGGCCGACCCCGGACCAGCTCGCCCGCATCGTCGAGGACCCGGGCACCACCCTCTTCGTGGCGCGGGCTGACGATCGCATCGTGGGCATGCTGACCCTCGCCACCTTCGAGATCCCCACGGGGCGGCGAGCGTGGATCGAGGACGTCGTCGTCGACGAGGTGGCCCGCGGCGCGGGCGTGGCGGCCGCCCTGGTCCACGCCGCGCTCGACCGCGCCGCCGCCTTCGGCTCCCGCACCGTGGACCTGACGTCCCGCCCGGACCGCGAGGCGGCCAACCGGCTCTACCTGCGCCTGGGCTTCGAGCTGCGGGAGACCAACGTGTACCGGAGGACCCTGGACGGTCCCGGGTAGAGGGGGTCGGGAGCCACGCCGACGTCAGCGTGGCGCTGCCCTCGCCTTCGCCACCGGGCGGTGGGAGGATGATCGGCAGTGGTGAGGCGATGAAGCGGCTCGATCGGCCCACGGTGGTGTTCCTGGTCCTCGCCGCACTCTGGGGTGTCGCGCAGTTCGTGTTGGCGTTCTTCGTGCACGTGACCGAGCGAGCCCATGAGACCAGCGCCGGCTGGGCGGTGCCACCGACCAAGACCTACATGCAGGCCTTCGGTGTGTCCGAAGCGATACTCACGATCCTGAGCCTCGGCGTCGTGGTCCTCGTGGCCGGTGCGCTGTACCGACGAAGGATGCGCAACGAGCGCGGCGCCGGTCGGCTCGCCTGGGGCATCTCCATCGCCACCGCTGTCCTCGGTGTCGTCGGCTTCGTCTATCTGTTCGGCGTCGCGGTGTGCCTCCTCCTGGCGTGTGGCACCGTGCCACGTCACGCCGCGCCCACCGTGGGGCGTGCGCGCCCAACCGTCGGATCCGGCGCAACGGGCTGAACCGAAGCGGCGCCCGTCGACGCCGCGGAGGTCCCGTTGGCAACCGGCTCGGACTGACGCTCGGTGTGGCGCGGCGCTCCGGTGCTCCGGCGCCGAGGCCGCCGGCCAGGGGTCGCCACCACAGGGCGGTGGCTGCCGTAATGTCGCGACGGCGAGTCCGTCTCTTCACCGGCGCGCCAGGTCCAGGAGGCAGGAATGTCGCACCCAATCCGCACCGGCATCCTCGTGGCGATCTTCGCAGCGGTCGCGGTGGTGTCCACCGGATGCAGCGCACTCCACAAGGTCCAGCAGACCGTGCACAACGTCGAGGGCAACAAGGCAACCATCGACTCGTTCACCCAGAACCTCCGGTCGAACCAGAACACCTCCTTCGAGGCGACCTACACGACGACCGGGAGCGCTCCGGCCACCATCGTCTACGCCGTCGACCCCTCCAGCGGTGGTCTGGCCTTCCACGAGACCCAGACAGGGGCCAATCCGTCGAACCTCCAGGTGATCGTGAACTCATCGGGCGAGTACGCCTGCAACCAGAGCGGGTCGGGCGGCACGTGGTCCTGCCAGAAGCTCGGCAAGGCGGACGCGGCGTCCCAGAACCAGATCTTCGACATCTACACGCCGTCGCACTGGATCAACTTCCTGAAGGGGGTGTCACTCGTGGCCGGGCTCGCCGGTGACAAGGTGTCGTCCTCGACGATGTCGCTCAACGGCTTCGACATGAATTGCGTGGACCTGGTGGCCCACGGCGTGCCCGGCACCAGCACCATCTGCAGCACGTCGCAGGGCATCCTCGGCTACGTCAAAGTTGCCTCCGACTCCACCAGTTTCCAGATCACGAACTACTCGTCGTCGCCATCGCCGTCGCTCTTCCAGCTGCCGCCGGGCGCCACGGTCAGCACGGTCACCACGCCCACGACGTGAACGGACCGGCGTGCGGCCGGGGCACCCGTAGCCCATGAGCACCTTCATCACCCGCTACGACACCTCGGGTCCCGGTGTCCGCCTGGCCGTGAAGGATCTCATCGACATGGAGGGCGAGCCGACGACCGCCGGGTGCCGGGCCGTGGCGGTCCGCGCCGAACCGGCGGCGCGGGACGCCGAGTGCCTGGCCGGAGCCAGGGCGGCGGGTGCCCGGATCGTCGGTCGCAGCAACCTGCACGAGCTGGCCTTGGGCGTGACGGGCGTGAACCCGTGGTTCGGGACGCCGGTCAACCCGCTCGACCCGGCGCTGGTCCCGGGCGGGTCGTCGAGCGGCTCGGCGGTCGCCGTTGCCACCGGCGAATCGGATGTGGCCTACGGCAGCGACACGGGCGGCTCGGTGCGCATCCCCTCGGCCTGTTGCGGGACGGCCGGCCTCAAGACGACGTGGGGCCGGATCCCCCTCGGGGGGGTGTGGCCGCTGTCGCCGAGCTTCGACACGATCGGACCGATGGCCCACGACGTCGCGGGTCTCGTGGTCGGCATGCAGCTCCTTGAGCCGGGCTTCGCCGTCGCCGAGGTGGACGGTTCCGACCTGGCCGTCGCCCGGTTGCCCGTCGACGCCGATCCGGCTGTCAGCGCCGCGGTCGACGAGGCGCTGCGCCTGGTCGGGTGGGACTGGCGCGCCCTGCCGGTGCCGGGATGGGACGAGGCGACCATGCAGGCCGGGCTCCTCCTCGTGGTCGAGGCCTGGCAGTCGGACGCGTTCCTCGTCGCCGAGGACCCCGGGGGGATCGGTGCCGACGTGCGGGCCCGACTGGAGCTCGGAGCCTCCTTCGACGACAGCACCGTGCGCGCGGCCTGGCGGGTCCAGCGCGACTGGCAGGCTGCGTTGGAGCGGATCTTCTCGGAATACGACGTGCTGGTCACGCCCACCCTGACGACCTTCCCGCCGCGGCTGGAGGACGGGGACGACCTCTTGGTGTCGCGCTGCACCCTCCCCGTGAACCTGGCCGGCGTGCCGGCGCTGTCGCTCCCCGTGCCGTCGGCCGGATCGATGCCGGCCAGCATCCAGCTGATCGGCCCGGCGGGCAGCGAGGAACGGTTGCTGGCGGCCGGGGCGTTGCTCGAAGCGGCGGTGGCCGCCGGCTGACGCGGCGGCCCGCCGCTGCCGTCACGCGTGGCGGCGCAGCAGCCCGCGGCCGATGTCTGCCAGGTGCCGTCGCACGCCGTCCGGTGCGACAACCTCGAGCGCGTCGGCGAACCCGGCCAGTTGGCGCGCCACCATGAGCTCGGACTGGGCTCGGAGCTCGACGTCGATGCCGCCGTCGGGCCGCTGCTCGCCCGCCGTCACCCGGCCACCGAAGATGTAGCGCAGGACGTCGAGGATGCCGACATCGGTCCGCAGGCGAACGGTCACCGGCGCCCGCTGGGCATCGACGGTGGTGACAATGGAGCTCCACGCCGCCGCCAGGTCGAAGTCGTCGGGGCGCGTCGCGGGCTCCGATGTGGCGCGGACCGACTGGACCCGGCTGACCCTGAAGGTGCGCTCGCCGGCGTCGGTGCCGGCGACGAGGTACCAGGTACCGTTCTTGACTACCAGCCCCAGCGGGTGCACGGTGCGCGACGACGTGCGCCCGTCGCGCCGCCGGTAGCCCAACTCGACTTGGACGCCGTCGATCACCGCCCGCTGCAGCGCCTCGAGATGGTGGGGTGGCGCCGGCTCGGCGTGATCCCACCCCGCCGGATCACGCACGACGGCCCCGGCCGCCGCCTCGGCGTGCTCGCGAAAGGTCGCCGGGAGGGCCCGGACCAGCTTGCGCAATGCCGCGCGCGCCTCGGGCGTGGCGGCGGCGGGCCCGGCAATGAGGAAGAGCGCCCGCGTCTCGTCGGCGGTGAGACCGCTCAGGTCGGTCCGCGCCCCGCCGACCAACTCCCAGCCGCCCCCTCGTCCGGGCTGGGAATAGACCGGGATGCCCGCCATGGCCAGGGCTTCGAGGTCCCGGCGGGCCGTGCGCTCGCTCACCTCGAGCTCCTGCGCCAGCGCTCGGCCGCCGTCACGCGGCCCCGGGCCTGCAGCACGAGGAGGGCAGCAACGAGGTGCCACCTGTTGGACCCTCATGGCCGCCGCCGGAGGGCTGGCCCCAGCAGGACTGGGCGTGACGGGCCGGGCGTCGCGCCGGCCGGAGCCCCGTAGGGTGGCCGGCGATGGAGATCGAGATCTGGTCTGACTTCGCCTGCCCGTGGTGCGCGCTGGGTCTGTACCGGCTCGATGCCGTACGCCGCGCCGTCGAGTACGGCGACGAGATCGGCATCGTGCACCGCTCGTTCGAGCTCGACCCGCGCTCGCCGGCTCGTCGCGAGCGGACGCTGGAACGGGCGGTGGCGCACACGTACGGCATCAGCCCCGAGCGGGTCCGCGCCGGCCAGGCGCAGCTCACCGAGCTCGGCCGTGAGGTCGGGATGGCCTTCGACTTCGACAAGGTGCAGCTAGGTAGCACCTTCGATGCCCACCGGCTGGCCCAGGCGGCCCGCGGCAGTGCGTGCGAGGACGCGTTGGTGAAGGGACTGTTCGCGGCGTACTTCACAGAGGGGCGTCTGCTCTCGGACTACGAGGTCCTGCGCGACGTCGCCCGGGCCGCCGGCCTCGACGGCCACGAGGTCGAGAAGGTGCTGACGGGCGACGCGTACAGCGCTGCGGTGCGGGCCGACGAGGGTGCGGCCCAGGAGCTCGGGGTGATCGGGGTGCCCTACTTCCTGATCAACGGGGTCTGGCCCGTGCCCGGGGCGCAGGACGTCGAGACGATGGTGACCCTGCTCGGCCGGGCCCGCTCACGGCTCGGCCATTGAGGCGAGGATCTCGTCGACCATGTCGACCGTCGTGTTGGGATGGAGGAAGGCGAAGCGGGCTACCGTCTCGCCCTCCCAACTGGTCGGGGTGACGAAGCCGATCTGGTCGTGGAGCAGGCGGGCCGACCAGACGTCATAGTCCGCCCTGTCCCATCCCGGGCGCCGAAAGAGCACGATGGAGAGCCCCGGCTCGCGGACGAGCTCGACGTGGGGCGACTCGGCGATCCGCTCCGCTGCTCCCGCGGCGATGGCCAGCCCGGCCTCGACGGCGTCGCGGTAGGCGTCGAGGCCGTTGACGGCGAGGGAGAACCACAGCGGGAGGCCGCGGGCCCGCCGGGTGAGATGGAAGGCATAGTCACTCGGGTTCCACTCCTCGGGTTTCCCACTGTGCAGCACCTCGAGGTACTGGGCATCCTGGGTGTGGACCGCCTTGGCCAGGTTGGGCCTGCGGTACACGAGCGCGGCGCAGTCGAACGGAGCGAAGAGCCACTTGTGGGGGTCGACGATGAAGGAGTCGGCCCGTTCGAAACCCACGAACTGGTTCTGGACCGAAGGTGCGAACAGCGCGGCGGCGCCCCCGTAGGCGCCATCGATGTGGAACCACAGCGAGTGCTCCGCGGCCACGTCGGCCACCCCGGCGAGATCGTCGACGATGCCGGCGTTCGTCGTCCCGGCCGTGGCGACGACCCCGATCACGTCGCCGCCGCAGGGATCGTCCCGCAGCGCCGCCCGCAGCGCCGCACCGGTCAGCCGGTGGTCCCGTGTCGGTACGGTGAGCGCACCCACACCGAGGACGTGGAGCGCCTTGCCCACCGACGAATGGGCCTCTTCCCCGATGGCCACGAGCGGGCGGAGTGGCGCGTCGCCCTGGCGCCGATAGGCCGCCGTGTCACGGGCCACCATGAGCGCCGAGAGGTTCCCGGCCGAGCCGCCGGCGACGAAACAGCCGCCCGCCTCCGCGGGGAATCCCGCCTGGGCCGCCAGCACGCCCAGTGCCTGGTTTTCCGCGACCACGACCCCGGCCGCCTCGAGCCACGAGGTGCCGTGCAGCGACGAGCACGACACGAACATGTCGAAGAGGAGGGAGGCCTTGGTGGGAGCCGCCGGAATAAACGACAGGAACCGAGGGCTGTCGCACGACACGACGGCCGTCGCCAGCTTGTCGACGAACAGCTTGAGCACCTGGGCCGCATCGTTCCCCTCGGGTCGCATGAGTCCGGCCAGCTCGTCGGCGAGCGAAGCGACGAGACCCCCGAAGTCGAGGGAGACCGGGTCCATCGACAGACGCTCCCGGCAGGCGGCCAGGATCATGTCGGTCATGGTCTCGTCGTACTGGAACATCGCGCTGGCCATCAGGGAGGCGCCCCCGGGCCCGGAGCAGGGAGGTGGGCGGCGCGCCAGATCTCCTCGGCACGGCTGGCGACCTCGTGGAGCGGCGCTCCGGTCTTGGCGGCCACGAGCGCGACGTCGTCGAATTCCGGCTTGGCGCGTCCTGCACTCACCTTCATCCGAACCGACATGCCGTCCACGGCGACGAGGCCCATCTCGCGCTCCACCGGCCAGCGCTCGACCGTGGTGGCGCGCATCCCCATGGTCCCCGTGGCGCGCAGCAGTTCGCCTTGCAGCACCTGCAGGTGCGAGGCGTCGGTGAGCACGTGCAGGACGTGCCCCGGTCGGCCCTTCTTCATGGTGACGGAGCTGACCCAGGCGTCGAGGGCGCCGGCGTCGAGGGCGGCGGCGACGGCATAGCCCAGCTGCTCGCCGGTGACGTCATCGAGGTTGGTCTCGAGCAGGAGCACGGATTGCCCGGGCCCGACGCTGGGCGAGTTGCTGCGCTGTCCGACGACCACCTGGGTGCAATTGGGCAGGTCCGCCAGCTCGCCGGCGCCCCCTCCGTAGCCCGACGCGGTGACGGTCATGTCCGGGAGCGGTCCGAACGACGTGCTGAGTGCGGCCAGCAGGGCGGCTCCGGTCGGCGTCGTGAGCTCAATCCCGACGTCGCGTCCGTAGGCCGGGATCCCCTCCAGCAGGCGGACGGTGGCCGGCGCGGGGTTGGGCAGCCACCCGTGCGCGCTGCGCACCGCGCCGTTACCGGTGGCCACCGCCGATGCGGTGATCTCGCCGACGTCGAGCACCTCGAGCGCCGCCGCCGTCCCGACCACGTCGACGATGGCATCGTGGCCACCGACCTCGTGGAAGTGGACCTCGTCGACGGGCTGCCGGTGCAGCGCCGACTCGACGGTCGCCAGGGCACCGAACACGGCGAGCGACCGTTGCGTCACGCGTGGCGGCAGGGCGGCGTCGGTGATGATGGCGGTGATCGCCCCGTAGTCGCGGGCGACGACGTCGGTACCGCGCACGACGACGCGCGTGCAGCCGATGCCGCCGCGCAGGCAGTCCTCGACCCGCATCTCCCAGCCCGGCAGGGCGAGGCGGTGCAGCAGGGCGCGGACCTCGCCGACGTCTGCGCCGGCGTCGATGAGAGCCCCCAGCGCCATGTCGCCCGCGATGCCGGCGAAGCAGTGGAACCACGCCACCTTGGTGGCCGAGGCGGCGGGCGCCGTCACGGGAGCAGCCGGGCGACGGCACAGGCGGCGCCGTACCCGTTGTCGATGCCGACCACCGTGATGCCCGACGAGCAGGCGGCGAGCATGGTGAGCAGCGCCGTGACGCCCTCGAGTGCGGCGCCGTAGCCGGTGCTCGTCGGTACGGCCACCACCGGTGCGGGCGTGAGCCCTCCCACGACGCTGGCCAGCGCTCCCTCCATGCCGGCAATCACGACGACGGCGTCGGCCATCGCGATGGTGCCGAGCTCGGAAAGGAGCCGGTGCAGGCCGGCCACGCCGCAGTCGGCCAGCACGGTGGGCGCGAACCCGAGTGCTCCCAGGACGGCGTCGCACTCGGCGGCCACGGGGAGGTCGGCCGTCCCGGCGGTCACCACCACGACCGATCCCCCCCGGCGGGGTGCCGGTCGGAAGACGACGGTGGAGAACGTACCGCTGGCCGAGACCACCCCCGAGCCGTGACCGGCGGCGACGGCGGCCGCACATGCCGCCTTGACCTGCGCGTCGGTCGCCCTGGTGAGGAGCACGGGCCCGTCGCTCCCCGCCAGCAGCTCCCCGACGACCGCGGCGCAGTGCTCCGGCGTCTTGCCCGGGCCGTACACGGCCTCGGGCAGGCCGAGCCGCAAGTCGCGGTGATGGTCGACCCGGGCGAACCCCAGATCCGCGTAGGGCAGGCGCCGCAGCTGGCGCACGGCGTCATCGGGCGCGCATTCGCCCGAGGCGACCTGTTCGATCAGCACGCGAAGCGAAGAAGCGTCCATGAGCTGCTCTATCCTGCCCAACTGTGAACCCCCCTGCGACCTCGGTCGCCTACTTCGGCCCGGCGGCCACCTTCACCCAGGAGGCGCTCCTGACCCAGCCCGATCTGGCTGCGGCCGATCTGCAGTCGCTGGGTTCCATCACGACCGTCCTCGACGCGGTGGCCTCCGGGGACGCGGACCTGGGCTTCGTCCCCATCGAGAACGCAATAGAGGGAACGGTCAGCGCCACCATCGACGGGTTGATCCACGATGTCGACCTCCTCATTCAGAGGGAAGTCGTCATGGACATCCACCTGCACCTCATGGCGCGCCCGGGCACGTCCCTGGCCGACATCCGCCACGTGTCGTCGTACCCCCACGCCCTCGCACAGTGCCAGAAGTACTTGGCCCGTACCCTCCCGAACGTGGAGCAGCGAGCCGCCAACTCCACCGCTGACGCGGCACGGGTGCTCGGGGAGTCGGATGCTGCCGACGGCGCCGCCATCGCGCCCCGGCTGGCGGCCGAGCGGTACGGCCTGGCCATCGTCGCCGAGGACGTCGAGGATCACCCGGACAACCAGACGCGCTTCGTCCTCGTCGGTCGGACGCGGGTGCCGAAGCCGACGGGCCACGACAAGACCAGCATCGTCTGCTTCCAGCGGGCGGACCATCCCGGCAGCCTGCACGGGATCCTCGGCCAATTCGCCGCGCGCAACATCAACCTGACGAAGCTCGAGTCACGGCCGACCAAACAGGGGCTGGGCGATTACTGCTTCGTCATCGACCTGTCGGGCCACCTGGCGGACGAGGTGGTCGCCGACTGCCTGCGCGACCTGCACGCCGGGCTGGCGGGGGTGAAGTTCCTCGGCTCGTACCCCGCCGCCGGCGAGCACGGGCCCGAGCAGCGCCGGCAGGCCGATGCCGCCTGGCAGGCCGCCGACGACTGGCTGCGGGAGCTGCGGGAGGCCATGGAGTGACGGCCTCCCCGGGCTGACCCCGGGGAGGGACCGCTGGTACGCTGCGACGGGAGGGCTTCATGCCGTTGCAGACCATCGACGTCGACCAGCATCTCTTCGAGTCGAGGACGACCTGGTCCGATCACATCGACCCGGCTCACCGGTCGGATGCGCTGTCCATTTCCGACGACGAGTGCGGCTGGCCCTGGCTGACGTGGCGGGGCACCAGGCTCACCCCGATCGAGGTGCCAATCCCGGAGCGCTCGACCCTGATTGGGGAAGACCGGCTCCGCCGGCTGCGCGGGGAACAGGCACCGGGCTCGTTCGAGGAGCTGGTGCCGGACACCTACCGCCTCGCCGGGGCTCGCCTCGCCGTACTCGACCAGTTCGGCCTCGATGCCGCGGTGATGTTCCCGAACTACGGCCTGCTGTGGGAGCAGCGGCTGGCTTCGGACCGAGTGGCGCAGCGGGCCAACGCGCGCGCCTACAACCGCTTCATGGCCGACGTGTGCGCCGACGGTGACGGGCGCCTGTTCGGCGTGGCGCATCTCATGCTGCATGATCCGGCGTGGGCCGTAGAGGAGATTGCGCGAGTGCGGGCGCAGGGTGTCCGGTTGGCCATGGTGGCCCCGGCGCCGGTGGACGGCAAGCCACTGTCGCACCGCGACTTCGACCCGGTCTGGGCGGCCTTCAGCGACCACGGCGTCGCTCCGGTGTTCCATGTCTCGGAGTTCGAGAGCCCGCTGCACCCGGCCTGGCGGGAGGGAGAGCAGGAGGACGGCGAACAGCTCTTCGACTCCATCTTCTTGTATCTCGCGCCTGCCGTCGCGCTCGCCAACCTCATCCTGCACGGCGTGCTCGAGCGGTTCCCGGAACTGCGCATCGGTGTCGTCGAGCTCACGGCGAGCTGGGTGCCGAGCTTCCTCTTGCACATCGACGGCGCGTCGGACTTCTACACCCAGCGGCACGGCGAGCCGTTTCGCCAGCTGGCCGAACGACCGTCGGCGTACTTCCTGCGGCAGGTGCGGGTGGCGGCCTTGCCCTACGAGATGCCCAACCGCCTCGTTCCGAAGGTCGGCGATGCGACGTTCATGATCGGGAGCGACTGGCCTCATGCCGAAGGTGTTGCCGACCCGAAGGCCGCGGCGGACCGGGCCGTGCTCGGGTTGGCGGACGCGGCGAAGGAGAACATCTTGGGAGCCAACGCGGCGTGGCTCCTGGGACTGTGAGCGTCGACCTCGAGGCTGCCGCCGACGAACGGGAGCGGCTGCGGGCGTCATACCTGCACGACACGGCGACCCGGCCGCAGTCGGCGGCCCGGGGCGTGCACCATCTGGCGCTCTTGTGCTCCGACGTGGAACGTACGATCCGCTTCTACCAGGAGCTGCTCGGCTTCCCGCTGGTGGAGCTCTTCGAGAACCGCGACTACCGGGGATCGACCCACCTCTTCTTCGACGTGGGCCACGACAACACCTTGGCCTTCTTCGACTTCCCGGGCCTCGACCTCGGTCCCTATGCCGAGGTGCTGGGCGGGTTCCACCATCTCGCCATCTCCGTCGACCAGGCGCAGTGGGCCGCCGCCCGCAGTCGCCTCGAGGAGGCCGGTATCCCGACCCACGTCGAGAGCGAGGTCTCCCTGTACTTCTCCGATCCGGACGGCGTGCGACTCGAGCTCATCGCCGAGGACCTGGGCTCGTTGTACGGCACCCCGCTGCACTGATGGCCGTCACCGGCCTGGCCAACCTGGCCGTGAAGGTGGCGGATGCCGACCTCGAGCGCGCGTGCGCCTGGTACGAGGCGGCCGGGGCCACCGTGACCGAGCCCGTGGAATGGGAGAACGGCCGCCGGGCCGACGTGCAGCTGGGAGCGCTCGCCCTGACGCTGTTCACGCAGGCGATTTACGAGGAGGCCTGTGCGTTGCCCGACGAGGGTTTCCTGCACCCCGCCCTCTTCGTCGACGACCTCGATGCCGAGTTGGCGCGGCACCAGGTCCTGTGGGGGCCGCGGCTCGTCAGCGGGAGTTTCGGCACCCGGCGCATCGCCTTCGTGGAGGCGCCCGGGGGGATCCGCCTCGAGTTCATGGAGCAGGTGGAGGAGCCTCCCGGCTGATCCTCGCCATCGCGGCAATGGGAGTGAGTGCGATCGTGCTCGCCAACGTGGTGTCCACGGTGCCGGGTCGGCTGGCCGCGGACACGCCGACGGCTCTCATGCTGCGCGCGGAATGAGCAACGAGCCCATACCGCTCCGGGAGAACTGGTGCGTGTGAGAATTCGGCCAAGGACCCATGACTCAGGAGGACTTGGATGACGACGACCGCCGACGCGCTGGCACCACCGGTACCGATGCACGGCTACACCAAGGACGGCACCCCCGTGTACGGCAAGACGCACCACTTCGTCAAGGCCGACACGGCGGCGCAGAGGTTCAACGCGGCCTTCGGTCTCAAGATCACGGTGCTGGTCGGGACCATGTGGGCGGCGTATCTGTTCGCCATCATCGCGTTCGTCTCGTTGCCTTCGACCATCAAGCAGCACAGCGCCACCGTGCTGGTGCTGTGGTTGTCCTCCGAGTTCATTCAGCTGGTGCTCCTGCCGATCATCATCGTCGGCCAGAACATCCAGTCCCGAGCGGCCGACGCCCGGGCCACCAAGACCTTCGAGGACGTGGAGGACGCCCGCAACAAGATCGAGCACGCGATCTCGTTGCTCGACATCCACACCGAGGGTGGGCTGCATGACGCCGTGGAGGCCATCGTGGACGCGATCAACGCCAAGAATGCCGCCGCCGGTGGCGCGGCCACCTGACGAAGCCGCCGCACGAAGCCGCCGCACAGGGTCAGGTGGCTTCGTAGGCCTCCTCGAGCCCGAGAGCCGGCGCGGGGGCTCCCTCACCGGCCTTGACCGGCTCGTTGATCTCGCGGAGGGACGGGAGCGTCGCCAGCGCGACAGCGGCGGTGGCCCCCAGCAGCGCCGCCGCCACCGAGAAGGCCAGGGCATAGCCGTCGGTGAGTGCAGCCGCCGTGCGGGCCGGCGTGGCCGCCATCCCGGTGAGCACACCTGAGGTGCGGTTGGCGGCCACGGTGGCGAGTGCCGCCAGGCCGATGGACGCGCCGACGGTGCGCGACGTGTTGAGCAATCCCGAGGCGAGTCCTGCCTGTTCGCGCGGCACCCCTGCCGTTCCGGCGACGGCGATCGGCGTCACCGCCAGGCCCATCCCCAGCCCGATGAGCACGAACGGTCCGAGGAGGTCGGCCACGAACGTGCTGCTGGTCGAGATCTGCGCCAGCCAGGCCAACCCCGCACCGGCCACCAGCGTGCCGGCGACGATGAGCACCCGCGGGCCGAGCCTGGGCACCAGACGCGCGGTGACCTGGGCGCCGGCTGCGATCAGGAGTGTCTGCGGCAGGAAGGCGAGGCCGGCCTGCAGCGGGCTGTAGCCCAGCACGTGCTGCATGTAGAGCGTCTCGAAGTACCAGGACCCGAACAGCGCACCGAACATCAGCAGCATCACCACGTTTCCGCCGGACACCGAACGCGAGCGGAAGATGCGCAGCGGGACGAGTGGAGCCTTCGAGAACCGGGCTTGGAGGACGAGGAAGCCGGCCAGGAGCACGAGGGCCACCGCGAGCGGGACCAGGACCTGTGCCGACCCCCACGAGTAGGACTCGGTGCGCACGAGGGCGAAGACCAGAGCGACGAGGCCGGCCGTCACGGTCACCGCCCCGCCCAGGTCGAGGTGGCGGTGCGCCATGGCGGCGCGCGACTCGGGGAGGTCGCGGCGGGCCGCGACGAGCGCGATGACCCCGACCGGCACATTGACGAAGAGGATCCAGCGCCAACTGAGGAAGTCGGTGAGAACGCCCCCGAAGAGTGCACCCGCCGACGCGCCGGCAGCGGAGACGGCGCTCCACACGCCCAAGGCGCGGGCGCGGGCGGGGCCTTCGGAGAAGGTCGCGGTCAGGATGGTCAACGTGGCCGGAGCCAGAATGGCTGCCCCCAGTCCCTGGAGGGCCCGGGCACCCACGAGCCAGGCCTGGTTCTGAGCCATGCCGCCGAGGAGGCTGGAGATCGTGAACACGGCCAGCCCCACCATGAAGATCCTCCGCCGGCCGAACAGGTCGGCCGCCCGGCCACCCAGGAGGAGGAAACCGGCGAAGGTCAGCGTGTAGGCGTTGACGATCCACTGCAGGTTCGACGTGCTGAAGTGCAGGTCGCGCTGTATCGACGGAAGGGCAACGTTGACGATGGAGGCGTCGAGCACGACCATGAACTGGCCGATGCAGACGATGCCGAGGACCACCCAGGCCGGAACGTACCGGCCCGGTTCGAGTTCGACGACGCTGGTGCCGTTGGGATCTTCGGACATGGGTCTCCTCCTGCGCATGCGCTCGGATCCATCAGCCCCTCACCCAAACGGACAACGCCGTTCCGCCGCTCGCTATTCCCACCCTAGGGAAGGGGCGTCGGAAGATCCGGCGGGGATCGGACATCGATCTGACGGTCGGACCACCCGGTTTAGTGGTCGGGTGTGACAGCCTCCGACGTCCCTGCTCGGTGTGACCTTCCGGACCATCTCGGCGGCGGTCTCTCGCAGGAATGAGAGACTCGGCGTCGACATGAAGGTGCACCTCGTCGACGGGACGTGCGAGCTGTACGCGCCGCGGTGCCTCTCTGCCTCCAAGCCGCGAACCTACGTCCGCCATCGGCAGCGTGTGACTGCGTGAGACCGCCTCTGACCGCCTGAGTCCTCGGTGTGCCTCGAGTTGTGCCTCGCCGCAGCGGTGAGGCACAAGCGCACCTCGACGGCACCGCCCATCAGGACTTTCCGCCCTGTCTCCCGTCTGCCCTGATATACACCATGCGAGTATGGATGGCGATTGCAGGACGCACGGTAGGCAGTCAGGGCGTCGTCCCGTAGTCCGAAGACCTGGTCCTCGTACCTCAAGCGTCTGGTCCCGCCGCCGACCGGCGGCCAAGACGGCACTCCTCGCCAGTGTCGGGGTCCTCATGATGGCGACCCTGGCCGCCTGCGGGAATGCGAAGACGACGGTGTCCCACGCCGGCAACACCGAGGGCGTGTTCTCGAATCGGGTCGTGGTCGGGGCGCTCTCCTCGCAGACCGGTCCACTTCCGGCCGACTTCGCCCCCGTCGTGACCGGCGCTCAGGTGTATCTCGACATGGTGAACGCCCAAGGCGGCGTCGATGGTCGCCGGATCGATCTCGCCTACTCGCTCGACGACCAGTCGAGTCCCTCGATCAACGCCACCCAGGCCAGGGCGCTGGTCGACGAGTTCCACGTGTTCGCCGTGGTGGCCGTGGCCACGCCGTCCTTCACCGGAGCCAGCTTCCTGGCGGCCAACGACGTGCCGACGTTCGGCCTGAACGTGAACCCCGAGTGGAGCGGCCCACCCAGCCTCTTCGGGAACGACGGCTCCTATGTCAACTTCACCTCGCCCCAGGTCGCGCCTGCCTTCCTGGCCGAGCAGCACCACGCGCACGCCGTGGCCGTGCTGGCCTACAACGTCGTCCAGTCGCAGGCGGGGTGCCAGGGGACGATCAACGGGTTGCACCGTTACGGCATCCCGATCGCCTTCGAGGACCTCTCCATACCCGCCCCGGCCACGGACCTGCACGCCGACGTGACGCGGATGCAGGCCGCCGGCGTCGACATGATCGTCTCCTGCATGGACCTGGGTGGCAACGTGCTGCTCTCCCAGACGATGCAGGAGGCAGGCATGTCAGGTGTCACCCAGCTCTGGCAAGACGGCTACGACGAGGGCGCCATCCACGAATACACCTCGGCCATGCAAGGTGTGTACTTCAACAAGCCCCACGTCCCGTTCGAGGTCACCCAGCTCAATCCCGGGGTGTACCCCGGCATGGACCTGTTCCAGGCGATGCTCAAGCGGTACTCACCGGGGACGCTGCCTTCGGAGGCCGCACTGGCCGGGTGGACGAGCGCCGACCTGTTCGTGACCGGCATGCGAGCGGTGGGGCGCGACCTCACCCGGAGCCGCCTGGTGGCTGCCATCAACCGCATTTCGTCGTTCACCTCGGACGGCATCCAGGCTCCGATCGACTGGCGTCTCGCCCATACGTCCTCACCCCCTCCGGATTGCACCGCTTACATCCAGGCGGTCGGGACCAGGTTCGTGCCGATCTACGGTACGGCGATGAGCGTCTTCAGCTGCTTCCGGACGCCGTATCCCCCCACGACCGTGCCGCTCACTCTGCTGAACCCGGTGCCGGTCGGGGTGCCATCCAGCTGATGCGGCTCGGCAGCCGGTTCGGTGGGTCGTGACCCAGTTCCTGTCCTACGTCCTCCCCGGGATCCCCTACGGCTGCGTCTACGCCCTGATGGGCACCGGTCTGGTACTCACCTACCGGGCGTCCGGCGTCTTCAACCTCGCCTTCGGCGCGCAGGCCTACGTCTCCGCCGTCGTCTTCTCCATCGCCGTTGGCGACGGCTGGCCGGTGTGGGCGGCCTTCGTGGTGGCGGTGGTGCTCGTCAGCCCTGCCATCGGGCTGCTCATGGAGCGCTTTCTCTTCCGCTACACCCGGACGGCAGGGCCGCTGGTGAAGCTGGTCCCGACGCTTGGGTTGCTGATCGCCATACCGAGCATCGTCCAGATGGCGATCGGGACCGCGCCACGCCTGCCGGCTTCCCTGGTGCTGCGACCGGAGCACGTCTACTTCCACATCGCCGGCTCGGCGGTGAGCGGCCAGGAGCTCTCCACCACGGTGATCACGGTGATCGTGGTCCTCGCGCTCGGATTCCTGCTGCGTTCGACCGCGATCGGACTGCGCATGCGGGCGGTGGTGGAGAGCCCCCGGATGTCCGAGCTGGCCGGCGTGCGGGCAGATCGAACCAGTGCGTCGGCGTGGGCGCTGTCGAGCGCGTTCGCCGGTCTGGCCGGCGTGCTCCTGGCTCCCATCTACGCCGCGCTGAGCCCCTCGGACTTCACCGCGCTGCTCGTCGCCGCCATCGCGGCCGCCGCCGTCGGCGGCTTCGAGAGCCTGCCGCTCACCCTGGCGGGGGGGATCGGGTTGGGAGTAGCCCAAGAGGTCATCGGGGGCTACCTGCCCTCGGGGACCGTCCTGTCGTCGGGCCTGCGGCCGGCCTTCCCGTTCGTGGTCCTGGCCATCGTGCTGGTGCTGCGGCGGACCTTCCGCCAGGGAACGGCGGGCGATCCGCTGGCCAGTTGCGACCCGCCGACGACCACCTTCCGCCCGCCGGCCCGCTTGCCCGAGGTGGCAGTGGGCAGCCGGGTGTTCGGTGTCCTGGTGGCTGGCCTGATGATCGCGGTGGCGCTGGCCCTCGTTCCGGGCAACTGGGAGTTCGTCTTCGCTCAGGGGATCGTGCTCTCGATCATCTTCCTCTCGATCACCCTGCTCACCGGCATGGGCGGCCAGATCTCGCTCTGCCAGGCGACCTTTGCCGGGGTGGGCGCCTTCACCGTCGGCCAGCTCGCCGTGCATTTCGGGACGTCGGTGCTGCTCGGCACGGTGGTCGGCGGCGTGCTGGCGGGAGCCCTCGGAGCTGTGGTGGCGTTGCCCGTCCTCCGCGTGGGCGGCATCGCCGTCGGCCTGCTGACCCTGTCGTTCGCCCTGCTGGCCGACAACGTCCTGTTCCTCTACTCCTGGACCGGCAACGGCGCGACCGGGCTCACGGTGCCGAGGCCGATGATCGGAAACGTGAGCTTCGCTGGGACCGGCGCGTTCTTCTGGCTGGTCCTTGCCGTCCTGGCGCTGGTGGGCGGGGTGGTCAAGCTCCTTCAAGGCGGCACCTTCGGGCAGGAGCTGGCGGCGCTGCGGGGCTCCGAGACAGGGTCGATGGCCATCGGCATCGACGTGCGACGGCTGCGGGTGATGGTGTTCGCGCTGTCGGCGGCGATCGCAGGCATCGGGGGCGCCCTCTACGCATCGCTGGAGCAGTCGGTGTCGGTCGACGACTTCAACTACCTGTTCTCGCTCGTCTTCGTCGTGGTGGTGGCCGCCGTGGGCGTCTACTCGGTCTCCGGCGCGATTGAAGCGGGTGTCCTCTACGCCGTTCTCACGCAACTGGTGAGCGGCCTGTCGAGTCGGTATAGCTCCCTGCTGGCGCTGGTGTTCGGACTGGCCGCGCTCACCTACGTGCGCCACCCCGAGGGCGTGGTGGCCTACGGCAAGGCCTGGGTGCTCGACCGGGCCGAGCAGCTGGTCCGTTACCTCCGGCGCGACGAAGTCCACGATGTCGCCTCGCCCGGGCCCCAGGTGCCGACGAACGGCGGAACCGAGCCCGATGAGAGCGGGATCGGCGGGCGAGGCCTGGGCCGCGTGGCCCGGAGCCGGCATCGAGCCGGTGCCGGTTCCGCTGCGGCCAAAGTTCACCGCCGAGGCGACGGCGGCGAGGAGAGCTGATCGTGGCCCTGCTCGAGATCACCGGCCTGACCAAGCGGTTCGGCGACATCGTCGCGCTGTCCGAGGTGTCGCTCCGCGTCGAGGTGAGTGAGTCGGTCGGGGTCGTCGGCCCCAACGGTGCGGGCAAGACCACGCTGTTCGACTGCGTGCTCGGCGTCGTAGAGCCGGACGACGGCCAGATCCTCTTCGGGGGGATGCGCATCGACGGCATGCCGCCGTTCCGTCGGAGCCGCCTCGGTATCGGCCGCACGTTCCAGCGTTTGGAGCTGTTCAGCAGCATGACGCCGCGCGAGCACCTGTTGGTGACCGAGCGAGTGCGCGGCCGGCGCGGCCGGTTGTGGAAGGACGTGGTCGGCCTGGGGCGGCCGAGCGCCGACGAGCGCCGGATCGCGGACGAGGTCCTCGAGCTGGTCGGGCTGTCCGATGTGGCCGATGTGCCGGTGGAGGCGCTCAGTCTCGGGCGCTGCCGCCTGGTCGAGCTGGCGAGGGCGTTGGTCGGTCCGCTGCGCCTGCTGATGCTCGACGAGCCGTCCTCCGGTCTCGACGAGGGCGAGCGCGCCACCCTGGTGGACGTCCTCCGCCGGGTCCGCCATGAGCGGGGGGTGGCGGCGCTGGTGGTCGAGCACGACCTCGACCTGGTGGTGGCAGTGGTAGACCGCCTGGTCGTTCTCGACGTGGGACGCGTCATCGCAGACGGATCGGTCGACCAGGTCATGGCCGACCCGGCGGTGCGCCGCGCGTACCTGGGGGCCGCCCCGTGACCGAACAGGCCACGAGCGCATCGGGCCCCGTGGCCGCCGAGCCCCTGCTCGAGCTGCGCAACGTCGAGGCGTCCTACGGCCCGTACCGGGCACTGTTCGGGGTGTCCTTCACCGTGGCCCGGGGCTCGGCGGTGGCCCTGGTCGGGTCGAACGGGGCGGGCAAGTCCACCGTCGCCCGGGTCATCTCGGGGTTGGTTCGGGCCAGCGCGGGCAGCGTCCGCTTCGACGGCCACGACATCACGCGCTGGCCGGCATGGCGCATTGCCCGTGCCGGCATCGCCCACGCCCCGGAGGGGCGGTCGGTGTTCGCCACGCTCACCGTGGAGGAGAATCTGCTCTTGGTAGCCCGGTCCGCCGGCAGGGGCGGTCGGCTCGGCGAGGCGCTCGACCGGGCGTTCGGTGCCTTCGGGCAGCTGGCCGAGCGCCGCCACCAGCTGGCCGGAACCCTCTCGGGTGGCGAGCAGCGCATGCTGAGCCTGGCCAAGGCGCTGGCCGTCCCAGAGCGCCTCCTCATCGTCGACGAGCTCTCGCTCGGCCTGGCCCCGCAGACAGTCGACGAGGTGTTCGACGCACTGCGGGCGATCCGCGACGCCGGAACGTCGCTGCTGGTGGTCGAGCAGCATCTCGACCGAGCTCTGTCGATCGCCGACAGCGGGGTGGTGCTGGTGCGGGGCCGCGTAGCCGCCGAGGGGTCGCTGTCCGAGATCCAGTCGGCGATCACCCAACTGTTGCCGGCGCATCCATCGACGCTCGGCGCCGCCACCGCGGCGACTCAGCAGCCGCTCGGGACACCCTTGTGTCCGGAGGCCGAGTAGAAGAGTTCGAGCAGGCCGCAGATGGTCGCCTTGGCCACCAGCCACCGACCCTTGACGTAGGTGGCGTAGCCGGAGGAGGGCGTGGAGAAGAGCGGCGCGTGGGTAGGTCCCAGCAGGTTGTAGGTGACCATGGCGCACGGTGAGACGAGGGCCGCCTCCCGGCACTGCAGGGTCGACAGGAGCCGCACCGCGATCACCTTGGCCCCGGCAGCCTTCTTGGCCAGGGACGACGACAGCGCCTGCTTCAGGGAGGCGCGCAGGGCGCTCCCGTTCTGGATGACCGCCGTCTTGGCCGACACGCTGTGATTGGCGAAGTTGAACAGAGTGGAATAGGCGTGCTGGATCTCCGCCTGGGCCTTGGCGGTTTTCGTGGAGGCAGCAGCACTCGAGCCGCAGGTGCCGAGCAGCAGTGAGACGACACCGACCACGGCCGCCAAGGTCACACAGGTTCGTCGCGATGCGGTCACCACGGTCAGCCTTTCGTCCGTCCCGATGGTAGCGGCGAGGATGGGAATTTCGCGGAGCGCGTCGCGCTCCCGGGACGGAGGCCTCGGCAAAACCCTGGTGTGGAAGGCTCTCGGCATGAAGGTGCACCTCGTCGACGGGACCTACGAGCTGTTCCGGCACTTCTTCGGCGCCCCGCCGCACCGCAACGCCGCAGGGCAGGAGGTGGCGGCCGTCCGGGGGGTGCTCGGGTCCGTCCTCCAGCTGCTCGGTGAGGGTGCGACACACGTGGGCGTCGCCACCGACCACGTGATCGAGTCCTTCCGCAACGATCTGTGGCCCGGTTACAAGACCGGGGAGGGTGTCGACCCCGCCTTGTGGTCCCAGGCCTGGCCGCTGGAGGCGGCCCTGAGCGCCCTCGGGGTGTTGGTCTGGCCCATGGTCGACCTCGAGGCCGACGATGCCCTGGCCAGCGGCGCGGCCGTGGCGGCCGACGATCCCGCGGTCGACCAGGTCGTCATCTGCACCCCGGACAAGGACCTCGGGCAATGCGTGCGCGGGACACGCGTCGTGCAGCTGGACCGACGGAAGAACGTCCTGATCGACGAGGGAGGTGTGACCCACAAGTTCGGGGTCGGCCCGGCCTCCATCCCGGACTATTTGGCGCTCGTCGGTGACAGCGCCGACGGGTTTCCGGGGCTACCCGGTTGGGGCGCCAAGTCGGCTGGCGCGGTCCTCGCCCGCTGGCAGCACCTCGAGCACATCCCGGTCGACCCCGCGGAGTGGGATGTGGCCGTGCGGGGCGCCCCCAAGTTGGCGGCCACGCTCCGGGACTCCTTCGAGGACGCGCTGCTGTTCAAGGAGCTGGCCACGTTGAAGGTGGATCGCTCCCTCCTGCGTTCCGTCGACGACCTGTACTGGCGGGGACCCACCGCCGCCTTCTCCGACGTGTGCGCGGCGGTCGATGCACCGGCCATGGCGCGCCGCGCCGAGGCCATCGCCGCCGGCCGCTGATCGGTCCCGCGTCCGGTCCGCTGGTCGCCCACGTGACGCCGGCAGGTCCGGGGCGTACGATCATCGGGCAGTGACGAATCGCACGGCGTCGGTGGTCACAACCGGGCCATCACAGGGACCGGGCCGTTGACCACCGGCTGGCGAGTCCTCCCGCTCGATCACCGTGATCCGCTCGCACCGTTCGAGGACGTCGTCCGCCTCATCGACCTGGCCGGCACGGCCACCGCGGCGGCGTACAGCCGCAGCGACGTGGTGGAGGCGCTGAACGAGCACCAGCCGGCTGCGGTCGCCCTGGCGTCGGGCCAGCTGGTGGGCGCGGCGGTCGCCCGGATGGCCGGACGCGACGCCCATCTCCTGGCCCTCGCGCTCCACCCGCAATGGCGCAACCGAGGCATCGGCTCCGCGCTGCTGCGCGAGCTCGACCAGGAGATCATCCACCACGGCGCACACCGCCTGCTGGCCCTCCTCGAACCGGGACAGGTCGGCGAGGTTGCCTTCTCACACCAGGCGTTCGACCGCATGGACGGCCTGGTCCTGTTCGTCCGCGCCGCCTCCATGGTGCCGGAGGAGCTGGCGATCGTGGAGCGCTACGGGGGGCACTTCCCGGCGTCGGGGCTCTGGGACGAGATGAAGGGGTTCTCCTCGACCAAGGAGCTCCTGGAACGCCGTATCGTCGCGCCGCTCTCTCATGCCGAACTGGCCGATCGCATCGGGCTGCGGCCGCCCGCCGCGGTCATGCTGTTCGGGCCGCCCGGGACGGGGAAGACGTCCTTCGCCCGGTCGATCGCCTCGCGGCTCTCGTGGGCCTTCGTCGAGCTGCATCCCTCCCTTCTCGGACACGGTGCCGAGGCCGCAGCGGCGTTGCGCGTCGCCCTGACCGACCTTGGCCACGTGGACCGATTGGTCTGCTTCATAGACGAGGCCGACGAAATCGCGTCGGCCCGCCAGGCGCGCCCGGAGAGCCAACCGATCGTGAACGAGTTGTTGAAGGCGATCCCGATCTTCAAGTCCCGTCCCGGCCGGCTCATGTTGATGGCCACCAATTCCATCGCGGCGATCGACGCGGCCATGCTGCGTCCCGGACGCTTCGACCTGATCATCCCCGTGGGCGCTCCCGACCGCGCGGGGCGGACCGAGTTGGCGGCGGAGTTCCTCGGCGCCTGCGACCCCGGCGACATCGCGGAGCGTACGGAGGGGTTCACCCCGGCGGACTTCGCGCTGGCGGAGCAGCGAGCTGCCCAACTGGCCTTCGAAAGGGCACTGGCGGGCGGCGATGCCACGGTGACCGCCGCCGACTGCCTCAACGCGGTCGCCCGCACGAAGCCCTCGGTCAACAAGGAGGCCACCGCCGCCTTCGAGGACGAGGCCCTCTTCTTCGCCCGCGTGTAGCCATCCGAGGGTGGAGGCCTCCGATCCAACCCGTCGGGGCGCCTAACCCGACCTGGCCACGACCGGCACGGGGCCGGAGAGAGTGAGGCGGCGGAGGTAGAGGTCGCGGCTGTGGGGAAAGCCCACGGAGCCGGGCACCCACGCGTGGAAGGCGAGCCAGTATGCCCCCGACGTGTCGGTGAACACCGCCTCCCCGCCGGGGCCGGCCACGCCCGGTCCGCTGGAGAGGATGGGCGACGGTGACGCGTCGGCGCACGGACCGAGCGGCCCGCTGCAGGTGGCGACCCCGACGGCGTAGTTCGCGCTGTCCCAGTCGTTGCCCGAGAAGAAGAGGAGGTCACGCCCGCCCGCTGCCACCATCACCGGCGCTTCGACGGTCCCGTTCTCCCACGCCTGGTCGGGTACCAGCACCGTCGTCGGTGTGGCGCCCGCGGCGAAGGTCATGCCGCTCGGCGAGAGCTCCTCCGACCAGATCTTGGAGGTGCCGGGGCCGCCCGACTTCCAGAGCAGGTACAGCTTTCCGTCCGTGTCGAAGAACGAGGACGGGTCGATCGATCCACCCAACGACTTCTGGCACTCGAGCGGGGCCGTCGATGTGTCGACGAAGGGGCCCTGGGGCTGGCTGGCGGTCGCTGCGGAGATGCACTCGTCTTGGGTGCCGGCCACGTCTGCCGCGTAGTAGAGCACGAAGGTCCCCCCGATGAAAGCGACCGAAGGCGCCCAGGAGTAGTCGGGTGCGGCCCACGCGGGGAGGCTCGGAAGGGCATTGCCCACCGCGGTCCACTGCGTCAGGTCGGTCGACTTGATGATCTGGATGTTGCCCGCCACCGAATTGGTCGCATACGCGTAGTACGTCTGCCCCACCACAATGACGTCGGGATCGGGGAAGTCGAACGGATAGACGAGGCCCGACTTCGTCCCCCCGTCGAGCTGGGCGCACGGTCCCGAGACAGCGGAGATGTCGTCGGCGGCCTGGGCGTTGTTCTTGGCCGAGATCTGCCCGAGGGCGTTCTGGACGCCGCCGAGGCACGTCTGGAGCGTGGCGATGCCGGCGCCCTGCAGGTAGGCGCTCACGTTCGTGTTGGTCAGAGACGAATTGGTCGAGGCCAGCTGATCGAGTGTCGAGGCGATCGACGACTGCAGGTCATTGCGCTTGTTCGTGGTGACGGCCGCGGCGTAGCTGGTGACGCTGACGCCACGGTGCAGCGCCGCCAGATACGCGTCGGCGGCCTCGAGGGTGATCTCTTCGTTCCGCGCCCGGTTCCGGGCGTCGACGTCGGTCACCACGGCTGCCGTGATCAGGGCGGCGCACAGCACGAGCGCGATGGCGGTGAGCCAGCGTCGTCGCCGGCGCCGGTCACCCACTCGAGGCCGCCGCACTCGAGCAGCTCGTCGAGACCGCGTTCACGGCTGCGATGGCTTGCGATTGCTTGCCCACCGACAGGGCGTTCAACGCCTGCTCGACGCCGCCCAGGCAGGTGTCGAGAGATTTGATGAGCGAGGCCTGCTGCGTGACGTGCGTCTCGGCGTCGAGGAGGGCCGTCTGGGCGCCCTTGAGCTGGGAGGCGTCCTGGTCGAGAGCCGTCGAGTCGTTGCCCACCTGCGTGGTGAGCAAGGCCAGGTCGTGGCGCAGCTCCGCCAGCTGAGCCGACACGATGCCGGTCCGGTGCCGGGTCACGTCCAGGGACGACTGCGCCCGGTCGAACTGGGCGTGCAGCTGCACCTGGTCGGCGACGAGGTAGCCGAGCGCGGAGGCGAAGACGGCGAACGCGGCCCCGGCCACGATCCACCGGCGCCGTCGGGACTGCGGCCGACTGTTCGATCGCGGGTCCGGCGTGAACGGGCGGAGGTCGGCTTCGAGCAGGTCCGCGACCCTCACCCCGCCGCCCTCCCGTCCGAACGCGCCTCGTCCACCAGGGAGCGGGTGGGGTTCGCCACGAAACACATTGTGGTCGAACGGCGCGGTGTCCGTGGTGCCAGCTCGGGATTTCCCGCCCGCTGCTACGGTTGGCGGCCCGACCTGCCGACGGGGTCCACGCACCTTCGATCGGGCCCTCGTGGTGGGTGCGACGACCCGAGGTGAGCGTGCGAGCAGACAAGGACGAGCTCTGGAAGCAAGTCGAGGACCTGCTCCGGGGGCGACCGGGTTGGAGCCTGCAGGCGATGTCGACTCCCGGCGCGCCACGCGCCTGGTGCTTCGGGTCCGGTGGCGAGACCGAGGTGAGTGTCACGGTGGACAGGGGTTCGATCAGCGTCTACCTGCTCGAACCGGACGTCGACGTCACCCTGGGCAGCACGAGCGAGCTGGTCGCGTGGCTGACGGCCCACAAGCCAGGGTCGCTCAAGGAGCCGAAGGGCGGAGTCGTCGACAAGCTGAAGCGCGCCCACCTCTTCGAGTGGGAGTGAGGGACAGGAGTTCAGCGCCCCCGCCATTGCGGAGGGCGTCCCTCCATCATCGTGTGCCCGGCTTCCTGGAAGTCCTCTGACGAGAGGCAACGGATCTGCTCCTCCACCGCCACCCGGAAGCTCTCGTCAGGGTCCTGGTACCACGCAGCGTCGATGGCGCGCCGGGCGCCTCGAACAGCCAGCGGCGGCTGGGCAGCGAGACGCTCGGCGAGCTCTGCCGCGGCGGATTCGACGGCTCCGTCGTCCACTACCTGGTTGGCCAGGCCGATGCGCAGTGCCTCGGCGGCGTCGATGACCTCACCGAGCAGAATCAGCTCCCTGGCGCGCCCCTCGCCGATGATGCGCGGCAGTCGTACGGTCGCACCCATGTCGGGCAGGATCCCGAACCGGGTTTCGATCAGGCCCACTCGTGCGCCGCTCGCAAAGATCCGAAAGTCGCACGAGAGTGCCAGCTGAAGGCCGGCACCGTAGGCATGGCCGCGTACGGCCGCGACACTGGGGCAGCCGAGACGGGGGATCCAGTTGAACGTCCCCGCCACCGACAGGCCGACTTCGAGGGCGTCCTCGTCGGCCGTTCGGTCCACCAAGGAAGCGATCAGGCCGGCCAGGCCCTCGACCAGGTCGATGCCGGCCGAGAAGCTGGGTCCTTCACCGGCGACGACCAGGCACCGCAGCGTCTGGTCGGCGAGCAGATCCTCGCCCAGGTCGGCCAGCTCGCGCCACATCAGTGGATTCTGCGCATTGTGCTTGTCCGGTCGCGCCAAGGTGAGTGTTCCGACATCCCCGGTGCGCTCGTAGCGAATGGTCTCGTATGCCGGCACGGCCGTCCTTCCGGTGGCGGGTGGTACGCGAGCATAGGCGGGAGCAGAGATGCTGACGCTCCGTCACGCGGCTCTGTCGTGGCCGATCCGAACGCCTCCCGTTGGACGCATCCGTGCGCGCCTATCACGTTGCCAACGTGCAGCAACCGAGCATCGCATCGCCCGCGCAGGCGGTCCACAGATCGACAGGAGATTCGACATCACCAGAGTACGATCAGCTCCCTGTGAGTGTGAGTGTGAGTGTGAGCGCATCGAGCGTGACCGAAGGAACGCACACCGCCGCGCTCTTCACGCGCAATTCTCGAACCATCGCACTTGCCGCCGGGGCAGTGCTCGTGGTGCTGTTGACCCCAATTGGTTCGACGGCGCCGATTCCGACCGGTGACAATTCGTGGCACGCCGCCCTGGCGATGGGATTTCAGCAGGACCTCCAGTTCGGACCGCAGGCGATCTTCACGTATGGACCACTCGGGTTTTTGGAGTTCCCGCAGCTGTACTTCACGGCGACGTTCCTGCTCGCCGAGCTCTATGTGACCGCCCTCCACCTCCTCTTCTTCTCAGCGCTGTACTGGTCGTTGTCACGCACGTTCAGGTGGGGATGGGCCGTCGTCCTTGCCGTTGCGGGGACGTGGGGTGTGGCGGCGGCTCTTCTGGCCACTCCTCCGGGTGTGTCGCCAGCTTCACCTGGTCTCATATTTGTCGGCGGTCCGGTTCTCATCTGGTGTTGTGCGTGGATCAGGGGCGACCTCCGCGCGTGGACGACCGAAGCGATGCCGTTCCTGTTGGGAGCGGGATCGGCTGCTGCGTTTCTCGTCGAAACGAACATGGCTGCCCTCGTCGGTGCACTCTCGCTCATCTCGGTGCTTCTGGCAGAAGGACGGCGACTGCTGCACCTGATGTACTACGTCCTCAGCGCCATCGTGTGTTTCCTGATCCTCTGGGTCGTCACCGGACAATCGCTTTTCAACATCGGCAGTTACATCCACGGATCGATGCAGGAGACGTTGGGCTACACTCCGGCGTTGTCGATCGAGAACGCGTCGGTTTTCCAATACGACGTGGCGGTCCTCATGGTCATCCTGGTGGCCTGGGTCCTGGCCATTGCTTCTCCGAAACGAACGCTCCGCCTGACCTGGGCCCCCATGATCCTTGTTGCCGTCTATCTCTTCTCGACGTTCAAGGAGACGTTTGTGATCCACGGGCCCGGCCACGAGGTCATTGCCTTTGCAGCATGCCTTGTCGCGCTACTCGCCATCCCCATCAAGGCATCGGCTCGCCTCCCGCTGATTGCGACGTTGGTCTTCGCAGGCACCACGCTGGTGGTGGTCAATGGTCTGAGCCCCACCCTGAGCGCCCTCCGCCATGGCATGAGAACGAGCCTCGGAATCCCGGCGACGATCCTGTCCCCTGGCCGCCGCGCCGCCATGATGCAGACGGCGCGGACCCAGATCCACGAGGGCTACTACCCGGGGCTGAACCTCGGTGCCGACACCGTCGCACTGGCGAGGGGCAAGACCACCTACATCCAAAATGGGCAGGGTGGCGTCTCGTGGGCGTATCCGGCGTTGCGATGGCAGCCCTTGCCGGTGCTCCTGGAGCAGAATGCCTACACGCCCTATCTGGACGACCTGAACGCCGACTCGGTTGCCTCAGACAACGGGCCACAGCGCATTCTGCGTCCACCGACGAGTGCCAGCGCATTCATCGGGGGAGTGCCGGCGTTCCAGACACCGGCGACGGTCGTCGCCACGATCTGCCACTACGACCAACTTGGTGGGTCACCGCCGTGGCAGGTCTTGGGCAAGGTCCCGAACCGATGTGGATCGCTCCATCAGATCTCGGTCGTCGACAGCGGGATCGGTCGAACCGTTGCGGTGCCCAGGCCGACGCAATCCGATGAGGCCATCGTCGCGACCATCAGCTCCATCCCCCTCCCAGTGACGTACGGTCCACTGTCCTTCTTCTACAAGCCGGCATCGGTGAAGATAGATGTGAACGGAGAAGCAAGCCCGAACCGTTTCATTGCAGCGACCGCAGGTCAACCACACCTGATGGTCGAGCCCGAGGACCTGGGCTACTCCTGCCCGTTCTCATTCCCCCCGATCCGTACCTTCTCCATCACCGGTGGCGGGGCTTCGGCCGGCACGACCGGCCTGAAGGTCACGTTCTATGCGATGCGGGAGGCTCCTGCGCGAGGCAGTGTGAGGTGCGCCAAAGATTCCTGAGATGACTGCGACCGAGCAGAAACGAGCGCGCATTCAAGCCTGGGCCCCACTCCTCGCCATCGTTCTCCTCTTCGTGGCCCTTGCCTCCCTGGTCGCCTTCAAGACTCCCGCCTGGGAAGCACAGGACGAACCGGGACACGTCGCAAACATCGAATCGCTTGTGAGTGGACAGTGGTACGGCTTCAACGCCGATTGTCACCCGACCCGTGCTGAACCAATCCTGGGCTGCAGTGGCGACGAAGCACAGCAAGCGCCCTGTATTACCCTCTGCTCGCCGGGTGGGAGGTGGTCACGGGTCAGCACGCTGAGCCTGTACCGGTTCACGATCTGGTGTTCGATCGTGACAAAGCATCAAGGACTGAGTTCTTCGTGACTCACCCAGATTCCGGGCTGGTGCGTTGGCTGAGAGTTCCCAATATCGCTATGGGTGCAGTCACGGTGATCATTGCCTTTCTCACCATTCGGCGACTGGCTGACGACAGGTGGACCCCCCTCGTCGGTGCAGCGACGCTGGCCTTTCTACCGCGGTTCATCTTCCTCTTCCCTTTCGTGACGAATGACAACCTCGTCGTCCTTCTGGGGTCACTTCTGACCTACTGTGCAATCCGGTTCGTCCAGGGGCCGTCCACTCGTTTGGATGCTCGCTACGGGAGCCGTATTCGGACTGCTCGTCACCACCAAGCTGTCCGTCCTCCCGCTGATTCTCGTGATCCCCGTCCTCGCAGCCTTCGCCCCGAGCTGGCGTCAACGAGCTCTGCAACTTGGATGGGGCTTTCTCTCAACCGCGGCAGTCTGTTCGTGGTATCTCATCCAGAACTCGGTGCGATATGGCGATCCACTCGCTCGCTCCGCCTCGACGGAGTATCTGACCGCCATCGGAGCGCTCGGTGAACCGATGGGCACGCCCTACGTGGTGAAGGATCCCGTCAACCTGGTGCTCAACCTCGTGCCGACACGGCTGGTGACGAGCTTCTGGTACAGCTCGGGATGGGGACAGTTCCACTGGTCGGCAGGTGTTGGATTTCTCGTCACTTGTGGAGTACTCGCCCTCTTGGTGGGGTTGATCCATCAGCGCATCCCCATGCACGTCCTGGTGGTCCTCGAGTCCATCGCCGCCCTGTCTCTCGCCTGCGTATGGCTACTCGCTTTCCAAACGGCGACCCCCTACGGGAATCGTTATGCCTATGTCGGCATCACTGCCATCATCACCATCGTTGCGCTCTCGGTTCAGCGCTGGTCGGTGCCACTGCGTTGGCTTCTACCTGCGGCGTGTCTGATTGGAACCATCCTCGCGATCCATAGTGATGTTCTGGAAATCCACTGGACCTGAACACGAGGTTCTGCGCCGCCGGTAGAGGCGACGGTGACCTAGAGTGGCAGTCAGAGGTGTTCCACAACCGAGCGCGGCGCACGTTCATTGCGTTCTCTTTCGAACCACTCGCCATTTTGGAGTCGGTATGTTTTCATGAGGACTCCAACGCGAGCACTGAGGAGGTGCACATGAAGATCCATTCGACGAAGCGTCAGAAGCCGATGCTGTGCGCGTCCGCCGCCGCGGGTAATCGCGCTCTGCTGGGCTGACCAGCATCGAGCCCGTATCGAGCCCGTCGGGCAAGCCCCGACGGCCCGATCTCATGCCTTCGGCCATGGGCGCTGTGTTGCCGCGCCCATTGTCACACCCCTCGTCAATACTTCCTCTCAAAGCCCCCTAGGAGTACCAACGCACCCCGAATTGCTTCGGGCCCTCGGCAAGGCCAGACATGAGGATCTCCTCAATGTGCATCCAACCCGAGGGCAGCGGAGAGTCCGACCCAATGACCATTCACCGCACTTCCCGAGTTCACGGCGGCGGGTCGGCTCACTGCTTATTTGGGCGGGCGAACGCCTGATTGGTGACCGACCGGCCGCGCTGGAGCTGGCTCACGAGTAGCCGGACAGCGATGCGGGCTCGCACGTGCAACCCGAAATCCAGGCCGCACTTGTGCCCAACGTCCCACCGAGCCGATTGGTGAACGGGACGCTCCGGTCTTCGACTGGTTGGTTTCGTCGGAGGCCACAGAGATGAGGTCAGCCCTGATGCGATGCCGACCCTCCATGCAGGACCAGCGCTGCGAATCCAGGTGACTCGGCGGCTGGCGGTAGTGGGCTGAGCCACCGGTCGCTGGCATCTCTCCCGCACCCGCGACCAGTGGCTCGCCCGTGACGCTTACGGCGTGATGCTGCCCGAGATCACAGCCAGGTGACCAGATGCGGCCCTACACGCGTCGGCTTTCACTGCTTCACCAACATGGGCGCGACCCACCGCGGTTCCGGTGGCAGCAGTCACGACGTCGGAGGCTACGTACTCCGTGGAACCCGCGGCGCAGGTTCCTTGTCCGGGGCTGGTAACGGAGCCCGAGAACGACACCGAACCGGCGAGCTTGCCCGTGCCCCCCCAACTGAGAGTCCCACCTGTCGCCAATCCCGTTCCTATGGCGTTTCCGCTTCCGTACGGAGTCGTGCAGCCGTCGAAGTGCGTGGTCCCCGTGAGCGATCCGGTGACCTTGGCGCACGTCACCGGAGAAGATGCACCGGCGCTACTGGCTGTCGCGACGACCCCCCCATGTTGCTGCTGAAAGCGGAATCGCCAGAACGGCAGCTGCCAGCATGATCTTTCGCATGTTGCCTCCATTCTCGTCGTGCACCGGTCGGTGCAGAACGTTCACCGGACCGTACTCTCGCATCGCGGTACGAGCACTGGGCTGCCTTTACCTGGTGAACAGAGTTGATCCGAGCATTCTCCACTCGGCCGCTTGGCAGCGGTCTCGAAATGTTACCGATCATCGACTGAGAGTCAGCTCCTCGAGCATCGGTTGCTGCATGTCTGTGGATGCGGTGATGTGAACCGCGATGTAGCGAGCTCGAGTCGCAGGAAAATGCAACACATCGGTGGTGCCGATCGTTCGTCCGGTCACGCTCGCCACCGTGCGCCAGCTGTGACCATCGTCGGAAACGGCGAGGCTGTAGGTACTGGCCCTGAGTGTGACCACCGGACCTGGGGCTGGTGGAAGGTTGGGGGCCGAAGGCGATGGCCATAGCTGGCCCCATCGCAGGGTCGCGGCGCTCATTGTCTGAGGGCCGCCGCGTAAGGACAGGGTCAGTGTCGACGGCAGATCGACCGACTGCCAATCGGTGACCGGACTGCCGTCAACCGCAGCGAGCGCGGGCGCGCCCGGCTCCGAGGAGGTGGCACGGGCCGCACCACAGAGAGCGACGTCGTCGGTCACCGCAAGGTCGGGGCGCCGCGTCCCCAGGGTGAGCGTCCGGCCGGTGTTGATATGTCGTATGCGATCACCGGACTTCAATGGGAGTGCAGCACCGCTGTTCAAGGTGACACTCGTGGACCGGGGCCCGATGGCGACAGTGAATCGGCGGCCGTGCCAGGACAGGTCATGGAGCACGATTCCGCTCAGCTGGCCTGTGAGACTGGGATCGAGCTGGACGACAGTGGAGGTCCAGCGCAGGCCCGAGTATCCGTAGAGGAACTCCTGGAGGAAGCCTCCGATCCCCGTCATGAAAGTGAAGGCTCCGCCACTCTTGGTCTCGGAGAACTGGTCGAAGAAATCGCGGATGAACGGTTCGACACTGCGCTGTGTGAACACGTAGCTGGAGCATCCCGGCGCGTTGAGCACGGCGCTGTCGATGGAGTTGACCGAATCGCTCATTGAGGGACCTTCAGGGTCGGTTCGGGGCACGTAGTAGTTGAGATTGTCTTGCTCCACGTTCGGCGGCAGCGGATAGTCCCACGGGTACTCCAAGAGGGTGACGTCCGCCTGCTTGACCATTTGGCCCTGGTAGCCAGCGAATTCCGGTTGTGCGCCGAGCGCGGCGTCAGTGGGAACGACGATGCCCGATGCGATCTGCAGCCACGCGGCTGGGACCCTGTAGCCGAGAAGCCGGCCTGCCGTTGCTGCATTCTGTAGCGTCTCCTTGGCCGCGACGTCCGTGTAGATCTCGCCGCTGACGTCAGGATTCTCCTCGTCGGGACCCGTGACACCATCGATGTCATAGGTCCCATCGTTGCCTGGAGTTACTCGGGAAGCCCAGAACGCCGCAGCCTGGGACAGCACCGGCCACCCTCGCGTTGCCAGCCAGCTCTTGTCCCCCGTGGCCAGGTAGTACTGCCACTGGGCGAGGGCGATGTCCGCTGTCACGTGCTGCTCGTAGAGCCCCTCGCTGAACAACGATGCCGGCGGGGGGATCTGCTCGCTCCCGTCGAGCGCGCTTTCCCAGGGGTAGCGGGCTCCCTGGTAACCGGTCGCCGTGGCATGTCCTTCGGCTGCTGCCAGTCGTTGAAATCTGTATTCGTTCATCTCGTTGGCCAGGTCGGGATGCTGTGCGAGCAACGCTGGGTACATCCACGTCTCGGCGTCCCAGAAGATGTGGCCGTTGTAGCTGTTGGAGGAAAGGCCGGCGGGCGAGATGCTCCAGTCGACACCATCGCGAGTGGAGGACCAGAGGTAGAACTCGCTCGCGTTGACCTCTGACGCTAGCGTCGGATTGCCGATCACATCGATGCGACCGGCCCACAAGGTCGCCCAGGCGGCATCGTTGGCACGTGTCAGAGCATTGAAGCCGATGGCGGCAGCGGCGCGCGCCTGCGACTGGGCGGCACCCAGCGCCGTACCGCTGACCGGCGAGCTCACAACGCCGACATACTTGGTAACGGTGTAGCTGCGGCCAGCGACGACTGTGAACCCGAGTTGTTGGCCGACGCTCTGATCGACGCTTTGGTCGACAGGGATCATCTGGGCTTTCACATTGGCACTCGTGCTGAGTTGGCTCACAATCGCGGCCGTTATCTTCGTGCCCACGGTCTGGATGCTGACCCAATCCCGACGGTTGGAGAGTGACCACCCCTTCTCGATTTGGGTGCTCAGCATTGCCGGCGAGCCGTCGATGGCATCGGTGATCGTGGCTGTGCCGGACCACCGGGGGGTCATCTCAAGTCGTACCAGACCGACGTCGGGGCGGGCACGATCGGTTAGCACTTGGTAGGAGAGGTCGGTCGTCCGTCCATCAGGGGCGGTCCACTGGCCCGCCGTAGCGATCACACCGGTTCGCAGGTTGATCGACTGTCTCCAATCGGTCGTCTTCCCCTGAGCAAGGGTGAACGCCTGACCCGCCTCGGAGAACGTCAGGGTGGACCAGGTCGGGATGTTCGCGCGCTGCTGCACTTGCCCGGGGGCCTGAGCGTAGAACCCTGCCAGCTCCGACTGCGTGGGAACCGCCCCGCCCTCATATCCCTGACCCTGGGGTGGAACCCGAATTCCAAGTTCACCATTGCCCGTGAAGGTCGGTGCGTACCCCGGTCCGGTGGTTGTGGCCGTCAGGAGGAAAGAACCTGTGCCATTGGCCGGATCAACAATGGTGGCAGCTGCGCTGGACTCTCCACCTTGCTGGGTCGCCACCACAACACCGAAGACGAGACTGAGACAAAGAACACCGGCGCCAACAGGGACTCTCACCTGAGATCGCCGCACCTCGTCCACGGTCCGAGTGTTGCATAGGAGTCTTCCTTCAGCCGTCGCAGATGTTGAGGTCGACCTACCTTCGCTGGGCCTCAGAAAGACGAGCCGCGACCAGCGTTGTGCCGGCGCGCCGGCTTTTTCGCCGGTCGGTCGACCCGGTCGGTCGCCTGGGCCGGTCGGTCGCCTGGGCCGGTCGGTCGCCTGGGCCGGTCGGGGGCTACGTCGCGGTGTGGGCCCCGTTCCCACCGTGCCCCCCTCTCCCGCGCTGCACAGCACGGGCTGAGGGAGTGGGCGGAGACCCTGAGTCTGTATTCAAACCCTCCCAGCAACCTGGTCCGCGTGCTCGATCTCGCCACAGCCGGCTAGGCGCCCCTTGTCCCTCCCGACCCTTTTCCCAGGTCAGGGCAGATTTCACGAAGCACTCCCAAAGGAATTGCGGGGATTCCGCCTGGCTGGACGCCGGAGCACGCGAGCACAACTTCCCGTGGCGCAACGGACAGCCCCTCTTCATGTGAGGGTTTGCCACAATCATGTCGGACAGATCGGCGCACATAGGGCGGAGGTACACACTGCCATCCCGACGCGAATTCTTAGCCGCTTCAATCGTTCTCGCCGGAGCCGGCTTGTTCAGAGCCCACGGACAATCAATGGGCCAGAGGTTGGCCGACGCGGTGAGGACCACCGATCCCGCCGGCGGTGATCTCGGGGCCGTGGAACACGTGGTCTTCTTGATGCAGGAGAACCGCTCGTTCGACCACTACTTCGGTTCGTATCGTGGGGTTCGGGGTTTCAACGACCGGAGTGCCGGCGCGCTGACCGCCTTCCATCAGTCGTGGCCGCAGGGAGCGGACGGCGCCAGCGTCCTGCTCCCGTTCAACCTGCCCTCGGCAACGGCCCAGCTGTGCTCCGGGAATAATGCGATTCCGGTCCACGGCTGGGACGATCAGCATGGGAGCTGGAACAACGGGAACGACAACGACGCGTTCGTTGCGATCCACGCCCAGGAGCAAAACGACGGACCCGAACAGGCACCGCTCGTCATGGGCTATTTCACCCGCCAACAGCTCGGCTACTACTACGCGCTGGCCGACGCTTTCACCATCTGCGATCACTACTACTGCTCGGTGCTCGGACCGACGATGCCCAACCGTCTCTACTTCATGTCCGCCTTCCTCGATCCCAAAGGCACACACGGTGGTCCCGTACTCAAGACGCCCGGAACACTTGCCGAGTCCACTGAAGCCGTCGGTTCGGTGCGCTGGGACACCATGCCCGAAGTCCTGAGCGATCACGGCATCTCCTGGAAGGTCTACCAACCTCCGGGCACCTCGGTGGGCCCGGGCCTCGACCTTGCGCTGTACGACGGGTTCAACGTGCTGCTCTACTTCAAGCAGTACATGTCGCGCCCTGGAACCGACCTCTACGATCGTGCGTTCTTGCCCACGTGGCCCAACGAGTTCCTGGCCGACATTCGCTCTGGTCAGTTGCCGCAGGTGTCGTGGATCCTGCCACCGATCGCGTACTCGGAGCATCCCAACAGCTCGCCGGCCGCTGGCCAATGGATGACCAACCAGGTGCTCACTGCCCTCACCGAGAACCCCGAGGTGTGGTCGAAGACGGTGCTGTTCATCACCTACGACGAGAACGGCGGGTTCTTCGACCACGTGGTGCCGCCGACCCCAAAGCCCGGAACACCCGGAGAGGAAGTGTCGGTGCCCGAGGCGATGGTCGAAGCGGACGGCTACGGAGGGCCCATCGGCCTCGGCTTTCGGGTCCCCATGCTTGTGGTCTCACCGTGGAGCCGGGGCGGCTGGGTCGACTCGGGCACCTATGACCACACCTCGACGTTGCGATTTCTCGAGGCGCGCTGGGACGTCCCGATCCCGAATCTGACGGCTTGGCGACGGCAGGCGGTGGGTGATCTGACCTCGACGCTCGGTTTTGGACAGCCCATCACGAGCCCTCCCGCCTTACCTGCCACCTCGCTGACCAACCTCGGCAACGCCTGCCCAACGCCGACGAACCTCGGGGCCTTCTTTTCCCCGCCGATCACGGTCACGGTGCCCGATCCCGGCAACCAGCAGCTCCCTCAGCAGGAGCCCGGCGGCGCTCGCCGGCGCTGAGGTGCAGACGTGGTGTGCGGATGGAGTGGTGTGCGGAGGGAGTGGGATTCGAACCCACGGAGGCTTGCACCTCGCAGCTTTTCAAGAGCTGTGCATTCGTCCGCTCTGCCATCCCTCCAGGCGACTCATGCTAGGTGACTCCCCTGGCCGGCCGACCCATTCGTCCACTCGGCCAGCTCGACGACGACACCCGGCCCGTCGAGGAAGACGAGACGGCGGTCGTGGAAGTCCATGACGTCGTTGCGCGGCGTGATCCCGTGTTCCGCGAGGTGCGCCAGCATTGCGTCGAGGTTGCCGACCCGGAAGCACACGTGGTTGAACCCCGTCCGTGCCAGCGAGCCGGCGCCCGCATCGACCGCGGCGTCGGGATGGTGGAAGCGGAGCAGCTGCACTTCCTGGTGCACCGGCGCGCCCTCCAGCACCAAAGTGACGTGATCGGCTTCCCACTCCGGGATGCCCATGTAGCGCGCGATCTCCTCGCCGGAGGCGACCACCGCGAGCCGCTCGACGAAGCCGAGAAGCCCGAAGAACCGCCGCGCCTCGTCGAGGTCGCGGACCACGATCGTCATGTGGTCGAAGCCCTCGTTCCGGCCGGCCCCGTGATTGCCCACCGTCGTGCCCTCCCTATCCCCGTGCCGCCTGCTCCCGGGCGTCTCGGGCCCGGCTGCGCAATCGTCCCCTCGTCGCCTGGTCCAGGATCACCTTGCGCAGCCGCACCGCCTTGGGCGTCACCTCCACGCACTCGTCCTCGGCGATGAACTCCAGCGCGTGCTCCAGGGAGAAGGACATCGCCGGGGTGAGCCGTTCGAATTCCTCGGCCGTCGACGAGCGCATGTTCGTGAGCTTCTTCTCCTTCGTCGGATTGACGTCCATCTCCTCGGCCCGGGCGTTCTCCCCGATGACCATCCCCTCGTACACCTCCTCGGCCGGGCCCACGATCAGCGTCCCCCGCTCCTGGAGGTTCATGAGGGCGAAGGTCGTCGTCACCCCGCGGCGGTCGGCCACCATGGACCCGTTGCGCCGGGTGCGCAGTTCACCGTGCCAGGGTTCCCACCCGTCGAACACGTGGTGGAGGATGCCCGTCCCGCGGGTCTCGGTGAGGAACTCGGTGCGGAACCCGATGAGGCCGCGCGCCGGCACCCGGTAGTCGAGCCGCACCCAGCCGGTGCCGTGGTTGACCATCTCGAGCATGGTGCCCTTGCGGAGGGCGAGCAGCTGGGTCACGACGCCGAGATACTCGTCGGGGACGTCCACGGACACCCGCTCCACCGGCTCGTGCACGCGCCCGTCCATCTCCCGCGTGACGACCTGGGGTTTGCCCACGGTGAGCTCGAAGCCTTCGCGCCGCATGGTCTCGACCAGCACGGCCAGCTGCAGCTCACCACGCCCGAGCACCTCCCACGTGTCGGGCCGGTCGGTCGGGGCCACCCGGATTGCGACGTTGCCCACGAGTTCCGCGTCCAGTCGCGCCTTCAACAGCCGTGCCGTCAACTTCGTCCCGTCGGCACCCGACAGGGGCGACGTGTTGATGCCGATCGTCATGGCCAGGCTCGGCTCGTCCACCGTGATGGCGGGCAGCGCCAGGGGCCGGTCGGGGTCGGCCAGCGTCTCGCCGATGGTGACCTCCGCCAGGCCGGCCACCGAGACGATCTCGCCCGGGCCCGCCGACTCCGCCGGCAACTGGTCCAGCGCCTCGGTGACGTAGAGCTCGGTGATCCTCGCCTTCTCCACCGTGCCGTCGAGTCGGCACCACCCCACCGGCGATCCCTTCACCAGCGTGCCGTTGTGCACGCGGCACACCGCCAGCCGCCCGACGTAGGGCGAGGCCGAGAGGTTGCAGACCAGCGCCTGGGTCGGCGCGTCCTCGTCGAAGGACGGGGCGGGCACGTGCTCGATGATCGCCTGGAACAGCGGCTCGACGTTGACCCCCTCCACGCCCGGCTCGGCGCTGACCCAGCCCGCCCTGGCGTTGGCGTAGAGGATGGGGAAGTCGATCTGGTGCTCGTCGGCGCCGAGATCCAAGAAGAGCTCCTCGACCTGGTGCACGACCTCGGCGATCCGGGCGTCCGCCCGGTCGACCTTGTTGACGACGAGCACGACGGGGAGCCTGGCCTCGAGCGTCTTGCGGAGCACGAAGCGGGTCTGGGGCAGGGGCCCCTCGGACGCGTCGACGAGCAGCAGCACGCCGTCGACCATGGTCAGCCCGCGCTCGACCTCGCCGCCGAAGTCCGCGTGGCCGGGCGTGTCGACGATGTTCAGCTTCACGCCGCCCCAGCGCACCGCCGTGTTCTTGGCGAGGATGGTGATGCCCTTCTCCCGTTCGAGGTCGCCCGAGTCCATCACCCGGTCGGTCAGCTCCTGGTGGGCCCCGAAGGCGCCGGTTTGGCGCAACAGGGCGTCGACCAGGGTCGTCTTGCCGTGGTCGACGTGGGCCACGATGGCCACGTTCCGGATGTCTGCGCGCGTTCCCATGGGGGTGCCAACGATAGAGGACCCCGGGTGTGGCTCAGGCGGCGGAGCGAACTGGCGCGCCGGATCCCGCCAGCGCCAGCGCCACGGCGTCGGCCGCCAGGGTCAGCACCGCCGGCTCGGGCTCGACCTGCATCAGCCGGCCGGAGTCGGGCCACCAGCCGACGACGCGCCCGGGCACGGCGCCCTCACGGCTCCGCAGCGCCTCGACCAGGGTGACGAGGGCAAGCTCTGCCCGCACGGAGTCACGGCGGGGGCCGGTCAGCACGACGAGGTTGGACGGGGCGGTGCGGACCTCCGCGCGGCTGCGCAGCGCCAGCAGGGCCGAGTGCGGGCTGTCCCACCAGCGGTCCCGACCGATGACGGTCCCGGGCCCGAGGGCCGGCCAGTCGAGGGCGCACCACAGGCGGGTCGCCCACGTCACCGTCTCGGCGCACACGGCGGCACGCCCAGCATCCGAGAGCCCGGCCACCCATCGGTCGAGCTGCGAGGCACATGGGTTGCCCTCGTGCACCCACCGTGACGACTCCGTCAGACGGGCGCGCGCCGCCTCGACGGGGGAGCGGGCGCCGCCGGTGGCGAGCAGGCGCACTGCCCCCAGGCCGAGGGCCCGCCGGGCGGTGCGCGCCGACCACGCGAACGGCGGGCGGTCGGCACGCACCCCGTCGCCGCCCAGCGCAGTCCGGATCTCGTGGTCGGTGATCCGGAAGGGGCCCGCCCCCGGCCGCCGGACGGCCAGGCCGGCGAGTCTCGCCTTCGCCTCTCGCAGCGCGGCGTGCCACGCCGTCACGTCGACGGCCGCGGCCGGCGCCACCAGCGCGTCGGTCAGCCGGTCAACCACGGCCAACGCGGCTCCGGGCCAGCCAAGCGGACAGGTGGGAGGCGATCGCCCGGAGATGCTCCTCGCGCACGTCCTCGACGCCGTAGCGGGCGGTGGCCGACTCGAGAAGCGCCAGGCGGAACGGGGGAGTGCCGCTGCGCAGCGTCTCCAGCAGGGCCAGGTAGTGCAGCGAGCGCCGCTCCCTGGCCCATGGCCCACTCGTGGAGAGCCCCAGCGCGCACAGTGAGGCCGTGCCCGGCTGGGGCAGGCCGACCAGTAGGTCGAAGGAGCCGTGCAGCACGACCCGGCCCCCGGCGAGCGGAATGGCCACCCGGTCGTCGGTCCTCGGCATCCACCCCGGGGCGAATCGGGGCACCGTGGCCGCCAGGTTCGCCGCGTGTGACGCCACCGTCTCCGCCAGAGCCCCGCGTGCCGTGACGGGCAGTGACGCGACGTGGCACACCACGTCCTCCGCGTCCATGGCCCCCAGCGCGTCGAGCGCGTCGCCGAGCGGGTCGGCGAACCCGCCTTCGTGCACCAGCAGCCGGAACAGCGCGTGCACGAGACGTGACAGCACGAGCTCGTCGGAGAGCCCCTCCTCGTCGCGCCCTTCGTCGGCCTCCCCTTCCCCGGAGGTGCCGAGCACCTGGCGGGGACCGAGATGGACGGGCGGGGCCTGCTCGCCGAGCCCGGTCACCATGTCGTAGGCGGCGTCCTCCAACCAGGCTCGCAGGCCTCCGGCGAGCGCGCCGTCGAAATGCGGGCGCGCCGCGGTGTCGCCGCGCAGCAGCGCGAGGACCTGCCTCCCGAGGGCTCCGTCCACCGCCGCGTGCCCCGGCGATCCCGGGCGGAGCGGTGGAGACGGGGCGACGAGGACCATCGATGCAGTATTCCGTCTCGCTGTGACAGCACGACGTCGCGTTGTGGACGGGGAGGACATGCCTCTACCCTGGCTGTGACATGGCACCGGCCCTGGTCCCAGTGGCGTCCGCGACCGACACGGCCTTCTTCGTGATCTTCGGCCTCTTCGTCGTCGCCATGGTGGTGCTCGCGGTGATCATCGTGGTGTGGGCCGTCCGCCACGACCTGGCGGGGCGCAAGGCGTGGCGGCAGCGCCAAGAGGCGGCGGAGCGGCCGCCACCGCGGGCGGCACCGTGAGCGATGCTGCAGGCGCCGACGGGGCGGGCGCACCGACGTGGACCGAGCGCATCCGCGCGCGCTGGGCCGCCCGGCAACGCCACGCGCCCGACGGGCGGGGCGCGCCGGCCCCGCGCCGGACGGCCTTCGTCCTGGCCGGCGGCGGGAGCCGCGGCGCGGTCCAGGTGGGCATGCTCGAGGAGCTCATCCGGCGGGGCATCCGGGCGGACCGGGTCTTCGGCGCCTCCGTCGGGGCAATCAACGGAGCCGCCTACGCCGGGAATCCGACGCTCGAGGGTGCCGAGCGCATGGCCACCATCTGGCGCCAGGTGAAGGGCACCGACATCTTCCCCCGGGGTGCGTTCGACGGCCCCTGGGCGTTCTTCCAGAAGCGCGCTGCGGTCCATGCCAATTCGGGCCTGCGCGCCATCATCGAGTCGGGGATGGACTACGAGCGCCTCGAGGACGCCACCATCCCCGTCGAGGTGGTGACGACGTCGCTCACCGACGGCCGGGAGCGCTGGATCGGCCATGGCCCGGCCATCGAGGCGATCCTGGCCTCCTCGGCCATCCCGTCGATCTTCCCCCCGGTCACGATCGACGGCGACGTGCTCGTCGACGGCGGTGTGGTGAACAACGTGCCCATCAGCCGGGCCATCTCGGCCGGGTGCGACCGCATCTACGTCCTGCTCTGCGGACCACTGCATTACCACCCGCGGCCGCCACGCCGGCCGGCGGAGGCGGCCCTGACGGCGTTCTTCGTGGCGGTGCACGCCCGCTTCGTGCGCGAGCTGGCGGCGCTGCCCCCGGGCATCGAGGCCATCGTCTTCAGCGGTGGCGGCGACCCGTCGGGCCAGTACCGCGACTTCTCCGGCACCGCGGGCCTCATCGACGAGGGCCGCGCCGAGGTGGCCGACGTCCTGGAGCGCTACGTCGGGACCTCGCAGGACCTCACGCCCGCGCCGGCGCGGGCCGTACGGCCGTGACGGGCCACCGCTACCTCCTCACCAACGACGCGCCCGAGGCGATGGACCGCTTCACCGCCTTTGCACACCTGTTCGACCCCACGACCTTCCGCCACTTCGACGCGCTCGGCCTCGCGCCCGGCTGGCACTGCTGGGAGGTCGGCGCCGGAGGGACGACGGTGGTCGCCCGGCTCTCGGAGGTGATCGGCCCCGGCGGGCACGTGCTCGCCACGGACGTGAACCTGGCGTGGGCTGGGGCCGCGGCAGCGCCCAACGTCGAGATCCGCCAACACGACGTCGCGGTCGACCCCCGGCCCGAGGGACCCTTCGACCTCGTCCACGCCCGTCTCGTCCTGGTGCACGTCCCCGAGCGCGACCGCGCCCTGGCCAACATGGTCGCCGCCCTCCGCCCGGGCGGGGTGCTGCTCGTCGAGGACGCCGACCCGGCACTCCAGCCGCTCAGCTGCCTGGAGGAGTCCGGTCCCGAGCAGGTCCTGGCCAACCGCCTCCGCCGCGGCTTTCGCACGCTGCTGGCCGATCGGGGCGTGGACCTCGCCTACGGCCGCTCGCTCCCCCGGCAGCTGCGGGCGGCCGGCCTGGTGGACGTGGCAGCCGACGCGTTCTTCCCGGTCAGCGACCCGGCGTGCGCCCACCTCGAGGTGGCGACGATCTCCCTCATCCGGGACCAGCTGCTCGAGCGCGGCGTCGCCACCGAGGCGGACATTGCGCAGCACCTCTCGAACGTGGCCACCGGGACGCTCGACCTGGCCCAGCCGCCGATGATCTCCTGCTGGGGCCGCCGGCCACCCGCCTGACCGGTGCCGGCGGGGAACGCGTTCGTCGGGGTCACATCGGCCTGGTGGAATAGGGAGGTGCCCGCCGCCCCACCCGAGACCCACAGGGCCGAGACGCTGTTCCACCCGGCGGTGGCGAGCTGGTTCACCCGTCGCTTCCCGGCGGGGCCCACACCACCGCAGGCGGCAGCCTGGCCCCACATCGCAGCGGGGCGCGACGTGCTGGTGGCCTCGCCCACCGGCTCGGGCAAGACGCTCACCGGGTTCCTGGTGGCCATCGACGCGGCGTACCGGGCCGCCGAGGCCGGTGCGCGCACCGGCGGCGCACCCGAAGTGCTCTACATCTCACCGTTGCGCGCGCTCGCGGTCGACGTGCACGAGAACCTGCACGTCCCCCTGTCGGAGATCCGGGAGCAGGCGGGGCGTCTCGGCTTCCCCGACCCGGAGCTCCGCATCGCCGTGCGCACCGGCGACACGCCGCCGGCCGAGCGGGCGGCCATGAAGAAGCAGGCACCCGACCTGCTCGTCACGACACCCGAGTCCCTCTATCTCCTCCTCACGGCGCCGTCGTCGCGTGCGCTGCTGCGCGGCGTGCGCACGGTCATCGTCGACGAGGTGCACACGCTGGCCCGCGACAAGCGGGGCAGCCACCTGTCGCTGAGCCTCGAGCGCCTCGACGCGCTCGTCACCGAGAGCGGGGGCCATCTCCAACGCATCGGTCTCTCGGCGACACAGCGGCCGCTGGAGCTGGTCGCCCGGCTGCTCTCGGGCGTGCACGAGGACCGGCCGCCGACGGTGATCGTCGACTGCGGCCACGCCCGCGACCTCGATGTCGCCATCGAACTTCCGTCCACCGAGCTCGAGGCCGTGATGAGCGGCGGACAGATGTCCGACATCCTCGACCGCATCGCCGAGCACACCCGGCATCACCGCACCACCCTCGTGTTCGTCAACACCCGCAAGATGGCGGAACGGGTGGCGCACCAGCTGGCGGAGCGCCTCGCCGATGACGAACCGAGCCGAGGCGGCGACGTCGACGCGTCGCTCCTCGTCGCCGCCCACCACGGCAGCCTGTCGGCGGCTCGGCGCCGCATCGTCGAGAGCCGCCTCCGCGCCGGCGACCTCCGCGCCCTGGTGGCGACGGCGTCGCTCGAGCTCGGGATCGACGTGGGCCCGGTGGAGCTCGTCTGCCAAATCGGGTCACCCCGGGCCATCGGGACCTTCCTCCAGCGCGTCGGACGCGCCAACCACCAGCGCGAGGGGACGCCGGCGGGCCGGCTCTACCCGACCACGCGCGACGAGCTGGTCGAGTGCACCGCCCTGCTCGCCGCCGTGCGCGAGGGCCACCTCGACCTGCTGGAGCCGCCCGTCGCCCCGCTGGACGTGCTGACCCAGCAGCTGGTCGCCGAGGTGGCTGCCACCGACGAGCGTGACGTGGAGGCGATGTGGGCCATGGTGAGGCAGGCCGCGCCCTACGCAGACCTGTCCCGCGAGGATTTCGACGAGGTCGTGGCACTGGCCAGCTGGGGCATCGAGACGGGGCGCGGGCGCCGGGGTGCGCACCTGCACCATGACGCCGTGAACGGTCGCCTGCGCGCCCGGCGGGGGGCCCGGCTGGCGGCGCTGACAGGAGGCGGGGCCATCCCCGAGACGGGTGACTACCGAGTGGTCCTCGATCCCGACGGGGTGACGGTGGGATCGGTGCACGAGGACTTCGCCGTCGAGGCGACCGCGGGGGACATCTTCCTCCTCGGCACGCACTCCTGGCGGGTGGCCAAGGTCGAGGTCGGCACCGTCCGGGTCCACGACGCGGGGGACCTGCCCCCGACCGTCCCCTTCTGGCTGGGCGAGGCACCGGCGCGCACGGCCGAGCTCTCCGAGGCCGTGAGCGACCTGCGCGCCGCGCTGGAGCCGCTGCTGCGAGCCGGCGAAGGGGAGGGGGCGCGCCGCTTCGTGTGCGAACGCGCCGGCGTCTCCGCCGAGGTGGCCCAACAGGTGGTCTCCTACTGCGCGGCGGGCCTGGCTGCGCTCGGACACCTGCCGACGCGCGAGCGCATCGTGGTGGAGCGCTGCTTCGACGACAGCGAGGGATCGCAGCTGATCCTCCATGCCCCATTCGGCGGCCGCATCAACCGCGCCATCGGCCTGGCTCTGCGCAAGCGGTTCTGTGTCTCGTTCGACTTCGAGCTGCAGGCCGCGGCGGACGACGACACGGTCGTCCTCTCGCTCGGTCCCCAGCACAGCTTCCCGCTCACCCGCGTGCAGTCCATGTTGTCGAGCGCCCGGGCGCCCGAGGTGTTGACCCAAGCCGTGCTGCCCCACCCGATGCTCGGCGCCCGCTGGCGGTGGAACCTCAACCGCGCGCTGGTCCTGCCCCGCATGAACGGCGGCAGGCGCCGGCCCATCCACCTCCAGCGCATGGAGGCGGACGACCTTCTGGCCGCGGTGTGGCCCGGTCTGGCCGCCTGTCAGGAGAACGCCGCACCCGGCCCGGTCGCCGTGCCCGACCACGTGCTGGCGCGCCAGACGGTCCACGACTGCCTGCACGAGGGGCTGTCGGTCGAGGGACTGGTGGAGGTCTGGGCCAAGGTCGAGTCGGGCGCCATCGCGGTGCACACGGTGGAGTCCTCGGAGCCTTCCCCCTTCTCCCATGCCATCCTCAGTGGCCGGCCCTACACCTACCTCGACGACGCCCCACTGGAGGAGCGACGTACCCGGGCGCTGTCCCTGCGGCGCGGCCTGGGCCAGCTCGGTCCCGACGGGTTGCCGGTCCCGGCCGACGAGCTGGCCGCGCTGGACCCCGAGGCGGTGTCCGCCGTGCTCGACCAGGTGCGCCCGCGCCCGCGCATTGCCGACGAGCTGCACGACCTGTTGCTGTCGCTCGTGGCGGCGCGGCCCCACCCCCAGTGGGTGCGTTGGTACGACACGCTCGCCGCGGCGGGTCGGGCCAGTCTGCACGAGGGGTGGTGGGTGGCCACGGAGCGTCGGGACGCCGCGGCCGCACTCGCCGACGACGACGAGGCCGCCGCCGCGTGCGTCGCCGGCCACTTGCAGCTGGCCGGTCCGGTGTCGGTCGAGCAGCTGGTCGCCGACGCGCCGCTGCCGTCGGGTGCTCCGCAGGGAGCGCCGCTGTCCGTGGCCCGGGCGCGCACGGCGCTGGCCCGGCTGGAGGCCAAGGGGTCGGCCATCGAGTTGCCCGACGGGCGCTGGTGTGCCCGCAACCTGCTGGTGCGCCTGCACGGCGCCAGCCGCAACCGGCGGCGGGGCATGGTCGACGCGGTGCCCATCGCCGACTACGTCCGCTTCCTCACGCGCTGGCAGCACGCCACGCCGGACAGCCGGCTGGAGGGCCGCGCGGGGTTGTTGGAGGTCCTCGAGCAGCTGGCGGGGATAGAGGCTCCGGCGGCGGAGTGGGAGGCGCACATCCTGCCGACGAGGGTCAACGGCTACGACCCCCGCTGGCTCGACGAGCTCTGCCTCTCCGGCGAGGTGGCGTGGGGGCGGCTCACGCCGCGTGCCGAGCGGGCCGGGCGGGGCGGGGCACCCTCGCCGGCGACCCCGCTCGCTTTCGTCGTACGCGACGACCTGGTCACGACGCTGCGCGCCGTGCGGGCGGGTGTGGTCGCGCCCGAGCCCGCGGTCGGCGCCGCCGCCGACGTGCTGGCCGTGCTCCGCTCGCGCGGCGCCTGCTTCCGCCCCGAGCTGGCGCCTCTCGCCGGCCGCTTGCCGGCCGAGGTCGACGAGGGACTGTGGGACCTGGTGGCGCGCGGCCTCGTCACGGCCGACGCGTTCTCGGCCGTGCGCTCGCTGCTCTCCGCCCGCGACCGTTGGCGGACCCGCACGGTGCGGCGACCCACCGGGCGGCTGGCCCGGCGCCGCGCCCCGGTGGGTTCGGGCATCGGGGAGGGCCGGTGGTCGCTCCTGCCCGGACCAGAGGTGCTCGGGGAGCCCGCAGTCGACGACGGTGTGCTCTCGCCAGGCAACGAGGAGCTGGCCGAGTCGGTCGCGCACCAGCTGCTCGTGCGCTGGGGCGTCGTCGCCTGGGAGGTGTGGGGTCGCGAGTCGTTCAAGATCCCCTGGCGCGAGGTCGTGTGGGCGTTGCGGCGCATGGAGGCCCGCGGCACGGCGCTCGGCGGTCGCTTCGTCGCCGGGCTCTCGGGCGAGCAGTACGCGCTGCCCGAGGCCGTCGAGGAGCTGCGGGCCACCCACCGGCGGACCGCCGCCGGCGAGCAGGTGGTCGTCGCCGGGGCGGATCCGCTCAACATGACCGGCACCGTGCTCGGCGGGGCACGCGTGCCCACGCGGCGCAATCAGCGGGTGGTCTACCGCGATGGCATCGTCGTGGAGCGCCTCGAGGCGGGCTGAGCGGGTGTCCCCGAAGCGGACCATCGATCTGAATGCCGACGTGGGCGAGGCCGTCGACGCGGCCGGCGCCGAGGTGGAGCGCGCCCTCCTCGGCCTGGTGACCACGGCGCACGTCGCCTGCGGCGGCCATGCCGGCGACGAGGCGTCCATGGCCGCCACGGTGGCGGCCGCCCTCGAGTACAGCCTGCGGGTCGGGGCCCATCCCTCCTACCCCGACCGCGACGGATTCGGCCGCGCGCCGATGGCGATCGACCGGGCTGAGCTCCGCTCCTCACTGGCCGAGCAGCTGCGAGGGCTGGAGCGGGTCTGCCGATCGGGCGGCACGTCCATCGCGTCGGTGAAGGCGCACGGCGCCCTCTACGAGGAGGTCGCCAAGGGCGGAGCCGTCTACGAGGCCTTGCGCGATGCCGTCGGCGACGCCTGTGCCGACGGTACCCCGCTCGTGCTGCCGTCGGGCTGCCGCGCCTTGGCGATGGCGCTGCGCGACGCCGTGCCGACGTGCGAGGAGGGCTTCTGCGACAGGGCGTACCGGCCCGACGGGGGCCTGGTCGACCGGGATGCGGCGGGCGCCGTGCTGCGCGACCCGCAGGAGGCGGCGGCGCAGGCGCTCAGCCTCGCCCGCGGTGCGGTGGTGGCCGCCAACGGCAGCGTGCTCACGCTCTGGGTGGACACGCTGTGCATCCACGCCGATTCGCCCGGGGCCGTGGCCCTGGCGATCGCCGTCCGACAGGTGATGGAGGACTCGGGCATCGACGTGGTCGCGCCGGCGCGTGCATGACGCGCTCGGTCCCCGTCGGCGAGGTGCGGCCTCTCGGTGACCGCGCCTTCCTGATCGGCGTCGCCGATGCCGCGGCCGCGCGGGCGTTCGCCCGCTCGCTCCGCTCGGTGTTGGCTGGTGGCGGGGCCGGGGCCGTCGACGTCGTGTGCGGGTACGCCACCGTTGCCGTCTGTCTGGCCGACCCGGCCACCGAGCTCGAGCCCGTGCGCCGCGCGGCGGCGCGCGTGCTGGACGCAGGCGCCCCACCCCACGGTCGAGAACGGCCGGGACGGCACGTCAGCATGCCGTGCGCCTTTGACGGCCCCGATCTGGCCGAGGTGGCCGCCCTGACCGGCTGCACGCCCGGCGAGGTGGTCGCGCAGCTCACCGCGCCGACGCTGACGGTGTCCGTCGTCGGGTTCTCGCCGGGCTTCGCCTACCTCGACGGCCTCCCCGAGGTCCTGTCCGCCCTGCCGCGGCGCGACCGTCCGCGTCCGGTCGTGCCCGCCGGCTCCGTCGCCCTGGCCAACGGCCATGCCGCGGTCTACCCCACCGCGTCGCCGGGGGGCTGGCAGCTCGTCGGCCGCACCGCCTACCCGCTCGTGTCATCCGGCGCGCCGCCGTACGCGGTGCTCGCCCCGGGGGACCGGGTGCGCTTCACCGTGGCCGGCCCGGAGGACCCGACCGTTCCGGCGCCGGTGCGGACTGCGGCGTGGACCCCGCCGGCGGGATCGCGTGCCGCGGTCGAGGTGGTGGCGCCCGGCTTGCGCGCCACCGTGCAGGACGGCGGTCGCCGCGCCGTGGCGTCGGCCGGTGTGCCGTCCGCCGCACCGGCCGATCCCCCGTCCTTCTCCCTGGCCAACCGGCTCGTCGGCAATGCGGAGGGTGCCGGCGCCCTGGAGCTCACCGGCGGCGGGACGCGACTGCGCTGCCTGGAGCCCTGCCACGTCGCAGTGGTGGGGGCAGCACCAGAAGTCCGGGTCGACGCCGCCCCGGTGCCCGCCGGCCAGGTGGTGCCGCTGGCCCCCGGTCAGGAGCTCGCCGTCGGCGCGCTGCGGCGGGGCTTCCGTACCTACGTGTCGGTCGCCGGCGGATTCCTCGCCCCGCCGGCCTTCGGGAGCAGCGCGAGCGACGAGCTGTGCGGGCTAGGCCCCGGTGCGCTGGCGAGGGGGCAGGTGCTCCATGCCGGCCCCTGGGCGCCGCCGCTCGGGGACCACCTGGCCCCGGGAGTGGCCACCGAGGTGGGGACGGCCGGCCCCGTGGAGTTGCGCGTCCTCCCCGGCCCGCACCCCGAGCAGTTCGCGCCCGACGCCCTCGAGAGCCTGGCGGGGCTGGATCTCCTCGTCGAGCCCGACAGCAACCGGGTCGGCGTCCGGCTGCGGGCCGCGGGCACGCTGCGGCTGCGGCCGGCGGCGACGGGAAGGGCGACCGAGCTCGACTCGCAGGGCGTCGTCACCGGGGCGGTGCAGGCGCCGCCCGGGGGCGACCCGGTCGTCCTGCTCCCCGACCACGCCACGCTCGGGGGCTACCCCGTGCTGGCGGTGGTGGCCGCGGCCGACCACGGCCTGCTCGGCCAGTGCGCGCCCGGGACCCGCGTCCGCCTGGTCCCCATCGGTCACGACGAGGCCGCCGCGGCCTGGCGGGCCCAGCGGCGCGCCCTTGGTGGGGGGGTCATCGGCCACTACCCGCTGTCGGCGGGCTGAGGTCGGTCGGACCAGGTCAGACCAGCAGCTTGACCGCCGTCCCGACGCCGATGACGACGACCACCATGCGCAGCGCCGGCGCGGGCAGGGCGAGGGCCAGGCGGGCTCCGACGTACCCCCCGACGAGGCTGCCGGCCGCCAGCAGCCCCACCGCCTCCCAGGCCAGGCCCCCGTGTACGAGGAAGACGACGGCGGCGATGCCGTTGACGATCATGGAGAGCACGGCGCGCAGGCCACTGGTGTGGGCGATGGACACCGGCAGGGCCAGGCCGAGCACGGCCAGGAACATGACGCCCATGGCAGCCCCGAAGTAGCCGCCGTAGACAGAGGCGGCGAAGACCCCCGCCACCAGCAGCACCGGCCGGGTACGGGGATGCGCCGAGCCCCGGTCGAGCGCCCGCCGGAGCGCGGGCTGGGCGGCGAAGAGGGCGGCGGCTCCCAGCACGAGCCACGGGACCACGCGCTCGAACGTGGCCGGGGAGGTGGTCAGCAGCAGGAGCGCACCGGCGACACCACCGCCCAGGGCGACCGGGGTCAGGCGGACCAGCCGGTCGGCCTGGTCGCCGATCTCGTTGCGATAGCCGGCGGCCGATGCGAGGTAGCCGGGCCAGATCCCCACGGTGTTGGTGATGTTCGCGGTCAGGGCGGGGTAGCCCAGCCCGAGCAGGATCGGGAAGGAGATCAGGCTGCCGCCGCCGGCGACACCGTTGAAGATGCCGGCGCCCACCCCGCCCAACACGATGATCACCACATGTGAGGCGGGCATGCAGGGCAACAGTACGGGACCCTCGGGAGTTGCCCCCGGCGTCGGCCGGCGGGTCGTTCGGCGGACGCCTGCGTCAGCGGTGGGGGCGATTCTTCCGCCGACACCGCAAGGTTCGACGGATTCCCCCGTTTCACATGCGAGAACGGAGAAGCCCCGCCCGGCGGGGGCGGGGAAGGAGGTGCTCGGGGTGGGCGACGCAGCGGTCACCCATTGGAACGTGCAGTCCAGAGGCGGTTTCGTGTCGCCGCTGATCAGCCACCCCCGCCGACCCGTCCCACCCGGGTCGGACGGCGGACCGCCACCGGGCCCGGCCTTCGGGACCTCCTCCGTTCCCCCTCCCGTCTCGGGGGCCGGCCCGGCGGCAGCCGATCGGCACGGCTCCCTTCGTCGAGACAGGACGGCGGGCGCGCCGTCGGCCACGCCGGCCGAGCGGGCGGCGGGCACCGAGGTCGCCGGAGGACCCGGAGGGCGCGACAGATGTAGCGGGAACCGGCGCTGCTGCGAGCTGCTCGGAACGGGCCGGCGGAAGCCTGTTCCGAGCGGCAGCAGCCGGTGACGGGAACCGCGAGGCCCGGCCCGGCTCTTTGCTCCCTGGGAGTGCGGCCGGCCGCCTAGCCTGCGGGGGCGTCGATGCCCCCGGCGCTCCGCGTCCCCCGCCCACCACAGGAGGTCCCATGGTCCGGCTCACGTGCCTGCTGCGCCGCAAGGACGGCCTCACCCCGGCGGAGTTCCACACCCACTGGCGAGAGGTCCACGGTCCGCTGATCGCGGCCAGCCGGAGCGGCGGGCACGTCGTGCGCTACGAACAGCACCCGCGGCCGCTGTCGGACTACCGGGGCGACGACGACCCCGGCTTCGACGGGGTGACGGTGCAGTGGTTCGAGAGCATGGAGGCGTACCGGGCCCACATGGCCGCGCCCGACTTCCCCGAGATCTGGGCCGACATCGAGCGGTTCCTCGACACCGACCGGCTGCACTTCGTGGTGACCGAGCATCCACGCGTCGTCATGGGCGACGACGTTCCGTCATTCCCGTTGGCTTGACGGGGGCGGGGGCGCCAGCGCCGCCAGCTCGGGAGCCGCGGCGGGAGTGTCGCGCTCCGGGGCAGGCGGGGCCGGCGGGTCGAGAGGCATCGGTGGCGGGGGGACGGCGCGCAGCGTGCCGTGCCCGGGGGGCAGCGCCGCCTCGGCCTCGGTGCGGCGGCGCTCCATCAGGGCCAGCAGGTCGCGCCACTCGCGCCCGCCGATCCGCGGCAGCTCCTTGGGCAGCCGCCGCAGGAGCCGCTCGACTTCGCGCCGGTGCCGCTCCGCGACGCCGCCCATGACGAAGATGGTGGCCGGAGGCAGGCCGGTGTGGCCCGTGGCGAGATCGGCCAGCCGGACGGAGGCGACTTCGGCGTCCTGCATCAGTCCCAGCTCGTCCTGCAGCGCGGTGAGTTGGCGGACGAACCGCGCGGTGCGACCGCCGTACACCTCGGAGCTGAACTCGAGCGCGTAGCGCAACCGCTTGCAGCGGATGCGGAGCTGGTGGAAGTCCGACACGACGCCCGTCTTCTTCGCCCGTTTGGCCGCCTTGGCCACCCTGGCGTGCCTCGTCAGGACGAGGTCCGGGATGCCGATCACCGCCGGGACCCTCGTCGCCAGCGAGCGTCGTGCCGGACCCTGCTGCACCATGGACGACAGACCCCGGGCCAGCCGCTCCCAGCGGACCGAGTCGAGGGCGCTCAGCATGTCGGCGCGGGCTCCCTCGCGCTCACGCTCCAACAGGGCGGAAAGCTCGGTGAGCGGGTCGTGACCGTCAGGCCGGATGTCGGCGCTCCACCCGGCGGTGGCCGTGGCCATGGCGGCCAGCCCCTCCAGCTGCACGTCGAGGTCGCGCACCGCGCCGAGCACCCGGCCCAACCAGCCCAGCTCCTCGCGGAACACCTGGGCCCGGACCGGGAGCACCCCGGCGAACAGGGCGAGCGCGGCGCGGAGGCGGCGGGTGGCCACCCGCATGTCGTGCAGTTCCTCGGGGTCTTCGCCGAGCCGGGTTCCCGGCTCCTTGTCGCGCAACACCGCCAGCTGCCGTCGGAGGACGGCAAAGGCGAGATCGCCCATCGTCGAGGACTCGCCGATCGCGGTCGAGCCGAGATCCGGAGAACCCGGGATCTCGCGCCCCACGCCGAGGAGGCCGGCCTCGAACTTGGAGAGGCGCGCCGGCTGGAGCCCGCAGGAGGCGCGGAGTTGCTCCACGATGGGGTCCAGCGCGTCGAGCCACTCGGGCCGGACCTCGACCTCGACACGTCGAAGCTGCATCGGGCGCTGGCCGCCGCCGACGACGATCACGGTGTCGTCCAGCGCGACCTCCGCCGCATCGACACCGCCGACGCGCAGGGCGAAGGGCCGCCGCCGTGTTCGCACCTGGAGCACCTCGTGCAGACCGTGTGCGCCCACGATCGCGCGCAGCCGGCGGCCGACCGGGCCGCTGGGCCCGAGCCCGGCCACGCCGGACACGGGCAGGACCTCGGTGACCTCCAGTCGCTGCCGCAGGCCGCTCCCCTCGGCGGGGCGGGTGTCCTTCAGCGTGATCTCGTCGTGGCGGCCGCGGCGGCGTGTGCGTACGACGAAACCGGCGCGCGCGATGCGCCAGTCGTCCGTGTCGAGGTAGGAGTCGACCAGGCGCCGGGGCGTGCGGGCGAGCGCGGTGACGGTCCCCCTGTCGCCGGCCTCCACCGCGAGCGTGGGCAGCGTGGCGAGCCAGCGCTCGACCGGTCGCAGATCGAGGGCGTCGAACTGCCATTCGATCTCGACGGGATCGCGCGGATCCCCCGGCCCCGCACTGCTGGAATCGGACATCGCGCTCAGGCTACTGCGGGTCCCCGCCGGCGGCCCAGCGGTCATCCCTCTTGTCGAGCGTTGGTCGAGCGTTGTGGAGCGTTGTGGAGCGTTGTCGAGCGATTGCCGCCAATTGGCGCGGACGCGGCGGTAATGTGCCGATAGTGGCGCGACGAGCGATGACTGCGGAGCTCCCTTCACCTACCGAGGTCGTGCAGGCCGCCGGCGGGCTGGTCGTCCGCCGGCACACGGCGACGCTCGAGATCGTGCTGGTGCACCGGCCGGCGCAGCAGGACTGGTCGTTCCCCAAGGGCAAGCTCGAGCCGGGGGAGACGTTCGAGCTGGCGGCGCTGCGCGAGGTGCACGAGGAGACCGGCTTGGCCTGCCGTCTCCTGCGCTTCATCGGCCACACCGAGTACGCGGACCGCAAGGGGCGGCCCAAGGCGGTGGCCTACTGGGTGATGGCGGCCGAGTCGGGCGTCTTCAGCCGCAACGAGGAGGTCGACGAATTGCGCTGGCTCACCCTCGACGACGCCTCCCGCACCCTCTCGTATTCCCGCGATCGGGAGTTGGTGGCCGTGCTCATGGCTGCTGACCAGGTCGATCCGGTCATCTAAACCCTTTCAAAATTTCCTGAAATTCTGTGTTTACCCGGTCCAGGATCGGGAATAATGGGGCCTAGCGATCTACCGCCTGATCGCACTGCCGGCGTGTGTGCCCCAGTCGAGAGCTCCAGGACCTATCGCCAAGGGCCCTGAGACAGCGTCTTTGACGTCAATCGGCTGGGGCACCGTCGGCGCTTCTGCTGACGAGCGGGCTCACGTGTGTGTCAATCCTGGTCAGGGGCACTTTCGTGCACGATGACCCGGCCGGTGGTCTGCACCGGGTGAATGGCCATTAGCGCGTGGCGGTCGCCGCCTGCCCAGGCCTCGAGGTCGAGCGATGACAGGCGTTGCACCTCGTCGGGATCCTCGACGCGGCGGCAGGGCCCCGTCACCAGCACGCTCCAGCCCTCGCTGAGCGCCTCCTCCACCCGGTCGATCTCGAAACCGACCGTCTCCCCCGAGCCCAGCACGGACGCCTTGGCGTCGTCGGTGCTGAAGACGACCTGGTCCTCGGTGAATTCGTAGTTGACCGGGAGCGCGACCGGACCGCGCTCGGTGGAGAAGACGAGGCGGCCCACCCCGCCGACCGACAGGTGGGTGCGGCACTGCTCGGGCGTGAGCTCGTTGAGCGCGGCATGGGGCAGGGCACGCCCATGGCCGGGCGGGCGGTCGCCCGTGCCTCCCAGGAGCTCGAGGGGCGAGGTGTCGAGCGCGAGCGCGATCAGCAGCAGCGTGCCGCTGGACAGGTTGGCGTCGGGGCTCGACTCGAAGTAGGCGAGGTAGCCGGGGTCGATGCCCGCCCGCGTCGCGAGCTCCTCGACGCTCAGCCCGAGGGCGTCGCGGCGTGTGGCCACGCGCCGCGCCAGGTCGGAGGCGTGCGGGCCGGAGGGCGGGTGAGCGGTCATGGGGTCATTCTGCCCGCACCCGGACGCACCGCACAGGGCCGATCGTCCCGGATCACGCGACGAGGACGGCGGCGCCGTTGACGCGGTCGTGACTGAGGTCGCGCAGGGCGGCGTCGGCACGGTCCATGGGGTAGGGCGTGGTCGACACCCGCAGGCGGAGACGGGCGGCTTCGGCCAGGAATGCCTCGCCGTCGCGCCGCGTATTGGCCGTCACGCTCTGGAGGGTCCGCTCCTCGAAGAGATGGTCTTGGTAGTGCAGGACGGGCACGTCGGTGAGGTAGATGCCCGCGATGGCCAGGGTCCCCCCGCGGTCGAGCGCGGCGAGCGCCGGCGGCACCAGTGTGCCGACGGGGGCGAACAGGATGGCCGAGTCCAGGGGCTCGGGCGGCGCCGCATCGGCGTCGCCGGCGCTGGTGGCGCCCAGCTGCAGGGCGAGGGCCTGGGCCTCCCGCGAGCGCGTCATGACGTGCACCCGGGCACCGTGGGCGAGCGCCACTTGCGCCGTGATGTGGGCAGAACCGCCGAACCCGTAGATCCCGAGGCGCCCGCCCTCGGGGAGATTGGCCCGCAGCAGGGCGCGGTAGCCGATGATCCCCGCGCAGAGCAGCGGGGCGGCCTCCTCGTCGCCGAACTCCTCGGGCACCGCGTAGGCGTAGGCCTCGTCGACCACGACGTATTCGGCGTAGCCGCCGTCGACGTCCCAGCCCGTGAAGCGGGGATCCGTGCAGAGGTTCTCGCGACCCGACGTGCAAAAGCGGCAGACGCCGCATGTGTGGGCCAGCCACGGCACCCCGATGCGGTCGCCCAGACGCCAACGGGTGGCGCCCGGCCCGAGCTGGTCGACCACCCCGACCACTTCGTGCCCGGGCGTCACGCGCGGATGGCGCGGCGCGAGGTCCCCTTCGGCCAGGTGAAGGTCAGTGCGGCACACGCCGCAGACACGCACGTGGAGGCGAACCTGGCCGAGCCCGGGCTCGGGGATCGGCTTGTCGAGCCGCACCAGAGGAGCAGCGTCGACGGGGCCGGGCCGGTCGACCGCCCAGGCCTTCATCAGGGTCGGCATCGTCGGCCAGCGTAGGACGTGCACCGACGGCCGCCAATGGACCTTCGACCCTAGGTCGTGACGGCGGAGGGTGCGACGCTGGACCCGTAGCATGGACCTGAACGAGGAGAAGACGCTGCCTGCCCCTACACCGACCGCGGCCGCCGGCGCGCGGGACGACCCGGTCGGCTTCCCCCACGAGTTCGAACGCGACGTCGCGGGCGTCGAGGGCCTGCGCTACCACGTCAGGCCGATCCGGCCCGAGGACGCACCGGCCCTGGTCGAATTCCACCGGCAGCTGTCGCCGCACTCGGTGTACATGCGATTCTTCACGTTCCACCCGACGCTGACCGAGGCGGAGGTCGAGCGGTTCACGACCGTCGACTACGTCAACCGGCTGGCCCTGGTGGCGATGGTCGGCAACCGCCTGGTCGCCGTGGGCCGCTTCGACCGGGCGCCGGGGGAGACCGAGGCCGAGGTGGCGTTCGTCGTGGCCGACGAGTATCAGCACCACGGGATCGGATCACTCCTCCTCGACGAGCTAGTCCGCGCCGCCCGCGCGGGGGGTCGAGGTCTTCAGGGCCGACACCTTGGCCGAGAACAGCGCGATGCTGGACGTGTTCCGCCACGCCGGTTTCCCGGTCGCCTCCAGCATCGAGTACGGGACGGTCACGTTGCGCTTCCCGATTGCGCCCACGGACGACTACCTGTCCGCCCTGGCCGCCCGCGAGGCGACGAGGCAGCTGCCGTCGAGAGGCATCCGGTGACACCCCTCGTCGTGGCGGGGCCGGCCGGCATCTCGGAGCACGATGGCGGCCGCTACCACCCCGAGCAGCAGTCGCGCCTCTTCGCCGTCATGGACGGGGTGCGGGCCCTGGGTCTCGAGGACGAGGTCGTCTACCCCGCCATCGCCGAGGCGTCCTTCGACGAGCTGTCCCGGGTGCACGCGCCGGCCTATCTGGCCGAGCTCGAGGCGTTCTGCCACCGTGGGGGCGGCGACATCGATCCCGACACCTACGCCCGCCCGGACTCGTGGGTGGCGGCTCGGCGTGCCGCCGGGGCGGGACTCGCCGCGTTGCGCGAGCTGGAGCGCACCGGGGAGGGGATCGCGTTCGTGCCGGTCCGCCCGCCGGGCCACCACGCCACGGCGGACCGGGCCATGGGGTTCTGCCTCGTGAACAACGTCGCCGTGGCGGCGGCGTCGCGCACGGCGCTGGGCGAGCGGGTGCTCATCGTCGATTGGGACGTGCACCACGGGAACGGCACGCAGGCCATCTTCTGGGACGACCCCGACGTGCTGTACGTCTCGACACACCAGCACCCGCTGTTTCCGGGGACGGGGCGTCCCGACGAGGTGGGTGGGCCCGCTGCACCGGGCCTGACGGTGAACCTGCCACTCCCCGCCGGGGCGACCGGGGATGTCGTGCGCCGTGCCATCGACGAGGAGGCGCGCCCGACCATTGAGGAGTTCGCGCCCGACTGGGTCCTGGTCTCCTGCGGCTTCGACGCGCACCAGGCCGACCCGCTCGGCGAGCTGGCGCTCTCGAGTGGGGACTTCGCCGAGCTGGCCCGGGTGGTCAGCGAGTTCGCGCCACGACCGGGCCGCCTGGTTCTCTTCCTCGAGGGTGGGTACAACCCGGCGTCGCTCGAGTCCTCGGTCGAGGCGACGCTCGGGGCGCTCCTCGGCGTCCCTGGGCACCCGACGGCGCCGACCTACGGCGGCCCCGGCCTCTCGCAGCTTCGGGCCGGTCACTCGGCGCGGTTGCACGCCATCGACCAGGTCCACATGGAGGTGGGGCCGTGACGGGGGGCTCCGTGGTGGTCGGCTACGACGGCTCCGTCGACGCCCGGGCGGCCGTGGCCTGGGCCGCCCGGGCCGCTCTCGCCATGGGCGCCCGCCTGCGCGTGGTCCATGCCGTGGGGCTGCTGGAGCACGCCGGGATGACCGCGCGCGGCCAGGTCGACGGCGAGGCCGCCGTGCAGATCGCGGTTGACGCCGGCATGGATGCCGGCGACGTGGAGTGGTGTGTCGTCGACGGGGATCCGTGCTCTGCGCTCCTCCGCATGGTCCAGCCGCCCGAGGAGGCGGCGTCGCTGCTCGTCGTGGGGTCGCGTGGCGCCGGCGCCCATGCGGGCACCCTGTTGGGGAGCACGAGCCTCGAGCTGGCCGAGCACGCATCGGTGCCGGTGACGATCGTGCCCTCTTCCGACGCGATTTCCTGAGTCGTCGGCGCGACCGTCAGCGCACGACCACCACCGAGCAGTCGGCGTGGCGGGTGCAGTTCAGGCTGATCGATCCCTGGAGCAACCCCTCGAACCCACCATGTCCCCGGGAGCCGACGACCAAGAGGTCGGCGCCCTTCGCCGCTGTGACCAACGCCGGCGCCGGCAGTTGCTCCACCGTCTCACCGGTGGCCGTGACGGTCGGTGCGCGCTCGGCGACGTGGGCCAGGGCGCCGTCGATCACGTCCTGCGCCGCCTGGTGCACCTGGTGGACGGTTGCCGTGAGGGCGTAGCCGAGGGCCATCGGGAACATCCAGGCGGCGACGAGGTGCAACGAGGCGCCGCTGCGCCTGGCCTCGTCGATCGCCCAGTCCAGCGCGCGCTGCGAGGACGGCGACCCGTCGACACCGACCACGATCCGGCCCGGCGCGGCCGGCATGCCCTATGAGGGCGCCCGGTGCACCAGGACCGGGCAGTGCGCGTTGGTAGCGCAGTACTCGCTGACCGAGCCGATCAGCATCCCGACGAACTCGCCATGGCCGCGGCATCCGACCACCAGCAGGTCGGCCCCCTTGGACGCCTCGATGAGGATGGGCGCGGGATGCCCGCCGATCACCCTCGGATCGATGCTGAGGTTCGGGTGCTCGGTGCGCACGGTGGCGACGGCAGACTCGAGCGCCCGTCGGACGTCCTCTTCGGGGTCGAAGTCAGCGGGGATCGGCACCGCCCAGCCGGCGCTCCCCGGCCATTCCCACGTCATCACGATCTCGAGCGTGCTGTCGGTCAGGTCGGCCTGTCGGGCGGCCCACGACAGGGCATCGAGCGAGGGCCGCGAGCCGTCGATACCGACGACGATCCTGCCCGTGGGGGGTGCCTGTTCGGCGGTCATTGGTGTCTCTCCTCCTGCGGTGTCGAGTTTCGGCTGCGGCGTCCGGATCGGTGGTCGTCCCTCAGGTGCCGAGGGGGACCTGCAACGTGAGCACCGTCCCGCCGCCCGCCCGGGTGTCGGCGACCAGGGTGCCGCGCAGCTTCTCCGCCCGCCGGCGCAGGTTCGGGAGCCCGAGGCCGCCGCCCGTCGATAATGGTGCCGCGGCCATGCCCACGCCGTCGTCCGCGATGGTGAGGCAACACGAGCTGTCGTCCACCATCACGCTCACCGAGGCGCGCGTCGCGTGGGCGTGCTTGGAGATGTTGGTGAGCGCCTCGCGGACGACGGCCAGCAGGTGCTCCAGGACCGTGTCGGTGACGGCGGCATCGATGGGGCCGGCGAAGGTGAGCTCGATGTCGAAGCCGACGACCGTTTCGAGCTCCCCGACCAGGCTCGCGATGTCGTCGCGGATGCCTCTGCTGTGGTCCCCCAGCCCGAGCTCGTAAATGGTGGAGCGCACTTGCGCGATGACCTGGTCCAGCTCGCCCACCGCGTCGTTCAGCTGCTTCGCCGTGGTCGCCGGCGCCCGCGCCGCCAGGCCCTGCAGGCTCAGCCCGAGGCCGAAGAGCCGCTGGATGACGGTGTCGTGCAGGTCCCGGGCCACGCGGTCCCGGTCCTCGTAGACGGCCGACCGGCGCACCAGGCCGTGGAGCCGGGCGTTCTCGATGGCGATCCCGGCCGCCAGCGAGAGCGCCCCGACCAGCGCCACGTCCTCGCTGGTGAACTCCGACCACCCCACCTTGTCGGCCAGGTAGAGGTTGCCGTACACCTCGTCGCGCACCTTGATGGGGACGCCGAGGAACGACGTCATGGGCGGATGGTTCGGCGGGAACCCGAAACTGTCGGGGTGCTGTCCGATCTCCGTGATCCGCAGTGGCTGCGGGTCGGCGATGAGCAGGCCGAGGACACCGCGACCGGTGGGGCGGGCACCGATGCTCGCCTCCTCCTCCTTGGAGAGCCCGACCGTGATGAAGTCCGCCAGGGCGTGCTTGTCCTCGTCCAGCACGCCCAGGGCCCCGTAGCGGGCACCCGTCATGGACCGTGCCTCCTCGACCACGTGCCGCAGCACCTCGGGCAACTCGAGGTTGGCCTGGATCAGCAGCGTCGCCTCGAGCACCCTGCGCAGCGTGGTTGGATCCTCGATGGAGCGAAATGGCACTGCAGTCAGCTTACCCATAGCAATTCAGCAGGCCTACCCCGCGAGTAGCCGTTGTCCCGGCGAAGATGGGAAGATGGCGGCGTGACCCTGGGTGTTTTCCTGCTCGACGACCACGAGGTCGTCCGGCGAGGCTTGCGCGCGCTGCTCGAGGCCAGCGACGACATTGTGGTGGTCGGCGAGGCGGGGACGGTGGCCGAGGCGCTGGCGCGCATTCCGCCCACCAAGCCCAATGTGGCCATTCTGGACGTACGGCTGCCCGACGGCAGCGGTGTCGAGGTCTGCCGGGACATCAGGTCGAGCTGGCCCGAAATCGCCTGCGTGATGCTCACGTCGTACGCCGACGACGAGGCGCTCATCGCCTCCATCATGGCGGGGGCAGCCGGCTACGTGCTGAAGCAAGTGGGTAGTCTGGACCTGCTCGAGACGATCCGGCGCGCCGGCGCGGGGCAGTCGCTGCTCGACCCGGCGTTGACCCAGCGCGTGCTGGACCGTTTGCGTGACGGCCCCAAGGTCGATCCGCGCCTGGCCAGCCTGACCCCGCAGGAGAGGCGGATCCTCGACCTCATCGCAGAGGGTTTCACGAACCGGCAGATCGCGGAGACCATGTTCCTGGCCGAGAAGACGGTGAAGAACTACGTCTCGAACCTGTTGGCCAAGCTCGGCATGGAGCGCCGGACCCAGGCCGCCACCTTCGCTGCCCGCCTGAACGAGCGCACCGAGCACGATGCCCAGACGGACGCGACGGGCACCTGACATTCCTGGCGGCCCGTTCAGCTGTGATCCGGCACGCGCCCGTCGTCGGCGACGGACACGTCCAGGCTGATCCCGCGGTCTCGCAGCGCGCTCTCGAGACGCTCACGCTCTCGCTGCGGCTGGTCGAACCGGTGCGGGTCGCTGTCGATCCCCACGACTCGTGCAAGTTGCAGGAGCGCCACGTCGTAGCCGATCTGCAGGGCCAGGACGGTGGGAACGGTATCGGGGTCCATGGCGGGGTCGACACCCTGGTCGAGTTCGGCGCGGCAGCGGAGCAGCTCGTCGAGAGCGCCGTGCTCCGAGTCGTCCGCCGCCGTCGGGGCGTCAGGGCGCTCTCCGAGGGCGGCATCGAGCAATTGCGTGTACATCGACATGGCGCGACTCTCCGCCGTGGTCAGCTGGTGCCGACGGCCTCACCGGCCCGGCGCAACGATGGATCGAACACCACTGTACGCGGCACGGGGGGCAGCAAATAGGACGGAACCTTCTCCGGATACAGCTGACGTCGGCGCTGCAGCCGCAGCTTCGTTCTCATGACTCTGTCCTCCTCTCGGCGGCGGTTGCCCGGTGGCTCTGCTTCTGATGCACACCAGCATGCGCCAACCGAGCGCGTCCCGGGCAGGGCCGGATGTCACATGCGCGCTGGAGGACCGACGTTCCAACGCACCCCCGTGTGACATTCGGCCCTACTGTGCGGGCATCGTCGTGCCCAGAATCGGCATCAAGGCCGGCATGGCCGGTGGTGGGGGACAGCGATTGGAGGAGCGATGATCCTGGTCGACGAGACGCAGTCGCAGACCGATCACGAGCCCGGACAGCGGGACGAGACCGCGCACGAGCTCCGGCAGGCGGTCGACCGCGCCTGGCACGACGACGTGGCCCTCGAGATGTGGATCGACGTGACGTCGAATCCGGTGGGCATCAGGCTCGAAGGCGTCCTGGACGGCTCGACCGGTTCCAACCTGGCCGCCGTGGTGGACGACTGCATGGCGCAGGGGCGATGGGACTTCGCTCTCGACACCGGCGCGCTGCACATCGCCTGCACGGGCTGGGAGGTCATCGACCGGATGCGGGAGCGGGTGTGCGCGGCCGGGGGGCACGTGTACTGGGACGGCGCGGCGGAGTAGCCCGCCGCGCGATCGGTGGCCTGACGGTGTGACGGACGATGGGAGGGGCGGGGCGTTGCGGGTGGTCGAGACCCACATCTCCGTGCTCGTCTTCATGGGGGACCGCGTCTACAAGCTGCGCAAACCCGTCCATTTCGACTTCCTCGACTTCACGGACCGAGCGACGAGGGAGGCGGACTGCCGGCGCGAGGTGGAGCTGAACCGCCGGCTGGCACCCGACGTGTACCTGGGCGTGGCCGACATCGTGATGGACGGCGAGCCGATCGACCATATGGTCGTGATGCGTGCCCTGCCGGACGATCGTCGGCTGGCCACGCTCGTGCGGTCGGGGGCCGACGTCGAGCGGTGTCTCGCCGACATCGCCGCCCTCCTCGCCGCGTTCCATGCCGGTGCGGAGCGCTCCCCGGCCATCGCGGCGTCGGCGACGCCGGCGGCCCAGCGGGCGCATTGGGACGCCAACTTCGAAGAGACGGCGCGCTTCGTGGGAACCGTCCTGGACCCAGTGGTGGACCGCAAGGTCCGCTCGCTGGCAGCCGGGTGGCTGCATCGACACGGCGCGATGCTCGACGCCCGCATCGCCGCGGGCCGGGTGTGCGACGGGCACGGCGACCTCCAGGCCGAGGACGTGTTCTGCCTCGACGACGGCGTGCGCATCCTCGACTGCATCGAGTTCTCCGACCAGCTCCGGTATGGCGACGTGTGTGCCGATGTCGCCTTCCTCACAATGGATCTCGAGCGACTCGGGTTCCCCGAGGCAGCCGAGCGGTTCGTGGAGCACTACGAGTCACAGGGGTCGGGCCGGCTTCCCCCGCTGTTGCTGCACTACTACATCGCGTCGCGCGCGTACGTCAGGGCCAAGGTGGCCTGCCTGCAGTGGGAGCAGGGCGTGACCACGTCGGAGGAAACGGCCCGCGGGCTCCACGCGTTGGCCCTGCGCCACCTGCGCCTGGCCCGGCAGGCCCTGGTGCTCGTGGGCGGCCTGCCCGGTTCGGGGAAGAGCACCCTCGCGATCGGTCTGGCCGCCGAGACGGGGTGGGCATTGCTGCGTTCGGACGACATCCGCCGCGAGCTGCAGCCACCCGGAGAGGACTCCGCGGCGCCCTGCCCGGCAGAGCCGGGCACCGGCCGGTATGGCCCCGATGCCGTCGGCGCCGTCTACGCCGAGCTCGTGCGGCGCGCCCGGCTGTACCTCGAACGCGGGGAGGCGGTCATCCTCGATGCGTCGTGGATCGACGCCTCGCAGCGCGCCGCCGCGGCACGCGTCGCCGCGGACACCCGGAGCGAGTTCATGGCGCTCTGCTGCATCTGTGACGACGCCGTCGCGGTGTCCCGGATCGCGCAGCGCCGGAACCGCGGCGGCGACGCCTCAGAGGCAACCGCGGAGGTCCGGACCGCCATGGCGGCGCGCGCAGACGCCTGGCCGCCGTCCGCCATCGTGATCGACACCTCGGACGGCTCCGCCGCCGACGCACTGGCAGCCGCCCTCCGGGGCCTCGACGAGCGAGCGTGACGGGACTTAGGTCCTACGGACGAAGGGGCGTTCGGCCCTGGGTGCGACCGGGTCGAGATGGTCCAATGACCGGAGCGGCAGCAGCCGTCCCGAGCAGAGGAGCGAGTCATGCACCACCCCACGACATCCACCACCAGGCGCACGACCCGCCGCACCCCGCGGCCGGGGCTCGACCCCTACTTCATCGACGAGGTCGCCTTCACGCTGTCCGACATCCGACGGGCGCGGGCCGAGAGCACGCCGGTCGCCGGCCTGTAAGCATCCGTCCACGCCCATGCCGGGGCCCGTCCCCGGCCGGGTGACGTTCGGCCCTATCCGTCCAGGGCCACCCGAGGCACGCTGGACCGGGACGAACATCCAGATCAACAGCCTGAAGGAGGTTGCCATGTCGAACGCAGCAGCAGAACCAGGTGGCCAGAGCGGCGCCGGTCACGAGGACGCCGAGCGGGTCGCCGAGTCCATGCAGGGAACGGTGGACCAGTGGAGGTCTCGCATCGACGAGCTCAGGGTCCAGATCGACCTGGCCAAACTGGACGTGCGCGAGCGCGCCACCAAGCAGCTCGACGTCGCGCAGAACGCCTGCCTGGCGGCGTACTCGAAGCTCCGCGAGGCCGGCCGGGACGCCACCGTCAACGCGGACACGCTCCGAGAGGGGATCCAGAAGCTCCTCCATGACATCCGAGAAGCGGTCGAGGCGGCGCAGGCCGTCATCACCCGGGGATGACCCGGGGCCGGCGTCGAGTTCCGGGGGAGTGACCGTGGGCTCGACGGCGGCATCATCGGACCCGTACACGACGGGCCCGCAGCACAGGAGGCGGTAGGGATCGCTGTCGCTCGCCAGCCTCATCTTCAAGAACCTGTGGTCCAAGAAAGCGCGGTCCATCGGCATCGCCTTTGCCATCGGCGTCGCGGTCATGACGGTGGTCACCCTGACCGTCGTGAGCAGCGGCCTCGAGCAGTCGGCCGCAGCGGTGCTGACGCTGGGGCACGCCGACTTCACCGTGGCGCAGAACGGCGTGTCGGAGATCCTCTATTCCAACCTCGACGAGGGGCAGCTGCGAGAGGTGCAGTCGACGCCGGGCGTCAAGAGCGCCGTCGGCGTGCTCCTCGAGACGCAACACCTCAACGCCGCCAACCCGCTGTTCATCGAGATCGGGATCCCGCCCGACCAACTCAGCCAATTCGGCGTCACCATCGTGGCCGGCCGGCCCTACCAGGCGACGGCCCCCCACGAGATGATGCTGGGCTGGCGTGCCGCCCAGAACTACGGGCTTCACGTGGGCGACCTCTTCGACGCGAACGGGACCTGGAACAGGGTGGTCGGGATCTACTCGACGGGCATTTCGTACGGCGACGCCGGCGGCATGTGGCCGCTGCCGTCGCTGCAGGCCTACAACCGGGTCCCCGGCGAGGTCACCCTGATCTTCGTGAACGTGACGCCGGGAACCTCGGTGGCCAAGGTGGAGAAGGCCATCACGGCCAACCATCCGGAGATGACCACCATCCAGACGGCGACGCAGTTCGGGCGGGCCGACCGCAACCTCGTCTTCCTGCAGGCGGCGGCGACCGGCAGCACCATTCTCGCCGTCCTGATCGGCGCGGTCATTGTCGGGAACACCATGCTCCTGTCGCTCTTCGAGCGCACCAGGGAGTTCGGGCTCCTGCGGGCCATCGGCTGGACCCGCTCCCGCGTGGTGTGGCTCGTCGTGGGTGAGGGCATCGTCCTCGCGTTGGTGGGGTCGATCGTCGGTGTCGGGCTGTCCTTCGCCGCCACCGTCGTGCTCGAACACCTGCCGCAGCTGCGCGGTGTCCTGCACGCCAACTACACCAACGAGGCGTTCTGGCGCGCCCTCTACACCGGTCTGGGCATGGCCATCATCGGTGCGCTCTACCCGGCGCTGCGCGCAGCCAACCTCGCGCCGCTGAAGGCGTTGAGCCGTGAGTGACGCGGCCGCCTCTCCGACCCCTGCCGTCGAGGTCCGGGGGTTGGAGAAGACCTACGACGACGGGCTCATCCGGGCGCTGGACGGGGTGGACCTCACCGTGGCCGACGAGGAGTTCGTCGCCATCACGGGACGCTCCGGCTGTGGGAAGTCGACGCTGCTCCACCTGATTGCCGCGCTCGACAGCCCCACCAGGGGCACGATCAAGGTCAACGGGCGCGACGTGGTGCGGCTGCACCATGCCAGCCGCTTCCGGCGCGAGGAAGTCGGTCTCGTGTTCCAGCTGCACAACCTGCTGCCCCGGCTCTCGGTGCGCGAGAACGTCGAGATCGCGATGTCGGGATCTCGCCGCCCGCACCGCCAGCGCGCCACCTACGCCGACGAGCTGCTCGACGACGTGGGACTCGGTGGCCTGAGCGACCGGCTGCCGACCCAGCTCTCCGGCGGCGAGCGACAGCGGGTGGCGATCGCCCGGGCCCTGGCCAACGACCCGCCTGTGCTGCTGGCGGACGAACCCACCGGCAGCCTCGACAGCGCCTCCGTTGACGTGGTGCTGGCGCTCTTCCAACGGCTGCGCCGGGACCGGGACACGACCATCATCCTGGTCACTCACGACGAGGTCGTGGCGAGCGCCGCCGACCGCGTCGTGCACATGGTCGACGGCAGGGTCGTGCCCGAGGACGGCAGCGGAGCCGCCGCCGGGGAGCTGCGGTCGCGCGCACCGTGAGCGGCCGGCGGCGGCCGACGCCGACCGGGACCGAACCGGCGGCGCGCTAGTGGCCCTCGGGCTGCGGCGCGTTGGAGCCCTCGGTCCCGCTGTGCAACATGATGTCGGCGAACTTGGCGTACAGCGCCATGGGCTCTTGGGAACGAACCAACACGTCGAACAGCTCCGCCATGGAGACGACACCGCTCGGGCGTTCCGTGATGTCGAGCACCACGAGATGCCGGATGCCCAGGCTGACCATGAGGGCCGCGGCCTCGGCGACGCTGGCCGAGGGCGGCGCCCAATTCGGGTGTTCGGACGCGATCGTCGCCACTTCGTCCTCCGGGCGCATCCCCCGGGCCAGCCCCTGCGCCAGGTCGAACTCCGTGACGACACGCAACGGCTCTTCGTTCAAGATGGCACAGGAGACGCCGTCGCTCACCAAGGCCAATGCGACCTGCGCCACGGTGTCCCTGGGGGACACCGTCGTCGGCGGGCGAAGGTGCATGGCGCCAAGGGTGGCGTCGAGGCCTTCGGAGGAACGGTTGCTCATGGTGACCCCCGGGGATGGCGCTGCCGGGCGGCAGCAGGGACGTCGTCGGGCACGAGAGTACCGGGTGCGCCCTCACGCGCCGCTCCCCGCCGGAGGCCGAACATGAACAACCCCGGAATTGGAAAATGGCGACCGAGGGGGGTGGCCGCCATTCTCCAAGCACCGTTGTCTGGGAAGAGGAGGGTGTCTCAGTCATTCTGAGAGGTGACCCCCCACGCCGGTAGAGCCAAAAGTAATGGATTCGGGGCGTCCGGCACGGCCTGTCGGGACCAAAGACCGTGGTCATCACGGCCAGTCGGTGGGACAGTAGTGGCCATGGCTACCGTGTGCGCCGTCGAAGAGGCGGTCGCGCTCGTCCGACCGGTCGACACGATCGGGTTCGGGCTCGGCCCGGCCAACCCGGACACGTTCCTCGCCGCCCTGGGAGCCCGCGACGACTGGCAGGACCTGCAGCTGGGTGGTGCGTTGTGCCTCAACTTCTACGACGTCTTCACCAAGCCGGGCGTGACCTACCGTTGCGGCTTCTTCGGGCCAGCGGAGCGACTGCTGCACTCCTTGGGGCACCGGGTCGAGCTGGTGCCCGGCGGATTCCGGCAGATGGCGCCCATCCTGGCCAAGTTCGCGCCGCGGGTCATGGTGGTGCAGGCCGCCCCGCCCGACGACGTCGGCAACGTCAACCTCTCGCTCCACATGGGTGCCACCCGACCTGAGCTGCTCCGCGCCGGCGAAGACCCGGACCGGCTCCTCGTCGTGGAGGTCAACCCGAACCTGCCGCGGACCAAGAGCCTGCCACCGAAGTTCGACAACACCATTTCGCTCGACGTGGTCGACGTGATCGTCGAGACGAACGCCGTCCCCTTCGCGCTCGTGGAACCCCCGACCGACGACGTGGACGCGGCGATCGCCCGTAACGCACTGTCTTACATCAAGAACGGATCGACCTTGCAGACGGGCATCGGTGCCATCCCCAACATCGTGGCGACCGAGCTGGCCAAGGGACCCATGGGCGGATTCGGTGTCCACTCCGAAATGTTCACCAACGGCCTCATGCGGCTGCACCAGGCCGGCAAGGTCACCAACGACGCCAAGGGGATGTTCGACGGGGTGTCGGTCACGACCTTCGCGCTCGGGACCCCCGAGCTCTACGGATGGCTCGACGGGAACGAGGACGTCGCCTTCCTCCCCGTCGAGACGGTCAACGATCCCACCGTCATCTCGAGCAACGCCAACCTAGTCTCCATCAACGGCGCCCTGTCGATCGATCTGTACGGCCAGATCGTGGCCGACTGCATCGGCGGCACGCAGATCTCGGGCGTCGGGGGGCACGAGGACTTCATGGCGGGCGCGGACCTGCACCCCGACTCACACTCGCTGGTGTGTCTGCACTCGACGGCCGTGCACGAGGGCGAAGTCGTGTCCCGCATCGTCGGGCTGCTCCCCGAGGGCTCAGTGGTCTCCACGCCCCGCCACCACACGGGCGTGGTGATCACCGAGTACGGGGCCGCTGAGCTCACCGGCCTCACCGTGAGCGAGCGCGCGCACCTGTTGGTCGAGATCGCGCACCCTGATTTCCGGGCCGAGCTGCGCAAGGCGGCCGATGGCCTCGGGCGCGGCTGACGAACGGGCTTCAGCCGGCCACGACGGGCGCAGGCTTGTTCGGCCACTGGCGGAAGGTGCTGTGATGTCGCGCCATCTCGGCGATGATCGCGTCGATGTAGACGAGCTTGCGGATCATGTACGAGCGAGTCTCCTTGGGGTCCAGGTAGAGGTTGTAGAGCCGGCCGTAGCCGTAGCGCTGCATCACCCCCGTGAACCCGCCGGGGTTGAGGACGTCCGTATCGTCGTCTGAGATGGAGGACACCATGTACTTGTACTCGCCGATCCGCAAAGCGGAGTACTGCGACGTGAGCCAGTAGTGCTGGCACTTCCGGTTCGACACCGCTTCCCGGTCGTCGTCGGCGAGGAAAAAGGAGAGCTGGTCGACCGCGTCGATGTAGCGGTCGGAGGGAACCCGGTCCGCCGCGCCCGCCATGGACAGGCAGGTGGCGAACAGGTCGAGCAGGTGCACCAGGCCGTCGCTGGAGCGGCCCGGCTCGACCATGCCGGGCCACGAGACGACGGCGGGTACCCGCACCCCGCCTTCCCAGGTCGATCCCTTGGCGCAGCGGAACGGGGTGAAGGCCGAGTCCGGCCAGGTTTCCATCTCCGGCCCGTTGTCGGACGAGATCACCACCATGGTCGAATCGAGTTGGCCCGTCCGCTCGAGTGCGGCGACCAGCCGTCCGCAGATGTCGTCAAGCTCGACGATCGCATCCTTGTAGGGGTGCCGCGCCGGGGAGCGACCGAGGAAGTCCGGATGTGGGTAGTTGTCGAAGTGTGCGCCGCGCGTGCAGTGGTAGAGGAACCAGGGCTCGGGTGAGCCGGCCATCCGCTCGATGAACTGCTCGGAGTAGGTGCACCACTTGTCGTCCAGCAGCGAGAGCACAGGGACGGTCACCTCCTCGACTTCCTCGAGAGGACCATTGCGCGTCCCGTGCACGAAGCACTTGTTGAACGGCATGTTGCGCACCCATTCGGTGCGGTCCTCGTTGTAGACCACCTCGGGGAAGAAGTACGGATCCCGCCATTCCGTGTACATGTCCGACACGGACAGGAAGCCGTAGAAGTCGTCGAAGCCGACGTTCTGGGGCTGGCTCTCCTGGTTCTCGCCCATGTGCCATTTCCCGACGGCCTGCGTCACGTAGCCGGCATCGGAGAGGAGTTGCGGCAGCGTGATCTCCCCGCTCAGTCCGCCCGGCATGCCGTACATGGGCGGCACCAGCAGGCCGTGCCGCATCGGGAGGCGGCCGGTCATGATGGACGCCCGGGTGGGCGTGCACGAGGGCTCGCTGTAGCACGACGTGAGGAGGAGGCCCTCGCGGGCGATGCGGTCGACGTTGGGGGTCGGCGCCCCCACCGCGACCCCTCCGCCGTAGCACCCGAAATCCCCCCAACCCACGTCGTCCATCAGGATGACGACGACGTTGGGGCGCCGGCCGGTCCGAGAGAGGAACGCGGTCATTCTGGCCGCCGCCGCCTCGTCGCGACCCGGGACCGAGAAGGTGGGTTCCCGGTTGGGGGCGAGCACCGACGTGGCTCCCGTGACGGGGTCCACCGTCCCCGATCCGCTCCGGTGCTGAGAACCGTCATGTGCCGTGGGGTCGTGCATCACTCTCCTTGTCGTCGGCCGGGTGACCGGGCTGCCGGGCACATGCTGCCAGGCGGCGTCACGAGACGAGCGTGCGGGTCAGATCGCTGGCCAGTGACGGCGCCTCGGTGACGACGCGGTGGATGAATCTGCGCACGTGTCGGAAGACCTCCCGGCTGTCGTCGGCCCACGGCATCAGGATGGGGAACACGTGGAACATCCCGTCGAACTCGCGGGCATCGGTGGGCACCCCGGCCGCGCGCAGGCGTTGGACATACCGTCGTATGGGGTCTCGGAACATCTCGTCGCCTCCCCAGGTCACGCACGTCGGCGGAAATCCGGCCAGGTCTGCGTTCAGTGGGGCGACGGATCGGCTCGAGGCATCGGTGCCATGGAGATACGCGGCGGTGGGGATGTTCCACGGCAAGATGTCGTAATCGGCGTTCTCGGTGACGGAGGGTTCGTCCAGCCGGAGATCCACCTCGGGCGAGAACAGCACCAGTCCCGCCGGCCGAATGGGATCGATGTGCTCGGGACACTCGAGCAGCACGGTGTTGGCCAGCCCGCCGCCACCCGAATCGCCGGCGAGAAAGATCCGCCCTGGGGGGATGCCCAGGGCCACGAGCTCGGCATAGACCGCCGACGCGTCCTCGGCGCCGGCCGGATAGGGGAACTCCGGTGCGAGCCGGTAATCGGCGACGAACATGGCACAGTCGGTCTCGCGGCACACCCGCGCCGTGAAGAACGCGTACATGGTCGGCGACGTGCCGATGTACCCACCGCCGTGGAGATACAGGATCACGCCCACCGGTGGACGGTGGCGTGGCACGTAGAGGATCCCCGGCACGCCACCGAACTCGGTGGGATGGCCCTCGACGTCGAGGGAGCGGACGAAGGGCGGCATGATCCATTGGCAGATCTCGTCCAGGACCAACTCCAGGGACCTGAACTCGGGGATCCGCAGCGACGAGGCGTAGCCCATGAAGGCTCGAATCACCTCGCGGGTGACCGAGATGCCCAGGTTGGACAGGAGCGACGACTCGCCCTCGAGGGGGCGGCGGAACGGCACTCGCGCCAGTGCCGTGGCGAAATGCTGTGCCAGGAGCGACACGTCCAGCGCCGCGATCGGCGCCGGCGCGGTCCGTACCTCTGGGCGGTTCCCCATTGCCATCAGCTCATGCTCCCGCAGATTGAGACCGTTCGGTCCTTCCGGACCAAGCCTGCCCCTCGCGGGCCCCGCCGGCAAAGATGGCGTCTCCCGGAATAAAGGCACGGGAAACGGGCTGAATTGGGCATGACCACACAATTGCTGAAACGGCTCTACACCGCCGAGGCCAGCGTGCAGGGCGGACGCGACGGCCACGGGCGGTCCTCTGATGGCGTCTTGGACCTCGACATCCGCCCCCCGGCGGAACTGGGCGGGTCGAGCGTCGGCACCAATCCGGAGCAACTGTTCGCACTCGGCTATGGCGCCTGTTTCCAGAGCGCCATGGGTGTCGTGGGACGCCGCCTGGGAATCGACACCGGTGCATCGACCGTCACGGCGCGGGTGAGCTTGGGCACGGTGCCCGGCGGTGCGTTCGGACTCGCGGTCGAACTCGAGGTCGCCGTGCCGGGGGTCGAGCGCGCGGACGCGGAGAAGGTCGTCCAGGCCGCGCACGAGGTTTGCCCCTACAGCAACGCGACCCGCGGCAACATCGAGGTGACGCTGTCGGTCGTGTAGGCGGCGGTGGGCTGGTTGCCACGCCGCCGCCCGGCCGAGAGGGCGACCACTACGTCCCCCCAGTCACCTCCGCCTGCTCCTGCGGGGTCAGCTGGACGACGTTCTTGGGGTTGCAGTTCCAGATGGACTGCGTGGGCTGGGTGACCGCCTTGTCGTAGACGAACTTTTTGGGTTCGGCCTGGAGGATGGCGAAGCACGGCGAGGGCTGGGGGTTCTCGTTGGACATGGCCAACTGCGCCACCGGCGCCTCGATGCCACCGGCACTCCAGTTCTTCTCGGACGCCGCGTGGCTCAGCACGCACGACACGGTCAGGTCGGTGCCGCAGGCCGACGCCGACTTGGCCCACAGGAGCCACGACTCCGCCCCCTCTTCGTCGTCGAAGTCGACGGTGTCGCCCTTGGCGTAGGTGTGCATGACGTTGACGAGCTGCTCGGTCGAGGGATTCTGCGAGGCCATCTCGAGCGGCCACCACCCAGTCTCGACGTAGACGGGCGGGAGCCCGGGGTTGGCGGCGACGGCCTGTGCGGTCGTGGAGTTGTAGAACTGGACCCCGAGAGCGACGAAGGCGGGCTTGTAGCCGGCGGTGTTCATCGCCTGGAAGTACGGCGTCATGTCGGCGTCCGAGGCGGGCCACAAGGCCTCGACCCCTTTGGTCTGGGCCTCCTCGACATAGGGGGCCCAGTCGGTCACCGTCTCTGGCGGCTCCTGGAAGTCCACCACGTTCCACCCCTGCGCCTCGGCGCCGAACTCGTACTTGCGCTCGGGTTCGAGCGTCGACGGCGTGTTCGTGCCGCCCATTCCGGCCTTCTTGACCGCCTGGGGGTACTTCTTGGCTAGCGCGCCGAACCAGCCCGAGCTCACGCTCTTGGTGTTGATGCCGGTCGGGTCGACCTGGAGCGAGGCGCCAACGGAGGCGTCGGACACGACGTAGCCGCTGATCTGGCCCAGCCCGCACTGCTCGCGTATCGGGACGGAGGGCGCGTCGAGCGCCATGCCGCCACCGACCGCCATGAAGTCGCTCTGGCAGGACTGCTCGGTCACCTGCGCGGCGTTGAACAGGGCGGCGTCGCGGTCGTCGATCACGATGTGACGTCCGTTGATGCCGCCCGAGGCGTTGCACCACGCGGCGAAGGCCTTGGCCTGCTGGACGAATTCGGCTTCGAGTCCGGGAATGACCGTGTTGGCGGCGTCATTGAACTCTGCGATGTTGATGGTTTTCGGTCCCACGCCCCGCACGGACGACGCGCCACCCGGACCCGGTTCGCAGATTTTGCCGACGCCCGGCCACTCCCCGTTTGCCGAAAGGGCAAGCGCTCGACTGGCCGACGTCGCTGCCGCCGCTGTGGTCGACGAGACCGCCACAGAAATTCCGGCGAGCATGACGGACGCCAGGGCCACCGGCAGCGCCACCCTCCACGCATCGACGAAACCTCTCCGCAGCACCGTCATACCTACCCCCGAACACTGCCCCCATACGTTTACGATCGGGACATTCAAACAGGCTTTCGGTCGAAAGGGGCGTCGGCTCGGTGCCGACGCGACCGGGTTGCGTCCGCCCACGTGATCGTATGCGAGGTGGGGGGCCCGGTGGCCCGGGCGGAGACGCCTTATCCCCCTGCCGACAACTCCGCCTGCTGCTGGGACGTCAGCTGCACGATGTTCTTCGGGCTGCAGTTCCAGATCGACTGGGTCGGCGCGGTGACCGCCTTGTCGTAGACGAACTTCTTCGGCTCCGCCTGGAGGATCACGAAGCACGGCGAGGGCTGGGGGTTCTGGTTGGACAAGGTCAGTTGCGCCACCGGTGCTTCGATCCCTCCGGCGCTCCAGTCTTTCTCCGCCGCCGCGTGGCTCAGGACGCACGACACCGTGAGATCGACGCCGCAGGCCGACGCAGACTTGGCCCACAGGAGCCAGGACTCCGCCCCTTCCTCGTCGAAAAAGTCGACCGGGTCACCCTTGCCGTAGGCGTGCATGACGTTGACGAGTTGTTCGGTGGACGGGTTCTGCGACGCCATCTCGAGCGGCCACCATCCCGTCTCCACGTAGACCGGTGGGAGGCCGGGGTTGGCGGCCACGCCCGAGGTGGTCGTGGCGTTGTAGAACTGGGTCCCGAGCTCAATGAAGGCGGGTTTGTAACCGGCCGTGTTCATCGCCTGGAAGTACGGGGTCATGTTCGCCGTCGCCGAGGGCCAGAGGGCCTGGACACCCTTGGTCTGGGCCTCCTCCACGTACGGCGCCCAGTCGGTCACCGAGACGGGAGGCTCCTGGAAGTCCACCACGTTCCAACCCTCGCCCTCGGCGCCGAACTCGAACTTGCGCTCGGACTCGAGGACCGAGGGGGTGTTTGCCCCGCCCATGCTCGCCTTCTTCACCGCTTGTGGGTACTTCTTGGTCATCGCCTCGAACCATCCAGCGGCTTGCACCTTGGTGCTGGTGCCGCTCGGGTCGACTTGCAGGCTCGCGTTGATGGAGGCGTCGGAGACGACGTAACCGCTGATCTGACCGAGCCCGCACTGCTCGCGGATCGGAACGGCGGGCTGATCGAGCGCCATGCCGCCACCGACCGCCATGAAGTCGCTCTGGCAGGCCAGTTCGGTCTGCTGCGCGGCGTTGAACAATGCCGCATCGCGGTTGTCGACCACGATGTCGCGCCCGTTGATGCCTCCGGACGCGTTGCACCATGCCGCGAAGGCCTTGGCTTGTTGCAACAGCTCGATTTCGAGACCGGGCTCGATGGTGTTGGAGGCGTCGTTGAACACGGCGATGTGGATCGTCTTCCCTCCGACGCCGCGCACCGACGACGCACCCCCCGGTCCCGATTCGCAGATCTTGCCGAGACCGGGCCACTCACCGTTGGCCGACACGGCCAGTGTGCGAGAAGCCGACGTCGTCGCCGCTGCGCCGGACGACGCGTCAGCCGACACCAGGACGACGAGAGCCCCGGCGACCATGACACCGGCAGTCGCCAGCGACAGTGCCGTCCGTCGCAGATCAACAAGTCTCTTCCCCATGTGGCCTCCCCCGAGGTGTGCGACCGGATCATTCAAGCAGGGTTCCGGCCCGCATGGGGGGCGCTCGAGTTGTGTCTGAGGGCGTCGACGCGGTCCGCGCGGTTGCTGAACGAGCAGTTGTTGAGCGAGCACGTCGCCCATCGGCACATCCGCACCGTCGAGCGGGTGGCATGGAGGCACCTCAGGCCACAGGCCGCGGGCGACGCCCCTTCACCTCTCTTGCATCACAAGCTAGCGTTCCACTATCATGTCTCGCATGGTAGAGAGCGCGGGTCGAAGGACCCAACTCCTCCGCGGCGTGCTTGACCTGTGCCTGCTGGCGGTGATGGGCGAGGGGCCGGCCTACGGCTACGAGATGACCAAGCGGCTCGGGGCGCGCGGCCTCTCCATCGTCGGTGAGGGCTCGATCTACCCGTTGCTGGGCCGGCTCGAGCGTGACGGCCTGGTGGACACGCACCGGGCCGTCAGCAACGGAGGTCCGCCCCGGAAGTACTACCAACTTTCGCGCCAGGGGCAGCGGGCGCTCACATCGGGTATCAGCGAGTGGCAGGCGACCCGCGACGCCGTCGATGCGGTGCTGGGCCTCGCACGTGCGGAGGTGGACTCATGAGCCAGTTTGTCGACGTCTGCCGAAAGGAGTGGAGCCGGCTCGGTGTGCCCGAGGCTTTGGCCAACGAAATGGCGGGCGACCTCGAGGCCGATCTGGCCGAAGCCCGGGCCGACGGGGTCTCGCCCGAGGAGGTGTTGGGGAACGGCTACTTCGACGCCAAGTCGTTTGCCGCGTCCTGGGCCACCGCCCGAGGCGTCGCGAACCGCCGCCCCCGCATTCCACAGACCATTCCACTCCGGTCCTTGGCCCTGGCCGTCAGCGCGCTGGTGTGTCTGGCCGTCGGCGCGATCGGGTTGCTCCTCCTTGCCGGTCCCCGCATGGGATCGGTGTCGGTTGCGGCGGTTGCCATGCGGCACTCCATTCCCCGACCGGTCCCGGGGATTTTCGTGAACCCTCACCGGCTCTTCTTCGCAGGACCGGGAGGCGGTGCTGTCCATCCGCTCGGCCTGGTCTTGCTGGTGGCCGGGCTGGTCGGACTCGGCGTCACGTTCGTGCTGTGGAGGCCGTGGTCGACGCGCCGGAATCGTGCGGGGTTCGACCGGAACGTCGGCATGCCCAGTTACCTCTGAGCGGGTCGTCCTGAGCGGTCCTCGCGTCGAGCATGCCGAGGGCAGCAGATCCGATCGTTGTCCAAGAGCTGTGCACAACGTCACCGGCCGTTCACCGATGGATCACTGAGTTGTCACGTCGCAGAACCCATAGGGAGCGTTGCACCTCTTATCGTTTCTGACATGGACGTCCCCGATGGAGTCATCGAGATCGAGCTGACGCGGGTGGATACGGCGTGGCTCGTCTGGTTCAACGTCGGCGACACCAAGCCAAAGGAGTGCGTGGCCATCCCCGACGGTGAAATACCCGGTGCGGTGCGAGCATCGGAGGACGATGCGATCGCATACGTCGAGGCCCGACTCGGTACTGCATCTCGCTTGGACCAGCCGCCTTCGGATTCGGTGATTGCGGCGTGGCTGGTGCCGGCTGAGTCCTGACCCGACGTCCCTGTGCGAGTTCAGCTGAACTGCACGTCGCTGAGGTCCATGGTGACGATCCGCATGTCCAGGATGGGCCGCCGGTCAGGGCCTTCGTGTAGGCACCGCGCTTCGTCGGCAGACTGATCCCGTCCACGCGCACATGTTCAGAGATCAGCTGTGCCGCGGGGAACCCGCCCGCGATGTTCACTGGTAGTCGTGGCGGCGCAGCATCCGGCGATCGTCGAAGATGAAGTCCTGGACTCGGCTGTAAGCGGTAGAGGTCACCCGAGGACTCGAACCACGGTAGGTTCGAGCAGCGGGGGACCGATGGGGATGCTCGACGAGCGGTCGGAAGATCCTCACGACCGGCGACGCGTGCTCCTCACACTCACCGAACGCGGAAGGGCAGCGTCGGCGGTTGTCCTCGCGGCGGCCGAAAGGGTCGATGCGCAACTGGTCACGATCGTCGGTGACGAACGCATGAGACATGCAAAGGAGACACTCGTCGCGCTGCTGAGCCTCCGCTCTTCGTAGAGATGGGAAGTCGATCGTTGCGATCGGTGTCATCGGACTCCAGCAGGAGACGACGGACCGGATGAGTGTCATCAGGAGGACAATCGTGTTGGCGGCCGCGCTCATGGCGTGGGGAGTCGCGGGTGCGGATTTCACGGCATGGGCAGCTGTGTCCATACAACAGGTCGACGTGGCGACGGCTCCTGTGCGCGTTGCTCAGACCGCAGCCGGTCAAGTCGGGTTCCGGGTGGTGGGCAGCGGATCTCCTGTCGTACTGATCACCGGACTCAGCGCAAGCATGGACGACTGGTCGCCGGCATTCATCGATGCGCTGGCGGCTCATCACCGGGTGGTCGTGTTCGACAACGCCGGAGTGGGAGCAACGAGCACTCTGGCTCCACTCACCATCACCGCCATGGCGAACCAGACCGGTGCGCTGATCACGAACCTCAACCTCGGTCGTCCGGCGGTCCTCGGATGGTCCATGGGCGGCATGGTCGCACAGGCACTCGCGGTACTCCATCCTTCACGGGTCAGCCGACTGGTGCTGGCGGCGACGCAAGCCGGCACTGGCAAAGCGCTGCCGGTGCCGACGGCTGCGGCAGCGGCGGCAGCCAGTACAAACCCTGCGATGGTGCTCAGCGTGCTCCTTCCAACCGATCAGGGCAGCGCCGCACAGCGTTACGTGCAGGGCATCCTTCAATATCCCGACTACTACGCGGCGCCCGCCCCCGTGAACACGGCGCAGAGCGCGGCCATCCAGCAATGGCTCATCGGGGGGGACTCTGCCGGTCACCTCATCAACGAGCTCCGGCTGCCGACGTTGGTGGCTGACGGTACCAACGACGCGTTAGACTCCGTGGCGAACGGCTTCTCGCCACGCGATTTCGAGCTGCTTCGCTCGTGCTCTACCCGGGTGCCGGACACGGGTTTCTCTTCCAAGATGAGACATCGTTTGTGTCACGCCTTGACCAGTTCCTTGGTTGACACTCTGTGATCAAGAACTCCATGGAATTCGGGGCCGGGTGGGCGTTCCAGGTGTCAATCAATCCTCTGGCCGAAGGATGCAGAACTCGTTTCCTTCCAGGTCCCGAAGGACGCGCCACGCGTCGCCGCGGTAGATGTCGTCGGCGGGCACAGCCCCGAGAGCGAGAGCTCGAGCAACGGCATCGTCATAGTCCGTCACCCGCAAATCGAGGTGCACGCGATTTTTGACCGTCTTTGGTTCGCTGACCGCCAAGAAGAGCAGTGGGATCGGACCCGATTCGAGGCGCACATCGCCATCTTGATCGACTCGTGTGGTACCACCGAGCAATTTTTGCCACCAATCCGCAAGCGCTCTTGGATTTGTCGAGTCAAGGCAAATCCAACCGATTACCGGTCGCTGGCTCAGTTCAGCGTTGGTCATCCCCGCAGTGGTCATCTCCATAGTGTGCCGGGCGGCCGTATCAATCGTGACGGTCCTGGCGCTTGTTCGCCTGATGCTCGGGACGCCGACCAGGCGACCTGGGGCGGTGATCCGTTCGGCCACGAGAGGCCGGGGGTCGACGTAGGCGCGGGTCGAGAGGATCTTCAGCATCACCACGTCGCGGCGAACTGGGCGAAGGCGGCGCGGACACCGGCGCCGTCGGCCGAGGGGTCGGGTTCGACGGTCGTGCCCGATCCGAGCTCCCACGCCGCGGCGACCGCTTCGAGCGGACTTCCGGTGAGGACGGCGGTCCGCCACCACCTGACGGTAGGCAGCGCTGCGGGCGCCCCCACCGATGAGAAATATCCGCCCGGTGGCGAGGTTCGGCACCCACCGAGTGAGCTCGTCGGCTCCGGCGAGAAGGTTGCACACGACCCCTTCGACGGCAGCGCGGGCCAGCTGCTCGCGAGAAGCGTCGGTGCGGAGGCCCGTCAGAGTCCCGGTCGCGTCTGGACGATTCGGCGTGCGTTCCCCGTCGAGGTGGGGCACGAGCACGAGGCCGCCGGCTCCCGGAGGGGCGGCGAGTGCAAGTGCGTCCAGGCCGCTGCTGTCGACGCCGAGAAGCCGGGCCATCGTGTCGGTGACCTTGGTGGCGTTGAGCGTGCAGACGAGGGGAAGGTAGCGACTCGTTGCGTCCGCGAACCCGGCTACCACACCGGTGTCGTCGGCCGTGGGGAGGTCGCTCACGCAGAACGCGGTGCCACTGGTACCCAGGCTCAATGCGAGGTCGCCGGGCTGGAGCCCGATCCCAAGTGCGGCGGCCATGTTGTCGCCAGTGCCCGGAGCGACCAGTGCACCGTGTTCGCTCCACTGGCCTGCGGTCTCCCGTGGCCCGAGGACCTCGGGGAGCACGTCCTCCCAGGCAACGGTGTCGTCGACCAAGGCGAGCAGATCGGGCCGGTAGGACTCGTCGGCAGGCGACCACCACCCGGTGCCCGACGCATCACCTCGGTCCGTCGTGTGGCGACCGGTCAGTTGCGCCGTGAGCCAGTCGTGGGGGAGCAGCACCGACGCCAGACGATTGAACACGTCGGGCTCCTGCCGCCGAAGCCACCGCAGCTTGGTGATCGTGAAGCTGGCGACGGGAAAACGCTCCCGCATGCCGCTGCCCACGCGCCCGGTCCGCCGGGCAGGGCGGCGACGAGTTCCGTGGCGTCACGCGCCGACTCGGTGTCGTTCCACAGCTTCGCCGGACGAAGCACGACGCGGTTCGCGTCACACACCACGAGTCCATGTTGCTGCGCGGCGATGGCGATCGCTGCTGGCCGGTTACGCCCGGTTATCTCGGCGGCACGGCAGGCCTGTTCGAAGGCGGCCAGCCATGCCGCGGGGTGCTGCTCGCTGCGCGGTTGGTGTGTTGTGGGGTGGGCCGCCCACCCTGACCCGGCCACCCGTCCCGTGTCGGTGTCACGGACCTCGACTTTGCACGCGGAGGTGGAGGAATCGACCCCAACCACCAGGGGCATCAGCGGATGCCGAGGAGCAGTTCGGTCACCAGTTGATCGAGACGTTCGTTGCCGTAACCCTGAGCGGCCAGAACGTCTTCATTCAGCACCGCGGAGCGGACGGCGTCCAGCGGACCGATCGGCTCCACCAGCCGGTCGGCTTTCGCCGCCCGGAGCGCCTCCTGTATCTCAGAATCGCCGCGCATCCGCTCGACCTTTTCCTTCAGGATCAGGTAGGTGCGCATGCAGCCTCGAGCGAAATCCCAGACACCCTCGGCGTTGTCAGTGCGGTACGGGTGGGCATCGAAATGACGCATCCCGTCCCAACCGGCGTCTTCCAACAGACGCACCAGATAGAACGCGTCGCGGATCCCCTCGGACCCGAACCGGAAGTCCTGGTCGAACTTCCCGATGCGCTGCGCGTTGAGGTCGATGTGGAAGAGCTTTCCGTGCCACAGTGCCTGTGCAACGCCGTGAGTGAAGGAGAGCCCGGACATGGTCTCATGGGCGAACTCGGGGTTGAGCCCGACCATGTCGGGCCACTCGAGCTCGTTGATGAACGCGAGGGCGTGGCCGACCGTCGGCAGGAAGATGTCTCCCCGAGGCTCGTTCGGTTTGGGCTCCAGCGCGATGACCAGGCCGTACTCACGCTCGACGATGTGCTCGCAGCACAGGTCGAGCGCTTCCTTGTAGCGATCGAGGGCGAGTCGTACGTCCTTGGCCGCATCGGCCTCCACGCCCTCGCGGCCGCCCCACATGACGAAGACCTCGGCGCCGAGCTCAGCACCGAGTTCGATGGCGTCGAGGGTCTTGCGAACGGCGAAGCGGCGAACGTCAGGGTCGTTGGCAGTGAAGGCGCCTTCCTTGAAGATCGGGCGGCTGAAGAGGTTCGTCGTCGCCATGGGAACCTTCATGCCGGTCTCGTCGAGAGCGGCGCGGAAGCGTTTCAGGATCGACTCGCGCTCGGCCGGTGTCGACCCGTGCGGGACGAGGTCGTTGTCGTGAAGGTTCACGCCGTACGCGCCGAGGTCGGCGAGTCGCCGCACGGATTCGACCGGGTCGAGCGGTGCCCGGACCTCTTGGCCGAACGGGTCACGGCCCGGGTTTCCGACCGTCCAAAGGCCGAAGGTGAATTTGTGGTCGGGACGCGGTTGCAAGTGGTCGTTCATGGTCGCCTCTCTTAGGCGGGCGTTGTCTGCGTCGGCGATGAGGCCGTCCAAGGCAAGTCTGACAGTACGACCGACTGTGCTCCACTATCGTCACACCCTCTATGGAGGGGCGACGTACTCGGGAGGCGCACGGCCTCTCCGTTCTCCCGGTATTCCAGTGACCATCGTGACGTACGCCGAAGCCTGCCAGGCCGTGGCCGCAGGAACGCCACCCGAGGACGCGGCCCGAGAGCTCGTGGCGGCGATGACGCCCGAAGAGCGCCTCTGGTGCCTCGACGGTGACGGTCCCGCCCTGACTGGGCTCGGGTTTCTCGGTGAGGACGGCTACTACAAGGCACCGTTCCCGGCGGCGCGGGTCGACCGCGTGGGTCTGCCGGGTGTGATTTTCGCCGACGGTCCCCGCGGCAGTGTCATCGGCAATGGCACCTGCTTCCCGGTCTCCATGGCCCGGGGCGCAACGTGGGACCTCGTGCTCGAGGAGCGCGTCGGCGAGGCCATCGGTCGCGAGCTGCGCGCCGCCGGCGCGACACTCACCGGTGCCGTGTGCGTCAACCTGCTGCGCCACCCGGCCTGGGGGCGCGCTCAGGAGACCTACGGCGAGGAGCCCTACCACGTCGGCGAGCTCGGCGCCGCGTTCGTGCGCGGGTTGCAACGGCACGTCATGGCGTGTGTGAAGCACTTTGCCTGCAACTCCATGGAGAACGTCCGCTTCTCCGTCGACATAGAGATCGACGAGGTGGCCCTGCACGAGGTCTACCTGCCGCATTTTCGGCGCATCATCGACGAGGGTGTCGCCTCGGTGATGTCGGCTTACAACTCGGTCAATGGCGAGTGGTGCGGGCAGAATCGTGCATTGCTGACCGACGTGCTGCGTGACGAATGGGCTTTCCCGGGTTTCGTCATCAGTGACTGGGTCTTCGGCGTGCGTGACGCCGTCGCATCGGTCGCCGCCGGGCTCGACATCGAGATGCCGTACCGGATGGTCCGCGCCCGAGATCTCCCCGTTGCGCTCGAGCGCGGCGACGCCTCATGGAAGGACGTGGATGCCGCCGCCGAGCGTGTTGTCGCAACCCAGCTCCGCTTCGACGATCTGCTCTCGGCACCCCCTGCGCCCCGGTCGGTGATCGGATGCGACGAGCACAGGAAGCTGGCGCGCGAAGTCGCTGCACGCTCCGTGGTCCTTCTTCGCAACGAAGTCGTCGGCGGGAGGCCGGTGCTGCCGCTCCCAGCCGACGCCTGCGTCGCCGTGATCGGCCGGCTTGCCGACTCGGTCAACCTGGGTGATTGCGGTTCGAGCGACGTGTGGGACCTCGACTGCCACAGCGTCGCGGACGGCCTCCGCTCCGCGCTGGAGCGGGTCATCCACGACGACGGCGACGACCTCGAGCGTGCAGCCGCGGCCGCCCAGGGCGCCGACGTTGCGGTGGTGGTGGTCGGTTACACGTACCTCGACGAGGGAGAGTTTCTGGGTGGAATCGACCCCTTGCTCCAAGAGCTGTTCCCATTGGCCGACGAACCCGAGGTGGTCGAGCGCTTCCAACAAGGCCTCGCGAAGTTGCCGCCGACGATCAGGCCGGAGCGTCTCGGGACCCGGCCCCGCGGCATACCCGTCGGAGGCGACCGAGCATCTTTGCGCCTGCCCACGGGGGACGTCGAGCTCATCCGGGTGGTCGCTGCCGCCAATCCCCGCACCGTGGTGGCCATCGAGGCCGGGAGCGCAGTCATCGTCTCCGAATGGGTCGAGGAGGTGCCTGCGGTCGTGCAGGCCTGGTACGGCGGATGCCGGGCTGGACCTGGTCTCGCCGACGTGCTGCTCGGCACGGTCGACCCCTCGGCCCGACTACCTCTCAGCGTCCCCTTCGACGAAGATCACCTACCGTCGTTCGATCGCCAGGCAACCTCGTTCCGATATGACCGCTGGCACGGCTGGCGACACCTGGCGAGGAGCGGTCGAGCCCCTGCCTTCCCGTTCGGGTTCGGCCTCTCCTACACGATCTTCGAAGTGGGCGACGTCGAGGTATACCTGGAGGCGGATGCAATCGTCGTGACGGGTGTCGTCCGCAACAGCGGGACCCGGAACGGGTCCGACGTCATCCAGGTGTACGCCGAGCTGCCCGATCCCGACGCGCCGCCGCGGCTCATCGGCTTCGCCAGAGTCGAAGTCGATGCGGGGGCGGGGGCACCGTTTGAGCTCACGGTGCCGGTCGAGCGCCTCGCGACGCGCGACGCCGTACGCCATGCCTGGGCGGCGGCACAGGGGCGGCACCAGATCATCGTCGCCCGTTACGCCGGTGACCCGGACGCGCACACGACGGAGATCGCTCTCTAGATCCACAGGCACGGATCCATCGACGAAGCGCTCAGGCGTCCAGCAAGGATCTCGAGGAGGCTCGCACCTGACAACCGCCCTACGAGTGTTCACGTAGGACGCGGAAGGCGCGGCGCGCCGATCCGATCGATTGTTGGGTCTGTGATAACCGCCCGACATCCAGATCGTGGAGGCGGCGACCATGCAGACAGCTCTTGACGGTCTTCGTGCCGAGTCAGCTCCGTCGTGGAAACCCGGGCTCGCGCTCGCCGGCGGTGGTCACACCTTCTTCACAGTCGGAGCACTTCCCGATGATGTCCAGGGCGTGAGAGGTCGGGTGAAAGCCTTGTCGGGCAGCGAGCTCTTCGACGACCCGGTTGACGGTTCGCTCGAAGCCTGGCGTAGGAGTCACGTCGGTCACCCGTCCACAGATCGTGCAGAGCAGATGATGGTGGTGCTCGGTAAGGTCCTCGGCCAGCTCGAACCGGGCGAACTCGTCGCTCGCCGCGATGCGCCTGACGACCCCCGCGCCCTGGAGATCGACGAGGTGGCGGTACGCCGAGCTTCTGGGCACGTCGGGCAGCTCCGCGGCAATGTCCGAGATGCTGACGGGGTGGCCGTTGGAAGCCAGGAACTCGACGATTGCCCGTCGGCCGGGCGTATAGCGCTGGTCGACTCGCCTGAGGCAGATCTCGACCAGGTCGTGCAGGTCGTCGTCCTCCCCATGCTCTTGGGACGATTGGACGCCCATCGAAACCGCCCTCCTCGGAGCGTCGGTATGTCCGCAACCGGAAACGCCGGCAGCCTAGTGAGTCTCATCCAGAATGAGACTCGATCCCACTTGTAATGAGACTTAGTCTCAGTCTAGTCTCCGGGCATGACGCCTCGTACTGCAACAGCAATTGTTCGTACTTCACGGCATTTGGCTTGGCGCAGCGCGGCGGCAGTCGTGCTCGGTATCGGTCTTCTTCTCGCGGGTGGTGCCTCCAAGGTTGCAGCGAGCGCTCCCTCGTCGGGTCTCATCAACGCAGTCGGAGCGGAGAACGAGTACGCCAACGTCCTCAGCCAGATCGGGGGCCGGTACGTCAAGGTGTCCTCCATCCTCAACAACCCCAATACCGACCCGCATACCTTTGAGGCGAGCACGAGCGTGGCCCAGGAGGTGAGCCAGGCCGAGCTCATCGTCCAGAACGGCGTCGGCTACGACACCTTCATGAACGACATCGAATCGGCCTCGTCGAATTCGAGCCGCAAGGTGATCGTGGCCCAGCACGTCCTCGGCCTCCCGGACAGCACCCCCAACCCTCACCTGTGGTACAGCCCGAAGACGATGCCCGCCGTGGCCAAGGTCATGGCGGCGGATCTCTCGGAGCTCGACCCGAGCCACAAGGCGTATTTCGAGGCCAGGCTCCAGGCCTTCGACACATCGCTCGAGCCGTGGCTCAACGCCATAGCGGCCTTCAAGGCCCAGTACCCCGGCACCCCGGTCGCCACGACCGAGCCGGTGGCCGACTACCTCCTCACCGCCATGGGCATGAAGAACCTGACGCCGTTCGTCTTCCAGGCCGACATCATGAACGGCGTCGACCCCGCACCACAGGACATCACGCTCGAGAAGGGCTTCTTCGCCAAGCACGCCGTGAAGCTCTTCTGTTACAACCAGCAGGTGGTCGATTCGCTCACGACCTCCATCCGACAGACGGCGCAGTCTGCAGGCGTGCCGGTCGTCGGGGTCTATGAGACGATGCCGACCCCCGGCTACAACTACCAGTCCTGGATGCTGGCCGAGGTGGCTGCGATCAAGGCTGCGGTCGCCCACGGAACCTCGACGGAGCACCTGTGATCGCCGCCCCCGTCCTCGAGGTCGACGACATCGGCGTCTCCTTCTCGGGCCGGATGGTCCTCGATGGCGTCACCTTCGAGATCCGGAGGGGGGAGTTCACCGGGCTCATCGGTTCCAACGGGGTCGGCAAGACGACGCTCCTGCGCGTCATCCTCGGGCTGCAGCGGCCTGACAGGGGCCGGGTACGCGTCCTCGGGGAATCGTTGTCGGGAGGCGGGCGTTCGCTCGGGTACGTCCCCCAGAAGGTGCTGCTCGACCCCGATATCCCGGTCCGGGCGCGCGACCTGGTCGCGCTCGGCCTCGACGCGCAGCGGTACGGCTTCGGGCGGCGCACCAAGGCCCAACGAGAACTGGTCGACAAGATGCTCCACGACGTCGACGCCGAGGGCTTTGCCGACGCCCGTGTCGGGACCCTCTCTGGGGGGGAGCAACAACGGGTCTTGATCGCTCATGCCCTGATCAGCGGCCCGGAGCTCCTCCTGCTCGACGAGCCCCTGGCCAATCTCGACCCGAAGAGCGTCCAAGAGATCGTCGCGCTGCTCCACCGGGTGGCCAGCGACAACGAGGTGGCCGTCCTCCTGTCCGCGCACGAGATGAACGCGCTGCTGCCCGTCATGGATCGGATCGTCTACCTGACGCAGGGACGGGCCGCGAGTGGCACCACCGACGAGGTCGTGCGTCCCGAGGTGCTCTCCAAGCTCTACGGGCACCACGTCGACGTGCTCAAGTTGCACGGACGGGTCCTCGTTGTGGCTGAACCCGGTGCCGAATCACACGACGTCCCCGACCACCCACCCGTGACCGTCACCTGACCCCGCGCATGCACTTCCTGTTCGAGCCGGGATTCTTCTCGAGCGGCCCCGTCCACACCGCGGCCGTCATCGGTGCGCTCACCGCGATCGTTTCGGCGGTCGTCGGCGTCTTCACCGTCGTCAGGAGCCAGTCCTTCGCCGGCCATGCCTTGACCGACGTCGCCACCACCGGGGGCTCGGGAGCCTTCCTCTTGGGACTGAGCCCGCTCACGGGTTTCATCGCCGGCGGGGTCATCGGGGGAGGTGCGATGGAGATGCTCGGCGTCGAGCGGGCGCGCAGCCGTGACGTGGCGACCGGGATCGTCCTCGGAGCAGCGACAGGGCTGTCCGCGCTGTTCCTCTACTTGGACGCGACCCGCAGCGCCACCACGGGCGCCACCCAGCAGATCCTCTTCGGGTCGATCTTCACGATCGACCCGTCGACCGTGCCCACCATCGTCATCCTCAGCGCGGCCACGCTGCTCGTGCTCGGCGTGATCCACCGGCCGCTGTTGCTCAGCTCGCTGAGCGCGGAGCTCGCCTCGGCGCAGGGCATCAGCCTGCGGGTGGTCGGCCTGCTGTTCATGCTCGCCCTGGCCGTTGCCGTCGGGTTGTCGTCGATCGCCATCGGCTCCATCCTCTCGACGGCGCTGCTCATCGGGCCCGCGGCTACCGCCCTGCGCGTCACCCGGAGCCTGGGGACGGCGACGGTGGCGGCGTGTCTCATCGGGATCTTGACGACGTGGCTCGGCATCCTCCTGGCGTACGACAGCGTCTCGTGGGACCCGTCCAGCCAGGGACTGCCCGTCAGCTTCTTCATCGTGGCGATCGTGTTCCTCCTGTATCTCGCATCCGGTTTGCCCTTCGTCCGGCAACTCTCCGGCCGTCGCTCCGGGGGCAATCCTCCACTGGGTGCGGGTCCGCACGGAGGCGAGGACGCGTCGCGGCTCGGTGCAACTGTCTGATGTTCTCGGGTTTCATGGCCAATGCGTGGGAGGTGGGCACCATCGTGGCGATGGTCGCCGGGGTAGTCGGCTTTTTCGTCGTCCTCCGGGGGTCAGCCTTCCCCGCTCACGCCATCCCCAATGGCGCCTTCGCCGGTGCCGCCGGTGCCAATCTGATCGGCATCAACCCGCTCGTCGGCCTGGGCGTGTTCTCGCTGCTCGCCGCTTTGGGTATCGGGTCGCTCAGCCGGCGCGGCCGCGCCGATGTGGTCACCGCCCTGGTCCTGGTCATGATGCTCGCTCTCGGCGCTGCGTTCTTGAGCCAGAGCACGGAGTACGAGCCTCAGATCTTCTCCCTGCTCTTCGGCGAGATCCTGGGTGTCAGCTCGAGCAAGATCCTGCCGGTCGCCGTGCTGGGCGTGGTCTCCATCGTCGCGATCGCCGTTCTCTACCGGCGCCTGATGCTCAACTCGATCGCCCCGGAGATCGCCACGGCCAGGGGCATCCAGCCGCATCGGACGGACATGGCCTTCCTCGTGGTCCTGGCCTGCGCCACCACGATGACGGTGCCGGTGGTCGGCGCCCTCTTGATCTTCACGCTGATGATCGGACCCCCGGCCGCCGCGCGTTGCTTCACTGACAGGGCGGGCGTTGCCATCGCCGGATCAGTCTTGATCGCGCTGCTCACCGTGTGGGCGGCCCTCGCCAGTTCCTACGAGGTCAATTGGCCGGTCGGATTCTTCGTGGGCGCTTTCAGCGCAGCGTGGTATGGGATTGGGCGGATCTACGCCCGGTGGCATCGCTCTCGCCCCACCCGAGTGGTGGGGTCGATCGCAACAGCCCGAGCCTGAGACCACACACCCTCGCGGATCTGGAGGCCGGTCTGCGTTGTCCAGAGCGTCTCGCACGCCAGCCCAGTGCTCCTGAACCCGATTGCCACTACGGCGCACTCCGATGGTGAGCCGTTGAGGCGTGCGGATCGACTCCAATCCCGGCGGGATCGACATGGATGATGGCGTCCGACAGGTTGGAGACGCGGTGGAGCAGTTCGTGGTGAGCGGCTTCACCAATTTCGTGCGCCCTTGTCACCGGCAACGTTCCGTCGACGCTGAGCCGGAGTTGGACGAGAAGACGGTGCCCCATCCATCGGGCTCGAACCTCGGTCACGGCCAGGACTCCGGGCACTGCCGCCACGGTCTCTGAGATGCGAGACACGATTGCTGGGTCGACGGCATCGAGCAGACGGTGACCCACGTTACGAGCCGCCTGGTAGCCGACGATCAGAATGGCGGCCGTGATGACCAGGCCCACCACGGCGTCGGCCCACTGAGCCCCCAGCGACACGGCGATGGCGCCGATGAGCACCAGCATGGACGTGACACCGTCGGTGCGCGCATGAACGCCGTCGGCCTCCAGTGCCGCCGAGCCGATGCGGCGGCCGACTCGGATGCGGTAGTGGGCCACCACCTCGTTGCCTAGAGCGCCGACCGCCGCGGCACCCATCACGAAGCCGAGATGGGTGATCTTCTGGGGGTGGACGAGGCGGTCGATGGCCTCGTAGCCGGCGAAGGCAGCCGAACCCGCGATGAGGGCGAGGACCACCACCCCGGCCACGTCCTCGGCCTTGCCGTAGCCATAGGTGAACCGCGCCGCCGGGGCACGACGCCCGAGTCGAAAGGCCAGCCATAACGGCAGCGCCGTCAATGCGTCGGCCGCGTTGTGCAGGGAGTCGCCCAAGAGGGCAACCGATCCGCTGGTCACCACCACGAGAGCTTGGATCCCCGCAGTGAGGAGCAGGATGACCAGGGAGACGGCCACGGCTCGGATGCCATCGCCACTCCCTTCCAAGGCTTGATCCAGCGAGTCCTTTGCATCATGTGAGTGCGGAGCCGCGAAGTCGCGAAGGAGGCGGAGCAAGCTGCCGTGCCCGTGCCGGCGCCCGTGATCGTGGGTGTGAACATGGTCGTCGCCGTGGGCCCCGGCGTCCATGATGTGATGCCGATGAGGTTTCCCTTGGTCGTGGGCTCCCGGCATGAGATCAGTCTCGTTCAGCACACAATCGGTCGCATGTTGCGAAACGATCGCAGATGCTCGCCGGTCGCCCGTTAGGGAACGCAATTGTCATGCACGCTCAATCCATCCGCGTGCGACGACGAGGTATCTCCCAGGGCACTGGGAGTACCGCAAGCGACTCGCATGTGCGTCCTCGCCGCCGATTGCCAGCATCGCGGCAGCTGGTACAATACTGCCGACGTTCGAGTGGCCGAAGGGAGGTGGGAAACATGAAATCTGAACCCCATAGTTCCCAACCTCCACAGCCGTGCCCCGGCGTCTCCTGCGCGTCTGCCTGATTCTCGGGTCTGTGATCTGACGCAGCCTGCGGCGACGTAGCGACGTCGGGGAGCGGATCTTCCCTCCGCTCTGAGCGGAGAACGACGCCCACCTCTGGCGATCAACGGGTCTCGCATTCTGACGGGATACCCACGCAACGCCACCAACGAAGAGCGTGCATTGGCGCGCCTGGAATCCCACGACGCGCGCCTCATCGGGGCGTGGACGACGCAATCCACAGGACTCGAAGGAGACGACATCCCATGAAGCTGCACCTCGCACCACCCGGCACGAACCGGACGGCGGCAAACGACAACGACACCGCCGTCCTCGACGAGGCCCACATCGGGCACATCAACGGTGCCCTCGGCACCATTACCCAGGGCGACACTGCGCCGCGCCGCGGCCTGTCCCTCAAGACCAAGACCCTGCTCGCCATCGTAGGTCCGGGACTCATCGTCATGGCCGGCGACAACGACGCAGGAGCCTTCAGCACCTACTCGCAAGCCGGCCAGAACTACGGGACCCATCTCATGTGGACCCTCCTGCTCCTCGTCCCGGTCCTCTACGTCAACCAGGAGATGGTGTTGCGCCTGGGCGCCGTCTCTGGCGTCGGGCACGCCCGTCTGATCTTCGAGCGCTTCGGGAAGTTCTGGGGCGCGTTCAGCGTCATCGATCTCTTCGTCCTCAACGCACTCACCATCGTCACTGAGTTCATCGGCATCTCGCTGGCCGTCAGTTACCTGGGACTCCCCAAGGTGCCCACGGTGATCTTCGCCGCGGCGGCTGTCATCGGAGCCGTCAGCACGGGGAGCTTCCGACGCTTCGAGCGGCTGTGTCTCATGCTGGTGGTGTTCTCACTCCTCGTCATTCCGCTGTTTCTGCTTGTCCACCCTCCAGTCGGCGAGGTGGCCCGGAGCTTCGTCGTACCCAGCCTTCCCCACGGCCAGCTGCCGACGGTGATGCTGCTCATCATCGCCATCGTCGGCACCACCGTCGCACCGTGGCAGCTCTTCTTCCAGCAGTCCTACATCATCGACAAGCGCATCACACCACGCTGGATCAATTACGAGCGCGTCGACCTCGTGATCGGCATCGTCATCGTCGTCCTCGGTGGCGGGGCGTTGATGGCGGTGAGCGCAGCAGCGTTTGGCGGCACCCCGGGCTTCGGGAACTTCACCGACGCCGGCGGGACGGCCACCGGGCTGGCGCACTACGTGTCGCGCACCGCCGGTGACCTGTTCGCCATCGCGCTCATCGATGCCAGCATCATCGGTGCCGCCGCCGTGGGGCTCTCGACCGCCTACGCCACCAGCGACGTGCTGGGGCTCAAGCACTCGTTGCACCGTCCCATCTCCCAGGCCAAGGGCTTCTACGTCTGCTACGCCGGCCTGATGGCCATCGCGGCAGCCCTCGTGCTCACCCCGCACGCGCCGCTCGGGCTCTTGACCGAGGGGGTCCAGGTTCTGGCGGGGGTCCTGCTGCCCAGCGCCAGCGTCTTCTTGCTCCTGCTCTGCAACGACAAGGCCGTGCTGGGCCCGTGGGTGAACGGGCGCAAGCTCAACATGTTGACGGGCACGATCGTCGGGGTGCTGGTGCTCCTCTCGGTCATCCTCACCGCCAGTGTCCTCTTTCCGAACATCACGGGCGCTCAGATCATCGATGTGCTGGTCATCGGCTCGGCGATTGGGGTGTGCGTCGGCGTTTTCCTGCTCGTCCAGGCACGCTGGCGTCGGGACGAGGTCACGGTGAACGATGTGCTGGCCGAGGTGCCCAAGCGAGAGACCTGGCGGATGCCGGCGCTGCAGCTCCTAGAGCGCCCGGCGATGTCCGTGCAGCGCAAGGTCGGCCTTTTCACGCTGAGGGCGTACCTGGCGATCGCCTTCGTGCTCGTGATCGTCAAGATCGTCGAGGTGGCCGTGAAGTGATTGCCAGACAGACCGCCCACGGCAGGGGGCGGTCGACTCAGCTCACTGTGGTTCCCCGCCGAGGCCGAAGCGGGCACAAGAGGGGCAGGTCGCAAGGGTCCCTTGTGTGCCCGTCGCTTAGGTTGGTTCGGTGTCCGGAACCGTGCTGGTCGCCGTTGCACTCGGCTTGTCCAACTTTGCAGCGGCGATCGGTATCGGCCTCTCCGGCGTCGACGGAAGGCTTCGCGTTCGAGTCGCGCTCATCTTTGGCTTCTTTGAGGCGGCGATGCCTCTGGTGGGGCTTCTCGCCGGACACCGGGTGGCGACCGCCATCGGGTCGACGGCCTCATACCTCGGTGGTGGACTTCTCATCGCGACCGGCGTCTACGCAGTCATCCAAGCCAGGAGGGCACCACCCGGACCTCCGGTATCGCCCGGACGCAGCCGTCTCGCCGTCACGGGTGCGGCGCTCAGCATTGACAACCTGATCGTCGGCTTCGCCCTCGGCACCTACAAGGTGTCGATCATCGTGGCGGCCGTCGTGATCGCCGTTGTCAGTGTTGGAATGACGCTCATCGGACTCGAGCTTGGGAGACACTTAGGCGCTTCGGTCGAGAGATGGAGTGCCGAACTTGGGGGCATGGTGCTGATCCTCGTCGGAATCGCCATCGCCTCCGCGATCCTTTGAGGTGATCGGGCCCCTTCCTTCGAACGGCTCACTCGTGGGCCGCGCTCACTGCTCGTCGGACCTCCTCATATTCTCTTCCATGGATAGGCGTCGCCGCTCCCCCAGAGGCCCGCGACGCGACCGTTTTGCCGGGTTGCAGGACCTCGGAACCCAGATGCCGGCGTCGGAGCTGTCAAGTTCCCCTAAAAGGGGCCGAGCGCCCCTGAACCTTGACACGTAGCTCCGTCGGGATGATCGGGTTGTGTGTTTTCGGGGGCATGTCCCCTCGGATATGAGCCGCGCAGCAGGGGCGGGGCGGATCCGTCTTCTGATGGAGATCGTTGCAGCGCGTGTGCGCAGCCCGATTCACTGATCGCGTGCGAGCACTGGCCGTTTGCCGGGGACCCGGAACGCGCACACGTGTGGGGAGCGTCGCTCGCGCCGCGTAACGTGGCGACAGGTCGAGGAGACGGTGACGGGTCGAGGAGAAGAGGTGGGTCCGTAGTCCATGTGGGTACGTAGACGCCGTCGGCCGCGGCCAACGGTTGCCGCGGGAGTCGTCTCCGATCACGGCCGGACCCGCGTGGCCCCCGGGACGGCCAAGGCACCCCCTCGGCGGTACATCTCCTGGACGGTGTTGGCGATGATGACGGTGGGATCCGTCGGCTATCTCGGGTCCACACCGGCCACGTCGGTCTTCGGTCTGGCCTCGGTGTTCCTGTACGTCTTCCCTGCTTTCGTCTTCCTGGTGCCCGTCTCCTTGGTCGCCGCCGAGCTGGCTTCCGGCTGGCAGGGGGGCGTCTACAACTGGGTGCGAGAGGGTGTGTCTGCCCCGATGGGGCTCCTGGCCGTCTGGTGCGAGTTTGCCCAGACGATCTTCTATTACCCCGCCCTGCTCGCCTACGTCGCCGGGACGCTCGCCTACGTCATCGATCCGAGTCTGGCCGCAAATGGCATCTACAACGCCGTCGTCATCATCGTTCTGTTCTGGGGTGGCGTGTTCATCTCCTCGCGGGGAGTCGGACTCGTGGCGAAGCTCTCCTCGAGTGGGACACTGATCGGGACCCTGATCCCGGGGGCAATCCTCGTCGCCCTCGGCATCGCCTATCTGGCGCAGGGCAACCACTCGGCTGCCCCGATCAACGCGCACCATCTCCTGCCGGCGTGGACGGGTATCGCCAGTGTCGTCCTGGTCGTCAACAGCTTCTTCACCTACGCCGGTATCGAGGTGAATGCCGTACACGTTGACGACCTCCGGAACCCGGGCCGGGAATTCCCAAGGTCCATCTTCCTCGCCATGGCACTCGTCCTGGCCATCTTCATCCTCCCCACGCTGGCGATCGCTTGGGTGATCCCCGAGAAGCAGATCAGCTTCACGGCCGGCGTCATGCAAGCCTTCAACAGTCTCTTCGCGCACTTCGGGATCAAGTTCGCTGTGCCGCTGGTCGCCATCGCTCTTGCCATCGGAGCCCTTGCAGGAATGATGGCCTGGCTCGACGGCCCCTCCGAGGGGCTGCTCAGGATCGGGCGCGAGCAGGGCTTTCTCCCTCCCTTCCTTCAGAAGGTGAACCACAGGGGCATCGAGATACGCATCCTGACGGGTCAGGCGATCGTGATCACCGTCATCGCCCTGCTCTACGCATTCATACCGGACGTCTCGCGCGACTACTGGATATTCGCCGTGATGGCCACGCAGATCTATCTCATCATGTACGTGCTGATGTTCATCGCAGCGGTCAGGTTGCGCCGGAAACAGCCGGATCACGCCCGCGGGTACCGCGCACCCGGTCTCGGCCTCCTGTGTCTCGTCGGCGCCCTGTCGTCGGTGGCCGCTCTCGTCCTCGGCTTCATCGCCCCGTCGCAGTTCGGCCACTCGAACCGGCTGCTCTACGCCCTCCTCATCCTGGGAGGGATACTCGTGATCGGGATCATTCCGCCGCTACTCATGGATCGGCTTCGCAAGCCGGGGTGGAAGGTCGCCGGCAGCGCGCCGACCCCCGAGCTCTGACTTCCCCGCTCACCTTGGCAGGTAGCCCAATCACACGCCCCCACGAGGCCACCGTCGCGCTCGACGTCAGCGTGCAGACGTCGTTCGGCGGCAAGCAACGCCATCAGGCCGTGGAATGGATCACCTATGTGCGTATGCACCCCGGTGCGGTGATAGCCGATGTCCATGTTCCGCTTGGCCAGAGCAGACGCAACACCTCGACGTGGTTGGCCGGCTCCACACTGCGCAGGGTCGCCGAGCGCATCGCCGCGATGGCGATCGAGTGGGCGTCGTTGGGATCGTTCTTGTTGGAGCGCTTGGTGGCCAACAGCCGGATCCGCGAGGCCAAGGTGGCCGGGACGTCGAGGACTTCTTCTCCTTGGGCGACGAGCTGTTGGGTGAGCAGATAACCCAGGCCGCCGACGGACTCGATGGCCCAGGTCCGCTTCTCGAAGGGCTCGGCCCAACTGAGGAGCTGCTCGACCTGGCGACGCGTCGCCCTCACCTTGACGCTCGAGAGTTCGTCTTCGCCCTCGTCGATGGCCACCGCGGCGTGCGATGCCTTGTGAGGGTCGATGCCGATCACCACTTTCATGACTACCTCCTGGTCTCGTTGGAAACCACGGGGGCACTCCTGCTTGCGGACGGTTGGTGCTCGATCCTCTTTTGAGCCACTCCGTGGCGAAGCCCTGGCGGGAAGCTCTTCGGACGAATGCCAACCGGCTGACGCCGGCGGCAGGCACTTTGCGAGCAATCCCGCCAGGGACCTCTAAACGCTACGGATTAACCGCAGGGCCTGCACCAAGTCTCAAGCAGGCACCATGGGGACACCCATGTTCCAGTCCAAGTAAGGGCCTTTTCACGGAGTTGGGACGAATGTCCTTGACGAGGAGCGAGCAATCGCCATGCTGGGCCAGAGCGGCGTTCAGCCTCATTGTCGGGCCAGAGTGAGCATTTGAATGCCTCAACTTATGGCAGAACCACAGCGCTGAAGTTGATGTCCTGGTTTCCATCGGGCAGGAATCGAAAAGGCGATGCGGTCAGGTTCGCCGTGCTCACCACGAAGTGGTTGTCGTTTACGACTCCGTCGGGTGAGCCGATTCCACCTACGATGAGGTGACTGCTATCTGGGAACCATTCAGCCCACGCCAGAGCGTCCCCATGGTTGATCGTTACCCCTGGCACCGCCCGAATACGACCCGCGCCAGTGATCAGTACGAGCCGCGCCGTCGGACTGAGGTGAAAGGGACCTGGCACGAAGGCCGCGAGCACCGACCCGTCGGGCGAAAAGCCACCACCCCAGTCGAATCCCTGTCCGAACGGGCTGTACACCGAGCGAGTCGCCATCGTCGACGAGTCGGTGATCTCCAGTGGACAGTTTCGTATCTTTTCGCAGCTCGCGGGCGCCCAGGCGATCAGGCTGCTTCGAGCGCCAGGCCTCGTGTAGGTACCGATGACCTTCCACACCTTTCCAATGACGCGGACCCGCCCCGTGTCGGGGTTCCAGAGGGCCAGCGTGCTTGGGTTCCTTAAGATCTGCTGCGGCGCAGACATGACCAGGACCCCATTTGCAGTTACTGGGTCCGGATCACCGAGGAGACTTGGGTCGGAGAGGAACCAGCCGGTGGGGACTCGAAGATCGAGCCCAGTTGGCACCCCGCCCGGTGTGTATTCGACAAGCTCCTCAGCGCTAGTCGCGACGTAGACACGGGAGCCGTCGGGTGCGGCGAAGACCTGGCCACCTGGGCCTAGCGTTGTAGTCGTTCCGGTGGCCAAATCGAAACGCTGCACCGTCGGGTCTGCGATCGGATCGACCGTTTCAAGAGGAGTCGGATACTCGGATCGGACCCAGAAGATCCCACCGCCCAGTGCGACCAAGGAGGTCGTCGGATCGGCATCGGTCTGGGCCACGACCTGTTCGCCGAGACCACTGAGGTCACCGATGTGGAGTTGGCCTTGGTAGTCGGACCACGCGACCTTCGGGATTACTCCTGTCGGCGCGGGCGTACCCGTCGGCAGGGCGGGAAGCACAGGCGTCGGTTGATGAACAGGCTCCGATGACCCGAGTAGGAGCACGACGACCACGCCGGTCAGCCCTCCAATCAGGACAAGGGTCGCGAGTCCCAGTACCAGTTGACGGCGCCTTTGCCTCCGCCTGGCTTCTTTGATGATGAGTTCCTCATCCGTTGGAGCGCTCGAGCCAGTCGTCTCTGCGACTGCATTGCTGGTCGTCGAGTGCTCCAGGACCTTCATGCGAAAGATACTAGATCAGATAGTACTATATGTCCATGGCCTCCGACGACGACCATCCCATGCCCCTCTACCTCCAAGTGGCTGCGGAGCTTCGTCGTGAGATCGCCGAAGGCGAAGCGAGACCCGGAGAACGACTTCCTCCGGCCCGAGACATGGCCGTAGTCATGGGCATCAACCAGAACACGATGTTTCGTGCGCTGCGCCAACTACGACATGAGGGACTCTTGGAGTTTCAACGAGGACGTGGCATCACGGTGACAGGGGAAGCACCCGGTCTCAGTGAGGTCGTCGCTCGTTGCCGCGAACTTCTTGGATTCTCAAGTCGCCACGGATACCGCAAGGAAGAGGTGTTGAAGATCATCGAGGGATTGCCTTAGCGGTTGGACCACCAATCAAAGCGACGGATGCCCCAGTACATTGCCGGGTAGGTGGGACGAAAATCCCTCAGTAGCCAGAGACGGTGAGTTGGATGACCTGTCCACGCGGGACCTGCGAACCTTGGGTGGGCGCTTGGGCGACAACCGTTCCCGTCGGACTCTCTCCGCTGGGTTTGGTCGCAGGGGACCAAACCTCGGATGAAAGTCCGACCGCGGACAGCGCTGGGTCGGCCTGTGCCAGCGTCATTCCCACCACGTTGGGCACGACTACCAGGTCAACGACGAAGCGGTTCTGGGTGCCTTGCGGCCCCTTCAAGGTGACGATCGTTGTCGTGGTGGTCGGGCCAGGTTTTGTGATCGTCGTCGGAAGGGTTGGGAAGGCGCCCCCGTCTGAGGTTGTGCCGCCTCCTCCGGCCGCGAAAAGCGTGACTAAGGGGCCTAGCGGATAGGCCGTGAGTCGGGACTCCAGCGGTTCCTCCAGTCGATCAGCTTCGCCACGATGATGAGAGCGACGACGAGGCAGAGCTGTGCGTGGCGATGCCGCGAATGGCGGTCGGTGTTGCGACGCAGCTGACCGTAGTTCGACAGCCAGGAATTGGCGCTTTCCACGATCCAGCGCTGGCCCAGACGTAGCGGTGTCTTGGGCAGTGGACTGGTGACACCCGTCGCCTTGCGACGCTGGATGCAGACATCGTCGAGTCCGAGCCCGACGAGCTCGCGACGGACCTTGGGGTAGTCGTAGCCCCGGTCGAGATGGAGGGTCTCGATGTCTTCGAGCAGGCCGAAGCAGGCGACGTCTTCGAGGGTAGGGCCAAGCAGCTTGAGGTCGTTGCGCTGGGCGCCGGCGATGGCCCAGCCGATGGGGATGCCGTGCCGCTCGGTGGCGATGGACCACTTCCAACCAAGTTTGCCCCGGTCAACGGGGCTCTTTCCCGTTCCTTCCCCACCACAGGGAGCCTTGTGCAGCGACCCGTCGAGGGCGACGTCGGAGAGATCGAGCCCGACGATGCGGTCGTAAGCGGCCAGGGCCTCGGCGCGCACGGCGTCGAAGATCCCCGCGCCGATCCACTCGTCGCGGCGAGCTCGCAGGGTGGTGTCAGAGACCCGGTACTCGAGGATCGTCTCGACGCTCACCCACGAACAGCCCGTGACCAGGCGGATCAAGATTCCCCAAAAGCACAACCGATCCGGCACTCGCGGGCGGTGGCAGCCCAGGGGATGGGACTCGGGCGGCGCCGGGACCAGGGGTTCAACAACTGCCCAAAGGACATCGACAATCTCGGGCTCGAGCGCGCGCATGATGGTGGGGGTACCTCCACTTGGTCGTCGGTGGTTGGGTCGCACTCGGGATCAAACCCGAGCCAACCCGACGACCGGTGGATGGTCACCTAACCGCGCGGCCCCTAAGCCGAGGATCAGCACTACCGCAGCCATTCCGAGCACGATTATCGTCGCACCACTCTCCATCATGTCCCTGAGCGGCCTCCCCCTGTATTGGGACCGACCATCCCTGAACGAGGCAACTAAGACCCATATCCGAAGCACCGGCTCGCATTGCGGAACAATGGGCAGATGCCGGGCATCTCAGAGGTTCAGGTGGGGACGCGCCCAGACGATTTCCCCGACCCTGAGTCGTCCAGCATGAGTTGCCGAAGTCCAGATGGAGGCTGGCAGCTCGTGTTTTCGCATCCCGGCGAGATCGCCATGAGCATCCACCTGGGATATTAGGCCGATCGACTCCCTACCCTGGGCACCCAAGGAACGACGCATCGAAGAGCGAGATGACATGGCGCGAGATCCATTGCGAATCGGGATGATCGGATGCGGGATGATCGGCCAGATCCATGCTGACGGACTCAGCAAGCTGCAAGACGACGGCGAAATCGAGGCCGTGATGGCCGCCGACCTGCTTCGGCCGGCGAGAGTCGCTGTCCTCGAGAACTGCCCCTTCGGCTCTTCGACTGCCGATCCCTACGAGGTCGTCGAGCACCCCGGGGTTGAAGCCGTGATGATCACTTCGCCGACGTCGACCCATCGTGACCTGGTGCTGGCCGTGGTGGCTGCAGGCAAGCCCCTCTTCTGCGAGAAGCCGCTTGCGCCGTCCTTAGCCGAAGTCGGAGAGATCTGCGACGCCGTGGCGGCGTCAGGCCTGACGGCCCAGGTTGGGTTTCACTCCCGCTTCCATCCCATCGTGAACCGGATCCACGACACCGTGGTGTCCGGGGAACTCGGTCGGCCGATGGGTTATCTGCTTCGCGACGATCAGTACTGGCCAACAGGGGACATCGTGCCGGGACATAGTTCGTGGCGTTCCCAGAGGGAGCACGCAGGAGGTGGGGCGCTTCTCGAACACTCAATCCACAGTGCCGACATCCTTTGTTGGCTCTTCGGACCAACGTGCGGTGTCTATGCCCGCCAACGATCTCTGTTCGGCTACGACGTCGAGGACGTTGCTGCCCTCACGATCGAACACGAGTCCGGCGTGGTCGGCACTCTGCTAACCGTCTTCAACAGTGTCCGCGGAAGGGAGGAGCGGCGCCTCGAGGTGTTCTTCGAGCACGGGTGTCTCGAGGCGACAACCGACTTCATCGTCGGGGCGCCCGAAGACCGTCTTCTGGTCGACCGACCCGACTTGCCGACTGAACACGTCGACTTGGTCAGCTTGCGCGACGCCTACTTCGTCGGGCTCGGCCTGGACCGGCGCGACTTTCTGTTCTACTGCTATGCGGCCGACCGCAACTGGGTGCGATGCGCGCAGCGACGAGAGCCCGCCTTGCCAGGATTCGCGGAGGCTCTCGTCGCCCACCAGCTCGTCGATGCCGCCTATCGCTCGGCAGCAAGCGGCGCTCCCGTTGTGCCCCGGAGCGCATAAGTGCCGATGTCGTACTCCTCGCCCCGGAAGCCACCCGAGCGATAATCGCCGTCCGGGACCGTTATTTCACAGATATCGAGGGGTCGACCCCCCTATGGCAGGCCGAGGAACCGACGCCTCCGATCCACAATCTTCAGCCCTTGTCCACCCTCTTTAGGGCACCGTATCCATGCTCGATGGCCGCCATGATGATGGCCTCGAAGTCCTTGTCCGTCAGCACGTGGGGGGTCCCCAGAGAAGAGACTCGCCAGTACAACTCGGCCAGCCATTCGAGAAGCTCAAGGTTGTGTATGGCCTGATCCATAGTTGCGCCGTAGGCAACGGAGCCGTGGTTCTGCATCATGGCGGCGTTCCGCCCCGTCAGTGCTTCGATGACATTGTCGGCCAACTGTTGGGAACCAAACCTGGCGTAGGGCGCCGTGCGGGGCGTGCCCCCCAATTCCAAACAGCTGTAGTGGAGTGCCGGTAACTCGTCGACACAACACGACACCGCGGTGGACGCCATGGCGTGGGCGTGCGTTATAGCAAGGGCATTCGTGGCAGCGTAGATTCCGGTGTGAAGCGGTACCTCTGATGTGGGGGCCAGGTCGCCGTCCACGATCTGCCCACCCAGGTCGATGACGGTGATCATCTCTGCCCTCACTGTCCCGAGGTCAGACCCTGTAGGAGTCACCGCGATCAGATCTCCCTGACGAGCGGAGATGTTACCCGCCGTGCCGATGACCAGTCCTTTCTCGGCCAGATGGCGGCTCGCGCCTGCGACGGCCTCTCGTTCAGCTGCCAAGAGCAGTTCGCTCATTCCTCGTCCCCTTCGTCTCGGACCTCAAAGATGGATTGACTGCCGTGACCTTTGCGCCAACGGGGTTGGCTTCACCGGGCGATTCCAGACGCCCCAGCTCGGAGCATGTTCACGATGACCCTGCTGTTCTGACGAGTTGTAGTGCAGCCATTCCGCGTCACCTCGACGGACAGTGTTCCACCTCGGCCTTGGTGGCGTCATTACGGACCGGACCCTCACCAGGCGCACGGTAAGTGCAGCCATACCGATCAGGTCCGAGGCTGCCCTAGAACGCCGGAAGGGTGGGACACTTCGGCACTTCGGGCGTGTGGATAAGTGCGCACACTCAGTCGTAGAGGGCGAGATGAACCAACGAGCCGACACCGGTCCCGACGGGTGATGAGATGACGGACACACACCGGACTCAGGCTCTGTGTTCAGCGGCGCCGCGAGCCGCATGGCCCCCGGATTGGTGAAAAGAGGCAGTTAGTTGTAGTTAGTTATCGACGGTGACGCTGACGCCCGAACTGAATGTGCTCCCAGCCGAGTTGAAGGCCTCAGCCAATAAGACATATGAGCCGTTGGGCACCGTGGTGGTGTTCCAAGCGCATAACCATCCAAAGATTGTCGCCGTGGCCGTGCAGACCACGGGAGCGGAATAGCCGTAGATGCCGCCGAAGAGCAGGAACTTGACGCTGGTGGCGTTTGAGGCGGAGGCGTCAAGGTAAGTCGATCCCGACAGCGTCGCTCCGTTGGACGGGATGAGAATGCTCCTCGTAGGCGGGTTGTTGACGAAGAGGGGAGCCGAAGCGCTGTTGCTCAGCGGTATCCCATCGAGGGTCCCACCTACTTGAACGGTGACGGTCTCCGGACCCGTCACTGTGTCTGGGATCGTAAATCCTCCTGAGATAGTGGGTGGGGAGAAGGTACTCCCGTTGTAGGTTGCCGGAGTCACAGAGATATTCGACGACACCGGAACCACTTTGCCTTGTGGGTCCACGAGGGACACCGTCACCGTCGGCGGCGAAGTCGCACCTCCTCCGAGCGCCGCCTCAAGTGCCGCCAACGTGGATAACCACCAGTAAGTGGTCGCCCCCGGGGCGTCACTGACCGACACAGTCTGATTCAGTGCCGCCTTCGAGGTCGACAGAGCCAGCGTGGGATTCGGCGGAAGGAAGGGGAATCCCGAATACTCGAACACCCCACTTCCGGCGGCCACCGGCTTGAAGCTCGTGAGGTCGATCATCGCCACGGCACAGCCGATCAGCCCCGAGTTGAACTCTTGCTGCGTGGGCGGACACCCGGCATTTGGGTCAAGGGGCTGGAACGCCGGCACCGTCCAGGTCAGGTTCAGATTCCCGAAGAGGTCGGAGGTCGGTAGCGCCTCAGACGCAAGATCGATCTCTGGTAGCGCCGCCAGCAAGGCCAGTAGGCCGGGCAATGAGACAACCTGACCGGACAACAGCGGCGCAGCCGCCGGATCGATGCCGAGGAGCAGACTCGTTCCCACAAACAGATAGGGGTGCAGCGGGGGCAAGCCCGAGCAGCTTATGGCGATCTTGCTGCCGGCCGACACCCCCGTCACGAGCGGGAGTGTGCTTCGGTTGAAGGTGCATTGGGGACCAGAACTTGCTGCCTGAGTCGCCATCGCCGTAGCGCCAGCCGAAGCACCAGTATTCACGAGGACGGCTGCGCCGGATGACAACATAATCACGGACACGACCAGAAAGGCTCTGACGAAACGTGCGAGCACCAAGACGCTCCCCCTGAGTTTGGCGGCGCGGCCTTTTCACCGTCTATCGCGGTCTTTTACCTGCGACCACCTGCCGATATCTCAACGATCGAAATACCCTTCTGGGTAGAGGGTCAAACACCTACAGATCCTTAGGGCCAAACAGCCTGCTAGCAAGTGTTAGCAAGCGCTACCGTCGTTTAGGGGCATCGCGCAGGCGATCCACGATCCAGAAACGGACTCCTCTTGAACCAAGCAGGTACTGCCCCCGTTCGCCACACCGGATAGGTGGGGCGAAAATCCCTCAATAGCCAGAGACGGTGAGTTGGATGACCTGTCCACTTGGAACTTGGGATCCTGATGTGGGAGCTTGGGCCAGAACCGTTCCCGTCGGACTCTCTCCGCTGGGTTTAGTCGCAGGGGTCCACGTGCCAGACGAAAGTCCGACCGCAGACAGCTCTTGGTCCGCCTGTCCGAGCGTCATGCCGACCACGTTGGGCACGACTACCAGGTCAACGACGAATCGCTTCTCGGCACCCTGAACCTTCAAGACGACAATCGTTGTCGTCGTGGTCGGGCCGGGCTTTGTGGCGGCCGATGTCGGAAGAGTTTGCAAGGCGCCCCTCTCCGAGGCGTTGCCTTCTGTTCCGGCTGCAAAGGACGCGACCAGGCCGATGATTTGAGCTGCCGCAGCCACTCTTCGTTCAAGGCAAAGGTGCCCTGCGCAAAGAGCTCCATGTCTGCTTGCGCAGCGGCCGGGCCATGCGACGGGCCAAGGCCTACTCCAAGGCCAGTCATGTCGGGGCGGGGAAGATCAAAGACATGGTGATGATCTCCGAGCGCCCGGCCGAGGTGGCCGACCGGGCGGTGCCCGGCCACTGGGAGGGAGACCTCATCTTCGGCAAGAAGATGACCGCCATCGCCACCTTGGTCGAGCGCCACAGCCGCTACGTCATGTTGTGCAAGCTCCCCAACGGTTACGGGGCCGAGGCTGTGCGCATCGCTTTGGCCAAGAGAATCCTCACCCTGCCGGCGAACCTCCGGCGTTCGCTCACCTGGGATCAGGGCAAGGAAAGGGCCGAGCACGTGCGCTTCAGCGTCGACCCCGGCGTCGAGGTCTACTTCTGCGACCCCAAGAGCCCTTGGCAGCGCGGCACCAACGAGAACACCAACGGCCTGTTGCGCCAATACCTGCCGAAGAACGCCGACCTGTCCTTGTACTCACAGCAGCAGCTCAACGCCATTGCACGTTCACTCAACCGACGCCCTCGACAGACACTCGGCTGGATGACACCATCGCAGGCGTTCGCCGAGGCTGTTGCGTTGATCCCTTGAGCACGCAGCACTTCGGGGGCAGGCCATGGAGAGCCAACTAAGTCCCGCTCGGTACCGGCACTCCCAGACGGTCAGCTCTCGATCCGTGCCCTATGGGCCAGGTGGAAGGCCGTAGGCTCAGCTACGAACGCATCAACGTTAGGGCTCAGACGATGACAGATAAGGACGAGCGACTGGTCGAACTTGCGAAGAGGCTTCGTAAGGAGGCACGCACTACGACGGACCAGAGGAATAACGAACTGGACAAGGCTTGATGGGACCTCCTGAGTAGGCGGATTCACGCCCTAGAAAACGCTGCTGACGCATTAGACCACTTAGGAGCACCAGGTCGGAGCCAACGGGGTGACTCCGTGCGCTGCCAGTCAGCTTCGGCTCACGGAACCAGGTTCTTTGTGATCCCCTCAACGAGTGATGCCAACAGCGGACACTTCGACGGGTACGTGACGAGACGGTCCAGCTCTTGTTGGGCGACCCGCTATCGCTGCTGCTCAGGTCTCCGACTTCGAGTGGCCCTTCAGCGCAATTCGCGCTCTGCAGCGCGTCGGAAGGACTGTCACCCGTTTGTTGGAGCGCTGGCGGCTGAAGGCTCTGCCCCATTTGCCCCTGGGATGGGCGCACGTTCGGAAGCCGGTCGATTGGCGAGCTTCGTTGCAGCACCGGTCTCTCTCGAGAGGAAGGCACCCATCTCTTGGATCGTGCTCATCAGCGGTCCCGGGAACATGATCGTCGAGTTCTTGTCGACGCCGATCTCGATCAACGTCTGCAGGTTGCGCAGCTGCAGCGCGAGCGGGTGTTCCATCATGATGTCCGCGGCGTTGCCGAGCGCAGTCGCGGCGAGGAACTCGCCTTCCGCCGCGATGATCTTCGCCCGCTTCTCGCGCTCTGCCTCAGCTTGCTTTGCCATCGCCCGCTTCATCGTGTCGGGCAGCAGGATGTCCTTCAGCTCGACGATGGTTACGAGCACGCCCCACTCCGAGGTCTCGACCTCGAGGATGTTCTTGATGTCCTCGTTGATGGTGTCGGTCTCCGCGAGGATCTCGTCGAGGGTGTGCTGGCCGACGACCTTGCGCAACGTCGTCTGGGCGATCTGGTTGATGGCGGCCTGGACACTCTCGATCGCGACGACGGACTTCGTCGCGTCGACGATGCGGTAGTAAGCGACGGCGGATACGTCGACACTGACGTTGTCCCGCGTGATGATCCCTTGGGACTGGATCGGCATCGTCACGATCCGGAGCGACACCTTCCGAAGGACGTTTACGATCGGCAAGATCAGGACGAGGCCGGGAGTCTTCTCACCGATAACGCGGCCGAATCGGAAGACCACGCCCCGCTCGTATTGGTGCACGATATGCAGCGCGAGTGCGAGGCCGATGAGGACAACGATCCCGACAACGACGATTATGGGAATTAGTGCGTGCATGTCAGTCCTCCTTCGATGATTCGGCGCGCCTACGCCGTCGCCGACTCCGTGGATTGGGCCTCGATGAGGTCCGAACGTCCAAGGTCAACGAGGTCGGCGCAAGCCGAAGGACTTGGATCGAGCAGCCTGACCGCTTCTTCGAAAGTCCATGAAGTCGATTCAGCCAGGTTCGAACGAAGTGGAACAGGGTCCAAAGTCCCGAGACGATGCATCAAATAGC
>CAVTPF010000023.1:0-103127 GCA_963736525.1 uncultured Acidimicrobiaceae bacterium
CGTCAGCGCCCCTAACCCTTGATGCGTTTGTAGCTGGGCCTACGGCGTTCCACCGATCCCATTGTGAAGGGCACCGATCCCGCTTCTCTGGTCGGTCGGTCTAATCATCTTGAAGCCATTAGAGAGCTTCGCGGGCTGACTCCCAATACCGCAAAGGTGTGGTGGTTGTTGCGACGACCAAGGGCTTGATATTCCTTGAACCCGACAGCGCAAACACTGTGATGGCCGTTGCATGGCGGCGGTTTTGTCGATTCGACGTGAAAGAACTAAATGATGGGTGCCAAGTGGTTGGGTTCAGCTATCTGTCTGCTGCGGTGACCGTCGATGAAAGGCTCGCCAAGAGGAAGCCGTTGAAGTCGGCTGAAGTAAGCACCCGCTTTCTCTACACGATGGCAACGGATGAGTTCTTCGACACCGTCGATTCCTACGTGAATGACCTAGGGATTCCCGAAGAAGTCCACCAGAATGAACTACCTGCTGTAGTCATGCCGAACGGCACCCGTTGGGAGTGCGTGGGCCCACTCCCCAAAGGGCCACAACCGCCGCAGCCACTGATGCCAGCGTCGTCGCCATCACGCTCATCTTGGACATTGAGGATGGAAAACGACCAGGGTCGAATGTCAGTTGACGCCCCACCGTCCCGGCATACCGGGTCACCTAGCCGAACCCCGTGAAGAACCGCGTCCGTCCTTCAGTCCCAGATGACCTTGGCCCGCTGGGCGGCCGCACGGACGTCAGAACCATCTACAACCGTGCTGTATTCATTATTGGCAGGGGGAGGCAGTGCCACAAAGATCTCCAGAGGTCCATCGGGCGGCAACGGAAAGACCCAGGCACCGAATCTCCAACCTCCGCTGCCACCTCCGCCTCCGGCAAACCCCACGAAGGGTTCGGTGGGAACACCTCTTTCGTCCTTGGGCAGATCGTGCCTGCCGCGAGCAAGGCCGCGTCCACCGACACGGCCATCTGCAAAGCGGACACCGATTCGCACCATGCCTATCCGCGGACGGTGCATCATCGCCTGAATTTCTTGGGCATGACGGGGATTGGTGAGGATCTGGACGTTGATACGAAACCCGTTCGGGTAGACGTCCAGGGTGGGAATGGCCACGACGGCGTTTTCCTCGCGACCGAGCACGGCATCGACGGCCAGCGTGGCGGGCAACGTGCCCTCCGACGGCCGATCCCATGCGGGCGGCGCCCACTGACGCTCAGACGGCTCCTGTGGAGGGGGCAGAGGTTCGAAAAAGCTCACCGCCGAACCACAGTAGGCGGGATTTACTGTCCGCTGACAGTGTCGCCGACCTGATGCGGCGGTATGGGGTACCCCGAAGCGGTGGAGTCGCGCCGCGCCCAATGGGGCAGTCTGAGACCTCTGGTTGGCCCAACGCCTACCATTCGCAACCGGCACTTCTCGCGCCCTGTCCAACTCGATACACCTCCGAGCGTTTCCGGGAGGTCAACAGAATCCCGACATCGACCGTTAGAGGTGTCGAAGTGGGTTCCGGCTGCCTCTAGGGAGACGCCGCCGGACAGCCGACGGCCCCAGCGCCAATGCTCTCGATCTGCACGTGATACACCGAGGATTGGCCCACTTCGCCGGACAGGTATCCCCGCATGGCTCCATGAGGGGTTTCTACGATCCACGTTCCTCCCTGTGCGGTCGATGTCGACAGGAGCGATCCGTAGAGGTTCTGGGCATAGGCAAGAGTGTCTCCCACACGCAGACCGAGCTGTGTCTGGGCTTGATGTCCGACCCCGCCGAAGTAGAACCCTCCGCCCTGCGGATACCGGGAGGTGGAGCCCAATGCCATGTAGCCCACGAACTTGGCGTGTGAGAAGAACGCGGTGATCTCGTCCCGCAGCGCGTGGTGGCGTCGATCTGGCAGTTGCCGGGGCTCTGGAGCGTCTTCGTCGCTGTGGACTTGCCCAACAACTTGTCGAGGATTGCGGTGACTTTGGACTGAGAGTCGCCAAATCGGACAGTATTGATGCCGTCGCCAAAGAGAGTCGCCACGGGCTCGTCGGTGCTCTCCCACAGAATCTGAGATGCGCTCCCATCCGGGCTGATCGAGGCGATGGCGCTTCTGTCGGCGTATCCGTTGCCGTAGTAGGTGTCCACGTAGATCGTGCCGGCGGGGCCGACGGCGATGCCGTTGGGCGAGAAGCCACTGATGCCATGGAATGTGCCGGGGAAGAAGGAGAAGATGGTCTGGTCGCCTGTAGGCGACAACCGGACGACGGAAAGCTCGCTCATGGCGACCACTGAACCGTTCGGCGTCGTCACTAGCCCGCCGTTTCCGCGGGGGTAGATGTTCTGATCGCCCGGAGGCTCAGTGAGCTCCCCCGAGGGAGTGACCAATAGAACGGCCTTCGTGTTGAAGCCGAACAGGTAGAGATCGCCGGCTGGGTCGAAGGCCATGCCGTCCACGCCGTCCGCAGAGCCATCCACCGCCGGTCCGCCCACCCCGTTGACGCCCTCGTGGGTCATGTCCGCACCGACCACCGTGACGAGGTTGCCGTTGGTATCGAGACGAAGCACCTGCTCTCCCGTGGCGATGTAGAGGCTGCCGCCAGGAGCGATGGTCACATCGTTGGGGGTGAGCGAAGCGTCGAGAGCGGGCGTGCCGTCCGAGACGAACCCGCTCACCTTGCTGGGCTCGCCGTCGCCCACGATCGTCGTGATCGTGCCGGTGGGCGAGATGGCCCGTACCCGCTCGTTCCCCTGGTCCGCGAAGTAGAGACTCCCATCGGACCCGAACGCCATGCCACCGGGGTCATCGATCTTCGCGTTCACCGCAGGACCCTCGTCCCCGGCGAAGCCCGGTTTCCCTGTCCCTGCCACCACGGTGAACCTCCCATCAGGGAGGCGTTCGAGTATCTGGTTGCGGGTCTGGTCGGCGATATAGAGGTTCCCGTTCGGCCCGACCGCTAGGGCCGTGGGACGAAGAGGGACAAAGGCGGCCTCCCGCGGTTTCGCAGTGCTCGACGCCTGGGCCGTACTCGCGTCGCAGGCATTCAGGAGCAGGCAAATACCGCCGACTGCCATAGCCAACTTGAACCGGCGCATGGCGAAGTATGGCCGCTAGGAGACAGTCTCCGAGCGCGATCCAGAAGCGAGGCTGAACCGCCCGAATTGCCTGTGGGTTCAAACCGTTGCTTGGGAACCCCCGATGTGTCCCACTCTCCCTCATTGTTATGGGGCAGTCGGTTGACCAGGTCAGCCCGGACGCGGTCCTTCGTGCTCGTCCAGATAGCGCTGTGCAATCTGCTTGTTCTTCTCGACCTGCCGCCAGATGTCTTGGGGATCGTCTAACCCGCTGCCGGTTCCAGGTGGCTTCACCGATTGAGCACCTACTGCCGGCCTTATCGATGTGCTGACCATGAAGATCACGGACACCACAGTGGTCGCGAGACCTCCGAGCACGAGTCCCACGCAGGCACCGCCGAGTCGAGTCGGGATGGACCCGCTTGACAGCAAGTAACCAGAAATCGCTCCACCGACCAGCAGGAAGCCATCGAGGAGCAGAACCCATCGAGCCAGGCCATACACGCCATGCCAGAACGAAGGCTGTTCAGACGTCGCCGGTAACGGGCCGCTGAAATGTTGCTCGCCACCGCTCTGGGTTCTGAACGACAGGTGTACCCCCCCGGAGTCATCGAGCCGATACAGCGCGGTTCCGGGTCCAATGATGGGACAGCCTGGTCCGATGAGCTTGCGTCGACCGTCGCCAGGTGTGGGGTTCCAGGTCTGGTCCATGAAGGACACGTGTGTCTCGTATGGATTCCGGCTTTCCTGTAACCGACAAATGATCCAAGGAGCTGAGAATCGCCTTGCCCGCCTCCAGAACCAGGCGAATATGATCATTGAACATGCGATTCCAGCGGTGAAGGCCGGTGCTAGCAAGCTGGCATCGTCGCTGATCGGACGAAGCGTGACATTGGCTGCCAGAGGCGGTCTACTGACTCCAACAACTGATCCAGCCCCGGCGACTGGGGCACCCTGCTCGGGGTACAGGGGAAATCGCAACTCGCCTCATCTGAGGGTCAGTTCGACGATGGGAGCGTCCGGGACCATCAGCCACGTCAGGAGTGCCTCGTTCACCCTCAGACGCTCGGGCAGCTCTGTGACAACCGCGGCTGATCCGTCAGGTTCGGCACGTAAAATCGTGACGCCTACGTCAGTCACGAGACACAGGTGCGACGGCCCCTCATCCACCCTTTTCCGAGGGGCCGCTCCGCGTAGCGGCCACCTGACGGCAGGTCCACCTCGAACGCCTGGGCCGTTCCAGGGCAACCCCGGGCGCAGCCCCTTTTCACGGGTTTACGCTGGCCTCCGTGTCGGTCGAGATGGAGCCCGAGGGAGTCCTCCTGCACCTCCTGGGTGATGACGACTCGGCACCCACTTCGGGCCTGTGGCACCTGGCCGACGTCGCGCGGGCACTGACCATTTGCGGCATTGACGTCGGTTACGGCAACCCCCGCCTGCCGTGGGAGCACACGCCAGAGAATCGCCGCTGTCGGATGTGCTTGGGCCGGATCGCCGACTGGCGACCGATTCCGGGCTGACCGTCCCCCGCCCCGGCGACGTCTCCCCCGGCTTCATCGCCGAAGCCGGACGGTGCTGGCGGATGCTTTACGACCGGAACCTCCAGGCGACCCAGTGCGACGAACGTCCCGCGTGGACCGGGCGGTGGCGCTCACCGAGGGGTGCCCGCTGGTGGGTCGTGTGGGCCTGCCCAGATCACCTCCACGGGCTGACGGGTCTGCGCGAGTTTGGGCGGCGGCGCTCACACGAGAAATCGGCCCCGCCGCCTGATCATGAGCAGGGCCGATTCTCATGGGAAAACGGCGGGAGAGCACGTACGCGCCGCTTGATATGTAGGTCGGCAGCTGCTGTTATTCCGTTGAGCATCCGTTGTTTTGCCTGGACCTTGAGTGGGTAGAGCTCGTGTCGGGTTCGGGCTCGCACACCCAAATGAACCCACTGCGCAGCAGCCCCCGGGTTTCCGCTTGGCGACCCGGGGGCTGCTGCGCGTTTTCGGCTGGTAGCCAGCCCGGTCTATTCCCTGCCGGGGCAGTAGACAGGACGGTTAGTGCCTGCCAGACTGACCCCGGCACGCCGGGGTCTTCTTCACCGCCTGACCCCAGGGGTGGGTCTCCCGCCAAGTCCACCGCACGTGCCACCAGCGAGACGACCCCGGCCCGGGTAATCGGGCCGGGGTCGCTTCGTCCTCTTCGGCAGTTGGTGCCCCCGGGTTGATGAAAGTAATGGGACCAGGGTCCGCGTCTGCCGCGTCTGCCGGAATCCAACACCGTCCATCGTCTCTGTCGTCTGACCTCTCGGCCTGGCTGACAGCGGCCCTGCGATTGGCCCCTCCTGACAACTGCTACTTGGGCTGCGTGGCAACGGCGACCACTGCGAAGGCGTCGGTGGCCTGGTGCGGCACATCTTCGATGCGATGGAAGGCGACATCGTCGAACGTCAGCTCCCGGGGGATCCCCGTGGCAGCCTCCTCCCAGAAGTTGGGGAAGTACTGGTAGTACATCTCCACGCGGTCGAAGTACGCCGCCAAGGTCCGTTCAAGCGATCGGGCGGTGAACTCTTGGACGTGGGAAGGGTCCATATGGCGTCGGCTCTGATAGCGGTTATAGGTCATGGTGCGATTCGGAGTGCCCACCACGAAGGTGCCTGTCGGCGTCATCATCGACACCTCGTTCTCCACATAGGTGAAGTAGTCCTCCAAGTGCTCGATCGTCTCCATGGAGAGCACTACATCGAAGCCACCGATACCGAGTGCGGCCCCGAGATTGGGCGCGCAGGCGTTGGCACAGAGGAACTGGGCGTTGGTGAGCTGAAACCTTTCCGCCAGTCCAACGACGTTCGGGTCGAGATCGATCCCCACGACGTCGGCACACCGGGGCGACAGAAGCGCCACACCGAAGCCGCTGCCGCAACCAAAGTCGAGCACGTGATGCTCGGGCCGCACGAAGAGCTGTGCAGCCCAAACGTAGCGGGAGACGTGGAGAATCGTGTCCAACGAGTAGGGCGGGCTGCTCTGGAGTACGAAGCGGGCGTGCGTCTCGGGTCGCACGGACGCCGAGTCCGCCGACACCATCCATCCCGGCACTTCCGTGGGGGCAGTGGTCGGAGACGAGGAGGGATAGGAACTCATGGACGGACGCTACTGACAGGAGACTCGGCTGAGGCGATTGCGGACCAAGACTCCGCCGTGTTGCTCGACGACACCCATACGCACAGCGTAAAAGGCGCACCACACCCCGACCGCCCCTCCAATGAAAAGCAAGACGATGCTCATGGCGGGATGTCCTGAGAATTGAGCATTTGAGAGTGCGAGTCCTCCGAAACCTTGACCGAGGAACGGGAGCGAAAAGAAGAAGAAGACCAGTGCGATTGGCCGGACGTCTCCGCTTCTGTATGTCCGAGACAATCCAGCAGTCTCCATCCCTATCGCCCTCCGACCGCCGGTCACTCTCAGACTAAGAGATCCAACCTACGAAGAGCATGGGCAAAAAGGCCCATATGCGCTCGCAACCTGCGAACTGGGCCACTCTCCACCACGTCGTATAGGGCACCAGGACACCGCTCTCCGGATCGGCACGGAGCCAACGGTCGGCGTCGATTCTCGTCGAAGTGTTCCTTTGCAGCGTGCTTGGCTTTGTGCTCTCTGGAGTACGGACCACGTAGGCACTGAACCGATTCCGCCTGGTTCTCCGCAGGTCCATCCCTGTCGCCACACCCGGCGCAGAACACCGCCCAAGCCGGTTGTCTTCACCGTCCGAGGTCCAGCGTCCATTCGCGTCATGACACCAGGCAAGACGCAGCTGACGTGCGTACAGGAAATGGTGGTGCCCGTCGGAGTCCGCACGAAATGTTGCCCCACCCTCCCGGCAGCGGCTGGGGGCAGGTCGGCCCGAGGATTCGTCCGTCGCACGGAGCAAGGGCTTCGCCGCGCTCAGAGCTGGTCGGCACGCCAAGGTTGCGCAGCTCGGATCGTTTTCGCGCCAAGCTAGGGATGGTGCGGATCGACTACGAACAGGCGAGGCACTACAGGGCAGGTCGGGAAGTGCCTCTCGAGCAGATCGAGCCCTGGCGTCCGGTCCTCAGTGCGTTCCTTCGACCGGGAGACGAGCCTCTTCTCGATCGGGGCCGGTCCCGGCCTGTGGACGAGAGCCTTCGTCACTTGGTTCGACGCCGCGGTGATCGCACTCGAGCCCTCCTCGGGTATGCGGGAGGTGGGCGCGCAGATCGGCTTGCCTTCGCGGGCGTGCTACGTGGCTGGCAGCGCCGAGCACATCCCCCTCGCCAGCGCTGTATTCCGCGCTGCCTGGCTCTCCACCGTTGTGCACCACCTAACCGACCTCTCCGCGTGCGCCACGGAACTACGCAGGACTCTCACGGAGGGTGCCCCAGTGATGATCCGTAATTCGTTCCCCGGGCGCCTCGAAGAGGTGGAACTTTTCAGGTACTTCGCCGCCGCTGCCGCCGTAGCCGCCCACTGGCCCACCCTGGAGCAGGTCGTAGGCACCTTCACCGAAGCCGGATTCACCCAGAACCAAGTCGTCACAGTGCGAGAGGAACGCTGGCCAGAGCTGCAGCTTTTCGAGCTTGGGCAGTGGCGATGAGGAACACCGACTCCCCCCTCGCACCAATCTCGGATGGCGAGTTTGCCGAGGGACTGAGGAACATCGAGGGTACGATCGCTCGAGGCGAACGGCCCCGTCCAACGGGCACGGATCTCGTAGTCCTGACTTAGAGCGGGCCCACGCCTGCTGTTAACTCACCCCGCTCTTCCATGAACTGTGCCTTCCAAGACTCAGGTCTTCTGTTCCAGTGCCGCCAGCAGTCCTTTTGGGCCGGCAACCGTTCTGGAAAGACTGAGGTCGCCCGCTTCGAACCTTAGGAGGCATTTTTCCATCCGTCGGAACTGCCTGGCCTCTCGGTCGTCGTCCTCTCCTCTCATCATCAAATGATTGCTCTCGCGCTGCGAGGTGACGCCTTCCCGGCGTACACGTCGACGCCACCGTCAACGAGAGAGGAGGCAAGCTCTGTCCCCGGATACACTGCGGCATGGCTCGGAGTTGGCGAGCTCGCACCCCAAGACCGATTTGGTTTAGCGACACTCACGAGGCCGAGGCCAAGGCGGCAGAGCTGCGCAAGCCGCCCAGCCGGTTCGGGAAGTGGGCCCTGCGACGACTCGGGTACAGGGGGATCTCAAGACGCGGGCACCGCATGCGCAGACCCGACACCCTCATGAGCACCCCGTCCACCGGCCTCCAGCGAACTGAGCTCGCCTCGAAGAACTACTTAGCCTCGAAGTGCCGGAGTGTCCCATCCTCATGTACGGCGATAGGGCCCCACCCCCCTGGTGCGGAGAGCTGTCCTACTGGCCCTGAAATGCCGGGGTGTAGCAGACAGCCACAAGCAAGCCTTCCGGACTCAACAGCCGAGCGGTGATCTGGCCCCACGGCTCCGTGCGAGCACCGTGGATCAGGCGATAGCCCTTGGCGGTGAGCTCAGCTGCGGCAGCGGAGACGTCAGCGACCTCGAACTCGATGCTGGCCTGAGGGACAGGGATCTCGGCCGGCCATTGGGTGGTTCCAAAGCAGGCATTCGCGGCCTCAGAAAGGGGCCAGAGTCCGAAGTGCTTTGTCCCTTCAAGTGTGTGGGTGAACACGTAGTTGCCTTCTTGGCCCTCGAAGCCCAGACCCAAGGCGTCCGCATAGAAGGACCGAGAGGCGTCAGGGTCTCGCACAATCGGGGCGATGCTCGTTACAAAGCGACATCTCCCCCGGACTGCGTACCCGGCAGGGTCGTCCTGTTCCGCTCCGGTCGAGAGCACCGCTCACCAGCTGGACCGAATCGCCCACCATCCCGGCGGTCGGGGGCACCCTGGGGCCCGCCCGGTACCGGCACATGTCGTGCGGGACAGGGCACTGTCTGACAACGCGGTTCAGGACTCCGGACGCCAGTCGTTGTTGCTTGTGTGGTCGCCGGACAACCACCGGGCGAGATCACGGTGTGCGCTCTCCCTACGAATGGCGTCGATCTCGTCGACTTCTGGGTGGTCGACGGTGAATTCCAGGAGTAGGCCGTTTGGATCGGTGATGTACAGCGATTTGCAGTAGCCGTGGTCAGCGGTCATCGTCTCGACCCCCGCAGCTTGGGCCCGATCACGGATCCCATCTTGGCCCTGGGTGCTGATGAGGAGGGCCACGTGGCGAAACAGAGAGGGCGGGGGTGATGGTGCGAACTGCTCGGAGAACTGGTTGTCGGCGAACTGGAAGAAGGCCAGGCTCCCACCGTCACCGAGCCCGTAGAAGGCGTGACAGAACTCCTGCTCTTCCCCACCCATCAGGTGCTCCACCTCGGTCCAGGTGGCAACCAGCGGCAAGCCCACAATGTCCTCGTAGAACTTGCGAGTGGCCTCCTGATCGGTGGTGACGAAGGCGTGGTGATGCAGCCGCGCCGGAAGAGTGGAACGGGTATCTGGGGCCGTCGGGCTGGGCATGCGGCGTTCCTCCTGTTCGGGACGACGAGTCCAAGGTTGGGCTACGCAGGCGGGGAAAAGAACTCCAAGGCGATGTTGTCGGGATCACGAAACGACAGACCGGACCCGTATGGTTCGTCGCAGATGCCGCCGTGCCCGATACCGAGGGCGTCGAGCCTGGCCGCCCAGGCTGCCAACTCGCCACGGTCTGCGCACCCAAACGCCACGTGGTCCAGGCCCGGACGGACCTCGTCGAACGCCTCAGTCCTTGGGTTCTTGAACTGGTGGAGGGCGACCACAGTGCCCCCCCTCAAGATCCACACCGCCGCTCGGAATACGTCGCCGTCTTCGAGCTTGTCTGGCTTGGCGCTGAAGAGCCTCTCATACCAATGTGCGCTTCGGTCGAGATCCGCCACCGTCAGGGCAACGTGTGTGATCCCCGGGAAATCGGCCACCGCCTACGCGTCCTGCGTCGCCGCCAAGATGAGGTCAAGGACGGCCTGGTCAGGAGCGGGCGGGCACTCTGCCTCAGGAAGCGCCCGCATCTTTTGGAGAGCATCGGGAATCTTACTGCCGGTAATAGCAGGGCTGTGGGCCGAGATGATGGTCGAGATTTGAAGTTGCGACAGACGCCCCACCTCGGCACCGAAGCGCTCTGGGTCTACTAATCGCAGCCATGGCGCCAGTGCATTCAAGGCAAACATCGTCATACCGTGGGTCCAAAACTCATCATCCAGCTGCGAAACGTCTCCAGCAAGCTGCTCGGCACCTTCGCCACCGGGCACGGGGGTGGCAAAGCAGTCGACCGCCCAGTAGACACCTGTCTTGTGGTCGAACAAACCCCTAGTGGTGGGTGAGTCGTAGAGAGGCGGACGCACCACGGTTATCTGTCGGTCACCAATCTCAAAAGTGATTCCGTCATCCATCCAGCGACAACGACTGAGCGGGAAGTCAAAGGCATTGGTGTGCCGCTCTGTGAGCGCCCAGTTGCACACCAATGTGGCATTTGGGCAAGCCTCTATTACCTCATCCAAGTTTCCGACATGGTCGGCATCCTCATGGGACAAGAAAACCCATTGGACACGCTTTGGATCAACAAGGTTGAAGGCGTCATCGAGCCATGCCCGTTGGTTGCGACGAGATCCTGTGTCGATGAGCATGGGCTCATCCCCGTCTATGACGGCGGAGTTGATAAATACCGACAACGGCTGGCCGAGGGCATGCTGGACCTCATGAATCACATAGGTGCCCGGTGCGACTTCGGTTGGGTCCTGGTGGTAGGTGGGCTCGGACAAGACGGCTGACATCACTTCCCCCCTTTCCTCTGCCTGGGCGGAGTCAGGATCGATACCCTACGTGCTTTTGGTCGAGAAATCCCTGTGCCGAACACTGTTCTCGGTACTTGTGCTCGTTCGGGGTGGTGCCCGATCGGTACTGCTGGCTACCGAGCGGCTTACTTAGCTCCCAGGACTATTCCCGCTGTGCCGCAGGGTGGCACCCCATCCCGGCGTCACTGTTCGGGGGCAGTCTGGCAGGCTGAAATGGCTTAGGAAAGCCTCGGTGAAAGACGAGGTTTGGACCAGGCCGCCGCCGCACGGTGCCGTCGGAAACGTGTCTAGCTCCGGCTGACAAGGCAAGACTCGATTCCCTCTGGGTCTGCCATCACAGCAGATTCATACCGAGCGGCCCCAGACACCCACCCATCCGTCCTGATGCTGCTCCGGTCTGCCCTCGACGCGTGGTCCACCATGCCTTGCCCGGCGACCCCTGCCCTGGGGATTCACCGCCGAGGCGAATGGCGGGGATGGCATCCGTGCGACGGCGCGTGGGATGTGGTCAGCTTTAGAAGGAGCCCCCTACCCACCGTTGGGCCGTGGGTTCAGAATGGACGCAAGAGCGTGCGAGCGAGCGTCTCCCGGGACGGCACGTTGGGTCACGTTCTCAGATGTCCGGGATCGGACAAAGGGAGGGACGGCAATGAAGGATTCGGGCATGAACCGCTGGTTGTGGTTGATCGGCTTCGTCGCCGTCGCATTGATCTTCGTCTCGTTTGGACCGCTCTCGAGTGGTTCGCCGAATGAGAACGCGTCAGGCGTCTCCGTGGCGCACTGGTACAACACCCACGTGAACCAGCAGTGGCTGTCGATCTGGCTCGTCGGCCTGGGCCTGTTCCTCATCCTGGTGTACGTGACCCAACTCCGCGCCGTGCTGGTCCAGACGGGCGGTCAGCGGCTGTGGCCCAACATGGTCTTCGCGTCGGCCATCCTGCTCGTCGCGGGCATCATCGTCGCGGGCAGCTTCGAGATCACGCTCATCCTGGCGTCGCACACCCACGACTACGCCGTGGCGCACTTCGTCAACTTCTACTCCTCGAACAACGAGCTGCTCTTCCTCGCCGGCCTGGTCTTCCTGACCCTCTCCACCGGCCTGGCCATCTTGCTCAATCGCGGCGCGTCGCCACTACCCAAGCTGCTCGGGTGGTACTCCATCCTGGTGGCGGTGGTGGGCGCAGCGGGCCCGGTCAGTTTCTTCGCCCTGCTCTTCGGACTGCCGGTCTGGCTCCTCGCCACCGGGATCGTGATCGCCGTCAAGGAATCGCGGGGCACCCTCGGTGGTGACACCGGCGGCGGCGCTGCGTTCGACTCGGCGCCTGCGCAGTCGGTCGCCGCATAGGCGGATCGGTGTGGCCATCGTGCGAGTGGTTCAGGCGAGCCCCAGCACGATGGCCACCATCCTCTCCCCACACTCGGTCGGGTTCTGCGCCACGGCGACGCCGGCGGCCGACAGCACCTGCATCTTGGCCCGGGCGGTGCCCTGGGAGCCCGAGATGATGGCGCCTGCGTGGCCCATCTTGCGACCGGGGGCGCGGTGACGCCGCTCAACGCCGGCGATGTAGACCGCCACCGGCGTGCCCCCCATGGCGCACGGGGCGACCCGACGCCGTCTCCCAGAGGTCCGCCAGAAGCCCGGGACAGCCTTGGAATCCCATGTCCCGGCAGGAGGGGGGGCCAACGGCGACGCGGTCGCCGTACGAGCAATGCGCGACAGAGCTCCCTCAGGAGGGGGGGCCAACGGCGACGCGGTCGCCGTACGAGCAATGCGCGACAGAGCTCCCTCAGGAGGGGGGCCCGTTCGGTCCCTCGGCGTCAGCCGCTGGAGCCCGGTAACTCGAGCACAGTAGGCCACCATCGGAAGTCAGCTTTACGGGGCGCATCCCCCAGCAATAGCGTTTGTGCCATGGCGAGCAGGACGGTTTGGGTTCACAGAGACCCCTCCGACACCGGTTCGGGCACGATGCGGATGTGGCATCTCGAGGGTGATGTCCCCAGTGAGACCCTGTGCGGAAAGTCGACGCAGTCGATGAAAGCGATGCCCTCGGCCGTCTGGCGCGAGGTGATGAATCCTTGTGCCGAGTGCCAGCAGCAGGCGGAACGAGCTGACGTCCATCGAGGTTTGGCCTCTTGACGCAGGTCGGCTTGACGCGTCCCTGAACGCGGGCCCGACGGAGTCCAATCGCTCGGCGGCTACGGCACGTCCAACCGCCCGCACCGGGCGGTCAGCAGGTGGTGTAGACCCCAGTGGGCTTGGCATGGTACCCCTTGGCTCCAACCGACAGCGCCAGTGGGCTGCGAGGGTCCTTGCCAACGCGAAGGCTGTCGAGAGCGTGCGCGAAATCGTGTCGGGGCTTCCAGCCCAACTCGTTGCGGGCTCGTGTGTTGTCGTACACCCGATCGATGCTCGGCAGCATCGTCCATCCCCGTCCGACGTAGACCTGTTCGTAGTCCGGAAAGAGGCGCCGCACCACACTGGGGGCATCGGTTCGCAGATCGGCGAGGTCGCCAGGCGTGAAGGGGGTGGTGGCACTGATGATGAAGCGACCGAATCCGACAGCTCCGGCTGCGTCCAGAGCGGCCCGGTGGGCGGTCACGACGTCGAGAAGGTCGACACGCCGGTACAACAGCTCGTTGACCTTCACGTTGAGGTCATCGAAGCCGAATCGCAGATCGTCTTGATCATCAGGTTCGGGGAAGAACCGCGCCATGCGAAGGATCAGACACGGCAATTGCCGATCCCAGTGCATCAGCTCGCAGAGGTCCTCGGCGGCAGTCTTGGTCGCGCCGTAGATGTTCTTGGACACAGATGCGACATCCTCGGTGATCCACCTCGCGGGAGTTCCTGAGGGTGGGTTCAGGGTCCGGCCAAACGCGCTGGTCGTGCTGCTGAACACGAAAGACCTGACGCCAGCGTCGGCTGCCGCCTCCAACAGGTTCAATGTCCCCAGAACGTTCGTCTCGACAAATGCAGCCATGTCGTGGCTGCCGATATGGGGCTTGTGCAAGGTGGCCGTGTGAACGACGGCATCGACACCCTCCACGCAACGACGGGCCACCGGATCGGCAATGGTGCCCACCACGGTGGTGTTCGCCGAGGGGGCGATGTCGAACCCGACGACGTCGTCGCCATCCGATCTCAGGACCTGCACGAGCGCCTCGCCCAGGTGCCCGGAGCTACCTGTGACCAGGATCCTCACCAAGGCTGTCATAGCAGACGTTCCGACTGCGCAACGTACCGACAACAGCCCGTCGCAAGAGGCCGCGACGCACACACGTCGACCCCGCTGGGGTGGGTACCCGGTCCCTCTGGTCCGTGCGATGCTGCCTGGCAACCCTCGGCTCACATGCAGGGGTTTCGACAATTGGCCTCAAGTCTGGAAGAAACCTGCCGTCTCCACATCAAGGACCCCGTTTCCTGAGGACAGGAGCGCAATGGGGCGTCAAGAGATGCGGGGAAAGGGGGTGCGCGATGGAGAACCGTCGACGAGTACCACGCCAATCTGTCGCGTGGAGGGGCCGGGGCTACTGCCATGTCCAGGGCGAATCCGCTTACGGATGGCGGGATTGCCAGGTGCTCGACATCTCGTCGCTCGGTCTTGGCATCGAACTTCATCACTTTTGGCCGTCTGAGCTCGTGGGCCGCCACATCTCCGTCGACCTTCCAGCAGTTGGCAATTCGGTCAACCTCATGCTCCAAGGCACGATCCGCAATGCTGAACTCATGCCGGGTTCGGTGGTCCGATTGGGCATAGAGTTCGTCGGCCTTTCCGTAGAAGAGCTGTCCATCATCGACGTGCTGGCGCTGGCGTCGTTGTCGAGTCCGTCAAGGCCTGAACGGGATCGCGTGCGAAGCTGAGGGACGGCGACGCAGCCCTCCACCACCGGACGCGACCAAGGGACTTGCCCCACGTAGCAGACGACCGCTGACCCCGGCTCGCCGTCATCGGCCGACCTTCGCCAGGAACGGCACGAGGTGACTGAAGAAGACGTTGTTCGGGTACGCCCCGGCGGGGTCGTTGTGGGCGTAGGTGTTGTGCTCGTCGATGAGGGTCAGATGGCTCGCCGGGATGCCGGATTGCTGCGCCAGGATCCTCGTCGCGGTGAGCACGCCCGTCCCCCCCAGGTGGGCGGCGAAGGCGTAGATGAGCAGGCGATGCGGCAGATCATGGCCCATGGTGGATTGGACATCGAGGACGCTCTGCGCCGGGTTGGCGTTGCCGTCGGCAACTGCAGCAGTGTCATCGGTGAGCCGCTGCGGGAAGTACCACTCGGTTCCGTCAGCGTTGTTGACCCCGACCCCCGAGAACATCGTGGCGAAACGCTTGATCGGGGTGAGCGCACCCGTGCCGTTCCATCCGTGGACCGGCCCCTTCGACGACACACCCGTACCGAGGTGGGCCTGGGCCGCCTCGAGAGACGGGGGCGACGTTGCAACGTTGAGGGCATAGCCGTACTGGCCGATGTTGGAGACCCTCACCGGCGGGACGATGTCAGCGGGAAGGAGCCCCGAGGCCTGGCCAAGTGAGGGTGCGTTGGGATCGAGCAGTGCCGCTGCGGAGCCAGTGGCATTGAACAGCCCGGCGTAGGGCGCCGTGATACCGCCGAAGCTGAGCCACGGAGACACCGAAGGCTGGTCGAGGGCTTGGATCTCCTGAGTCGCCAGTGCAGCGGTCATCGGTACCGGCGTGCCGCCAGAGCCGAGCGATTCCGGCGCCGCGCTGCTGGCCCCGTCGATGTACACGAGACCAGCCAGCTCATCGGCTCCGGGCTGACCGCCGAAATCCCACGTGGCATAGGCCGTGACGACCGAGCCGCCGAGCGAGTGGCCGCCCAGCACGACCTTGCCACCGAGCTTCTTGGCCGCCTCGATCACGGTATGTAGGTCTTGGACCGCGACGTTCATCCCCCAGTTCTTTGCGAACTCGACGGTCGAGGTCGGGATCATCTGGAAGTGGTGCGTGATCCCGGGGTCCTTGAGGTAACCGAGGTAGTAGTCAAAGAGTTCGGTCGCGGTGGCTTTCCCCGCCTTGAAGAGGTTCAGCTCTGACTGATCCTCGAGCAAGTTCTCCCTCCGCTCGACCGACCACACCTGCCAGCCCGGCATCTCGGACACGATCCACTCGGCCAGTGGCACGAAGTAGGCGCTGCCGGCCGAGGTCCCGGGTTCCAGGACCAGGACGTTCTTGGCAGAACTCGGTCCCACCTTCAGAACGCCGACCTTGTCGTATTGCGCCGGTGTGCCGGGTGCGGCATAGCTGGGCATCCACGTCACCGAGAGCGGCGCCGGGGTCACCCCGTCGGACCTCGCCGACACAGGCGTCGCGCACACACCGGCCGCACCGGTGAAGACCAGCGACACGACAGCCGTTCCAGCCAGCAAGACTCTCCACGAACTCCTACGCAGTCCTGACACCTGTCACTCCTTTGCTCTCACGAAGTCTCGAGATTCCAAGGGACCTCCGCGGTTCGGCTGCGACGCTCAGCAGCCGAGCTCAGTTCTCGACGCGGACGACAACCGGAGCGCTCCGAGTGGTCTGCCCGGAGCTGTCTTCGGCGACGCTTCGGATGGTGTACACACCGTTGGGGAAGTTGGTCGTGTCCCATCCCCCGATCCACCCATAGGGGGTGACGGCTCCGGTGACCACGAATGCATGCTGGAGGGTGCCCCCGGTGATCTCGAACTTGACGCCCGCCAACCCGAGGAAGGCGGAAGCGCGAGCATCGAGCCAATAGGCGCCGTGGACGGTCGTACCCGACGATTTGGGCCGCAGCAGTGCGGTCACGGGCGGAAGGATGTGCGAGGTCGTTCCGCCACTTCCTCGCCGCCAGACGATGATGGTGTCGCTCTGGCCGACGGTCCACAACCGCTCGGGATGGTATCCGTCGGCGAAGGCCGCCTTCTCGATGGCCGTTTGATTCAGCGAGCCGGCATAGGGGAAAACGCTGGCTCCGGTGATGAGCGCATTTGCGCGCGAAAGGTACCCGATCGCGGCAGCCGTCTCAGTGCTACTCGAGGTTGGGTCGAGCAGCGTCGCGTAGGTACCGAGCTCCCACGACAGCCCATTGATGTTGACGATGGCGTCATCCCGTGCGACCACGGTCCGATCCCCACGAACGGCGTTGGCCACCTGCTGAGTGATCAGACCGACATCCGAGCGACTGGTCCCGCCGGCGAGGACGACCTCACTGGAATATTTCGCACCGGGCCACCACTCGCTTCTCGAGCCGGTGAACTGGTAGGCAAACCCGACGACCGCCACCGCCGCCAACGGCACCATGGCCACGCGAAGGGCGCGCGACGGGAACTGACCGAGAACGCCCCCGCACGCGACGATGACGACGACGAGAACGGGTAGACCGAAGGCCGTGCCAACGTTCGTGCTCGTCGACAGGAGAAGGATCGTAAGGACAGACCAGGCCACGAGCATCCACATCGATCTCGCGTTCAGACGATGCCGACACACGATGGACAGCACCACGGCCGCCAGCACGGCTAGGCCGAGCACGTAGGATTCGAACCAACCCAGCTCGACCAGTTCATACGTGACCCGCGCTTTGATCCCCGATGGCGTGAGCCCAAAGCCGCGGGACACGTACCCCGCGGAAGGGTTGTAGCCGGCATTGAGGAGATAGTGCAGCGCCTCGTGACCGGACACCAGCCACCAGGGGCCGGCCAGGACCAGCAGGCTTCCTACCGCCAACAGCGCCGGCCGCCTCCAGAAGGTCCCGTTCCTCCGAACGTCGAGGACGTAGTCACACACCACGACCACGACGAGCGGGGCAACGTAGACAGGCGCCAGCGACCTTGACAGCGCCAAGGCGGCCATGGCAATGCCGAAGGTCAACGACCAACGCCAGTTCCGAAGATGGTCGCTCCGGATATAGGAGACAAAGCACCAGATCACCGCCGCGCTGGACGCGATGGCGAAGTTCAGCATCATCGAGTAGCCCAACACCTCGATGTTGAGGCCGGCCAACAGGGCGACGATCAGTGCGCCCATGGGTGACAGCCACGTCCTGGCCAGGACGAAGCTGCCGGCGACAAGAAGCAGCAGAAGCGGGAGCTCCACGGCTATGCCACCGTAGATCCCCTCTGCGGCCACACCGAGCGCCGCCAGCGCCGGAACGAGCGGCGACGTCTGCCCGGTATGGAGGACGGCAGTGAAAGGATCGCCGGCCTGGTAGAGGCTCCTCGCCGTATAGGCATAGAGGTAGTCGTCGACGTTCGGCTGATGTGCCTGGACACGGAAGGCGAAGAGGACGACCCAGACGACTGCCGCGACCGCCAGTGCGATGACGAGGTACCGCCACTGCCGTCGGTCAACGTCACGGTCGCCCTCCACGGCCCAGGTCATGGTGGAAATATAAGCGGGTGGGCCCGTCCTCGACGGGTCACGGCTCGGTTGACTGATTTCTGCGCGTCGCCTATACGGTCGTGAGAAGGCGCGGACTAGTGCGACGATCGTCGGGCGTGGGCCATGAAGTCAGTAAGGTGCTCCGATCCCGCGTCGGACGCGGACCGAACCACAGGGGAGGCGTGGTGCGCTTTATCCTTCATTACCCCGAGGCGAACGGGAGCGGCCTCGACCTGCTCGACGCTGGCGCGATTCCGGACATCGCCGCCGCGGCCGAGGCGGCCGGATGGCATGGGTTGTCGTTGACCGAACACCCCGCACCGTCCAGCCCGTGGCTCGAGTCCGGCGGGCACCAGAGCCTCGACCCCTTCGTCGCGCTGGCCGCAGCCGCTGCGGTCACCACGAGGCTGGCTCTCGTGACCAACCTCAGCGTCGTCCCGTACCGCAACCCCCTCAGCCTGGCCAAGAGCGCGGCCACGCTCAACCGCATGTCCGAGGGTCGCTTCGTCCTCGGCGCCGGCGCGGGATATCTCAAGTCCGAGTTCTTCGCCCTGGGCGTGGACTTCGACGAGCGCAACGCCCTCTTCGACGAAGCGCTCCACGTGATGCAGCTCCATTGGAGCGGCCAGCCGTTCACTTTCGAGGGCCGCCACTTCTCCGCTCGCAACATCCATGCACTGCCCGCGCCCCGGGATCACCGGGTCCCCATCTGGATGGGCGGCAATTCCGACGCGGCGCTGCGCCGCGCCGCGCGGCACGCCGACGGCTGGATGCCAATGACGGCCCCGGCCACGGTGGCCAAGACGGCACGGACCCCGCCCGTCACCACTCCCGAGCAGCTGCGCGAGCGTCTGGCCACCCTGGAGCGCTTCGCCGGGGAGCGCTACGAGCAACTCGAGCTCATCCTCGGGTACTCGGGCCCGAGCCTGGCCCAGTTCGAGAAGGACGCCGAGCAGATCCGGCACCGCCTGGGCGAGATGTCCGAGCTCGGTGTCGACTGGACCTTCATCAGTCCACCGTGGTCCCCCGCCCCCGGCCCGGTCGAGTGGCTCCGGGCCTTCGCCAGCACGATCATCACCACCTGAGCAGGTCGCGGCCTCCCGGCCCCGGGTGCTAGCACGAAGCCGGACCGCAGGGTAGCCACCTTTGTGGCGACCCACCGCTCGGCCACACTTGAGACGTGGAGAGCGGCCGCATCGGTGGTCCGTCGGCGCCCGTGCACGGGCGGGGGGTGATCCGTGCGGTTGCACGCGAATCCTCCTATCGGTTCCGGGCGACCTTCCGCCGACGTTGGGCTGGATACCTGACCCTGGTCGTGCTCATCGGCCTGGTGGGCGGCGTCGCCATGGCGGCCGTGGCCGGCGCCCGGCGGACACAGTCCTCCTTCCCCGTCTATCTGGCCAGCACCAATCCGTCGGACGTGCAGATGTTCACCGAGTTCGATCCCATCTCGAACACCGGCTATTCGGCGCGGGTGAACGAGGCCGTGGCCCGGGTCCCTGACGTTGCGCGCGCCGTGGACGTCTTCGGCTTCGACGGCAACCTGCAGGTCCTCGGGCACAACCCGGGATCGGGTGTCCCGGGCGAGGCGCCGCCGTCCGTCGAGGGCAGCACCAACGGCGAGTACCTCTCCACCGACAAGGTCGCCGTGACCCGGGGCCGGCTGGCCGACCCCGGCCGCATGGACGAGATCGTGATGTCCGCGGGGGCTGCGGCGGAGTACGGGCTGCACGTCGGGTCCACCCTGCGCGTGGCCTTCTTCACCGACGCGCAGGTCAACAGCCCAGGCTTCACCGGTTACCCGAAGGCCAGGCCCCACGTCATCGTCCCCTTCAAGCTCGTCGGCATCGTGGAGTGGAGCACGCAGGTCGTCCAGGATGACGATGCCGCACTGGGCAACCAGGTGGCCATCGTCACCCCGGCCTTGACCGCGCGGCTCGAGTCCTGCTGTGCCTACTACTCCTACGTGTCGCTGCACCTGCGCGGCGGCGTGACGCACGAGACGGCGGTCGCGGCGGCCGTCAACAAGGTCATTCCTGCCCTGGGACCCGCAGGAGGCCCCACCACCTGGGCGCCGCTTGTCGCAAAGGCCGAGCGCGCCATCCGGCCCGAGGCCATCGCCATCGGTGTCTTCGGGTTGATCGCCGCCCTTGCCGCGCTGGTCATAAACGGCCAGGTCGTCAGCCGCCTCGTCCGGCGCAACACCGGCGAGAGTGCGGTCTTGCGCGCGCTGGGTGCCGGGCCGGCCATGATCATGGCCGACGGGCTCGTCGGAGTGATCGGCTCCATCGTCGCGGGGTCGATGCTGGCCGTGGCGATCGCCGTCGCGCTCTCCCCCTTGACCCCGTTCGGACCGGTCCGGCCCGTCTACCCCCACGCCGGCATCTCTTTCGACTGGACCGTCCTCGGGTTCGGCTGCCTGCTGTTCGTCGGGGTGCTGGCGGCCACCGCGCTGGCCGTGGCCTACCTGGTGGCGCCCCACCGGTTGGCCGCCAGGTCAAGCCGCCCCGCCCGCCACCCCGTCTGGAACCAGGCGGCCGCCGCCGCTGGGCTCCCACCCAGCGCGGTGCTGGGTCTGCGCTCGGCCCTGGGCGCCGGGTCGGGACGAGATGCGGCGCCCGTACGCTCCGCGCTGCTCGGCGCGGTAATCGCCGTCGTCGTGATCGTGTGCTCCATCACGTTCGGCGCCAGTCTCAATGCCCTGGTGTCGCAACCCGCGCTCTACGGATGGAACTGGGACTACGCGCTCCTGTCGGGCTTCTCGGCCGCAGAGGACCTGCCGGCGTCAGAGACCACGACGCTGCTCGACCACGACCCCGACGTGGCCCACTGGAGCGGCGTGTACTTCGAGGAAGCCTCGTTGGATGGGAGCTCCGTGCCCGTCCTCGCCATGACCCCCGGTTCCGCGGTGAGCCCGTCCATGCTCTCGGGGCACCCCCTGACGGCGGCGTCACAAATAGTGCTCGGACCTGCGACATTGGCCGCCCTCCGGACACATGTCGGCGACACCGTCGTCGCCCGGGTGGACGGCCGCGCGCGGACCGTGCGGGTCGTCGGCACGGCCACCCTGCCCACCATCGGGGGCTCGGGCCAACCCAATCTCGAAATGGGAACAGGCGCGGTGATGGCGGCCTCGCTGTTCTCGACCACCGACCTCAACGAGCAGGGCAGCCCGATCGGAGGACCGATGGCCGCCTTCATCACCGTCCGGCCCGGCGTCAGCCATGCCGCGGCGCTACGATCGCTCGAGCGCGTCACCGCTGTCCTGAACCGTCCATCGGACCCCGACGCGCCGGTGGGTGGAGTCGTGAGCGCCCTACGACCGGCCGAGATCGCGAACTACCACACCGTCACCGAGACGCCGGCGCTCCTCGCCACCATCCTGGCCGCCGGGGCGGTCGCGGCCCTCGGGCTCACCCTCGTCGCCTCCGTCCGCCAGCGTCGGCGCCAGTTCGCCGTGCTGAAGGCCCTCGGCTTCACCCGACGGCAGCTCGCGGCGTCGGTGGCCTGGCAGTCCTCCGTGGCGGCGGCCGTCGGCGTCGTCGTCGGTGTCCCCGTCGGCATCGCGATGGGGCGCTGGTTGTGGACGTTGTTCGCCGACGGCATCTCGGCGGTGCCACATCCGACGGTGCCCGTTCTCTCCATCATCCTCGTGACCCTGGGGGCGATCGTCTTCGCCAACGTGGTTGCCCTCCTCCCGGGGCGCGTCGCTGCCCGGACGCGGACATCCCTCCTGCTGCGGGCCGAATGAGTCGGAGCCGACAGGCCTGCCACCAGGGGCTGCAGGCCGCCAGCCGCCCACTGTCCTCCCTCATTCCGGCCTCCTCAAGATTCGGCGCGATTCGGCCGAAATTCCCATGTGGACGTTCAGGCCCGCCCCTCGGGCAGCGCGATGCGGGTGGAGCCCGCCTCCATGCGGATTTCGCGGCACCTGCGGTGGAGGCAGCTCGTCACCGCCTTCGTCATCAGCGCGGTCGTCGGCGTCGGCACCTATACGGCGACGTACCGCGCCCTGCTGTTCATTTCCGAGACGCCATCGGCGGCAGGACAGGTCGCGCCGCTCCCCGCACACAGTCCCGGACCGGAGCACGTCGTCGGGACGCCGTTGGCCCACCCGGCTCCGTCGTCGTCGAATCCCTGACCCTCGTCGGGAGGCTCGGGACCCCTCAGATCTCGTCGTCGGCCTCGGCGTCGCGCACGATCCGCTTCACCAGAGACTGCATCAGGGCCCACGCCACGTCGGGGTGGTCCTGCACGAACGGCCGGAACTGCCAGGCCGCCAGTGCGTAGCACTCCATGTCGGTGTCGGCCGTCACCTCGGCCATCCGGGGACCGTCGTCGATCAGCGCGATCTCTCCGAAGTGGTCCCCGGCCCCGAGCGTCCTCACCTGCTTCCCTCTCACGGTCACCGTGGCGGTACCGCTGGCGATGACGAAGAACCCGACGCCGGGCTTTCCGTTTTCGATGATGACGCTGCCCGCCGGGAAGGACCTCTGGTTCATGGTCGCGGCCAGCTGCTTGACGTCCTTCTTGGACAACTGCGAGAACAGCGGCGCGTTCTTGATTGTGTCCTGGACGTCCATCAGGGTCGAACCGTACACGACGACCCGGTGGGCGCCACACGGGTCGCACCCGCGTTCTGCGGGGCGTCGGTCCCTCCGTAGTGCCGGCCGGCGAAGGAGCGACGGGCTTCAGGATCGTGGCGCCACCGGAACCGGCGGCAGGGCCTCGGCGGCCGCGGGAGCCCGCCAGTGCTGCATGGTCACGACAACGCGCGAGCCGCCGTCGTCGTTGATCGGCGACTCCGCCCGCACGCTGGCGCCCATGGCGGCCGCCAGCTCCGCGACGATCGCCAGCCCCAGGCCCGATCCCATCGGGCGGTTGGGACCGCGGTCGGCTCGATAGAAGCGCTCGAACACCCGGGCCAGATCGCCCTGGGCGATGCCGGGACCGTCGTCGTCGACCGTGATGACGCAGACCCCCGACGCGCGATCGTCGGTCAGCGTGACCGCCACCGTCGTCCGGGCGAAGGTGATGGCGTTCTCGATGAGGTTCGCCAGGAGCTGGGCCAGCCGGTCCGGATCCGCCGCGACCGGCTGGCACGGAACGGCGGGCGCCGCGACCGCCAGCGCGCCGTCTGCAGGTTCGGCGCCCTCGCCGGGAACCCGGAGCACGATGTGGAGCCCGTTCCTGGCGGCCGCCGGCCGGAACCCCTCCGCCGTCGTGGCGACCACCTCCGCCGCATCGGTCGGACGCATGGAGATCGACATCTGCCGCGCCTCGAGCTTCGTGAGGTCGAGCAGGTCGCCGACGAGACGCTCCAGGCGCCGTGATTCGGCGATGATGACGTCCGCCGCCTGGCCGCTGTCCTTAATGGCGCCGTCCTGAATCGCCTCGGCGAACCCGCGGATGGAGGTGAGGGGCGTGCGCAGGTCGTGCGAGACGGCAAGCAAGAGATGGCGTTCCCGGGCCCGGCTGTCCTCCAGGCTCTGCGCCATGTCGTTGACGGAGCCGGCGAGCGAGGCGAATTCGGGATAATCGCTGGGACGGACCGGGACGCGACCCGACAGCTCGCCCGAGGCGATGCGCCCCGTGACCTCCATCGCCTCCACCAGCGGACGGGCCATGCGGCGGCTCATCTGCCACGCCACCAGAGCGGCCACGAGGAGCGCCGCTCCCCCGGCGACGATGAAGTAACCCCAGCTCGGCCCGAGGTCGCCGACGTTGCGGGTCAGCAAGATCGCCAGCGTTCCCCCCAGGCGCAGCCGCACGCGCTCCTCGGTCGTGAGGTTCTGGACGGGGGCCACGGCGTAGACGAGGTTGCCGACACGGCCCGACGTCGTCTGGCCCGCCTGGACCGCGGCCACGTCGATGTCCTGGGCGTCGAGCCCGCTCGGCAGCGGGGTCACGATGTCGCCCAGTGTGTCGATCCGTATGAAGTCGGCGTCCTCGAGCTTCAAGGTGGCACGGATGACGCGCAGCACCTTCAGCGACTGCGTCGAGCTTTGGGACGACGTCAGGCTCTGTGCCTCCGAGACCAGCTGGTCCCGCGCCTGGTTGCGCGCCGCGTTGCGGGTCAGGATGAGGCTGCCCGCCCCCGCGATCACGAGCACGACCGCGACCAGGCCGACCATGGCCAGCATCAGGCGGCGTCGCACGGTTCAGCCGAACCGGTAGCCGACGCCCCACACGGTGGCGAGCGGGAGATCGGCCCCGAGCTTCTTGCGCAGCTGCGCCACATGGACGTCGACCGTGCGCTCGTCGCCGTACCAGTCGGTGCCCCAGACGCCGTCGAGCAGCTGCTGGCGGGTCAGCGCCAGTCCGAGGTTGTTGGCCAGAAAGGCCAGAAGGTCGAACTCGCGAGTCGTCAGTGCCACGACGGTGCCGCCGAGGCGCGCCTCGCGGCGACGCAGGTCAACCTCGAGGTCGTCGATGCTGACCACCTCCTGGGGCGCCGGGCCCTCGCGGGTCCGGCGCAGGATGGCGCGGACCCGGGCCACGAGTTCACGGGGCGAGAAGGGTTTGACCAGATAGTCGTCGGCGCCCAGTTCCAGGCCGAGGATGCGGTCCACCTCGTCGTCCCGCGCCGTGAGGAAGAGGACGGGCACGGAAGTGCGCGAGCGGATCTCCCGGCACACCCCGAACCCGTCGTGGGCGCCCGGCAGCCCGACGTCGAGGATGACGATGCAGGGATCCTCCTGCTTGAAGATGTCCAAGCCCTTCTCACCGTCCCCGGCCAGCAGGACGCGATACCCCTCGCGACGCAGGTACAGGTCCACCAGGTCAGCGATGTGGGGGTCGTCCTCGACGACGATCACCGTTCCGTTCTCCGCGCTCACGCAGCCAAGCCTCCCACCCCGCGCACCCCCGAATTGCCGGATTCGGGCCATCCCTTACAGAACCCTCACGATTGTCGAACACCGCCTTCACCCAGCCGGCTCACGATGAGCCCACAGGCGCCCCCGAGGGGGCCCGACGAGAGGAGCAGGCATGTCGAACACGCGCAGGTCGCATCCGCACGCCCAGTGGATCCGATTCGGCGCCGCCGCCCTGGCGTCCGTCGCCATCATCGGGGCGACGGGCGCCGCCGCCGGCGCGGCGACCTCGGCCGGCACCCCCACCGCGTCGGGCAACACCGGCAGCAGCGGCTCGAGCGCGACCCCGGCCACGCTGTCCGGCATAAAGGCCAAGGCTGCCACCGACATCACCAACCGGGTGAACAGCCTCAACGCGGCCATCACCAAGGTCAATGCAGCGAAGGGGCTCGGTGCGGGCCAGTCGACCGTCGACGCCTACCTGGGGGCGGACATCACGCCCCTCCAACAACTCGACCAGAAGATCGGGGGTGACTCGACGGTCAAGCAGGCGGCCGAGGACTTCTCGACCATCTTCAGCGCCTACCGCGTCTACGTGCTCGTCCTGCCCGCGGCTCGAATCGCCGGCGACGCGGACCGTGCCACCACCACCGCGATCCCCGCCCTGACCGCCGACTCGAACACGGCGCAGGCGCACGTGAACGCACGCAATCAGGCGGTGCTGCAGCCGCTCATCGACGATCTGAACAGCCAGATCAGCACGGCGACGAACGCAACCAACGGCCCGGCGGCCGCCGTCTTCGCCTTCACCGCGGCCCAGTGGAACGCCAACCACGACCTCCTCTCGCCGGCCAAGTCGTCGGACCAGACAACCGACACGGCCTTGAACAAGGCCTGGGCCGACGTGGCGCAGATCAGGCAGGTCCTGCGGTCCCCGGCCGCAGCTCCCGCCGCCGGCACGGCCCCCACGACGAGCTGACCCACACGGTCGGCCCGAGGCGCCCCCAACCGGCCGATCCCGTCAGCTCAAGAGCGATGCCGTATTCGCGTTGAGCCCGTTGGGTGCCTTGGAGCGGTGCACCACCTGGAACTCGGAGAACTCGGCCAGGCCCCAGGGGCCGTTTTCGACGCCGATGCCGCTCCACTTGAAGCCACCGAAGGGCTGCTGGGGCGCCAGCGCCAGATGCGTGTTCACCCAGGCCGTCCCGCACTCGAGTTGGGCAGCGACGTCCGCGGCGCGGTCGGGGTCGGCGCTCCAGACGGAACCGGACAAGCCGAAGTGGGTGGCGTTGGCCCGGTCGATGGCGTCGCCCAGGTCCCGGTACGGCACCACGGGCAACGCCGGCCCGAATTGTTCCTCGTCGACGATCCTCGTCCCGTCGGACAGGCCGGTGAGGATGGTGGGCTCGAAGAAGTAGCCGGGGCGGTCGATCGGCTTCCCGCCCGTCACGGCCGTCGCACCGTGGGTCAGCGCGTCGGCGACAAGCTCCTGGACCCGGCGGAACTGGGGCTCGTTGTTGATCGGGCCAAGCTTCACGCCGTCCTCGGTGCCTTCACCGACCTTGATCGTCCGGGCGTGCGCCGCCAGCCCCTCGACCACGTCGTCGTAGAGCGCCTCGGGGACGTACACCCGCTTGATGGCCGAGCACACCTGTCCGTTGTTGTTGAACGCGCCGGCGAAGATCGCGGCAGCGACCACCCCTGGGTCGGCGTCGTCGAGGACGATGGCCGGGTCGTTGCCTCCCAGCTCGAGCGTGACCCGCTTGAGGTCGGGCGCGGCCGACAGCGCCACCTTCTTGCCCGTCTCCACCGAGCCGGTGAAGCTGATCTTGCGCGGCACGGGGTGCGACGTCATCCACGCACCGAGATCGTCGCCGCCGCTCACGATGTTGACCACGCCGGGCGGGAAGACGTCGCGCAGCAGCTCGCCGACCTTGAGCGTGGTCAGCGGCGTGAACGGCGAAGGCTTCAGCACCAGCGTGTTGCCCGCCAGCAGCGCGGGCGCGATCTTCCAGAAGGCCAGGGTCAGCGGGAAGTTCCACGGCGTGATGGCGGCGACCACCCCGAGGGGCCGCCGGGCCAGCTCCACGTACGCCGACTCGTCGTCCTGAATCACCTGCGCCGGCATGTCGAGGTTGGCGAAGTACTGGCTCCAGATGGCCGAGGCGAAGACCTCGATCCCGGCATCGCCCAGCGGCTTGCCCTGCTCGGCCGTGAGGACCGGCGCCAGCTGGTCCCCCGACGCCAGCAGCACGTCAGCGGCCCGCAGGAGGACGGCTCGCCGGGCGGCCTCGTCGGCCTTCCAGTCACGGGCTGCCTTGGCGGCGGCGTCGAAGGCGGCGTCGAGCTGCTGGCGGGTGCACTCGGGAGCATAGGCGAAGACCTCGCCCGTGGCCGGGTTGCGGACGCCGAACGTCCCCTCTGTCGGTGCCGCCTCACCGGCAATGGTCATGACGAACTCGGACATGGCGCTCCCTCCGTCGTGCCGGCCGAAGGGGACACCCCGCTCCGGCCGGACCTGCTCCGGGCCATCCTCTCACCGGGTCACCCCGAGCTCAACGGTCGTGACCCAGCTACCCTCGCCGCAGGCGGGGGCTCCGAGGGCCTCCCGCAGGCGGTGCGATGTCGGCGGCGAGCACACCGATGGAGGCCGACGTCTCCGTCGTCGTACTCGAGACGCTCCACCGCGTGCGCTCGGGTGAGCCCGTGTACGAGGAGATCCTCGACGCCCCTGCCTGAGGGCGACGACGAGGGTTACGGGCCCATGCCCTCAGGACGCGGGCCCGGGCCGGATCCCACCCCGAGTTTCTCCCGGAAGAACGTGAGCGTCTGGTCGAGCGCCGCCCGAGTCGGCGTGCCCGCCTGGTCGACCAGGTGCTCGGTCAGCACGGAGTGCGCCGATTTCGGGTGCCCATAGGGGTTGCCCGGGGCCGAGTCAATCTCCACCGCGATGAACGCGTCACCCAGCTCGCGGCGCAGCGTCTCGAAGCGGTCCGAGAAGCAGAAGGGGTCGTTGCTGAAGCGCAGCCCCAGCACGCAGATTCCGGCGGCGGTGCGCTCCTTCACCTGGGCGAGGTCTGCGTCGGAGATCCCGATGTCGGCCTTGAACTTCTTCGTGAGGGGGAACGGAAGCGACGGCTGGCTGAGCACCGGCGCCAGCACGACCTCGTCGACCATCATCGCCAGCGCGAAGCCGCCGGTGAAACACATGCCGACCACGCCCACCCCCGGGCCGCCGCAGCGGTCGTGCTCGGCGGCGGCCAGCTTGCGCAGCCACACCGTCACGGGGCTCGTCTTCTTGCGCGCGAAGGCGGAGAACTCGCGTGAGATGCAGGCAGGGCCGATCGACGCCAGCGCATACCCGCCCGACGGCTCGCGCCCGGGGTCGCCGAAGAGGCTGGGCAGGACCGCGGTGCATCCCGCCGCGGCCACCCGGCGACCGAACTCCGCCACCCGGGGGGTGATGCCCGGTATCTCGCTGATCACGATGACCGCCGGGCCGGTGCCCATCCGGTAGACGTCGCGCCGCTTGCCATCGACCTCGAAGGACTCCTTGGTGAAGCCACCGAGTGCGTCCTGCTGCCCGCTGTCGTCGCCTCTCGCCATGGCGGGACCGTAGCATCGGGCGTCGTGGCCGGACCCTCCCGTTCCTTCGACCCGCGCCTCCCCGTCCTGGTCGGGCTGGGCGCAGTCAGCGAGAGCGCGCCCGTGGCGGCTCTCATGGCGAGGGCGGTGCGCGCCGCGGCCGCCGACGCCGGCGCGCCGGACCTCCTCACCTCGGTCGGCTGCGTCGCCGTGCCCCAGGGCTCGTGGTCGCTCGTCGACCCGGCCCGAACCGTGGCCCGGCACATCGGGTCGCCCCATGCACGCACGCTGCGCTGCGAGGTGGGCGTCTCGCAGCAAGAGGTGATCAACAACGCGCTGGTGGCCGTCGCGGCCGGTGAGCACGACACAGTCGTCGTGGTCGGCGGCGAGGCGCGGGCATGGGCCCGTGCGGGAGGCGTCGAGGCAGACGAAGAGCGCGACCCGCCCGACCGCGTCCTCACGCGGCCGCCGGACTTCGTGGCTCCCGTCGAGCTGGCGGCCGGCATCGTGGTGCCGCCGGTCCAGCAGTACGCGCTCATGGAGAACGCTCTCGCCGACGACGAGCGTCTGACGAGCGACGAGCACCGCGCGGCAATCGCTGCGCGGTGGGCGCGCTTCAACGCCGTGGCAGCCGACAACCCGGACGCGGCGTTCGGCACACCACGTGACGCGCACGCCATCGCCACGCCCGGACCTCACAACCGCCCGCTGGCCTACCCCTACAACCGATGGCACGCCAGCCAGTGGACGGTGGACCAGGCATCGGCGTTGGTGATCTGTTCGGTCGAGCGCGCCCGGGAGGCCGGCGTCCCGCCCGATCGCTGGCTCTTCCCGCACGTGGGACTCCACTGCTCGCGGGCGGTCACCCTGACCGCCCGCCGCCGGCTCGCCGCCTGGCCCGCCATGGCCGTGCTCGGCCGCGCCGCCGAGCGCCACCTGGCGACGGCGCTGTGCGAGATTCGCCTCGCCGAGGTGTACTCGTGCTTCCCGGTCGCCGTACGGATACAGCAGCGTGAGCTCGGACTCGATCCCGCCGGGACGCCCACGCTCACCGGTGGCATGGCCTTCGCCGGCGGGCCGTTCAACCACTTCGTGCTGCAGTCCCTCGTCGCGTTGGGCAAGCAGCTGCGCGACCACGCCGGCGAGCTCGGTCTGCTCACGACGGTGTCGGGCATGCTGTCCAAGCCCGGCTTGGCCGTCTGGTCCGCTTCCCCGCCTGCGCAGGGCAGCGCGCCGCTGCTGGCCGACCTGGGAGCCGAAGCCGCCGCCGTGACCGAGATGGTCCCGGTGGCCGACGCGCCTCCCGACACGGCGATGCCGGGCACCGTGGCCACCTTCACGGTCACCTACGGCGGCGAGACGGGTCTCGAACCGGTGCGCACGGCCATCGTGGCGGACCTGCCCGATGGGGTCCGCACGGCCGCCACCTGCGAAGATGCTGGGACCGCCCGCCTCGCCGTGACCGAGGGACTCATCGGGCGGCCGGTCGAGGTGAAGGACACGTCATTCAGCCTGTGAACGCACCGCCCCCCAGCCGGGGCCGGCCCCGCCTGGTCGACCCGGAGCTCGCGGCCCGGGTGCCCGGCCTGCGGCGGGTCGCCGGTGTCGCCCTGGCCCTCAGTGTCGTCGGCGCCGTCGCCGTCGTGGTGCAGGCCGTCGCCCTCGCGCACGTCGTGGACCTGTCTCTGCTCCACCACGTCCCACTCTCCGACGTCGTGCCCGCCCTCGTCGTCGTCGGCCTCGCCGTCGTCGCCCGCGCCGGCCTGCATGTCGCCGGGGACCTCTCGGCCCACCGTGCCGCCGAGCGCGTGGTCGCCCGCCTGCGTGCCGACCTGCTGCGCCACGCCCTGGCCCTTGGCCCCGGCTGGCTGGCCGGCGAGCGCCCCGGCGAGCTGTCGCTGACCGCGACGCGCGGGCTGCGCTCGCTGCACACCTACTACGCGCGCTACCTGCCGCAGGCCGCTGCGGCCGCGGTGATCCCCGTCATCCTGCTGGCGTGGGTGGCCACGCAGGACTGGCTCTCCTTCGTCGTCGTCATCGCGCTGGTGATCGCCGTGCCCCTCACCATGATCTACTTCGGGCGCGAGGCCACGCGGCGCTCGCAGCGCCAGTGGCGGCGACTCGGCTCGCTCTCGGGCCGGTTCCTCCAACTCGTCGAAGGGCTGCCCACGCTGCGCGCCTTCGGCCGCGAGGAGCAGGGGCGCCGCGAGGTGGAAGCGGCCACCGAGGGCGTGCGCGCCGCCACCGTACGCACCCTGCGCCTTGCCTTCCTGTCCGCCCTCGCCATGGACATGATCGCCGGCTTCGGCGTCGGGTTCGTCGCGATGGTGCTCGGGCTCCGCCTCCTCTGGGGGGAGCTGAGCCTGCAGACCGCCATGGCCGTCCTGCTGGTGGCGCCCGAGATCTTCATCCCGCTGCGCCGGGCCGGTGCCGAGTTCCACGCCAGCACCGAAGGTCAGGCGGCGGCGGCCCGCGTGCTCCAGGTCCTCGGGACACCGGCCAGCGTCCGCCCACCAGCGGCCGATGGAGCCGTGCCCCACCCAGCGACGCGAGGCGACGGGCGCAGCGTGGCGCCGGCTCTGTCCGTCGACGATCTGCGGATCGACTACGAGCACCGTGGACGACCGGCCGTCACCGGCGTCACACTGCGCGCCCCGACCGGACAGCGCGTCGCCCTGACGGGGCCCTCGGGATCGGGGAAGTCGACCGTGTTGGCGGCCCTCCTGCGCTTCGTCGAACCGAGCGGTGGCCGCATGGCGCTCGACGGGCTTTCCTCCGACGGCTACGGCGTGGCCGCGTGGCGGAGCCACTTCTCTTGGCTCCCGCAACGGCCCCACCTCTTCAGCGCCACGCTGGCGGAGAACCTGCGACTAGGTGCGCCGGAGGCCCCCGACGGCGACGTGCGGCGGGTGCTCGACGCCGTCGGGCTGTCCGAGCTGGTGTCCAACCTGCCCGCCGGGCTGCAGACGGTCCTCGGCCACGGCGGGCTGACGCTCAGCTCGGGCGAACGCCAGCGGGTTGCCCTGGCCCGCGCGCTGCTGTGCCCCGCACCCATCTTGTTGCTCGACGAGCCCACCGCCTCGCTCGACCCGCCGACCGTCGCACGGCTGGCGCCGGCGATAGAGCCGTGGCTGCAAGGCCGCACCATCGTCACGGCGGCGCACGAACCCCTCCTGCTCCCCCACTACGACCTCGTCGTCTCGCTGCCCGCCGGTGCCCCGCTGCCCCTGGCGGTGTCGTCGTGAGCCCCCGGCGCGGCTCGCTGCGCCGCGTCCTGGCCGAACCGGGCACCCCCTGGGGGCGGCTCGCCCTCGCCGGACTGCTCGGGCTGGCGGCCGCCGCCGCCACCATCGGCCTGCTGGCGGGGTCGGGGTACGTGGTGGGCCGGGCCGCACTTCGGCCCGGGCTCGACGCGCTCGTCGGGATCCTGGCCGCGGTCGAGGTGCTGGCCTTCTTGCGCGGGCCGTTGCGCTACGAGGAGCGTCTCGTGGGCCACGACGCCGCCCTGCGGGCCCTGACCCGGTGGCGAGTGTGGCTCTATGACTGCCTCGCCCCGCGTGTCCCCGCGGCCCTCGCCGGCTGGCGCAGTGGCGACCTGCTGGCCCGGGCGATCGACGACGTCGACGCCCTCCAGGACCTCTATCTTCGCAGCCTGTTGCCCGTGGCGATCGCGACCGGCGCCGGCGTCATCGGCACAGTGGCCGTCGGCGTCGTCCTTCCGTGGGCCGCCCTCGCGCTCGGGCTCCCGCTGGCCCTTGCGTTGACGGTCCCCGCGCTGCTGACCTGGCGGCGTAGTGGCGACGACGAGATCGCCGCGCTGTCGGGCACGCTCTCGGCCCAGGTGGTCGACGCGCTGCACGGCGTACCCGAGCTGCTGGCCTTCGGCGCCGACGATGCGGCGCTGCGCGCCATCGCGGCCATGGGCGCTCGGTCCGACGCGCTCGAGCGCCACCACGCCCGGCTGGCGACTGCCGCAGCGCTCATCGTGCAGGTGTGCCTTGCCGCCGCGGTGACGGGGGTGCTGGCGCTCGGTGTTGCGGCGGTCCACGCGCACCACCTGGCCCAGGTGATGGTGGCCGTGCTCCCGCTGGCCGCGCTGGCCACGTTCGAGACGGTGCCGGGCGTGCCGCAGGCTGTAGCCCGCTCCCTGGGCGTGCGCGCTTCCGCGGACCGACTCTTCGCGCTCGAGGACGTGGCGGTCCCGGTGCACGACCCGGCCGAGCCGGCGCCGATGGCGGCCGGGGTTCCCGACGTGGCGTTCGAGGATGCCGCGCTGCGCTACGGGCCGGGATTGCCCGCGCTCTCGACGGCGTCAGCCTCGCCATCCCGGCCGGGGGTCGCGTCGCCGTCACCGGCTCGAGCGGCGCCGGCAAGTCGAGCCTCGTCACCGCGCTGCTGCGCTTCTGGCCGCTCGAGGCCGGCGCGCTCGTGCTCGGTGGAACGAGCGTCGAGGACCTGGCGCAGCGCGCCGCCCGTGCCGCCTGCGCGCTGGCCGACCAGCATGCCCACATGTTCGCCGGCACCGTGCGCTCGAACCTCACCCTCGGCCGTCCCGACGCGGGCGAGGACGACATCGCCCGCGTGCTGCGAGCCGCCCGCCTCGACGACTGGGTGGCCGGCCTGCCCGCCGGACTCGAGACCCCGGTCGGCGAGGACGGCGTCGCGCTCTCGGGTGGCGAGCGGCGCCGCCTGGCCGTCGCGCGCGCGCTGCTCGCCCCCGGTGACGTGGTGGTCCTCGACGAGCCCACGAGTGGGCTCGACGCCCCCATGGCGGAGCAGCTGCTCGACGGGGTGTTCGCCGCGGCGGAGGGGCGCAGCGTGCTCGTCATCACCCACCGGGGCAACGAGGCGGCCCGCTGCGACACAACCGTGGCGCTCGAGGCGGGTCGGATCGTGGCGCCTCAGGGCTGAGCGATCCGCACCCGCAGCGGCACGAAGCCCATGGACACCGCCGGAGCGCCGGTGGGTGCGGTGCCGTGGCCGTGCCGGCCCGGCCCTGCTCCCAGGGACGAGCCGCTCGCGGCGCCCGACGGACACCACGGGTTCGACGGCACACCGGCGCACGGGTTGGCCATGGTGGGCAGGCCGGTGGGCAGTGGCGCCAGGCGCACGCCCGTCTGCGGCGGGTAGCTGGAGCCGGCGGGACAGGCGGCGAGCCGCGAGTCGCACTCGACCTGCGACACCAACGTGCTGTCCAGATTGGTCGTCGTGGTGGTCACGCCGCAGGTCGGCTGCAGATGCTCCAGGTCGGCCGGCGCGCTGCCGCGGGGCGCGGTGTTGTCGGCGTAGCAGTTGGAGGGCAGGCCGGTGTGCACCACGATCTGGCCGAAGTCGGCGTTCGTCGGGTTGTCGTAAAAGCCGTCGTTGACGTACGTGTTGCCCTTGAGCGCATCTCCCTCGGGATCGAAGACACAGCCGAGCCCCGACATCTGGAAGCCGCCGTAGTCGGCGCACTTCTGGTGGAGCGACGGCGTGCCGCTGTCCGGGTACGGGACGAACAGCGTGCCCCAGGCCCCATTGTTGGCGAAGGTGTTGTCCATCACGGTGTCGTTGCGCCCGCCGGAGAGGGTCATGCCCGTCCCGATGGGGCCGGCCGCGGCGTTGCCCGCCTCGGGCGTGTCACCGTTGTTGTTGTCGTGGACGTCGTTGTGGATGAACACCCAGCACGAATGCGTGTGCGTCATGGGGCTGGTGCCCCCGTGCGGGCAGGCTCCGTTCTGGGGCGGCGGTGGGTCGCCGGCGATCTGGGTGTTGGTGTCGATGCCGTCCTGATTGTCGTCGAACTGCGAGTTCTCGATCACGATGGCACCGCCGGAGTTGGTGCCCGAGTAGCCGAGCGCGTTGTTCTCCATCCAGGCGTGGTCGATCGTCACGTCACAGAGCTGGAGGCAGGCGCCGACGTACATGCCCGAGTCGTTCATGTTTGAGCCGTAGATCTGGTTCCAACTGGCCGGGCCCTGGGAATTCGACGAGAAGATGCCGTACTCGGCCGCCGAGGCCTCGTCGGCGAAGAACGTCGTCGTCCCGGTGAGGTAGCTGCCCGTGTAGCCGGTGAGCCCGATCTTCCCGGAGCCGTCTCCCCCGTTCCACCAGATCTCGTTCCCCGAGTCGCCCGCGCCGCCGAGGAAGTTGCAGGCCGTGAGGTTCTCGACGCTGACGTGGTCCGCCTTCCACACCACGATCCCGTTGCGCCCCTGTGCCTTGCCGCCGACGACCGGACCAAAGTTCTGGAACTGCGGGTCGGAGCTGCACGGGGTCGGCGCGCCCTCCCTGGTCCCGTCCACGATGACGGTGTCGCGGTTCATGCCACGGAGGTGCAGATCCGAGGTCTGCACGACCACGCCGCCGTGGTCGCCGGTGGAGAGCCGGCTGGCCGAGGTCACGTGGGCGTCGTCGTCCTCGTGGTAGTCGCCCGGAGCGATCAGGATCCAGTCCCCGGGCTGTGCCGCGTTGACCGCGGCCTGGATGGAGCGGTACCCCCCGGCGTGGCCGTGGTAGGTGCCGACGAGCAGCACGGCAGGCGAGCCGCTGCCCGACGAGCATGCCGCCAACACGGTTCCCGCCAAGAGGGCCGCGCACAGCCCCGACGCCCACCGGGCACCGACGATCCCCCGTCCCACCGATGCCCTCCCCTCGAATCAGTCGCCTCGAACCCGTCCCCCCGGGACGTCCCCACGCCAGTCGACGCTGGTAGCGCCGAACCTAGTCCCGGTCGGGAGCCGGGGCCTCGGCCAACCGGCGCCGGACGTCGCCGGCGGACGGTGCCGGATAGCCGAACGCCCCGGGCCGCCAGCCCAGGGCGATCTTCTGCGGACCCGGTCCGTCCTCGGCCCACACGTGGCACGTGTTGGTCAGGAAGGCGAACCCACCCTCGCGCAGCGGATGCTCGCCGTCGCCCTTCTCGACCTGCCAGGCGGCCGAGGAGGTGACGCCCTGCACGACGACCGGCCCGATGGCCCGAGCGAGGAACTCGAGGTGGCTGCAGCCACGCTGGCGGCCGAACCGCTCCTGGACGGCACCGCTGTAGCCGCGTGCGACCGAGAGGCCCACCAGATCGTGGAAGCTCGCCTCGATGTCGGTGCACTCGGCGTGCGGGTAGGTCTTCATGTCGGCCGCGGCATCGACGATCGTCATGTCGGCCCGGCGAACCACGATGCCCAGCTCCATGACGTGGAGGTCACGCGGCCCATGGGTGCCGCCGGCCCAGGGCCGCTCGTCGTGCAGCGTCCCCACCACGGCGAAGTGCTCGCCGCGCTGGAACACCTCCACCGATATGGTCCTGCGATGGACCGGATCTTCGTCGGATCCGGGGGGTGGACGGAGCACAGCGAGCGTCGGCGCGGGTTCAGGCACCGGGTGATTCTGGTGCCCGGGCCGACGGGGGCGCCAACGCCACCTCGTTGAACCCGTGGAGGATCGGCGCGTCCCTGTTCCAGCCGATGCGAGTCACCGAGGCCGTCCCGACGTGCAAGCGCCAGTAGAGGTCGGCCGTCCCGAGGGCCCAGGCCACCGCCGCCTTTATCGGCGTGACATGGCTGACCACGACCACGTCGCCCCGGGAGCTGCGGGCACCCTCTCCGTCCTCGCCGAACAGCTCCTCGCAGGCGGCTGCGATCCGCTCGTCCACCTCGGCCAGGCTCTCGCCGCCCTCGGGCCGGAAGGCACGGTCGCTCTGCCACTGCTGCCACACGGCGGCCGGAATCCCACCCAGGGGCTGGCACTCGAACTCGCCGTAGTCCACCTCGATCCAGCGCTCGTCCACCGTGACCGGCACGCCCAGGGCGAGGAGCGCGGCCGTGTCCCTGGCCCGGCTGAGGGGGCTGGTGCGCACCTCGGCCACCGGGCGCTCGAGGAGCGACGGCACCGCCGACGCCTGCTGGCGGCCCCACTCGGTCAACTCGGCGTCGGTCCGGCCCAGCAGGAGCCCCTGCGCGTTGGCCACCGACTCGCCGTGGCGCACCAGGATCAGCATGGGTGCGGCACCCGGGTCAGACGGGTACGAGGATGCGCCCGCACTGCTCGCACGTCGCCACCTCGCCCGGTGGCTGAGCCCTGATCCGCTCGACCTCCACCGAGGACAGCTCGAGGTGGCATCCGTCGCAGCGGTTCTTGACGAGGCGGGCGGCCCCCGTGCCCTTCAGGCGCGTGCGCAACGTCTCGTAGCGGTCGGCGAGCGCGGTGGGGACCTGGGCGACCTCGTCCGCCCTCGACCTGACGGCGACCGCCAGCGCGGCGTCGATCTCGAGCTCGTCACGGGCCACCTGGGCCCGGAGCTCCTCGGCCCGGGCCTGCAGGGGTGCGGCCCGCTCGCGCAACGCCGCCAGTTCGGCATCCACGGGATCCTGGTCCAGCATCGACACCAGCTCCAGCTCCTCGAGCTCGGCCCGGCGCGCGGTGAGATGCCGTACCTCGTCGTTCATGGCCTGGAGGTCGCGACCGGACGAACTGGTGGCGGCGTACATGCGCTTCTCAATGACGCTGCGGCGCTCGCTGATGCCGGCAATCTGCTCCTCCAGCTCCTTCTGAGTCGCGGTCAGGGCGGCCCGCCGGCTCGCGGCGTCCGCCCGCTCCCGCTCCACGTCGGCGAGCTGTGCTTCCACCGCGGCCAGACCCGACGTCTCGGCCAGTGTGTCGCGGCGGTGCTGCAGCTGGGTGATGGACGTATCGAGGTCCTGCACCGCGAGCAGGCGGGCGAGCGCGTCCGTCACCGCAGACCCTCGAAGGCTGACCGGGCGATGGGGAGCGCGTCGGCCAACCCCGCGTCAGCCATGGCCGTGGCCTCGTCCCATCCGCACCAGCGCGCGTCGGGGCTCTCCCCCGGCGGCGGATGCGGATCCGCGTCCGTCCCCAGCAGCAGGTAGCGGAGGTCCAGGTGGGTATGGCCGAAGGCCGCCTCGTGGACGTCGAGGTGGATGAAACGCGCGCCGCCGGGCGGGTGCTCGAGCCGGAGCCCGAGCTCCTCGACGGCTTCGCGCAGGGCCGCGGCGTCGGGGGTCTCGCCGGCGTCGATGTGCCCCCCTGGCTGCATCCAGATGCCGAGGCGCTTGTGCAGGTGCAGGACCGTGCCGCGCCGGCCCACCACGATCCCCGATGCCGTGACGTGCGTCGGGCCGGCGTGCTCGTCGAAGGGATCGGTGAGTCGGGCGAGCTCCACCAGGAACCGCTCACGAGCGGACTGCTCACGCGGCGACGCGGGCTCGTGGCCCTCGACAAGGGCACGCAGGTCCTCCGTGGAGGCGCCCATGGTGGGACTCCCCATCACGCGAATCCCTAGCACAGGTAGCCGGTCAGCACCGTGGTCGCCTGCCCGGCGATGCGGACCCGCTCGCCCTCGGGTCGCACGTAGAGCACCGCGCCGCGGGGAGAGAGCTGCCGGGCCACCAGGTCTTCTCGGCCCAGATGGGCCGCCCAGAACGGGCCCGCGGAGCACTGGGCCGAGCCGGTGCCGGGATCCTCGTCGATCCCGACGTTGGGTCCGAAGACCCGTAGGACGTAGTCCACGCCCGACCCTGGCTCGGCCGCCGCCGTCAGCAGCAGCGCCTTGGCGTCCGTGGCCGCGATGGCCGCCAAGTCCGGCACGTAGGCGCCTACGGCCTCGGGTGAGTCGAGGACGACGAAGGTGAAGAACGAGGTGCACCCGCTGGTGACGACCGTACCGGGCCACTGCTCCCGCAGCGGTTCCGGCAGCGGCGCCGGCGTGATCGGGTCGGCCGGGAAGTCGAGTGCGATGCGGTCGCCGTCGAAGTCGGCCCGGAGCGGACCGCTGCGGGTGTGAAAGATGAGCGGCAGCGTGCCCTCGACCGTGCCGGCCTCGCGCAGGGCGTGGGCGGAGGCCAGCGTGGCGTGGCCGCACAGGTCGATCTCGGTGGCGGGAGAGAACCAGCGCAGCCCGAAAGTCTGCCCGTCGCCGGAAGGCGTGAGATAGGCCGTTTCGGCGATGCCGAGCTCGAAGGCGATGGACTGCATCCGCTCGTCCTCCAGCGGGTCGTCCAGCAGGCAGACGGCGGCGGGGTTGCCGCCGAAGGCGCGGTCGCTGAAGGCGTCGACCCAGGTGATCGGGATGCTCATGGTGACCACGATGCTAAGCGGGCCAACGCATCGCGCAGCACACGGTCGCGCTTGCAGAAGGCCCAGCGGACGAGGGTCCGGCCACCGGCCGGATCTGCCGGGCCGTAGAAGGCAGAGCTCGGCACCGCGACCACCCCGCAGCGCTCCGGAAGGGCGAGGCAGAAGTCGAGGGCGCTCATGCCGGGCGCCACCGACGCGATGTCGGTGGTCGCGAAGTAGGTCGCGGCCGGCCGGTACACGTCGTAGCCGAGGGCGACCAGGCCGTCGCACAGCAGGTCGCGTTGGGCGGACAGCCCGGCGGCCACGTGACCCATGGCGTCGGGCGCGAACCCGAGGCCGTGGGCGATGCCGAGCTGGAACGGGGCCGGGCTGGTGTAGGTCAGGAATTGCTTGACCGCCCGCACCGCAGCCACCAGGGGCGGCACCGCGCTGACCCACCCCACCTTCCAGCCCGTGAAGGAGAAGGTCTTGCCGCCCGAGGACACCGAGACGGTGCGCTCGTGCATGCCGGGCAACGTAGCCAGCGGGACGTGCACGCCGTCGAAGACCACGTGCTCGTAGACCTCGTCGGTGACCGCCAAGAGGTCGTGAGCGCGGCACAGGTCGGCCACCTGCGCCAGCTCGTCAGGCGTGAAAACCTTCCCGGTCGGGTTGTGCGGTGAATTGAGCAGGATCAGCCGCGTCCGCTCCCCGGCAGCGGCCGCGGCGAGCTCACCAGGGTCGAAGGACCAGTCGGGCGGGTGGAGCCGCACGAGCCGCGGTACGGCGCCGGCCATGGCCGCACAGGCGGCGTAGGAGTCGTACATAGGCTCGAACATCACGACCTCGTCGCCCGGCTCGCACAGGGCGAGGATGGCCGCGGCGACGCCCTCGGTGGCCCCGACGGTGACGAGCACCTCGGCCTCGGGGTCGAGGTCGATGCCGTACCAGGCGCGCTGGTGCTCGGCGACGGCGCGGCGCAGCTCGGGGGTCCCGCTCCCCGGCGCATATTGGTTGCGACCCTCCCGGATGGCCGCCACGGCGATCTCCCGCAGCTCGTCGGGACCGTCGGTGTCGGGGAAGCCCTGCCCCAGGTTCACCGAGCCCGTGGCGCTGGCCAGCTCGGACATGGTGGCGAAGATGGTCGAGGTGAACGGGCGCAGGCGCCGGGCCACGTATCCGTCCGCTGGCACCGCGACGATCGTACCAACGACGATTCGGCGCGCCTATGGTCTGGGCGGACCGTGCTCAGCATCGCCAACTACAACATGCACTGCGGTATGGACGGGTGGGGCCGGCCCTACGACTACGTCGCCGCGATCGCCGCGATCAATGCCGATGCGATCGCGCTCGAGGAAGCCTGGACGACCGACGGTGACGACCGCGGCGGCCAGGCCGCCGAGGTGGCCCGCGCCCTCGGGTACCAGGTCGTGGCCCACACCCTGGGCGAGGGCCGCCGCGTCCGGCCCCAGCCCGGCGCAGGTGACAGCTGGATCGCCCAGCCCAGCTGGCGCGACGCGAACAGGGCGCTCTACATGGACGGCGTGCGCCCCCTGTCGCACCGCGTCCAGGCGATGGAGCGGTGGCAGCAGGCCGAGCCCGGGTCGATGGAGATCGCCGTGCTCGTGCGCCGTGAGCTCCCGATGGAGGCGACCCGCGTCCTGCCCCTGCGCGCCCTGCGGGCCGACCCCCTGCGTCGGGCCGCCATCGTCGTCGATCTCACGGTGGAGGGACGACCCATCTCGGTGGCCGGCATCCACATGTCCCACCTGCTGTACGGCTCGCCCGTGCAGTTCTCCGAGCTGCGGCGCCGGCTGCGCACCGAGGCCCGGCCCGATGCCGTCCTGGCGGGGGACATGAACGCATGGGGGCCGCTCGTCCGGCTCTTCATGCGTGGTTGGCGTCGAGCCGTGCTCGGGAAGTCCTGGCCCGCCTGGCGTCCCCACAGCCAAATCGACCACATCCTCGTGCGCGGCGCCCTGCGCCCCGTCGCAGCCGCGGTGCTCCCACACGCCGGCTCGGACCACCGGCCGATCCGAGTGGAGCTCGAGGTGGGCCGCGCCAGGCGACGCTCCGACGTACCGGGTGTCCCCTCCAGACGGGGGTGAGCGCAGCCGTGCCGCCACGCCGCTGGTGGGCGGGGCTGTTCGGATCACTCCACCACTACCACCGCTCGTGGCTGGGAGACGACACGGTGGCGGCGTTCCGGCGGGAACGACGCGGCGGCCGGCGCATGAGGCTGCCCCTCCTGGCCCTGGTGTGCGCGGCGGGCGTCGTCGCGGCTGCCTGCTCGGGCGGCGGGAGCAGGTCGCCGTCCGGCACCACCGGCACCACGCGGGTCGCGCCCGGGACGCCGCGGGCACTGCCGACCCTGGGCGTGACGGGTGCGTTCGGGCCCGCCGCCGTGGGGTTCGGGCAGGTGAAGCCGCACGAGATTTCGCTGGGCGGCGACCCCACCGGCGTGCTGACGGGCATCGTCTGGCGTTCCTGGGGCGGGAACCAGGCCACCGGAACGGGCACCAGCACCTACGTGGACCCGGGCCGGACGGTCGCCGAAGGGACCCAGGAGACGGCCACCGTCGTCGCCTTCGACCTCGGGAGCTGCCACGGTGCGCCCGCCTACCAGCAGGTGACGTGGTACTTCCCCCAACACGGCCAGACGCCGGCCGACAACGGTGGCAGCCCCATCGACGCCTGCACCGGACCCTGAGGCGCGCCGGACGGCCCGGATGGGCGGCCGGATTAGAGCGATGGTGGAGGCCCGGCGAACGCAGTGACCGCCGCGTCCACTGTCTGGTAGAAGTGGTCCTCGCCGATGCGCGCGGCGAGGCCGCTGCGCCGCAAGCTGTCGCGCAGGTGCACCCCGGCGCGCGCGATACCAAAGGCGATGCCGTCACGCTCGCAACGGTCGAGAACCTGCTTCATGGCACGCGTCCCGGTGAAGTCGATGTCGGACATGCCGGGGGTGTCGAGGACGAACCCCCGTACCGGTTTCGGAGCTTCCCGCAGCGTGACGTAGACCTCGTCGCGGAAGTGCATGGCGTTGGCGTACCAGATCGGCGTGGCGAAGAGCGCCACCACGACCCCCGGCACCAGCTCGGCGCTGGGCTCGAGGTCCGGACGCTGCCAGCTGGTGCTGCCCGGAATGCGCCCCAGCACGTGCAACTGGGGGCGGGCGCTCACGCGGATGCGGTCGAGGATGGCCAGACCGACGGCAACGCCGATGCCCTGCTCCACCCCGACCAGCACGACGGCGAGGAGCGTGACGGTAGCGAGTCCGAACTCGAAGAGGTTGAAGCGGTAGATGGCGCCGAGCTCCTTCCCGTTGAAGAGCCGCAGCGCGATGTAAATCAAGATGGCCGCCAACGTGGCCAGTGGCACATCCTTGAGAACGGTGGCCACGAGGATGAGGAGAACCAGGCAGGCGGCCGCGCCCAGGGCACCCGCTTGCGTGCGGCCGCCCGCCGCCGCGACGGCACCCGTGCGGGGCGGGCTGGCGTTGACCGGAAAGGACCCCACCAGCCCGGCCAGGACGCTGCCGGCGCCCACACCGAGGAAGTCGCGGCCGACGTCGACGTCATAGGCGCCCTGCTCCGCGAAGGCGCGTGTGGTCGCCGCCGTCTGCGTCACGACGACCAGCGCGACCACGGCTGCGAGCGGCGCCAGGCTCCCCAGGGTCGACCACGACACGCCCGTCAACCCGACGTGGGGTGCCCCGGTTGTGATGGGACCGAGGACGGCGACCCCGTGGGCCTGCAGGTCCAGGGCCCCCACCAACGCGGTGGAGACGACCATGCCGATCAGTGCACCGGGAATGCGGCGGTCGAGACGGGCACTGAGGAGCATGACGGACAGCACGCCGAGCCCGATGGCGAACGACCAGCCGTTGACGTCGCCAAGGTGGGTGAGCACGTAGGCGACACGGTGCTGGTTCGAACCGGCCGTCGGGGGCAGGCCGAGGAAGTCGGGCAGCTGGTGGGCGATGATGATCACGGCCACCCCGGACAAGAAGCCGCTGACGATGGGCGTCGAGAGGAACTCGGCGATCCAGCCGAGGCGCAGGATGCTCACGAGCATGACCATGAGGCCGACCATGACGGCGAGGATCGCCACGAGGTCGACGTAGCGCCCCGAACCCACGAGGGCGAAGGCCGACACACCGGCGGCGAAGAGGGGCGCGATCGTCGAGTCGGCGCCGACTGACATCTGCGGATTGGAGCCCAAGAGCGCGAAGAGGACCGTCCCGGCGACGAAGGCATAGAACCCGGTGATCGGGGGCATGCCGGCGAGCCGGGATGTCGCGAGCTGCTCGGGGACCGCAATGACGAGCAGGGTGACGCCGGCCACCAGGTCCGCACCGGCCCATGCCCTCTGGTAGCCGTGCAACGAGGTGAACACGGGTGGCCGTCGCACCGCGCCATCATCGCCCACCCGGCGCATCCGCGGGATCGATCCCATCGAATCGATCCCATTGAATAGTCTCGGGTATGAGGGGCGACGCGCCGACGGCTGCAGCCGTCCGTGCCGCCCGCCCGCCCGAAGGAGGCTCCCACCCGATGAGCGACTATCCCTACGCCGACCGCTTCGCCATCAACCGCTCACTGCCGGACCGCGGCATGAGTCGCGAGGAGGTGCTCGCAGAGCTCCGCGCCATGGCGAGCGAGGAGGACGCGTTCTGGGAGACGGGAAAGTGCTCGGGCACGATGTACTGCGGAGACCATGACCACTACCACTTCATGAACGAGGCCTTCGGTTTGTTCGCCCACGTGAACGTCCTCCAGCGCGACATGTGCCCCAGCGCGACGAAGTTCGAGGCGGAGATCATCGCCATGACGCTGGGCTTGCACGCCGGCGGTGCGGCCGTGGCGGCCGGGGACGAACCCTGCGGTCTGGTGACAACCGGAGGGACCGGGAGCATCCTGCACGCCATCTTGGCCTACCGAGACCATGCGGCCCAGGAGCGAGGCGTCGTCCGACCCAACGTGATAAAGCCCGAGACCGCGCACCCCGCCTTCGACAAGGCGTGCCATCTCTTCGGCGTGGAGCTTCGGCGCGCGCCGGTCGACCCGGTGACGACCCAGGTCGACGTGGACTGGGTGCGCGACCACGTCGACGACCAGACGGTCGCCCTCATCGGCTCGGCCTGTAACTACGGCTACGGCACCGTCGACCCGATCGGCGACCTCTCGGACGTCGCGCTCGAGCGCGGCATCGGACTTCACGTCGACGGCTGCCTCGGCGGGTTCATCCTGCCCTTCGGACGCGAATTGGGTTACGACATCCCTGCGTTCGACTACTCGGTGCCGGGCGTCACTTCCATATCCGCCGACACGCACAAGTATGGGTACGCGTTCAAGGGCTCGTCGGTCCTCAGCTTCCGCTCCAAGGCGCTGCGTCACGCGCAGTACTTCTACCTGACTGATTGGAGCGGCGGGAAGTACACCTCGCCGGGGATGGAGGGCTCGCGTTCGGGTGGCCTCATTGCCGCCACGTGGGCATCGATGGTGCACCTCGGCCACGCGGGGTACCTCGGGTACGCGCGACAGATCTTCGAGACGTCGTTCGCGATGCAGGAGGCGGTGACCGCGCACCCCGAGCTGCGGCTCGTCGGCCGGCCGACCTTCCTCTTCTCCTTCACCTCCGACGACTTCGACATCTACCACGTGAACGACTTCATGCGGACCAAGGGATGGCGCTTCAACGGGCAGCAGTACCCCAACGCGCTGCACATGGCGGTGACGCGGCCGCAAACACAACGGGGAGTGGTGGAGGAGTTCTCGGCCGACCTGGCGCAGGCAGTGGCCTACGCCCGGGAGCACGCAGACGAGGCGCCCCGGTCCGGGGCCATATACGGCGGCGTGACCGGCGGCATGACGGAGGAGGCGGACGAGTTCATCCGATCGGTCATGGCCGACATGCTCGACGGGCAATCATCCATCCCGACCACGTGAGACCCGACGGCGGCTCCCCCACCGAGTGGGTCGACGGCTGCGTGGCCGCGCAGGCGGCGCTCGGCGCCACGCTGGCCCGGCTCGACGACGCCGTGGTGCACCGAGCGAGCCTGCTGCCCGGCTGGACCGTCGGCCACGTCCTCACCCATATCGCCCGGAACGCGGACAGCGTGGTGTGGCGGCTGGAGGGCGCAGCCCGGGGTGAGCAGCGCGATCAGTACCCCGGTGGACTGGAGCAGCGAACGGCGGACATCGAGGCGGGCGCCGGACGTCCTGCCGCCGAACTTGCCCTGGACGTGCAACGGACCTCCATCGCCGTCGAGCGCGTCATGCGCACGCTTCCCGACGCGGCGTGGGATGCTCCCTCCCGCACGTCGCGTGGCGTGGTGGAGAGCTCGCGCGACGCCGTGCTGTCCCGCTGGCGCGAGGTGGTGATCCACCACGGCGACCTCGGCCTCGGCCCGGTCCCGTTCCCACCCGAGCTGCTGGCAGCCTGGCTGCCGCGGGAGCTGCCGCGCCTGGCCGAGCGGACCGACCCGTCCCGGCTGCTGGCATGGGTCATCGGGCGCGGCGACCCGCCGGTCCTGACGGCCTGGTAGCGGCCGCACCGGCGGACCGTCCGCTAACCGGAGACGAATGCGTTGCCGGCCCGATCCACCGCGACGCAGGAGGTGGTGGTGGGGCACGAGATGCTCGTCAGGGGGTGACCGCTGTCGATCAGGGTGCCGGCGCTCCACGTCGTCCCATTCCACGCGAACACCCTGCCGATGGAATCGACGGCACGGCAGAAGGTCGTGGTGGGGCACGAGACACCGGTGAGCCCCGACGCGTTCGTGCCGGTGAGCGGCGGCTCGGTCGCGATCGACGCCGGCGAGGTGAAACCGATCCCGTTCCAGGTCACGACGTCACCGTTGCTGTCGACCAGCATGCAGAAGGAGGCGGAGGCGCACGAGACGGAGTTCAGCTGGCCCTGGGTGTCGACGTCGTCAGGCTGGGTCCAGGTGTGGCCGTCCCAGACCGAGGGTCCGCCCTCCGCGGCGACGCAGAACAGTGGGGAGACGCACGAGATCTGGTTGGCGGCACCCCATGCGCCGAGGTTGCCCGACCAGCCCGTCCCCTCGAACCGGAAGGAATTGCCCTCCCCGTCGATCGTGATGCAGAAGCTCGGCCCGGTGCAGTCGACGGCGGTGATGCCCTGGGCGGCCGGGAGGGTGGTCGGGGCCGACCAGGCCGACCCGTCGAAGAACGCGACCTGGTTCAGATTGGGCGCGGCGGCGCAAAAGGTCGCGCTCGCGCACGATAGGTAGGAAGCACCCTGGGGCGACGAGCCCGGCACGGCAGGCCCGAGCGCGGTGACCTTGTCGAGGAACAGCCGGTACGTCTGCCCGGTCACCGACCCGGCGAAGCAGGTGCCGGGCGCCGGACACGACACGACCGACAGGTCGGCGCCGGGGGCGACGGGGACCCTGGACCAGGTGCCCGCCGCCGGCGCCGTTGTCGTCGTCGTACGCGCGCCCGACGTGCTGGGGGCGCTCGAGCTCCCCGGCGTGCCGGCGCAACCGGCCACCACCAGGGAGGCGGCTACGGCGATCACCGCACCGAGCGGTCCCGCCCGCCCGCGCACCGCGCGCACTACTGCTGGGCCGGGAGCCCGTTCGCCTCGAGGGCGCGGTGGCGCGACCACGTGTCCAGCACGATGAGGGTCTTGGTGCCGGTCACGCGGCCGCGGCGTCGCAACTGCTCAATGACCTGTCCGAGACGCTCGACGTCGGGAACCTGAAGCCAGACGAGCGCGTCGGGGTCGCCCGCGGTCGTGAACACGGCCTGCACCTCCGACAGCTGCATGGCCGTCTCCTTGATCTCCCGCAGGTCGGCGGTGCCGGCGAACCTGACCTCGGTGAAGGCCTGGATCGGTCGCCCCGCCTTCCGGTGGTCGACCACGACGGTGTAGCCGGCGATGACGCCCGTGCGCTCCAGGCGCTCGATGCGCCGGGTGACCGCGGACGCGGACAGCGAGACCTGTTCCCCGATGTCGGCCATCGTGCGGCGCGCATTTTGCGACAGCAACTCGATGATGTGGTGATCGATCGGATCAAGCTCCTCTGTTCCCATGGATGGAAGCCTAACGAAAGCGACTTGTCCTGCACGATCAGTGCACCGAAGTCGGCGGGAGTTGCTGCTCCGTTGCGTCAGCCGGGGGGCGGAGCCGTCGTTGGCGCGTCCCGGCGGTGGACCGACACGGCGTACCGTCCGGGCGGAACGAAGGGTGCGCGGTCCCAGGTCGACCAGCGGTCCTCGAGCACGAGTCCGGCGCGAGCCGCCAGGGCGTCGTGCTCGGCGGGGCCAAAACCCCCGGGATGGACGGAGTACCCCGCAACGAGGCGGCCGCCGGGCGCCAGCCAGCGCGCCGCGTTGGCGATGACGCGCCCCTGCGTGCCGGGCGGGACGAAGATGAGGACGTTGCCGGCCATCACCACGACGTCGAAGGAGCGCCCGGGATCGAGCCCGGGATCGGTCAGATCGCCCTCGATCCACGTGAGGTCGGGCGCTTTGGTGCGTGCCGTCGCCAACATGGCCGGGTCGATGTCGACACCCACGACGGGATGGCCGCGCCGGCTGAGCTCTATGGCGACCCGGCCGGTTCCGCAACCCGCATCGAGGACCGACCCCGGTCCGTAGGAGTCGACCAGCGTCGCCTCCCCGTGCACGTCCATTCCGGCCGAGGCGAGGTCGTCGAAGCGCCGGTCGTACGAGGCACCTCGGGGGACGTCGCTCTCCTGCCATGGGTCGGGCATGGGTTACGGGATGGGACGGTGGGACGTGTCCAGCCCGAACCACGGCATGGAGCCCTTCACCGAGAGACGCTGCGGCGAGTCCGCATACCGAACGGTAGCCCGCGCCCCGCCGGCGCGGGTGCACGTCGGCCGACAGCCGGACCGGAGGCGGCGCATCGGTAGGGTGATCCTTCGTGTGCCTCCTCGTGGTCTCTTCGCGAACGGTGTCGGGTGAACCCCTGATCGTGGGGGCCAACCGCGATGAGATCCTGGAGCGGCCCGCGACCGCGATCACCGTGCTTGACGAGGGGCCGCCCCGAGTGCTCGGTGGGCGCGACGAGCTGTCGGGCGGGACCTGGTTGGCTGTGAACGAGTTCGGCGTGTGCGCCGGCCTCACCAACCAGCCACTGGGGGAGGCCAAGGACCTGTCGAAGCGGTCCCGCGGCGAGTTGCCCCTGGCGCTGGCACGCCATGCGACAGCCGCGCAGGCCGTCGAGGCGTTCCTGCGGTCCTTCCGCCCGCAGGACTACAACGGATCGTGGCTCCTCGTAGGCGATCGCACCGGACTGTTCTTCGTCGACTTCACCGGCCTGGTCGACCCGGTCGCGGTTGCGCTGCCGCCGGGGACCTACGTGCTGGAGAACCGCGCGCTGGACGAGCCGTCGCGCAAGGTCGACATGGTACGGGAGGCGGTCGACAACCCTGGCGACGGGGACGCGGCGGCGGAGGCCTTCCGCCGCGTCCTGACCGACCACCGGATCCCCGAGGGTGACGAGCGCCCCAATGCGGCCAACTGTGTGCACCTCGAGTCCTTCGGGACGCGTTCCTCGTGCATCGTGCGGGTGCCCGCTGGGACCGGCCTTCCGAGGGTGTGGGTGGCCGCTGGGCCTCCATGCGCGACGCCGTACGAGGATGCGGCCGGTCTGTGGGCAGACCGGATCGCCCCCGCATCCGGAGCTCAGTCGCGCACGAGCGGCTTGTAGCGCAACCGGTGGGGCTGGTCGGCCTCCGCACCGAGCCGCGCGTGCCGGTCGGCTTCGTAGTCGCTGAAGTTGCCTTCCCACCAGCGGACCTCCGAGTCGCCCTCGAAGGCGAGTACGTGCGTGGCGATGCGATCGAGGAACCAACGGTCGTGGCTGATGACCACCACGCATCCGGGAAAGTCGAGCACGGCGTCTTCGAGGGCCCGCAACGTGTCGACGTCGAGGTCGTTGGTCGGCTCGTCGAGCAACAGGACGTTGCCGCCGCTGCGCAGCACCTTGGCCAGGAGGACACGGTTGCGCTCGCCCCCCGACAGCTGGCCCACCTTCTTCTGCTGGTCGCTGCCCTTGAAACCGAAGCCGGCCACGTAGGCGCGGCCGTGCAGCTCGCGACCGCCCACGACGAGGCGGTCCGCTCCCCCGGTGATCTCTTCGAACACGGTCGATTCCGGCGCCAGCGTCTCGCGGGACTGGTCCACGTAGGCGAGCCGGACCGATGGGCCGATCGTCAGGCTGCCGGCGTCGGGCTGCTCGTCGCCGACGATCATCCGGAAGAGGGTGGTCTTCCCGGCCCCGTTGGGCCCGATGACACCGACGATGCCGCCCGGGGGGAGCAAGAAGGTGAGTCCATCGATGAGCAGGAGGTCGCCGAAACCCTTCACGACGCCATGGGCCTCGACGACCTGGTCACCCAGGCGCGGCCCGGGCGGGATGGTGAGCTCCACCCGGTCGGCGCGCCGTTCGGCCGCCTCGGCCTCGGCCACCAGGTCGTTGTAGGCGGTGATGCGAGCCTTGCCCTTGCTCTGGCGCGCCCGGGGTGACATGCGGATCCACTCGAGCTCGCGCTGCAGTGAGGCCTGTCGGGACCGATCCGCCTTCTCCTCCGCGGCGAGGCGTGCCTGCTTCTGCTCGAGCCAGGAGGAGTAGTTCCCCTCCCAGGGGATCCCCGCGCCGCGATCGAGCTCGAGGATCCAGCCGGCCACGTTGTCGAGGAAGTAGCGGTCGTGGGTCACCGCGACCACGGTGCCCGCGTAGTCCCGCAGCGTGCGCTCGAGCCAGGCAACCGATTCCGCGTCGAGGTGGTTGGTCGGCTCGTCCAACAGGAGCAGGTCCGGCCTCGAGAGGAGCAATCGGCACAGTGCCACCCGTCGGCGCTCACCGCCGGAGAGGGTGGTGACGTCGGCATCGCCCGGCGGAAGCCGGAGCGCGTCCATGGCGATCTCGAAGGTGCGATCGAGATCCCAGGCGCCGGCGGCGTCGATTCTGGACTGGAGGTCCGATTGCTCGGCGAGGAGGGCGTCGATGTCGGCATCTGGCGCGCCGAAGGCGGCACAGACCTCGTTGAACCGGTCGACCAGCCGCTTTGTCTCCCCGGCACCCTCGGCAACGTTGCCGGCGACGTCCTTGGCCGGGTCGAGGTGCGGCTCCTGGGGGAGGTAGCCCACGGTGAAGCCGGGGGTGAGCCGCGCCTGACCGGTGAACCCGTCGTCCTCGCCCGCCATGATGCGCAGGAGCGACGACTTGCCCGACCCGTTCGATCCGATGACCCCGATCTTCGCCCCAGGGTAGAAGGAGAGGTTGATGCCCTTGAGCACCTCGCGATCGGGCGGGTAGAAGCGCCTGAGGCCGCGCATGGTGTAGATGAACTGGGGCGTCACGGCGAGCGATCCCCTATCGGTCCGTGGACCAGCGGAACCGGCTGAGGCGCCGGTCGCCGACCCGGCCGCTGGCGGCAAACCAGCGCGCCGAATCCTCCAGCGCCTCGGCCGCCGGGCGTGGTGCATAGCCCAGCTCCTGGCGCGCCCGGGTGTCGTCGAAGGACATCTGCGAGGTCGACATCCGCGCCGCCTCGAGGGGGACCGACGGGTGCCGGCGGAGCAACCTCCCCTCGACGGCCTCCGAGAACGCCGCCACGGCCAGCGACAGCGAGCGGGGGACTCTGATCCGCGGCGCCGGGAGGCCGGTGATCGCCGCCAGACGGCCCAGCAGGTCCTGCAGCGTGAGGTTCTCCCCGCCCAAGATGTAGCTGCGCCCCGTCCGGCCCTGCTCGAGCGCCAGGACGTGACCGGCGGCCACGTCGTCGACGTGCGCCACGTTCAGCACGGTGTCGACGAACCCGGGCATCCGCCCGTTCAAGAAGTCCAGGACCAGCCTCCCGGTCGGTGTGGGGGCCCGGTCCCCCGGGCCGAGTGGGAACGTCGGGAGCACCAGCGAGGCCGGGAGGCCCTCGGCGACCGCCCGGAGCACCTCGTGCTCGGCGACGTACTTGGAGCGCTTGTACGAGCCGTATAGATGCCGCACGTCCGGGAACGAGCGCTCGTCGGCCGAGCCGGCACCCGAGACGTGCTCGAGTCCGAGGGTGCCGACCGTGCTCGTGTAGACGAGGCGCTCGACGCCGGCGTCCGCCGCGGCTCCGAGCACATTGCGAGTGCCCTGCACGTTGACCTCGTAGAAGGCGCCGGGGTCGCTGGCCCAGAACCGGTACAGCGCGGCCACGTGAAAGACGGCTCGGCAGCCGCTGACCGCCTGCTGCACGCTCTCGGGTCTCCGCAGATCGCCCACCACCTGCTTGACGTTCAGTCCCTGGAGGTTCGCGGGATCGGCGCCGGGCTCGACGAGGCCCACGACCTCCTGGCCCCGCCCCACGAGGTGCCGCGACACCGCCGAGCCGATGAACCCACTGGCCCCCGTCACCAGGACCCTGTCACCCGAGCCGAGATTCACAGGCGCGACCGGTGCAGCGAGCCCTTGGCCATCGTCTTGCCGAACTCGAAGATCAGGCTCGAGCCCTTCTGCGCGCTGGCCAAGACGTCGTCGAGGGCATCGGCGAACAGCTCGACCTCGTCGTCACCGGCGATCAGCGGGGGCAGGAGCTTCACGACGTTCATGTTGTCGGCCGCCACCTGCGTGAGGATGCGGTGCCGGTGGAAGAGGGGCACGACGATCATTTGGGAGAACAGGGCGGGCCGGAGCGCCTCGATCATGCGGAACCGCCGGCGCAAGCCCGGGGTCGTCGGCTCTCCGAACACCAGCCCGATCATCAGGCCCCTCCCTCGCACCTCGTGCAGGAATTCGTACCGATCGACCAGCGGCTGCAAGGCCTTCGTGAAGGCGTCTCCGGTCCGTTCGACGCGGTCGAGGATGTCCTCGTCGTCGAACGCCTGTAGCGTGGCCAGGCCGGCCACCATCGCCAGCTGGTTGGTGCTGAACGTCGAGGAGTGGACGACGGCCCGGTCCATGGAGCTGAACACGCTGTCGGACACCTCGGCCGAGCAGAGCATCGCCCCGACCGGGACGTAGCCGCCCGAGAGGGCCTTCGAGACGGTGATGATGTCAGGCGTGATGCCGAATTGCTCGTGGCAGAAGAAGGTGCCGGAGCGACCGAGGCCCGCTTGCACCTCGTCGAGGATCATGAGCGCCTTGTGCCGGCGACAGAGCGATTGGGCCTCCTGCCAGAACCCCTCCGGGGCCAGGTTCACCCCCTTGCCCTGAATCGGCTCCGCGATGAACGCCGCCACGTCGCCCCGTCGCAGCTCCCGCGCGAGGGCGGACGCATCGCCGAAAGGGATCATGTCGCAGCCGGGGAGGAGAGGACCGAAGCCACTGCGGAATTCCCTCCCGCCGTTGAGCGCGAGGGCGCCGGTCGTCAGGCCGTGGAACGCATGGTCGCAGTACAGGATCCGGGTCCGCTTCGTGGCGGCCCGAGCGAACTTGATCGCGCTCTCGACCGCCTCGGCACCCGAGTTGGTGAAGAACGCGCGTTCGATCCCCGGGTGGGCGCGGCCCACCAGCTGCTCGGCCAGGATGCCGGGCAGGAGGGCACAGTCCATCTGCACGAGGTTCGGGAGATCGGCGTCGAGGGCGTCGTGCAGCGCCTGGACGATGGCGGGATGGCCCCGACCGAGGGCGAACACCCCGAATCCAGACAGAAAGTCCAGGTAACGGCGCCCTTGCTCGTCGATGAGGTAACACCCCTCGCCCTTCACGTAGAAGCGGTCGAACTCGAGAGTGCCGAGCACCCGGGGCAGCTGGGGGTTGACGTACTTGGAATGAAGGGTGAAGTTCTGGCCCTTGCGCTCGTCCAACACCTGCTTCAGGTCAAAGGGCATGCAGTGAACTCCGAGATCTTTCTGGGCGGTCGCGACAGGTTAGTGGGACTGCCCCGGTCGAGAACCGACCGTCGGCCCGTCTGCGCCCGCCGCCACATTCGTGCGATGATCCCGTCGCCCGGCCCCTCGCTTCGTCGCACGCAAAGCCCGAAAGGGACGTCGATTGACCCCCAGCACCCCGAACATCCTCCTTGTCATGTCCGACCAGCACCGGGCCGACATGATGGGCTGCGCCGGCGACGCCAGCGTCCACACGCCCTCGCTCGACGCCCTGGCTCGCGAGGGGGTGCGCTTCTCCCGGGTGTCGTGCCAAGGGCCCCTGTGCATGCCGTCACGGGCCTCCTTCATGACCGAGCGCTACGTGCGCGACCACGGCGTGTACACCAATTGGGCCGAGATCGCACCCGAAAGCCCGACCTACGCCTGGGCATTGCGCGAGGCCGGCTACCACACGTCCCTCCTGGGCAAGGCCCACCTGTACCTCGACGAAAACCTCACGGTCGCCCACATCGACGACATGGCGGGCCGGCTGCAGGCGCTGGGGTTCGCCGAGGTGTTCGAGACCGGCGACAAGTTCATCGGCAAGGTCCCGAACCGATACACAGATTTCCTGGAGGGGCGAGGGCTGCTGGAGGCCTACCGCAAGCACATCGCTGACCGCAGCTACCAGGGGGAGAACGAAAACGGTCAGAACGCGACCAAGTGCGTGCCGATGTGGGACGCGACGCCGCTGCCGCTGCCGCTCGACGCGTACGTCGACACGTGGCACGGCATGGAGGCGGTGCGATGGATCGAGGGGTACGACCGCCCGGAGCCCTTCTTCCTCTTCGTCGGGTTCCCGGGCCCACACGATCCCTGGGACGCACCCGAGGAGGCGGTGGGGCGATACGGCGACGTCGACGTCTCCATGCCCAGCTCGACCCGGCGCCCCACCGTGGACGGGACGGGTCGCTACGGCGCCCTGCTGAACTCCTTCCTCTGGGTGTCCGATTCGGAGTCCATGACCGACGACGCCATCCGCGGCATGCGCCGCTCGTACACGGCCGACATCTCGGTCATCGACCACGCGGTGGGCCTCATGGTCGACGCACTCGAGCGCAAGGGCCTGCTGGACAACACCTGCATCGTCTACACGAGCGACCACGGCGAGATGGCCGGGAACCACGGACTGATGTCAAAGTGCGTGCTCTACGAGCCGGCGGTGCGAGTCCCGTTGATCGTGCGACCGCCCGGAGGGTGCCCGCCGCGGGTGGTCGACTCGCTGGTCGAGCACCTCGACGTGCCGGCGACCCTACGCGCCATCGCGGGTGCCCCCGACATTCCGGCCGGCGAGGGACGCTCGCTGCTGGCGAGCATGCAGGGAGGATCCTCCCCGACACCGCGTGCCGTGACGGTGAGCGAGAACTGGGGCTTCGCCGTCTTCGAGACCGAGCGCTACAAGCTGGTCGTCGACGAGGACGCCGGTACCCCGTGCCAGTTGTTCGACCTCGCTGACGACCCGTCCGAGGACGCCAACCTCCTGCGCGACCCGCTGTCAGCACCGGTGGTCGAGGAGATCATGGAGACCCACGTCCGCCCGTTCTTGACGACGCCGCCGGCGAGACCCCACGCCAGTCTCTTCACGGGCGGCTCCGAGGATTGACGTCGGGCCGTCACGGGTCTTCGTCCTCTAGAACGGCGGACTCCTCCGCGACCTCCGCCACCTTCGTCGCTGCACCCAGACGCCGCAGCCCGATCATCGGGTAGATCAAGACCGACAGCATGCCTGCGGCGACCAGCGCCGCCGCGTTCTGCGGCTTCATCCGGTGCTCTTCGACACCGAGCGACGTGATCACCACGATGATCGGCAATCCCGTGGCGGAAAGGACGGCCAGGGACCGCGCCTGCAGTTTGGTGACGACACCGCGGAAGAACACCCACGTGGGCAGCCCGCGCGTGAACAGGAAGATCGCGGCGAACATGGGCACGAGGAGCAGCACCTTGGGCTGGTGGACCAGTGCGTGCAGGTCGAAGGTGATGCCGTTCTCAATGAAGAAGATGGGGATGAGGAACCCGAACCCGATCGCCTCGAGTTTGCTCGTGATGGGCTCGCTGTCCTCTCCTTGTATGAGGAGACGGACCACCACGCCGGCGGCGAACGCCCCGAGCAGCACGTCGAGGCTGAGCTTGAGCGCCAGATACACGAGCAGGATGACGAGAAGAACCGAGATCCTGACCGGCAGCTGGGCTGTGGAATGGAGATGGCGGCGCATGAGCGCGATGAAGCGAGGGGGATGCACCTGCATCGCCAGCAGTGCCGCAATGACGGCGACGGCCACGAAGAGCACGAGGAGCGCGAAGGTCAGGCGCGGGTCCCGGTTTGTCAGCAGCACCGCCACGGCGACGATCGGGCCGAACTCCCCGGTCGATCCGACCGACAAGAAGACGGGTCCCAGGCCCGTGCGCAGCACGCCGGCGTCCCGCAGGATGGGGAGGAGGGTCCCGAGCGCCGTCGTCGTCAGGCACAGCGCCACGACGACGTGATCGAGAACCAGACCGGTCCAGTGGAGCACGAGGCCCACGCCGAGCGCGAGGACGAGGGAGACGCCCCAAGACCCCACCGCCAGCCCCAGGTGTCCTTGCCGCATGGTCTTCAGGTCCAGCTCCATGCCCGCCAGGAACATCAGGTAGGTGAGTCCGAAGTCCGACAGCGCCGTCACGATGGAGTTGGGATGGGCGAGCCCCAGCACGTAGGGTCCCAGGATGATCCCGAGGAGGATCATGATCACGACCTCGGGGACGGGCATGAAGCGCCGCAGACCCTCGGCGATGATCGGCGCCAGCACGGCCGCCACGCCGATGAGTACAAGAGTCGGAATCGCGTCGTCGATCATCTGCAACCCCTTGCGCCACGTGCGACCGCCGTCCGTGGCAACGCCGCGCGACCTCCCAGCCCTACGCTACGCCGGGGCGGTCGTGGCTTGTGGTGATCTCCGCCGCTCCTCGCTTCCGTCGTGTGCCCGGTTCCGTCCGTTCGGGCGGTTGACGGCGCAGTCGTAGCGCGACAGCATGTCGCCGCCTCGTCACGATAGGGGTCGGACATGTCGGTGCAGCCAGTTGTTCTCACGCGTGGGCGGACCGCCCCGTGACGAGCGCGTTCGTCAATCCGTCGTGGATGCCCCACTCGGTCAGCGAGGCGGCGCGTGCCGGTGACGCCACGGCGGACGATCTCGTGTCGGGGCGTGCGTGGTCACACCTGCTCGAGGGTCTGCGCCGGGCGTCCGAGATCGTCACGTCCGACGGGACGCCGCACGCCGCGGCCGACATCGCGTCGGGGTTTCGCCATCTGCTGGTCCTGTTGGGCACCGGGATCGACCAGGCGTTGCGGTCGGAGCCCGACCCCGTGCTGGCGGTCAAGCCCTCCGGTGTCGATGCCGTCTACAAGTGGGGCATGGACTGCCCGGACTGCATCTACACCGGCTCACCCCTGCGTGGCGGCGAGTCGTACCGCCTCTGGGGCCATCGCGGTTCGGCACGGTACGTGGGCCTCCAATCCATGGCCGGGATGGCCTCCTCGGCCAACGTGCTCCTGGACGAACTGGACCTCGGACCCTCCGGTGAGGTCGAGCTGTCGCTCTCCGTGGACCACCGGGAAGGAAACTGGCTGCCGATCGCCGAGAACGCGACCCAGCTGGTGGTCCGCCACTTCTTCTACGACTGGGACACCGAGGTGGCGTCCTCACTCTTCATCGAACGGGTCGGCCCGCCGACCGAGAGGACAACACGTGCACCGGAGGATCCGAGAGCGGTCATGGCGCGCCAGTTGGTGGCCCTGGGGGACTTCGTCGTCGCCAATCTCGAATTCTTCCTCCAGTTCTCCCGACCCGAGACCCCCAACACCTTCCTGCCCCCGCTCGACGGCACGGCCATGGGCGGAGCGGCCGAGAACCGACCGGTCATCGGGTCGTGGGAGCTGGGACCGGACGAGGCGCTGCTGGTCGAGGTGACCCCGCCCGTCGGCCTCTACTGGAGCTTCTCCCTGGGGAACGCGTGGTGGGAGACCATCGACTACGGACGCCATCAGAGCAGCCTGAACGGCCATCAGGCGGCGGTCGACGAGGACGGGGTCCTGCGCGCCGTGATCGCCCACGAAGATCCGGGGGTCGCCAACTGGCTCGACACGGCCGGACACAGTGCGGGTCCGGTGATCTTGCGGTGCGTACGAACCGAGAGCGCGCCGGTGCCGGTGACACGGGTGGTCCCCTTCTCCGGGGTCTCCGCGTCGCTGCCGGCGGGGACCCATCGCGTCACGCCCGAGGAGCGACGCCGCACCATCGCCGCCCGCCGCCTCGCGGTGAGCAAGCGGTTCACCCGATGACGCTCGACGCCGACGAACTGGAGGCCGAGGCCCGGGAGCAGACGGGGCTCGACGACTTCGGCGACGGGCACCACCGGGAGGGACTCGAGCGCCTGGTGGGGTCCATGAACGAGGAGGCGGACCTGAACCAGATGGGCGAGGTCATGCAGCGGATCAGGCTCGTCACGCTGCTGTCCTCGCGCTTGCAGGTGGAGGACACATACCGGGCGAACCCCTCGATCGCCGCCGAACAGGTCGAGGGGCCCGTCTTCGTCATCGGGCTCCCCCGCACCGGGACCACGGCCATGAGCCAGCTCGTCGCCGCCGATCCCCAGTTCCGCTCGCTCCGCACCTGGGAGTCCTCGTCACCCTGTCCGCCGCCGGAGTCGGCCACCGAGCACACCGACCCCCGCATCGCACAGACCGAAGCCGGCTTGGCCATGATGAACGAGACGTTCCCCCTGATGCAGACCATGCACCACGTGGAGGCGACCACCGCAACCGAGTGCCAGGACCTGCTGGGAATGAGTTTCCGGACCGTCCACTTCGACGGGTTCGGCCGCGTCCCGTCCTATCTCGAATGGGTGACCAACTGCGACATGCGCGGCACCTATCTCTACCACCGCCGCGTCCTGCACCTCCTCCAGTGGCACTGCCCGCCCCGGCTGTGGCACTTGAAGACCCCGGTGCACATGTTCGCCTTGGACGCGTTGCTCGAGGCCTATCCCGATGCCAAGTTCCTCTGGAGCCACCGTGATCCCGCCAAGGTTCTCGGCTCGGTGTGCAGCCTGATCCACTACACCCGCAGCTGGAGCAGCGACCGCGACGACGCCATGGAGCTCGGCGCGGAGCAGCTCGACCGGTGGTGGGAGGCCGTCTCGCGGGCCATGGACTTCCGCGACCGCGTCGGCGACGACCGGTTCGCGGACGTCTCCTTCGCCGACTTGCAAGTGGACCCGGTCAACGCACTGGCCGCGGCCTACGAACGGATCGGCATCGCGTTCCCCGACGCGTCCCGTGACGCAGTCACGAGCTGGGCCAAGAGCCACGAGCCCGGTTCGCACGGGCGGCACACCTACGACCTGGCCGACTTCGGGCTGAACGAAGTACAGATACGGCAGCGCTTCGCGCCCTACCTGGCGGCGTACGATGCCGTCGCGTGATCGGCTGATCACCGCGGACATGGAGGAGGGCCTGCGTGGATCTCGGACTCGCTGACGCGACGGCGGTCGTCACCGGTGGCAGCAAAGGCATGGGGAGGGCGGTGGCCCAGGTGCTCGCCGCGGACGGGGCGAGGGTCGCCGTCATGGCGCGGGGCCAGGAGGCCCTCAACGAGACGGTGGCGGCGTTGCGCGCCGCCGGGAGCCCGGACCCCGTCGGCATCAGCGTCGACATGACCGATCCCGGCTCCATCGCCAACGGTTTCGACCAGGTGCGCGACCGCTGGGGCTCACTGAACATCTTGGTGCACACCATCGGGCCCGGCGCGGGACGCTTCGAGCAACTCGACGACTCCGCCTGGGATGAAGCGTTCGCCCTGGGCACCATGTCTGCCGTGCGGAGCGTGCGCTCGGCGCTGCCGCTGCTGCGTGCCGCCGAGTGGGGACGCATCGCCATCTTTTCGGCCCACTCGATTCAGCGTCAGAGCCCGATTCTCGTCGCCTACACGGCATCGAAGGCGGCCGTGACCAGCATTGCCAAGAACCTGGCGAAGACGTTGGCCCCCGACGGCATTCTGGTCAACGCCGTGTGCCCCGGGTCCATCGTGACGGCGAGCTTCACCGAGAACCTCAGGGAGACCTTCGCAGCCGAGGGCCTCGACCCGGCCGATCCACACGACGTCATGTCGTGGATCGACAAGACGTTCCACCAGCCTGCCGACCTCGGGAGAGCCGGCCTGCCCGACGAGGTCGCCTCCCTCACGGCCTACCTGGTGTCGCGGCGCAACGGTTACGTGACCGGTGCCTGCGTCAATGCCGACGGGGGCTCAGACTTCGTCTGACCGACCGCTGCCCTCGGCCCTTAGGGTGAGGCCAGACCCGACACCGGAGCGACCAGCCCGTGTGCGTCGGGTGCTCCCAGGAACGCGGCGTCTCCGTAGCTGTAGACGGCGCCGTCGGCGCCGGCCAGCCAGTAGCCCGACCCGCTCGGCGTCCGGCTGATCCCGACGATCGGCGGCTGGCCCACGATGCCCTGACCCGGGACCGAGCCGAAGTAGGTAGCGTCTCCGTACGAGAACACGCCCCCGTCGACGGCGACCAGCCAGTAGCCCCCGTTGTCAGGCGTGGCGGCGACGCCGGTCGCCGGGGCGTTGAGGTGCTGACCGCCGGCCGACCCGAAGAAGGGTGCGTCCCCGTAGTTGAAGACGCCGCCGTCGGAAGCCACCAGCCAGTACCCTCCGCCATCCGACGACGCGGTCACGCCGACGACCGGCGCATTGAGGTGCTGGCCTCCCATGGAGCCGTAGAAGCTCGCGTCACCGAAATTGAACACCCCGCCGTCGGAAGCCACCAGCCAGTAGCCCCTGCCGTCGGGGGTGGCAGCGATACCCACCACGGGTCGATTGAGGTGCGCACCTCCCATGGAGCCGTAGAAGCTGGCGTCACCGAAATTGAACACACCCCCGTCGGAGGCGACCAGCCAGTAACCGCCGCCATCGGGTGTCTCGGCGATGCCGACCACCGGCGCGTTGAGGTGCCGGCCTGCCATGGAACCGACGAACTGGCCTGTCCCGTAATTGAACACGCCCCCGTCCTTCGCGGCGAGGACGATGCCCTGGCTCGAGGCCGGAGGAAAGGTCATCTGCTCGACGAAGGCACGCAGGCCGGGGTCGTTCTGTTGGACCTCGGTGGCCGAGCTGCCCCCCGCCAGGCACCCGACCGCCGGCACGCAGCTGATCGCGTTGAGGAAGCTGAGCGCCGCCACGTCCGGGCTGGGGTCGATCGACCAGCTGGAGCCGTTCCAGTTCTCAATGAAGCTCTTCGGCTGGAAGTTGCCGCCACCGCCACCGCCGAAGCTGCCGGAGGCTCCCACCGCCCAGCACTGTGCCGCGCTGAGGCATGAGATGCTGCTCACGATGGCGCCCGCGGAGGCGTTCGGTGCGGGCACGGTCGCCGACATGTCCGTCCAGGAAGACCCGTCCCAGTGCTGCATGAGGATCCCCGATGCCGCACCCGTGTCGTCGGTCGTCGCCCCCGAGGCCCAGCAGTCGTCGGCATCGACACACGAGAGGCCGTTGAGGTATCCGCCGTTGGGGCCGGGCTCAGCCACGCTCGGCACCACAGACCAGGCCGTCCCGTCCCAGTGTTCGATCAGACCCTGGTCCCCCGGGGCGTTTCCTGGGAAGATGGGGAGGAAGTTGGGGTTCTGCTGCGTGGGGCCGGCGTTGCCCACCGCCCAGCAGTCGTCGGCGGCGAGGCACTGCACGTTGGTCAGCTGGTCGTAGGGCTGCCCCGTCGCGCCACCCGGGTAAATCGTCCACGCGGTGCCGTTCCACTGCTCAATGACGTCGTTGAGGTTCTCGCCGTTCCCGTCCGTCGCGTACCCGACGGCGACGCAATTCGACGATGAGGTGCAGCTGACACTCTGCAGGATCGCTCCGACCACTCCGGCTCCGGTGGGATTCGGGCTCGGTACGATCGACCAGTTGGCGCCGTTCCAGTTCTCTATGAGTGTCCCGATGGGGTTGCCGTTCCCGCCGGCCTCGTTCAGGACGGTCCCCACGGCCCAGCAATCAGACCCGTTCACGCAGGAGAGGTCGAAGAATCCCCCACCGTCGCCCGGCGGGAGCGGCGGCTGCGCAGCCAGCGTCCACGACGCGCCGTTCCAGGTCTCGACGACCGGGGCGTACGTCCCGGCACCAAACCCGATGGAGACGCCGACGGCCCAGCACTGGACCGCGTTGGCACATGTCGACCCGAGCAGGACGTCATCGGCACCGGTACCGGGAACGGTGGCGGCGTACCAGCCCGAAGGCGTTGCGCCACTGCTCTTCTGGGTGACCACGCCGGCCGCGCCGAGGATCCCGGCGATCAGCGGGCCGACCATGGCCAACCGCCACACCGCCCTCTTGCACCTGGTCTGCCACCCCGGTGCTCGCGAATTGCCGGTGTGCCTGTGAGCGCGCCAATCGTTCACGTAACCCATGGTTGCAGGTCGCCTGCCGCGAGACGGGGATGGTCGCGCACCACATTCGAGGCGGGGCAGCCCGTCAGCGCTCCTCCGACGTCCGCCAGGCCCGCCCAGTGCCCGTTTGTGACGACACCGTCTCCGAGGCGCGATCCGCTCACGTCCAGTTCGCGGCAAGGGTCCGCGTGCTCCTGACGGTCACGATCGTCGCGCTGTCCGTCACGCTGGCCTGAACCGAGCCCAGCCTCGCCCGCTGCTCTTCTTGCTCTCCCCGAGCACGAGCGAGCGGATCACGCGCCGGGTCGAACGCGCCCAAGGGGCATCAGCGATCGACGCCGGCAGATGAGCCCGGGTGGGTCGCCCTACCTCGAGGCTGGCCGCGGCTGGACGTCTGCCGTGGTCTGGAGCAGGGCCGTGAGGGCACCCCGCAAGGCGGCAACGGTGCCGATCCGCGACAGTCCCTGATCGACGCGGAGTAGGTCGTAGGTCTCGAACGAGCACAGGGCGTCCAGCGCGGGAAGGACATCGCCGTCGACGGCCTCGAGCTCCGGCGCGAAGAGCCGCCGGAGCTGACGACGGAGATAGGACCGGCTCCGGCTGATCTGCGCGCGCACGAGCGGGTGCCGGTGGGCCGCGACGCGCGCCGCCCGCGCCGACGGCGCGATGGCTTCGAACAATCTCACCCGAGCCTCGGCGACGGCGCGGATCTTGTCGGCGGTCGGCTCGAGCGGCCCTACCCCGGGGTCGACGAGGGGCAGGGCCGTCGCCTGCTGGCGCTCGATGGCGGCCCGGTTGAGATCGTCGACGTCGTCGAAGTAGCGAAAGAGCGATCGCGGTGACAACCCGGCGCGCTCGGCGATGTCGGCCGAGCTCGGCGTGTAGTCGCCCTCGGAGAACATCGAGGCCAGTGCCTCGAGGACGGCCTCTCGGTTCTGCTGGCGGCGGAGCCGCCTTCCGTCGACCTCGGCCGCGGTCCCACTCACGGGCCGATCCTCGCGAGCCGGGCGGTGAACCCGAGATATCTCCACACCAGCTGGTCCCCGTCGAGGGAGCGGGTGACCTCCACCGGGAGCCCGACGGGACGCAACGTGTGCGCGCCGTTCTCGAACGTGGCCACCACGGTGATCGGAGTCGTGAAGTCGAATTCGGCCACGTCGTGGACCCCGTGCGCCTCGGTGCCGTCACAGCGCATGTCGTGGATCACGCCCTCCGCCGTGACGACGAGTCGGTCGCCGCACTGCTCGATGCGCTCGACGTGGTTCCACGCTCGGTGATCCTCGGGTGCCGGCCGCCCGTCGACCTCGACCGCCACGGTCCGCCATGTCCCCCGCAGATCGGGTGTTCCCGGCGACAAGGGCTCGGTGCAGGCCCCGAGGATCGGAGCCGGCATCCGCGCGCCGTAGCCCCCTGGCGGCGTGTGGGCGACGGGGATGTCGGCGGCACGGACGGGACGCTTCGATCTCACGCTCGGCTCCCTCGGCTCCTTCCGTGCACCCCTCGTCGGCCGCCGACGACGCTTGTCCACAGTAAGAATTGTCACTATCGTTGTCAATAGTTTCGCTGCCCCCGGCCGGGCGGCGCACGGAGACGGTCGAGGCGAAGGGGTGACCATGGCTCAACCACTGAAGCCCGGGTACGGAATCCCCAACCGGGAGATGCTGGGCCGCTGGCTCCGCCTCGCGCCCGGCGAGGACGGGCCCTTCTGGGCGCTCAACCTGATGAAATACCGGGAGGTCGCGAGCTACGGGGACGGCGGCGCAGCGGTGTCGGGCAAGGCGGCCGACGACGCCTATGCGCCTCTCGGCCCGCTCGCCGCCGTGGGCGCCGTGGTGGCGCTCCATGGAGACGTGCTGCGGCACTACCGCGGGCACCCGGCGTGGGACCGGGTCGGCGTGGTGCGCTACCCCAGCCGGGCCGCCTTCTTCGTCATGCAGCAGCGCGACGATTTTCGAGACAAGCACGTGCACAAGGAAGCCGGCATGGAGTTCACCATCGTGATGTCCTGCGTTCCGGACTCCGACTGCGCGTCGCCGTCGGACGAGGGCAGGCTCGTCCTCATCGTCGAGCGCGATCCCCTCGACGCCCACGGGGTCGACGCGGACGGGATCGGCGAGAAGGTGGCATCGTTCAACGTCGAGGGCGTGATCATCGGCGACGACCGCCGTTTCGACCGGGCGCGCTTCGTCCGGGTGCACGACGACCAGGAGGTCGCCGCCTTGGTGATCGCCGCGACCGGCGCCGCCGAGTCCCATGTGCTGGAGGTCGACCGATCGATCGACAAGCTGGTCGAGTCGCTGCAGCCGGCGCCGGCCGGTCCCGCCACGCCGGGAACGAGGCCGTGACGACGTACGACCGATTCGAAGGCACCATCGGACCGACGCTGGCCGAGTCGGAGCCGTGGTGGCCGACCCCACCGCACCCGGGACCGGCGGCACCGAACGTGGTGGTCATCCTCCTCGACGACCTGGGATTCGCACAGCTCGGCTGCTTCGGGTCCGACATCGAGACACCCAACATCGACCGGCTGGCGGCGGGTGGCCTGCGCTTCACGAACTTCCACGTGACGCCCGTCTGCTCGCCGACCCGCGCCGCCCTGCTGACCGGCCGCAACCACCACACGGTGGGCATGCGCTCGGTGTCGAATTTCAGCACGGGGTTCCCCAACATGCGCGGCCACGTGTCGAACCACGCCGCAACCATGGCCGAGGTCCTGCGCGACGCGGGCTATGCCACCTTGGGGCTGGGCAAGTGGCACCTCTGCCAGATGGAGAACACCTCGGCCGCCGGGCCCTTCGACCAGTGGCCCCTGCAGCGGGGATTCGACCGTTATTACGGCTTTCTCGACGGCGAAACGGACCAGTTCACGCCGGAGCTCGTCTACGACAATCACGCCGTCCCGCCGCCTCGCACGCCCGAGGAGGGCTATCACCTCAGCGAGGACCTCGTCGACAAGGCGATCGAGTTCATCCACGACACGACCTCCATCCGGCCCGACCGTCCCTTTTTCACCTACCTCGCCTTCGGCGCCACCCACGCACCGCACCAGGCGCCGGCCGAGTATCTCGCCAAGTACAGGGGCCGCTACGACGACGGGTGGGACGTCACCCGCGCCCGTTGGTTCGCCCGCCAGCTCGAGCTCGGACTTCTTCCCCCCGGCACCCAGCTCGCCCCCCGCAACCCCGGCGTCGAGCCGTGGGACACCCTCCCCGACGCGCAGCGGCGCCTCGCCTGCCGCCTGCAGGAGGCCTTCGCCGGCTTCCTCGACCACACCGACGCGCAGATCGGCCGGCTCGTCGCTGCGCTCGAGGGGCTGGGCCAAATGGAGAACACGCTCATCGTCCTGCTCTCCGACAACGGCGCCAGCCAGGAGGGCGGCCCCTTCGGCGTGCTGCACGAGATGAAGTACTTCAACTTCCTTCTCGAGACGCCCGCGGAGGCGGTCGCCCGGCTGGACGACATCGGTGGTCCCGCCAGTCATGCCAACTACCCGTGGGGATGGGCGCAGGCGGGCAACACGCCCTTCAAGTGGTACAAGCAGAACACGCACGAGGGCGGTGTGCACGTGCCTTTGATCGTGCATTGGCCCGAGGGCATCGGCGACGCCGGTGGACGGCGCGACCAGTTCCACTTCGTCAGCGATATCGCACCCACCATTTACGACGTCGTCGGCGTGACGCCGCCGGACGTGTACCGAGGGCTGGAGCAGATGCCGGTGACGGGCACGTCCATGCGTTACTGCTTCGATCCGGGCGCGGCCGCGACGGCGAGTCACAAGGCGCTGCAGTACTTCGAGATGATGGGGCACCGCGCCGTGTACGCCGACGGCTGGAAGGCCGTGACCCGCCATCAGCCCGGGGTCTCCTTCGACGACGACGAGTGGGAGCTCTACGACCTCGAAGCGGACCGGTCGGAATGCACCAATCTCGCGGCCGAGAAGCCCGACAAGGTGGCCGAGCTGGTCCGGCTCTGGTGGCGGGAAGCCGAGGAGCACGGTGTCCTCCCCCTCGACGACCGCACCGTCGAGCTCTTCGGTGCCCGCTTCCGCGACGGCTCCCCCCATGCCGCGGACCGGCGGTACACCTACCGGCCGCCTCTCTCACCTCTCCCGGCTCAGGTGAGTGCTGCGCTAGGCGGTCGGAGCTGGGATCTCTCCGCCACCATCGAGCGGCCCCCGGGTGCCGGCGGTGTCCTCTATGCGAGCGGGAACGAGAATTCGGGGTTGAGCCTGTTCATTCAGCGGGACCGCCTGGTCTTCGACTACAACTGCTTCGGCGACCACCACACGGCCGAATCCGACCGAGAGGTCCCGGCGGGCGCCTCGGTCGTCGGTGTCCGGTTCCGGCGCGCGCCCGAGGGCGGCGACGCCACGCTGGTCATCGACGGACGGGACGTCGGCACGGTCCACGTACCGTTCGTGATGCGGATGATCTCGAGCCTCGGGGCCAGCGTGGGCTACGACCACGGCTCCCCGGTCAGCCAGCGCTACCACGGCGAGAACCCCTTCACCGGGACGCTGGCGCAGGTCGACATCGCCCTCGTGCCGGCCGGACGGCTCGAGCGCGACGACGACGCCGCGACCGACGAGCGCGCGACCATGGCCCGGCAATGACCGTCACGTCGGTCGACTTCCACTTCGACATCATGTGCCCATGGGCCTACCAGACCTCCATCTGGATGCGGGACGTGCGTGACCAGCTGGGCATTCACGTCCGGTGGCGCTTCTTCAGCCTGGAGGAGGTCAACCGGGCCGAAGGCAAGAAGCACCCCTGGGAGCGCGAGTGGTCGTACGGATGGTCGATGATGCGGGTCGGCGCGCTCCTGCGCCGCATCGACCCCGCGCTCCTCGACCAGTGGTACCTGGCAGCCGGGACGGCGCTCCACGTCGACGGCCTCAAGCCGCACCGACGCGAGGTGGCAGAGCATCTCGTGGCCCAGCTCGGGCTCGATCCCTCCCTGGTCGGCCAGGCGATGGAGGACCACACGACCCACGACGAGGTGCGGGCGGAGCACGACCGGGTGATCGCCCTCGGAGGCTGGGGCGTTCCCACCTTGGTGTTCGAGGGCTCGCACGCCCTCTTCGGCCCCGTCCTCCTCGAACCGCCCACCGGCCCGCACGCCGTGCGGCTCTGGGACCTTGTGCTCGGTTGGCTCGAGTTCCCGTTCCTCTACGAGCTGCAGAACCCGAAGACACCAGAGGACCTGCGGGCCATCGCGGCGGCGTTTCGGCCCTACCTCGCGGCCCGGGACTGGGCGACCCTCCAGAAGGAGACGCCGTGAGGGACCTGTCGACCATCCGCGCCGCGTTGGAGGAGTCCTACGCGGCTCTCGAGGCACTGGGTGCCGATCTCACCCCGCGGGAATGGGAGACCCAGTCCCTCTGCCCCGAGTGGACAGTGCGCGGCGTCGTCGAGCACGTCGTCGGTGCCGAGGTGGCGCTCGCTTCGTGGTCGCCCGACACCCCCGCGACTCCCCCACCCTTCGGCCGGGCGGGCGCCTTCGTGAAGGAGACGGCCGGCTTGGACGGCGCCGCCTTCATGGAACCGGTGCGCGATGCCTTCACCCGCCGGCGGGAGGACCTGGCCGTTCTGAGCCCGTCCGATCTGGAACGACCGTCGTGGACGCCGGTCGGGCCGGGCACCTACGGCCGGTTCATGGAGATACGGATCTTCGACCTCTGGGTACACGAACGGGACATCACCACCCCGCTCGGGCGCCGAACCGACGACACCGGACCGCGGGCGGAGATCGCCCTGGCCGAAGTCGAGGGTTCGCTCGGCTACATCGTGGGCAAGAAGGTGGGCCTCCCGAACGGCCGGAGCATCGTGTTCCATCTGAGCGGCCCACTCGAGCGCGACCTCGCCGTGGTCGTGGACGGGCGGGCCAGGGTCGTCGCCGCGGTGGCCGACCCAGACGTCGAAGTGTCGACGGACACGCTCACCTTCCTCCAGCTGGCGTGCGGCCGCATCGATCCTCAAGGTCCCATCGACGCCGGGACCATCGGCTGGAGGGGTGACGCCGAGCTCGGTGAACGCGCCGCTCGAAATCTTCGCTTCACCATGTGAACTGGGCTCCCTTGGGATGAACTGGGCTCCCTTAGGCCGTGAACTGGGCTCCCTTGGGCCGTGAACTGGGCTCCCTTGGGCCGTGAACTGGGCACCCATGGGGGCCACCCGGCGCCCCGGTGGCCGGCGGCGATCACCCCGGGGTCGAGGCCCTCTCCTAGCGGGACGAACGGGGAAGTCCCAGGCCCAACCACGCGATCAGATCCCGCTGGATCTCGTTGGTGCCACCCCCGAAGGTGAAGATCGTATGCGCCCGCGCCTCGCGCTCGAGCCTGCCCCGGAGCACTGCGCCGGGCGAGCCTTCGACCAGATAGGCCGACTGGCCCACGATGTCACCGAGGGCCCGGTACGCCTCGAGGGCGAACTCGCTCCCGTACACCTTGGTGGCCGAGGCGTCGGCCGGCTGCAAGCCCTTGTCGGCAGCCCAGGCCACCTTCCAGTTGAAGAGCTTGAGCGCCTCGGTTCGGGCCCAGAGACGGGCCAGGACGATTTGCACCCATTCCTGGTCGATGGCTCGGCGGCCATCCGGGGTCGGTTCGGTCGCCGCCCAGGCACGCACCTCCTCGATAGCGCGCAGAATACCGGAGGCCGGGGAGATGGCGACGCGCTCGAGGTTGAGCTGGTTCGTGATGATGGCCCACCCGCCGTTCTCTGCGCCGACCAGGTTGGCGCTCGGAACTCGAACACCGTCGTAGTACGTGGCGCTGGTGAACTCACCGGCAATCGTCCGCAGAGGGGTCCAGCTGAAACCTGGAGCGTCGGTCGGCACCAGGAAGACCGACAGTCCTCGGTGCTTGGGGGCCTCGGAGTCGGTGCGAGCGGCGAGCCAGACGAAATCGGCGTATTGGATCGCGCTGGTGTAGAGCTTCTCGCCCGTGATGACCCACTCGTCTCCGTCGCGTTCGGCCCGGGTTCGCAACGAGGCGAGGTCCGTGCCGGCGGACGGCTCCGTGTACCCGATGGAGAAGTGGAGCTCACCCCGGAGAATGCCCGGAAGGATGCGCGCCTTCTGTTCCGGCGTGCCCAGCTGCATGATGGCGGGACCCACGGTCCCGAGGGTCAACAGCGGCAGGGCCACGCCGGCCCAGTGCGACTCCTCGACGAAGATCATCTGGTCGACGGGCCCCCGCCCTTGACCGCCGAACGCGACGGGCCAGCCCAACCCGAGCCACCCGTCTTCTCCCATCCGCCTGATCGTCGCGACGTACTCAGGTCGGCCGCCGTCCGGCGCCATCTCGTCCACCAAGCGAGCGAAGTAGGCTCGGAGAGTTTCCTGCAGCTCGCGCTGCTGCTCGCTCAGCTCCAGATGCAAGCGACTTCCCTCATTTTGGCAACTTAGCAGCGGGCTCTCGGCACGCACGGCGGCCGGCACGACCTTCCGACCGGTGGGTTCCGGTGAGGCACACTTGTCGGGTGGCCGATCCATCGTGCGGCTTCCCCCCGGGCATCGGAGCCCCGGCAACTCGAGCGCTGGCTGCCGCGGGACGCGGTGGTACCCCGGTGGACGGTCCGCCACCGCCGAGGCTCAGCGCCCGTCCGCTGCCCCGTCGTGTCGGCCCCGCGCGGCGCTCCGCTCGGCCCGGAGGGCGCTCCGCCGCAGCTTGCCGGCATCGTTGCGCAGGGGTTGGTCGGTGTATTCAACGGACCGAGGGACCTTGTATCGGGCAACTCGCTTTGCGACGAAGGCCAGGAGTTCGTCCCGAGAGATGGCGTGGGGGTCCGCTTCGACCACGGCATGCACGATGTTGCCCTTGTCTTCGTCAGGGAGGCCGATGACGGCCACTGAGCGAACAGCGGGGTGTTCTTGGATCGCGGCCTCGACCTCTGCCGGGTAGACGTTTGCCCCACCGGTGAGGATCATGTCCTCGAGCCGGTCCCCGAGGTACAGGTAGCCGTCTGCATCGAGCCGACCCATGTCTCCGAGCGACTCCCAACCTCCTTCGCGACCGCGCGCCGTGGCGCCGATGTAGCGGTACGTCGGTCGGTCCCTCGGAGATCGCATCCACACTTCGCCCTCCCCGCCGGCGGGGAGCTCCTGCCCCTCGAGGTCGCAGATCATGACCGTGCCAGGTGCCGGACGTCCGACCGAGCCTCGGTGGGCAAGCCACTCGGTACCGGTGATGACGGTCGCCATTTGCGCCTCGGTTCCGGCGTACAGCTCGAATATCCGGTCTGGTCCCAACCAGTCGATCCAGACCTGCTTGAGCCATACCGGGCACGGCTCGGCGAGGTGCCACACGGCGCGCAGCGACGACAGATCGTAGGAGTCACGCGCCCGTTCGGGGAGCCGCCAGATCCGCTTCATCATCGTGGGGACGAGGTAGAGCGTGTCAGCGCGATGGCGGTCGACGGAGGCGAGCGTCACTTCGGCGTCGAAGCGGGGTAAGACCACGACGTGGCTCCCGGCCAGCCAGGCGGAGCAGGACCACACGATGGGACCGTTGTGGTACAGGGGTGCGGGTATCACCATGCAGCCGTCGACCGTGCCGAAGAGCGGCGGCGCGTCCTGGTCGTACGCGGCCGGATCGCCGGAGACGATCAGTTTGGGCCGGCCCGTCGACCCGCCCGACGTCGGCGCCTTCCATGCCGGGGAGGTGACGTCGGGCGGTGGGCTGTCGGGCACGTCCGGATCGGGCCGGTACCCGGCCGGCAAGGTCCAGCGCCCGCGAGCGAGGTCCGGGGAAACGCCGATCACTGCGGAAGGGCTTGCCAGTTCCAGGATTGCCTCCAGCTCCCGTTCGGGGAGATTGGCCGACACCGGCTGCGGAACGGCACCGATCTTCCAGCAGGCCGCTACGGCGACGTACCACTCGGTCGAGTTGGGCAGCGCGATCGTGACCATGTCGCCCACCCGAGTGCCTCCGGCGGCCAGGTCACGCGCCAGGCGATTGGCAGCTGACTCGAGCTCGGCCCGGGTCAGGCTGTGCTCACCGCTCGTGATGGCGGGCCGATCGGGGTCGAGCTCGGCCAGAACGCTCAACCGCCGGCCGTACGAGACGATGTCCATGACGAACGAGAGTATGGCTCGGCTGTCGTGGGAGCGCTCGGAGCGACTCTCATCGCTTTCAACCCGGTGATCGATGAGCGCCTCGAGGCCGCCATTCGAACTCCTCGGCACTTCATGCTAAGACCGAGCCATGTCGAAGACGCAACCGCAGCGGACCGGCGTGGTCCAGGTGGGAGATGGGCGTCGCGTCGCCTACGAACTCTATGGGGCACGCAACGGTTACCCGGTTGTGTACAGTCACGGCGGCCTCAGCTCGCACTCCGATATCGCCTTTGCCGACGCGGCGGCTGCATCGTCGGGGATCAACATCATCGCGATCGATCGTCCCGGCATCGGTCTTTCGGACCGGCTCAAATTCCACCGCGTGGTCGACTGGTCGGGTGACGTGGATGCCGTCACCAACGACCTCGGCGTCGACCGATTCTCCGTGCTCGGCTGGTCAGCCGGCGGTCCGTACGCGCTGGCGTGTGCCGCGACAATGGGCCCGAAGGTGGTCAAGGCCGTGACCATCGGTGGAATGGCGCCGTTGGAGGGTTCGGTGTCCGCGAACCAGCTCGGCCTGAAGGTCGATCGAGTCCTGTTTCCCCTGGCGCAGCGCTCCCAGCTCACGGCGTGCGCCCTCCTGTGGTTGTCGAAGGCAACACCGCATCGTGTGGTGCGGTCGCAGCTGATGAAGTCGGTGCAATCGTCTGCCGACAGAGACGTGATCGGGTCGATGAGCGCTTCGGAGGTAGTACGGGACCTCGCAGAAGCGATGCGGCGCGGTCCGCACGGTGTGGTTGACGACTACGCGGCGCTTGCTCGTGATTGGGGCTTCCGCCTCCAGGACGTCACCAGCCCGGTGAGTGTCTTCCAGGGGGCGGAGGACAGATTGTTGCCGATGGCCCATGCCGAGTCGTTGGCCCGTCGTTTGGCGTCCGCACGCCTCGAGGTGGTGCCCGATGCGGGCCACTTCCTCATGCACTCCGCTCTGCCAGAGGTTCTCGAGGCGCTCGCACCCTAGCGACAATGTTGCGCCCAATGAAGACAGCCGTGGCCCGCGCCGTGGGAGCGGTCGTTCTGGTGACCGGACTCGCCGTCCTGTCGTGCGCCTCCCAGAGTGGATCCAGCTCGTCCTCGCTCACTGCCGGCAATACAGCGTTCGACGGGGCACCGCTTCAGGTCGCCTCGGCCGGAACCAATCAGTGGCCGCTCCCCGGACACGATTACGACAACACCCGCGATGCAGGGCTCTCGCCCATCGACGCGAAATCGGTATCCGATTTGGTTCCTGCCTGGACTGTTCCGATGACCGGTGGGCTGACCACCGCGCCGATAATTCTTGGACCGCGGATCTACGTCGAGGACGACCAGGGCTCCGTCGTGGCGATCGCCCGCACGACCGGGCAGGTCGTCTGGCGCAGCACACAGACGGGCTTCTCGGTCGGACCGGACGGCGTCGCGGTGGGATGGGGGAAGGTGTTCGCCGCGACGCGCGATGGCGTGATCGCGCTGAATGCCAGCAGCGGTGCGATCACCTGGTCCCGCCGTCTCACAGCGACGCCAACCGAAGGTGTCGACATCCAACCGACCGTGGTCGACGGGCGGGTCCTCGTGGCGACGGTACCGGTGAGCGTGGGTGGTATCTACACGGGTGGTGATCGGGGGTGGCTGTTCGCCCTCAATGCGAACACAGGTGCCACGGACTGGGCGTTCGACACGGTGGCTTCGCCGGATATGTGGGGCAATCCGGCCGTCAACTCCGGCGGCGGCGCGTGGTACCCGCCGTCAATTGATGTCAGCGCCAACCGGGTGTACTGGGGAACGGCGAACCCAGCCCCGTTTCCGGGCACTGCTGAGTATCCGAACGGCACGAGTCGGCCCGGGGCGAACCTCTACACGGATGCCACGGTGGCACTCAACCTCCGCACGGGAAAACTGATCTGGTACCACCAGGCGACGGCACATGACATCTTCGACCGAGATTTCGTCCACACGATGATCGTCGACCTTCCCGGATCCTCGCCGCGTCAGGTCGTGGTCGGTACCGGCAAGAGCGGCAAGGTGCTGGGCCTGGACCCGACATCAGGTCGGCTGCTGTGGCGCACCTTTGTCGGGATGCACCGCAACGGCGAGTTGCGGGCCCTCTCCGGCCCCACCGAGGTACTCCCCGGCACCTACGGGGGTGTGCTCACCCCGCCGGCCTCGGCGAACGGCGACGTCTACGTCGCCACGCTGAACGCGCCGGACACGCTCTATCCCGACCGGACCGCGTACTTCGGGGGAAAGCTCGGAACGTTCCCAGGGGAGATGGTCGCCATCGACGGCGCGACGGGCAGAATCCTCTGGGACACCAAGGTTCCCGGTGACCCCACCGGCGGGGCAACGGTGGTGAACGACTTGGTGATGACGGCCACGTATCAAGGGACGCTGGTCGCGATCGACCGCTCGAGCGGTCGCATCGCGTGGGAGCGCATCCTCCCAGGACCGGTGAACGGATGGATGTCGATTTCGGGGAACCTCGTGATCGTTCCGATCGGTGGCACGCACCCGCCCGAAGTCCTCGTGCTACGACTTCCGGACCAACCGAGGAACGGGCCGGCCTGATCCGAGCGTTCGGCGGAGGAACGCGCTCGCTGGGTCGGCTGCCATCACCGATTGACGCTGGACTCGCGGCGGCGCATCTCTCGGTGGTGCTGCGCCTGGCGGCGGGAGGGGAATCCGAACCTTCCCACGTGCGTGTCCAACCCATGCCGTGGTGATGTAGTCGTCGGGCCCGTATTCCTTCAATGCCACGGGAAAGCGATTCGGATGCGTCATGTGGAGCATCTCGACGTACCAGCCGGAGTACGCCCAGTCCGAACCTCGTCCCAGATCACTGGTCTGTGGAAACCGCTGGATGAATCGCCGGGCCAAGCCCCTCGGTGTCGTGTGGGGAGAGACGTCCCTCCAGCCAAAGTACTGGGCCTGGTCGGAACTCGAATAGCTCGCGACCAGATCGCTGTCCCAGTAGTCGACGTCGAGTCGTGCTCCGTGCTCAGTCGAGACGAAGGTGACCGGGGCGATGGAGCACTGCCAGTACCCTCCCGACGGAGCCATTGCCGGCAGTATCCTGAGGCGTTGGTAGCCCTGAAGGTGCAGCTCCAACACCATCAGGAGGACGGCTCGACACTGCCAGGTGATTCGCTCTTCCCGGGTCACGGGTGCTCCCTTCGCCTGCTTCCGTACGTTGGCTACGCAGTCCCAACGTGGCGGCGATCCCGGCAAACTCGACCATCGATTCCTGGCCCAGTTGACCGCCTGGCACCACAGCGCCCCACCTTACGAGGAACCCCCGTGTCTTACAAGGGCCGGGACCCGTGAGCTGGACCAGGACCGCGGCGCGGCCAGGCCGTCATGTGTCGTCGAGGGCCTGGTTCCACAGCACTTCCCAGAGGTTGCCGTCGGGACCGGCGTCGCCCCGTCCGCGCTCCGGTACTACGAGGAACTCGGCCTGATGCCGCCTGCCGCGAGGACTTCGGGTCAGCGCCGCTACGACGACTCTGCCGTCGAACTCGTCGGCACGATCCTGTTGCTTCGCGACGTCGGGTTCTCGCTCAACGAGGTGAAGGCGCTCACAGCATCGCGATCACAGTCCGACCACGCGTGGCGTGGGCTGGTTCGCACGAAGCTCGCTGCGCTCGACCAGCAGATCGCGCGGGCTGAGGTCGCTCGGATTGCACTGGGACACGCACTGTCCTGCCAGCACGAGGAGCTACCCCACTGCCCGAATTTCGCCCGTGTGGTGGCTGGTCGCGTCGCTGGTAAGTCGCTCCAAGAAGCTCACTCCCACTGACGATTCTGACGAAGGTCCCTCGGCGTCTCACCCACTTGCTCAAGCTCCCGTGATCAGCCTCTCGATTGCGGGGCCCTCGAGTGAATCGCTTTCGAACCTGGGATCGAAGGACTGCATTTCCCACTCGTCGACAAACGTGACAGCAGTCGGATACCAGGGTTCGTCCTCAAAGCGCCCGCCCGCCGGGCTCGCGTGGCGACCTGGAGGGCGTGATCAAGCTCGCTGACGTTGCCTCCGTCGCAGACATCAGACAGACTGAGCAGACATCGAAGGACGCTTTCGGCGCGTCGGCCCGGCCGACCGATGTGGTCCATACTCAGAATCCTACGATTCCGCAGGCGTTCGGAATAACTGCCGATCCACCACCCGGCGTTGCGGGTCGTTGGTCGCCGTGGTGCGGCACTCGCCCATCGCCGATCTCCCTCCCCCACACGCCTCATAGGTGGGACACAGCTTCAGTGAGGGGCGAGCCCTACTGACATTGGTCCCCGCAGGCCGCGATTGCAACGCAGCTTGCGGTAAGCAACGATCTCAATCGTGAATCAGGACTCACCGGCAGGCGGCAGGAAATCGCTGCCGCTCATCCTCGCTCGCGAACTGGCGTCGAATCTCGCGACGCCGATGTTCCTCATGGACGCGCGCGGCGTGCTGGTGTACTACAACGACGCCGCGGCGCTGCTCATCGGCAAGCCATACGGTGAGATGGGCGAGATTCCGGCCGAGGAGTTCGGTGCGGTCCTGCACCTCAAGACTCCGGACGGCGAACCTCTTCGTCGACGGGACACTCCCGCCGGGATCGCCTTCTTCGAACGTCGCCCCGCCCACCAGACGCTCGCCGCGACCGGATACGACGGCGTACAGCGGCTTGTGCACGCGACGGCCTATCCGTTGTTCGGCACGACCGCCGAAATGCACGGTGTCGTCTCGGTGTTCTGGCAAGTCACCGACGAGGAAGGTGACGCCTGATGCAGGTGCGCGTGTGGGGATGCCGCGGCTCTGTCGCCGCGCCGGGCCCTGACACCGTCAAGTACGGCGGCAACACGTCGTGCGTTGAAGTCCGACTCTCGAGCGGACAGGTGCTCGTGCTCGACGCCGGAACCGGAATGCGGCCGCTCGGCGTCTTCATGCAGGCGACCCCGTGCCCCGAGTTGCACATTTTGCTCAGCCATCTCCACCTCGACCACCTGCAGGGCCTCGGGTTCTTCCGGCCGCTCTTCGACCCCAACCTCGAAATCCACATCTGGGGTCCACCGTCTCCGGTCCAACCACTGTCCGAGCGCATTGCGATGTATCTCTCTCCGCCGCTGTTCCCGGTCCATCTGGACGATGTGCCGGCGCGGCTCACATTTCATGACGCGCCTGAAGAAGCCGTCTCGATCGGCTCCGCGACGATGCGATCGGGCAAGGTGCAGCATCAGGGCCCGACCGTCGGTTACCGGATCGAGGAGCACGGGCTCGCGTTGGTGTACCTCCCCGATCACGAACCCTCGCTCGGTACCGAGCTCCGCTCGCTACCGCCTGAATGGATGAGTGGGTATGACATCGCGCGTGACGCCGATGTCCTGTTGCACGACGCTCAATATCGCGACCACGAGTACGGTACCCATGTCGGCTGGGGACATTCGGGACTCGCCGACGCAATGGAGTTCGCCGACAAGGCAGGCGCTCGGAACCTGGTGTTGTTCCACCACGACCCGTACCACACCGACGACGAGCTCGAAGAACTCCTCAACGAGGCTCGTAAGATCTGGCCCTCGACCGCGGACCGGGTTTGCCTCGCGAGCGAGGGGATGACGATCACGTTTGACGGTGAAGGTGTGCAGCTTGTCGCCCCGTGAGCATACGTATGCAATGGGTGACCGCTCAGGCACGGTGCCTATTGAGACAGAAATATCTGACCAGTGGCGTCGTCGTATGCGATGGTGAAATCGTAGAAGGCCTGCACACCGGTGTTGACGAAGGGCCCTCGATCCGTCTCGACGGTCAATAGGTTGTCCGACTTGGTGGTCCCAGCGGTGAACGTCCAGAACGGCACCGCGGATCCGTTGAGCGTGACTGTGACTGGGGTTCCACTTGCCACGTGTTCAGTTCCATCCGTGGTCGGTGCGTTGCCCAATACCGGACCCGAGATCTGCATGGTGTAGGTGCCCGAGTCGAACAAGCCGGGCACACACTCGTTGACGGGGCCCACGGCGACGCAGAGCCCCAACTGGCTGTCGGCCCAGAGCGATCGGCCGGCCGAGGAGCCGATCTGTTGCATCTGTATGGTCGCGACCGCCCGTCGGCGATGAAGCTTTGCTCCGAGGGTCAGCGCTCCGGTTGCACCGCTCAAGTGGAGGCTCCACTTCTTTCCGAGAGCTCCAGGCATGCCGAGAATCGGACTGATGATCCCCCCCTCGCTGGATTGCGTTCCTATGCCCAGGATTCCGTAGGCACCCGATTGCTCAAACCCGGGAATGCCGCCTGCGGCGGGACAGGTTGGCTTGCTGGCGATGCAGAAAGCCTGTTGCACGTACGCGAACGGTACGGCAGTTGTGGTTGCTGCCGATCCGATGGTGACAACGGCGTCTGCCACGACACCGGTGAATCGGTGCCCTCCCGAGTAGGTGATGTTGGAAGGAGTCGATGTGCGGGTGACTCCCGAGCTCGGCCCGGCATCGACCGCGTTGTCGAATATGTGGAGGCCGGACGACCCGGTATCGAGTAGCACCGGAACTGGACGCGAGTTGCCAACACTCACCTCCACAGTGGGACGAGCACCCTCCAGCGTGCCTTGACCATCGAGAATAGTGACGGGCACCGATATTGGCGGTACGCGTGAAGCGGGTAAGGGGCTCGACGAAGCGGACCCAACCCCGACAACCAGCGCAAGCGCCACCGCCGTGATCAGTCCCACGGTTGCCGTCTTCGGCACGACAGATCCTCCCCTGGCGCCGAGCAATGACAGTCCGTCTAGACCCGCAATGCCTAGGCCGCAAGTCCTCTCACGAATCCCTCATGGTCAACCGAACGTTCGATCGGAACCGATGCCCAACAGCTCCACCGCGACAACGAGTGTCACGCACCAGCGAGCACCTGGCGGCCACGCGCCGGCCCACCCACAGCGCGACCTGTGCGCCGACCACGGAGGCGGCCGCCACGACCTCTGTCTTAGCTCGAGAGTGGGCCGCAGCTCGCGCCGTCGGAGCGGTGAGGCGGCAGCCAGTTCGCCCGCTCCTCGGGACTCTTCGGCTCGTCCTCTGCATGTAGGTGTGTTGTACATCGTGACCGACCAGCACCCTCTCTGTGGACGGCCTACGCAGTTCTCCAGCCGGGCGGATGCGTGGGGTAGATGACAGGTGAGCGGCAAGAAGACCTTCGACGGTGCCGTCCACGTTTGCGGTGCAACCCCTTCCGTCCCTTTGCCCGGCGAGGCTAGGCTGTGGACACGTACTACGGTCACGGTTCCTGGGTCGCCCTTGCGGTCTTTTTTGGCCTGTTCGCGATGCGGGCCCTCTCCTCTCAGCGACGCCGCCGCGGTCAGCAGAGGAGCTCAGCTCTCACGAGCTCGTTCAACGACCCCACTCTTGCGAGTCAAGCGTCTGATGCCGGCGAAGCGTCATCCGGCGAGGTCACATTCACCGGGATCGCTCCCGGTTGGCTGACCGACCCCTCGGGCCGACACGAGCAGCGGTACTGGTCGGGGTCGGAATGGACGGAGCACGTTCTGAACGGAGGTGTCCCGGGCACCGACCCACCTCCACGCAACACCGGTCGCGAGGCGTCCTCATAGCCTTAGGACCCGGGGCGTGCAGAGCCCCGCCTTAGCGGTTCGATCGGCAGAGCATCCTCTGACCCGGCAGACTGGTCCTGTGGGTGATTTAGCCACGTACCAACTCGATGGCCACGTGGCCACTATCACCTACAACCGCCCCGACGCTCTCAACGCGATCAATGCCGAAATGAGGCGGGATCTCAATGACGCCTTCTCACGCTTTCGTGACGACGAGGAAGCATGGATTGCCATCGTCACGGGTTCGGGACGGGCCTTCTGTGCCGGCGCCGACCTACGACAGGGCGCTGGGTCCGCAGGGCAGTTCCCAGGAACGTTCTGGGAGAAGCCGACGCTGAATTCCTTTGAGAGCGGATGGGAGATCTTCAAGCCAGTCATTGCTGCCGTGAATGGGTACTGCCTGGGTTACGGGCTCACGCTTGCCACCTGGTGCGACTTTGTCCTGGCGAGTGACAGAGCCGAATTCGGTCTCCCAGAGGTCAACCTCGGAGTCCCGGCGATCGTGGCATCGATTCGCCTTCCGCAGCGCATCAACTGGGCCGACGCGATGGAGCTGTTGCTCACGGGGGAGCGCATCGATGCAGAGCGAGCACACGCGATGGGTCTCGTGTGGAGGGTCGTCGCCCATGACACGCTGCTCGACGAGGCCAATGCACTGGCGCGACGCCTCCTCGGCGGAGCACCGCTGGCTCAGCGAGCTATGAAGGAGATGGCGATGCGGACGCGCTACATGACGACGCTCGAGGCCATCCGCTTCGGCGAGACAATGCGGCACGTTGCCGCAGCGACACAGGATGCAGCAGAGGGCTTGCAGGCGGCGGCTCAAGGCCGCCCGCCGCGCTGGACCGGACGATGACACAAGGTCGGCCGTTCATAGCTCTGTCGTGTCGTCGTCGTATCCGCCTTCCTGGCGTGTGGGGGCAAGAACCGGGGGTTCAGTGCAGGTTCTAGACCAAGCGGGTCCCCGTCGCCCCCTTCCACCCGACGTTCCCGCTCACGTGCTGGAACAACACTGCCACGGCCCCTGCGGTGACGTGCCCCCCGTGGCGAGAAGCAGGAGCACACCAGTGGTGACCTGCATCAGCTCGTCGGGCAGGAGTCGTCCCAGGACTGCCCGCCATCGGCGTCGTAGAGCGCGATGGCGAGGTCGTCCTGCTCGGCCGGAGTCGCCTCGTTCGGGGGGACGTTGATGAGCTGCGGCATGCCGGCCAGCCCGGCCGCTTCGTTCCACGTCGCCTGGCTGAATTGGAAGCCGCCCATGTACGTGCCCCCCGGCGAGACGGCGTCGTAGTTGCCGCCTGACTCGGCCTGCAGGACGCATTGGAGGAATGGGGGCAGCGACGGGTCGCCCGACGGCGTGCTGGCGGCGCTTCCCTGTTGTGCCGTGGAGGTGGCGGAAGGCGGCCCTGACGCGACCGAAGTGGCCACTGCGGCAGCGGCCTTGGCCTGTGCCGCCCGGACTGCTGCCGCGGCAGCCGCGGCCTGTGCCGCCTGCTGCTGGGCCACCGCCACGGTGAGCTCGCCCGTGATCTCTGACTGCTTGGACGCGAGCTGGACCTCGGTCTGGCGCGCGGCGTTGGCCAGCGTTGTCTCCTGATTGGTGGTCGCTTCGTCCCGTGCCTCTTGTTGCTCGAGCGTGACGCGTTCGACGCGCAACCCGGTCTCGTCGGTATGAAGGGCGGCGATGGTAAGGGCGATATCACCACTCGCCACTTCTTCGTATTCCGCTCTCGTCGGCGCTTCTTCTTGATTCTCGAACAGGGCCTCGGTCCCGTTGACCTCCGGGTCCAGGTTGATGTAGGCGGACACCGCTTCAGACTGAAGCCGCCTGCGGTCGCTCCCCACCCGACTGATGTCGGCTTGGATCTGGTTCTCACTGGATCCGATCTCCGCCTGGTCGCGTTGGACCTTGGCGATATCGACGTCGTCCTGCTGTTGGTAAGCACCGATCTGAAGCTGCTCCAGCACGAGATCCTGGGCGATCTGGGACGCCTGCGCCTTGAGATTGGAAACTTGATCGGCCGCGACGGGTCCCGGAGGCACGACCACCGTTGCGGTGGTCGCGGTTACGAGACACAGGCCAACCATCCCCGCCCCAACACCGGCGAGTCTTTGCACGCGGCATGGGAGACCTGGTTTCATTGTCGAACGCTTCTCGGCACCGGTCACGATTGGCAAAACGTTTAGCCGATTTTACGTCGATAGTGCAACCCGCGGGGTAGCTGAACTGCGCCGATGAGGTTGCCGTTTCTGTCTACGGCAGTGCGGTGAGTGACAACGACCGATACTTCGTGGTCGGGTCACATGGGAGCCACAAAGACGTTCGGCTCCCTCCCCATGAACGTCATCACTCTGGGGTGTCGCCCTACAAGAATGTCAATGAACCGAGATTGCCTTGCGCATCGCAGGAAGACCCCGTCCGCCGGCCCCGCCACGCCGGCCCCGTCCCCGGTGGGCCCGCCGACCGGGCTCCGCGCCCTGGACGGTACGCCCCGCGCGGCGTTGCCGAGGGCGTTCCGGTCACCGTCATCGTGTCGAGTCGAAGCGAGTACCTCTACCCATGACCGGCGGCGTGGTCGTGCCAGCACTTGCGCGCCCAACCCTGCTGATCAGCATCCCGGTCGCGCACACCGAGACGATTGTCAGACCGACCATGCCCCAGTCGGTGAACGTCGCGAGCCCCGACTGCGCATCGTGAAAGCCCAAGCCGGGCACCCAGGCGATGATGAACCACCGGCCTGATGCAGCAAAGACACAGAGGGCCAGCGGGTGCCGCAGGTAAGAGATCGTGAGGGCCGCAAGGCCGATGAACAGAACGATGACGGCATACGGACGCTGATGGAGCAGGGTCGAACTCGCGAACCCACCCCCGAAGAGCAAGAGAACCGACAGGGCGACAAAAACAAAGAGTGGATTTGGGACCTAACGAAACCAGCCAAAGCAGATTGCCTCTCTCCACACCGCCGAACCCAGAACGCACCTGTTCAGATGCGCTCTGGGTTCAACGCGGTTCAGCCACCCGAGGATGGATCAGGGATTCCTAGCCCTTTACTGCTGCGCGACCCCAGGCGAGAGACGCCGTTCCACTTGCGACCCCATCGGCAACGTCGATCACCGGTACGACGTTGACATCGTTCCAGGCGGTGAACTTGGAAACGAACGAATAAACCACCGTCGGGTCGTCAGCCTCCACGAACACGTAGCCACCGTTGTTGAGAGTGGACAAGAAGGCTGGATCGTCAGTCCCTCCTCGGGCGCCCACTTGCCAAACGCCTTGAGCAGGGCGTCCTGGTTGTCGAAGTTCAGGTCGAATGTGAGACCCGCGGTACGGATCTCGTATTCGATGACGTATTTCATCAAGCTCTCTTATGGATCGGTAAGCAAATCCACCTTGGACTTGACCTGCCCGGACCCTACTCCTCGTCATGGCTCGGATGTCGAGCGAATGAGTGAGATGTATTTGAGTGAGGGTGCCCCAGACCGCCGGGTTGGTCCCATATCTCGGTGCGGGAGAAGCCGTCTCAAGCAGTTGCACAGGTCCTTGCCACCTACTGGAATCTCAATTGCGAGAGAACGGGGTGAACGATGGAAGTTGCCGAGCGCGAGATGCAAGTGCGGAGGTTCGTCGACGAGGTCTGGAATGGCCGAAACTACGAAGCGGCCGCGGACCTCTACAGCGAGAAGTACACGAACGCGTTTGGCGGAGGGCCCGCAGCCAGAACCGAGCCGATCCGCCGCTACCACGGCGCGTTCCCTGATCTCCACCTGGACATCGAGGACCTCATCGTGGCCGGCGACACGGTCGTCTTGAGGGTCACATTCCGCGGCACCGACGCCGGAGGGTACGCGGGACGGGCCCCCACGGGACGGACTGTGGAGGAGTGGGCGGTCACCATCATGCACTTCGAAGACGACCAGGTTGTCAAGGAATGGATCGGCGCCGACAAGCTCGGCTTGTTCATTCAGCTCGGGGTCCTGGACGACCCATGGCCCAAATAGACGACTGCCCCCCGTTCGCCGGACCGGAGAGCAGCCGAACGGATTTTCGGGAAGCTGGTTCAACCCCGATTGTAAAGAGTGAAGAGCCCCTCTAGGGTTCCCGAAGGAACAGCCGAGTGACGGTCGGAGGTGTGCCTGCCCGTCGTACCCGGGGGTGACCGGGGACATGCCATACGCTCGTGGCGTGAGACTGATGGCCATGGCGTTTGGCGTGCTCGTGGTGTCACCCACAGTCGGTGGAGTGGTCGACGCGGCAGCCAGCGCACGCCAGGAGTCAGCCATCGCCGGACAGAACCTCCCGGCGTACATGCAGAAGACCGTGCACGGAAGGCTCGTGCCTCAGTCGACGCAATCGTCCTTCATTCCGAATCCCCTGCCCATCGGGACGTTCGTGCCCAGTACCGATATGGCTGTGATCGCTGTTGACAGCCATGGATTGCGGTTCGGTCTGGCCATCTACCCGACTCCACAGGACACGACGTATCCTGCCATCAGCACCGATGGGGGTGGTTCTTGGCGGATTGACGGACCCCTCTTCCATGTCGCAGCCGCTCAAGGAGCAAGCGTGATCACCAACGTCGGTCCGCTGGGATCTCAAGGTGCGTACTTCTGGGGTCGAAGCGGGAACGTTGTCTGGGTGACCACCGATCGGGGGAGCCAGTGGTGGTCGACCGGATTCCCTTATGGAGTTCACGTCGTGAGCGCCACCCATGGGATTCTCCGCGCTGCTGCATTGGGTAACCAGCTCAAGAGCGGAGAGTTTGAAACCTTCCTGTACGTATCGAAGGACTCGGGCCGCACTTGGACACTTCGTGGACGGCTTGGAAACGTCAAGTCCTAGCGTTCCGAGGCGGTGCATTCCCCACGTTGGTGCGTCGTCTCCGTGCCGGCGAACCGGGGTACACGATGGAGCGATAGAGCCGGTCGGCAACGATGCAATGGTGCCCGGTGAGCGACCAAGTATCCGTACGGCGAGTCCGCTATCGAGAAGCTCCGCGGTGGGTGCGAGTTTGGAGAAGAGTGCATCTCGCAATCCCTGTCTTGCCCGATCTCCGGCACTGGTTGCAACGGAACGGGTATGTAGATCAGTGGCCTTGATGATCGCTTCGTCGGTTTAGGTCGCCGGACCTCCCACGTACCGGAAGTGCCACCTCGTCCCGGCGGCGATGTTCGGGGGCAGCCGTCTATCGGGGCCGATCCCGTCGAGCGAGTGCCATCATCCTCTGGGTCGGCTCGCTCCCTACACTCTTCCTCAGATGAGGGAAATGTCATGGAGCAGGGCGGTTGCTGCCCCACTTGGGGTCTTGACCCTAGGCCTCACCCTGGTGGCGTGCAGCTCTGGCAGTGCTCCCACAGCCAGCCAGAAGACAGCAATCGCGGGCATCCTCAACACGACCACCACCGTCGCTGACCCGCCGACCACCGCGCCTCGGGACACGACCACGGACCCCCCATCACCGTGCCCGCAGTATTCGAGCGCCGTCTATGGGATCGACCCCGACGACGTGGCACAGACAGGGGGCGGCTCGCAGCTAGTCACGGTAGTCGCCCCGACAAGCCAGAGCCTGGCCGGGACCTTCGTGGCCTGGGCAGAGGGGGCCGATGGCTGTTGGAGCCCGGTCGTCTTCGCTGGACAACCCGAGCAGCCGTACCAGGCCGAAACGGGATACGGCGGCCTGATCCCAATCTCACAGCGAGTCCCCGGCGATTGGGCCACACCGACCGGGCTCTTCTCCTTTGGCAACACCGTCTACGGCAACTCGACCGTGAGCCCGACGACGCTGTACCCGTATCACCACCTGGTCTGTGGGGACTGGTGGGACGAGGAGCCGGGGAGCCCGACATACGACACCTTGCAGCACGTGCTCTGCGGCACCACCCCGCCCTACGCAGCCGACTCCGAGGCATTGTGGACAGAGGTCGAGCCATACCAGCACTTCATCGACATTCCGATGCCCGACCCTCCGGACAATGGCGCCGGGATCTTCCTTCACGATGACATGACCGTCGGCTACACAGAGGGGTGCGTCGCCCTGCCCAACGCCGAGCTGGACGCGGTTCTCGGGTGGTTGGACCCCGCCGACAATCCGCACATCCTGATCACAGTCGGCTGAACCCGGAGGATCACAAAGAGCCGGGTCTGGGGCCGTTTCGCAGACCGGCGATACCCGGTCCTTCGTGATCCCTGAATAGTGCCGAACTGCACCACCGTGCTGATGCGATGAAGGGCGGGGCCTCCGCCCCTCGTGAGATCCGAGCATGCTCGGTCTTGCAAGAGAAAACCTCGAAAGAGGAGGAGGCCCCTATGGGACAGTACGTCGGAATCGACCTGCATCAGCGCAGCACAACGATCGTCCGCATGGCAGAGGACGGCGAGGTGCTCGGCACCGAGCGCATCGTGAGCCAGCCCTTACAACGTGCGCCGGAGGCTGACCTGTCCCTAAAAGTGGTCCGAATCGTAAGTCTCGGCAGCCTCCGGTCTCGCTGGAGCTGCGGAATCTCTAGGGATGACGACTGAAGCGTCAAGATAGTTGGAACGGGCGGAGTTCCGAACTCGGGACTGGTGATGTCGGGACGGTTCGGTGTTCTGGGGCACCGGACTGTGCGAGCCTAAGCACCGTGACCAATCCCGCCGGCCCGCGTATCGAAGTTCCAGAAGCGCTGGTCTCCTGGCACCGCAAGTTCTTCGGCGAGATCGGCCGCGCCTGGATCGACGCATTACCAGACCTCGCCGCAGGCCTCCTCGACCGCTGGCAGCTGCGGCCCGACGGAGCTCCGACCTGCGGCGCCACCACGCTCGTGTTGCCCGTCGTGCGCGCAGACGCCACGCCCGCGGTACTCAAGCTCCAACCCGTCACCGACCACACCGTCGGCGAGCCCGACGCACTGCGCGCGTGGAACGGAAACGGCGCTGTACGCCTTTTGGACCACGACCCCGAATCGGGTTCGATGCTGCTCGAACGCCTCAACGCCGACCGCTCGCTGGCCACCGTCCGCGACGACCTGGCCGCCCTGCAGATCCTGTCCGAGCTCCTCGCCCGGCTCAGCGCCGTTCCCGCACCCGCCGGCATGCGCCATCTCTCCGATTTCGGCGCCGACCTACTCGACCGTGTACCACGCGCACTGACGCTCGAGCGCGATCCATCGCAACACGGCCTCATCCGAGCATGCGCTTCCGCGCTCGAGGAGGTACTCCCAGAAGCCGGCGACCGCCTCGTGCACGAGGATCTGCACTTCGACAACATCCTGGCACCACACCCGGCCGACCAGCGAGAGCCCTGGCTGGCCATCGACCCCAACCCGGTGGCCGACGATCCCGGCTTCGCGCTCCTCGCGGCACTGCACAACCGGTGGGAGGAAGCCGTCGCCACCGGCGACGTACCGCGGGCGATCCGCCGCCGCTTCGACCTGATGACCGACATTCTCGGCCTCGACCGGAAACGCGCAACCGCGTGGACACTGGCCCGCATCCTGCAAAACACTCTGGGACGTCGAGCACGACGACACCATGTGGCACACCGAGTCAGACCGAGCCATCGCCCAAACCCTGCTCGACACCGCAGGCTGAGGCCGCCGATCGCCCGCCCCAGCTGGGTGCGCGCCTCGCCTCAATGTACCGAGCCATCCCACCGTCCCGATTGGCGAACTGGGATAGCTAGCTCTACGTAGCCCGATCCGGACTAGGTGTGTTGAGTCAACTCAATTACGTTGCCGTGAAAGTCTTTGTAGCGTCCGCTACGACCCCAAGGCTCCGGACGTGGCCCGTGAACGACGTAGGCTCCTGCACGTACCGCTGCCGCGTGAGCAACGTCGATGTCGTCAACAGACAGAGTGATCTGTGCCCCAGAGGTCGGTTGTTCCTTCGCCGGATAGAGCGCAAAATGAAGGTAGGCGCCTTCTCGCCAGGAGATTTCTGCGTGCCGTCCACCGGTCCACCGGTCGTCAACCCCATTGTCACCCGGATGGAGATCCAAACCGAAGGCGTCTCGGTAGAGCGCCGCCGAACTATCGAGGTCGGAAACCTCCAAGATGACCGCCACCAACCGACCGTCTTCGGCCATCTCCACGCCTTTCCGAAACCTTCTTCTGCTGACTCTATGTCGCCGAAGTGGCCGGTTGATAGACGGCTGCCCCCTATCTCACTCGTACCGGAGGGTGACGCCCTGTCGCGGCGTACGGGGGCAGCCTCGCAGCTAGCCCTAATCGCCTTCCAGGACCCGCCGGACAAGTTCTTCAGCCAGGTAGATATCGGGGTGTCCCACGAAACCGCGCCTCTTGCCTTGTCCGGCGAGCCGACGCGGGTCGGGGAAGGGCTCCCGAGTTGCCCACACCAGATCGACCCACGTAGACAACTCGACATCGAGCGAGGTTCGCCCGCCTTCGACGTCTTCGATCCAGGTTTTGGTCACCTCGATTCGTCGCGCCAGTTCTTCTACCGTGATGCCTAACCTCTCACGGCGCATTTTGAGGTGTGCTCCGAGTTCGAAGGGCCTCTCCCTCGCTTGGCGCGTGCGCTCGGCCGCGAAGAAGGATCGTGACCGCCGCCGTCGTTCTTCGGCCAAGGCCAACGCCCCTTCTGGCCGGCCAACGGGATCATCGTGCGAAAAGACCCGTATGGGCGGTCTGCCCGACTCGGGGGGGGGTGGGGGCGGTCTGACTCCGGCCCACTGATAGCCGGTGCCGTCTAAGTTGATGAAGATCCACTCGTCTCCCTGGTCGAGCCATCAACGGACCGCTTCGCTCGCGTCGTTGAACTGGGGTCCCTCGACCACATGGGGCTCCGAATGGAGGAACTGTCGGCTGCCGTACCAGCGAGGAAAGAGCGGATCGTCTGAGTCAGGATCAGTCCAACCGTCGTCGAGAGAGATGAAGTCGTGTCCGATTTCATCCTCGGGCACGATGTAAATCCTAGAGGCCCCGGTGTCGCCACCTTCCCGGCGTACGGAACTCACCCCAGGCCCATCCCTGGCACCATGGTTTCCATGCAGCGTCCACCTCACGACTTCGATGCCAGCTATGCGTGTGAGACCCCACCTGCGTGGGACATCGGGCGACCTCAGCCAGCCTTCGACCGCCTGGCCAAGGCCGGGGATCTGGTCGGAAGTGTGCTCGACGCGGGATGCGGCACCGGCGAGCACGCCCTTCTGGCGGCTTCACTAGGCCACGAAGCGGTGGGAGTCGACCTCTCGGTGAAGGCCATCGAGTTGGCCATGACGAAGGCGACCGAGCGGGGCGTCGAGGCGCGCTTCTTGGTGGCGGACGCTCTTCGCCTCATTGATCTGGGGGAGCCTTTCGACACGGTGCTCGACTGCGGGCTCTTCCACGTTCTCGAAGACGACGAGCGCGAACGTTATGTCGACAGCCTGGCTGCAGTGGTTCCGCCGAGTGGTCGCTATCACATGCTCTGTTTCAGCGATGGCCAGCCGGGTGACTGGGGACCGCGCCGGGTGACGCAGGACGAGATTCGGGCTGCCTTCTCCGAGGGTTGGGAGGTCGAGTCCATCGAACCTACCGTCATCGACCTCACCTGGGATCCCGCCGGAGCCATCGCCTTGCAGGTTGCGGCCACACGCACGTAGAGGCTGACGCAGCTCCTCCGGTCGAGCTCGCCACGCAGCTCTGAGCTGGGTCGGTTGGTAGCCCAGGGCCGGCGATAGGGCCCACCCCCCTGGTGCGGAGAGCTGTCCTACTGGCCCTGAAATGCCGGGGTGTAGCAGACAGCCACAAGCAAGCCTTCCGGACTCAACAGCCGATCGGTGATCTGGCCCCACGGCTCCGTGCGAGCACCGTGGATCAGGCGATAGCCCTTGGCGGTGAGCTCAGCTGCGGCAGCGGAGACGTCAGCGACCTCGAACTCGATGCTGGCCTGAGGGACAGGGATCTCGGCCGGCCATTGGGTGGTTCCAAAGCAGGCATTCGCGGCCTCAGAAAGGGGCCAGAGTCCGAAGTGCTTTGTGCCTTCAAGTGTGTGGGTGAACACGTAGTTGCCTTCTTGGCCCTCGAAGCCCAGACCCAAGGCGTCCGCATAGAAGGACCGAGAGGCGTCAGGGTCTCGCACGATCGGGGCGATGCTCGTTACAAAGCGACATCTCCCCCGGACTGCGTACCCGGCAGGGTCGTCCTGTTCCGCTCCGGTCGAGAGCACCGCTCTCCAGCTGGACCGAATCGCCCACCATCCCGGCGGTCGGGGGCAGGGCCTGATGGGCGTGAGGTCACCAGGTCGGCGCCGGTCAACGTTGGTGCCATCACTACCGTCGGACGGGTACCACCACCTTGCTGTACGCGAGGTATCACCCTTGGTGCGGGGCACCGTTCTTTGTACCGTTGACCTGAGACGAGAGTGAAGGAGGCGGTGCCGATGCCAGTCGAATCATCAGTCAAGAGGCTTACGCGCGTGGTTGTCAGGGGCCGGACCTCGATCGTTCTCGCTGTCGGTGACGTGCTGCTGTTCGTGGTCGCGGCCATCGCGAATGGGCCGGGTAATCAACATGGGTTCCGCCTCGTTGTCTCAAATGGCGTGTGGGCTCTCTTCTTGATCGGTTGCGTCCTACTGATCGCGTTGACCGTGGCCGTCCTGGTCCAATCAGTGGTGAGGCGCGCGAAGCGACCGGCCCCAATGCTCTAGCTCCGGGTATGCCCGTCGCATAGCCGGCAGTTCAAAGTCGCGATCACCGAGGTTGGTGCTACCACCGCCGGTGAAAAGCTGCTAGCCATCTTGAATGCGCCGAGCTCGGTGAAGAACACAGGGTCAGGAGGTCATCGTGGGCGCAGTCAGGCTGGTGTTCGGTGCCGAGCTTCGCCGCTGGTGGCGCTCCTGGCTGATCCTGGTCGTCTTGATCGCCGTCGTGGCCGGATTGGTTCTGGCCGCCGCAGCCGCCGGGCGCCGCACGGCCACCGCCTTTCCGCGCTTTGTCGCGTCTCACGGGTATGACGTCTATATCTACAATCAAAAACCCGTTCCTGGACTGAGCAGGCTACCCGGGGTTTCTTCTGTCACGAAGATCGGCAATCCCGCGAGCGGACAACCGGCGTGTGCCTGCACCACCCATGCCATCAACCCGTCGGACTTCTACATCAATGAGATGTCACCCACAGCATTGAGGCGGGTCGTGAAGTTGGTCGCCGGCCAGATGCCCGTCGAATCATCACAGTATGACGTGCTGGCCTCCTTCACACTCCAACGGGACTTCGGCGTGCACATCGGTTCGGTCATTGATGTGCCGCTGTATGCATCGTCACAGCTGCAGGCACTAGGTGGCGGCGCCAACGTGGCTCCGTCCGGGCCGACCGTTGCCTTGCATGTCGTGGGAATCGGGGCGGCCGAAATGGAATTTCCCTCCGGGACGACACCCGAATACGACCTCTTCACAACGCCGGCATTTGCACGTGCCATCAACAAGAGAGTTCCGCACGCCTCCGTCTACCTCGTGCGGCTTCGTCACGGGACGTCCAGCCTCCCCCGGTTCGCTGCGGCCGCAGGCTCTCTTCACCTCGTCTATGTCTCAAATCAGGCCACTGCTGCTGCGGCGGTGACGGCATCGATCCACCCCCAGGCCGTGGGCTGGTGGGCGCTCGCCGTCCTGGCCGCACTGGTCGGACTGGCCGTCATCGGCCAGGCGCTCGGTCGGCAGAGCGTCGTCGAGAGCGAGGCGTACCCCTCCTTGGTGGCCTTGGGCTTGCCCAGGCGCCACCTCGTGGTGCTCGGCACGGCGCGGAATCTGGCGGTGGCTCTCGTCGGCGCGGCCGGCGCCGTCATCGTCGCCTTTGCCCTGTCCCCCCTGACACCGGTCGGCGAGGCGCGCCTGGCCGAGCCCTCGACCGGTCTTGCCTTCGATCCCCTTGTTCTCCTTCTCGGAGCGCTGGCAACGGTTGTTGTGGCACTGCTCCTCGGGATCTGGCCGGCCGTGCGCGCCTCGCGGGTGCACATCGGCGGCGAGCGGGCATCAGAGGGGCACCCGTCGATCATCGTGTCGAAAGTGGTCGCCACAGGCGCGCCGCCAAGTGTGGCGATCGGGGTCCGTCACGCCTTGGAACGCGGACGCGGCGCCGCGTCGCTCCCAGTGGGCACCGCGCTGTTGGGATCGGCGTTGGCGGTCATGGCGCTGTGCGCAACGGTCGTATTCGCTAACAGCTTGACGCACCTCACAGCTACACCCGCGCTCTACGGCAGTAACTATCAGTTGTCATTCTCGAACTCGAACGGGGGGCCGGGCAACCCCACCTCTTGGGTGGCCAGTCTGCAGCGCGACCACTCCATCAGCGCGATCATGCTGGCGGCCACTGATGAGGTGTCGATCAACGGCCATGATGTCCTCGCTATTGCCGGCAAGGCGGTTCGTGGACCAATACTCCTGTCGAAGGTGGACGGTCGGCTTCCCACTGGTGAGGACGACATGTCGATCGGAGTGACGACCCTGCACCAGATCGGCGCCCATGTGGGTTCGGTTCTCGGAGTGACCGTGCAACTGCCGACCGGCGGTTCCCGCACCGTGCCATTTCGCGTCGTCGGGACAGCGTCGTTTCCCAGCGACGCCGGGGGCGGAGGGCTCGGCACCGGGTCGGCCTTCACCATGGCCGGTTACCTGAACGCAGTGTGCCCGCCCGGACGTGAGCAGAGTCGATGCCGACAAGCCTTCGCGAGCAGTCAAAACTTCGTCGTCTTGGCGAGGGTGACCTCGGGTCCGAAGGGTCAGGCCGCTATCGCCCGCTACGTCGCCCAGGACAGCGCAACACGGCCGACCATCCCGACCTCGTTGGTCAACTTCGGGGAGGCGGTGAACTTCCCGCTCATCCTCGGGTGTGTGCTGGCGGTGTTCGGCGTGGCAACTCTCCTCCATCTGCTCGTGGTCAGCGTCGTCCGGCGCCGCCGGGAGATGGGACTGCTTAAGGCGCTCGGCTTCGTGAGCGTGCAGGTCGGAGCGACCGTGCTTTGGCAAGCCACGACGGTGGCCCTGGTGGGCATCGTCGTCGGCGTCCCGCTCGGCATCGTCGTCGGAAGGGTGGTCTGGAATGCCTTTGCCACCAACCTCGGTGCTGTGCCCGTCGCCACTGTACCCGGGTTGACGATCGCTGCCTTGGCGATAGGCGTGCTCGTGGTCGCCAATGCGCTGGCAGTACTGCCGGCTGTGATCTCTGCGCGCAGACGGTCGGTCGGGCAGCTCTTGCGGACTGAGTGAAGGCAGTTCGGTCCACGACGGATCCTAGATCCTAGGGCTCGATGAAGGGGCGCTAACGCATCTACACGGACGTCGAACGACCTGCCCCCGACGTGCCGGACTGTCCCACCTACCCGACGGTATGGGCACCCTGGGCGATTAGTCGATCAGGCGTTTGGAATCACGCCCATCTGGCGATCGGCTCAGACAACCCGATAGGTCTGCACTGCGTGAGCGACGACGATTTCATTGGCGTCAGTGGCGGATATTTCCGTAAAGATCAGTTCCTTCCCCCGCTTTACGGTACGAGCGTGACACAGGAGATCCGACTTCTTTGAAACGCCAACGTATTGCACGGACATTGAGACAGTTGAGGCCCTGGTCCCCTTCTCGAAATCGTGATTTGACCAAGCGGCTGCCGCCCCAGCTGTGTCGAGTGCAGCTGCGATGACTCCTCCGTGGTAGGAGGTGCCGTCGTTGGTCAGTTCCTCTCGAAACGGCACTCGGAGCACGACGTCATCGTGCTCGTATCTGTCGAAGACGACACCCATCCATTTCAGAAACGGCGTCGTTGGCATGAGGCTCGCAATCGCGTGGCGCCGACGTTCTTGCTCTTCGGGTGAGAGTTCGCTCTCGGGCATCACGCCCTCCGTTGTTGGTCACAGGCAGTGGTCACGGGCCCGGAGGCTATTGGCATGGCCCGCGTCCAGGCAAGGGTCGCCCAACGTCACCGCAGGTTTGGTCAGACTGCCAACCACGGACGCGGACGCGGTTGCGAATCCACGCGATAGACCGTCCGCTATGCCGAACTGTCCCACCTTCCCGGCGATCGGGGGCAGTCCCAGAAGTAGCGGCTTCGCCGTAGCCGCTAGCGGGCGCCCATCACATCTTGCATCTGCGCCGTGTCCACGAACTGCTGGAAGCTCGTCACTTTGCCGTCACGAACCTTGAATACGTGGCAGACCTGCGCGTCCAAACTCTTGCCGGTAGCCTTGAAGGTCCCCGTGTAGCGCCCCTCGACGACGACCGTATCGCCTGCATCGTAGAAGTTCTTGGGATGAACGACGAAGGTGCCGTCAAAGTCTTCTCCGATCTTCACGAACAGGTTCTGCACGATGACATCTGGTCCCCTCCAAGCCTTGCCGCTCGGCTGGTATGGATTCCCCTCTGCCTCGCTCCACTCGATGTCGGGGTCCATCAGGCCCAGAAGGGCCGGAATGTCACCTCGACCGAAGCAGTCGTACGCATCTTTAATCACTTGGACGTTACCCATTGCTCGACCTCCTCGGCTGTTCCTTCGGGAACCCTAGAGGGGCTCTTCACTCAATACAATCGGGGTTGAACCGCTTCCCGAAAATCCGTTCGGCTGCTCTCCGGTCCGAACGGGGGCAGGGGCTGTTGGTCGTCAGGACGTCCGTCTCGGCTGGTCGAACGGTAGGCCCGGTTCACCCCACCAATCCTCGTGAGTCACCACTTGGTACTGGCCGTCGAGGCACTGCCGGACTTCGTTTAGGAGCTGATGACCTTCCGTTAGGTACTGCTGATCTCCCGTGCGGTCGATCGGCAACTTCGACTCCTCGTAGGCGGCGTTCCAACTTGAAAGCCGGTTTCTGAGGTCCTCCGGGAGTGGCAAACGATTGAAGGTCGACTGCCTGCCCGCCATCCCAGAGCGGGCCAGATGCGCCGTGGTCAGGCCAGAACTCCAGTCGGACAGTCATCCGTCAATCATGCCCAAAGTGCTCACCTTCCCGGCGGCGATAGGGGACGGGCCCGCCGAACCGTTGGGCCGATTCTGCGTCATAATCCACGTGATGAGGAGGGGCGCGAGAACCCTGCTGGTCCTGGCTTTGAGCATGTTCTCCGTGGCCAGCTTCACAGCTGCGGCCGCCGCCAGTGGATCGCCTCCTGCTCCCATCAAAGTTCGAGTCGTCCTGATGCAACACGCAGTCGTCGCTGGTCAGGCCATTCGGGGGACTGTCGTGTTGACCAATACAACGACGAGAGAGATCACCGTTGGTACCTGCGCCGAGGACGGGTGGCTGGCGGTTGGCCTGAGCGGTCGCGTGGATTCCTACCCCTTCGGCAGCCTCTTGGTCGCGTGTGCCTCTACCGTCCAGCTGGCTCCCGGTGCCAACAGGTTCCCCGTGAAGGTCATCACCACCTATGCGGGCTGCATACAGCCTCAGCCCGCAGGGGGTTCGTCTACTACGCCGTTGTTGCCATGGTGCACCGTGGCCGGGTCACCTCCGCTCCCCGAGGGGCGGTACGCCACGAAGGTTCACATCGTCGGCCTCGCTGGCCTGACGCAAACCCCTAATCGCGTCGTTGTGCGACTGAAGTCAGTGACGAACCCCCCACCACTGGCGCCGTGTGCCGATGAACCCGGTGCCGCATTGCCGCCCGTCACGGTTCCCAATGTCGTTGGGATGAACTCCCTGGCAGCGGCGTCGGTGCTCGCCAAGGTATGCCTGAATGCGGGGTATGCCAGCCCTGTCGGAAGCTTGGTCGGCTCGGAAACCCCCGTGATGGGCTCCACGGTGGCCGAGCATTCGACCGTGACACTGACCACTCGATGATGATGTGCGAATCGTCTCGCCGGTGGCCTCCTGGCTGCTCCACCTAGCCGGCGAAGTGGGGCATTTAGCCTCACCCTCAGCAATGGTCGACGGCGCGCGATATAGAGCACCTGCCGCTCACCAGATCCGTCGTTCGGGCGCGTCAGCCGTGACAATTGAGTGCTGTCGAGTTTGCACACAGATCGGACGATCGGTCGCGCTCGCTGCAAGCAGCAGAAGGTCTGAACTCTTGCGAGGAAGAGCGCGCTTCCAAGTCCATGGTTCCGATGAACTGCGAAGCCGCGAGCAGCGGGTGGACCGCGGAGCACGTGCCGTGCAGGTGGCCCGGGAGGGTGAGCTCCTCGGTGCGGCCGCCGGGCGCCTCCGCACCCTCGAGGACCTGCACATCGATCCCGGCTCGGGCGAGGCTGATCGCGGCGGCGAGGTCGTTCGGGCCCGAGCCCACGACGACGGCCCGGCGTCCCATCGAGCCTCAACGTAGTGGGGGGGTAGGGGTGCCAGCACCACCGTCGCGTGGCGTGCCCGCATGGTAGCGCCGGGGCGCCGCGTGTGCGACAACTTAGGTGCAATGGGACGTTTTTCGGGCGGTTCGCGCGGCCGGTGATGCGCCTCGCCTGGTACCGCTTTCGGACGAAGTTCTCCCACCGACGGGGCGGCTACCTCGCGATTGTCGTGCTGGTCGGGCTCGTCGGCGGCCTGGCGCTGGGCTCGATCGCGGCTGCACGGCGCACCGCCTCTTCCCCGGCGGTCTACTTCGCCAGCAGCGACCTCTCCGACCTGATCGGGGCGTCCGGGGTGCTCAACCCGACGATCGGCCTGAATTCCGGTTACGACCCTGCGCTGGTCCGGGAGATCTCCAGGCTGCCGTACGTGAAGCAGGTGCAGAGCCAGGCCGGGATCGACTTCCTACCGCTCAACCGCAACGGCACTCCTCTGTACGCCCCGAACTTCTATCCGCCTTCCGCGGGCAACGGCTACGGGAGCATTGACGGCCTGTACTTCGACCAGGACAGGGTGACGGTGACGAAGGGTCGCATGGCCGACCGGAATCGCGCCGACGAGATGATGCTCACCGCCCAGGCGGCGAAAGCTCTCTACGTCCACGTCGGGAGCGTCCTGCCTGTCGGCATCTATACCAACGCCCAGACGCAGTTGCCCGCGTTCGGCACCGCCGCCGTGGCGCCCGTGCGCGTAATGGAGGAGAAGGTGGTCGGGCTCTTCGTCTTCCCCTCCACGATCGTCGAGGACGACGTCGATGTCGGCACCGGCCCGAACAACCTCTTCACCCCCGCGCTCACGCGCCAGCTGCTCGGGTGCTGCGTCAACTACGCCGAGAGCGGCGTGCAGGTGGAGGGAGGGCTCCGAAACGTGCCGAGGGTGGAGAGCGAGATAGCCCGGGTGCTGCCGGCAGGGTTCCCCGCCTTCATCACCACCCAGTCGCAGACATCGAAGGCGCAGCGGGCGATAACGCCCGAGACGATCGCCCTCGGGATCTTCGGGGGGATCGTCGCGCTCGCGGCGCTCCTCATCGCGGCACAGCTGATCGGCCGCGAGCTGCGGCTCGGCGCCAGGGAACGTGAGGTCATGCGGGCGCTCGGTGCAGGCCCGCGGGAGACCTCGATCGACGGGCTCTTGGGCGTCCTCCTCTCGGTCGTGGTCGGCGCGCTCGTGGCGGCCGCGGTGGCGGTCGGGCTCTCGCCGCTCGCGCCCCTGGGACCCTTCAGGCCCGTCTACCCCCATCCCGGCGTGAGCTTCGACTGGACCGTCCTCGGCTTCGGCGTGCTCGCGCTCGTGGTCGTGCTCGGTGCGATCGCGGCGTCCATCGGTTACCTGCACGCCCCGCACCGCGAGCTGCGACGTGTGCGCACGAGCGGCGGCCAGCCCTCGCGGGTCTGCACGGCCGCGGCCAAGGCGGGCATGGGTCTCCCCGCGACCACCGGCCTGCGCTTCGCCTTGGAGCCGGGATCCGGCACGGGCGCGGCTCCGGTGCGGTCCGCGATCCTCGGGGCAGCGATCGCGGTGGTAGCCCTCGTCGCCACCGTCACCTTCGGCGCGAGCCTCGACTCCCTGGTCTCCCACCCGGCCCTCTACGGCTGGAACTGGGACTACATGCTCGGGTCGACCAGCGACATCCCGCAGCAGCAGGCGACGACGAAGCTCGAACACGACCGCTACGTCTCGCAGTGGTCGGGGATCTACACCACCTCCTTGCAGATCGACGGTCAGGCGGTGCCGGTCATAGCCGAGCGCCCGGGTGCGGCACTACAGCCGCCCGTGCTCTCGGGTCACGGGCTCGAGGGCGCGGGCCAGGTGGTCCTCGGCGCGGTCACCCTGGCGCAGCTCCACGAGCACGTCGGCGGCACCGTCGTCGTGACGACCGGGATAACGGCGCCCGCACGTCTGCGCGTTGTGGGTACTGCTGCGATGCCCGCCATCGGCAGCACCGGCGTCCAGCACACCGAGATGGCAACGGGAGCGGTCCTCGCTGAAGAGCTCGTGCCCGAGGTCGATCGCAACCCGTTCAACGTCCCCCTCACGGGCCCGAACGACATCCTCGTGCGACTCCGTCCGGGAGCCGACCGGACTGTGGCGAAAAGATCGCTCGAGCAGATAGCGAAGGCCACGAGCAACACGGCCAACTTCGGAGTCACCCTGACCGGGGTGCTGCGGCCCGCCGAGATCGTGAACTACCGCACCCTCGGCGCCACCCCGCTGATCCTCGGAGCCGGGCTGGCCGCGGGCGCGGTGGCGGCGCTTGCGCTCACCCTCTTGGCGTCGGTCCGGCGCCGCCGTCGCGACCTGGCGCTGCTGAAGACGCTCGGCTTCACCGGCCGCCAGCTCGCCGCCACCGTGGGGTGGCAGTCGACGGTCGCGGTGGCGCTCGGGACGATCGCCGGCGTCCCGCTCGGGATCGCCCTCGGCCGCTGGCTGTGGGACCTCTTCGCCCGTGACATCCACGCGGTCCCTTCCCCGAGCGTCCCCGCGATCTGGGTGACCCTCATAGCCCTCGGTGCTCTGGTGCTCGCCAACCTGGTGGCGTTCTTCCCCGGGCGCCTCGCAGCGCGTACCGAGACCACCGTGTTGCTGCATTCGGAGTAGCAGCGAGATGTGTAGCTCGATCCAGCACTTCAAGTGGTACCGCTTCAGGTCCCCTCTTCACCGCCGCTGGGGCGGCTGTCTCACTGTGGCGCTGCTCAGCGAAGCCCGGATTCCCGCGCACCTAACAACAAGAACTTGTTTCAGTGACCCTTGACGTAGGGTCCGCCCCGAATCGGCGATCTGCGCTTGGGTAGGTGACCCGTAACGCGCGTGCCACTGCGCGCCGACGAGTGCCCCAGTTTGACGCCGCCATATCCGAGTGGGGCATGACCCCGAGATTCGTACGGGGACACCCCTCCAGTCAATCGATTCGACCCCCGGCGGGCCCGCCCCGCGTGCGCGCCCGCCCCCGGTGGGCCCGACCGCCTGGTGGCGCCTCGAGTCCTGCCCCGCGCGGGGGTTTTCGTGGCCGCCCGCGCGGGGTCCCCTTGCCTTCTCACAAGGACGAAGTGGACCTTATGGGACGGCTTTCAAACCCTCCCGACACTCTGGAATTCGTTGCTGAACAGGGGCTTCATGATGCCTCTGCCGTTAATCAGACGGCGCCAAGGGCGCCGAGACGGGCCTCTGACTCTCCTAGAACCGACGATCCGAACAATAAGGGGACTAGCGGATAGGTCGAGAATCGGGACTCCATCGGTCTCGCCAGTCGATGAGCTTGGCGGTGATGAGCAAGGCGACGACCAGGCAGAGCTGAGCATGGCGGTGTCGGCTTCGCCGATCGGTGTTCCGACGGAGCTGGCCGTAGTTGCTCAGCCACGAGTTGGTGCCCTCGACCACCCAGCGCAGCCCGAGCCGCATCGGTTGCTTCGCCGTGTTGGTGGCACCGGGTCTCGGGCGGAGCTGAATGTTGAGATCGTCGAAGCCGCGACCGGCGAGCTGGGCGCGGACTTTGGGGTAGTCGTAGCCCCGGTCGAGGTGCAGAGTCTCGATCTCTTCGAGCAGTCCCGCACGCGCCAGGTCGTCGAGGGTGGGGTCGAGCATCTTGACGTCGTTGCGGTTGGCGCCGTCGAGGGCCCAGCCGATCGGGATGCCGCGCGCATCGGTCGCGATTGACCACTTCCAGCCGAGTTTTGCCCGGTCCGTGGGGTTCTTACCCGTCCCCTCGCCGCCACAGGGTGCCTTGTGCAAGGACCCGTCGAGCGCCACTTCGGAGAGATCGAGACCGATGATGCGGTCATAAGCGTGTACGGCGTGCTGGCGCAATCCGTCGAACACGCCGGCGACGATCCACTCGTCGCGGCGCGGTCGCAGCGTTGTGTCGGACACCTGGTACTCGAGGATCGCCTCGACACTCACCCACGAACAGCCAGTGACCAGGCGGATGAGGATCCCCCAGAAGCACAGCCGGTCCGAGACCCGGGGCCGGTGACAACCCAAAGGGTGGTTCTCAGGAGTCGAAGGGATCAGGGGCTCGATGACCGCCCAGACGGCATCTACCACTTCGGGCTCGAGTGCGCGCATTATGGGGGTGACCTCCACTTGGTCGTTGGTTGGGACGCACCCAGAATCAAATCTGGGCCATCACAACGACCGGTGGATGGTCACCTATCCGCGCGGCCCCTAAGGGACGGCTTTCAAACCCCACCGAGAGTTCGCACCACGGGGACGATGGACGGGTGGACTCCCCCACCGCGCGCCGTTCCATGCGACGCCCTGGGCCGCCCGTCTTGCGTCGATTGACCCCTTCCCAAATCGAAGACGTAGTGGCCGGGTATCAATCAGGCCGCTCGCTGGCCGACCTCGCTCAGGGGTTCGGCATCCACCATCGAACCGTGGCCGGCCACCTGGAACAGCGCGGCGTTGCTCGGAGGGTGAATCAGCCCAAGATGAGTCCAGCTGACGTCAGGTTCGCAGCCATCCGTTATCGAGCCGGTGAATCGCTCGCCACGGTGGGCAAGGTACTGAACGTCGATGCTTCAACCGTGCAGCGAGCTCTCAAGCGATCCGGCGTCATGATCCGACGGCGGCCCGGGCGGTGAGAAGATCGCTCTTGTCGCCAGTAGCCCTCGGCCTGCTGCGCCTTGAACTATCCCCGATGTCAGGAGAGCTGCTAACTGAAGCAAGCAGCCCGTTGATTATTCGCGAATCACGCGACCCGAGCCGGCGGTCTGGGCGACCCTGTGGCAACTCTGCAACCGTCAATAGGGACACGCAATCCAGCGAGGGCCGGGCCTCGGGTAAGAGATGTCAATCAAACCCGTCAGGCTCCAGCGGCCTCGCCGGGCTCGTCGTCTGGGCCGGCGACCATAGGCGCATCGAGCTCCCAGCCGTCGCCGGGACACAACGCCTTGGGGGCACCCACGCCGTCGGGGTCGTCGAGCTGGGCCCCCACCTCTTCGAGCTCGGCGCTGGCCCATCGCTCCATGGTCGTCGTGGCCCGCCTCGATCGTACGCCCGCGACCGATCCTCTGTTGCGGTGACGTGCAGCAAGCATCGGCCGCCCGAGAGATCCGGGTGTCGGTCCGGAACCGGCGGTCAGGGATAGCCAAACCGCTGTAAGCCGAATGACTGGTTCGGGATTCAAAGTGCCTGCCGCTCCAGCGTAGGGCACGTGCGACCGATGGCCCTCGTGGCGACGACCCCATAGCGATAATGCTGGAGTGATGGTCCTGGCCGCGCGCCCTCCATTTACCGGGTTGGACCTGGCCGATGCTGCCGGACTCCCGCCCGAGGAGGTGCTATCGCGCCTCGGAAGTGGCCCTGACGGGCTTTCGTCCGACGATGTGGCAGACCGTCTACGACAGTTCGGACAGAACGTCCTCGGGGTGCACCAAGTGCGCGCCATCGCCGTCCTGTTCCGTCAGATCAGGAACCCGATCCTGGTCCTCCTGCTCGGGGCCGCATTGGTGTCGGGGCTGACCGGCGGGGGCACCAATGCGGTGATCATCGCGGTGATCGTCGCCCTCAGCGTCGGCCTGGGTTTCTTCAACGAGTACCGGGCCGAGATGGCGATGGCCTCTCTGCGAGCCCAGATCCGCCAGGACGCCGAAGTCCGGAGGGATGGACGGACCTGCAGGGTCCCCGTGACGAGCCTTGTGCCGGGCGACGTAGTGGCGCTCCGCTGCGGGGACCTCGTGCCGGCCGACCTTCGCCTATTGCGGGTTGACGAGCTTGAGTGCGACGAAGGCGTCCTGACCGGAGAGTCGATGCCGGTGGCCAAGTCGACGGCGCCCCTGACAGGTCGACAGCCGCAGGACCAGCCGGGTTGTGCCTTCATGGGGACGATCGTCCACGAGGGTTCGGCTCTCGGCGTGGTGGTCCAGACGGGTGTCCGCACCGCCTTCGGGCAGATCGCCGCGGGACTGTCCGAGCGTCAGGGCCAGACCGCCTTCGAATCGGGCTTGTCGCGGTTCTCGCGTTTTTTGTTCGCGGTGGCGGGCGTGCTCACGGCGTTCATCTTCGTCGTCAACGCGGTACTGGGGCGACCGATTATCGAAGCACTGCTCTTCTCCCTGGCCATCGCCGTGGGCATCGCGCCCGAAATGATGCCGGCCATCGTGACGGTCAGCCTCTCGTCCGGCTCGAAAGCCCTGGCCGCGAAGAAGGTGCTGGTGAAGCGGCTGGTGGCGATCGAGGACCTGGGCAATATCCAGATTCTCTTCACCGACAAGACGGGCACCCTCACCGAAGGTGCGATCACCTACGAGCGGGGACTCGACGCCACCGGGCAGCAAAGCCATCGCCCGCTACTGCTCGGGCTCGTGTGTAACGAGGCGGCGGTCACCGACGAGGGCCCAGTCGGCGGGAACGCGCTCGACCAGGCCCTGTGGTCTGCACCCGACGCGGCCCCGGAAGGGGAGATCGCCCACGAGGCCACCCGCTACGCGAGGTGCGGCGTCCTCCCCTTCGACCACGAGCGACAGCTGGGCTCGGTGCTGGTCGACAGTCCCGACGTTGGTCGGATCGTGGTCGCCAAAGGCGCACCCGAGACGGTCCTCGACCGCTGCGTGGATGTCCCCACCGACGCAAGGTCGACGCTCACCGCATTGTTTTCCGAAGGGGCCCGGGTTGTCGCCGTGGCCAGCCGTCCGGCCAGGGGCATCGATGCGCTCACCGCGGCAGACGAGCAGGGATTGACGTTGGAGGGCTTCTTGACGTTCGCCGACCGACCGAAAGTCGATGCCGGCGCCTCCATCGCCCAGCTCGAAGCGCTGGGGGTGGAGGTCAAGATCATCACCGGAGACAACGGCCTAGTGGCGGCCAAGGTGTGCTCGGAAATCGGGGTCGACTGCGCCGGCGTGCTCAGCGGAACCGAGGTCGAGGCGCTCGACGATGACGGGCTCGAGGCGGCGATCCTGACCACGACGGTGTTCGCCCGGATCAGCCCCGATCAGAAGTCCCGAATCATCAAGGTGGCCCGCCGCACCGGGAAGGACGTGGCGTTCCTCGGAGACGGGGTCAATGACGCCGTGGCGTTGCATCACGCCGACGTGGGGATCTCGGTGGACTCCGGAACTGATGTGGCCAAGGACGCCGCCGATGTCGTGCTGCTCGACAAGGACCTCGGCGTGCTGGCGGAGGGAGTCATGGAGGGCCGCCGCATCTTCGCTAACACCATGAAGTACGTCCTGATGGCAACATCCTCGAACTTCGGCAATATGTTCAGTGCAGCCGGCGCATCGGTGTTCCTGACCTTCCTCCCGATGCTGCCATCGCAGATCCTTCTCAACAACCTGCTCTACAACACCGGGCAGCTCGTCATTCCGACTGACCGGGTGGACCCCGAGGCGCTCGCCCGCCCGGCGGCGTGGGACATGAAGTTCATCCGGCAGTTCATGTCCGTGTTCGGTCCGGTCAGCTCGATCTTCGACTTTCTCACCTTCTGGGTGATGCTCTCGATTCTCCACGCTGGTCACGTGGAGTTCAGGACCGGCTGGTTCGTGGAGTCGATCGCCACCCAGACGCTTGTCATCTATGTGATCCGGACCCGGCGGGTCCCGTTCTTCAAGAGCCGGCCCAGCCTTCCGATGCTGCTTGTGCCGACCGGGGCAGCCCTCATCGGCGCGATCCTGCCGTACACGGGGCTTGCGCACCTGTTGGGATTCACGCCCCTGCCAACGAACTTCTTCCTGCTGCTGTTTGGCATGGTCGTCGCCTACCTCTTGCTCGTCGAACTCGCGAAAACCCGCTTCTACCGTGCCCCGCATGCCCGCACTCCCCGGCCTGCCTCCACGCACGTCGAACGATTGGAGCGGCGCATCCGCCGCCGGGCGTCCAAATTCATCCACTTTGCGGTCCAAGAAGTACCGCGCCGAGGAGGATCCAGGGAACGGGCCTCGCGGACTGGTGCTGTCGACACGCGGTCCGATGAATGATCGCGATCTGGTCAGCTCCGCTTCGGCGGCGCATCCCCGAATCCCGGGTCGGGGTGCCTGCGACTCTGTCCCCATCCCGGATGGATGGGGACAGGCAACTCCAGCAAGCATCTTCTCGTGCAGCGTCACTATCCGGCACAATGGCGGCAATGCCCGCCGTCCTATGATCGCCCGCTCGCCGAGGCCGGCGGTCTCGGCCCGGGGCTGCCTACTCAGCTTGGCGAGCTCGTGCCACGTGCCCGGGCCTTGTCGGCTTCCTTCTCCGCCTTGTACTTCCGGTGGGCGGCCAGGATCTGCTCGTGGCTCGCACCGCCGTTCGGCACACTGGGATGATGGTGCCGGCACAGGTAGCTCTTGCAGCGAAGACCATAGAAACGGCGGGTCCCCGCACTTAGGGGCCTAGCGGATAGGTGACCATCCACCGGTCGTCGGGTTGGCTCGGGTTTGATCCCGAGTGCGACCCAACCACCGACGACCAAGTGGAGGTACCCCCACCATCATGCGCGCGCTCGAGCCCGAGATTGTCGATGTCCTTTGGGCAGTTGTTGAACCCCTGGTCCCGGCGCCGCCCGAGTCCCATCCCCTGGGCTGCCACCGCCCGCGAGTGCCGGATCGGTTGTGCTTTTGGGGAATCTTGATCCGCCTGGTCACGGGCTGTTCGTGGGTGAGCGTCGAGGCGATCCTCGAGTACCGGGTCTCTGACACCACCCTGCGAGCTCGCCGCGACGAGTGGATCGGCGCGGGGATCTTCGACGCCGTGCGCGCCGAGGCCCTGGCCGCTTACGACCGCATCGTCGGGCTCGATCTCTCCGACGTCGCCCTCGACGGGTCGCTGCACAAGGCTCCCTGTGGTGGGGAAGGAACGGGAAAGAGCCCCGTTGACCGGGGCAAACTTGGTTGGAAGTGGTCCATCGCCACCGAGCGGCACGGCATCCCCATCGGCTGGGCCATCGCCGGCGCCCAGCGCAACGACCTCAAGCTGCTTGGCCCTACCCTCGAAGACGTCGCCTGCTTCGGCCTGCTCGAAGACATCGAGACCCTCCATCTCGACCGGGGCTACGACTACCCCAAGGTCCGTCGCGAGCTCGTCGGGCTCGGACTCGACGATGTCTGCATCCAGCGTCGCAAGGCGACGGGTGTCACCAGTCCACTGCCCAAGACACCGCTACGTCTGGGCCAGCGCTGGATCGTGGAAAGCGCCAATTCCTGGCTGTCGAACTACGGTCAGCTGCGTCGCAACACCGACCGCCATTCGCGGCATCGCCACGCACAGCTCTGCCTCGTCGTCGCTCTCATCATCGTGGCGAAGCTGATCGACTGGAGGAACCGCTGGAGTCCCGACTCACGGCCTATCCGCTAGGCCCCTTGGGGCCACGCGGATAGGTGACCATCCACCGGT
>CAVTPF010000024.1:0-161070 GCA_963736525.1 uncultured Acidimicrobiaceae bacterium
AGGGCTCCGGGTGCGCGGTCGCTCGGCGCGGCCGCAGCTGTGTCTCCGGCGTGATCGTCACGAGACCGGCAGCGCGATGGTCGTGGCGTCAGCCGGAAGCTCCTCGGGAAGCAGGTCCCGCGACAGCTCCAGAACCGTCGGCCCGATGCGGTCGGCGATCGGCTGAAGTTGCGCCAGGTCGAAGCGGTATGCCCGCGCCGCGTTCAAGCCGAGCATGAGCGCGACTTCGTCGGGCTCGACGTCGTGGAAGACGTGGCGTAGCACGGACCTGGTATGCGGGAATGTTCCTTCCGCGTGCGGGTAGTCGGATCCCCACATGAGACGATCTATTCCGATGGCGTGCCTCGCCTTGCTGTCTCTCCGGCTGAGAAAGCTCGCACCTATGTAGCACTGGCGCGTCCAGTATTCGCTTGGTCGCAGCGCCATGTTGTCGCGGATCATTGCACCGAAGAAACCTTCGACCGCACCCGGTCTGGCGTTCACAATGCGGTCGTACATGAAGTCCAGCTCGTGGAGGGTGCCCGGCACCCATGAGTTACCGGTCTCGGTCAACACGAACGTGAGATTGGGGTGCCGTTCGAACACGCCACTGAAAACGAGCCGCACGAGCGGCCGCTGGCAGTACCACCCGAACTCCAGGAACATCATGACAAGCGACGTGTCGCTGTCGCCGTAGGTCGTCGGGCCGCCACCTCCGCCGTGGCTGTTGACCACGACCCCCGTCTCCTCGCAGACAGTCCAGAGCGGCTCGTACACTGGCGAGTGCAACTGCACTGTCGTGTCGTCGACGGGGGGATTCGGCAACATGATCCCGCCAAAGAGGCCGGGCTGCTCGACAACCCAGCGAACTTCTTCGACCGCCCTCTCGACATCGTCGAGAAAGATCTGGGCGATCCCGGCGCGACGCCCGGGCCGCTGGGAGCAGAAGTCGGCCAGCCACCGGTTGTGGGCGCGGACACCCGCCCAGCGGAACCGCAATTCCTCGGCATCTTTCGGCGCGGGTGGGTTGAAGATGATGCCTGAGGGATAGAAGGGCGGAATCGTGTTGGGAAACAGAACCTCTGCTACGACGCCGTCGCCCTCGACATCCTTCTGGCGTATCGCATCATCGAAGTTGCGCAAGTACTCAAGCGATTCGGTGTCCCGTAGATCGGCGAAAGGGTTCGAGAAATCCTTCCGCCAGGCATCAAAGTCGTCGCGGAACGAAGGGTCGAGATACCCGCGATATGCATCCATGGAAGCCCCAGCGTGTCCATCGGCCGAGATCACGACATAGTGGTTAGAACTCTCCATAACCTCATACACCTCTCCCGAATGAAGTTTCCCGAATGAAGTGAGTCGATCCAATCCGTCGATGCCTCAATGCGACGCGAGGCAGGTCTGGCGTGTATTCGTCCAGCGTGCGGTGCACCCAGAAGTCCAGAAGTATAGTTGGCGGTGGGAAGGATTGTTCGAGGATGACCCTGCACGTCCGCAAAGCGACTCGAACCGAGATCGATCGTGCCGGAGACGTGTTGGCGGCAGCCATGGCCGCTGATCCCGTCGCGTGTTGGATCCTCGGCAAGAAGCTGGACGTTGAGCGGCGGCTACGGCTGGTGTTCCGCGGCCTGATCCGCGCGGCTCTGCGGGCCCCCGACCATGAGGTCCACCTCACTGACGACCTGTCCACCGTCGGGCTGTGGCACGGTATCGGCCGATGGGATCTGTCGCCGATGGACTTGACGCGTGTCTTCCCGTCCACCTTGCGATCCGGTTTCCTGAGCAGGCGTGGCCTCCAGCTGAACGACGCCATGCACAAGGCGCACCCCCGCGAGCCCCACTTTTACCTGGAGGTACTGGGGACCAAACCAGATGAGCAGCGCCGCGGCGGTGGCTCGGCTGTCATGACGGCGATTACTGAGCGGTGTGACCGCGAAGGGCTGGCCGCCTACCTTGAGAACTCGAACCCGCGAAATGAGCCCTTTTACCGGCGGCACGGTTTCGATCCGATGCCTGTCTTTGACCTACCAGCGGGCTGCCCGCCCCTCGCTCCGATGTGGCGCCAGCCGCACTGAGCCTTCGAGCTTCAACCCCCGGCGCGGGCGTCGGCAGCGGACCCCGCCTTGATCGCCCGACCGACGAACGGATCTGGCGACCACCTCGGGAGAGGAGCCGAGCTCTGCTCGGCGAGGTAGCGGGGCTTCGCCCGCACGCCTCCTGCACGGGTACGGCGGCCTGGTCGAGCTAGTCGAGCCCGTCGAGCGCGTCCGTGACCAGGGAGCCGCCCTTCGTCACGGCCAGCAGCCTCGCCTGGTCCTGCAGGAGGCCGATGTCGCGCAACGGGTCGCCGTCGACGACGACCAGGTCGGCCAGGTAGCCCTCCTGGACCGAGCCGAGCTCGTGGGCGCGCCCCATCAGCTCGGCGCCGTGCCGGGTGGCCCAACGGATCACGTCGAGGGGCGGGATCCCCGCCTCCTTCACGTAGAACTCGAGCTCGTCGGCGTAGCGTCCGTGGGGCAGGCCGATCGCCCCGTAGTCGTCGCCACAGAGCAGCTTGACCCCGGCGGCATTGGCGGTGGGCAGCACGGCGAGCGCTCGCTCGATGTCGGCCGCCATCTCGGCGGTGAAACCGAGGCCGCCGCCGCCCATCATCTCGGCGAAGCGGGCCGGAAAGAGCTGGCTGGGCACCAGGAAGGTGCCGAGCTCGACCATCCTCTCGATCGCCGCGGCGTCGAGCCCGTCGCCGTGGTCCACGACGTCGATGCCGGCGTCGAGCGCCATGTGGAGGGCCTCGCGGTTGGCGATGTGGCCCCGCACGAGCGCGCCGCGCTCGTGGGCCGCCTCGATCCCCGCGGCGAGCTCGGCGCGCGACATCTCGGTCCGCTCGCTCGGCGCGACGGTGCCGTGGCCGCCGGTGACGAACATCTTGATGATCTCGGCGCCCTGCTTGATCTCCTCGCGCACCGCCCGCCGGAACTCGTCGGGGCCGTCGGAGCGGTTGATGGCACCGCGGGCACCCACGTCCCAGTACCAGGGAAAGCTCTTGTCGCCGGCGTGCCCGGTCGTGCTGACGTCGCGGCTGCCGGCCATGAACCGGGGGCCGGGGAACAACCCCTCGGCGATGGCCGCCTTCATGGAGGCGTCGATGGCGAACGGCGCGCCGGCGCTCACGGCCCCGGTGAAGCCGCTGCGCAGCAGCAACTCGAGATGACGGGCGGCCCGCACCGCCTGCAGCGCCGGTGGATCCTCGAGCCCGAACGGCGCCGTCTTGGAGCCCAGCTCGTGGTAGGTGGCATGGAAGTGGCTGCTCACCAGCCCCGGCATGACGGTACGCCCGGCAAGGTCCACGACCCGGTCCTCGGGTCCGGTCTCGACCGCCGCGCCGGTGCGCACGGCGGTGATGCGGCGGCCCTCCACGACGACGGTGGTGCGGGGACGGGCGCCGTCGGCATCGAGCACCGTCGCGTCGCGGAAGACGAGCCTCGGCACGGATGGCACCGCTCAGCGGGGCCGCCGCCGCAGGGTCGTGTCGGCGATGGCGGCCGGCACCCAGCCGACGTCGGTGTCGTTGAGGTCGGTGCCGGGCGCGACGATCTCGTCGATGCGGTCGAGCACGTCGGTGCTGAGGCGAAGCTCGAGCGCGGGCAGCTGCGACTCGAGGTGCTCCATCGTGCGCGGTCCGATGATTGGTGACGTCACGGCGGGGTGCTCGAGCACGAAGCCCAGCGCGAGCTGAATCAGGCTCAGGCCCGCGCTGTCGGCCAGGTCGATCAGCTTGGTGACGGCGTCGAGCTTCTGCTGGTTCCCGGGCGCGGACATGTCGTAGTGGTGGGGCAGCATGGCCGAACGCCGGCTCGTGTTCTCCTTGCCCGGCCCGAACGCTCCCGAGAGCCAGCCGCCCGCCAGCGGGCTCCACGACAGCACACCCATGCCGTACTTCTGGCACATCGGCAGGACGTCCTGTTCGATGCGCCGCACGAGGATGGAGTACGGCGGCTGCTCGGTGACGAAACGCTCGCGTGCTCGGCGCTCGGCGACCCACTGCGCCTCGACGATCTCGTGGGCCGGGAAGGTGGAGCTGCCGAAGTAGCGGATCTTGCCGAGCCGGACCAGGTCGGTCAGCGCGCCGAGCGTCTCGTCGATGTCGGTCTCCGGTGACGGCCGGTGGACCTGGTAGAGGTCGATGTAGTCGGTGCCGAGACGGCGCAGGCTGTTGTCGCACTCGGCCATGATCCAGCGGCGCGAGTTCCCCTGCGCGTTGGGGTCGCGCCCCATCTGCCCGTGCACCTTGGTGGCCAGGACCACCTTGTGCCGCGTGGTCCGCGCCAACGCCTTGCCCACGATCTCCTCGGACTCGCCGAACGAGTACACGTCGGCGGTGTCGACGAAGTTGATGCCGGCGTCGAGCGCGGCGTGCATGATACGGATGGACTCCTCGTGGTCCGGGGTGCCCCAGGCCCCGAACATCATCGCCCCCAGGCACAGGGGGCTCACCTTTATGCCGGTCCGGCCAAGCGTGCGGTACTCCATCGCGCCGAGCGTAGCCAGGCGCTCGCAGGAAAGCCCCGCGCCGTCGGGCTCAGCCGCTGAGCCCGAAACGGGCGGATGCGTCGGCCGCCGCCGCCAGGAGGGCCGGTTCGCCACTGCGGTCGAAGGAACGGAGCGCCGCCTCGGTGAGCTTTATCGCGTGTTCGTCTCCCGACGCCAGCGCACGGTCGACCAGATCGGTCGCAGCAGGAGTGCCTGCCGGGTTCGGCGCGTCCGCGCCGTGCCGGTCGACGGCGAAGCCCACGTGCAGCGCGGCAACGGCCTGCCAGACGTAGCCCAGCGCCGCATCACGGTCCTCCTCGGCCAGCCACGGGAGCAGCAGCTCGCAGGCCAGCGGTGACGTGACGGCGTGGAGGAGGCCGATGGCGCCACCGGCATCCGCGTTGCGCAGGTACGCGCGTGACCCACCCGCCGCCAGTTGGTCGAGCAGCTCGACGGCCCCACCGCTCCACCCGAGCGACGCGACCGCCTGCTCGAACTCGTCGGCGATGTCGGCGACCTGGTCCACCACGTCGCTGATGAGCCCCCGCCGCGGCGCCTCCTCGGGAAGGTAGGGCAGGTCGGCCAGCGCCGCGGTCACGCCCTCGTGCCCGATCAACAACGGCGGCCCGGGGAGCTCCTGATAACTCGACGCCCAGAAGGCCAAACCGGTCGCCACCTCGAGGCGCCGCGGCGGCGTGTCGGCCGCCGCCAGTGCGCGCACACCGTGGCCCGTGCGGATCAGGCCGTGCGTGGCCGCGCCGACCACCCCCGGCAGCAACCGCGGCGCCCACTCGCCGACGACCGCGGCCGGGGGACGGTCCGCCATCTCCTGCTCGAAGAGGGCGAGCCACTCGGGGAACCGCTCCCCCTGCCCGAGTGCGCCCTGCCACTCCTCCTCGCTCAACGGGCGGTCGGCCGGAGGGGGCGCATCGTCGAGTCGTCTCCGGTAGTGCCGCACCCAATTGGCGATGGCGTCCTCGCGGCCGAGCTGCGCCAGTGCCTCGGCCGCCATGGGCCCGTGGTTGGCCAGGCCGAGCGGGCCGTAGTTCGGTGCGGTGGCGGCGAAGACGGTCAAGGCGTCGTCGAGGGCCTCGGTCTCCACCGCCCCAGTATGTCGAGATCCGGGCTCCGGTGCCCGGCCCGCGGACCGCTACGATCCGGCCTTCGACGACGGGAGGTCTGATGGCGACGGCGCCGCTGCACGGCATGAGGATCATCGAGTGCTCCGCACTGGGGCCGGCCGCCATCACCACGGCCCTGGTCGACCTCGGCGCGGACGTGATCAAGGTGGAGCCCCCGGCCGGGGACTACATCCGCGAGATGACCTGGCCCATCGTGGAGGGGATCTCGCTCATGCACCTGCACGTCAACCGCGGCAAGCGGTCGCTCGTGCTCGACCTGCGCACCGACGCCGGCGTCGGCATCTTCAAGGAGCTCGCCGCAGATGCCGACGTCGTGGTCGAGGCCATGCGACCGGGCTCGCTGGCCCGGCGCGGGGTCGGGTTCGAGGACCTGCGCGCCGCGAACCCCAAGCTCGTGTTCTGCACCATCTCGGGCTACGGCATGACGGGGCCCTACCGCGACTACCCGAGCCACGGGATCGCCTACGACACCTGGGCCGGCATCGTCAAGGTCGCCACCGACGACGAGGGATTCACCTACATCCCCGAGCACGTGTCCATCGGGATCAACGCCGGGCCGCTGTTCGGCGCGCTCGGCATTCTCGCCGCGGTGATCCGGGCCCGCGCCACCGGCGAGGGCTCCCACATCGACGTCGCCCAGTCCGACGCCGCAGCGGCCCTGGACTGGTATCGCAGCGAGACCTGGCGGGCCTACGAGCGACCAGAGTCGGAGGTGACCGGCAACAAGGCGGACGGGTACGAGCGGCGGGCCCCGGGCACCGCGGGCATGGTCGAAGGCGTCCGTTACCAGGCCTACGAGACCTCGGACCACGAGCATGTCCTCTTCATGGCGTCGGAGCAGGCGTTCTGGAAGAACTTCTGCGAGGCCCTCGACCGGATGGACCTCTTCGAGCGCTGGCCGGGCTCGAGGTACGCCGACCACGCCCGCGGCAACCGTGAGCTCCAGGCCGAACTGCGCGACATCTTCCGAACGAAGACGGCGCAGGAATGGCTGGACTTCGGTGGCCGGGTGAACACGCCCATCGCGCCGGTCAACACGCCCAAGACGTTGCTCGAGGACCCCCAATTCGTCGACCGCTTCTCCCTGCTCCCCGCGGCGGACGTGGGTGCGGACCAGCTCTTCACGCCGTTGCACTTCATCGGCGAAGAGCTCCCGCACCCGGCCAAGGCGCCGACCGTCGGGCAGCACACCGAGGAGGTCTTGCGCTCCGTCCTCGGCTACGACGACAATCGCATTGCCACCGCCCGGGACGGGGGGGCATTCGGAGCCGACGCGTAGGCGGCGTCACCGGCGAATGGAGGGTGTGATGGACAGGGTCCGGCTGGGCGTGCTGGGCGCCGGCAACATCGCGACCATGAACGTGCGGGGCTATCTCGAGGATCCCCGCTGCGACGTCGTTGCCGTCTGCGACACGGACGAGGAGGTGGGCCGCCAGGCCGCCAAGGAGTGGGGGGCCGAGTCCTTCTATACCGAGCTGTCCGGCATGCTGGCCGACGATTCCATCGACGCCGTCGAGGTGCTCACGCCGACCCACCTGCACCACGACCACGTGATCGCCGCGCTCGACGCGGGCAAGCACGTGTCGGTGCAGAAGCCCGTCGCCAACTCCGTCGAGGACGCGCTGGAGATGGAGGCGGCGGCCCAGCGGTCCGGGCGCACGCTGCGCATCAGCGAGTGCTTCGTCCACTATCCCCCGCTCGAGCTGGCCAAGCGCCTCGTGGCGGACGGTGCCATCGGGAAGCCGACGTCGCTGCGCATCCGCACCCTGGTCGGCCAGACCGATTCCGCCTTCCAGGCCGCCCTGCGCCCCGAGGGCTACGGCTGGCGCCTCGACAAGCGGAGCCCCGGCGGGCACCTCTTCGACGACATGGTGCACAAGTACGCCATGGCGCTGTGGCTGCTCGACCTCGACATCACCTCGGTGCAGGCGGTGGTGCGGCGGCGCGACCTCTTCTTCGAGCCCTGCGCCGTGATCTTCGAGTACGAGGACCCAGAGGTCCTGGGCATGATGGAGGTCCAGTACTCACCGAACTTCTACATGCGCTCTTCGTACTACGGCGCCGACGAGTTCTTCGAGATCACCGGCGACGAGGGCCAGATCTGGGTGACGCGCGCCACGGGCGAGATGCTCGACCTTGCCCCCGTCATGTTGTTCACCGGCACCCCGCACGAACGCAAGACGACGGAGTTCACCGACATCGACGCCGACTGGGGCGCCGGCTTCGTCCGCTCGTCGCAGCACTTCGTCGACTCGCTGCTCCACGGGTCTCCCGCCGCCATGACCGCCGCCGAGGCGACCGACGTCCTGCGGCTCTGCTTCGCCGTCTACCAGGCGGGCGCCAGCCGGTCGCCGGTCGACCCGCGGACCGTGACGGGGACCGTCAGCCCGCCGGGCTGGGGCGAGTGGTAGCGCGGCCGACCGCGACGGCGACGACTCCGGAGGCGCAGCCATGACCACTGCCGCCGGCGACGTGGAGGTCGTCGACCTACCCGCCGAGAGCCGACTGGTGGTGCGCGAGGACGGGGCCGAGGCCGAGCTGGTCTACCACCGCCACGGTGACCGGCTCGCACTGGTCCACACCGAGGTCCCCGACGAGCTGTCCGGGCGGGGCATCGGCGGCCGCTTGGTTGCGACCGCCGTCGAGCGAGCCCGATCGGATCACCTGACCCTGGTGCCCTGGTGCCCGTTCGCACGGCATTGGTTGCAGGGGCATCCCGAGGCCGTCGGCGACACGACCGTCGACTGGGAGTCCCCGCGTCCGACGTCGCGGTGACGGCGGGTCGCTCCGGGGGTGACAGGTGTGAAGGCCGACGAGAACCGCACGATCATCGAGGGATTCTGGGACGACCTCTACCGCCAGGACCTGCCCGCCGTCGGGGCCCGCTTCGACGCCGAGGGGGAGTACACCGATGTGGCGACTCCCGAGGACGACGTGGCGCGCGGTCCCGACGAGATCATCAGGCGGCTGACGCTCGCCTTCGGCAAGCTGTCGGGACTCCGTGACGAGCGGCGGCACCTGGTGGCCGGGCCGGACGCCGTCATGACCGAGCACGTCGAGCACTGGACGTGGCCGACGGGAGAAACCATGGCGCTGCCGGTGGCGTCCGTGCACGAGCTCCGCGACGGGAGGATCACGAGGTGGTGCGACTACTGGGACATGAGCGTCCTCACGGCGGCCGCGCCGGCCTGGTGGTTCGAGCACGTCATGCAGGGCTGGAAGTGAGGCTGCGCAGCAGCCGTGCTCCGGGTGGGACGGGAGCGCGCTGATCGAGCCCTACGAGGTGCGGGCGAAGAACTCCACCAGAACGCGGGCCACCTCGTCGGCGTGCGTCAGGATGCCGAGGTGACCGGCACCGGCGACCTCGTGGTAGCCGCACCCGGGAATGGCGGCGGCCGCCTCGCGGGCGTAGCGGGGCGGCGAGTCGACGTCGTGCTCGAACGCCAGCACCAGACACGGCACGCGCACCTCCGGCCAGCGCGTGGTGCGGGCGGGGTCGGTCGACCAGGCCAGTGCCGCCTCGTACTGGCCGAGCCGCCCCGGGTTGGGCCAGACGGGCATGTCGCCCAGCAGCGACAGCCAGGTGCTCACGACCTCTGAGTTCTGGATGTCCGCGGTCGGCAGGTAGCGCAACGTCTCGGTGGCGTAGAAGAGCGGCGGCAGGTCGAAGTCCAGCCGGGCCAGGTCCCGCTCGACCGTCGTGATGGCGATCTCCCACGCCGTCGGTGTGTTCGCGCTGCCCATCAGCGCCGCGGCGGCGACGCGTTCGGGATGGTCGAGGACCAGCGTCTCGGCGATCCACCCCCCCATGGAGTGGCCGGCCACCCGCACTGGGTCGTCCCAGCCCAGGTGGTCCAGGAGTGCGAGGGCGTCGTCGGCCATGACGTCAACGCTGTAGGGCGGGTCCGGTGACGACGACGGCTCGACGCCCCGATTGTCGAAGGTGGCGACGGCGTACCCAGCCGCGGCGAGCGCCGGCACGAGGGACAGGTGCCAGGCCGCGGCGGGTTGGCCGCAGCCGGCGATGAGCAGGAGCGGCTCGCCCTCGCCGGTCACCTGGTAGTCGAGTGTGGCGCCGGGGACGCCGACCTCAGGAATGGAGCACCTCCGACAGGAGGCTCGGCGCCACGTTGCGCCCGGTGAGGATCACCACCGTCTCCCTCCCCCTCTCGTCGGGGGCCACCAGGCCGGCCCGGAGGGCAGCCACGCCGACGGCACCGGCGCCCTCGAGGACGAACCCCATCTTGGTGGCGGCGAAGGCCATGGCCGAGCGGATGTCGGCCTCGCTCACCGTCAGGACCGACACGCCGTGGGCCAGCGCGATGCCGACCGTGATGGAGCCGGGCTCGAGGTTGCCCGCCAACCCGTCGGCCACGGTCGGCTCGACGTCGATCGGCACGATGGCACCGGCCGCCAGCGCGGCGCTCATGGAAGGCGACGCCTCGGACTCGACCCCGATGACGCGCACGTCGGTCCCCTCCAGCCCGAGGATGACGCCCGACAGGAGTCCCCCACCACCGCAGGGGACGATGACGGTGCCCACGGTGGGCACCTGCTCCAGGAGCTCGCGCGCCAGCGTCGACTGGCCCGCGATGACGTCGGGGTCGTTGTAGGGCGAGACGTAATGGACCCCCTCGCCGGCGGCGAGCTCGAGCGCGTGCGTCTCCGCCTCGCGGTAGCCCTCGCCGTGCAGGACGAGACGCACGTCGAACTGCTGGAGGGCCGAGACCTTGGCCGCCGAGGCCCCCGTGGGCACGACGACGGTCACCCGGGCGCCGAACTTCGACGCCGCGTAGGCCAGGCCCAGGCCGTGGTTGCCCGCCGACGAGGCGACGACGGCCCGACCGGGATCGTCCTCGAGCGTCGCCGCCACGGCAGCGAGACCGCCCCGCACCTTGAACGAGCCGGTGGGCTGGACCGTCTCCAGCTTGACCGAGACCGAGGCACCCAGCTGCGGGGCGGCGACAACGGGTGTCACCGGGAGGAAGCGGCGCACGGCCTTCCATGCCGCCTCCAGATGGGCGGGCCCGGGAACCACCACGTCGCGCACCGGTCCAGTCTGGCCGAGGCGCGCCTGGCATGCTGAGCGGCGTGGAGCCAGGGGTCCGGACCTTCGACGGTGCAACCGTGGTGGTGCACGCCGATGTGGCCGCCATGGCGCGCGCGGCCGCCGACGAGGCTCGGGACGTCATGCGGGCCGCCGTCGAGGCCCGGGGCATCGCGCACGCCATGTTCGCCACCGGGAACTCGCAGCTCGCCTTCGTGCGCACGCTCGTCGAGGAGACGCCCGGGGTCCCCTGGGCCGACACCGTCGTCTTCCACATGGACGAGTACGTCGGGGTGGGGCCCGACCACCCGGCCGGCTTCCAGCGCTGGATCCGCGAGCGCATCGTGGAGCCGGCGCATCCGAGAGAGGCGTACTACGTGGAGGGGCTGGGCGACGCCGAGGCCGAGTGCGCCCGCTACGCCGGACTCCTGTGCTCCCACCCGCTCGACCTGTGCTGCCTGGGGATCGGGGAGAACGGGCACCTCGCCTTCAACGACCCACCGGTGGCCGACTTCGAGGACCGGCGCGACGTCAAGGTCGTCGAGTTGGACGCCGACTGCCGCAGCCAGCAGGTGAACGAGGGCCACTTCGCCACCTTGGAGGGCGTGCCCCGGCACGCCATCACCGTGACCATCCCGGCCCTCCTGCGTGCCGCCCGCGTGCTGGCCATCGTCCCCGAGGCGCGCAAGGCGGTGCCGGTCCGCGACGCGCTGACCGGACCGGTCGCTGTCACGTGCCCCGCCTCGGCACTACGGACGATCTCGCACGCCACCGTCCACCTGGAGCCCGACTCGGCCCGGCTGCTGCCCGACTGACCTCAGGGCGCTCCGTCGCGATGGAGCCACGCCAGCATGTCCGGCGGGGCCATGGTGGCGGCGCGGTCGCGGTAGTGGGCCAACTCGTCGGCTGTCAGCATGTCCCGGCCTTCGCCCGGCAGCCCGTGGCGGAAGAAGGCGGCGGGATCCCTCAGCACGCCCGGGCCGGCGGGGGCGAGTACGGCGGATCGTGCGCGCATCGCGTCGAAGGTCGCGGCATGGACCAACGCGGGCCAGACCGCATCGTCCACGGGGAGACCGAGCCGCTGCGCCAGCGCGCGCATGGTGCCGTCGAGGTCCGCGCTCAGGTCGTCGTAGTGGAGGAGCACCACGTTGCGCTCGTGGCGGCGGGCCCACGCGTCGGAGACGTGCAGCATCACCCCGGGCAGCGTGTCCAACGACGCCCGGGCGTCGCCGTCCCAGTCGACGAAGCGGAGCACCCAGTCGCGCAAAGGAGGTCGCGGGACTCTCCGCAACTTCGGTTGTCCGGTGAGCTCTGCCATCCGACGGCGGTCGATGTTGTCGCTGTGGTGGTAGAGCGAGACCGCCATGTCGAGCGGGTGGCGGGCCACTACGATGTAGCTGACCCGGTGTTCGAGCGGCACGCCGTCGAGAGGTGTATGCGTCTTGATGACGCGACGGTGGGTCTGAGCGGCCAGCGATTCGTAGACATCCTCCTTGGGCTCGACCAGCCAGTCCAGCCAGGGCGAGAGCATGCCCAGGCGACCAGGGAGGTTCGGGGTCTGGAACACCAGAAGCAGGCAGATCATCTGGGCCCACGTGGTGCCCGACTTCGACCGGGTGCTGATCACGATGTCGCCCTGGCGGAACGCGAAGTCCCACCAGCGTGCGCTGTCCTCGTCGGGCGAGGTGTAGCGGAACGCCGGGTGTCCCGCCGCGGCCGGCCCCAACGGCGGGTCGCGGTCCTCTCCCATGCCACCAGCATGGCGGACGGGTGGCACGGGTTAGCCGAGCGCATGGCAACCACTTCGAACCCGGCAGGCAACGGCGGGGCAATGACGGCTCCGTACCTTTCGAGACGGGGATCTGGGAGGCCGGGCCGAGGCTCGGTCCGTACGACGGAGGAGAATTGACCATCGCCATCGCCTCAGGGCAATTGGGCCTCGACGCCACCGGCGAGGGGCCACCGCCCAGGCGCCGGAAGACCCTCAAGCGTGTCCTGATCGCCGTCGCCTCCGGATTCCTGGCCCTGGTCCTCATTGCAGGCGCGTGGATAGGGATCGGCCTCTACCGGATCGACCACGCCGTCCACCACGTCGGGGTGCCCGGCTGGCTGCTGGCCCGGGGCAAGAACGACCTGCTGGCCATCGTCAAGGGGCCCGACCACAGCGAGCAGATCTTCGTCTTCCACAACACCGACGGCCACACCAACGTCCTCAAGATCCCAAACTCGCTGGGGCTGCCCCTGGCGGGCCGCGGCACGGTCCCCATCGATTCGCTCAGTGTGCACGCCCCGGCCACGATCATCTCGGGGCTCGTCAGGCTCGGCATCCCCGTGAGCCACTACGTCGGCGTGGACCTGCACATGGTCAGTGCGCATTCGAGCCTGGGCCAGCTGGCGACCGGCAAGCTGTCGGTCACCTCCCTCATCTCGGACCCGACGGGCACGACCTCGCTGCTCGAGCAGGTGGCCTCGCACATCTATCTCGGCCCAGGGACGCCGGTATCGGCCGTGCTCTCCCTGATGGACGTCCCCACCGCCAACCCCGTCTCGGTCCCGACCGCCAGGGACGTCCACGGCACGGTCGTCCTCGCGGCGGCCTTCCCCACGATCCTGCGCGGCTTCCTGTAACAGCGATGGGACGTCGACCGGATGGGGGCGGGAGACGGCATTGGTGGGAGTGGCGCCACCGTGCCGTGGCCGCCCACCCGGACGACGTGACGCCGCCACCGGTCCAGGACGAGGACGCGGACGCGCCTGCGGCACGTGGGGTCGACGCCCCCAGTGACGCTGAGGGCGGCACCCAGCCCGGGGGCGGCACCGACGCCCAGGCCTCACTCGACCAGGTCCTCCGGCACGCCGCCCAGACGCGGGCGCCGCGGACCGACCGGGGCGCCTGAGAGCGTTCGCGCAGCGGCGGCTCAGGCCTCCGCCGACGGGCCCGGATGCCCGAGCCAGCGGTCGAGAAAGGGCATGGCCTCGGTGCCGTGCCACTGATGACCGCCGTCGAAGACGTCGTGCACCAGTCGATCGGTCGCGCCGTCCTGCGCGTAGACGAGGCGGGTGCGGCGCACCGACTCGGTGGCCGCAGCGACCGGAAACAAGAAGTCCTCGGTGCCCGATTCCACCAACATCGGCCGCGGCGCGACCAGGGCGCCGAGGTCTTCGTGCTCGAGCTGGCCGAGCATCCCGAACAGGATCTGGGAGCCGCACATGTTCCAGGGCATCTTGTGGCTCTCGGCCCACGACGAGAAGTAGCCGCTCACCACGGAGGCCGCCACGCGGGAGTCGACGGCGGCGGTGAACAGGGTGACGGTGCCGCCGTACGAGATGCCGACCATGCCGATGCGGGCCGCGTCCACCAGCGGGTGCTGCTCCAGCAGGTCGAGGCAGCACCGCAGGTCCCAGATGTTCTGGGTCAGCGGGTTCCAGCCCGCCATGGCCGCATGGACGAGGTTGGTGTCGCACGCGTAGTGGTCCTCGGGATTCCAGTCCAGGCGCTCGCCGAAGCAGCGCAGATCGGGTGCCAGCACGACGTAGCCCCGGCGGGCGAGCTGCAGGGCATAGTCCGCGTTGGGCATGTCGGTGTGCTCGAGCCCGACCGCCTGCGACTTTCCTGGCCCGTGACCGTGACAGGCGAGGACGGCCGCCCCCGGGACACCGCCCTCGCGACTGTCGGGGATGAGCAGGTACGCCGGCACCGACATGGTGTCCTCGGAGTCGAAGACGATCTTGTTCCGGCGGTAGCCGTCGCAGGGCACCGACTCGAGCGTCTCCGCGTTGAGCGGCACCGGTGCCGGCTCCGGCCCGAGGAGCTCGCCGAGGCGGGCGCGCCGGCGATCCACCCAGGCGCCGATGGCGGCGGGATCGCTCTCGGGGAGCGGGTCCTCGTGGGTCGTGGCGGCCAGCCGGGCCATCCACTGGTACCAGGGCGAGTAATTGCGGGCCGGCGGGGTGAGGACGAAGCCCTCTGTGTCATCGCTCATGGACGGGTCATCGCTCACGGACGGCCCTTTCTCGCGGGTGGCCGCGGTCGGTGGTGGGCGGGGCCAATGTAGGCGGGGCGCCGGGGGCGGCGGCCGGCGACCGGCGGCCGGCGACCGGCGACCGGCGACCGGCGACCTCCGGCAGTGTTTTCCAGAACTATCTACCAACTCGTTTAGAGCTTTCGAAGACCCCGTCGACGCCCCCGAGCGGACTCGGGCAGAATTGCGGGGTGACCCTCGCCACCGCCGTCAGCGTCCACCCGGTCTCCCCCGCCATCGGGGCCGAGATCTCGGGCGTGGACATCTCCGTCCCGCTCGCCGCCGAGGTCGTCGCCGCCATCCGGGACGCACTGAACACCCACCACGTCATCTTCTTCCGCGAGCAGTCGCTGACGGCAGAGCAGCAGGCCGACTTCGCCCGCCAGTTCGGGACCGTCACCGAAGCACACCCAGTGCTGCCGTCCATCGACGAGAGCCCCGAGGTACTGGCCATCGACGGCAAGGTCGACCGGGCGAGTTGGTGGCACACCGACGTGACGTTCCTGCAGACGCCGGCCATGGGCTCCATCCTCTACATGCTCGAGGCGCCCGAGGTGGGGGGCGACACCATGTGGGCCAGCCTCCAAGACGCCTACGACGGGCTGGCCGCGCCGGTGCGGTCCCTGTGCGACCAGCTGATCGCCATCCATCACGACCCGTGGTTCGCCGCCGACGTGGGGGAGCGGGGCGGCTACGAATGGGACGGCACGTGGCGCGAGAAGCTGCTCCCCGCTCTGCACCCCGTTGTGCGCACGCACCCGGAGACGGGACGCAACGGGCTGTTCGTGAACCGTCAGTTCACCCGCAGCATCTTCGGACTATCGGACAACGAGAGCAACGCCATCCTCGAGATGCTGTACCACCACTGCATCAAGCCCGAGTACACCTGCCGCTTCCGTTGGCGGCCCGGGTCGGTCGCCTTCTGGGACAACCGGGCCACGCTGCACTATGCGCTGGACGACTACGGGGACGCCGCCCGCTACGCGCACCGGGTCACCCTGCGGGGTGACAAGCCCTACGGCCCCGCCATGCCACTGCCCGCGGGCTGACGGCGACCACGATCTCGTTGGCGGTGGGCGGCCTCGGGGCCGACCTTGGCGTGGCGGCGGCGGCGTTCGTCGGCACCAACATCGACAATTGTGCGGTGACGATGGCCATGGTGGCGGGCGCGCCGTTGGACCGGGCGCACCGGATCGCCGTGGGCCAGGTGGTCGGCTTCGCCATCCTGGTCGCCGCGGCGGCCGCCGGGGCCGCGGTCCTCTTCGAGTTCTCGCCGGCGGTGGTCGGCCTGCTCGGGCTGGTGCCCCTGGCCATCGGACTGCGTGGCCTGCTCGGGCTCCGAGGGTCGCAGAGGCGCCGGGGGCCCGGCGCGCCCTCGAAGGCGGCGCAGCGGGCGGTGGGTCGCAGCCTCACGGCGGCCGCGCTCGTGACCATCGGGGCCGGCGGCGACAACCTGGCGGCCTACATCCCGCTCTTCCGGGTGGGCGGCGCAGTGAACCTGGCCGCCATCGGGGTGGTCTTCGTGCTCGGCGAGGTCGGTGTGACCGTCCTCATCCTGGAGGGAGGTCGCCACCCGAAGGTACGAGCACTCATGACGCGCCTGGGCGTCGTGGCCGTGCCCGTGCTCCTGTGCGCCATCGGCGTGCTGGTGATGGTCGAGGCGGGCACCTTCTCGCTGCTGTGAGGCCCTGCGACCGCCGGCACGCCCTGGCCGTGGCACGCAGCGCCGTGGTTGACTGCGGCCACGACACATGAGGGAGGGGTCATGGAGGACCTGCGAGACAAGGTGGCCGTGGTCACGGGCGGCGCCAGCGGCATCGGCAAGGCGGTGGCGGCGCGCGCGGCGGCCGAGGGGATGAAGATCGTGATCGCCGACATCGAGGAGGGCCCGCTCAAGGACGCCGTGGCCGAGCTCACCGGTCACGGTGCCGAGGCGCACGGCGTGGTCACCGACGTGTCCGACGCCGCGTCGGTGCGCGAGCTGCGCGACCGGGTGCTCCATCGTTTCGGCGCGGTGCACCTCATCCACAACAACGCGGGGATCGGGCTGGGCGGCCCCATCTGGGAGGTCACCGAGGAGGACTGGCGCTGGATCCTCGGGGTCAACCTGTGGGGCGTGATCCACGGCGTCGCCACCTTCGTGCCGGTGCTTCTCGAGCAGGGCGAGGGGCACGTGGTCAACACCGCCTCCATTGCCGGCCTCACCACGGCCGCCTTTCTCGGCCCCTACAACGCCACCAAGCAGGCCGTCGTGGCCATCTCCGAGACGCTCTTCAAGGACCTGCAGGCGCTGGGGGCGCCGATCGGCGTCTCGGTCCTGTGCCCCGGCTTCGTGCAGACGCGCATCGCCGAGTCCGAGCGGAACCGCCCCGCCTGGGCGCCCGACCGCGCGGTGGGCGGCGCGGCCGACCTGCGGGCCGCGGTCCAGGGCATGGTCGACACCGGGATCCCGCCGGCGGCGGTGGCGGACCGCGTGATCGACGCGGTCACCAACGGGACGTTCTACATCCTCACGCACCCCGAGCTCGAGGTCGCCCTGCAGACCCGGTTCGACGACATCTTGCAGGGGCGGCCCCCGTCGCCCACCGTCATCGCCTGAACGGCGCCGCGTCAGGAGCTCGAGGTCGACGGCAACGGCTTGAAGGGTTGCACCGTCACCCAGCACGTGCCCTGGGGCTGGTGATTGGTCTTCAACTTGCACTGCGAGGACGGCGGCACGTTGTTGTGGATCTTCACGACCTGGTACTCGGTCGGCCCGTAGAACTTGTCCGGGCCGAAGCTCCACACCGGTGAGAGCGTGCCTGGGTAGTTGGTGATCTTTGACATGGCTTCCACGAAGGTCTGGCGGTTGAGGTTCTTCCCGGCGTCCTTGGCCGCCGTGGCGAAGAGCCGGATGGCGCCGCACCAGGCCTGAATGGGCCCCTGCTCCTCTATGTAGTAGCTCTGCGTGCCCGGGATGGGCTTGGGATGGTAGGCGTGCCACGTCTCGTAGCAGGAGCGCACGCCGGGGTCGTAGCCACCCTGGCTCTCTGGCCGCGCGTCGTCGAAGCCACCCAGTGTCTCGGTGGTCACGCCCTCCTGTCCGTTGAGCGCCGTCTCGTAGGGGACGGGGATCAGGCCGAGCGCCACCTCGATGGTGGACTCGTAGTCGCTCAGGAGCAGCTGCGGGAAGTACTGCTGGGACGTCTCGGCGGCCACATAGGGGAAGAAGGCGTTCTCGGGGATGAGCGGGAAGACCGACTGCACGCCGGCCGCCTTGAAGCGCTCCACGGCGAGCTGTGCGTCAGAGCTGGTGGTGGCGGACTCGTCCGGGTTGCCCGCCACCGTCGCCACCTGTGGCGTGATCCCCGCCTTCTTCAGGTCGGGCAGCAGGTAGTCGTTCAACGCCGCCTGGTCGCCGGCCTGGTCCGACACCACCACGCCGACCTTCTTGCCGTGGCCCAGGCGGCCCGAGGCGAGCCCCCACTGCACCGTGGCCGCCAGCACCGGCGCCTGGTCGGGCCCCGTCCACCACAGGTACGGCGAGCCGAGCTGGGTCCAGTTGGTCGTGGTGGACCAGGCGCTGATCAGCGGGGTGTGCCCCTGCTGGGTGACGCAGAGCTGGTTGTCCTCCTCCCATGTCCCGATGCCGTCGACCACGGCGAAGACCGGCGGATTGCCCTGCGTCCACTGCTCGCACAGCGCCTGCATGTTGGCGTTGTTGGAGGGATCGAAACTGACGATGATCGGGTTGATCTTGCGGCCGTTGATACCGCCGCTGTTGTTGATCTGCTTCACGTAGAGGTTGATGGCTGCGTTCTGCTCGTTGTACTCCTTGTCCTGCGCGAACCCGAAGCGCCCGGCCTCGCTGTTGATGGCGACGACCGGGAACACCACGTTGATGGTCGTGGCGCTCACCCCGCGGCTGCTCGTGCTGGCCTGGCTTACCGGGGTGCCCGTCGCCGAGGTCGCGGTCGCCACCTCGGCGGCGCCGGCGGCGCCGGGACTGCCCGGGCTCCCCGAGGGCGCCAGCGCGAGCCAGACCACCAGGCCCACCACGATGGCGAGGACGATCACGGCCGTGCGCACCTGCGTGGCGAGCGGCCGCCGGCGCAGGCGCCGCCAGGAGCGACCCAACGGCGCCAGGGGACGGAACGGTCCCCGGTGCGCCGACACTTCCCTGCTCGCTTCCATCCTCACGCTCCTTCGTCGCGGTCGTGACCGCTTCCCTCCCCGATCGGACCCGAGGCCATGAGGGCCTCGTCGCTCGCACCAAGGTAGGCGGCCAGCGCCTTCGGATCAGCGCGGATCACCTCGGGCGGCCCGGCCGCCACCACCTGGCCGAGCTCCATCACCACCACGGCGGAGCACAGCTCGAAGACCAGCGGCACGTCGTGCTCGACCAGGACGATCGTGGTGTCGGCCACCTCGTGCAGTCGCCGCAGCAACGGGATGAAGGCTTCGGCCTCCCGTTGGGCGATGCCCGCCGTCGGTTCGTCGAGCAGCAGCAGGCGGGGCTTGGCCAGGACCATGGAGGCCAGGTCCACCACGCGGCGCGTCCCGGTCGACAGCTCCGCCGTGCGGTGGTCGCGGAAGCGTTGCAGCCCGAAGGCGCCGATCACCTGGTCGACGGCCTGGAGCTTGCGGCGCTCGGCCCGCCGCGCCCACGGGAGTCGGAGGGTCGTGGGCAGCACCGCGACCTCCTGGCGGGCGTCTTCGCACAGGAGCAGCACGTCGAGCACCGTCAGCTCGGGGAACAGGCGGCAATCCTGGAAGGAGCGGACCATCCCGATGCCGAGCCGCTCCTCGGGTAGGTACTCGGACAGGTCGGTGCCGTCGAGGCGCACGGCGCCCGACTGCGGCGCCACCAGACCCGAGATCACATCGAGTGTCGTCGTCTTCCCCGAGCCGTTCGCGCCGATGAGGCCCACGATCGCCCCGGGCTCCGCCTCGAACGTCACCCCGTTGAGCGCATGCACCCCACCGAAGTGCACGTCGAGGCCGTGCACGCTGAGATGGGCGGGGTGCCCCGAGGACGAGATCGGCGGGTTCGGTGCCACGGTGGTCACTGTTCCGCCCCGTCGGCCACCAGGGAAGGCATGTCGGCGACCGCACCCTCGGGCGCCACCGGGGGCCCGGCCCGCCGGGACGCCAAGCGGTCCTGGGCGGCGCGAATCCCCGCGGCCACCAGGTCGCCCGAACGCTGCAGCACCTCGGCCAAGCCTCCGGGCAGATAGAGGATGAACGCGATCAGCCCGAGCCCGCTGGTGATGAATTGGATGGTCTGGTTGGAGCCGAAGAGCGCCGGCAGCCCCTCGAGGTAGAGGGCGCCGAGGATGGCCCCCTGAATGGAGCCGAGGCCGCCGATGACGACCATGGAGATGATCACGAACGAGGTCGTCGGGTCGAAGGTCAGGTCCGTGTTGTTGAGCTGCTGGGTGGCGAACGCGAAGCAGACGCCGGCGTAGCCTGCCATGAACCCCGAGAGGCCGAAGGCCAGCAATTTGGTGCGCAGGATCGGGATCCCCATGGCTGCCGCGGTCAGCTCGTTGTCGCGCACGGCGACCAGGCGGCGCGCGATGCCCTTGTCGCGCCAGACCCGCACCATGTAGATGGACAGCAACAGGACGCCGAGCGAGAACCAGGCGAAGGACCGTTGCGAGGCCAGGCTGATGCCGAACAGCGATGGACGGTTGACGACGGTGTAGGCCGGGTTGGGCAGCCCGGTGCACAGCGTCTTGTTGATGCCGGGCACGGTGAAGCAGGGAGTGGCCAGGACGGCGTTCTGCATGAAGATGGCAAAGGCCAGCGTGGTCACGGCGAGGAACAGGCCGGGCATGCGCAGCGCGGGCAGCCCCACGATGATGGCGACCAGCGCGGTGACCGCGCCGCCGTAGAGCATCACGAGGGGCAGCGGGAGCGAGGTGCCCAGGTGCACCGCCACCAGCGCGCCGACGGCCACCAGGCCGAACTGCCCCAGCGACACCTGGCCGGCCCAGCCGGTCAGCATGGTCAGGGACAGGGCGATGACGGCGTAGATGCAGATCTGGCTGAACAGGACGTTGTTGCCGACGGAGAGCACGAAGGGCAGCAGGACGGCGACGACCACGGTCAGCCACATGCCGGTCGTCGACACGCGGCGGCGCAGCTGGTCGAGCCCGGCCCGGACGGTGGTGGCGGCGCCGTGCTGCCACGTGCTCCGCTCACCGGTCCTCGCCCCCTTGCGCAGGGCCCCGACGCGCACGAGGAGGACGACCATGACCACAATGAAGATCACGAGCTGCTGCTTGGCCGGCGAAGGGATGTTCCACTCGAGCACCTCGAGGAACAGCCCCATCCCGACACCGGCGATGAAGGCCACGGTGAGGTTGACCATGGCGCCGATCAGCGCCGCGGTGAGCGCGTAGAGGAGCAGGTCAGGCGAGAGCGCCTGCGTCAGGGCGCTGGTCTGGTTGGGCGCGTTGAGGATGGCGGTGAAGGCCGACAGCGCGCCGGCCACGGTCCAGGTCAGCGTCGAGGTGCGGCGGATCCACACGCCCGAGAGCCGGGCCGAGTCGGCGTTCTCCGACATGGCCCGCATGGCCAGGCCCCACGAGGTGAAGCGGACCGCGAGCACCAGGGCGATGGTGACGATGGGCGCCACAATGAGGGTCAGTACCTCGGTGGGCGTGATGATGAACGGCCCGAGCGAAAAGGAGAGGTCGAACGGGACCGGCACCGGTTTGTAGAGGTTGGACGGCCTGATGAAGGGCAGTGCCGTGAGCGCCAGCAATACGTAGCTCAGCCCGATGGTGGCGACCATCACGAGCACGCGGGGGCGGTTGAAGAGCCGGCGCAGCACCAGCTCCGACAGCGCCCCGGTCGCGGCGGCGAGCCCGACCGAAAGGGTCAGGGCGAACCAGTAGTTGAACTTGAAGTCGGCGGTGAGCTTCACCAGGAACACCGCGGCGATGACCCCGATCTGTCCCTGTGCGAAGTTGAGCACCCGGTTGGTGCGGTAGACGAGCACCAGACCCAGGGCGAGGAGCCCGTAGCCCAGCCCGTAGAACAGTCCCTGGACGAGGACGAAGTCGGGGGCCGAGAACGCCAGCACCGTCGCTACCCGAGGCCGGCGGCCGCAGTGCCGAGGAACACCGGTCGCAGCAGATCGTCGCGGGCCATGAGCTCGGCCGTGGGTCCGTCGAAGCGGACTTCGCCGCGCTCGAGGAAGAAGCAGCGCTGCGCCAGGCTCAGCGCGCGGTTGAGGCTCTGTTCCACCAGGATCACCGTGGTCCCGGCCTCGTTGATGCGCCGCACCATGCCCATGAGCCGCTCCACGGTCATGGGTGCCAGGCCGAGGGCCAGCTCGTCGATCATGAGCAGGCGCGGGCTGGTCATCATGACGCGGGACAGCGCGAGCATCTGCTGCTCCCCGCCCGAGAGCGTGCCGGCAGGTTGGTCGAGCCGCTCCGCCAGCTCGGGGAAGGCCGCCAGCGCCTCGTCGTAGGCGCGCGCGGCCCGGGCGCGGTCACGCCGCAGCGTGTGGCCCCCGATGCGCAGGTTGTCGCGCACACTCAGCCCGGGGAACGTCATCTTCCCACCCACCAGCAGCACCACGCCCTGGTCGATGATCTGCTCGGGCTCCAGGTACGTCGAGTTCATGCCGAAGAGGCGGATGACACCCCGGTGGGGATGCGACAGCCCCGACACCGCCCGCAGCAACGTGGACTTGCCGGCGCCGTTCGTCCCGAGGAGCGCCACCATGTCGCCCTCCTCGACTTCGAGGTTGACGTCGAAGAGGACCTGGTTGGTCCCGTAGAAGAAGTCGAGGTTGTGGACCTGTAGCGCCGGGATGGCGCCGCCGGCCTGGCGCCGCTTGCCCTCGCTGTAGCGCTCAATCACGTCCTCGATCACGAGGGTGATGTCCCGGCGCACGCTACGCGAGCCGATGAGGAGCAGCACCCCGCCTATGGCACAGACCGGGAAGATGAGCGTGAGCGCCACGACGATGCCGTGCAGGCCCCCGATGGCGTCGGACAACGCGCCGAGCAGCACCGAGCCGGTGAAGCCGCCGAAGACCAGCGAGTAGACGCCGAACATGGCGAAGCAGATGGTGCGCATCTCGGGCGGGGCGGTGGCGGCCAGCGTGAGGAAGATGCAGATGGCCAGCGGCGACACGGCCGCCTGAGCAAGGAACTGCAGGGACACGCACAGCCAGAGCTGCGGCACGTAGAGCGACAGGACGAACAGTCCCCCGTAGGCGGTGATGCAGATGCCGGCGATCACGAGGGGGCGCTGGGGGGCGCGGCGGAAGAAGCGGTCGCCGAACACGTAGGCGAAGGGGAGCCCCAGGAAGGCGGCCAGGCCGATGATGGCGTAGACCTCGCCGCGCACTGCCGTGTCGAGGTGGAACTTGTCGATGAAGAACAGGTTCCCGAACAGCGGTGCACCGGTGCCGGCGAAGCCGAGGATGGCCACCGCCACGAGCTCGTAGTACAGCGAGCGCACCCGCAGCAGCCGGGTGACGGCGGAACCCAGGAGGACCCGGGGCGCCTGCTCCTGCTGGGTGTGCAGGTCCATGCCTGACGCCTTGAGGATGTGGCTGCTCTCGTTGGCCCCCTTCTCCGGCTCGTTCAGCGTGAAGAGGGCCAAGCCGAGCGGGATCCCGGCCAGCGCGACCAACAGCCCGTAGCGCCAGTTGTGGGCGATCGTCACCACGTAGTCGAAGATCAGGATCCCGATGGTCTGCGACAAGGGGTCCGACAGGTTGTGCCAGCTGAAGACCCGCCCGCGCCCCTCGGTCGGGTAGGCGTCCGACAGGTACGAGTTGTGCACCGTGTTGTTCACCCCGGTGCCCACGGAGGCCGCCAGGTAGAGGAAGGCGAACCACCAGACGTTGGGCGAGATCGCCATCAGTGTGCCGAAGCCTGCGAAGATGAGCAGCGCCACGGCCGCCACGACCTTGCGGCTGCCCCGGTCGGCCCATACCGCCAGCGGGACCGCCCACAGCAGCTGCGACACCTGGGCGATGAAGGCCACCGCGCCGAGCGACGCATTGGACATGTGGAACGACGTCTCGAGGTTCCTGCCGATGAGGTTGATGCCGTTGCCGAACGTGCCCGGCACCAGGGCCGCCGCCGTCAGGAGGACGAGGGGGGCGTAGCCGTAGTGGTGCAGGATGCCGATCAGCGGCGGCGGCTTGCCCTCGCCGGTGCCCGGCATGACCTCGAGGTCCGCCACCACGTCGCGGTCCTTGATCTGCGACACCGCCTCCTTCAGCAGATCCTCGGGTACGGCGAAGTCGAACAGCGGATCGTCGGGCACCGGTTGGGGACTCTATCCCTGACACCGATGTCAGAGTCAGACCGGTGGCGTCACACGGGGTGAGCCGGGCGGCGTCAGACGGGCTGCTTCACGGCGACGGACCGACCGTGGCCACCGTGAGCGGGCCCTCGGGCATCACGGCGACACGGACGTTCCGGCCGAGGCGCGCCAGCGCGGCGGCCACGGCGTCGTCGAGGTCGGGAGCGGGGATGAGCAGCGCGCCCGCGATGGCCGCGTCGTCGAGGCCGTCGCTGTGCAGGTGCACCGCCGCCCGGTCCAGCACGCGGCCGAGCACCTGGGCCTGCCAGCGGTCGAGCTCGGCTTCCCCCGACCCGCCGGCCAGGTCGGCCGGCGTGCGGGCGGCCGAGAGGTGCCGGGCGAAGGCGCCGCCGGCCGGCACCCCGTCCTCGCAGGCGGCGGCCATGACGATGATCCCCCCATCGCGCACGATGCGCTCGGCGGCGGCCATGCCCTTGACCGCCTGGTAGAGGTTGCGGTCGAGCGGGTGGCCGCCGTTGGTCGACACGACGAGGTCGAACGGCGCGCCGACTGCGCGCACCGCCGAGGACTGGACATGGGCACACGCGGCGTCGTGGGCCGCCGGGAGCGTGCCGGCGAAGACCGCCGTCACGCGCCGCGCCCGGTTGATGGCGACGTCGAGCGACAGGTGCGGCGGCGCCAGCGCGGCGGCGGCGCGCACGAAGTCGTGCACGGGATTGCCGGCCCGTGCGACGAACGTGGCCCGCCGGTCGGCGATCCGGCGCGGATGATGGGCCTCCAAGATGGTCTCGGTGGCGGCCAGCCCTGGGCACACCGCCTTGGGCCCGCCGCTGAAACCGGCGAAGAAGTGCGGCTCGACGAAGCCGGTGACGACGCGCACGTCGGCCGCCACGTATTCGCGCTGCAGCAGCACCGGCACCCCGTCCACCTCGCCGACGTGGACGTGCGCGTCGCTCGTCGCGTCGTGGTCGACGATGGCGTAGCGCGCCGCGATGTCGGGTCCCACCAGTTCCTGCATTTCCGCCGCCGTCGCCTGCCGGTGGGTCCCGGTGGCGCACAGGAGCGTGACGTGGTCGTCGGGCACGCCACGGCGCGCCAGCTCGGCCAGCAGCGGCGGGAGCACGGTGCGGTTGGGCATCGGTCGCGTCAAATCGGGGAACACGACGACTACCCGCCCGCCGTTGCGCATCAGGTCCGCCAGGGGCGGCCCGGCCAGCGGGTGGCGCAGGGCGGCCGTGATCGCCGCCGCCTCGTCGTCGAGGCCCGGCACGTCGACCGGCGCCACCACCTGGGCCGCGTCCGGCACCTCGACCGACGTGCCGTGGCGGCCGTAGGCGAGATCCACGCGCACGGCGGCTCAGAACGCGGGGCTGCGCCCGGGCTCGGGGAGCGACTCGGTCGCCGCCAGCACGGCCTCCGCGACGTGGTCCACTCGAGGGCGCAGCTGGCGGTACACCTCGACCGCACCGGGGTCCGGCACGATCAGCGCCTCCACGGGGTCGAGCTGATCGAGGGTGAGGCCGGTGCCCAGCGCTCTCCCCGCCAACAGCGCGGCACCGGCCGACGCCGCCTCGCCCGATCGGTGGCGCGTCGCCGGCACCCCGAGCACGGAGGTGAGGACCTCGACCCACACCGGCAGGCCCGATCCGGCGCCCCCGAGGGTCACCCCCTCCGCGGTGGACCCGCCGAGTCGTCCGACCGTCACCACCTCCATCACCCGCAGCACGTCCCAGGCCACGGCCTCCATGACGGCACGCGCCAGGTCGCTGGCGCCGTGGGCGGCGCCGAGCCCCACGAAACCGGCCCGGGCGTCGTCACGCCACCACGGGGCCCGGGCGCCGTCGAGCCAGGGCGCCGCCACCACCCCGCGGGCGCCGGCCGGGCTCTCGCCCGCCAGGCGGGCCAGCTCGTTGGGCGTGCGGTCGAGCAGTCGCCCCAGCCAGGCCAGAAACGAGCCGGCCGCCGACAGCCCGCCCTCGAGCAGCCAGCCCCCGTCGGCGGCCCGCGTCACCACCGCGCCGGCCGGTGAGGGCACGGGGCGCTCGTGCACCGGCACCGACACGTTCCCGGTGGTGCCCCAGCTGACCATCGGATGGTCCTCCGACGCGCCCGAGCCCAGGACCTCGCACTGGCGGTCCCCGGCTCCGATGACGACGGGGATGCCCGGGCGGAGGCCGAGTTCGGCGCCGGGCACCGCCTTCATGTGGCCGACCACGGTGTCGGACGACACGACGCTGGGAAGCTTGCCCAGCGCGGGGCCGGCCAGCTCTCGCACCGCATTGCCATCGAAGTCGTACAAGCCGCTGCGCGACGCGAACGTGGCGTCGGTCACCAGCTGGTCGGTCATGCGGTAGACGATGAAGTCCCGCGGCGAAAGGATGACGTCGGCGGACTCGAGCCGTCCCGGCTCGTTATGGGCGAGCCAGGCGAGCTTCGCCGCCACGGCGCCGGCGTCGAGCGGGATCCCCGTGCGGGCCCGGTTGATGTCGTCGCCCCCCATGCGCTCGGCCAACGCGCGCGCCTCCGCCGCGGCGCGGTGATCGGACCAGAGGATGCCCTTGCCCACCGGGTCACCCTGTGCGTTCACCGGCACGAAGGTCTGCCGGGCCCCCGAGCACGCCACGACGTCGACGTCGCCGAACGCCCCGGGAGCCTGCGCCCGGGCCTCCGCGCACGCGATGACGAGGGTGGTCCACCAGCGCAGCGGGTCCTGCTCGCTCCAGCCCACGTTGGGGTGGGTCGTGGCCAGCTCCGAGCGCGCCAGCGACACCAGGCCGCCGTCGCCCCACAGGCCGACCTTGGTGACGGTCGTGCCGAAGTCGATGGTCAGGATCACCGGCCGTGCACCAGCGCCTCGACCAGGCCGGCCATCTCTGCCGGGTCAGGGTCCTGGTAGACGGTCCGGCCCATGGCCATGCCGGCACCCCCGCCCTCCAGGACGTCGCGCACCTCGTCCAACACGTGGTCGCGCCCCGCGTCGGTGCGCGGTCCGCCGAGGAAGAGGACGGGCACCCCAACACTGGCCACCACCCGTGCGACGGCGCGCTGCCGCTCGGCCCCCGGGTGCGCCGCGGGCACGGGGACCTTTATGACCGGGGCACCCATGTCGTGCGCCACGACCGCGGCCAGCACGACGGCGTCGGCGTCGTGCCGCACCCGCCCCTCGTGCCACAGCAGCGGCTCCACCAGGGCCTCCAGGCCCGCCTGGCGCGACTGCTCGAGCACCTGGCCCAGCAGCTCGAGCGCGGCGGCCGTGACCGGGTCCTCCATGTCGATGCGCGTCATGTGCTTGACGCCCGTCCAGCCGTCGGCGGCCGCCCGGGGCACGCTGGCCACCAGGCGATCGTCGAGCTCGAAGGCTGAGCCGGCCAGGCCGGTGCGGTTGATGGAGAGGTAGGTGCGGTGCCGGGCGGTGAGGTGGCCCGCCGCCGCCAAGCCGGACAGGGGCTGCGCGGTGGCCAGGATCCCGTCGCAGAAGGGCAGCGCCCGGGCCAGGGAGTCGAAGAACGCCGCCCAGTTCTCGGTCGTCAGGACGGCACGGGCCCGGTGGTCCGCGGCCAGGATGAATGCCGGCGTGGGCAGCGGCCCGGCGCCGGTCACGCGGCGCCGGCCAGCGCCAGCACGACCTTGGCCACCGAGGAGAAATCCTCGCGGCCGTAGCCGGCGGTGCTCGCCGCGGTCAGCATCTGGCGCGCCACCGCCGTGGTGGGCACGGGCACGCCCGAACGTGCCGCATAGGCCATGGCGAGGTCGAGGTCCTTGGCCATGAGGTCGGTCATGAAGCCGGGCGCCCAGCCGTTCGACGCCGGGCTCTCGGGGACCACACCGGGCACCGGCAGGCGGGTCCGCACCGCCACGCAGTCGCCCGTGGCATGGGTCAGCACCTGCAGCAGCTTCTCCATGTCGACGCCCGACTTGAGCGCCATGGCGGTGGCCTCCGCCGTCGCCGTCATCTGCGCCGCGTAGATCAGGTTGTTGCACAGCTTCACGACCTGGCCCATGCCCGGGCCGCCGACGTGCACGATGAGCCCGGAGAAGGGCTCCAGGGCCGGCTCGGTCTCGGCGAGCACCGCGGCGTCGCCACCGACCATCAGGGTCAGCATCCCCTTCTGTGCGCCGGCCGTACCGCCCGACAGCGGTGCATCGAGGTAGCGGGCACCCGTGGCGCCCACCAGGGCGTGCTGCGCCCGCTCCACCTCGGGATCGATGGTGGAGCAGTCGACCACCGTCTGGCCTGCTCCCAGGGCGGGCCGCATGGCCTCGACGACCTCCGCCACCTCGGGCGAGTTGGGGACGCACAGCATGATCACCTGCGACGCCTCGGCCACTCCGCGCGGCGACCCACCGTCCGTCGCGCCCTGGGACACGGCGGCGTCGATCGGCCCCCGGCCGCGCGACGCCACCGTCACCTCGTGGCCGGCCGCGATCAGGTGCCCCGCCATGGGCAGCCCCATGGCGCCGAGCCCGATGAATCCGATGCGCATGCCTCTCCCTCCAGACGTCTCGGCGGTGCTAGGCGAAGTGGGGCAGCCACTCCGCCGTGCCGGCCAGCAGCCCCTCGACCATGGCCTCCGTGGCGCGCAGGTCGCCCCGGCCGGCCAGGGGGTCGAGGGCGAAGGCCTCCGCGGCCAACGTGCGGTCTCCGCGGAGCGCCGCCTCCACGGTCAGCTCCTGGGTGGCGACGTGGCGCCGCACGATCTCGTCGTAGGGGGGCAGCAGGACGGAGCGGTCGCGGCCCCGGATGCCATCGCCGTCGATGACGCAGATCGACTCCACCACGACGTCGGGCGGCAGGCCCGCGGCCTGGCCGGCATTGGGGATGTTGACCGGCGCCTCGAACGGCTCGCCCGTGAGCATGGCCTGCATCATCGGCGACGGCAGCTCCCCCGATTGCCACGTCTGCAGGTCCTTGGTGCCCGCCAGCCACGCGTCGACGTCGGCCACGTACTCGGCCTGGTGCTGCTCCCGCTTGGAGATGGGGCTGAGCCCGATGTTGTACGCGGCGCCCCAGTCGGACTCGGGGGTCAGTGCAAACGGCACGAACTCGGCGATGTGCCGATCGCCGGCGGCCGGGAAGGTGCCCCAGCGGTCCAGGAGCGTGAGCTTGAAGAGGTGGCGTTGCGCGAAGTCCAGCTTGGAGAACATCTCGGCCCCGGGGCGCCCCGGGTACGGCGCCAGCGACTCGAGGCCGCCCACCTCGTCGACCAACTTGCGCAGGATGTCGAACCCGTCGGAGCCGTCGACCTCCAGCGAGGTCAGCACGGGGAAGTGGTTCACGCCGGCCACCGACGCCGAGACGGCGTCGAGCGGTCGCCCGAGCGCAATGGCCAGGTCCATGCAGAAGTTGCCCACCTCGTGGCACAGCCCCACCGTCTTTATGCTCGTCTCCCGGCACACCGAGCGGGTCAACGCGGTCATGGGGTTGGTGATGTTGAAGAGCCAGGCATCGGGGCAGCGCTCCTCCATGGTCTTGCCTATGCCGACGAGGACGGGGATGTTGCGCAGGGCGCGGTTGATCCCGCCCGGGCCGACGGTGTCCCCCACGGTCTGCGTGATGCCGTGCGCCGCGGGCACGTCGAGGTCGACCGCCATGGAGCGAAACCCGCCGGTCGAGATGCACACGATGACGAAGTCGGCGCCGTCGAGCGCCGCGTTGAGGTCTGTGGTGGCCGCGATGGTGGCCCGTGCCCCCATGGCCTCGTTGAGCTTGTGGGCCAGCGCCTCCATCTTGGGCAGCGGCACCGGGTCGATGTCCTCGAGCACGAGATGCATGCCGGCAAGGGCGGGCGTGCCGAAGAGGTCCGCCATCAGCTCGGGGGCCCACTGGTAGCTACCGCCGCCGACGATCGTCACGTGGGTGCTCACGCCGCCACAGTACAGTCCCCGTCGTGAGCAGCCTCCGGCGCCGCGCCCCGCTGGCGCTCGCCGCCGCCTTCGCCACCAGCGGCACGGTGCATTGGGTGCGCCCGCAGGCCTTCGCCTCGATCATGCCGCGGGTGATCCCCGCCGAGCGCCACATCGATCTCATCTACGTGAGCGGGTTGGCCGAGCTGGTGTGCGCCGTCGGGCTCGTCCGGCGCACACGGTGGGCCGCCGCCGCCAGCGTGGCCGTGCTGGTGGCGATCTTCCCGGCCAACCTCCAGATGGCACTCGACGCCGGCAGCGGTCGCAACCCGGGCCCGGCGGACAACCGAGTCGTCGCCTGGGGCCGGCTCCCCCTGCAGCTGCTCATGGTGTGGGCCGCGCTCCAGGCGCGCCCTCGACGCGACGGGCGCCCGCGCTGAGCCCCATGGAGACCCGGGTGATCCGCCCCGTCACACCAGCCGCTTCTCCCCCCAGAAGCAGGCGAACGGGTTGTCGTTGTAGGGGGGCACCTCCGTGTACCCCGCCGCGCGATACAAGTGCAACGCGTGCACCTGCTTGGGCCCCGTATCGAGGCGGGTGACCGCGTACCCGAGCGAGCGCGCCGTGTCCTCGAGGGCGGTGAGCAGCGCCGCCGCCACCCCTCGCGAGCGGGCCGCGGGCCGGACGTACATCCGCTTGATCTCCGCCACTCCGGGGCCCAGACGGCGCAACCCTCCCCCGGCGACGGCCGCCGACCCCTCGTAGCCGACGACATAGGCACCGCCCGGCGCGCGCAGCTCGGCCGGATCGAGCGGTGGGTTGTCCAGCCGGCTGAACGTCTCGTAGGCGTCGTTCAGTTCGACGCGCATGGCAGCCAGGAGCTCGGGGGCCGGGGGCACGTCGGGGTCGCTGACCTCGAAACGGACGGTCGTCACGGCACCCGGTCGGGATGCAGCGCCCTCGCCATGCGCCGCATGCCCTCACGCCAGTCGACCGTCGTGGGCCCGACCAGTTCGTGCATGCGCGTCGTGTCGATCTCCACGCTGTCGATCGTGTGCTCCGTGGGCTCGAAACGCGCCTCCACCCCGGCCAGGTCGGCCAGGTGGGTACACCACTCCTCGATGCTCACGGGCTCGCTCCCACCCCAGTTCACCGTCACCGCCGGCACCGCGGCGGCCCCGAGAAGGCGCGGCACCATGGCGAGGATGTCGTCGGCGTGCAGGGGGTGGTAGATGCTCGGCGCGTCGACGTGGACAGGCACCGCGTGACCCGACAACATCATGTGGAGGTGGATGGCCGGCCACCCGCCGTTGTCGCCGTAGGGCACCGACAGACGGGCGATGGTGGTCGGCAGCCCGAAGCGCTGGGCCCCCGAGCGCGCCGTCCCCTCCGCCGCGATTTTGCAGATGCTGTACGTCCGCAGGAATGGCCAGACACCGTGGTTGTCGCCGAGCGGGCCGTCCTCGTCGAAGACACGGTGGCCGTCCGGCTTGTAGACGGCGGTGGACGAGCAGTGCAGGAACGCGCGCGCGGCGCGGTGGTGCTCCATCAGGTGGGCGAGGCCGCCACTGTTGGCCGCCAGGTCCCTCTCCCAGTCGTTGGTCTTGGCCACTGCGAAGTGGAGGACGTAGTCGGCGTCCGCCGGCAGTCCGGCCACGTCGCCGGTCACCAGGTCGACCGGCACGCATTCCACGCCGGCAGCCTCCAGGTCGCCCCGGGCCGACGCGTCGGAGAAGCGGGCCGCCCCGATGACGCGGTTGTCGCGGGCCAGGGCCGTGGCGAGGGGACGCGCCACCTGGCCGGTGACACCGGTGACGACGATCGTGCTGCCGTGCAGGGAGGTCGGGCTCATGGCCCCCTTTCGTACTCGCTACGCTGCGCGCGTGCACCTCTTCGCCGCGTTCTTGGGTGGCGAGCTGGCTCCCGGACGCATGGGCGAGGACCACGAGATCGTCTTCGTGGTGGCCGAGGACCTTCTGGCCGCTCGCCGCGCCGCGAAGGCGAAGTGGCGCGGGCAGGGTCGACCCCATGTCGACGCCCTCACCAGGGTGGACATGATCGACGGCTGGGCCATCGGGCTCCAGCCGGGCGGCGAGGGTGACGTCATGGAGACGGTCGGGTACAACGAGTAGGCACGCCCTCACACGACGGGCGTCAGCCCTCCGTCCAGGTTGATGGCGGTGCCGGTCAGATAGGAGGAGCGGGCGGAGAGCAGGAAGCACCCCAGGTCCGCGAACTCCTCGGCGCGCCCGAACCGCCCGAGTGGGATGCCCGAGTCCTTGGCCAGCCGCTCGTAGAACGCCGCCAGGTCGATCCCGGACGCGGCGGCGCGACGGGCCCACTGGCCGCTCTCGATGAGTCCGATGAGGACGGCGTTGACGCGTACGCCGTCGGGTGCCAGCTCCTTGGAGAGCGCCTTCATCAGCGCCATTCCGGCGGCCCGGGTGACCGAGCTGGGCTCGCTGGCCGCGCCCGGTGCCTTGGCCGCCAAGGCGAGGGTGAACAGGATGGATCCCTTGCTGGCCCGGAGGAGGGGCAACGCCAGGCGGGTCAGGCGCACCGCGGCCATCAGCTTGAGATCTATGTCGGACTCCCAGGTGGCGTCGTCGACCGACTCGATGGAGCCGGCCGCCGCACGGCCCGCGTTGTGCACCACGCCGTCGATACGGCCCCACCGCGCTGCCGCGGCGTCGACGAAACCCTGCAGGTCCTCGACCCGGGACACGTCGGCCCGCCGCGCCAGCACATCGCCACCCGCGACCTGCAGGGTCGCCTCGGCCGAACGCAGCCGCTCCTCGTCGCGGCCGCACACGGCGACGGACGCGCCCTCCCGCGACAGCAGCGTGGCGAGCGCCAGACCGAGCCCGTCGGTACCACCCGTGATGAGCACGACCTTGCCGGCCAACTGGAGCTCCATGTCAGTCCTCCCTCGTCCCGATGGTCGGCGCGACCCGTTCGATCTCAGCGCTCCTGCTCGGTGGGCCGGATCAGGATCTCGTTGACCGCCACCCGCCGTGGTTGCGTCACCGCGTACCGGATGCTCTCGGCGATGTCCTCCGCATGCAGGATCTCTATGGACCCGAACGTCTGGGCCATGCCTTCGAGGACCTCGGGCCGGTTGTGCATGGCGAGCTCGGTGGCCGTGGCCCCGGGCTCAATGAGGGTGACCCTGACATGACGCGCAGTGACCTCCTGGCGCAGCGACTCGCTGAACGCGCCGACACCATGCTTCGTGGCGTTGTAGACACCGCTGTTGAGGCGCGCCACCCGACCCGCGACTGAGCTCACGTTGACGACGTCCGCCACCGAGCGTGGTTCGATGTCCGCCGCGGCCAGCAAGTGCGGCAGCGCGGCATGCGTGCAGTAGAGCAGGCCGAGCAGGTTGAGGTGGACCATGCGCTGCCACTCCTCGAGTGGCGCGTCGACGATGGGTCCGAGCAGCATGACCCCCGCGTTGTTGACGAGGGTGTCGAGCCGGCCCAGCTCGCCCACCGCCGTGTCCACGGCCCGCTTGGCCTGGTCGGGGGCGGTGATGTCGGCCTCTATCACCAGCGCCGCCCCGGCCCCCCCGATCCGCTCGGCCAGGGCCTCGAGCCGGTCGCGCCGGCGTGCCACGAGGGCCACGGTCGCTCCCTCCTCGGCCAGGACCACCGCTGTCGCCTCGCCGATGCCGCTGCTCGCACCGGTCACGAGGGCGACCGTCCCTTCCAACCTCTTCGTCATGCGGCCTCCAGCTCGGTCTGCGGGCGGCCCCGACCGGCCTCCCGCCACCACGGTCTAATGGCTCATGGCCGGCACGCACCGCCGCACCCACCGGTCCGCCATCGCCCGCGCATCCCCGGCCCCGTCTGCTGCATGCCCCCGGTCCGGCTCCGGGACCGAGGCGGGCCCCGGGACGTTACCCGGTCTCGGTCGGCTCCTTCTGCGGCTCGGTCCCCGCCTCGGCCCCGTCGAACGCCTCGATCCCGAACAGGCCGACGGGAACACCGAGGTCCGCCGGCACCCGGGTGGGGGTGTCGCGGTTGAGGACCTCGCCCCGGAAGAACGCCGGGCGGAGCCGCGCGTACACAACCATCAACACGATGCCGAGGAGCACCGTCCCCGCGTCGAGGAGGAACACCCCACCAATGTGCCAGTGGGGCGGGAAGGGCAACGTCCACGAGGTGTAGCAGTTGGCCGGGTTCCAGTAGTACCAGAAGGCCCAGAACATGGCGAACCACAACATGACCCACCCGGCGAGCGGCAGGATGCCACGCAGCCACAGGATGCGGGGGCTCTCACGCAGCGTGCCGCGGTAGTACCACGCACACGAGAGGCCGGTCAGGCCGTAGTAGAAGGCGATCCAGACGCCCAGCGCAGACACGGAGTCCTCAATCACGGCGTTCCCGCTGGACACCGAGTTCATCACCACGTACAGCACGATGGAGGCGCCACCCATGGCGAGGGTCGACACCGTGGGGGTCAAGAAGCGCTTGTGGATCTTGGAGAACGCGCTCGGGATGGCCTTGAAGACCGCCATCGACAGCGTCGTACGCGCCGTCGGCAGGATCGTGGTCTGCGTCGAGGCGGCCGCCGAGCTGAGCACCATCAGCAGGAGCAGCTTGGTGAGGAAGCTTCCGAACCCGGAGCTGCCGAAGATGGAGGTGCCGAGCACGGAGAGCACGTCGCCGGCGTGGTTGGGATTCGACAGCCCGATCCCCTTCGACCCGATGCCGGCGTAGGACTGGGTGGCCAGGATCACGACCGCATACGTCACCAGCAGGATCACGGTGGAGGTCACCGCCGCCCGCCCCGGGATCTTGTCGCGCTCCTTGGTCTCCTCGTTGACCGAGACGGCCGTGTCCCACCCCCAGTAGATGAACAGCATCAGGGTGAACCCGACCATGAAGCTCTCCGGGCTGGGTACGGCGAACGGGTTGAACCAGGACCACGAGGGGGCCAAGTGCCCGGCGGGCGCGTGGCCGGAGCCCACCTTGACCAACGCGACGACCGACAGGACCAGCAACATGGTGATCTCAATGCCGAGCAACGCCTTCTGGAAGTTGGCCGAGATCTCAATGCCCACGTAGCAGATCGCGGTCATGGCCACGATCCACATGATCCCGACGAGCAGCACCCACGCGCTGTTCGCGTTCTGGCCGATGCCGTTGGCACCGAAGAGGAGGAACACGTACTGGCCGGCGATCTGCGCCAGGCTGGCCATCACGAGGATGTCGGCGGCCACGATGCCCCAGCCGCCCCACCAACCGGTCTTGGGCCCAAAGGCGCGGGTGGCCCAGGTGAACGTGGTGCCGCAGTCGGGATCGGCGGCGTTGAGCGCCTTGTAGCCGTAGGAGATGCACAGCATGGGCACGAAGGCGATGATCGTGATGATGGGCGCCTGCAGGCCCGCGATGGCGATCACCACGAAACCGAGCGTGGCGGCCAGGCTGTAGGCCGGCGCGGTGGAGGCCACTCCCACCACCACGGAGGAGACGAATCCGAGGGCGCCCCCCTTCAGCCCCTTGTCGCCGGGCTCCTCGCTTTGAGCCCGATGAGCGTCCAGATGCACCACGGCGACCCCCATTCTGTCCGGCGCATGGCCGGAACGGCGATGGGTGGCACCATAGTCAATGCGCGCCGCAATTTCCTCAATTTATCACTGATCCCGTCTGCAATACGGAGATCTGAACACTTTTTGGGGGGTGTGCGGCACCACTATGCCCGAAACCGTCGCCCGTCAGCTGCTCTGGGCGCCGGCCTCGTCGATGCCCCGCCGCAGCTTCTGCAGACTCGAGGACAGGAGCCTCGACACGTGCATCTGGCTGACGCCCACGGCGACGGCGATCTCCGACTGGGTGAGCCCGTCGACGAAGCGCATGCGCAGGATCGACTGCTCGCGCGGGGGCAACGTGGCCAGCGCGGGTCCCAGCAGCGCCCGATCCTCCACCGAGTCGTAGTTGCCGTCGTACTCACCCAGCCGGGCCGCCAGGGGATCATCCTCGCTCTCCGACGCGTCGATCGATGCGGCGCGGTAGCCCTGTCCTGCTTCGATCGCCTCAATGACGGCTTCCTCGGTGGCACCGGTCGCCTCCGCCAGCTCCGCCACGGTCGGGTTGCGCCCGAGCTGCTGGACGAGCGTGGCGGTCGCATGCCCGAGTTCGAGGTAGAGCTCCTGCACCCGGCGGCTCGCCCGCACGGCCCAGCCCTTGTCGCGGAAGTGCCGCTTCAGCTCGCCGATGATCGTCCGCGTGGCGAACGCTGCGAAGTCGACACCACGGGACGGGTCGAAGCGGTCGACGGACTTGACGAGAGCGACCGACGCCACCTGCACCAGGTCGTCGAGCGGCTCGCCGCGGTGGAGGAACCGGCGGGCGAGCTGGTGGGCCAGCCCGAGGTTGGACGTGATGAGCTCCTCCCGAGCGGCCGCATCGAAGGCTAGGCGCTCAGCTCCCGCGTCGGACCGCTCCCCGGGATGTGGTTCCCGGCCCTCCGTCACCCCGCATGCCCCCCCCGGCGTTTGCGCAACCACGCGCGTATCGAACCGTCGTGGGTCTCCCTTCCGTGCTCGTCCACGAGCGCGTCGAGGATCCGCTCGCTCAGCAGGGAGATCTCCTCCACTTCGGGACCGAGGACATCGGCCGCGGCCTTGGCCCGCTCGAGGGTGCAGACGACCTCGATGGCGTCGCCGAACACGGTGAGCTCCAGGCACAGATCCCCGTGCCGGGCGTCGCTTCCCTGCAGCGTCAGCAGGCAGACCTCGCCAACGGCCAGCCGGAGATCCTCGAGCTCCTCGATGTCGAAGCCGGCGCGGGCGGAGATCGCACTCGTGACGAGGCGGGCCAGCACGATCAGGTCGCCCCGCGCCGGGAAGCGAAGCTCTATTCGGTCACCCGTCGACAGCGCTTCGGCAGCGTCGGTCATGACGCGCCGGCGGCCTGGAGGGAGTCGGCGATGGTGAACACGTTGGTCAGCCCCGTGATCTCGAAGATCTTCACGATCCGCGGGTCGGCTACGACGACATGGAGGTCCCCGCCCAGCTCCCGGCACCGTTTCAGCGCACCCACCAGCACGCCGAGGGCGGTGGAGTCGAGAAACGTGACCCCCAGGAGGTCGAGCACGATGGTCGCCTCGCCCTCTGCAATGATGCGGTGCAGGCATTCACGTAGCTGCGGTGCGGTGGCGACGTCGATCTCGCCGCTGACGGCGACCACGAGCGGTACCGCGCCACGCCGCTCCTCTATCCGAAACTCCTGATCCACTCCACCCTCCCGCGTGCTGCCGAACTCCGTTCCGGGCCGCGCCCGGACGTCTTGCAATGGCGATTGGCCACTGTTTCTATAGCCTCCGGGGAGAGAACCTAAACCTCCAGGGTTTCCCCCCGTTCGCCCGGGGGTACGAACCCGGTGTACAACCCCGGTGACTGGCGGGCGTGGGTCGCCGCCGGTGGCAGGACGAATAGCGTTGCACGACGAGCCCACGGCCGCGACCGGAGAAGAACCGTGCCCGAACCAGGCGAAGAGGAGCTGCGACCCACGCCTCGCAGCGAGCGTGCCGATCACGCCGAAGCGGTGGCGACGCTCGCCGCACTCGTGTGGGTCTCGACCATCTCCATCCTCTTCGCCGTGTACGGAGGGAACGTCTCCCTCGTCGGCTTCCTGGCGATCGCGCCCTTCATCGCCGCCGCCTTCGCGCGACCATCCCGCGTCCTGATCGTCGGCCTGCTGGCGGCGTTCTTCGCGCTCGTCATCAGCACGCCGCCGCACAGCTACGCCGAGCTCAACCACACGCTCCGCGTGCTCACACAGCTGGCCGCCACTGCCCTGGCCATGTGGATCTCGTACCTCCGGGGCCAACGCAACGTGCAGCTGTGGACCGCCCGCTCGGAGACGAGGAACGAGCGCAGGCGGCGCGTGGCGGCCGAGACGGCACAGCGCATGCAGACGATGGCGCGGGCGCTCACGACCGCGGCCGACCCCGCCCAGGTGGCCGACGCCGTGTTCGCCGCGCTGCGCGACGAACTCCATGTCGACGCGGCCACCTTCGCGCTTCTGGACGAGCGCAGCGGCCTTCAGACCTTGCGCCGCTTCGGGTACGACGCCGGCGAACCCTTTGACGGCGTGGTGAGTTCACTGCGGCCCGACGGACCGGTGCTGGGCGACAACGTGGCCCTCTTCGCCGAGTCGGTCGGGGACCTGCGACGTCAGCGTCCCGACCTCGCCGCTGCACCCGGACTGAGCCGGTTCTGTGCCTTGGCCATCGTCCCCCTCGTCGTGTCGGACCACACGATCGGCGCGGTCGTCCTGCACTGGGAGAACGACCGCCAGATCTCCAAACCCGACCGGAGCTTCCTGTTCACGATCACGGGAGCCGCGGCCCAGGCGGTCGAGCGGGCCCGCCTCACCGTCACCGAGTTCGTCAACCTCGAGCGCGGCCAGCACCTCCACCAGCTCAGCTCGGCGCTGGCCGCGGCCACCACGCCCGGCGACGTGGCGCATGCAGCGATAGCCGGCGGTCGGCGGGCCCTGGGCGCCCAGTCCGCCGTGGTGCGCATCCCGGCTGCGGGCGAGCGCGCGCTGTCGTGCCTCGCGAGCAGCGGGCACCCCGCGCTCCTCTCCCGCGGCATGGTGCCCGTGGACGTCAGTCGTGCGGGGTCGTGTTTCACACGGGGGTGCACCGTCGTGGCCACTGTCGACGCCGGCGGCGGGACCGATGCGCTGGCGGACGAGCTCGTGCCGCGCGCGCTGCACGAACTGGGGCAGCCGGTGACCGTCGTCTCCGAGCCGCTCATCGGGAGCGTGGGCCCGCTGGGGGTCCTCTCGCTCGCCTTCGTGGCCCGGCCCGAGCCTTCCGAGCCCGACCTGCGCTTCCTCTCGACGTTGGCCGGGCTCACCGCCCAGGCGCTCGAGCGCGCCCAGGTGTTCGAGCACGAGCGCCAGGCGCTGCGTGCCGCAGAAGCCGGACGCGAACGGTTGTCGCTGCTCTCGGAGGTGACCCGCCTCCTCAGCTCGAGTCTCGAGCCCACCACCGTCATCCGCCGGACGATGAGCCTCGTCGAGGGCAGGCTGGCGGACTCCTGCATCGTCCAGGTCCCCGGTGAGAACGGTCTGGTCCGCCTCGACGTGCGCGAGCCCCGGGCCGGCGTGCCGACGGAGCCGCACCAGGCGGGCAACGAGATCGTCCCGTTCGACTCCGAGGCGCCGGCTTCGGTCGCCTACCGGACCGGTCGGACCCAGCTGGCGCCGCTCGAGCTCGCACCGCTCGACCGCGGCGACGAGGCATCGAACCCGAACGGCGTCTCGACGGCGCTCGCCGTCCCGCTGACGGCAAACGGCGAGGTCATCGGCGTCATGACGTTCGTCGACGGGCCGGGTCGGCTCTTCGAGGCCGACGACGTGTCGCTGGCAACCGAGGTCGCGAGCCGGGCCGGTGTCGCTCTCTCGAACGCGACGAGGTTCCAGCGCGAGCACGTGGTCGCGGAGGTCCTGCAGCGGGCGGTACTGCCCGATTCGCTGCCCGCCGTCACGGGCATCCTGCTCGACGCCGAGTACCGGGCGGGCGTGGCCGGAACCTACGCCGGGGGTGACTGGTACGACGTGTTCGAGCTGGGCCGCGACTCGGTCTTCTTCAGCGTCGGCGACGTCATGGGCAAGGGGGCTCCCGCCGCTGCGCTGATGGGGCAGGTCCGCAGCGCCATCCGCGCCTACGCGGTGTCGGGACAGTCGCCTACCGAAGTCCTGTCATCGCTCGACGGCCTCTTCGACGCGCTCATCGAGGACCGGGTCGTCACCGCGGTCGTCGGCACCATCACTCCGTCGACTGGGCGAGTCGTGCTCAGCAACGCGGGCCACCCACCCCCTCTCGTCGTGCGCGCCGACGGCAGCGCGACATTCTGCCCCCAGCAACGCTCGCTCCTCATCGCGGCGGGGCTGAATGGTGCCCCCCGGCCCCGGGACGAGCTCGTGCTCGATCGTGGCGATTCGCTCGTCATGTACTCGGACGGTCTGATCGAGCGCAGGGGCGAACTGATCACGAAGGGCATGGAGCGGCTGGCGGACACGGCAACGGTGATTGCGCGTGCCGGCTGGCCCGACCGGCCCGCCGAGACCTTCGCGTCCATCCTGAGCACGGAAGAGCCCACCGACGACGTCGTCGTGCTGTGCCTGAACTACAGCGGTGTCGCCGAAAAGCGCTTAACAGCGGAGCCGCTGGGTACGACAGGTGATGGCATGTCGACGCTGCATCTCGAGCCGGTCGTGGAGAGCACGCCCATGGCGCGTCACTGGCTCGCCGCCCATCTGCGTGATCTGCCGTCCGAGGTCGCAGGGTGCGCGGCCCTCTTGACCTCCGAACTGGTCACCAACGCCGTGCTGCACGCTGCGACCCCGCTGAGCGTCACGCTGCACATTCTCCCCGACCGCATCCGCGTCGACGTGGCCGACGGCAACCCCGCGTTCCCGTCCGTAAAGGAATACGGCCGGGAGGCCGCCACCGGACGGGGACTCACCCTCTTCAGCAAGCTGGCGTCGGCGTGGGGGGTGCAGCCCGTCGACGGCGGCAAGATCGTTTGGTTCGAGCTCCCGGTCGACTTCCCGGTCTCGCCGATCAACGTCTCCGACGGGAGCTTCCGGTTCGACTTGACCGGCATCGCGCACGCCGACCCCCACGGCGATCTCCGCACGTCACCCGAAGTGGCGGTCCGCCTCATCGGGATCCCCGTGGCGCTGTTGCAGAAGTCGAGCGAGGAATACGAGGCGCTGTTCCGCGAGCTCCGGCTGATGAAGGAGCGCGGCGGCAGCTCGGCGAGCGCGCTGGCGCTGCCGGAGCGTCTCTCGGTGCTCGTGTCCGAAATCGGCACCCGCTTCAACGGCCTCGGGCCGGGGATGGACGAGATGTGGCAGAGGGCGGTGGACACCCACGTCGAATTCTTCAACTGGACCCTCGTCCTGCCCAAGTCGGCCGTCGTGGCCTGTGAGTTCTACGACGCCATGCTCGACGAGGCCGACGAGTTCGGCCTCTCGCGGCGGCTGTTGACGCTGCCGGCCTCGCCGACCAGCGTGGCCGTGCGCCGCTGGTTCCTGTCCGAGCTGATCGGCCAACTGCACGGGAAGGCACCCGTGGCGTGGATCGACAGTCGGTACCACGCCGAGCTGCAGACGCCCGCTCGCTAAACGCGGCGCGCGGAGACCACCCGTCAGCGGGGCTTGGTCGTCGCCTTCTTCAGCACCTTCTCGTAGTGCTCGAGGCCCTCGCTCGACAGACTGGCCGCCGGTCCGCTGGCGATGGAGACCCGTTCGGGGACGATCCCCCACACGGGCACCTTGAGTTCGGTCCACCACTCGATCGTGGCCTGCAGGTCGTTGGTGCCGAGCCGGGCCGAGCAGATGACGACGCCGGCCGGGATGTTCCGCGGCGTCATCTCCAAGGTGGTGACCACTCGGTTGGGTTCGACCCCGCCCGCTCGGGTGGGGATGACCACGACGTCGGCCCGGGCCAGCGCCGCCTGCACGACGTTGCCCTCACCGGGCGGGGTGTCGACGACCACGAGACCGTCTTCCTGGTTCATCGCCTTGCTGACCGTGCGGACAGAGGGACCCTCCACCAATTCGACCCCTTCGAGGGGATCGGCGTCGTACCACTCGGCCGTGGACCCCTGGGGATCGGCGTCGACGAGGAGGATCGGTCCGCGCCCCCGGCGCGCCCCCACTGCGGCGAGGTAGACGGCGGTGGTCGTCTTGCCAACCCCGCCTTTCACGTTGCTTACCACGATGTTCATGCGTCCGGACCTCTGCCGCTCGAGAATGCTGCCCTACGGTACTGGTCGCCCGGCACCGTCCGTCACGGCAGGAGCAGCGCGCCGAGGCGGCGCCTGGTGACGACCACCCCGACCACGGCCATGATCGCCAGATAGGCGATGTGGGCCAGCAGGACCCAGCTGAAGATGCCCAGGTCGGCGGCGCGCACGAGAACGACGCCCTGGTAGAGCGGGGTGCAGCGCACCACGGCCTGGATCCAGCCCGGGTACACGTCGAGCGGGAAGAAGGTGGCCGAGAAGAGGAAGAGCGGGATGAAGGCCAGCGACACCATGTCGAAGTCCTGCCAGGTCCGCATGTACGTCGTGCCGGCCATGCCGGCGGCGGCGAAGGCCAGGCTGATGAGGATCGCGGCCGGCCAGCACAACACCGCCCATGGCGAGACCGTGTAGCCGAGGATCGCCATGATGACGAGGAAGGCGGCCGAGTAGAGAGCGCCCCGCAACACGCACCAGCTGAGCTCGCCCAGCGCCACGTCGCCCACGCCGAGCGGGGTCGAGAGCATGGCGTCGTAGGTCTTGGCGATCTTCAGCTTGAAGAAGACCAGGAAGGTCGAGTCGATCATGGCCCCGTTCATGGCCGAGGAGGCGAGCAGGCCAGGGGCCACGAAGGCGGTGTAGGGCACCAGCCGACCGTCCACCGGGATGGGCCCGACCAGGTGGGACAGGCCGACACCGATGGACAGGAGGTAGAAGAGCGGCTCGAAGAACCCCGAGAGGATGAAGATCCACGAACGCCGGTAGACCAGGATGTTGCGCTCGAGGACCCGGGACGCGTGCCGACCACCCAGGGCGGCCAGGGGCGTGATGCGCGTCGCGACGCCCGGTGGCCGCCGGTCGGCGACCGTGGCCGTGCCCGTGGTGCCGGTCGTCACCGGCTCACACCACCAGCCGCCGGGCGAAGGTCCGTCGGCCGACGGTGTAACCGACCGCCGCGCAGGCGCCGAGGTAGGCGACGTGGCCGAGGTCGGGCCATCCCACCTGCCCGAGCGTGAGGTCGCGGCACAGGGTTACCCCGTGGTACAGCGGCGTGACGTAGGCGACGACCTGGAGCCACGCGGGCAGCTGCGAAATCGGGAAGAAGGTGCCCGAGAACAGGAACAACGGGATGATGACGAAGCGGTACAACGTCGAGAACGCGGCGTCCTTGTCGAGGGTGGCCGAAAAGGCGCTGATGGGCCCGGCGAACGCCATGCCGGTGAGGACTCCCGCCGGCAGCGCCAGCACGGCCCAGGGGGAGTAGACGACGCCGAACGCCGCCATCACCGCCAGGTAGATGGAGACCACGATGGCGAGGCGGGCGGCGATCCAGGCGAGGTGACCGAGCAAGACGTCGTAGACGTCGAGCGGCCCCGCCAGCTGGGCCAGGTAGGTGCGCATCCACTTGATCGCCCCCATCACCGGATAGGTGGCGTCGTTGGTGCCGATCTGCATGCAGGTGCCCGCCAGCAGGCCCGGGGCCAGATAGGCCACGTAGCTGACGCCGTCCACGCCGTGGGAGTGCTTGTCGATGAGCGAACCGAGGGCGACGCCCATGGCGGCCAGGTAGAGGATGGGGATGAGGAAGCTCGTCACGACGGAACTGCGCCAGGTCCGCCTGTACTGGTAGCCCCAGTAGCGGGCGGCGCGCAGCCACATCGGCGTAGCCATGCGACGTGTCTGGACCTCGTCGCCGTGGCGGAAGAGCGTCGGTCCCGCCGGCGCGCCCGCCCCACTCACCGCCGTCATGGTCAGTCGACCAGGCTGCGGCCGGTGAGGCGCAGGAACACGTCTTCGAGCGTCGAACGGCGCACGAGCGTGCTCTGTGCCACGTGGCCCATGCGGGCCACCTCGGCCAACGCGGCGTCGCCGTCGTCGGTGTAGAGCAGGATCCGGTCGGGCAGCACCTCCTGGCGCTCCGCCAGGTCCACCAACGACGGCGCGACCTCTTCGTGCTGGCCGGGCGCGAAACGCAACTCGACCACCTCCCTCGTGGAGAACGCCTCAATGAGCTGGCGTGGCGTGCCCTCGGCGGCGAAACGGCCCTTGTCCATGACCACGAGGCGGTCGCACAGTTGCTCGGCCTCGTCCATGTAGTGCGTGGTGATCACGAGCGTCACGCCGTCCTGCTTCAAGCGGTAGAGGCGATCCCAGAGCAGGTGGCGGGCCTGGGGGTCGAGGCCGGTGGTCGGCTCGTCGAGGATGAGCAGGTCGGGATCCGAAATGAGCGCCCGGGCAATGGTCAGCCGTCGCTTCATGCCGCCCGACAGGGGGTCGACCCGGTCGTGGGCCCGCTCGGTCAGCTGGGCGAAGTCCAGGAGCTGATCGGCCCGTTCCCTGATCACCTTCTTGGGCATGTCGAAGTAGCGCCCGTAGATCATGAGGTTGTCGAGCACGGTCAGTTCCAGATCGAGCGAGTCTTCCTGGGGCACCAGGCCCATGCGGGCGCGGATGCGGGCGCCGTCCTTGCCCGGGTCCATGCCGAGGACGCGCAGGGTGCCACCGCTCAAGGGGCTGATGCACGAGATCATCCGCATGGTCGACGTCTTGCCGGCACCGTTGGGGCCGAGGAACCCGAAGGACTCGCCCTTGGCGATCGTGAAGTCCACGTGGTCCACGGCGACGAAGTCCCCGAAACGCTTGACCAGGCCGCGGGCCTCGACCATCGGGACGGAGACCCGTTCCGACCCCGCGGCACCCGGCGGCCCCTCGGTCCGGGTCCGCTCCGAATCGGGGACGTCAGTCATCGGCGAGGAATGTGACGCCATCGTCAGGGAACGATACCGTGCCGCCGAGGAACCCGACGCAAGCGGGAGGGCGAAGCGGATGGCTGGCATCGTACGGCGACGGCCGTTCCCCGATGGCTTCACGTGGGGCACGGCCACCGCGGCCCACCAGATAGAGGGCGGGAACACCAACAACGACTGGTGGGCCTTCGAGCACACACCGGGCTCGGGGTGCGACGAACCGTCGGGCGACGCCTGCGACTCGTGGGAGCGCTGGGAGGAAGATGCCGACCTCGTCGCCGGGCTCGGTCTGGACAACTACCGCTTCTCGGTCGAGTGGAGCCGCATTGAGCCGGCGGAAGGAGAGATCTCCCGCGCCGCACTGGCGCACTACCGCCGCCAGTGCATCGGGCTGCGCGCGCGCGGCGTCGACCCGATCGTGACCTTCCATCACTTCACGACTCCCCTCTGGCTGTCGGCGCGTGGGGGTTGGGAGACCGACGAGGCGGTCGAGCGCTTCGGGCAATTCTGCACGGTTATCGCCGAGTCCCTCGGTGACGTCATGGCGCGTGCCTGCACCGTCAACGAACCCAACATCGTCGCCACCATGGGCTGGCATGCCGGCATGTTCCCTCCGGGCAAGACGGACGTGGCGCTCTCGCGGGCGGTGGCGGCGCGACTGGCGGACGCGCATCGGGTGGCGGTCGAGCACATCAGGGCCGCCGCACCCGGTGTCCCCGTCGGCCTCACGCTGTCCATGACCGATTACCAATTGGCCCCGGGCGGGGAGGACAAGCTCGAGAGTATCCGGCACCATTCGGAGGACGTGTTCCTCGACGCCACCCGGGGCGACGACTTCCTCGGCGTGCAGGCGTACACCCGCATGCTCATCGGTCCCGACGGCTGGGCCGGCTACGAGGACGGCGTGCCCGTACTCGACATGGGCTACGAGTTCTACCCCGCCTCCCTCGGCAACTGCCTCCGGCGCGCGTGGGACTACACGGGCGGCTCGGTCCCCCTTCTCGTCACCGAGAACGGCATCGGCACCACCGACGACGACCAGCGCATCGACTATGTGCGGCAGGCCCTCTCGGGCGTGCTCGACGCCTTGGCCGAGGGGGTCGACGTACGGGGCTACACGTACTGGTCGCTGCTCGACAACTTCGAGTGGGCGCTGGGCTACCGCCCCCGGTTCGGAATCGTCGCCGTCGACCGCACGACGTTCGCGCGGTCAGCGAAGCCGAGTGCCGGATGGCTCGCAGCGGTGGCGGCCGCCAACGCGCTCGACTCTTGAGTGATGTTCCGTGTGACTCAGACCGATGCCAGCGCCGTGTTGTCGGCGATGGCATCGGTGATGTCCCCCCACAGTGCCTCGGGCAGGTCGTGGCCCATGCCCGGGATCGTGATCAGCTTCGATCCCGGCACCGCCGCCGCCGTCGCCTGACCCCCGCTCAACGTGACGAGCGGGTCGTCCTCACCGTGGATGACGAGGAACGGCACCCGCACGCCGTGGAGCCCCTCGGTGCGGTCGGGCGAGGCCAGAACGGCGGCGAGCTGGCGGGCCGTGCCCTCGGGGCAAAAGCAGCGGTCGTAGGCGTCGGCCGCCCGGGTCCGCAGGATGCTCTCGTCCGTCGGGTACTTCGGTGAGCCGATGACCTGGCTCCCGGCCACGCTGGCCGCAATGGCCTCCTCCCGGCTGGTGGCGATCGGCCGCAACAACGCGGTCATCGCCTCGCCCGTGGGAGCCCCCACCGACCGGTCGCCCGTGGTGGACATGATGGAGCAGGCCGACAGGAACCGCTCCTCGTGATTGATCACCAGCGCCTGGGTGATCATGCCCCCCATGGAAACGCCGACGACGTGCGCCTTAGCGATGCGGAGCCCGGACAGCAGCGCCGCGGCGTCGTCGGCCATGTCCTCCACCCGGTAGGGGGCGGACGACGCATCACCCGTGAAGAGAGACGTGAGGTCGGGCATCCCCTCGAACTTGGTCGACAGCCCACTGTCGCGGTTGTCGAAACGGATGACGAAGAAGCCGCGGTTGCGCAAGCCGTCGACGAACGACTGGGGCCAGCTGATCAGCTGCGCCCCCAGGCCCATCACCAGCAGCAGCGGCGGGTCGGACGGGTCGCCCTCGGTGACGTACTCGATGTCGATCCCGTTGACGCGGGCGGTTGGCATGCAGGAGCTCCCTTCCGTGGCGATACGGGTGTAGTCCTATCAGGCAGGCGGCCGGCGGGACGAGACCTCGGTCCTAGGCAGGCGTCGTGGGCCCGCTCAACGAGGCATGATCCTCCCGGGCGCGGCGAAGACGCGGGCCCGGTTCGAAGCCCACCAGGACCACTTCGACCGACGCCACGCACACGATGAAGATGGGGAACGCGGTCTCCTCGAAGGTCCAGTGGGTGATGGTCAGCAGCAGGACGGCCATGCTGACGACCGCTCCGAGGTACGAGTACACGGTCTCGGTCTCGGGATGCGTCCAGCTCTTCATCAGTGTCGGGACCCCGGCCAGGAAGTCCGCGGCGATGGCCGCCGCTATGGCGAGGACCCCGTTGCGGGTGACCAACCAGACGACGGTGCCGACGACCGACATGACGCCGCATGCGTAGTCGATTCGCCGGATCTTCCACACCGATGCGGTGTTGTGGAACGAACCGATGAAGACGAGCAACGGCATGAAACCCACCATGAAGGTGGGCAGGGCGCGCAACCCCACGCCGTCGTCCCACTCGACGACGGCAGCCAGCATGGGCGCGAAGGCCCAGAGCAACCACGTCACCCGGTTGGGCTTCGTCGTTCCCCGCAAGGTGTCTCGCAGGTATACGGCCGTCCCGAGGGCACCGATTGCCGATCCCAGAAAGATCCAGTTGACGTTGATCACCGCCACACAGTCTGCAGTGCGGCGGCACGCCGCGCGCCGGGGCGACGATTCTTTGGCGGCCGCTGCAACTAGCTTCGTCGCCGAAGGGTTGTCCCAAAAGGAGCCGCCGGTGCCGAGCTTGCGCCCGCTAGGGAGCGACGATCGTGGGTGAGCTTCTGATCGTCGCGTTCCTCGGCGGCCTGATCACGGGTCTGTCCCCCTGCATCGTCCCCGTCATACCCGTGGTCATGGCGGGCGGATCCACCGGCACGAGCCGGGCGCGCCCGTATGTGATCATCGCCGGGCTGGTCGTGAGCTTCAGCCTTTCGGTCCTCTTCGCCAGCTCGCTGCTCAGCTTCCTCCACCTCCCCCAGGACCTCTTGTTCTGGCTCGGTGTCGCCCTACTGGGGGCGCTGTCTGTCGGCCTCCTCATCCCGAAGGCGGGCGAGGTCATAGAGCGCCCGTTCGCGCGGCTGGGCGCATCGCGTTACGCCACCGAGGGCGGGGGCTTCGTGCTCGGACTGAGCCTGGGTCTCGTGTTCGTGCCGTGTGCGGGACCGGTGCTCACCGCCATCTCCGTGGCGGCGGCGCACCACCGGGTGGGAGCGAGCTCCCTCCTCGTCACGTTGTTCTATGCGTTGGGCGTCACGGTCCCCTTGCTGGTGCTGGCGGTCGTCGCACAACGCGCCACCACCTCGTGGTCGTCGCTGCGGAGCCACCTGCCCACGGTGCGACGGGTGGCGGGCGTCGTCCTGGGCGTCGCCACGCTGGCGATCGCCTTCAACTGGCTGGGCGCACTGCAGCGGGACGTGCCCGGCTACACCACCGCACTCGAGGACCACGTCGAGTCCACCGGCTCCGCCTGCACACAGCTCCGGCAGTTGAGCGGTGAGCACCAGAACCAGTTCGCCGCGGCCAACGCCCGGCTGGAGGGGAGGAAGGCGACCTGCGCGGCGACCGACGCCGGCAACTCACAGAGCGGACATCTGGCGTCCGGGTCGACCACTTCTACCACCACCACGACCACCCCGCACTCGACCAGCACCGCTCCCCAGAAACCGACGGTCTTCATGGCGAGCAAGACGAACCTTCCCGACCTCGGCCGGGCGCCCAACTTCGCCGGCATCACCGCCTGGTTCAACACGCCAGCAGACAAACCGCTCACGCTGAGCAGTCTCCGGGGAAAGGTGGTGCTCGTCGACTTCTGGACGTACTCCTGCATCAACTGCCAGCGCTCGTTGCCCCACGTCGAGGGCTGGTACAACGACTACAAGAAGGACGGCCTGGTGGTGGTGGGCGTGTCCTCGCCCGAGTTCGCGTTCGAGCACGTCGTGTCGAACGTCGAGAGCGCGGCGGGAAGCCTGGGCATCGACTACCCGGTGGCCGTCGACGACAACCTGGCCACGTGGGACGCCTACAACAACGAGTACTGGCCCGCCGAATACCTCATCGACCCGACGGGTGTGGTGCGAGCCTACGACTTCGGGGAGGGCGGCTACGGCACCATGGAGAGCAACATCCGCATGCTGCTCACCGCCAACGGGGTCACGGGCCTGCCACCCCGCACCGACGTACCGGACAAGACGCCCACCAGCGACGCCATTACGCCGGAGAGCTACGTCGGCTACGACCGCCTGAGCAACGAGGTGGGGACGTCGGTCGTGCAGGACAAGACGATGGAGTACCACGCGCCATCGACAATCCCGTCCAACAGCCTCGCCTTCTCCGGCACGTGGACGGTCCACAGTGAGGAGGCGACCGCCGGTTCCGACGCCACGCTCGGGCTTCAGTTCACGGCCGACGACGTATACCTGGTGATGAGCGGGCAGGGCACGGTCGGCGTGTCCTACAACGGTCGCCACCTGACCACGCTGTCCGTGGGCGGGATCCCGAAGCTCTACACCTTGTTCTCGGGCACCGTGCTGCAGACCGGTGTGCTCACCTTGACGGTGTCGCCGGGCGTAGAGGCGTACGACTTCACGTTCGGCTGACGTCTTCTCAACTCGGCTGAGGCCCGAGGGAAGGCAAAGGACGCCGTCCGCAACAGCACTCCGAACGATCGGAAGTAACGCGGCCGCTGTCTCAGTTGATCGATCGCTGCCGGCCGGCCCAGTAGGGCGCGCGCAGCTCTCGCTTCAAGATCTTCCCCGACGGATTGCGAGGCAGGGCGCTCACGGCGTCCACGGACGTCGGGCACTTGTAGTGCGCCACGTTCTCACGGCAATGGGCGATCACGGACTGCTCGTCGAGCATTTCGCCTGGAGCCAGGACGACGATCGCCTTGACCGTCTCCCCCCACTTCGCGTCGGGCACGCCGATCACGGCGGCATCGACGACCGCCGGGTGCGACAGGAGCACGTTCTCCACCTCGGCCGGATAGATGTTCTCGCCGCCACTCACGATCATGTCCTTGATCCGGTCGTGCAAGTACAGGTAGCCCTCGGCGTCGAAATAACCGGCATCGCCCGTTCGCAACCATCCCTCCGGGTCGATGGTCCTCGCCGTCTCGTCCGGCTTACCCCAGTACCCTGCCATGTTGTAGGGCGAGCGTGTCCACACTTCGCCCACCTCGCCGGGGTCGGCGTCCTTCCCGGTGTCGGAGTCGACCACGCGCAACTGAACGGACGCGTGCGGCTTGCCGGCCGACCGCAACAGCCCACGTCTCGGCCCGTCCGGGTCGTGGTCCTCGAACGGCAGCGCGGTGATGGCGCCGGTTGTCTCGGTCATGCCGTACACCTGGCTGAAGCCACATCCGAAGGCGGCCATGCATTTGACGAGCACATCCTCGGAAATTGGGGAGGCGCCGTAGAAGACGAGACGCAGGCTCGACAGATCCGTCGTGGCGAGCTCGGGAGCGGCGAGCAGCACCATGAGCACCGCCGGCACGACGAACATCTCGGTGATGCGCTCCAGCGCGACCAGCTGCAGCAACACGGCCGGATCGACGTCGCGCAGGATGATGGAGCGACCGCCGCGCGACATGGCGCACAGCGCCCAGCCCGAGCCACCGATGTGGAACAAAGGCATGGCCACGAGGCTCACCGTGTCCTCGGAGATGCTGAAGGTCTCCCCCGCTTCGGAAATCGCGGTCGAGAGGTTGGCGTTGGTCAACATGACGCCCTTGGGCAGGCCGGTCGTGCCCGACGTGTAGAGCTGCATGCTCACCTCATCGCGCGCGCCGATGTGGCCCGGGTCCTCAGAGCCGCAACCCTGGATCCACTCGTCGAACGACACGGAACGGGGATCGGCACACTGCCATCCGGTGTCGGTGCTGCTGCCGTCGGTGCCGATCACGACGATGCGCCGGACGGTCGGCAGTCCACTCGCCATAGCGGCCAGTGCCGGCAGGTAGTCCACGTGCACGGCCAGGAGCGGCGCGCCGGAGTCGTCGATGATGGCGACCATTTCTGCGGGTGCGAGTCGCCAATTGACCGCCACGTTCACGGCACCCAGCAACGATCCGCCGAAGAGAAAGTCGAAGTAGGCGATGCCGTTGCGGTCGAGAACGGCGATCCGGTCTCCCGTGCCGATCCCGTCGCGCCGGGCCGCCTGGGCGACGCGGCACGCGACGTCGAACTCCTGCCCCCACGAACGCCGCTCGTCGCCCAGTACGAGCATTTCATGGTCAGGCTGCACGCGTGACAGGTGTCTGATCAACCCCGCCACCGTGTAGCGGTCCATGTCGGTGGCAGTGGCACTCGGTGGCACCGATGAACCTCCTCGTTTGGGTCCCCTCCGGGACGGGACGCTAGGCAGCGCCGCCTTTGCGCGCACGATCGAACCATGGCGCCCGTGTTCTTTCTCGTCCGCGCGTTGCCACTGGTCAGGGCGTATTTTCGTGAATTGAGAAGAATCTTACGTCTGCTATTGAGTCAATTGCGGGTCGCCGACCTGGGACTTTGTGAATCCCATCACAAGTTTCGCCAGTAAATTCCCTGTTCAGGAGGGAGAAGAGCGGGCGCAGCGGGGTATGGCGCACCCACCTGCTAGGTTCTCTCCCGCAAAAGACGATCGCACTTTCCGCTGCATGCCGTGAACCGAGTTCCGGCTCCATTCCCACAAGCAGAAGGCCGATCGCACCGGTGGAGATGGACAAGGTCTCGACGCGCCCGTTTTGCCGGGCCGGGAGATCCCGAATTGAGGACGACGCCCACAACCACGCAGAGGGCTGCACACAACCGGCCGCACACCCTGCGGCGATAAGCCAGAACGGACGACGCCTTCCCGCTCTCCGTTCGGGGCGCGAATGCAATGGCCGGAGCCCGCCTACACCGAGCAGAGCCAGGCGCTGCAACGCGCCCGACGAAGGGAGGTGCCGTGCGGATCCGCATTGCACTCACGACGGCGGTGGCCGTCATTGTCATTCCATCTGTACTTTTCACGTTTTTCAGCAGTACCCCTGCCGCTTCGGCGCGGGTGACGCGACACGAGGCGATCGGCCAGCACAGGGCGGCGAAGATCGACATGAAGTTGATGTCGTACGCTCAGGCCGAGAAGGTGGCGAAACTCGCCACGTACTACAACGCAGTCACCGCGAGCCAAGTCGCCACGTACCTCAAGGGCGTACAAGAGGCCGCCTACCTGAAGGACCTGGCGTTCTTCCAGGCGATCGCGCTGCAAAAGCAGCAACAGGCGGCCGCAGCGGTAGCTGCTGCAGCAGCCGCGGCAGCAGCGGCCCCGGCCCCTGCGGTGGCAACGCCGGCAGTGCCGGCTCCGGCCCCGGCGCCGGCGCCTGCGGCCGGGTCATCGGATGCCTCCAGTACCAACACGGCCGATTGGGCCTGCATCCGCGAACACGAGTCCGGCGACAATTACTCGGAGGGCGGTGGCGGCGCGTATCAATTCGAGTTCGGGACGTGGCAGGCCCTGACCGGACTGCCGTCCCCGGCCGAGGACTACCCGCCCTCGGTCCAGGATGCTGCCGCCCTGGAGCTGTTCGCCCAGCGGGGCTGGGAGCCCTGGACGACCCGCTACGTCTGCGGGCTCTGATGCCGATCCGCTACCCCGCTTCGAACATGGCGGTCACCTGCGCCATGTCGAAGTAGTCCCGCCATGCGGTGATCTTCCCGTCCACGACGTGGAAGGCACCCATGACGGGTAGGGGGGCGGTCCTCCCGTTGATGGTGAAAGTGTCGGTCCGCTCGGTGAGCACGGTCGACCCGTCGCTGGCGAGATGATGGATCTCGAACTCCAGGGCGTCGCACATGCCGAGGAACATGTCGATCACCGCCATGGTGGCATCGATGCCCTCGGCCGGGTCCATGGGGATGTTGTGGTACACGACGTCTTCCGAGAAGAAGGGCCGCAGCACCTCGCGGTCCCGCGTGCGCGCGGCGGCACAGAACTCACGGACGACCTGCTCGGCGCTGGACATGCCACTCCTCTCCTGGCGGACGGGCCGCCTACGCTAGCCAATGATCCGCCATGATGGAGGGGTGACAGCCCCGACCAAACGGGTGGCGGTCCTGGCGCCCATGCAGCCCGAGCTCAAGGCCGTTGCGGCCTCGTTCGGCCTGCGGCCGGTGGGTGGAGACCCGGTCTTCACGCACACGGGCCTCGCCGGCGACTGGTCGGTGGGAGCGCTCGTCACGGGCATGGGCCCTGGCCTCGCCCGCGCCGTCACCGAGCGGGTACTCGCCTCAGGCCCCTTCGACCACGTCATGGTGGTGGGCATCGCCGGGGGGCTCGCCGCGGACCTGCCGGTCGGCTCCCTGCTTGTGCCGCGCCGGGTACAGCTCTACCCCGACGGGCCGGAGTACACCGCGCGCCCGATACCTCCTCGTCAGGCCAACGGGGGTCTGATGACCACTGACGGGCTCTTCGACGCCGACGACGTGTGGCAACCGATACTCGAACGCGGGTTCGACGCCGTCGACATGGAGGCCGCGGGCGTGGCCGAGGTCTGTGAGGAGGCGGGCGTCGACTGGTCGGTCTACCGGGGAATCAGCGACCGCCCCGACGAGCACATCGTGGACCAGGCCGTCTTCACCTTGAGCAAGCCGGACGGCTCAGCCGACCCGGTGGCGCTGGCCAAGTACCTGGCCCGCGACCCCCGGCGCGCCAAGGCACTGGCCCATCTCAATCGCTGCATGCAGACGGCGGCGCGCCTGGCCGCCGACGCCGCGTTCGACGACCTGTCGGGCAACTAGCCGGCGTCGTCCGCCGGCAGGCGGCCGTTCGGTTCGTCGCGGCGGGCAATGACGTGGAGGTCGATGTCGTTCTCCGACGCCATGCGGAGGATCTGCTGAATGACCGAACCTCGGGTCATGGACTGCCAACGGGTGAGCCGTGAGGTGCCGACCACGATCTGGGTGATCTGCTGGTCGATGGCGGCGGCGAAGATCGTCTTGGCGACGTCATCGCCCTCGAGGGTCTGCCACCGGCCCCCCACCGCCTTCACGAGCTCCTCGAGCTCCGCCGTGCTGGCCTGCGTGGCGTCCGCGTCGCCCGAGATCACGTGCACGGCGATGAGATCGGCCTTGACACGCGACGCGATGCGTGCCGCCCGCCTGATGACCGCGGCGTTGCCCGGAGCCCCCGTCACCGCCACCATGATCCGCTCGGTGGTCTCCCAGAGCTCGCCCGCCGCACCCTTTGACCGGAGGTACTCGAGCAGCTCCTCCTCGGTCTCGTCCGCCACGAAGCGAAGCGACAGCTCGCGCAGCGCGGCGAGGTTCTCGGCGCGGAAGAACCCCGCCAACGCGGACGGGACCTTGTGTTCCGGGTAGATGTTGCCGTGCAGCATCCGACGCCGCAGCTGGTCGGCCGACGAGTCGATCAGTTCGAGCTGGTCGGCCCGGCGCACGACCCAGTCGGGCACGCGTTCCCGCACCCCGACGCCGGTGATCCGCTCGACCGCGTCGGCGAGGGATTCGATGTGCTGGACGTTCACGGTGGTGATGACCGCGATGCCCGCATCGAGGATCTCGAGCACGTCCTCCCATCGCTTCGCGTTGCGGCCGGAGCCGGGCACGTTCGTATGGGCCAGCTCGTCGATGAGGGCCACCTCGGGCCGCCGGGCGATGACGGCATCGACGTCCATCTCCTCCCAGACAGAATTGCGGTATTCGACCTGCTTGCGCGTGACGACCGGCAGATCGCGGATCTGCTCCATGGTGTAGGGCCGCTTGTGCGTCTCCACGAACCCGACCACGACGTCGGCGCCGCGCTGGAAGCGGCGCCACCCCTCGTCGAGCATCGCGCACGTCTTGCCGACGCCGGCGGCCGCGCCCAGGTACACACGGAAGCGACCTGTCGGTCGAACCCCTTCGTCCTCTCCGGTGCTCTTAGCGGTGCCGGTCATGTCCACCTCGTCTCGTGCCGACCCCTCAGGGCTCTCTGCTTCACGGCGTCGGTACACTCGGGTCACGGCGACACGCCGGCAGACCGAAGGCTGTGACACACGTGAACCAAGGCAGGCTGGCTACCAGGGGAACGTACCAGCACGCGGCCCTGGGGATCGCGGTGACCCTGGCGGGTTTGGGGGCACTCCTCGCCCTCTTGCTCCCTTTCCGGGCACACCTGAGCGTCGCACTGCCAGCCCTCGCCTTGGTGCTGCCTGCGCTGGTCGGCGTGGTCATCGGTGGCTTCCTCCCGGGTGCCGTCGGTGCCGTCGTGGGCTTCCTCGTCTACGACTTCTTCTTCTTGCCCCCGTACAACACCTTCACGGTCCGCTCCCCCCAGAACTGGATCACGCTCGTCGTCTACGTCGTCGTCGTGCTCGTCGTCGCCCAGGTCGTGACCCAGCTGCGCCGCGCCCGGGAAGAGGCACTCCGGCGCACCGAGGAATCGGGACGGCTCTTCGAGCTCTCCCAGGCCCTGATCGGGGATCTCACGCTGTCCCAGCTCCTGACCCACATCGTCGACACCGTCCAGGACGTGTTCGGCCCCCGGTGGACCGCTCTCGTGCTGCCCCGGGGCGACGGTCAGGCCGCCTGGTCGAGTCAACCGTTGCAGGTGGCCGCCTGCGCCGGTGAGAGCCTGACCGACGAGGACACGGCATCGCTCACCGTCGGTGGCGGCCAGCCTCGCTCCTTGGGGCTGGTGGACGGGGCCGAACCACAGCGGGTGTCGTTGGCCCTGGTGGCGGGGAACCGCCCGGTGGGGATGCTGGTCCTCCAAGAGGCGCGGCTGGTCGGACCGGATCGGAGCCTGCTCGGCACGTTCACCAACCAGGCGGCGCTGGCCGTCGACCGGGCCATGCTGCGCGAGCAGGCGCTGCGCACGCGCCTCCTCGAAGAGATCGACCGCTGGCGCAACGCCCTCCTGGGAGCGGCGTCGCATGATCTGAGGACGCCGCTCGCCTCCATCAAGACCGCGGTGTCGAGCCTGCGGCAGGCCGACGTGCAACTGGGACCGAGCGACAGGGCCGAGCTCCTCGAGCTCATTGAGCAGCAAGCCGACCGCTTGGCCAGGCTGGTGACGAACCTGCTCGACATGACCCGCATTGAGGCGGGCGCGCTGGAGCTGCGCCCCGCGCCCATCGCCTTCGAGGACCTGGTCGACGAGGCCGTGCAGTCGCTCGGTGGCATGGTCAGGCCGGGCAGGATCCGCACGGACGCGGGCGCGGGTCTTCCACTGCTCGCCATCGACCACGTCCTCATCAGCCAGGTCCTGGTCAACGTGCTCGAAAACGCCGAGCGCCTGTCCCCGGACGACAGCGTGATCGTCATTGCGGCCCGGGTGGCACCGGGGAGCGCCGACACCCGGGTGGAGATCTCCGTGACCGACGAAGGTCCCGGCATCGCCCGTGACGAGCGGGAGCGTGTCTTCGAGATGTTCAGCCAGAACGGCGGGGGCGGACGCGCCGGGCTCGGGCTGGCCATCGCCAAGGCATTCGTGGAGGCGCACGGCGGACTCATCTGGATCGACCCCGACCTCGGCCGCGGCGCTCGCGTCGTCTTCACCGTCCCGTGCGGGGCCTCCGTGCCCGCGCCCGTCTGAGCCGTGACCAGAATCCTCGTCGTCGACGACGATCCGGCGCTGCTCAAGGCACTGCGCATCGGGCTCAAGGCGCGAGGCGACGACGTGGTGACGGCCCACACCGGTGCCGATGCCGTCACGCAGGTCGCCCTGGCGGCTCCCGATCTCGTGATCCTCGACCTCGGCTTGCCCGACATCGACGGGCTCGACGTGTGCCGCCGGATCCGCGAGTTCTCCGACGTGCCCATTGTGGTGCTCTCCGCGTACGGCGACGAGCGCCGCAAGGTGGAGGCGCTCGACGGCGGGGCCGACGACTTCGTCACGAAGCCGTTCGGGATGGCCGAGCTGGAGGCGCGGCTCCGGGTCGCGTTGCGCCATGGCGTCGCCGTCAAAGGTGAGGGCGCCGAGCAGCCACAGACGATTGCCGTGGGCACCCTCGAGGTCGACCTCCTGCACCACATGGCCACGCTGGCGGGCGCCCCCCTGCAGCTGACGGCCAAGGAGTTCGAGCTCCTCGCCTACCTGGCCCGGCACGCCGGCAAGGTCTGCACGCACCACATGATCCTCAAGGACGTGTGGGGCCCGGGGTACGGCGTCGAGTCGAATTACGTGCGGGTGTACACCCATCGGCTGCGCAAGAAGATGGGTGACGAGGACGGCCGGATGCTCAAGACGGTCCCGGGCATCGGCTACCAGCTGGTCGTGCAGGATCACCCGTCCCCGGTGAACGAGTAGAGCGGGTTGATCATCACGAGCGCCCCGCCGACGCGTCCAGGTGTGCCCTCCGCCGTGATCCGGCAGCCGGGGACGATGCCCGGCACCGAGGCGCGGCCAACGAAGCGCAGGAGGAGCGTTCCGGTCCCGTCGCTGATGACGGCGTCGCTGCGCACCCACGGGCGATGGTAGGACTCGACCGAGACCACCTCACCGCGCACCGTGGTCCGCCGACGCGGCGTCACCGCCGCGATGGCGGTGGTACTCACGTCTTGAGCTTGGCGAGGGCCTCGTTGAGCTGCAGCACGTTGACGAAGGGCGAGCCCAGGAAGCCGAGCTGCATGCCCTGGGTCTGCTGGCTGATCAGACTCCGCAGCGCCGATGCGGAGATCCCGGTCGCACGCGACACCATGGGAATCTCTGCGATGGCGTCCTGAGGGGTGATGTCCGGGTCGATCCCGCTGCCCGAGGTGGTGACGAGGTCGGGTGTCGGGTTGACGCCCCGTGCCTTCCAGTAGGCCACCAACTGCTGGGTGTTCTGCAACAGTGTCTTGGAGCGGGGGCCCAGGTTGGTTGCCGAGGACTCGCCGGAGTTCAGGACGCCGGGTTGGCCGGGGATGTTGTTGGCCTCGAGCGGGTTGTCCCCCCCGGCCGCGACCGGCTTCGCCGAGCCCGCGTAGGGGCCGAGGGCATCTGGCCGGCCCTGGAACACGCAGCTGCCGAGCGGATGGCCCGGGCACTTGGCCTGGGACCAGTTCTGCCCGATGAGTGTCGAGCCGTTGGCTGTGATGGACCCGTCGGCCTGGTTCCGGAAGAGGAGCTGGGCGACACCGGTGCCTGCGAAGGCGTAGACGAACCCGAAGAAGACGGTGAAGACCAGGATCGCGATGATCGAGCGGCGGAGGTGAGTGATCATGTGGGACTCGCTATCAATACGCGTGGAGGGCGACAAGGATGATGTCGATGAGCTTGATGAAGATGAACGGCGCGATGATCCCGCCCACGCCGTAGATGAAGACGTTTCGGCGGAGGATCGCCTCTGCGGACGCCGCCCTGAACTTCACTCCTCGCAGCGCCAGCGGGATGAGCGCCACGATGACCAGGGCGTTGAAGATCACGGCCGAGAGCACCGCACTCTCGGGGCTGTGCAGCTTCATGATGTTGAGGGTGTTGAGCTGCGGGTACGTAGCCACGAACAGCGCCGGGATGATGGCAAAGTACTTGGCCACATCGTTGGCGATGGAGAACGTGGTGAGCGATCCGCGGGTGATCAGGAGCTGCTTGCCGATTTCGACGATGTCGATCAGCTTGGTGGGGTTGGAGTCGAGGTCGACCATGTTGCCGGCCTCCTTGGCCGCGGTCGTCCCCGTGTTCATCGCCACGCCCACGTCGGCCTGGGCCAGGGCCGGCGCGTCGTTGGTGCCGTCGCCGGTCATGGCCACGAGCTTCTCTCCCGCCTGCTCGTGGCGAATCAGCGCGAGCTTGGCCTCGGGAGTCGCCTCGGCCAGGAAGTCGTCGACGCCCGCCTCTTGGGCAATGGCGGCAGCGGTCAGTGGGTTGTCGCCCGTGATCATGACCGTTTTGATCCCCATCTGACGCATCTCGGCGAACTTCTCCCGGATCCCGGTCTTCACCACGTCCTTGAGCTCGATCACCCCGAGAATGACCGGGCCGTCCGCCACGACCAGTGGGGTGGACCCACCCTTGGCGATCCGGTCGACGATCTCTTGCAGCCCGTCGGGCGGCGTGCCCCCCTGCTCGACCACCCAGGCCCGCACCGAGTCCGCCGCACCCTTGCGGATCTGTCGGCCGTCGACGTCGAGTCCTGACATCCGGGTGGTGGCCGAGAACGGGACGAACTCGTGCGAACCAACGGGAAGCTCACGCTCGCGAATGTTGAAGCGCTCCTTGGCCAGGACCACGATGGACCTGCCCTCAGGAGTCTCGTCGGCCAGCGACGCCAGCTGGGCGGCGTCGGCCACCTCTTCTTCGGTGTGTCCGTGCGCCGGGTAGAAGGCCGACGCCGCGCGGTTGCCGAGCGTGATCGTCCCGGTCTTGTCGAGCAGCAGCGTCTGCACGTCGCCCGCCGCCTCGACCGCGCGCCCGCTCATGGCAAGGACGTTGCGCTGCACGAGACGGTCCATGCCGGCGATGCCGATGGCTGAGAGGAGCGCGCCGATGGTGGTCGGGATGAGGCACACGAGCAGGGATACCAAGATGACGACCGACACCGTCGCCCCCGAGTACTTCCCGAAGGCCTGCAGGGTCACCACGACGGGGATGAAGACGATGGTCAGCACGGCGAGGAGAATGGTGAGCGCGATCTCGTTCGGCGTCCTCTGCCGGTTCGCCCCTTCCACCAGGGTGATCATCCGGTCGAGGAAGGTCCGACCGCGCTCGGCGGTGATGCGCACCACGATGCGGTCCGAGAGCACGCGTGTGCCTCCCGTGACGGCAGAGCGATCCCCTCCGGACTCGCGGATGACGGGTGCCGACTCCCCGGTGATGGCCGACTCGTCCACCGAGGCGATGCCCTCGATGATCTCGCCGTCGGACGGGATGATGTCACCCGCCTCGCACACCACGAGGTCCCCCTTCGCCAGGTCCGCGGCATGCACCCGCTCCTCCGTGCCGGCCGCTGTGAGTCGGCGCGCCTCGGTTTCGGCGCGCATCCGACGCAGGGTGTCGGCCTGAGCCTTCCCTCGCCCTTCTGCCATCGCTTCGGCGAAGTTGGCGAACATCACGGTCAAGAACAGCCAGATCGTGATGGACCAATCGAACTTGCCCGGATGCGCGATCGACTCGATCAGAGTGACGACCGTACCGACGAGCACGACGAACATAACGGGGTTCTTGATCTGCACCCGCGGGTCGAGCTTCTTGAAGGCGTCGATCAGCGCCCGGCCCATGATCTGGCGGTCGAAGAGGCTCCGAGACCCGCTCACGCCGTGCGGCAGGTCGCCGGGCTGGGCCTCCGGTTGTGTGGTCAATGTGGTCATCAGAAGAACTTTCCGTGGCTGAGCTGCTCGACGATGGGCCCGAGTGAGACGGCAGGGAAGAAGGTGAGGCCACCGATGATGAGGATGACGCCGATGACTAGGCCGACGAACATGCCGTTGTCGGTGCGGAAGGTCCCGAGCGACGCGGGCACGATGCCCTTGGCCGCCAAGCCTCCTCCGAGCGCGAGCGCCGGGATCATCACACCGAACCTTCCGATGAGCATGTCAATCGCGCCGACGACGTTGTAGAACGTCGTGTTCCCGGTCAGTCCGGCCATGGCCGAGCCGTTGTTGTTGCCCTGTGACGTGAGGGCGTAGAGGATCTCGCTGAATCCGTGTGGGCCGGCGTTGAGCGGGCCGGCCCGCCCGGCATGGATGGACACCGCGATCGCCGTGAGCACGAGCACGATGATGGGCATCACCAGGGCGGCCAACCCGGCCAGTTTCACCTCCCGGGACTGGATCTTCTTGCCCAAGTACTCGGGCGTTCGCCCGATCATGAGGCCACCGAGGAACACCGCGATGACGGCGTAGATGAGGATCGTGTACAACCCGCTGCCCGTGCCGCCCGGGGTCACCTCACCCAGCATCATGCCGGTCATCGGACCCATGCCACCGATCGGGTTGTACGAGTCGGTCGCACTGTCGACGGCGCCGTCGGACGTCTGCGTCATCGACACGTTGAAGAGTGCGCTCGTTGGGACGCCGAAGCGGACTTCCTTGCCTTCGGTGTTCCCCACCGTGGAGTGCACGCCGGCGGTAACGACGGCCGGGTTGTTCTGGTGCTCGGCGTAGCTGGTGAAGCCCACCCACGTCCCGAAGATCAGCACCATGGCGATCAGCAGCGCGACGCCGTGGCGGATGCTCCCCACCATCTTTCCGAAGGTGTAGGTGAGCGCGAACGGGATGGAGAGGGTGAGCCAGATGTAGATGAAGTTGGTGATCCCCGTCGGGTTCTCGAACGGATGGGCGAGGTCGACGTTGAAGAAGCCGCCGCCGTTGGTTCCGATCTGCATAATCGTGCCCATGAAGCCGGCCGGACCGCGGGGAATGGTCTGGGTGACGCCGTTCAGTGCGTCGTGGATCGTCACCGGGCCGGCGAGGGTCTGCACCGCGCCCTCTCCCACCATGATGATCCCCGTCACGAACACGATCGGGAGCAGGATGTAGAGCATGCAGCGGGTGATGTCCACCCAGAAATTGCCGATGGTCGGAGAGTTTCGCCGGGCGAAACCCCGGGTCACGGCGATCGCCACGGCGATCCCGACGGCGGCGCTGACGAACTGCTGCACGGTGAGCACGCCGATCTGGGAGAAGTACGACATGGACGTCTCGCCGCCGTAGTTCTGCCAGTTCGTGTTGGTCATGAACGACACGATCGTGTTGAAGCTGAGCGCTTGCGGCACGGCGCCGAAATGCTGCGGGTTGAGGGGCAGCGACCCTTGGATCCTCAGCAGCAGATAGCCGAAGGCAACGAACACGCCGGAGAAGATGATGGTGGAGCCGGCGTAGCGCTGCCATGACTGCTCTCTGTCGGGGCTGGTGCCCAGCAGGCGGTAGAAAGGGCGCTCCGCCCAGGCGAGGTAGTGGACGCGACCGTCGAAGACCGCAGCCATGTACGAGCCCAGGTATCGCCAGGTGATCCCCAGGGCGACGATCAGAACGACGATGGTCCAGAAGAAGCCCATGTCAGATCAGAACCACTCGGGCTTGAACATGGCGATGCCCAGGTAGATGAACATCACGACTGAGATGCCGAGGAGGAGTCCCTGGACCCAGGTCATACCCGCTCCAGGCACCAGATCAAGCCCATGAACACCGCGATGAAGGCCACGATGCCAAGCACTGCGAGGAAGTCAGCCATGGGCCCATCGTGGTGGCCCTGTCGTCAACCGAAGGTCAACGAGAGGGGCTCCGACATCAACAGAATGTCAATGGCCGCTGAGGGCTGGGTGTGCATAAGGTGAGTCGGGGCAACGGATTCGAAAGTGGGGTGGACGATGGCGTTGGACTTGCAGGGATGTCGCACGCTGGTGACCGGGGCCTCCTCGGGCATCGGGGCGGCGCTGGCCGAGGCGCTGGCCGAGCGAGGGGCCGTCGTGGGCATCTGCGCCCGCCGGGCCGACCGGCTCTCCGACGTGGTGGAGCGCTGCATGGCGCACTCCCCCGACAGCCGGATGTGGGTGGTCAACCTGGCCGACCCCGACGCCGTGGACAAGCTGGCCCTCGACGTGCTGGAGGCTTTCGGCGGGGTCGACCTCCTCGTCAACAACGCCGGCATCCCCAAGCGCCGCCACGTCACCGCGCTCGACATCGACACCGTGACCGCGGTCATGCACGTCAACTACCTGTCACCGATGCGTCTCACGCTGGACCTGCTGCCCCAGATGCTGGCCCGGGGCTCGGGCACGATCGTGAACATCTCGTCGGTCGCCGCCACCCTGAGCGCTCCGGGTGAGGCGGCGTACGACGCATCCAAGGCGGCGCTCACGGCGTTCTCCGAGGCCATGGCGGTCGACCTGTGGGACACCGGCGTCAAGGTGATGGTCGTGTACCCGGGGGTGATCGACACCGAGCTGTTCACGCTGCCCGACAACGACGTGCCGGACCTGCCCGTGGCGGCCGAGCCGGTGTCGGTCTGCGTCGACGCCATCTTGGCGGGGCTCGAGTCGGGCGCCGCCCAGGTCTACGTGCCCGACTGGTTCCACGGCGTGGCGGCCTCCAAGGCACAGGACGTCGGCAAGTTCCTGGAGGGCACCGCGGCCTACCTGCGCGAGCAGAAGCAGAAGCAGGGGCAGAAATAGCCGCCGAGGACACGCCGAGAAAGGCGCCGAGAAAGGTGACGGCATGAAGATCGAACCTGACGCGGCGGGCATGGATGCCGGCCGCCTGGAGCGCATCACCGAGCACTTCGAGACCAGTTACGTCGACACGGGCAAGATCGCCGGCTGCCAGGTCGCCGTGGTGCGGGGCGGCCATGTCGCCTACCACCGCTCGCTCGGCCTGATGGACCGCGAGCGGGCCATCCCGATGGCCGACGATGCCATCTTCCGCATCTACTCCATGACCAAGCCGATCGCGTCGGTCGCCCTGATGCAGCTGTACGAGCGCGGCATGTTCCAGTTGCTGGACCCCGTGCGCCGCTACATCCCCGAGTGGAGCACGCAGAAGGTCGGCGAGGTGCAGGACGACGGCTCCGTGGTGCTGGTGAAGCCGGAACGCCCCATGAACATGCGCGACGTCCTCATGCACACAACGGGGCTCCCCGGCGCGCTCTTTCCCGGCAACCCGATCGACGACGCGTTCGCCGAGGCGCGTGCGGCTCAGGAGGGGGAGCAGACCCTCGGGAGCGTGACGGCGCTGCTCGCCGAGCACCCGCTCAAGTTCCACCCCGGCACGTACTGGAATTACGGCCTCTCGACCGACATCGTGGGGCGGCTGGTCGAGATCCTCTCGGGTCTCCGCTTCGACGAGTACCTGCGCCGCGAGCTCTTCGAGCCGCTGGGCATGGTCGACACCGGGTTCTTCGTCCCGCCGGAATCGCTGCCCCGCCTGGCGGCCTGCTACGAGTACCGGCCGGCCAGCGCGCCGCGCCTCATGGAGGGACCCTTCGCCAACGGGGTCATGCGCCCGCGTTCGTACCTGTCGGGTGCCGGCGGGCTGGTCTCCACCACCCAGGACTACGTCGCCTTCTGCCAGATGCTGGCCAACGGGGGCCAGCTCGGCGGCCGCCGGGTGCTCGGGCGCAAGACGCTGGAGCTCATGACCGTCAACCACCTGCCCGCCGGGGCCACGCTGCAGGACATGGCCGTCGGCGGGTTCGGTGAGGCCGGCTTCGAGGGAGTCGGCTTCGGCCTGGGCTTCGCCGTGGGTCTGGGCCCGGCGGCCACGGGCATGGCGGGGTCGGGGGGCGAGTTCTACTGGGGTGGCGCGGCCAGCACCGCCTTCTGGGTCGACCCGGTGGAGGACCTCTTCGCCGTCTTCATGACGCAGCTCTTCCCCTCCATCGCCTATCCCTTCCGGGCCCAGCTGCGCGCGCTCGTCTACCAGGCCATCGACGACTGATGAGCGGGGGTGAGGAGCCCACCGGACCGACCGACGCCTCAGTCGTCCCGCGCTTCGCCGGCATCGGTACCTTCGCCCGCTTGCCCACCCTCGACCAGGTCGACCACTGGGACGTCGCCCTGGTCGGTGTCCCCTTCGACGGCGGCACGAGCTACCGTCCCGGCGCTCGCTTCGGCCCGGCGGCGGTGCGCCAGGGCTCGCGCCTGCTGCGGCCCTACAACCCCGCCCTCGATGTACTGCCGTTCGCACTGGCTCAGGTCGTCGACGCCGGCGACATCGCGTGCACGCCGTTCAGCGCTGACGAGGCGGTGGGGCAGATCGAGGCCGGCGCCCGCGCACTGCTGGCTGGCGGCGGGCGGCTGGTGGCGATCGGCGGCGACCACACCATTGCGCTGCCCCTGCTCCGCGCCACCGCCGGCCGCCACGGCCCGGTGGCGCTCGTGCACTTCGACGCGCACCTCGACACCTGGAACACCTACTTCGGCCAGCGTTTCACCCATGGCACGCCCTTCCGGCGTGCCTGGGAAGAAGGATTGCTGCACCCGAACCGCAGCGTGCACGTCGGGCTGCGGGGACCGCTGTACTCGCAGTCCGACCTCCCCGAGGACACCGGCATGGGCTTCGCGCAGATCACCACCGACGACGTGGCCGGCCTCGGGGTCGCCGAGATCGTGCGGCAGGTGCTGGCGAGGGTCGGTGACGCGCCCGTCTACGTCTCGGTGGACATCGACGTCCTCGACCCCGCACACGCTCCGGGGACCGGCACACCCGAGGCGGGAGGGTTGACGAGCCGGGAGTTGCTCTCCCTGCTGCGAGGGCTCGATGCGGCCGCCGTCGTCGGTGCCGACGTCGTCGAGGTGTCGCCCGCCTACGACCACGCCGAGATCACGGCCATCGCCGCCGCCCACGTGCTCTACGACCTGGTCACGCTGTTGGCGCGCCGGTCGGCCTGAGCGAGGGGTCTCCCGGTTGTAACAGTCCATTCACAACCGGGAAACCGTCCCTGAACGTTGCCGCCGTACCGTGTGTGGTCACGGCCGTGACAAGTGGGAGTCGGTGAACCTGGTGGGGATGTGAAGCGAGACCTTCTGGTCGGGGTGGCCCAATGGCTGTCGGCACCGGGCGAGCCGAAGCAGAACCTGTCCGTCGCCCTCGGCATGATCGACGGCGCCGCGGCCCGCGGCGTCGAGCTGCTCGTCCTGCCCGAGTTGTGGTCCTGCGGCTACGACCCCGAGACATTGGCCGCCGACGTGCGGCGGGACGCCGAGCCGCGGGAGGGAGTGCGCTCCGAGCGCCTGGCCAACGCGGCACGGCGCCACGAGCTCTTCCTCGCCGCCGGCAGCGTGCCCGAGCTCGGCGACAACGGGCTGGTCTACGACACGGCTCTCGTGTTCAACCCGCGCGGCGAGCTGGCGGCCTGGCACCGCAAAGCCCACCTGTACCGACCCACCCTGGAGCACTACGCCTTCACGCCGGGCGACCGGCTCACGACCTTCGAAGACCCCGTGCTCGGCACGGTGGGCCTCGTCGTCGGGTTCGACGGAGACTTCCCCGAAGTGGCGCGTTCGCTCGCACTACGCGGTGCCCGGCTCGTGCTGGCCCCGTCGGCCTACGAGGTGGAGGGGGCGGCGGCGTGGGACCTGCTCCATCCCGCACTGGCCCTGACCAACAGTCAGTGGTGGGTCCAGGCGAACCAGGCCGGCTCCCATCCGACGTCGACGCTCCTCGGAGCGAGCAGGATCATCGCGCCGACGGGCACGGTGGTCGCCCAGGCCAGCGGCGCGGTGCCGGGCCGGGCCAGCCCGGCGGAGTTGCTGGTGCACCGGATCGACCTCCAGTTGGCGTACCGGCGGGAAGGGGTCGGTGCCCTGCTGGAGGACGAGCGCCATCCGGACCTGTACACCGAGCTGGTCGACCGGGTCGCCGCCCCCGGCTAGCGCCATCGGCCCTTCGTGGCCGTTGCTAGGGTCGCCGCCATGGCGGCGGTCTCGCTCTACGAGGGCCTGCTCTCGACCCGGGCCATCCGGCGTTACACCGACGAGCCGGTGCCGGACGCCGCCTTGCGCGACATGCTCTTCGCCGCGACGCGAGCGCCCAGCGGGTCGAACCGCCAGCCCTTCCGCTTCGTCGTCCTCACCGACGGGCCGGTGGCGAGGGAAGCCAAGCGGCTGATCGGCGAGGGGGCGCGCCGCTTCTGGGCGGCCAAACGCGAGGCGGACGGCTACGACAAGGGATCGGGGGCCGACGCCGATTCGCCCAAGGCCCGCATGGCGCGCACCATGCAGCACTACGTCGACACGTACGAGTCGATCCCCGTGGTGGTCCTGGCTTGCTTCGAGCACTACCGGCACACCAGCTACACCGACGGTGCGTCGGTGTACCCGGCCTGCCAGAACCTGTTGTTGGCCGCCCGTGCCCTCGGCTATGGCGGCGTGCTGACGAACTGGCAATTCGCCGCGGACGCCGAGCTTCGCGCCCTGCTCCACATCCCCGAGAGGGTCGACATCATGGCCACCATCACCATCGGCCGGCCCGTGGGACGGCACGGTCCGGTGCGGCGCCGCCCCCTCCCTGAGCTGGTGTACGGGGAGCGTTGGGGGCAGGCACCGCCCTGGGCGGTCGACCCGCCGGGGGTGACCCACACGGCGGCGGGCCCGCCGACCGGCAGCCAATAGAGTCTGGGTGTTGCGCACGCCGCCCGCGGAAGGCTGACCATGCACACTGCCGACTCCCCCGTCTTCGACGCCGACAACCACTACTACGAGGCGCTCGACGCGTTCACGCGCCACCTCGACCCGGCGCTCGGGCCGCGGGTGATCCAATGGGTCGATATCGGCGGCCGGCGCTACCACGCGCTGGGCGGCCGGGTCAGCCGCGCGGTCACCAACCCGACGTTCAACCCGATCGCCCCCGCCGGCGCGCTCGTGGACTACTTCCGGGGCAACCCCGACGGGCGCCCCATGCACGAGCTGATGGGGTCGCCCGAGCCCATCCGCCCCGAGTACCGCGACCGCGACGCCCGCCTGGCCACCATGGACGGCCAGGGCCTGGCCCGGATCTGGCTGTTCCCCACGCTCGGCATGCTCTACGAGGAGGCCCTCAAGCACGACCCCGGGGCGGTGGTGCTGCTGTTCCGGGCCTTCAACCGCTGGCTGGCCGAGGACTGGGGCATGGCGTACCGGGATCGCATCTTCGCCGCCCCGTACATCTCGCTGGCGGACGTCGACGAGGCCGTGCTCGAACTGGAGTGGGCGCTCGACCAGGATGCCCGCTCCGTCGTGATGCGGGCGGCCGCTCCCACGACGGACACCGGGCCGCTCTCGCCGGCGGCCGACGCGTTCGACCCCTTCTGGGCCCGGGTCAACGAGGCAGGCATCACCGTCGTCGTGCACGCCGGCGACGCCGGGCTGTCGTCCAACGGGTACGCGGCCGACGGCTTCTCTGCCTCGTTCCGGGCCGGGCCGCAACGCCCCAGCATCAAGCTGTTCGCCATAGAGCGGGCCGCGCACGACTTCTTGGCCACCCTCGTCCTCGAGAAGCTCTTCGACCGTTTCCCCAACGTGCGGATCGCGTCGGTCGAGAACGGATCCGAGTTCCTGGCGCCGCTGTTCCGCAAGCTGCGCACCACCAACCGACGCATGCCCGGCTACTTCACCGAGGACCCGGTCCTCACCTTCCGGCGCCACGTGTGGATCAACCCGTTCTGGGAAGACGACGTCGACGAAATCGTCGACCTCATGGGGGACGACCGGGTGATCTTCGGGTCGGACTGGCCGCACATCGAGGGGCTGCCCGAGCCGACCGACTGGGTCACCGAGCTGCAGAAGCTCCCTCCCGAGTCGGTGACCAAGATCATGGGCGGCAACGTGTCCGAGCTCAACGAACGGCGGACGGCATCGTGACCGAAGTCGTCGACCGCAACGAGACGGCGGCCTCCGTGGAACACCCCTCGCAGCTCGAGCCGCACGTCATACTCCTCTTCGGGGCGACGGGTGACTTGGCGGCGCGCAAACTGCTGCCCGGACTGCTCCACCTCTCCATGACCGGCATGATGCCCGAGTTCCGGATCGTCGGGAGCTCCACCAGCGACCTGAGCGACGAAGACTTCCGCCATCTGGCCCGCCACGCCTGCGACCAGTACGCCACGGGCAAGATCTCGTTGCTGCAGTGGGCCAGCTTCGAGAAGCGGTTGACCTTCGTGTCCACCGACGCAGGGGCGGAGGGCCTGGCCGACGCCGTCCACAAGGCGGAGGACGCCATCGGCGGTGAACCCCGCCGGCTCCACTACCTCAGCATCCCGCCTTTGGCGGACCGCTCCGTGATCCAGATGCTGGCCGACGCCAAGCTGGTCGAGCGGTCGCGGGTGGTCATGGAGAAGCCCTTCGGCACCGACCTGGCCAGCGCCGTCGCCCTCAACGACATGCTGCACCAGTACTTCGACGAGGACCAGATCTTCCGCATCGACCACTTCTTGGGGAAGGAGGCGGCGCAGAACATCCTGGCCTTCCGCTTCGCCAACGGGCTCTTCGAGCCGATCTGGAACCGGGACCACATCGACCACGTCCAGATCGACGTGCCCGAGACGCTCGGCGTCGACGACCGGGTCAAGTTCTACGAGGCCACCGGTGCCTTCAAGGACATGGTGGTGACCCACCTGTTCCAGATCCTCGGCTTCATGGCCATGGAGCCGCCGACGGAGCTCTCGGCCGGTCCCATCAACGAGGAGAAGAACAAGGTCTTCCGCTCCATGCGCCTCCTCGATCCGTCCCAAGTGGTCCGCGGCCAGTACGAGGGTTACCGCGACATCCCGGGCGTGGCCCCCGATTCCGACACCGAGACGTTCGTCGCGCTGCGCTGCGACATCGACAACTGGCGCTGGGCGGGCGTGCCCTTCTTCCTGCGCACCGGCAAGCAGCTCGGCGGCGGCGAGCGGATCATCTCGATCGCATTCCGTGAGCCCCCCAGGTCGATGTTCCCGGACGACTCGGGCATGGGCACCCAGGGCCCCGACCACCTGACCTTCGACCTGGCGGACTCCTCGAAGCTGTCGCTCTCCTTCTACGGGAAGCGGCCAGGACCGGGCATGAAGCTCGAGAAGCTCAGCCTGCAGTTCGCCTTGCACGAGACGGGGCAGGACGCCGACGTGCTCGAGGCCTACGAGCGCTTGATCCACGACGCCATGGTCGGCGACCACACGTTGTTCAACACGGCCGAGGGCATCGAGCGGCTGTGGGAGGTCTCCACGCCGCTGCTCGAGGACCCACCCCCGGTGCAGCCCTACCCCAAGGGCAGCTGGGGGCCTCCGGCCATCAACGACCTCATTGCGCCGCGCACGTGGCGGTTGCCCTTCGAGCGGCGCTGGCGCGGGGCCGCTCCCGCCTGAGTCAGGGTACGAGCAGCACGCGGCCGAAGGCCTGCCGGCTCTCGATGTAGGCGTGGGCGCCAGCGGCGTCCGAGAGCGGGAAGGCGCGGTCGATGACCACCGTGAGCTCACCCCGGGCGATGGCGTCGAGGTGCCCCGCGATCATTGCGTGCGGGCGGGGCGACAGCAGCAGCTCGGCACCCAGGAAGTAGCCCGAGAGCGTCTGGTTGTTGGGGCGCATGGAGGAGATGTCGAGCTGCTCCGCCGAGGACCTCCCGGCGTCGCCCACGGTCACGCAGCGGCCCCGGTAGGCCAGCACGTTGATGCTGCCCTGCAGGGTCGGGCCGCCCACCGAGTCCACCACGACGTCGACGCCGCGCCCGTCGGTCAAGCGCCGTGCCTCGGCCACGAAGTCGTGGGTGGCGTAGTTGATCCCGTCGTCGAGGCCGAGCGCCCCGAGGCGCTCGAGGCGCTCGTCGCTCGAGGCGGTGGCCAGGACGCGGGCACCGGCACGCTTTGCCATCTGGATCGCCGCGATGCCGACGCCGCCCGCGCCGGCATGGATGAGCACCGACTCGCCGGCCTGCAGCCGGCCGAACTCGAAGAGGCAGTCGTCGGCCGTCCCGAAGGGCACCGGCACGCAGGCCGCCACGTCGGTGGTCAACCCGTCGGGGATCTTCCAGGCGAAGGCTTCGGGCACCGCCCTGCGCTCGGCGTGCGAGCCGTCGAGTCCGACCGTGACGGCACGGTCCCCCACCGAGAAGGCGCGCACGCCGGCGCCGACGTCGACCACGGTGCCGGCGCACTGGTAGCCCACCACGTGGGGCACCTGCCCCAGGTCGCCGCCGAGCCGGTTCAGCGTGTCGCCACCCTCGATGCTGATCGCCTCCACGTCGATCAGGATGTCGCCGGGACCGGGCACCGGGTCGGGCACGTCCTCATAGCGGAAGACGTCGGGCGCCCCCGTCTCGTAGTACACGGCAGCCTTCATGAGCGCACATACTCCCGCATGTCGAAGCGTCGCGTCCGGTGGGCGTACCAGCGCGACGTCTGCGGCAGCTGGGTGGCGATCTTGCCGCTGGCGTTCTTGAAGTAGCTCTGGCACCCGTCGCTCCACACCGTGCCCGCCAGAGCCTCGGCCAACTCGCGGTTGTAGGCGTCCATCACCTCGGGGCGGACGTCGACGGCACGCGCCCGGTAGCGGCGCATCGCCCGCAGCGCGCCCAGGACGTAGGTGGCCTGGGCCTCGAGGATGACGATGATGGAGTTGCCACCCTGATTGGTGTTCGGCCCGTAGAGCATGAAGAAGTTGGGGTAGCCCGAGACCGTCAGTCCCAGGTAGGCGTGCGCCACCTCGGACCAATCGTCGTGCAGGCGGCGGCCGCCCTCTCCCACCACGTCGATACCGTCGAGGTACTCGGTGGCCTTGAAGCCGGTGGCGAGCACGATGGCATCCACCGGCCGCTCCCTTCCGTCGTCCGTGACGATGGAGCCGGGGGTCACGCGCTCGATGCGCTCGGTGACCAGTTCGACGTTGTCACGGAGCAGGGCCTTGTAGAAGTCGCTGCACACGAGCGTGCGCTTGCACCCGAAGGGGTAGTCCGGTGTCAGCTTGGCCCGCAGCTCGTCGTCCTTTATCCGGTGGTCGATATGGCTGAGCGCCAACGCCTTGAGCTGCTCGACCCCCTCTTCGCCCTCTCGGAACGCGATGGTGTTCTCAAAGGCCCAGTAGATCTCGCGCCGGTGCCGCCGTATCGCCACCGGGTTGCGGGCGAAGCGGCGCTTCTCCGCCTCGCTGAAGGGTTTGTCCGAGCGCGGGAGGATCCACTGCGGCGTGCGCTGGAAGACGTGCACCGCCTCGGCTCCCTTGGCGAGCTCGGGCACGATTTGCGCCGCGCTGGCTCCTGTCCCGATGACAGCCACCCGGCGGCCGGCCGGGTCGTGCTCGTGCTCCCAGCGGGCCGAGTGGAAGCAGGGGCCGGCGAAGGAGCCGAGGCCCTCGATGTCGGGCACGGCGGGCGTCGCGAAGGTCCCGATGGCGCTGACGAGCACGTCGGCCTCGTAGGTACCGCCCTCGGAGTCGGTGAGGCCCCAGCACCGGCGTCGCCGGTCCCAGCGGGCCGCCGTGATGCGGGTGTGCACCCGGAGGTGCGGGCGGATGCCGAAGCGATCGGCACAGTCCTCGAAGTACTGCAGGATCTCCGGCTGGTCGGCGTAGGTCTTGGACCAGTCGGGCTTCAGGGCGAACGAGTACGAGTACAGGTGTGAGGGCACGTCACAGGCCGCCCCGGGATAGGTGTTGGCCCGCCAGGTGCCCCCGACACCGTCGGACGCCTCGAAGATCACGAAGTCGTGCCGGTGTGACTTCGCCAGCCGGATGGCCAGACCGAGGCCACCCGGGCCGGCGCCGATGATGGCGACCCGCCAGTGCGGCACCCGGACCCCAGGCCCGGTGGGCCCGTCGGCAGCCCGGTCGACCATCCCGTCGGCGGCGGCCGTCACGCCCGGGCCTCCGCCAGGGCGGCCAGGTTGCCCCGTGCCGCGTCGTCCATCAGCTCCACCCGCACGCCGTTGGGGTCGAGCACCACCGCCAGGCGCACGGGCCCGACCGCAGCCACCCTCGGCCGCCCCCCCACTCCAAGGTCCGCCAGCCGCGTCAAGACGGCGTCGAGGTCGGCAGAGAGCGACAGGAGGAAGAAGCCTTCTGCCGGAGTGGGTGACGGTGCCGCCGACGGCGTCGTGCCCTCCATGGCCACGAGCTCGACGATGCCGCTCTCGGGCGTTCCCGCCTCGCCGAGGAACACCGAGCGCAACGTGGCCGTCGCCCCGCCGAAGAGCTCGGGCCACGGCCCCTCGAACGAGTGGTCCATGAGGACGTCGAAGCCCAGGCCGTCACGCCAGAAGACCAGGCTGGCCTCGATGTCACGGGTCACGATCGCAGAGTGGTGCACCTTCGCCACTGGACCTCCGAAGAAGTGGTTGTGGCCCAGAGTCTGACATCGCCGACCGGGTACGGTCTGGCCCGGCGGACCGAAGGGAGGCACATGGACGACGACGCCGAACCGCTGGCGCTGGTCATCGGGGGTGGATCGGGCATCGGGGCGGCGCTGGTCGACATGCTGCGTGCGCAGGACACGCCAACGGTGACCTGGGACGTCGCCGGCTCGCGCGACGTCACCTGCGACGTGACCGAACCCGACGCGATCGACGAGGCCGTGGTCCTGACCCGCCGGCGCTGGGGCGTGCCGACCACGGTCACGGTCACGGCGGGCATCGGACACGCGGGCCTGCTCCTCGACGCCCACCCGGACGACTTCGACCGGGTCATGCGGGTGAACACCCGCGGTCCCTGGCTGTGCATGCGCGCCTGGGTCGGGGCGATGCAGGAACGCGCCGTGTCGGGCTCGTTCGTCGCCGTCTCGAGCGTCAGCGCGCGGTTGGTCGACCGCAACATGGGCCTCTACTGCGCGTCGAAGGCTGCGCTCTCCATGTTGGTCAAGGTGGCCGCCGCCGAATGGGGGCCACGTGGGCTCCGCGTCAACGCCGTCGCGCCGGGCGTGACCCGCACCCCCATGCTCGGACGCGGGCCCTCGGCCACCATCGAGGGATCGCCATGGCTGGCCGGCGTGGCGGATCGCACGGCGCTGGGCCGACTCGGCGAGGCCCACGACGTCGCACGGGCCATCATCGCCCTGCACGGCATGGCGTGGGTCACGGGTCAGGTGGTGGAGTGCGACGGCGGGCTGTCGCTGCACAGCCCGATCGACTCGTACGGCGAGATGCTGCGACGGGGGGCACCCCGGTGATGCCCCGGGTGCCCGCCCCCTTCAGCCATGGCCCGGGGGGCGCAGCCCGTCGCAGACGATGGCCAGCAGGTCGCAGGCCGGCGCCGCGCCTTGGTGCGCGGCCGCCTGGCACGTGGCGCCCACCAGAGACACGACCATGGTGGCCGTGACGTCGGGCCGCACCGCGCCCACCCCCTGAGCCCGTTGCAACAGCACATCGACGGCAGCGCGCAGCTCCTCCTTCACGCCGGCCGCCGCCACCTCGAACTCGACGCCGGCACCGGTCACGGCCACCAGGAGATCCCGCTTCGCCGCGCCCTGCTCCACGATGTGGGCCAGGAAGCCGAAGAAGGCGCCGGACGGGTCCTCGGCGTCGGCCAGCAGGCGCGCGTCCACGGTGAGCTCCGACAACCGCTCGAGGAGGATGGCCTCGCAGAGTTTCTCCTTGGTCGGGAAGTGCCGGTAGAGCGTCCCCACGCCGACCCCCGCCTTCTCGGCGATCACGTCCACCGGGGCCTCGATCCCCTCGGCGGCGAACACCACCTCGGCCGCCTCCAGGATGCGCGCCCGATTGCGCAGGGCATCGGACCGCAGCGGGCGCGGACCTCCGCCGCTCGAGGTGTCACCCCCTCCCGCTAGCTTCGGCTTCAGGCCCACGGAATCCTCTCCCTCCCCCGGTTGACAAACGGAACCATCATTCCGTATAGTCTAAGTGGAACCAATACTCCGATTCCGATTGTAGGCCTTCCGAGGCACCGAAACCAGACCCCTTCCAGCTGAGGGGTGGCGGGCCGGGACGATGGAGTCGGGAGCCCCTCACAGACGGGAGCCGCGCCATGACCTCGACTTCGACACTCGACCTGACCGGTGGGACGGCGGGCACGGCGCCCGATTCCGACCCCAAGCGCTTTCGTGCCCTCGCCGTGATCGCCGTGGCCCAGCTCATGGTGGTGCTCGACGCCTCCGTGGTGATCATCGCCCTGCCTTCGGCCCAGCGCGCCCTCCACATCTCCGCAGCCAACCGGCAGTGGATGCTGACCGCCTACACCCTGTCGTTCGCCGGCCTGCTGCTCCTGGGCGGCCGCATCGCCGACTACTTCGGCCGCAAGCGCATGTTCGTGATCAGCCTCATCGGGTTCGCCGGCGCCTCGGCACTCGGCGGCCTGGCCCAGAACGCCGCCATGCTCTTCAGCGCCCGTGCCCTGCAGGGTGCGTTCGCCGCCGTGATGGCCCCCGCGGCGCTGTCGCTGCTGACCGTGGCCTTCACCGAACCCAAAGAGCGGGCCCGGGCATTCGGGGTGTACGGCGGGATCGCGGGCGGCGGTGCCGCCATCGGCCTGATCCTCGGCGGTTTCCTGACCGAGTACGCCTCGTGGCGCTGGACCCTGCTCATCAACGTGCCGATCGCCGTCCTGGCGGCGTTCGCGGCCACACGCGTCGTGTCGGAGAGCCGGAGCCCGGCCAACCACGGCTACGACATCCCCGGTGCCGCCACCGTGACCGGTGGCCTCCTGGCACTCGTCTACGGGTTCACCAAGGCGGGAACCGACGGATGGACGTCCTCGGTGACGCTCGCCCTCTTCGCCGCCGCCGCCGTGCTGCTGGTCGGGTTCGTCGTCATTGAGCGCCGGGCCGCCCACCCGCTCCTGCCCCTACGCGTGGTGCTCGAGCGCAATCGTGGCGGTTCCTTCCTGGCGTCGCTGCTGGTCGGGACCGCCATGCTCGGCACCTTCCTGTCCCTCACCTACTACTTCCAGGGCACGCTGCACTACTCGGCCATGAAGAGCGGGTTCGCCTTCGTGCCCTTCTCGCTCGGCATCATCACCGGTGCCGCGGCCGCCAGCCGGTTGCTCCCCCGGTTCGGCCCCCGGACCGTCATGACCACCGGCCTCCTCATGGCGCTCGCCGGCCTCGCGCTGTTCAGCACGCTGGGCGTCCACTCGACCTACGTGTCCGTCGTCCTGCCGGCCGAGCTGATCGTGAGCCTCGGCATGGGCCTGTCCTTCGTCGCCCTGAGCAGCACGGCGCTCGTGGGAGTGCGTCAAGAAGACGCCGGCGTGGCCAGTGCACTGGTCAACGCCACGCAGCAGACCGGAGGATCCATGGGGGCCGCGCTGATCAACACGATCGCCACCACCGCGACGGCGTCCTACATCGCCACCCACGGCACGTCGGCTGCCTCGCTGACCGCTGGTGCGATCCACGGGTACACCAGCGCCTTCACGTTCAGCGCCATCGTGTTGGGCCTGGCGGCCGCCGCGGCCTTCACCCTCGTCCGGCGGTCCGGTGCCGCCCCCGCCGAGGCGGTGGCGGAGGGCCAGGGCGAGCCGGTCGCCCTGGCCGTGGTGTGACGGGTCGGGCCCGCTACTCGGCGACGATCTCTATGGCGTACTCGGGGCAGTTGGCCACGGCGAGCCGGGCCTTCTCCTCCAGCTCGGGCGGCACCTCGTCGACGATCACCGAGGCCTGCCCGTAGTCGTCGACGTCGAAGATCTCCGGCGCCAGGCCGTAGCAGCGGGCGTGGCCCTGGCACTTGTCCGGGTCGACACGCACCTTCATCAGAACACCACCGGGAGGATGCGGGGGCCACGGACCTGACCACCGGCCCACGTGATCTCCTCGCCTTGAGCCAGCGAGAAGTCCGGGATGCGGGCGAGCCACTCCTCCAGCGCCACCTGCAGCTCCATGCGTGCCAGGTTCGACCCGGCACACCGGTGGATCCCCGAGCCGAACGCCACGTGGCGATTGTGCGCCCGGTCGAGTTGGACGACCTCGGGGTGCTCGAACGCCTCGGGGTCGCGGTTGGCGGCCGGGAAGTTCATGAGCACCTTGTCCCCCGCCTTCATGGGACAACCGGCGTACACGAAGTCCTCGGTGACCTCGCGCGCCATGGTCACGGGCGAGTAGGCCCGCAGGAGCTCCTCAATTGCCGTCGGCATCACCTCCGGCTCGGCCACGAGGCGCTTGCGGTCGTCGGGGTGGGTGGCCAGATGCCACAGCGACGAGCCGATGGCGCTCCAGGTCGTGTCGACGCCGGCGATGAGGACGAGCGCCGCCATGCCGAGCACGATGCCGTCGTCGACCGGCTTCCCTTCCACCTCGGTCGTCAGGAGCTCGCTCAAGAGGTCGTCACCGGGGTTCCGGCGCCGGTCCTCCAGCTGCGCCAGGAAGTAGTTGAGGAGCCCCTCCGCACCCCGCTGGCGGCGCTCGGGGTCGTCGGCGAACTCCAGCACGTCGCGGACCCAGCCCGTGAAGGTGTCGGCCAGGTCGCTCGAGACGCCGAGGATGTGGGCGATGACGCGAACCGGGATCTGCTGCGCGTAGTCGGCGGCCGCGTCGGCGCGCCCGTTCCCGGCGAACCCGTCGAGGAGCGTGCGGCACAGGTCCCGCGTCAGTGGTACGTAGCTGTCGACCCGCTTGTGCGAGAACCACGGCAGGAGCAGACGGCGGGTCCAGGTGTGCAACGGCGGATCCGACGAAATGGGCGGCAGGCCGTACTCGAGGTTCGGTCCGTCGAAGTTGGCGTTGGGGTCCTCGTCCTCGTCGCCGGGGATCACCGCCACCTTCACCGAGCTGAAGTGGTCGATGTCGTGGGCAATGGCGGTCACGTCGTCGTAGCGGAGCGGCATCCAGCTGCTCTTGCGCCGGTCGGTGTGCGGGATCGGGCAGGTCTGGCGCAGCTCGTCCCAAATGCTGAAGGGATCCGCCAGGTAGCGCGGGTCCATCACGTCGAAATCGGTGGCCCAGTCCCTGACGGGCGCGGTGTGTGTCATGGGAACCCCCTTCATCCGGTGCAGCGGCCGCCCGGGCGACCACCCTAGTGCGGCCCGCCTGCAGGTCCCGACGTCGCGATTCTGACCGGGGCCTGAGCGGGGGCGCAGCGTGGCCACAAAGAGGGGGGCACCGTGCGCGACGCACTCGGCCGATCGCCGGACGAGACACACGACGAGCAGAGCAGGAGCAGACATGACGGACGACCCACTCCCGACGCAGCCCGACCGCGCGGGCAGCGAGCTCCCCCGGCCGCACCGAGGCTCGCGCTGGCGCTGGTCCACCCGGCACAGCGCCCTCGTGGCCGGCGGCGCCATGGCGGCCGTGCTCGGTCTCGGGGGAGCCGGGGGGAAGGTCACCACGCTCAGCGGCGACACGTGTCCGTGCGGACCCGAACCGGGACCACGACGGTCCTCTATTCGGCGAGCACGACCTTCAAGGTGATCACGGGCGCCGATGGCACGCCCACGTCGTCGAGCTCGTCGTCCCTGAAGGTCGGCGACCTCATCGGCGTCCAGGGCACCCGCAACAGCGACGGCGGCGTCACCGCGACGAGCATCGTGATCGGCACGGCTGCGCCGGGCGGCCAGAGCGGCCCGGCCGGTCCGGGGGGTCCCGGCAACCGCACGGCCCGCGGCTGGCCGCCGTCTGCCGCTAGTGGGTGAGCCGCTCGCCTCCGCGCAGCACCTCGTACTGGCGCGACTCGTCGTCGGCGCGCACTCGTGTCATGGCACCGCCGGGTTCGGTCCGGATCACCTCCGCACCGGTCGGCGCGTACTGCACGATGTAGGCCTTGCGCACACGTCCGCTGCGGTTGGGACCGGTCGAGTGCGGGGTCAGCGACGAGAACACGACGATGCTGCCCGCCGCGACGGGCACGGCAACGGCCGGGGCAGGGTCGCGCAGGCAGACGAATCCGATGTCCGTGTACTCGTGAGCCAGGGTGCCGAGCCGGTGCAGCCCCGGGACCACCCACGGGCACCCGTTCTCCTCCGTCGCGTCGGTGAGGGCGACCCAGCACGTCAGGTACTGCTGAGGCTCCACGAACGCGTACCCGTTGTCCTGGTGCCACGGGAACGGTGACTCGGTGCCGGGCTTCTTGTAGACGGCTTGGTCCCAGTACAGCCGCACGTCGGGCCCGATCAGGTCGGCGCACACGTCGGCGAGAAGCGCCGAGCGGGTGAAGCCACGCAGCAGGGGTGACCGGGTCACCAGATGCGTGGTGAAGGTGATTTCGTCGGCGCGGGCGATAAAGAAACGCCCGCCCTCCATGGTGCGCAACGCCTCCTCCTGGCGCACCTCGAAGGGGTCGATCGCCTCGACGAGCGTGTCCACCTCGTCCTTCCCGAGCGCTCCCTCCAGCACGAAGTAGCCCGAGGTGTCGTACTGGCGCGCCTGCTCCTCGGTGACGGCACGGAACGGCCCCCGATGGTCGGCCCAGGCGAAGGACGTGTTGAGCTCGTGGACCGTCGGCCCTGCGCCGCTCATGACCCCCCAAAGCGGGGCTCACGACGCTCGGCCGCGGCGCGCACGCCTTCGGCGAAGTCCGCCGTATGGCGCAGCCGGAGCTGCTCGGAGCACTCGTGCTCCATCGCCAGACGGGCCTCGTCGACCAGGCCGCGGCGCAGCGTCGCCCTGATGGAGCGGACCGCCAGGGGCCCCGAGCCCGCGAGCTGGTCGGCATAGTCGAGGGCGCGCTCCACGAGCTCGCCGGGGCCGGCCAGCCGGTCGCAGAGACCGAGCGCGAGCGCCTCCTCGCCTCCCACACGCCGCCCGGTCAGCAGCAGATCGGTCGCCGCCTGCGGGCCGACGGCGCGCGGCAGGGTGACGGTGAGGGCGAAACCATGGTGGAAGCCGAGCCGGGCGAAGTTCGCGCTGAAGCGGCTCTCGGGCGTGGCAACCCGAAAGTCAGCGGACAGCGCCAGGCCGCAGCCTCCCCCGATGGCCGCGCCCTGCACCGCCGCCACCACCGGAAGCGGTGAGGCGAAGAGCCGGAGCGCCTGGTCGTACAGCTCGCCGATGTCTTGCCCCCCGTTGGCGGCGAAATCGAGCCCCGCGCAGAAATGCCGACCCTCCGAGGCGAGGACCACGGCCCGGCACCAGTCCGAACGGTCCAGCTCCTCGTAGTGCGAAGCCACGGCGTCGACCAAGGCCGTGTCGAAGTAGTTGTTGGGCGGCCGGTGCATCCACACCACGCCGACGTGCTCGCCGCGACGCTCCACCGTGACGTCGCCACCACTCACGGCTCTATGTCCCGCAGGCTGCGCCAGTAGATCAACGCGTCCTCGCCGTCCACCGCCTCGGGGATGCGACCGACCTCCTCGAAGCCGAGTCTGCGGTACATCGTCCGGACGGGGTTGGACTCGAAGACGAGGTTGAACTGCATGGCGTCGAACCCGAGGCGCCGCGCCTCGCTCATGGAGTGCTCCAGCAGGGTCCGACCGACGCCGGTGCCCCGGTAGGGCGCGAGCACGAAGTAGCCGGCGTTGGCGATGTGCGCGGCCCGGCCCACGAAGTTGGGCTTGATGTAGTAGGCGCCGACGAGGTAGTTGCCGAAGCGGGCGACGGAGACCGCCGAGGAGTGCTCGATCCAGTACTCCTCGAATTCCCGGCGTGTGACCGGTGGCGCCTGGGGGAAGCCTTCACCGGCGCCCACGATGCGGTTGAAGGCGTTGAAGATCTCGTCGTAGTCGTCCACCGTTGCCAACCGGATGTCCACGGGCATGCCACCAACGGTACCGGCGCCTCCACGCACCGCGACTGATTGCACGGGGGATGCAGTGGTCGTCGCCGCTATCGGTTCATCCCGAACCCGGTGGTGCCGGCGCCGGGTCGGACCGCCTCAATGGGATCGCGCAGGTCGTCGATGTACCCCAGCGCGTAGGCCCCGCGGTCGTAACCCATCAGGCGGAGCAGCTCCGTGGGCAGCGTCGCCGCCACCTCGAGCGGCACCGAGAGGTACTGGTTCTCCTCCTGGCGTAGCCATGCCACGTTGTAGGTGATGTTCAGCCCGGTGCGGGTGGCGTGGGAGCGGTTGGCGCCGCCCCCGTGGTACACGCTCCCCGAGTAGAAGAGCACGGAGCCGCGCGCCATCTCGGCCGGTTCGGTGTCGTCGGGGCCGAAGGTGAGTTTGTCCTCCCGCGCGTTGCTGCCGGGGACGACCCGCGTGGCGCCGTTCTCATCGGTGAAGTCGGTCAGGGCCCAGATGGTGTTGCACTGGACCTCGTAGCCCGGCGGGAAGGGAAAGAAGTCGAACGCCCACTGGTCGCGGTGAACGGGCTGGGCGGTCTCCCCGGGGCCGATGGCGATGGCCTGGGTCAGGTGCAGCTGCATGTTCGTGGCGTGCCCCAGGACGATGCGCGCGGTGCCCAGGGCGAGTGGGTGCATGACCAACTCGCGGCACGACGGTGACCGGGCGATCAGCGAGCCGGTGCGCCTGGTGCGCGTCCCGCTGAACTCGTCGGGCCCCGCCGGCGTGGCCTGGAGGTAGGGGTGCAGCTCGGACTCGATGCGGTCCAGCAGTGCCGCGGGCGCCACCGCCTCGACGATCACGGCTCCGTCGCGCGCCACCGCCGCCGCCACCTCGTCGGGGTACGCGTCGCTCGGCAGGTGGGCGATGGGCACGCCCCATCCTCCACAAATGCCGGGGGGAGTGCCAACCGCTCCGGTCGGCCCAGTGCACCCGGTCGGCCCAGTGCACCCGGTCGGCCCAGTGCACCCGGTCGGCCCAGTTCACTCCGGGGGCTCCGCCCCGCCGTCGTTGGCGTCGACCACCAGGCCGAGCTCGGCCAGTTTGCGAACCGTCTGCCGCACGTCCTCACGGATCACAGCCGGGTCCGCGGGATACGCCTCGGCGAGCGCACGCACCATGTCGTCCAGAGTCGTTGTCCCGTCGCAGCGCTCCCAGACTGCGGCCGCAGACGTGTTGAGCAGAATGAGCAGCTGGCCCACCTCGTCGTAGAGCGCGAGGTTGTCGTCCAGCTCGACCGCCGAGGCCCCCTCCCGCTGCACCGGCCGCGCGCCGTCGTCCGGCCACTCACTCCGCAAGCCCGGCTCCCCGCGCCACGCCCTGCCCTTTCACGGCGACTCCCGGCAGCAGCCCCCCGACGAGCTCGACGGCCTCGTCCAGGTCCGACATCGTCAATCCGACGTTCTCGCATCGCGTCACCAGGTCTCCCAGGGCCCGCACGCCGTCGGCACCGTGGTCGGCGAAGTTGACCACGTTGAAGGCCAGCGCGACGAACGCCTCGGTCTCCGACAAGGGCATCAGCTGCGTGACACCGCCGGGCACGTACCGCGGCACCACGACGAGTGCGGGCGCGCATGGGCCACCGACCGGCCGGCCGACGTCGTCACCGACGGCGAGCAGCCATTCGTCGGCCCCCCACCGGTCCTCGGCACCGCCGAGTGCAGGACGCATGTCACGCAGGATCTCGGAGCTGCCCGGCTTGACCGTGATCGGCTTGGCGTAGGGGAGCAGCCGCCCACCGTCGATCTCAAGCGCCACCAACTCGTCGGAGAGGTAGGCGAACCCGGCTCGCACCAGCCCCGCCGCAAGCGTCGACTTGCCCGAGCCCGAGGGGCCCGGCACCAACACGCCCGCGTCACCGGCGCAAAGACCGGCGGCGTGGAACACCAAGTGGTCGCGCCCGGCGTCTGCAACGGCGCGGTTGATGTCCCACATCAGCCATGCCACCGCGTCGCCGGGCGACGAAGCGAGCGCCACCGGTTCGCCGTCGCGGACGACGCCGATGGTCCGCTCCACGCCTCCGGCTGCCGCCGTCAACGAGTACCAATGTTCCACCGGCTCGGCGGCCACTTCCCCCTCCGCGCGCAGGCTCCCGAGCAGCGACTCGACCTGCCGCCCCAGTCGTTCGTCGTCGCTGCGGACCGCGAAGCGGTAGGCGAAACCCTGCAAGCCGGTGGTGTGGTGGGCCCAGTGACTGTCGCCGGATCCCACGGGCTAGGAAGGGTCGCCCGGGCTCTTCGGCCTTTCCCCCGGGGGGGTGGCCTCTGCCGCGTCGGGCGGCACCCGGCTCGACCACCGGTGCATGGCCCATCCCCCGACGACCATTGTCGCCCCGATCGCCGCGTCCCGCTGGAGGTCGAGGCCCGTCATGGCCAGGCTCGCCAGCGTGCTGGGCGCTGACGACGTGCCGTCGGGGGTCGATCCCGCCGGCGCTGCCGCGGTCACTGCCGGCGAAGTGAGGGGCGACGTGACGATCCCGCTCGTGTTCGGTGGGCCGGACAGCGTGGCGCCGCGGGCCGGCGTCGCGGTCAGGATCTGGGGGGCCACCCAGGCCGCAGCCCCGACGGCCGCGCCCGCCGACATCTTCGCCAGCACCGCCCGCCTCGACATCCGGGGGTGCGCCGTCGCGGCACCGATCCCGTCGTCCGCTAATTCAAATTCCGCCCCGCTCGCCCCAACCGCTTCCCTGCCCACTTCGTCACCGCCTTCGACCGCCTTTATTTCCGCAGGCGAGGACCCTCACACCCTCCCTGTGAGAACCGGAGTTGCCAACCCCGTCGCCCACCAGGCACTGTACCGGGGATTCCTGGTCCTGGGTAATGCGGAGGTGAGCATGCGCGCGCCACGCGGCGATACCGCGCGGATCCGGGCCCGCTCTGAGATGCGGAACGGACGGGACAGGGATGCCACACTGGCATTGCTGGTCAAATGCGTGGCCGGCGAGCCGAGGACGTCACGACGGTGCAGACGGCAAGGCTGCTCTGGGAGGCCTGCCGTCCCGACCCGGACCCGGCTGCGGTGGGGCGTGCCCTCGACGGCGGTGCCGACCCGGTCCGGGCGGTCGCCGCGGCCGTTGACCACCGCCTCATTCCCCTGTTGTGGCGGACCCTCAGGGCGGCGGGGGCGCTCGACCTCCTCGGCCCACGGCGAGACGGGTTCGAGGCGGCCGCGGAGGTGTTCCGGATGGAGGCGCTCCTCCTGATCCCTCGGGCGGTGGCGCTGGCGGTCCGGCCGCTCACCGCCGTCGGGCTGGAGCCGGTCGTGTTCAAGGGCCCGGCGGTGGCCAGCCGGTACCCCGAACCGGGACTGCGACCCATGGACGACATCGACCTGCTGCTGCCCCCGACCGAGCACGGCCGGGCCCTCCGGGCGTTGCAGGCCGTTGGCTGGCAGGTCGCCCGCCCCGCCTCGATCGATCGCTACGACACCGTGCTCACCCACCCCGAGGTGCCCTCTCTCTTCTTGGAATTGCACTACGGGCTGGAACAAGGAACGCAGCGCCTCACGGCGCTGGACCCGCTGGCGCTGTGGAAGCGACGGCAGCCCGCACGGCATGCCGGCACGCCCGCTTTCGGTCTGTCCCCGACCGAGGAGCTCGTCGCGCTGGCCGCGCACGCCGGCAAGCCCCACCACCGGTTCGTCCGGCTCGTCTGGATCGCGGACCTCGCCATGATCGTGCACGACGCCGACCGGCGGGGCACGCCGGTCGACTGGCACGCGGTGCGGGCGTTGGCCCGCGAGGCCCGCTGCAGCACCCTCGTGGGCGCCGCGCTGGCCATGACGCGTCGAGCGGGCGCCGAAGTGCCGCTGGGCCTGTTCCCGCTGCCGACGCGGGGCTGGCGAGGTGAGTCGATGCAGCGCATGCTGGCGGAGACCTGGCCGCTCGCCGAACGCGATCACCCCGGCTACCGGCTCGACTACGCGCTGACCGTGACCGACGACCCGGCGCAGCGCATGAAGATCCTCCTCGTCCGCCTGGCGTCGGGTCACGGCATCCGGGGCCGGGTGCGCCAGGTCGCACACGTACCGCAGCGCGTCCTCAGCCGGGCGCCCCAACCGGCCGCCTGAGCGCCGCCGAGGGCCGATCGTGGGCCCCGGTTAGAGACCGGGGAACACAGCTCGGAGCCCGTCGAGGAGCGCAGGGTCGCCGGTGAAGGCCGGGGTGTGGTCCGGGTCGAGCCGGCCGTAGACGAGGCGGCACAGGGCCTCGGCCGGCAGCACCAGGTCGGGATCGTGCCCGCCCTCGCCGGCGGCCAGCTCCGCACGCTCGGGCGAGAGGTGGAGGGTGAAGTCACGGCCCGGGTCGGTGGTGTGCACCCGCACGGTGCGCTCCTCGCCGCTCGGTTGCGCGGCGAAGCGTGCGATCAGCTCGAGGTTGTCGACCACGACCGCCGCCACGTCGTGTGGGATGCGGGCGTCGTCGTCGAAGACGACCTCGATGTCCCACGTGTGGAGCGCGTGCTCGTTGAGGCGCAGCCCGACGGCGGCGTCGAAGCCGACGCGCACTGGCCCGAACGGGAAGTCGAGGCGGGCGCGGTCGGCGCCGCTCACCGACTCGAACGCCTCGAGCAGCCCTTCGTCGGCGGCCAACGCGTCGTCGGCCTTGGCGCGGGAGGTCTTGGCGTTCCATGCGTCCCACACCGCGGGTGCGAAGTCGTCCGGCGCGGTGCGCTCGGCCAGGGCATCCTCCAGGCCACGCACCATGATGACGGCGCCCGAGCCGAGGTGCGACAGCACAGCGGCGATCGTCCACTCGCTGCAGTAGGACCGTGCCTCCAGCTGGGCGTCATCGAGGCCCCGGCACAGCTGATGCAGGCGGCCGACCGAGGTGCGTAAGGCACCGAGCGGGTTGTCCATGGCTTCTCTCTCCTTGATCAGCGACGTCGTGGGGTCAGCGACGTCGGTGGGTCAGCGACGTCGTGGCAGGGGCGTCGCCCGGCGACGGCAGCGGACGCTCGGGACCGGTTTACCAGTCGCCGTCCCGCGCCGTGGCCAGCGCCCGCATCCACCACTCCATGTCGTCGGCCAGCATGGCGAGGCGCGGCTCGAGCGGAGCGAAGAGAGACGCGTCGGACGGGTCCTCCGCCTGTCGCACGGCGATCAGGACGTCGGGCAACACGTGCACGGCGTGGCGCAGGGGCGCCATCTCGAATTCCACCGCCACCGCCCGCAGCTGCTCCACCGCGCGTGCCCCGCCCGTGTTGCCCCAGCCCACGAACGCGACCGGCTTGCGCCGCCATTCGACGAACGTCGAGTCGAGGGCGTTCTTCAGCACCGCCGGGTACCCGTGGTTGTACTCAGCGGTGAGGATCACGTAGCCGTCGGCCCGGTCGACGACACGGCCGAAGCGCGCCACGTCCTCGTCGGTGTAGTCACGGCCGGTCCGGGCCGGCGCGTCGCCGTCGAAGAAGGGTAACGGGTGGTCGCGCAGGTCCACCAGCTCGACCTCGAAGGCGCCGTGCTGCTCGAGGCGGCCGGTCACCCAGGCCGCCACCCGCTCGCTGAAGCGGCCCCGCCGCGTGGTGCCCGTAATCACCTGGAGTCGCACGAAGAGCGCAACCTTCTCGATCGCGAGTTGATTCCCCGCCGGGACGAAGGGGCGCGGACGGCTGCGGTCATCTACCAGGACAGCATTTAACTTGACAGCTAACTAACCTTTCAGTTAAATACTTCCCATGACGATGACCGAGGACCGGCTCGATGCCGCCTTCACCGCACTGGCCGATCCGACCCGGCGCGCCATCGTGAGCCGGCTGGCCCGGGGGGACGCCACCGTCAGCGAGCTCGCCGCTCCCTTCGCCATGTCGTTGCCGGGGATCTCCAAGCACCTCAAGGTGCTCGAGCGCGGCGGCCTCATCTCGCGGCGACGCGACGCCCAGTTCAGGCCTTGCCACCTGGAGGTCGACGCGCTCGACGGCGCGCTGGACTGGATCGGCGCGCACCGGCGCACGTGGGACGAGCGTTTCGACAAGCTCGACACGCTCCTGGCCTCCATGCAGGACACGCCCTCCCTCCCCGCGCCGACAACGCGCCAGAGGAAGGCCCGTGGCTGAGGGTCCCGGCGTGCAGGGGCCGCCCCGTGAGCTGTGGTTCAGCCGGATCTTCGACGCGCCGCGGGAGCTCGTGTTCCGCTGCATGACCGACCCGGACCATCTCACGCACTTCTGGGGACCCAAGGGCGTCGAGCGCGCCGCGCCACCGCATCGCGGTCGACGCCAGGCCCGGCGGTGTGTTCGAGACGGTGATGGTCAACGACGCCGACGGCAGCGAGTACCCGACGCGGGCGATCTACGACGAGGTGCGCGAGCCCGAGCTGCTCGTCTGGACCGAGTCGCACTCGGGCATGCAGGTGAGGACCCAGTTCGTCGCGCTCGGCCCCGAGCGCACCGAGGTGCGCATCCACCAGCGGTACGTACCCGAGGCGTTCCTCGCCCCCGAGGCCCAGGAGGGATTCCTGTCCTCGCTCGACCGTTTCGACGCCTATCTCGGCCGCCTGTCCCGGTCGCGGCCCGACGGCACGGAGGGCGCGGAGAACATGGACGGCACGGACGGCGATCTGAGCGCCGCCATCGCTTCCGAGTACGACGCGCTGGCCGATCTGCTGGAGGCGGCCGACCCCGCGGCGTGGGACGCACCCTCGCTGTGCGAGGGCTGGCGCACCCGGGAGGTCGTGGCGCACATGACCATGCCGGCGCGCTACACGGGGCCGGCGTTCATGGCGGAACTGGAGGCCGCCGGCGGTGACTTCACCCGTCTGTCCGACACGGTGGCCGCCCGGGACGGTGCGCTGCCGGCGGCGTCGCTCGTGGCCGACCTCCGCTCCGAAGTCCTGCACGGCTGGCGGCCACCCGGGGGCAGGGCCGAGGACGCCTTCGTCCACTGCGTGATCCACGGCCTCGACATCATCGAGGCCGTCCCGCTGGCGCGACGGGTGCCCCGTGACCGCGTCGCCCGTGTCCTCGGGATCGTCGAGGACGCAGGCGGGCCGGACCTCTTCGGCACTGATCTCTCCGGGGTGCAGTTGCAGGCCGACGACCTGGACTGGTCCTTCGGCTCCGGCGCCACGGTGTCGGGTCCCGGCCAGGCGCTCACCCTCGTTCTGTGTGGCCGGCTGCTGCCCCCGGGCCGGCTGGGCGGGGAGGCGGCGGGTCGCTTCACCCGCCGCTGAAGGGCTGCGCCAGCTGCCGGCACAGCAGGCGCACGGACCTCGGGCGGCCGCCGAGCTGCTCGACGGCCACGGGACGTCCGGCCAGTCCGGTCCGGCAGGGCGCACTCCCCCGGGCGGGGAAGCGTGCCGTGCCCGCCACGACGTCCCACACGGTCAGGACCACGCCGAGGTTCACCTCCTGCCTCCCCTCGACCGCATGGTGGAGCCGGTGGTACGCCGGGCTCACGAGCAGGCGGCGGAGCGGCCCGTAGGACCACCGGACATTGGCGTGCGGCAACGTGCCGAGGCACACGTAGACGGTGACGAGGACCGGAGCGAGCGGGTGCGCGCCGGTCAATGCCAGCACGGGGACGGTCGCCAGCAGGAACCCCGTCGTGTGCATGAGCGGGTGGGCGCGGAAGGACGTGAGGACGTTCAGCTCCTCCTGTGAGTGGTGCAGCGCGTGCACGCGCCACAGCACGCGAAGGTGGTGGTCGCCCCAATGGGCCAGCCAGTTGCACAGGTCCATGGCGAGCAGGGTGACGACGACCACGCTCCAGCGCGGCCAGTGGGCCGTCCACGGTGCCGACAGCCTGCCGGCGTGGCTGCGCAGGATCACCGCGCTGCCGACGCTGAGCAGCGTCATGAACGGCGCGATGGCCAGCACGTAGAGGGCGAAATACCACGCGTCCTGGACGTGGCCCCGGGCGAGGAGGGGCCGGCGCTCGGCCGGCCACAGCCGCTCGCAGAGCATGGCGACCAGCACCAGCACGACGAAGCCGGGCGCCACGAGTTGGGTCCAGCCCGCAGCCAGGGTGGGGCCGAGCCCGTGCGTCCCGGCCAGGGTCTCGATGGCCTCGTACAGGACGAGACCGGTGGCGGCCGCGAGACCGAGCGTGCCCGGCGCGAGCGTGAGGGCACGAGGACGGCGCATCGTTGTGACCTCGGCGGTGATCGTCGTCACGCGGTGTCCATGGGCTTCGCTCCGGTGCGGTCTGGTGACGAGCATCCCCCAGGCCGGGGGGCCCGTCCACGGGGCTACGGGCCGGACGTCCCCGAGGATTCCCGACGAGGGGCCCGTGGTGAGGGAACCTGCCGGGGGACAGCCGGAAGCGGCCCATGACCAGCACGGATCGCCTCGCGGGGGGGCCACGACACGACAAGATGTCGGCGATGGACCCCGTCGACCAGGTCGCTCGGCGAGCGCAGGCAGCACCACGCCCGTGAAGGTCATGGGCCCGGCGCCCAGCGACGATCGCGACCTGGCGCTCGCGGTGGCGGACGCCGTGCCGACCCCCGGGACCCAGCGGGTGCGGTCGCTGCTCCTCGGGCCGCACGGAGGGGGCACGACCCGCCGGCGCGCCTCCGACGCGGTGCGGGTGGGCATCGCCCTCGTCCTGGTGGCCGTCTGTATACCCCTGGTGCGGGCCAACACCTCGGTCGAGATCCACTTCACCGAGCTCGTCACCCCACCGCCCACGGGCATCCGCTGGCTGATCACCGCCCTGTGGTTCCTCGGATCGATCGGTGTGATCGTCGGGCTGGTCCTGATCGGGCTCCTGCTGCCTCGGCTCACCGCCGTGCGCCAGATGGCGGTGGCGGGCGTCGCCGCACTCGGCATCTGCCTGCTGCTCGACGCGGTGCTCGGCTCCGCCGCGGGCCGGCCGCCGGTGCCGGAGACCTCCGGGTTCGACCCGCGTTTTCCGGTGATCCAGCTCGCCATCGCCACGGCGGTGGCGCTGGCCGGGCTGCCCTACCTCAGCCGGCCCATGCACCGTGTCGTGGCCGCCGCGGTGTCGATCTCGGCGCTCTGCGCGGTCGTGGGCGGCTACGGGCTGCCGCTCGGTGTGCTCGGTGCCGTCGTCGTCGGCTGGGGCACGGCGGCGGCGTGCCATCTCGCCATGGGCGCGCCCAACGGGCTGCCCTCGGCCCGAGAGGTGACCGACTCCGTACGCGACCTGGGTGTCGAGGTGCGCGAGCTCGCGTCCATGACCCGGCAGGAGTGGGGCGTCGCCGCGTTCGCGGGCCGGGACGCCCAGGGCCGCCCGGTCGAGCTCTCCGTCTACGGTCGCGACGCCGCCGACGCCCAGTGGCTCCGCAAGATGTGGCGTTTCTGCATCTACCGCGACTCGGGCCCCACGTTGATGTTCAACCGCCTGCAACAGGTGGAGCACGAGGCGTACCTCACCTTCCTCGCCGCCCATGCGGGCGTACGCGTACCCGAGGTCGTGGCCGCCGGGCGGTGCGGGCCCAGCCGGGACGCCGCCCTGGTGACGCGGCTGCCCGAGGGACCCCGGCTCGCGGCACTCGCCGGCGACGCGGTGGATGACGGCGTGGTGGACTCGTTCTTGCGCTCGGCGCTCGCCCTGCGGAGGGCTGGCATCGCGCACGGCGCGCTCAGTCCGGAGACCGTCGTCGTGACGCACGACGGCCCGCTGCTGCGTGACTTCAGGCGGGCCTCCTCCTCGGCACCGCCGATGCGCACCGATCGCGACATGGCGGCCGCCGTCGCGGCAGTGGCGGTCGTCGTCGGCGTGGATCGGGCCGCGGCCGCGGCGCGCCGGGTGCTCGACGTCGAGACGATTGAGACGGTGCTCACCTGCCTGCAGCGCTCCACCCTGGACCCCGAGACCGAGCGCATGGCGCGCGCCCAGAAGGGGTTCTTGAAGTCGTTGCGCGCGTCCCTCGCCGCCGCCGCCGGCGTGGAGGTGCCGAAGCTGGTGGAGGCGAAGCGGATCAGCTGGGCCAACCTGCTGATGGTCATCGGGAGCCTCGTCGGCCTCTGGTTGATCATCGGCGTGCTGACCGAGGCCTCGGGCTCGCTCAGTGTGATCCGCGGCGCCAGCTTGGGCTGGGTCACCGCCGCGTTCGTGCTCGCGCAGCTGCCCGTGGTGACGGGCGCCTGGGCTCTGACGGGCGCCGTGGTGGGGACGCTGCCGTTCGGGCGCTGCATCGCCCTGGAGACGTCCAATCTCTTTACGTCCTTCGTGGGCGGCGATGCCGCGGTCTTCGGGGTCCGCGTGCGGTTCTTCCAGCGCCAAGGCCTCGACACGCCCGCCGCCATCAGCTCGGGGGCCATCGCGGGCACGGCCAGCTGGGTGATCAAGGGCGGGCTCTTCTTGGTGTGCCTCCCCTTCGCCGCCGGCGACTTCCACAAGCCCTCCGGTGGCAGCAGCCACGAGAACCTCCTCTGGCTCCTGATCGGCGTGATCCTCGTGGTCGGAATCGTCCTGGCGGTGGTGGCGCTCGTGCCCAGGGTCAGGCGGCTGGCCACCGAGAAGGCGCGGCCGCACCTGGTGACCATCTGGGCCGACATCAAGACGATCGCGGTGGAGCCGCGCAAGATCGCCTACGTGCTGGGCGGGTCACTGGGCAGCCAGATACTGATCGCGCTGTGCCTCGGTGCATCGCTGCATGCCGTGGGCGAGCACGCGTCCTTCGCGACGATCATCGTCGTGCTGACCCTGGCGTCCATGATCGGCGGGGCGGCGCCCGTGCCGGGAGGCGCCGGGGTGATCGAGGTGGGTTTGATCGCGGGCCTCACCAGCGCGGGCATCCCCCAGACCCAGGCCGTGGCCGCCGTCTTCATCGAGCGCCTCTTCACTGCGTACCTACCGCCCATCTGGGGCTGGGCCACCCTGGTGTGGTTGCGGCGCAGCGACTACGTCTAGGCGCGGCACGCCGACCGGATCAGCCCCGGTTGCGCCGCCCGGATCGCCGGGCCGTCACCGAGGAATAACCCTGCGGTCACCGTCCGGTCGTTCGCTTTTCAACCTCGCGTTCTACCGTCGAGGCCGAACGGTCGACAGGAGGTTCCCCCATGCCCACCGCATCCATCCGGTCCCTCGGCGTCGTCGCCGTCACCGGCCTGGCGTCCCTCGCCACCGCCTTGACCACCGGCGTGCCCAGCGCCACCGCCGACCCCGCTGGGGGTGGCGGTGGGGGGACCGGCCACGGCGGGCTCACCGCCACGACGATCCTCGCCGGCGCCTCGTTGCAGCACACCTTCACCGGGGCCGGCACCTCCACGGTGAAATCAGAGCCGCTGAGCAGCCCCGACGACATCACGCGGCTCGGCGGGGACATCTTCGTCGGCTTCCAAAACGGCGTCGGCCCACAGGGCCAGGCGAATGCGAACGGCAACCTGGACAGCACCGTGGTGGAGATGACCATGAGCGGGCGACCGGTCGCCCAGTGGGACGTACAGGGAAAGGCGGACGGGGTGACGGCCGACCCCGAGACCGGCGCGGTGATCGCCACCGTCAACGAGGACGCCAACTCGTCGCTGTACGCGATCACGCCGGGTCCGGCGGGAGGAGTCCAGCACTACTCGTACAGCGAGCCACTGCCGCACGACGGCGGAACCGACGCCATCTCGGTCCTCGACGGCCGTCTGCTCATCAGCGCATCGGCGCCGGGCACGACCGGGACGCTGCCCGCGCCCCAGCCGACCTTCCCCGCGGTGTACTCGGTCACGCTGGACGCCGCGGACTCGGTCGCGACGGTGACACCGCTCTTCTACGACGAGGACCCGGCCGTGGTGGCCAACGTGGGCACGCCCACGACGGGGCAGACGGTGAGGCTGGCCCTGACCGACCCCGACTCGAACGAGATCGTCCCGCCCTGGGGCCCGCGCTTCGCCGGCGACTTCATGCTGACCAGCCAGGGCGACCAGGAGCAGGTCTTCGTCAACGACCAGTGGGGTCGCGGGCCCCGGCTCTCGGTGCTGTCGCTGTCGCAGTCCGTCGACGACACGGCCTGGCCCGTCGGCCCCGGGGGCACCCTGTACGCGACCGACTCGACCAACGACACGGTGGACGCGGTGACGGGGTCGTTCCCTGACGGGCCGATTGTCGCCGCCACGCCGTGCGGCGCCAACAGCGCGCCGGCGACCTGCCCCGACCCGCCCGCCTATCCCGCCGACTACCTCGGCGCCCTCAACCCGTGGACGGGTCAGGTCACGGCGTTACCGGTGGGGGGCGTGCCCTTCGTCCCACAGGGCGGGCTCCTGTACGTCCCGGCGCCGAGTGGGGACGGGTACGGGTTCGGCCAGGAGTAACGCGGGCGCCCCGGCGGCGCTCCAAGATGGCGGGGTGCAGATCGGCCTGCATGCTCTGGGAATTGCGTCGGGGGCGGACCCCGCGGTCATCGGTGCGGTGGCCCGGGCCGCGGAGAGGTGCGGCTTCGCCACGCTCTGGGCCGGCGAGCACGTCGTGATGGTGGATCATCACGAGTCGGTCTATCCGTACTCCGATGACGGGCGCATCGCCGTCCCGAGCGATGCCGACTGGCTCGATCCCCTCGCCGTCCTCGGCTTTGCCGCAGCGACGACCTCGCGGATCCACCTGGCGACAGGGATCCTGCTGCTCCCCGAGCACAACCCGCTCATCGCCGCCAAGCACGCCGCGAGCGTCGACGTGCTCTCGGGTGGTCGCCTCATGCTCGGCGTCGGCATCGGTTGGTCCGCCGAGGAGTTCGCCGCACTGGGAGTGCCGTTCGAGGGCCGCGGCAAGAGGACCAGGGAGTACGTCGAGGCGATGCGCGTGCTGTGGGAGGAGGACGTGTCGTCCTATGCCGGCCAGCACGTGCGCTTCGAGGGTGTGCGCTGCTACCCGAAGCCGGTCGGTCGCAGGATCCCCGTCGTGCTGGGCGGCAACAGCGACCGGGCACTGGAGCGCGCGGGGAGGTTCGGCGACGGCTGGTACGGCTTCAATGTCCCCCTCCGCGAGCTGCGCGGGCGCATGGAGGCTCTGCGGTCCGCCTGGGAACGGCACGGACGCGCCGCCACCGAGATCCACAGCGCCGTTGCGCTCGCCGACGCCGGGCCGGCCGACCTTCCCGACGTCGCCGCGCTGGGCCTGACCGAGGTCGTCATGGTGGCGTCGCCGCCGCCCGATCGTGACGACGCCACCGCCTGGGTCGAGGAGCTCGCCCGCCGGTGGGACGTGGGGCGTTGGCCGCCCGCACCGGGCTGAGCGGAGCCGGCGTCACCGAGGCCGGCCACCGCCGTCGTCCCCGGCGAGCCGCCGCGACGGGGCGGCGCACGTCTCACGAGCTCATGCACCCGCAACCGGATACGGCTCATCGGGTAGGCCCGGCATCGGGTTGGTCCACCACAAGGTCTCCTCGAGCCTCGACGCGATCCTCCACCCGTCGGCCGTGCGGACCAGGCGGTCGTGGTACGACCCGCCGACGGTGAAGAGCCACGGCGTGTCGCCGATCACCAGCCGATTCGGGTTGAGGAAACCCGAGCGGGACCGCCCGGTGGAACCCGTGGCATCGAGCACGACCGCTCGATTCAGCACCAGGTGCTGGGTCCAGGTGAACATCGGCAGCACCTCGGCGAACCACGCCTTGATCTCGGGATACGTCCCCGCGATGCCACCCGCGGACCGGTAATCCAGTTCGGCGTCGGGGGTGAACACGCTGTCGAGCAGATCCCACTCGCGGGTATCGATCGCCGACGCGTACCGCGTGAGAAGATCGTCGATCTCGACGCGATCGCTGAGGTAGCTCGCTGACTCGTTCATGGCCGGTCTCCCTTTCGTCGATCCGATGGTGCTCAGGGTCCGCCGACCCAGGCCTCCATGACCTCATGGGCCGCGACGACCGTCGACACCAGGGAGAGGCTGTGCTCAATGACCAGGCGTCCGTAGTCGACCGGCACCCCCACGACCGCATCGGCCACGAGCACGACCCGGTACGAACGGTTGACGGCGTCAAACACGAGGTTCGGGATGGCGAGATTGAGGGAGACGCCCACGATGACCAGGCTCTCGATGCCCTGATTCCGCAGCAGCGAGTCAAGTGGGGACCCCGTGAGGGGGCTGAGGCCGTGCAACCGTGGAAGGACGACGTCCGACTCGGCCGGACCGAGTGGCGCAACCGGTGCGACCGAGGCTGAACCCGGACGGTTGTCGAGCCCATGCCGACGGGCGGTCTCGAACAGCCACGCGTTGCGGTTCGCCCCGAAGTCATCGGGGAGGTTCTGGGCCGTGCAGTGGATCACCGGAATGCCCCTCCGGCGGGCCACCGCCACCAGGGACGCCGCTCGTTCGACCACGCCCGTCGAACGGGCGGCGTCGGCCAGGGCCGGCAAGCCTGCGTCCGCTCCGACGACACCGTTCTGGAGCTCCTGCACGAGCACCGCGCACGTGCCGGGCGCCACGAGAGGAGCGAGTGGTGCACGGCTGCTCATGTGACGCCCGCCGGCCCTACCCGGTGCACACCACGCCGTCGATGATCGTCGCCAGCTCTTCCGGGTGCGTGTCGAAGGCGCGGTGACCGGCGAGCAGATCCACGACGGAGGCTCCGCCCATGTTCGCGATCATCGTGTCGGCCAGCTCGGGTGGGATCACCTTGTCGTTCAGGCAGCGAACGAAGTAGCGAGGGATCGCCGGCGGGAAGCCCGCCCAGCTGAACTCCTCGAACAGCGGGCCCGGCGCCTCGAGGCCCATGCGCGGGCCGTTCTCCACGATCTGCAGCGACGTGGCGATGGGCTCCTCGCCTTCTCGCAGCCCGCCGAGCGTGTGCCCGCGCGCGCCCTCGAGCACCGCCTCGCGGTGGTCACGCGCCAGGTCGCGCAGGTCCTCGCGGAGGTAGTCCAGTGGCCGCGTGCCTTCCGCCGGCACGGTGGCGGCGACGAAGACCAGAGCGTGCAGCGTGACACCCCGGAGATCGCCGAGACGCGCGGCCACCCCGGGGATGACGTACCCACCCGACGAATGGCCCACCAGCGCGACGTCCGTCAGGCCGGCCTGCACGATGTCGTCGCACACCGAGACGACCCAGTGCTCGCGTGTCACCGCTGCCAGGTCGGCGGGCTTGTACCGCCGACCGGGCAGGTCCACGGCCAACGACGGCGTGGTCATGCGGGAACGGACGGCGTCCCACATGGTCGAGGTGAACGTGCCGCCGTGCACCAGCACCGCCACGGTCGAGTCGGTCATCGGGTGCTCGGGACGCCGTCGCGGCTCTTATAGGAAGGCGGAGCCGTGTCGACCGACTCCCACACGGGATCCGAGCATTCGAGGCCTTCGCGCCGGAGCTGGCGGACCAGGATCTTGGCCGTGGCCGTCGTCGGAAGAGACGTGCTGACCCGTATGTAGCGGGGCACCGATTTCGGACCGAGGTCGGCCTGGTCACCGAGGAACCGGCCGAAGGCCGCCCCATCGAATTCGACGCCGGGCGACACCTGAATCGCCGCCATCACCTGGTCGCCGACCACGGGGTCGGGGATGGCGTAGACCGAGGCCATGACGACGTCGGGGTGGCGCTCGAGGATCCTGGCCACCGGAGCGGCCGCGAAGTTCTCGCCGTCGACCCGCAGCCAGTCGTCGGCGCGGCCGGCGAACCAGAGGTAGCCATCCGCGTCCTTGTAGGCGAGGTCTCCGGTCCAATACCAGCCGTTGCGTGTCTTGTCATGATCCGCCTCTTCGTTGTCCCAGTACCCCTCGAAGGAAGGGGACCCTTCCGTCGAAACCAGCTCGCCGATGGCGGCGGTGGCGTTCACGAGGCGACCGTTCTCGTCGAATTGGGCGACCGCGCACTCGTCGCCCTGGTCGTCGACCACGCGCGTGCCGGGCGGGGCGGGGCCCAGCGCGCCCTCGGGTGTGTCGGGCGTCCTCGAGACGGCCACCCCACCTTCGGTCGAGCCGTAGTTGTCCGAGACGTCACACCCGAACCGGCGGGCAAACCGCTCGACGTCGCCCGGCGCCGCCTCGTTGCCGAACACGGAGCGCAACGGGTTGTCGGCATCATCGGGCTGCTCCGGCGTGGCCAGCACGTACGACAGGGGGCGGCCCACGTAGTTGAAGTACGTCACGCCCTGCCGACGCACGTCAGAGAGGAACCCCGAGGCGGAGAAGCGTCCGCCTGCCGGCAACGCCATGGCCGAACCACCGACGACCGCCGGTGCCCATCCGGCCATCAACGCGTTGGAGTGGAACAACGGCATGGAGAGATAGCAGCACGCGCCCGGGCCCAGGGCGTAGCGCTCGGCGAGCACGGCACCGACGAAGAGCATGCGCCCCTGGGTGCATCGGCACGCCTTCGGCCGGCCGGTCGTCCCGGACGTGAAGATCAGGTAGCCGAGCGTCTGGGCGTCGATGCCGCCGGGCTCCGGCTCCAGGGGCGCGGGCCACTCGACGACGGGTTCGGCGTCCACCACTACGACGCGCGGGTTGGTCGTCGACGCGATCCCGATGCCGGGACCGAGGTCCAGGCCCTCGACGAGGCCGAGGTGTTCCCGGTCGGTGACCAGGAGCTGGCACCCGGTGTGATCGAGCTCGGCGGCCAGCGCCGGACCCGGATGGGTGGGGTTGGCGCCGACGACGACGGCGCCCGACAGCGCGCACGCGCCGAGCCACCACACGTGCTCCGGCACGTTGCCCAGGAGCACGGCGACATGAGGAGGGCCGGGCCTGCGCAGCCCCGTCCACCACGCGGCACGACGGAGGGCGTCGTCCACCACCTCGCCCCACGACCACTCCCGGTCGCCGAACCGCAGCCCCGGGTTGGGGTCACCGGCGTGGGCCAACCAGGCGTCGGCCATCGATCTCATGTCGCCTCCTCACCCCCTCGTCCTGCCTCCGGGCAACGGCATTCGCCGCACGGGCTGCCGGTCGACCCAGGCGAGATCGTTCGCCCGCCTCCCGCGTGCAGCAGATTCATATACAATATGCGGTACGTCACCCCGGTGCCGGCCCTCGGATCGAGTGGCCCCCGCGGTCGGCGAGGCCCTCCTCCTGCTCAGCGGTTCCCATCTCCCCCCCATGGCGGACGCGGGCAGCGAGGACGGGCCGTCTCCCTGCGCCGGTGCCTGCACGACGTCTGTACCTACCAGGTCACGGCCGGGTCCGCATGGTCAGGACGGCGGCCTCCCGAGGCGTTCCCGCAGTGCGGCCAGCGCCTGTTCGAAGGCGGGACGCTCCATGGACCAGCGCTGCGGCTCCAGCTCCGCCTCGACCGCGCCTTCGTAATCCCAGGTGGCGGCAACGGCGTTGAGCGTCTGCTTGACCCTGGCGGTCAGCTCGGGGTCGTGGTGGCCGGCGCGCCGGGCCAGACGCTCGGCCTCTTCGTGCAGGTCGCCGGATTCGACGCATCGCCAGACGAGACCGCGTCGCGCCGCCTCCTCGCCGCCGAGCACCTCGCCGAAGAGGCTGAGCGCGGCGGCGCCCTGGCGACCCATCAGCTGGCGCAGCCGCCACAGCTGGCCGCCACCCGGATGGATGCCGACATCGAGAAAGCGCGCGTCGAAGCGGGAGCGGGGCGTGCAGACGGCCACGTCGCAGGCGAGGGCCAGGTTGATACCGGCCCCGATGGCAGCGCCGTCGACGGCGGCGACCGTCGGCATGGGCGCCGCGGCGAGGGCAAGGAATGCTCCGTACATGTCCTCGAGCGGCGCCTTGGGCGAGAGGAGATCGTCCACCGACCCCCCGGCACAGAACACCGGGGGGGCATGCGTCAAGACGAGTGAACGGCAACCGGATCGAACGGCCTCCTCGACGGCCCCGGTGATCGCACGCACCATGTCCCAGGACAGTGCGTTGCGATGGTCCGGATCGTCGAGCACGATGGTGGCAACACCGTCCGTCTCCTCGCAGCGCACGAGCGCCGACCGGTCGCCTGTCTCCTCCATGAGCCGCCTCGGTCTGCCGCTCAGCGAGGTCCGGGGTCGAACGGTGGGCGTCCCATCTGCTCGCGCACGGTGACCACCGGCGGGTTGGTCAGGCTCCGCCGCTGCCAGTTGGCGCCGTCGACGACCAGCACGTGGCCGGAGATGAAGCGCGCGTACGGCGAGGCGAGGAAGGTGGCGGCCCAGCCCAACTCGCGCAATCGCCCGACGCGTAGCGCCGGCTGGCAGACATCCTTGTCGGACGTCCGGTCGAGGTTTCCCTTGATGTCCGCCGTCATGTCCTCGTGAGGGAACAGGCCGGGCACGAGCCCGTTGACCTGAATGCCGTACGGGCCCCATTCGACGGCCAGCGTCTCCACCATCGACTTGACCCCCGCCTTCGCCGCGGCCGAGTGGGCGAAGCCGGGCCCGCCCGTCCAGGCGTACGAGGCCCCGATGTCGACGATTGAGCCGGGGCTGCCCGCGCCGATGTGGCGCCGGGCGAACTCCCTCGAGCAGAAGAAGGTGCCGTTGAGCGTGATGTCGACCACGGTGCGCCACGCGTTGGGCGACATGTCCTCGGCCGGAACCGGGAAGTTGGCGGCCGCGTTGTTCACGAGCACCGACGGCAGCCCGAAGGCGCGCTCCGCCTCGTCGAAGGCCGCGCCGATCTGCTCGGGCTCACGGATGTCGCACACGACGGTGGCGACTCGACCGCCGGCCGCAGCGACCGCCTCGGCCCCGGCGTCGAGGTGCTCCTGCTTGCGGCTGGCGATGACGACGTCGGCTCCGAGCCGGGCGAACTCGACGGCGATGGCCTTGCCGAGACCCGTCCCCGCGCCCGTGATGAGCACGGGCACCGAGTCGAAGGTTCCCGCCGGGAGGGCGCTCGACCCCGGCGGGGGCGGTTCGGGGAGTCCGGGCATGCTCAGCTGCCCCGGTAGACGGGGTCCCGGCCCTCGGCCCGGGCGGCCCGCATTTCGGCCATGTCGTCGGATCGGGCGATGAAGGTCTGGGCGATCATCTCCTCGTCCATGGAGGCGACGACCTCGGGCACGGCGAGGTGCCCGAGGATGCGCCGGGCGGCGCGCACCGTCACCGCCGGCGCCTCCGCGATCTTCGTCGCCATGACACGGACCTCCTCGTCCAGCTTGTCGGGCGGCACGACGCGGGACACGATGCCATGCGTCAAAGCCTCGTCGGTGCTCATCACCCGCCCGGTCAGGACCAGGTCGGCCGCCACGCCGTGGCCGCACATCTGGAAGATCCGCGCCACACCACCGGTGTCGGGGATCACGCCGTGCCCGACCTCGGGCAACATGAAACGCGCTCCGGCTGCGGCCACCCGGAGGTCGCACAGGAGGGCCCGCTGGAACGACGCACCGATCGCCCAACCCTGGAGGGCCACGATGACCGGCGCGTCGAGATCGAAGATGGCCCGGATGCCCCGGTGCCCGCGCCGCATGAGCTCGTGGTGGGTGAGGCCGCTGTCCGCGCCGCCTAACGCGCCGACGTCCCGGCCCGACGAGAAGGACTTGCCCTCCCCACGCCAGATGACCGCCCGGACATCGCGCCGCTCCCGTAGCTCGGCCAACGCGTCGAAGAGCTGCGCGTCCATCGCGTCGTCGAATGCGTTGTGCTTCTCCGCGTTGTCATTGGTGATCGTCGCAACCGCGCCGTCGATCTCGAGCCGTACCGAACCTGCCACGCTGGCGTCCTCACTTCCTCGTCGGCGCGTCCGGCGCCGTGTGCCACAACGCCTGAAGACCTCGCGTCGGACCGCGGCGAGTCGGAGCGGCTCGCCCCGGTGGGCCGCACCGACGGACCGAGTCAGGCCCGAAAAAGATATGATATCCAATCATGATCCAGCTGGCTGCTGAGCCCTCGGACCGGCGACCGGCCGGGCCCCTCGTCGGCATCCGGGTGCTCGCGCTCGAGCAGATGCAGGCACTCCCCTATGCCACGCAGCTGCTGGCCCGGCTCGGCGCCGACGTCGTCAAGATCGAGGCGCCGTCCGGAGAGCTCGGCCGCGCGTCGCAGCCCTCCATCCGCGATCCGGAGGGTCGCGTCCTCGGCGCCACCTTCCTGCGCAACAACCTCGGGAAACGGAGCGTGTGCATCGACCTCAAGGACCCCCGCGGCCGCCAGCTGGTGCTCGACATGGCTCCTCGCTTCGACGTCGTCGCGGAGAACTTCCGCGCCGGCACCATGGAGCGGCTCGGCCTGGGCTTCGACGACGTCGCGGCGGCCCATCCCACGTGTGTCTACGCGTCGGTGTCGGGATTCGGGAGCGTGACCACGTCGCCGTACCGGGACCGCCCGGCCTTCGCCGCCATCGTCGAGGCGATGTCGGGCATCTACGAGATGAAGCGGGTCGACGACCAGCCGCCCTTGGCGTCGCCCGTGGGCGCGCTCGGCGACATCAGCGCCTCCCTCTTCGCCGTGGTCGGCATCCTCGCCGCGCTGCGCGAGCGCGACCGGACCGGTCGGGCGCAACACGTCGACGTCGCCATGTTCGACTCCGTCATCGCCATGACCGACATCGTCGCCAACTTCTGGTCGATGGGGCTCAAGAACGGCGACACCGGTCCCGTCATCAACCACGGCTTCCGGGCCGGGGACGGCTGGTTCGTCATTCAAGTCGGTCGGGAGAACCACTTCGAGCGCCTGGCCGAAATCGTGGGCCGGCCCGAGTGGACGTCCGACCCCCGCCTCGCCGAGCGACAGGGATGGATGGACCACCTCGAGACGCTCCTGCGCCCGGCGATCGAGCAGTGGGCGAGCGACAAGACCCGTGACGAGGCCTGCGAGGCGCTGGGTGCCGCCGGCATCGCGGCGGGGCCGTGCCTGGTCGACGAGGAGCTGGTCGCCGACCCCCACGTCGCGGCGCACCACATGATGGTCGGCATCAGGCGACCCGACGGATCGGAGCCACCGGTCCTGGTCCCGGGCAACCCGGTGCGCATCCACACCGCCCCCGGAACGGTGGACACGCGGGTGCCGTGGGTCGGTGAGCACACCGACGAGGTCCTCCGCAGCGAGCTGGGCCTGTCCGCCGATGAGGTGGCCGCCCTGCGCACCGACGACATCGTCGCATGAACACGTCGTCGACCGACGCGACCGGTCCGTCGACGATCCCCGAGGCCCTGGACCGGGCCGCCGAGGTGTTCGGCGACGAAGAGGCCGTGGTGGACGGCGAGACCCGGTGGACCTTCGTCCAGCTTCGGGACGAGGCGCGTGCCGTGGCGCGTGCCCTCATGGCGTCGGGCGTGGGATCCGGCGACCGGGTGGCCCTGTGGGCGCCGAACAGCGCCCGCTGGATCGCGACGAGCTTCGGTGTGTACCTGGCCGGTGCCGTCCTCGTGCCCGTGAACACCCGGTTCAGAGGCATGGAGGCCGCCCACGTGCTGCGCCGCTCGGGGGCCCGGCTGCTCCTCGGCAGCACCGACGTGCTGGGGACCGACCTCTTCGAGCTGGTCGACGGGGTCGGGGACCTGCCCGCCCTGGCGGAAAAGGTCGTGCTGGACGGACCGGACCGTCCCGACGCGACGTCGTGGGGGGACTTCGTGGGCCGCCGCGACGACACAGGGCCCGCCCGATGGCCCACCGTACGTCCGCAGGACCTCGCCGACGTCATCTTCACGTCCGGGACCACGGGCGCCCCCAAGGGCGCCATGCTGGCGCACGGACCCAGCGTGCGCACCTATGTGGCCTGGTCCGACGCGGTCGGCCTGCGCCGTGGCGACCGCTACCTGTGCGTCTACCCCTTCTTCCACACCGCCGGCTTGAAGTCGGCCGTGCTGGCCTGCCTCCTGCGGGGAGCGACAATCCTCCCGCACGCCGTCTTCGATGCCGGAGCGGTCATGCAGCGGGTGATCGACGAGAAGATCAGCGTCCTCCCCGGCCCCCCGACCGTGTTCCAGTCCATTTTGGAGCACCCGGGCCGCGACGCGTTCGACCTCTCCAGCCTGAGGCTCTCCGTCACCGGCGCGGCAACGGTCCCCGTGGAGGTGATCCGCCGCATGCGCGACGACCTGCACATCGCCACGGTCGTCACCGGCTACGGCCTCACGGAGACGACCGGGACGGTCAGCATGTGCCGCCACGACGATCCACCCGAGGTGATCGCCACGACCGTCGGCAAGCCGCTCGAGGGCGTGTCCGTCAAGGTCGTGGACGACGACGGCCGGGAGCTCGGTGCCGGTGAGCCCGGGGAGATCCTCGTGCGGGGATTCAACGTCATGCTGGGGTACTTCGACGACGAGGAGGCCACGGCCGGGGCCATCGACGACGCGGGCTGGTTGCGAACGGGGGACATCGGCATCATCGGGCCCGACGGGAACCTCCGCATCACCGATCGCAAGAAGGACATGTTCATCGTCGGCGGGTTCAACGCCTTCCCGGCCGAAATCGAGGGCATCCTGCTCACCCATCCCGGCGTGAGCCAGGTGGCGGTGGTCGGGGTGCCCGACGAGCGCCTGGGCGAGGTGGGGCAGGCCTATGTCATCCCGCGCGCCGGGGTGGAGGTGGACGAGACCTCCCTCGTGGCGTGGTGTCGCGAGCACATGGCCAACTACAAGGTTCCACGCACGGTTGTCTTCGTCGAGGAGCTGCCTCTGACGGCGAGCGGCAAGGTGCAACGTTTCCGGCTGCGTCCTGCGATCGACACGTGACATCCTGTCGGCGGTGAGCCATCCCTTCCGCGACGTCGCCATCGTCGGCGTCCACAACACCCCCCAGGCCCGCCGTCTGCCCGGCCACGACTCCTCGTCGATCGCGCTGCAGGCGGCGCTGGGCGCCCTCGACGACTCGGGCATCGCGGTGGCCGACGTCGACGGGGTGGTCGGTGCTGCCGCCGCGGACGCCGTGCTCGAGCTGGGCCTCGGACCGTGCACCCGCCGCCCCAGCGGCCTGGGCATCCCGACGATCGTCGACGCCGCCATGCTGGTCGCCTCCGGGCAGTGCCACGTGGTCGTCGTCCTGGCCGGCGGGGCCGGCCTTCTCACCGACACGGCGGCGGCACCCTGGACGACGCCGCCGAACGAGCTGGTGGCCGGGTTCGGTCTCTTCACGGCCGCGGAATTCGCGCTCATGGCCCGGCGCCACATGCTCACCTACGGGACGACGGAGCAGCAGCTGGCCACGGTGGCGGCCGTGATCCGCAACAACGGCCATCACAATCCCGACGCCGTGTACCACGGCCGGGGACCGTTCACCGCAGACGACGTGCTCGCTTCGCCCCTCATCGCCGAGCCCTTCCATCTCCTCGACTGCGCCACCACCTCCGAAGGCGGCTGCGCCCTCGTGCTGACGCACGCCGACCGGGTGCCGGACCAGGACAAGGCGGTCTGGATTCTCGGATGCGGCAGCGACAGCTACGGGCCCGCCTACACCGTCGCACCGGTGTGGGACTACACGCCGCAGCCGGGAGGAGAGCCGGCCGGACGGGTGGGGGCCCGCGCCGCCGCGGCCAGTTTCGCCATGGCGGGCCTCGGTCCGAACGACGTCGACGTGGCCGAGCTCTACGACCCGTTCTCCTTCGAGATCATCCGGCAGCTCGAGGCATACGGCTTCTGCCAGCCGGGCGAGGGTGGGCCCATGGTCGAGTCCGGGGCAATCGGGCCCGGGGGGAGCATCCCGGTCACCACCGACGGCGGCACCATGTCCTACAGCCACCCGGGCGTGGCCGCTCAGCAGTTCCAACGGGTCGCCCGGGGCGTGGCACAGCTCCGCGGTGACTGCCCGAGCGCGCAGGTGCCCGGCGCGCAGGTGGCGTTGTGCTCGAACGGCGGATCCGGCGCGTTGTTCGCCGACGTCCTGCTGCTGGGGGCCGGCCGGCCATGAGCACCACCGCGACGCCGGCGCTCGAGCCGCAACCACCGGGCATACCGCTGCCGCGACCGTCCGAGCGCTCGCGGCCGTTCTGGGACGGCTGCCAGGCGGGGCGGTTGGTGCTGCCCCGGTGCTCGAGCTGCGGCACGTACGCGCTCCGGGCCTTCGCGGCATGCTCGAAGTGCCGCGCGACGACGCTGGGATGGGAGCACACGAGCGGCCTCGGCACCCTCTACAGCTGGACCGTGGTGTGGCGGCCACCCCATCCGACGCTGGTCGTGCCCTATGCGCCTGCCGTCATCACGCTCGACGAGGGTGTCTGGTTCCTGAGTTCCATCGTCGGCTGCGCCCCCGGGGACCTCCGCGAGGGCATGCCGCTCGAGGTGACGTTCCACCCGGCGTCGGAGTCGGTCGTCCTCCCCTATTTCGGGCCGCGCGCCGGTTGAGGGCCCCGCTCAGGGCGTGGCGTTCGACGGCCATTCGGGACGGAAGTAGCCCCCGAAGCGAAGCTCTCCGTCCCGCAGCTCGCGGATGGTCAAGAAGTCGCCCTTGTAGCCCTTGTGATCCCCCGGCCCGAACTGAATGTACGTCGAGGGTCCTCCGTTGGTCGCCGGCATCCAGCGGATCCGCTCTATGCCCTGCTTCACCCAGCGCGGCTCGGGGATGTCGGCGTTGGCGATGCCGTGCATGGCGACCCGGGCGGTGTCGTAGGCCAGGGCGATCACGACGTTGCGCGCCTCACGACCGAAGCGCTTGGTGAAGCGCTGGATCATGGCGTTGTAGTTGGGATTGGCGCCGTCCTCGCCGAGCTGGTCGATCCCGTGCCAGCCCTCGATGCCGGCGCCCCACTGGTTCTTGTTGGAATAGAACATGAACGCGGTCCCCATGATCCGCGGTGGGTCCCAACTCAGCGCCTGCAGGGCCGGGCCGAAGTGGAAGGCCGCGTAGCCGTAGCCGCCGTAGTACAGGCCCTCGGTGCCCGCGTCGCGCATGGCCGCCAGATGCACGTCCAGGTCTCGGGGATTCGGCTCCAGCTTGACCTCCCGGGTGACGGTCATGCCGAGGCGAATGGCCTCGTTGCGGAAGAAGTCGGCGTAGTCCCGCCCGGAGGAACCGGCCTCCCAGAACAATCCCACCTTCGTGATGCCCTGCTGATGGAGCCAATTGGCGCAGATCACGCCTTCGGTCGGGATGTCACCGTTGGCAACCGTGAAGCAGTAGTCGGAGGCGAACCGGTGCGCCCCGGTCCAACCGAGGCACGAGACACCGAGCTCGTTGGCGGTGTCCTGTAGGACGAGGGAGTTGTCCGAGATCATCGGCCCCAGGACGACGACGCAGCCCTGATCGACCAGCCACCGGTAGCCGTCGATCACCTTCTTGTAGTTCTCGCGGGGCAACCCGCGGGCGTCGGCGACCACCAGCTGCACGGGCGAGCGCGCCCACACGCCCTCGTTGAGCGCGTCCTCTATGGCCAGGATGGTCGGATCGATCCAGTCGGCCAACAGCTGGTTCAGGTCCATGTCGATCAGCACGCCGATCTTCACGGGCTCGAACGGGTCACCCTGGGTCTCGACCCCACGCGTGGGCGGGTAGATCGTGATGTTCTGCACCGCCTGGTCGCTGGCCGCACCGGTCCCCTCGTACCAGCGGGTGGCGTCGCCGCCTTCGCCCTCCAGATGGGCCCGGGTGCCGTGCTCGACGGAGGCGACCGCACGGTCGGGCTGCGCGATGCCCAGGTCCACGGGCTCGGGGAAGAGGCGTTCGGCGTACTCGCGGTGTTCCGGCATCATCGGTCCTTTCGGGTCTGGTAGGGATGGGGCAGGGGCTTGCGGAGCTCGGTCATCGATCCTCCGCCGTGCGCGCCGTGAAGCTGGTGGCGAAGGACGAGGTGGTGCCGACGACCGCGGACGGCGAGCGCAGCACGAACTCGTCCATGCCCACCTCGGGGTGGTGCAGCAGCGTCGTCACGGTGTCCACGAGCACCTGTCCCACGTCGTCCGTGTGGAGCATCTGCTCCTGGGCCAACCCACGGCGCGTCCAGTCTTCGAGGACCGCGCCGAGCAGGGACCCGTCGAAGGCATCCCCGAACTCGGTCGGGGCGGTAGGGCCCACGAGCACGCAGCAGAAACGGTGACCGGGGTGCTCGGCGCGCCATGAGGCCATGGCGGTGCGGAGCGCAGACTTCGAGGCGCCGTAGGCGCCGAGACCCACCCGTGGCTGCACGGTCGTCTCGGAGGCCAGCGCCAACACCACCGACGACGGCTCCAGGTACGGCAGCGACGCCCGGATCGTGTTGTTGGCGCCGATCACGTTGGTCTCGAACACGGCCTGCCAGTGTGCGGGGTCGGTGTCCGCCAGCATGGCCAGCGGCGCCATGCCGGCGCAGTAACACAGCGCATCGATGCCCTGGAGCGACTCGGCGCTGCGGACGATCGCCTCGGCGCACGACGCGCCGTCGCGGACGTCACCCGGAACGGCCACACCGCCGCCGGCCTCAGCCACCACGTCGGCCAGGCGATCGGCACGACGGGCCACGAGCGCGACCGTCGCCCCGGCGCCCACCGCGCGGCGCGCGACGGCGCGCCCGATGCCGGCCGACGCGCCGACGACCACGACACGGCGACCGGCCAAGGGGGCGCTCACCTTTGGATCATATATCCGATTTGGTACCGTGGGCGCCGGAGCGGTGGCTCGGGCCTGGCTCGGGTCACCCCAGATGGGCCATCGGCGTGGGCAGCTCGCACACGGCGAAGGCCTCCGCCCGCGCCCGCAGGGTCTCGGCGGCGTTGGCAGCGTCCTTCATCATGACGAACCGGTCCTGCTTGATCCCCTCGACCACCACGGCGGCCAGCTCGTCGAGCGGCTGCCAGTGCAGCTCGCGCCCCGCTTTCTGCGCCATCTCCTCCAACCGCTCCGGGGTCATCGCCTCGGTCTCGCGGGGTCGCTCCCGGGCGAGCTCGGGGGGTCGGGTCCGTTCCGAGGTCCACAACCCGGTGCGCAACAGGCCACCCGACGGGTAGAAGACCGACGCACGAATCGCCGCCCCTTCCTCGACGAGTTGGGCGGCCAGGCACTCCGTCAGCACGGACACCGCCGCCTTGCTCGCGGCGTAGACGGAGGCCGAGGGAAGCGGAGAGATCGGTCCGTCGGACGACGACGTGTTGATCACGTGGCCCTCTTCGCCAGAAGCCAGCATGCGCGGGACGAACGCATGGATGCCGTTCACGACGCCGGTCACGTTCACGTTGAACACCCAGCTCCAGTCGTTGGGTGTCGTCTGCCAGACCTTCGCGCTCGGCGCCCCGACCCCTGCGTTGTTGCACAGGACGTGGCACGCGCCGAACCGCTGGTAGACGGTGTCCGCCAACGCCGTCACCGAGGCGGCGTCGGTGACGTCGGTCGCCTCGACGGCCACGCGGTCGGAAACGGCGAATTGGGCCTCGGCCGCCGCGAGGGCGGCCGGGTCGACGTCGGCGACGACGACTCGCATCGCCTGCTCGATGAAGGCCTCCACCAGCGCGAGGCCGATCCCGCTGGCTCCGCCGGTCACCACCGCCACCTTGTCACGCAGGTCTTTCATGGATTCGTCCTCCCCGTCGTGCTCGTTCGTGCGTTCGCTTGACATCAACTTCCGCAACGATTTTGATAATAGATACGGAAACCCGGTGCGGGCAACGCCGGGACCACGAGGCAAGGGGGTCCGCCATGACCGATGTGCGCACGAGGGACGCGGCCGGGCTCGGACCCGTTGGCACGGATCCGTCCGCGGGCATGCCGCGCAGCGTGGACCTCGTCCTGGACCCCAGCATCCGCCCGCACGTGCGTCGTGAGCCCGGGCCACGCTTCCCGTTCCCGATCCCCAACGGTTGGTTCATCGTCGCCGCGTCGGACGCCGTCGCCGCCGAGGAGATCCTTCCCGTCTACTACTTCGGCAAGGATCTGATCGTCTTCCGGACCGCGAGCGGTGCGGCCCGGGTGACGGGCGCGTACTGCGCGCATCTCGGCGCGCACCTCGGCGTCGGCGGCAAGGTACAGGGCGATTCCATCGAATGCCCGTTCCACGGCTGGTGCTACGACGGCGCCAGCGGTCGCTGCACCCACATCCCCTACGGTTCGACTGCGGGCCGTATCCCGAGCAAGGCGGCCGTGCGCGCCTACCCCACCGTGGAGCGCAACGGCATGGTGTGGGCGTGGCACCACCTCGAAGGCGCAGATCCCTTCTACGACGTCCCCGAGGTGCCGGAGCTCTCCGACCCCGACTGGAGCGAGCCGTACACCGTGGAGTACGTGATCCGCACCGTGTGCCAGGAGATGGCCGAGAACAACCACGATCCGGCTCACTTCCGCTTCGTCCACGGAACCGACGACATCCCGCAACAGGACGTCTTCATCGACGGCGGGTACAAGCGGGTCGTGGGCATGGACGGCCACTTCGTTCGGGAGACCTTCGGCCTGGGCCTCGGTGTCCTGCGCATGACCGACGTGATGATCTTCTTCACGTCGACCACCCCCATCGACGAGGAGAGCGTCCACGTCCGCTGGACCTTCATCACCCCGGTGCAGAACGGGCCGGATGCCGCCCGACAGATCGCCGAGTCGTTCCTGGGCGGGGTGAGCCAGGACATCCCGATTTGGGAGAACAAGCGGTACGTCGAGCGGCCGGTGCTGATAAAGGACGAGCGGAGCATCCTCGACCATCGCGAGTGGTGTCAGCAGTTCTACTCGGACCCGGCCAAGGCCATCGACTAGCTCATCCCCCGGGCATCGGCGCGGCAGCGGCCGATCCCGACCGACAAGGAGGACCCGCAGTGCGCGACCAGAGCGACACCAACAGCCGCTACCTCGTCATTTCGTCGGACACTCACGCCGGCCCGCCGGCGGAGCGGTACCGCGACTACCTCGACCCCAAGTACCGGGCTGCCTTCGACGAAGACCTGAAGATGGTCAAGGAGATGAACCGCGCCCGCTCCGAGCTCACCGGCGCGGGGGACTTCGAGGCGAAGTGGGTAGCCGAGACGGGTGACGGCGGCCGTCGCGCGTCGTGGGACCCGGTGGCGAGAGACGCCGAGCTGAACAAGGAGGGGGTGGCCGCCGAGGTGATCTTCCCCGACGCCGACGTCCTCGCCGGCGCGGCGTCCGCCCCCTTTCACGCCGGCTTGGGTTCGGCGGGCGATCTCGACGGCGAGCTCGTCATGGCCGGAGCTGTGGCGCACAACCGCTGGTTGGCGGAGCTCTGTGCGTCGAGCCCCGAACGCCGCTGCGGGGTGGCCACGGTGCCGATCCTCCACGACGTCGACGGGGCGGTGGCCGAGATCGAGCGGTTGGCCACCGCGGGGTTCCGGGCGGTCATGATCCCCACGCTGTGGGTCGACAAGCCCTCGTACAACGACCTGCGCTACGAGCCGGTGTGGTCCGCCTGCGAGAACCACAACATGGTGGTGCACATCCACTCGGGGGGTGCGTCACGTGACATCGCGATGGAGGCTCCTGGCCTGATCGCCATTTATGCGACGGAGGCCTGGTGGTGGGCGGCCCGGCCCTTGTGGGTCATGCTGTGGGGCGGCGTCTTCGAGCGCCACCCCGGGCTGCGCTTCGCGATCACCGAGGACGGGGCCTGGTGGATTCCGGGCATCGTCAAGCGCATGGACGAGAAGTACATCGGTTTCCACAACACCGAGAAGCTCGGCAACGCCTTCCGGCAGACGATCTCGCGGAAGCCGAGCGAATTCTTCGGGACGAACATCTTCGTCGGCGCCTCCACGCCCAGCCGCGAGGAGGTCGAGCAGCGTCACCAGATCGGTGTCGACGCCTTCATGTGGGGCAACGACTTTCCGCACCCCGAGGGGACGTGGCCCCATACCCGCACGTCGATCACCGAGTCGTTCTGCGACGTTCCAACCGAGGAGACGGAGCGCATGCTCGGCCTCAATGCGGCCGCTGTCTACGGCTTCGACGTCGGTCGGCTCAACGATCTGGCGGCGGAGATCGGGCCGTCCCACCTCGACGTGCACGGCCCGACGCTCGTCACGACCTGATGGGATCCGGACGCCCACCGGGACGGGTGGGCCGACCGCCCCGCATCGACACGGACGCCATCGCGGACGCGGTGCTCGAGCTCGGACTCGACGGCATCAGCATGAAGGCGGTCGCCGACCATCTCGGCGTCAGCGTGGCCGGGCTCTACCACCACGTGCGGAACCGGCGGGAGCTGCTCGTCCTGGCCGCCGACCGCTCCATCGCGCGTGTGCCGGCACCACCGGACCGCGGTCAGCACTGGGACGAGTGGCTGCGGGAGTGGGCACGGCATGTGTACTCGTCCTTCGTCGAGGAGCCCGAGGTCCTCTCCCAATTCCTCAGTGGGGCTCTGCGTTGGGAGTCCATGGTCACCGTCGTCGACTCCGTGATTCAGGTGCTCGGCCGGGCCGGCTTCGACCCCATCGCCGCCATGGAGGCCTTCGACGCCGTGGCGTGGTCCGCCGTCGGGGCGGCGGCCCACGAGCTGCGACGCCGGGGGGCGGCGGCGGAGGGACGCTCCATCATGGTCGAGCTGCACCGGACGGTTGCGGCGCGACCGGAGGGCGAGCTCGCCGGCGTCCGCGCGTTGCTGGCGGTCCCCCCCATCCACGTGGAAACGAGCTTCGAGGACCAGCTCACCACGGTGCTGGTGGGCATCGCGGCGCGGCGCCGGGAGGACTGGCGGCCGATAGAGGAGCGGGCCGCCACCGGAACGGGGCCGCAGCAGCCGGGCCCGTCCACGCCGCCGCAGGCGGGCACCCTCAGCGCCTGAGCCGAGTCCTCGCGCCGGTGGGCCCCGTGCGGGCGCCGGGCCTCAGGCCCCGGAGGGCACCGCGATGGGCAGCCGGCTGAAGCCGCGCACGGTGCTGGTGAAGAGGAAGACGCTCTGCTCACGGTCGACCTCCCACTCGGGCAGGCGCTTGAGCGTCTCCTCAAGGGCGATCCGGCCCTCGAGACGGGCCAGCGCAGCGCCGAGGCAGAAGTGGATGCCGTAGCCGAAGGAGAGATGCTGGTCGAACTGCCGGTGGATGTCGAAGTGATCCGCTTCGGGGAAGGCGCGCTCGTCCCGCCCGGCGGAGCCGGTCAGCAGCAGCACCTTGGAGTCGGCCGGGATCACCGTCCCGTGGAGCTCGACGGGCGCGGTGGTCCATCGGCCCTGCACCGGGGACGGTGCCTCGTAGCGCAGCAACTCCTCGACCGTGTTCGGAATGAGCGACGGATCGGCCGCCAGCTCGGCGCGTTGGTCCGGATGGTCCGCCAGCACCGAGCCGGCCCAGCCCAGCAGACGGGCCACCGTCTCCGTGCCGGCGGCCACGAGGAGGATGCCGAAGTTCGCGCTCTCGTCGAGCGTCAGCCGCCGATGGGAGCCGTCGGGTTCGACGACCTCTGCCGACACCAGATCGGTGAACATGTCGTCGCGGGGATTGCGCTGGCGGTCCGCCACCTGCTCGGAGATGTAGGAATGCAGCCAGATCATCGCCGACACCGACACGTCGTTCACCATGCCCACGCCCGGCTCCAGGTGGAAGATCGTGTCGATCTGCTCGCGCACCTCGGGACGGTCGGACTCCGGGACCCCGAGCAGCATGGAGATGACGTTGGAAGGAACCAGCGCGCCGAAGTCGGCCACGTAGTCGAAGCCCGCGCGGCCACGCTGGGCGTCGAGAAGGTCACCGCACAGTCGCCGCACGGAGTCCTCGAGCCCGGCCACCCGGCGGGGGGTGAAGGCCCGGGACACCAGCCGGCGCAGCGCAGTGTGCTCCGGCTGGTCCATGAAGATCATCATCCCGCCCATCGGCTGCTCGCTCATCTGCTCGAGCACCGTCCCGTGCGCGGAGCTGAACGTGCGCGGATCCATGCTGGCGCTCATGACGTCCTGAAAGCGGCTCAGCGCCCAGAAGTCGTACTGGTCGTTACGGTAGAGAGGAGCCTCGTCGCGCAGCCGTCGCCAGATGGGATGGGGATCGGTCTTGAACGACGCATCGAGGGGATCCCACCTCAGTTCGGCTCCGGCGGCTGCTGTCGACGTCATGTTGGATATTGTATTTGCACCGGTGGCTCGCGGGGCAGGCCGAGGACCCGCTCGCCGATCTGGTTGCGCTGGATCTCGTCGGTACCGCCCCCGATGCGGCTGGACCACTGACCGAGGAACCGGTCTCGCCAGAAGTCGGCGGCCGACGTCCCCCCGTCGGACGCGATGCCCGACGGCCCGAGCAGGGCCATGCCGAGCTCGCCCAGGCGGGCGCTCTGGCGGGAAAAGGCCAGTTTGAGCAGGGAGGCCTCCGCTCCCGGGGCCCGGCCCTGGGAGAGCGCCGTCTGGACCCGGAGTCCCAGGTAGCGCAACAGCTCGAACCCGATGAACGCCTCGGCCACCGCCTGGCGCCGGACCGGGTCCTCCACGCCGCCCAGCGCGCGGCACAGGGCTGCCACGTCGGCGAACGACGTGCCGCCACCCGTGCCGATCGCCATCCGCTCGGAGGCGAGCGTCGTGCGGGCGACGTTCCAACCCCCGCCCTCCGCCCCCACCAGGTTCGCCGCCGGGACACGGACGTCGGTCAGGAAGACCTCGTTGAAGTGGGCGACACCCGTGATCTGATGCAGGGGCCGCACCTCGATGCCGGGCGTCGCCATGTCGACGAGGAAGTACGACAATCCGCCCCGACCCGGCACGATGCGGTCGGTCCGAGCCAGCAGGATGGCCCAGTCGCTGTACTGGGCCATCGTCGTCCACACCTTCTGGCCGTTGACGACGTAGTCGTCACCGTCCCGCTCGGCACGGGTGATCAGCGAGGGCAGGTCCGAGCCCGCCGAGGGCTCGCTGAAGAGCTGGCACCACATCTCGTCGCCGCGCAGCATGGGCCCGAGGTACCGGTCCTGCTGATCCGGCCGGCCCCACGTCATCAGCGTCGGGCCCACCATGGCCAGACCGACGGTCAACGCACCGGCCGACACGTCGAACAGGGCCTGCTCCTGCGAGAAGATGACCTGCTCCATGGCCGTGCCGCCTCTGCCGCCGAACTCCCTCGGCCAGGTGATCCCGGCCCAGTTGTCCTCGAAGAGCGTCCGCTGCCATAGCCGGCAGGCCTGCACGTGTCGAGCCTGCGCCTCGTCGTCGGCCACGGGGACCCTGGGCCTTTCCGCGTCGGCCCGGCGCGGCGCGTGGCCCTCGAGCCACGACCTGACCTCGGCCCGGAAGGCCGCCTCCTCGGGTGTGTCGTCGAAGTCCACGACCAGGCGTCAGCGGCGTCGGGTGAGGACCCACCCGTTCTCCGCCATCACCGTGCGTATCTCCGCGTCGCTGAACTCGAAGCGGCGGAGGTCGTCGGCGAAGGCCGTCGGCTCGGCCAGCCCTTCGGCATGAGGCCAGTCGGACCCGAAGAGGATGTGGTCGAGACCGAGCTCGTCCTTCAGGGCGCCCAGATCGTCCTCGTAGAACGGTGCCACCCACACGTGGCCCCGGAAGGTCTCCACCGGATCGGCGGCGAAGGCGCCGGGCATCTGGCCATACGCCTTCTTGAGCTTCTTGAGGAGCACCGGCACCCACGAGGCTCCGGCCTCGATGCTGGCCACCCGGATGCGGGGGAAGCGGTCGAACAGGCCCTGGCAGACCAGCGCAGCCATCGTCTCGTAGGGCGGGCGGTCCGCGCTCAACACCATGCGCAGCGGCGAGTGCCGGAAGGCCTCGAACGCGCCTTGCGGCTCCCAGTCCGCCAGGTAGCGCCCGTACCCGGCATCGCCCGAATGGATGCCGACGGTCACACCCGATTCGTTGACCAGTCCCCAGAACCGGTCGAAGCGAGGATCGGCCGGCGAGGTGAGCCCGGTCGGCGTGTGCGCCGGCCCGCCCTTCACGCACACGATGCGGGCATCGGCCTGCAAGACCCGCTCCAGCTCGGCCACCGCCGCATCCACGTCGACCAGCGTCAGCATCGGCGCGGCGAAGATGCGCTCCTCGTAGGCGTAGCCCCAGTCGTCCTCGAGCCAGCGGTTGAAGGCCTCGAAGGCCGCCACCAGGGCGGGCGGGTCGTCGGCGAGGGACTCCTCCATCCCCACCCCGAGCGTCGGGAACAGGAGGCATCCGCTGAGGCCCTGTGCGTCCATCACCCGCAGGCGCGCATCGCGGTCGCGGTACTCGGGATGGATGGGCTCGAGCTCGCCGAAGAGCGCGCGCATGTCCTGGGCGCCGGGGTTCCGCCCCCGGAAGTACTCGTCGAGGCTTCCCGGCTTGGCGACCGGGTCGAAGAGCGGGTTCGGGATGAAGCGATTGACCTTCCCGCCCACCAGCAGGCGCGTGCGGCCGTCGATCTCCGCCCACTGCATCGCCCGCTTGGCCATCTTCGGGTCGATGTACCGGGTGTACGCGTCGGGCGCCTCGTAGTAGTGGTTGTCGGCGTCGAAGACGCCGTAGTCGAGCGCCGACGTCACGACAGCCCCAGGACGCGCAGGGCGTTGGTCCGGAGGAACTTGGGCCAGACCTCGTCCTTGAAACCTACGCCCTGCATCTCCGTCATGATCCGTTCCAGCGACAGGCCCATGGGGAAGTACCCGGCGTAGATGATCTTGTCGGCGCCGCGGGTGTTGGCGTAGTTGACGATGTCCTGTGGGTAGTACTTGGGGGCGAAGGCGCTCGTCGAGTAGTGCAGCCCCGGCCACTTCAGCATCAGCTTGACCGCCAGTTCGGTCCAGGGCTCACAGCCGTGGCGCGTGACGAAGACGAGGTCGGGAAAGTCGAACATGACCTCGTCGATCAGTTCGACGTGCTGGCACGCCGCCTTCAGCCGCGGGCCCGGGACGCCGGCACAGCAGAAGACCGGGATGCCCAGCTCCACGCACTTGGCGTAAATCGGGTACATCTTCTTGTCGTTGATCGGCACCTGGGGGAAGGTCCCCGCGGGGAACACCCCGACCGCCCGCACCCCGAAGGTCTCGTACTGGGACACCAGGCGGTTGATGCCTTTCATCCCGTCGTTGGGATCGATCGACGACGACGGGATGAAACGGTCCGGATACCGCTTCAGCGCTTCCGCCCCGACGCCATCGGGATCACCGACGCCGATCATGCCGAGCTCGACTCCCCACAGGTCCATCTCCCGGAGGGTGAGGCCGATGGGGTCCTCCGTCCCCTCGAGGGAGCGCTCGGGCACGTCCTTGAACATGTACTCGGCCGGGAAGGCGAACTTCTCCTGGGACTCCTTGTCCTTGGTCTGACGGGTGATGAACCGGTAGACCTCCTTCATGTCGCGACTGGGGAAGCTGATCATCGTGTCCACGATCCCCACGTTCGGTGGCATGCCCAATTGCTGGTCTCCTCCCCTGTCGGTGGTGCCCGGCGGCCGGTGCCCGGCTGCGTGCGGCAGCCGTGCAGACGCCGGTCTCCTGGTGCATACTAGAACTAGACTCTAGTTCTAGCAACTGGCCGAACAGGCGCCGGCACCAGCGCCGGCGCCGGAAGGTGGACCGACGAAGTGGAAGACCGCGCCGCCCACGGCGCTGTGATGCCAGGAGGACTGAGCGCCCGGCAGGCGGCCCGGCGGCAACGCATGCTGGACGGCGCCCTGAGCATGCTCGAGGTGCGCGACTACGAGCGCATCTCCGTCCGCGAGGTGGCCGAGTCAGCGTCCGTCGCCCTGGCCACCCTGTACCACTACTTCCCCTCCAAGGAGCACCTGTTCGCGGAGGCCCTCGTCCAGTGGGCCTCGTCACTGGGGGCGAGCGTGACCACCCGTCCCCTGGCGGGGACGACGCCGGCCCAACGGGTCGAAGAGGCGCTCCTGCGCTCGGTGCGGGCCTTCGAGCGACGGCCACAGCTGGCGCGCCTCATCGGCCGACTTGAGATGTCCGAGGAACCCTTCGCCCGCGACGTCCTGGCGCGGCTCGACAGCGTCACGACCGACGTGTACCTGGACCTTCTGACCGACCTCCCGCCGGGCGAGGCCGTCCGGATCGTCCGCGTGCTCGACTCGGTCCTCGACAGCTCGTTGCGCGCCTGGTCATCCGGTCGCTCCACCATCCGTGACGTCCGGCGCGCGTTGAGTGACGCCGTCGCGCTCGTGCTGCCGGAAGGAGACGCCGCGACGGACCGGGGGGTCGCTGCGTTGCGGGCCCTGCCACAATGACCACGTCCGTACCGGCGACGGAGCGGCACGTCCTCGACGGGGTCCGCGTCCTCGACTGCACCGACGGCATCGCCGGCCCCTACTGCACCAAGCTCCTGGCCGACGCCGGTGCCGACGTGGTGAAGGTGGAGCCCGATGGCGGAGATCCCCTGCGCGCCCGAGGCTCCGGAGCGCTCTTCGAATTCCTCAACGCGTCCAAACGGTCTGTTACCCGAGAAGACGGGCTGGCCGAGCGGGCCGACATCATCGTGCGCAACGACGGTACCGACAACCGAAGGCGCCGGACCAACGAGGCCGCCGTCAGCGTGACCATCACGCCGTTCGGCCGCACCGGGCCGCAGGCCGACCGACCGTGGAACGAGTTCACGCTCCAAGCGGCCTGCGGTTCGATCGGTCAGCGAGGGTTGCCGGAGCGGCCGCCCCTGGCGGCAGGCGGGCGCATCGGGGAATGGGCGGCCGGGACCTTCGCCGCCGTCGCTGCCCTGGCCGCCTTCCGGGACGCCCGCCGCTCCGGCCGCGGCGAGGACGTCGACGTGGCCATGCTCGACTGCATGGCCGTGACCATGGTCACCTACCCCTCGGTGTACGCGTCGTTCCTGGGCTGGCCGCCGTTGTCCGGGACCGGACGCACGGTGGAGGTGCCGTCGATTGAGCCGACCAGCGACGGCTACTTCGTGGTCACCACCAACAGCGCCCAGCAATTCCAAGACTTCCTCGTCATGATCGAACGACCGGACCTGCTGGACGACCACGAGCTGTCGCAGGTGGCAAGGCGCTTCGGTCGCCGCGACGAGTTCCTCCGCGCGGTCCACCGTCACACGACGAAGCGGACGACCGCAGAGATCCTCGAGGAGGCTGCACTGTTCCGGATCCCGGCGGCACCGGTGCTCGACGCCGCCGGCGTGCTCGGGTTCGAGCAGTTCCGTGGTCGGGACGTCTTCGTTCCTTCGCCCTCGGGACGGTTCGTGCAGCCCCGCGTGCCGTACCGCATCTCCGGCGTCGCGCCCCGGGCCTTCTCGCCGGCCCCCGCCCCGGGCGAGCACGAGGGCGCCATCGACTGGCCCCCTCGGCGCGTATCGCCCCCGACGCCGGACCGCGAGCGGCAGCTCCCACTGGCGGGACTCCGGGTCGTCGACTGCACGGCGTGGTGGGCCGGCCCTTCGGCGACGAACGTCCTGGCGGCCCTCGGGGCGGACGTCATCAAGATCGAATCGGTCGGACGGCCCGATCAGATGCGGCTGGTGAGCGCCCGCCGGCCGCCCGATGACCGGTGGTGGGAGTGGGGCCCGATCTTCCACGCCGTCAACATCGGGAAGCGCGGCCTCACGGTCGACCTCGGCCGCGGGGACGGCATCGATCTGTTCCGTCGCCTGCTGGGAACGGCTGACGTGCTGCTGGAGAATTACACGCCGCGGGTGATGGAGCAGTTCGGGCTGACCTGGGACTCCGTCCACGAGCTCAACCCGGGGCTCATCATGGTGCGTATGCCGGCCTTCGGGCTCGACGGCCCCTGGCGGGATCGCACGGGATTCGCCCAGACCATGGAGTGCGTCAGCGGCATGGCGTGGCGGACGGGGTTCCCCGACGGCCCGCCGACGCTGGTCCGCGGTGCGTGCGACCCCATCGCCGGGATGCACGCGGTGTTCGCCACGTTGCTGGCCGTCGTGGAGCGCGACCGCTCGGGCGCGGGCTCGCACGTGGAGTCCGTCATGGTCGAGGCCTCGCTCAACGTTGCCGCTGAACAGCTCGTCGAATTCTCTGCATCGGGTGCGGTGATGGACCGCGCCGGCAATCGTGGTCCGGACGCGGCTCCCCAAGGCGTCTACCGGTGCCGGGACGACGACGAGTGGGTCGCGATCGCCGTGGAGACGGACGACCAATGGTCGGCCCTGGTCCGGGCCCTCGGGGAACCGCAATGGGCGCGCGACGACACATTGGCGGCGGTGCCAGGCCGGCGCGACAACCACGACGCGATCGATCGCCAGTTGGAGAGCTGGACCTCGACGAGGTCGGCCGAGGACGTCGCCGACATCCTGTCGGTCGCTGGCGTACCAGCCGAAGTCGTCATTGCCGCCCGTGACGTCGTGGCACACGACCAGCTCCAATTTCGCTGCCTCTTCGAGCTGGAGGAGCATCCGGTGACGGGAGCCCATTGGATACCGATGCTCCCCTTCCGCTTCTCCCGGGTGCCGCACTGGCTCCGCAGCCCGTCGCCCACCCTGGGGCAGCACAACGACGAGATCCTGGCGGAGCTGGGCGTCGGCGCGGCCGAGCGGCGCGTCCTGAGGGACACCCACGTCATGGGTGATCGACTCGCCGGCGCGTGAACGAGACGACGCGGGAGCCGTCCACTGGGATCGACAGCAGGAGAGAACGACAGCAGGAGAGAAGGGAGAAGGCAATGCGACAGGCCGAGGACATGATCCTGATCAGCGTCGACGACCACATCGCCGAACCGGCCGACATGTTCGAGAACCACGTCCCGGCGCGCTTCAAGGACCGGGCTCCGCACGTCGTCACGGACGAACGAGGGTTCCAACAGTGGTGGTACGGCGAGACGAAGGGCAGGAACCTCGGCCTCAACGCCGTCGCGGGCAAGCCGCGCGAGATGTTCAACGTCAATCCGACGAACTACCGGGACATGCGTCCTGGCTGTTACGACGTCCACGAGCGCGTGCGGGACATGTCCGCGGGAGGTCAGCTGGCGGGCCTGAACTTCCCGAACTGGACGGGGTTCTCCGGGCAGGTGTTGAACGAGGGTCCGGACCGGGAGCTGAACGAGGTCATGATCCGGGCGTACAACGACTGGCACATCGACGAATGGTGTGCCACGTACCCCGAGCGGTTCATTCCCTGCGGGATCCTCCCGCTGTTCGATGTCGAGAAGGCGGCACGAGAGGTGCGGCGCCTGGCCGACAAGGGATGCCACGCCGTGACGTTCTCCGAGAACCCAGCGGCCCTGCACATGCCGTCCATCCACTCGGGGCACTGGGACCCTCTGTTCGCCGCCTGTTCGGACGCGGGGACCGTCCTGTGCCTGCACGTCGGTTCGTCGTCCAAGGCGGCGTCGACCACACCGGATGCCCCGCCATCCGTGCCGATGAGCCTGTCGTCGACCGCCTCCATCTACTCGCTGGGCGACCTGATGTGGGCGGACTTCTGGTGGCGCTTCCCCGAACTGCGCTTCTCCCTCACCGAGGGGGACATCGGCTGGATCCCTTACTTCCTGCAGCGGGCGGAGCACATTCAGGCGCGGCACTCCGGCTGGACGGCGCATACCTTCCCCGACGGCTACGGACCGTCCGACGTCTTCCGTGAGCGCGTCATCTGCTGCTTCATCAACGATCCGGTGGGGATCAGCTTGATCGACCATTTCAACATCGACAACGTCTGCTGGGAGTCGGACTATCCCCACTCCGACAGCTCGTGGCCGGACGCGCCGGAGGTCAACGAGGCGCAGTTCTCGTCGTTGACGGACGAGCAGGTCGACAAGATCACGCACCGCAACGCGATGCGGCACTTCTCGTTCGACCCGTTCAGCACTCGGGCCCGCGAGCGCTGCACGGTCAAGGCACTCCGGAGCGAGGCGACCGACGTCGACACCGTCACGCGTGTCGGCCGAGCGCCCGACGAGAGCGACCGGGACTACTTCAGGAGCCTGAGCGGCGCGCCGAGACCGGCTCCGTTGCGCTGAGCCCCGGGGATCGGGCCGGGCCTTGGTTCAGCCGGACCGCCCCAGGATGCACGCGTTCGTGCCCGAGGACATGAGCACGTGCCTGACGTCGTCGACCTGGTTGACCGCAGTGCCCCTGACCTGGCGGACGGCCTCGGTGAGCAGGTTCATCCCGTGCAGGTACGCCTCACCGATGAGGCCACCGTTGGTGTTCACCGGCATGCTGCCCCCCCGGGCGATGGCGCCGCTGGCCACGAAGTCCTTCGCCTCGCCGGGCTTGCAGAACCCGAGGCTCTCGAGACCCTGGAAGACCAGGGGCGAGAATGCGTCGTAGATCATGGCGGCGTCGATGTCCGCCGGACCGAGTTCGGCCATGGCGAACACACGGTCCCCCGTGTCGCCGACCCGGCCGGCGCCCTGGACCGCACCGAGCACGATCGCCGGGGGCTGACGCAGGTCGCGGGCCCGCTCGGCGCTGGTGACCACGAGGGCAACGCCGCCGTCGCTCTCCTGGCAGCAGTCGAACAGTCTCACGACGGGCTCGATGATCCAGCGCGACGCCTGGTGCTCGGCCAGTGTGATCGGTCGCCCGTAGAACCACGCGTCGGGGTTGGTGGCGGCGAAATCACGGATCCCCACGACGTAGCGCCCGAAGTCCTCGTTGGTGACGCCGTACGAGCGCATGTAGGGCAATGCCTGCAGCGACAGGACGGCCGCCGGGCTGAGTGCCCCATACGGTGCGGCCCAGTTGGTGAAGCCCCAACCCGTGCCGGTCGCCGGGGCCTGTTGGGGGTCGCGCGCGCGACCGAAGCGGCGTCCGGACCGGGCGTTGAGCGCCCGGTAGACGAGCACGTGGTCCGCCACCCCCGTCGCCACGGCCATGGCCGCAGCGAGGACGGTTGCACCCGAACCGGCGCCGCCATGGGGCAACCGCACGCTGTAAGACAGCTCGCGCACGCCGAGGACGCGCATCAGGTCGACGTCGTCGGTCGGGTCGATGGTGAACGTGACCATGCCGTCGACGTCGGCCACGGTGAGCCCGGCGTCCTCCAGCGCGGCCAGGCTGGCCTCGGCCGCGAGCTGGAGCTCGCTGCGCCCCGAGTCCTTGGAGAACTCGGTCTGGCCGATGCCGGCGATGGCCGCGGCGCCGCGCATCACGACCTCCCGGCCGGCCGGAACAACGGCACGCCGATGCCGTCCTCCTCGGTGGCGGCGAAGAACACCTCGACCTCCATGCCGAGCTCTATCTCCTGCAGCGGGATGTCACACACGTTCGACATGACCTGGGGCCCCTCCTCGAGCTCGACGGTGGCGACGGCGATGGGCAGGTCGAACCACGGGCTCGGGGGATGGTGCACGATGATGAAGCTCACCACCCGCCCGCGGCCCGACATCTCCCTGACGACGCGGTCGGGACTGTGGCAGGCGGGGCAGAGCGGCGACGGTGGGTGGCACAGCTCCCCGCACGCACCGCACCCCTGCACGACCAGCCGTCCCTGGCCGGCGCCTTCCCAGTAGAAGGCGTTGTCCGCGGTGAGGACGGGCGCAGGGCGCGTCCGCTGGGTCGTGCCCTCGTTCACGCGGCCAACCCGTACACCCGGGCCGCGTTGCCGGCCACGATGAGCCGGCGCTCCTCCGTGGGGACCCCCGCGAAGACCTCCTCGACGACCTTGGCCGAATTCGGCCACGTCGACGCCGGATGCGGGAAGTCGGTCGACCACATGATGTTCTCCACGCCGACCTCGTGACGCTGGGCCAAGCTATGGGCGTCCCCCCCGATGAAGGTCAGGAACATCTGCTCCCGGAAGTACTCGCTGGGCAGTCGGGTCACCCCGGGGAACATCCGGTCCCGCCCGCGCTTCCACATGCCGTCCAGCGTGCGCAGCCACATCACGATCCACTCGATGCCGGGTTCGACGAAGACGATCCGCAGGTCCGGGAAGCGCTCGAGCAGGCCCGTCATGATCCAGAAGGACACGTTCTCGACGATCATCAACCCGGGCAGCGAGGTGAAGATGCTCTTGTAGGGAGTGGGGTCGCGGCGGTAGACGTCGAACAGAGAGTTCTTGAGGCCGAGGTGCTGGCTGATCGTGATGTTCCTGTCGGACAGCGCCGCCCAGAGCGGGTCGTACACCGCGTCGTGGTAGTCGGGAAAACCGAGCTCGGCCGGGTAGTTCGGCAGCTGCACCGACCGGGCACCCAGGTCCGCCAGGCGGTGCACCTCCGACGCGGCGTGATCGATGTCGATGATCGGGAGTTGGTAGCTGGCGACCAGCCGATCCCGGTCCACGGCGGCGAAGTCAGCCAGGGCGTCGTTGAAGGCGCGCGCCACTTCCTTCCAGTGCTCCCCCGCCAGGTGGAACTGCCTGAACGCGCTGAGCTCCGAGTAGAGCACCTCGGCGTGCACCCCGTCGCGGTCCATCGCCGCCAGGCGGGCGTGCGGGTCCCAGTAGCCCGGGTCCCTGGCACCCGGCGCCAGGTCACCGAAGTCGTCGAGGCTCATCCGGGTGCCGCCGCGCTGCTCCAGCTCGAAGTCCGCCAGCGTCTTGACCGCGACGTCGTAGGACTCACGGGCGTGGGACGGGAGCCGCTCCCTGACCCAGTCCTCCGTGATGCGCACGTGCGAGTCGGCGGAGATGAGTTTCTGGTCCATGGTTCCTCGATTCGTCTGTTTCTCGTCAGGTTCAGGCGCGCGCCCGGTTGGCGCACTCTTCGTGGATGGCTGCAATGACGTTGTCGGGCAGGGCCAGCTCGGCCAGGATGTCCTCGGTGTGCTCCCCGAGCCGCGGTGCCTCGCCCAGCACCGACGCGGGCGTGCGTGAGAACTCGAGGTAGGGCCGGTCGGCCGCCGCGGTGACGAAGCCGGGCGCCGAGATCTCGATCGGCACGCCGGCACCGTCCAGGGCGGCGTACCACTCTTCGGCCGTGCGGGATCCGAAGATGTCCCCGAGCAGCTTCCCCAGGTCGTCGTCGTTGGCCGCCCGCGCCCCGGCATCGGCAAATCGGTCGTCGGAGTTGAGATCGGTCCGTCCGAGGCCGGCGCACAGCCGGCGCCAGTGGTCGTCGGTGATCGCGGCCAGGCAGACCCACCCCTGCGAGGTCTCGTAGAGACGGTAGAGCGCGTTGAAGCCCAGCTGCAGCCCGTCGAGCTTCGGGCGGTCGGGACCCGAGCCGTCGGGGAAGGCGAAGGTACCCGACGACGTGGCCAGGCACACGCTGAGGATGGAGCACCCAACCTCTTGGCCCTCGCCGGTGCGGTCGCGGTGGTAGAGGGCCTCGAGGCAGCCGATGGCGACCAGGAAGCCGTTGCCCAGGTCTCCCATGGACGTCCCGAAGAACGGTCGGCCGCCGCGCCAGCATCCACCGTCCTCCCATTCCTGCCCGCCGAGGGCGGAACCCGATTGATCGGTTCCGGGGAGGTTGGCGGCCGAACGGACGCGGTCGAAGCCGCGGCTGGCGCAATAGATGAGGGACGGGTTGCGTCGGCGGAGCTCCGCGTACCCGACGCCCAGCCGCTCGGCCACGCCCCACCGCATGTTGTGCGTCACGATGTCCGCCGTCTCGACCAGCTGGTAGAAGGCAGCCCGGCCGTTCGGCTGGGCCAGGTTGAGGAGCACACTGCGCTTGCCGCGGTTGGCCGTCTGGCCGATCCCCGTCTCCAGCCAGGGGCCGTCCCACGGCGCATTGACCTTGATGACGTCGGCCCCCAGGTCGGCCAGCAGCGACGAGCCGTAGGGACCGGCGAGTGCCAGCCCGATGTCGAGGACCCGCACGCCGTGCAGCGGCCCGGCCGGGGTGGGCGTCGCGGCGGAGTCGGACGGGGCGGTCTCCGCCCGGCCCGCCGCCGCCTCGCGCAGCACCGCCTCCGTGTGCTCGCCCCGCCGGGGCGCCGGCCCCCGGACCCGTCCCGGTGTGCGGCCGAGCTCGTTCACGACGCCGATGTGGCGGATCGGGCCCAACTCGGGATCGGGCACTTCCACCACGCACCCGTCCTCGAGCAGGAGTGGATCCGACACCGCTTCCTCCGGGGTGCGCACGACCTGCACGCCTTCTTTGACGCGTTCACCCCACCGGCGCCATTCCTCGGCGGTGAACTTGGCGAAGGCCGCCTGCATCAGCGGCAGGTAGTGGAAGAGGACGACGATGTTCTCGGGCTCCATCCCGATACGGGCGGGGTCGACGCGCCGGTGGGCGAACTCGGGCGCCGGCGCATCCTCCAGCCGGTCGTGCTCGGCCGCCTGAATGATCGACAGCGGTTTGATCGGCCACTGATGCACCCAGCGGCCGTCCTGGCACTCGAAGAGCCCGCGGGGCGCACCGCGTAAGTTCATCCAGCTCCCGCCGACGGCGCTGCCGCTGCGCTCGCTCGTCGGCGCGAAGGCGGCGCGCGACAGCATCGACGCCTCGACGTGCTGCCCGCTGCCGGTGCGCTCGCGTGCGACGAGAGCCGCCGCGATGGCCAGGGTGGCGTGGTAGAAGCCGTTGACGCTCATCCAGGGGGACGCGCTGAAGATCGGCCCTTCGGTGCGCGCCGCCTGCTCGGCGCCCTCGGGGATCTCGACCTCGGGCAACCCGAGCTCGCCGGTCGACATGATGCCGCCGCGTTGCGCCCATTGGGACCCCGTTCGGGCCGCGACCAGCGCCTCGTAACCCGGCCGTTCGCTGTGCTCGTTGCCCCGTCCGTAGGCGGTGAGCGAGCACGTGATCAGCCGGTGGTTGCGCTGCCGCAGCACGTCGGGAGCGAGGCCGAGCCGCTCCATCACCCCCGGTCGGAACGTGTCGAGCACCACGTCGGCACGGTCGACGAGGGCCAGAAAGGCGTCGTACCCGGTCGGGTCACGCAGATCGAGCACGGCGCTGCGTTTGCCGCGGTTCCACACCCGGTAGCCGGGATGGGCCGCGAAGGGATCGTCCGGGGCCTCGATCCTCGTGACGAGCGCGCCCTGGTCCGCCAGCATCATGCCGGTCATGGGACCGGCGATCCCCCACGTGAGCTCCAAGACGTTCAGGCCCTCGAAGGCGCCAGCCATCACCCTCCCATTTCATTCGCCTTAGCTAAGTATTTCCCCCCGCTGCGTCCGGGTCAAGCGCCCCGGGGTGCGTCGTGCGCCAATACCGGGCCATGGCGATGCCCCACAGCAGCAGGCCCTCCTCTGCGGCGCGGCGCTGCTCGTCGCTCAGATGGCCGGCGATGCGGTCCAGGGGCTCGCGGATGGCGGCGTTCGCCCGCACCAGGGCGCGCCGACCGGCCGGCGTCACGGCCAACGTGCTCCGGCGGCGGTCACGCTCGTCCATCCGGCGTGCCACGAAGCCGCGCTCAACGAGTCCGTCGACGAGGCGGGTGACGGTCGGTGGTTGCACGGTCAGCCGATACGCCAGCTCGGAGGGCGTTCCAGGTTCCGAGGCCAGGTAGGCGAGCACCCGGTACTTCTGGATCGTGAGATCCTGGCGCTCCAGCACGACCTCGAAGAAGCGGGCCAGCCCGGCAATGGCCGACTCGACATTGGGGTCGACGGCGCGCGGCATCGCAGGGACGCTACCGAACGGTCCTGCCCGTGCGACGTGCGCGCTGGGCGCACCCGCCTCCACCGACGCGTCAGCGCGCCCCGCTCACCCGTCGGTCGCCCAGGCCCGCACCGGCCCGGCCACGCCGATCATCTCCGCCAGCTGCCGGTCGTCGGTGGCCAGGGTGACGATCTGTCCGCCGTCCGCTCCGCCCCCCGCGAGGGCGGGCAGCCGGGCGAGATGGGCGTCCGGATCGAGCTCCTCGCCGTCGGACTGCCAGGCCTCGAGGCCCACGGAGGCGCCGAGGCGCGCCCCCAGCTCGAGGACCGCGCCGGTGCGTTCGTCGACGGGCCCGTCCACGACGGCCAACCCCGGGCGCCAGGGCGCGCCGAGGCGAGCGACGAGCACGCACGCGGCGCCCCAGCCGCGGACGGGCTGCGCCGGCACGAAGGCGGTGCCGAGGCGGGTGGTGGCGAACGTGCGGGCCAGCCAGAATCCGGCCGTCCCGGGGTCCGCGGCCACCAGCCCGCCGTGCCCGAGCACCTGGGCGTAGTGGCGGGTGGCGAGCGTCGGCATGAGGGGCGAACCCATGGCGGCCCAGCCGGCCTGGGTCACGGCGGCCAACCGCTCGCGCAGCGGCGGCATGGCCGGGAACGGTCCCGGCTCTCCCCAGCGCTCCGCCAGCGGCCCGAGCAACTCCGGGGCGACGGCGTGGTGCCGGTACTGCGCCCACAACCGCCGGGGGGATTCCGCCTCGTCGAGCCCGACGGCCAGCACCACGTCGGCGTCGGCGAGACCGCCCAGCTCGAAGTCCAGCTCCTGCAGGCCGACCGTCGCCCAGTGGTGCCGGCTCTGCCAGGGAAAGACCCCCTTGGCACCCCACGTGTTGAGGACGCCGAGCCGACCCGCCGCCGCCAGGGCGCGGAGGCCGCCGACGGCGCGGCGGCCAACGACGTCGGGCCCCGCCAGCACGACGACGTGCCGGGCCGCGGCCAGCTCCGCCAAGAGGGACGGCTCCGGCTCGGGCCACTCGTCTGCGCCCGGAGGGAGGGCCAGGGCGCCGTCCCGAACCGAGCGGCGGGGCTCGACACCGAGGTCCAGGCAGATCCCGCCGCCCTCGGCCGCCTCGGCAACGGCGGGCCCGAGGGCGAACAATTCGTCCACCTCGTCGATCACCCGCCGACGCGCCGGCACCGACAGCTCGGGGGACGGACCGCCACCCGCGGCGCCGGCCGCCAACGCGGGGCGGGGACCCACGACCACCAGTCGGCCCTCGCCGAGGTGGGCGACGGCGGGCACGCCGTGCACGGCGCGGTGCGCGTAGGTGAGCAGCAGAGCGACCTGTGGGTCGGCGACCTCGATGACCGGGAGCCCGGCATAGGGCCGGCCGTAGGCCGCGCCCACGCCCCCGCTCGAGAGGGCCTGCCGCAGGACCTCGGCGGCCGTACGTTTGCTCACGGCAGCGCGGGTGCCGAGACCCTCATGCCGACTGCGTCGGCGGCGCCCAGCGCGGCTCGCGCTTCTCGGCGAAGGCGCGCGGGCCCTCCTCCTGGTCGGGGTGGCCCCACATGGAGACCAGCTCCGTGGCCCCCGCCTTGCAGGCGTCGGTCAACCCCGACTCGAGCGCGCCCCACAGCGCGCGTTTCGTCGCCGCCATGGCCGCCGGCGAGTTGCGGGCGATCTTCTCGGCCAGGGCCTGCGCCTCGTCGCGCAGGCGCTCGGGCGGATCGACCACCTGGCTCACCATGCCGAGGGCGAGGGCCCGCTCGGCCGACAGCCGCTCGTGGCGGCCGACCAGCGCCATGCGCATGACCGCCTCGAAGGGGATCTTGCGCGCCAGGCCGATGGCCTCCATCGCCACCACCTGGCCGACGGAGACGTGCGGATCGAAGAACTGCGCGTCCGACGCGGCGATCACGATGTCGGCCTCGGCGACCCAGTGGAAGCCGCCGCCCGCGCACAGACCGTTGACGGCCGTGATCACCGGCTTCCAGACGTGGCTCTGCCAGGCGGTGAAGTGGTAGTCGAATTCCTCGGTCGACTTGCGGTAGCGCTCGAACCCGATGCCGTCCTCCGCGATCTCCATGACGTCGACGCCCGTCTGGAACGCCCGCCCGGCACCGGTGTGCACGATGACCCGGACCTCGGGATCTGCGTCGAGCACCTTCCAGGCCGTCTCGAATTCGTCACGCATGTGTGCGTTCATGGCGTTGAGGCGGTCGGGCCGGTTGTTGATCAGCCAGCCCACGCTGCCACGCCGCTCGAGGATGAGCGTGTCAAGGGTCGGGTAGCTCACTGCACCTCCGTGTCTCGTGCCGGCGCCGTCGCCGACGGGGCGCCCCCGGTCGGGACCAACGGTTGCCAGCGCGGCTCGCGCTTCTCGGCGAAGGCGCGCGGGCCCTCCTCCTGGTCGGGGTGGCCCCACATGGAGACCAGCTCCGTGGCCCCCGCCTTGCAGGCGTCGGTCAACCCCGACTCGAGCGCGCCCCACAGCGCGCGTTTCGTCGCCGCCATGGCCGCCGGCGAGTTGCGGGCGATCTTCTCGGCCAGGGCCTGCGCCTCGTCGCGCAGGCGCTCGGGCGGATCGACCACCTGGCTCACCATGCCGAGGGCGAGGGCCCGCTCGGCCGACAGCCGCTCGTGGCGGCCGACCAGCGCCATGCGCATGACCGCCTCGAAGGGGATCTTGCGCGCCAGGCCGATGGCCTCGTAGGCGGTGACCTGGCCGACCGACACGTGCGGATCGAGGAACCGCGCGTTCGAGGAGGCGATCACGATGTCCGCGTCGGCCACGAAGTGAAGCCCACCCCCCGCGCACACGCCGTTGACGGCGGCGATCACCGGCTTCCACACCTGGTTGTGCCACGCCGTCATCCGGAGTTCGGCGCGCCGGGTCCGCCCGGACTGCTTGCGGAGGGCCTCGGGTTGGCGGGCCAGCTGGACCACGTCGAGGCCGGCCTGGAACGCCCCACCGGCCCCGGTGTTGACGATGACCCGGACCTCGGGGTCGGCATCGAGCTCCCGCCAGGCCTCCTCCAGCTCGTCGAGCATGACGGCGTCCATCGCATTGCCTGCGTCGGGCCGGTTGAACACCAGCCACCCGACGGGTCCCGCCCGTTCGACCAGGAGCGACGAGTACGGCATCAGCTGCGCGGCACGTCGCGCCAGGCGCTGCCCTGCCACGGGTCGGGCTCGCGGGGCAGGCCGAGCACGCGCTCACCGAGAATGTTCTTGTTGACCTCCGTCGTACCGCCCTCAATCGTGTTGGCCCGGCTGCGCAACATCCCGCGCACCTCGTAGGGCAGCGCCTCGGCCCACGTGCCGCCGGTTCCCTCCCAGGCCGTCGCGCCGGCGCCGAGCATGGTCACCGCCATGGCCTGGATCCGCTGGTTCAACCCCCCCTGGTGGACCTTGCCGATGGAGCTCTCGGGCCCCGGGGGCCGGCCCGCCCGCGCCTGCGCCCGGACGCGCAGGTTCGTCCACTCGCGCACGCGCTCCTCGCACCACAGCCGGATCACCTCGTCCCGGTGCACGGGGTTGCCCCAGCCACCGGGTTTGCCCTCGGCGCACAGCCGCTTGGCGAGCCGCACGAGGGAGTCGGCACCCGACCCCCCGATGCGGTCGACCCCGCCCGAGCCCGAGCCCGACACCATCTGTCGCTCGCCCGACAGCGTGGCGTTGGCCACCTTCCACCCGGCCCCGACCTCGCCGACGCGTTGGGAGTCCGGCACCCGCGCCCCGTCGAGGAAGACCTCGTTGAAATCCACCTCGCCACCCATGTGCCGCAACGGCCTGATGTCGACACCGGGTTGCCGGAGGTCGAGCAGGAAGTAGGTGATGCCGGCGCGCTTGGGCACGTCGGGGTCGGTCCGGGCCAGCAACACGGCGAAGCTCGACAGATGGGCCCAGGTCGTCCACACCTTCTGCCCGGTGATCACCCAGTCGTCCCCGTCGCGCTCGGCACGGGTGGCGAGCGACGCCAGATCGGACCCCGAGCCCGGTTCGCTGAACAGCTGGCACCACGTCTCCTCGTTCCGCACGATGGGCGGCAGGAACCGGAGCCGCTGCTCCTCGGTGCCGTGGGCGAACAGCGCAGGAGCAGCCAGGTTCAGCCCCAGCGGGTTCAGACGGCCGAGGTTGAACGGGCGCAACTCCTCGTCCACCCGGCGCGCCACCTCGCCGGGGAGATCGAGGCCCCCGTAGGCGACAGGCCACGTCGGGACGACCAGCCCCGACGCACCGAACGCCGGGTACCACGCCTCGTACGCCACGCGGGTGCGTACCTTGCGGACCTCCGCCGCGCCGCCGCGGCGCCCCGCCTCGACCCAGGCCGGCGGCACGACCTCCCGCACCCAGTCGCGCACCGCGGCCAGGACCTCCTCCGGTGCCGAATCGGGGCCCACGGCCAGGCGGTCCCTCGCGTGCGGGACCCCGGTGCGCGCGGTCATCGCCCGGAGAAGTTCGGCGGCCGCTTCTCGACGAAGGCCGCCAGGCCGTCCCGGAAGTCCTCGCTGCGCGAGGAGAGCTCCATGGCCAGCGCCTCGTTCTGCAGCTGCTCGGGCAGGGGCGCCGTGGACCCTGCGTGCAACAGCCACTTGGTCAGCCCGATGGTCACGGTCGGCGCCACCGCCAGCCGGTCGACGACGGACCGCACCTCGTCGGCCAGCGCCTCGAGGGGCACCGCTCGGTGCACCATGCCCCAGGCCGCCGCATCGGCGCCGGACACGGCCTGGCCGAGCACGAGCATCTCGCGGGCCCGGACCTCGCCCACGCGCCGGGGCAGCAACCAGGTGCCGGCGGTGTCGGGCGTGAAGCCCCGCTGGGAGTAGGGCTCCCACAGGCGAGCCGACTCGTCGACCACGGCGAAGTCCGAGGCAAGCACCAGGTGCAGACCGATGCCGGCGGCCCACCCCTGCACCTGGCAGACGATGGGGGTCTGCGTCGTGACCATCAGCTCAATCAGCCGGTGCGCCTCGGTGGGCAGCCGCCGCTGGATGCTGCCGATGCGGGGGCGCGCCTCGCCCGCGTTGCGACCGACGATGTCGAAGCCGGCGCAGAAGTGGTCGCCCGCGCCCCGGAGGAGGACGACGCGGACCGACTCATCGGGTCCGGCCGCCGACAACGCGGTGATCATCGCCTGGACGATGGGGTCGGTGAGGGCATTGCGCTTGGCCGGGCGATCGATCTCGAGCTCCAGCACGGACCCGGCCTGCTGGACGCGCAGCCCCTCGACGGAGCGGTACGGGCTGGTGGCCGCGTCGTCGCTCATCAGCCCAGGTACCTGTCGCTGATCGCCGCCAGCGCGTCCTGCAGGTTCTGTGCCGCGCCGGGAGGGTCGGGCAGCCGCACCGGCCCGTGCTCGCGGCTCGGCAGGAGGATGGTGGCGTGGCCCGGGGTCGTGAGCTCGCCCCGCTGGTTGGTGGCCGTGAGCTCGACGTCGACGGCCGGGCGGCCCCCATCGGCGAGGTAGCGGCTCGTCACCGAACCCGACAGCCACTGGGTGTCCCCCACGTAGTTGAAGCGGCGAAACTCGCAATCGAGCTTCCACAGCCACCCGGCGTCACCCATCCAGTCCGTGCACAGGTGGATCAGCCACGTCTCGCGCATGCGTCCGTAGTCGAACGTGGTGGGGTTCCCGCTCCGCCGGGCGAACTCTGGGTCCCAGTGCACCCGCTGCATGACGTCGGGCACGTTGAGGTCGTCGCGGTGGAAGAAGCGGGGGATCCTCGTCCGGTTCTGGTAGCCCAGTCGCAAGGGCTTCACGCCGTAGAGGCCCATCCCCATGCCGACGTGCCAGCAGACCATGTCGGTCACCGTCAGCGGCCCCTTCACCATGGGGCCGACCGCATCACCGACCGAGACGTCCTCCCAGTAGCGCGCCTCGGCACCGCGGCGTCGCTCCGAGGCGTACTGGGCATCGATGGCGGCGATCTCGTCGTCCTCGTAGGGACGCAGCTCGATGGCGTCGTACTTCTTGCGCTCCCTGGCCTTGGTCCGCTCGGTCCGGATCATCAGGCGGTACTGGGCCGAGAGGATCGGGCCATCGGCCTGCCGGAACACCTGCGCGGTCCACTCGTGCACCGCGCGCTCGGCGAACTCGCTCGACTTGTCCAGCACGCCCACCAAGGCGTTCCGCCGGGTCACCGTCTGGCCCGGCCGCAGGGGCGCCCACCATTCCCGCGCGCTGGCCGAGTAGAAGGCGTGCACACCGCGCAACGGGTCGCCCCGCATGAGGTCGCGATGCTCAGCCGCCACCTCGGTCACCTCGTCGAACCCGATCAGGGAGTCGCCCCCCACCAGGGGCGGCGGGGCCACCACCCCGCCCCAGCAGGTCCCCGACGCGTAGCGTTCGTCCGACCACAGCGGGTTGTCGTCGCCGTACGCCTCGGCGACGTGCCGGAAGGCGTCGACGCCGGGCGCGCCGTAGTGCGGAGGGACGGGATGGGGCTCGGGGATGCCGATGCGGGCCCGCAGCCGGGCGATGCCCTCGTCGCTGATGGAGCCCTCGCTGGCCACGGGTCGCATATTATATGAAGTCTGCGGCACCTCCCCTGAGCGCGCACCGTCGGGAAACGGTCGAAACGAGTGAACGAGTGAACGAGAACGTGTCCAACGAGAAGGTCTACATCCACGAGTTCATCAACATCATCGGCCACGGCCGGGCGCGCTACATGCACCACATGACCGCCAACTGGAGTCCCATCGCCCAGGAGGAGCGCAACCAGCTGTGTTACGGCGTGTGGGGTGTCGTCGGTTCCACCGGCCAGTGGCCGGCCGTCGTCAACATGTGGGAGGAGGACGGCTGGGCGGGATTGGCCGCGTCCTTCGGCCACGAATTGAGCCACGCCGAGCTGCAGGACCCGAAGTTGGCGCGCTGGTGGGCGACGGCGGCGGAAATGCGTTCCGGCGGATTCGACCGCGTCCTGGTCCCGGCGGCGTGGTCCCCCACCATCACGGACCTGTGCGCGCAGGGCGCCGGCGGCGTGGCCTACGCGCACGACCAGGTGACGGTGCCGCCGGGGACCGCACGCGAATTCCTGGAGCTGGCCCGTAAGGACGGTGGGTCGTTCTACGAGCAGTTCGGCTGGACGCTCATCGGTGCGTGGGAGACCGCACTGCGCCACGACGACGAGGCCTTCCTCCTCTGGTCCATCCCCTCCTGGGACGAGTGGGGAGCGGCAGAAGCGTCGTTCCGGCGCGACCGCACGTGGCGAGCGAGCCAACGCGAGTTCGCGACCGACGTCAAGCGGATCCTCCTGGTGGACGCACCGCTCGGGCCGCTCCGCACCGGTCGCCAGCCCTTGCGCAGCGACCGCGACGACAGCTGGGTGGAGAGCTAAGCCACGCGAGGACCCGCGGTCGCCTTGGGGCTCAGCCCCCGGTGTCGGTGACCTCGACCGGGCGCAGGTCCTCGGCCACCTTGCGCCGCAGCAGCTTCCCCACCTCGCTCCGCGGCAGCGCCTCGGCCCGGTGAAAGGCGACCGGGACCTTGTACGGCGCCAGGTGCTCACGGCACAGTGCGATCAGTGCGGCCTCGTCGACGTCGCCCACGACGACCGCGACGGGAACCTGCCCCAGGCGTTCGTCGGGCCACCCGACGACGGCGGCCTCGCTGACGCCCGGAGCCAAGCACAGCACCTCTTCCACCTGCTCGGGGAACACCTTGTTCCCCCCGCGGTTGATCAGGTCCGAGGTTCGGCCCTCGATCCAGACGAAGCCGTCGAGGTCGATGCGGGCATGGTCGCCCGTGCGGACGAAGCCCGCTGCGTCCACCCGGTCGTCCAGCGACGCACCGCCGGCGTACCCGGCCGCCATGCGCGGCGGCCGCACCAGCAACTCGCCGACCACCCCGTCGGCGACCGGACCGCCGTCCTCGTCGACCACCTTGATGTCCACCCCGGGGTGCGGCCGCCCCGCCGCACCGAGCTTCTCCGGGTGCTCGCGCGCGTCCGCCGCCGTCCAGCCGATGACCTCACCCACCTCGGCCTGGCCGTAACTGTTCAGCACGGTGACGCCGAACCGATCCATGAAGCGGCGGGCCGCGAGCGGAGAGAGCGGCGCGGTGATGCTGCGGACGATGCGCAAGGGGGAGAGGTCGGTCACCGCCGGGTCGTCGGTCAGCATGACCATGGCGGCCGGCGGCAGCACGGTGGAGCGCACCTGGTAGCGACGGACCAGTTCCGAGAAGTCCGCCGTGGCGAACCGCGGCATCAGCACCACGGCGGCCCCCGCCCTCAGGCCGAAGCACACGTTGTAGATCCCGGCGTTCAGCGCGACGGACACGGGGACGAGGTTCGGGGTCGGCTCGTGGTCGGCCCCCTTCTTGGCGTCGCCCCGCCCGCGTAGGGGCCGGAGGACGCGGTCGAGCAACTCGAGGTAGCCGCTGTGCGACTGCAGGATGGCCTTGGGGGGACCCGTCGTCCCCGACGTCCACGTGACGAACGCCACGCCGTCGTCGTGGCGCAACGGCTCCGCCTCGGTGTGCATACCCTCCTCGTCGATCACCCCGAACGGCCGGATGGTCTCGAGGACGTGCCGGACCTCGGCCTCGGGGGAGCGGTCGTTGATCGGGACGAAGACGCCGCCGGCGAGCCAGATGCCCGCCATGGTGGTGACCAGCTCCGGTCCCGTGGGCAGCCGCACCGCCACCCCGTGCCCGGGTTCCAGCCCGGCGGCCGCCAGATGGTCCGCGGTGGCGCGGGCCATCTCGCGGGCGCGCCCCGCCGTCACCGTTCGGTCGATCGTGCACAGCAGGTCGCGGCCGTCACCAAAGGGATGGTCCAGCAGAAGGTTGGCCAGGTTGTCCGTCATGGGCCGCCGCTCATCTCTCTCGGTGGAGTTACATATAATATCCGGCCTCGCATATCCGGCTCCGACCCCACGGGAGAGACCACGAGTGGCCGACCACATCTGGACGAGCGAGGACCAGTCGACCATCCTCGACTTGTTCGAACGGCGGGTGGCCGGCGACCCCGACGGGGAATACCTCGACATCGGAGGCACCAAGGTCTCGGCCCGCGAAGTGATGCAGTCGGCCGGCCGCTTCGGTGGGGCGCTGCAGGAGCTCGGCACCGGGCAACACGACCGGGTGGCGACGCTCCTCGAGAACTCGCCTATCGCCCTCTTGTCGTGGGCGGGCACGGTGTGCAGCGGCCGCGTCGCCGTGCCGATCAACACCGCCTACAAGGGCGACTACCTGTCGCACCAGCTCACTGACTCCGGCTCGCGCGTCCTGGTGGTGGCTGCCAGCCTGTACGCGCGGGTGGCGGCGATCATCGACCAGGTCCCGGCGCTCGAGCACGTCATCGTGGTCGACGATGCCGGCGATGCCGGCGACGACGAAGAGGGCGCCGACGCGGCCGAGGCCGCCGCCCCTTCGGGTCTCGGCCGGGTGGCGGTGCACGGCTGGGACGACCTGATGCGCGGGACCGGAGGGCTCCCCGGCGTCCACATCAGGCCGGCGGACCTGGCCACCTTCATCTACACGGGCGGCACGACCGGCCTCTCCAAGGGCTGCATGCTGAGCCACAACTACCACGAGGCGCTGGCCCGCCAAATCGGGATCTGCTGGCGGCGCACCGCGGACGACGTCGTCTGGACGCCGCTCCCCATGTACCACTTCAACGCCCTGGCTACTGCCATCGTCGGGGCCCTGGTCTACGGGGGACGCGCCGCCATCTACCGGCGCTTCTCGGTGTCGCAGTTCTGGCCCGAGATGAACCGTACGGGCGCCACCATCACCTCCACCCTGGGCACCATGGCCTATCTCCTCGCCCACGATGTCGATCGTCCCGAGATGCCGAAGTCGGGCCGGCCCGAGGCGAACCGGACGCTGCGCCTGCTCGGCGCCGCGCCGCTGCCGGTCGAGGTCGACCGGGTGATCCGCGACCGGTTCGGCCTCGAGACGTTCAGCGGGGCCTACGGCGTCACCGAGGCCAGCCTCATCTCGTGGCAGCCCCCGGACGTCGAGAACCGCCCCAACGCCGCCGGAGTCGTGAACGACGAGTACTTCGACGTGCGCATCTTCGACGACGACGATCACGAGGTCCCTGCCGGCAGCGACGGCGAGATCGTGATCCGGCCCAAGCGCCCCCACGTGATGTTCGAGGGCTATTGGGGCCGGCCGGACGAGACCGTCGCCACCAGCCGCAACTTCTGGTACCACACCGGGGACATCGGCAGGGTCGACGCCGACCGCTTCTTGTACTTCGTCGACCGGAAGGCGGACTACCTGCGCCGGCGCGGCGAGAACATCGCCAGCTTCGAGGTGGAGCGCATCCTCATGGGCCATGGCGCGCTGGCGGACGTGGCCGTCCATGCCGTCCCGAGCCCCATGACCGAGGACGACCTGAAGATCACTGCCACCGTCAAGGAAGGTGCCACCGTCACCGAGGAGGAGCTCTTCCGCTGGTGCATCGATCGCCTGCCGTACTTCGCCCTGCCCCGCTACATCGAGTTCCGCGACGTGCTCCCGCGTAGCCCGGTCGGCCGCGTGCTCAAGCGCGAGCTGCGGACCGAGGGGGTCACGGCCACCACCTGGGACGCGGAGGCCGCCGGCATCACCTACGAACGACGCTGACCCGGCGGGTCGGGCCGCCCGATCACGGCGGCCGCAGGCCAGAGGCGGTCCTGTATTCTTTATGCAATGAGTGGGACCGCCGGTCGGTCCGCGTCAGGGAGGGATGCCGAATGAACGCCCGAGATCTCATCCTCGTCAGCGTCGACGACCACCTCGTCGAGCCGCCGCACATGTTCGAGGGCCGCCTCCCCGCCCGCTACATCGATGCGGCGCCGAAGGTGGAGCGCAAGGCCGACGGGTCCGACGTCTGGGTGTTCAACGGCTCGGTGATCCCCAACATCGGCTTGAATGCCGTGGCCGGCCGGCCCAAGGAGGAGTACGGCATCGAGCCCACCGCCTTCGACGAAATGCGCCCGGGCTGCTACGACGTGCACGAGCGGATCAAGGACATGGACGCCGGCGGCGTCCTCGGGTCCATGTGCTTCCCCTCGTTCCCCGGCTTCAGCGGCCGCCTGTTCGCCGCCTGCGAGGACAAGGACCTGGCGCTCGCCGTCCTGCAGGCGTACAACGACTGGCACATCGACGAGTGGTGCGGCTCGTATCCCGGACGGTTCATCCCCATGGCGCTCCCGGTGCTCTGGGACGCCGAGCTGGCCGCGGCAGAGGTCCGCCGTGTCGCCGGCAAGGGCTGCCACTCCATCACCTTCACCGAGAACCCGGCCACGCTGGGCTACCCGAGCTTCCACGCCGAGTACTGGGACCCGCTGTGGAGGGCCGTCTGCGACGAAGGCGTCGTCGTGTCCATCCACCTCGGTTCGTCGGGCCAGCTGGCCGTCACCGCTCCGGATGCGCCTGTGGACGTGATGATCACGTTGCAGCCCATGAACATCTGCCAGGCTGCCGCCGACCTGGTGTGGTCGCGCGTCGTGAAGGAGTTCCCCTCCATCCGGTTCGCGCTGTCGGAGGGTGGCACCGGGTGGATCCCGTACTTCCTCGACCGCCTCGACCGCACCTACGACATGCATCGGCTGTGGACCGGGCAGGACTTCGGGGACCGGCTACCCAGTGACGTCTTCCGGGAGCACTTCCTGACGTGCTTCATCGCCGATCCCGTCGGCATCGAGCTGCGACACCTCATCGGCCTCGACAACATCGCGTGGGAGTGCGACTACCCGCACTCCGACTCCTCGTGGCCCGAGGCACCGGAGGAGCTGGCGCGGGTGGCGGCCGGCGTGCCCGAGGACGAGCTGTCCCGCATCACCTACGAGAACGCCTGCCGGTGGTACTCCTTCGATCCCTTCGCCCACCGCGCCCGCGAGCGGTGCACGGTGGGAGCGCTCCGCGACGAGGTGAAGGGCCACGACGTCGCCATCCACTCGTTCGACCATGGCCGCTTCGAGCGGACGCGCAAGGGCATCGACATGGGGGACCTGGCCACGCGCGCGACCGCCTAGCTCTGGAGCGAACCGCCGCTCCATCGATCGTCTCGGCGGTCACGCCGCATCGGCATAGAACTGCTTCGCCCACTTGCGGAACTCGGTGATCGGCTTCTCACTGGACGCCAACGCCGGCGACGGCTGGTAGCGCTTGTGCTCCCAGATGGGGATGTCCTGGTCGAACTGGCGCTCGACTTCGGCACCAAAGGCGATGCCAATTTTGGCCGCCATGTCGTCCCCCGCCTTGTGGAACATCGTGAAGCGCACATCGACCAGATCGCGCTCGATCGGTGTGGTCGCCGATATCAGCGTCACCGTGCCCATCAGGGTGAAGTGGATGACACCCATGCCGGGCCCGTAGCTGTTCGACTCGATCTGCCCTTCGAACTCACCCCGGGCCGTTTGGAACGACTGGCTGCTTCGGACGCGGCGGTACGGCCCGTCGATGTGCAGCTCTCCGACCTCGCTCACACGACTCAGGCCGTGCACCGACCGGAAATGCGACATGTCGACGGAATTCTCCGCCAGCTCCTGCCACCCGGTATGCACCTGTCGGTTGAAGCGCTGGCACTCGACGGCGTCCGCCGGTAGCGCGTCGGGGATCTCCCACAACGGCGCCACCAGCGGGTCGGGGTGATACCAGGCCAACAGGTGCCCGTTGCGCTTCGACGTCACGTAGGTGCGCAGCGTGGCCTTCCGGTTCGGGCGGTCGGCGTAGGGGATGGCGACGTTCTGCCCGGCCGCGCCGAACGACCACTCGTGGAACGGGCAGACGAGGCACCCCTCTTCCACCCGGCCGCCATACCCGAGGTGGGCACCGAGGTGCGGGCACCACGCATCGGCGAGGTGGTGGTGCCCGTCGCCGTCGCGCCACAGCACGAGCTCCTCGCCGAATGCCTGGAGAGGGCTAGCCTCGGCGGCGGGAAGCTCGTCGAGTCGGCCCAGGGAGAACCACCCGTAGGGCACGGGGAAGGGAAAGGGGGGTCGTCCAGTCATGGGCCTCCTTCGGCAGCGCCCGAGCATGGCATGCCGCGCTCTTGCGCTGAACAGAATCTTGTATATAACATATTTGATCGCAAGTTCCGGGGGGTACCAGCCGACAGGCGCACGGTCGCCGAGAGTCCAGCTTTTCGGCTCCTCTCGGTCCGTGGACCTCCTTGAGCACCCCCGCTTCGGCGGGGGTGCTCTTTGCATGGCCCGTCCGCCAGGTGTTCCGAGGAGGGAGCGAAGATGCTGCGGAGAAGACTCGCCGATGCACGACTGAAGGCGCTGCGGCTGGGTACGGCCGCCTGCATCCTCGCCGGGATCTGCGTCGCCGTCACGTCGGCGACCGCGGGCGCGGCGACGTCGGCCAACCGCGCCGAGACGTCGGATGTGGCGACGAACGGCGCGTGGCCGGGAGTCGGCAAGATCTGCGAGCCGGGTCCCGGTGGTGCCTCGTCGGTGCGCGGGGTCGGGCCCAAGACCATCAACATCGCCGTGTTCAACGACGCCGCCAGCACCATCGAGCCGGGGCTCGAGGTCGAGTTCGTCCAGCAGGCCAAAGCCTTCGCGGCGTGGTGCAATGCGTCGGGGGGCATCAACGGCCGTCACATCGTGATCGACGACCGCGACGCCGCCCTGTTCAACGCCGCGCAGGTGACCGATCAGTCCTGCCAGAGCGACTTCATGGCGGTCGGCGGTGGCATGGCGCTCGACCAACCCTCTGTCTCGATACGTGAGCAGTGCGGGCTGGGCCAGATCACTGGCTACACGGTCTCCGACGCCGCCTCCGACGCCACGCTGCAGGTCAACCCGAGCGGCATCAACTCCAAGGTCGTCACGGGGGGATGGTTCGGCGCGCTGGCCAAGAAGTACCCCCAGGCGGTCAAGAAGGCAAGCATGGGTGGTGAGGACAACCCCTCCATCCTGGAGCCCGAGACCAAGTACGAGTACGCCGCCGAGGCCCAGGGCTGGAACGTCGTCGACTTCCAGGAGCCGTCGATCAGCGTGACCGACTGGGCGCCCTACGTCGAGGAGGCCCAGTCCAAGGGGGCCGAGGCGGTGTGGCCCGCTGACTCCGCCAACATGACCCCCTACTTCCAGGCGATGACCACCGCCGGCTACAAGCCTGCTTTCGTCGCCCTCGGGGTCCAGTTCTACAACTCCACCACCGCCTCGGGAGTGGCTGCCAACCCCGGGCTCCCGCCCGTCTACGTCGAGACGTCGTGGTGGCCGCTGGAGATGGCCTCGCAGAACCCTTCGACCCAACAGCTCGTCGACGTCATGCACACCTATGCCAAGGGCGACACGGTCGACTTCGACGACGAAGAGGGGGCGGAGTCGTGGCTCCTGTGGGCCAAGTCGGCGTCGGCCTGCGGCACCGATCTCACGGTGTCGTGCGTCCTGAGCCACGCGGCGGCGGAGAAGAACTGGAGCGCCGGAGGCATCGAGGCGCCGGTGGCGCAGCTGACGATGTCCAACGAGAACCCCCAGGAATCGCCGTGCTTCGCCATCCTCAGGGCCGAACCGAACAAGTTCGTCTACGACAAGGCGATCACCCAGCCCACGCAGTCGATCTGGAACTGCAACCCCAAGAACGTCGTCCAGCTGACCCCGCAGGAGCTGGCACACCTGGCGTCGCTGTAGCTGGGAATGGTGCGGCCTGCGGGAATGGGCGCAACCTGCATAGTCTTGCCCTACCAGGCACCGGGCCTTCGGTTGGGGGACGACCGCAGTGCATGATTTCATCATCTTCACGATCGGCGGGCTGGCGGCAGCGGGCATCTACGCGATCACGGCCAGCGGTCTCACCCTGACATACACGACGACCGGGATCTTCAATTGGGCCCACGGCGCAATCGGGATGGTCTGTGCATTCGCCTACTGGCAGATGAGCATCGGCTGGGGCTGGCCGACGCTCCTCTCCATGCTCGTCTGCCTCTTCGTCGTGGCTCCTCTCATCGGCATCGCCATCGAGGCGGCGGTGATGCGCCGGCTCGAAGGCGTCTCGGAGGCATCCAAGCTCGTCGTCACGCTCGCCATCGCGCTCATGCTTCTGGGCGTGGCGCAATGGATCTGGGACCCCACCACGTATCGAGCACTCCCGCCACTGTTCAACAACGACACCCTGGTGGTCGGGTCGATCAGGATCTCCTACAACGACGTCACCGTCCTGATCCTGGCGCTGGTCGTCGCCATCGGACTGCGGCTGTTCCTCTACCGCACCCGGATGGGCGTCACCATGCGGGCGAGCGTCGACGACCGGACGCTCACCTCGCTCAACGGATCGAGTGCGGTCGCCAACGCCAGGAACGCCTGGATCATCGGATCGATGTTGGCCGCTCTCGCGGGAATCCTGATCGCACCAACCCTCACCCTCTCGGCCTCCGCGCTGACGCTGCTCATCGTCAACGCCTACGCCGCCTCTGTCATCGGGCGCCTGCGCTCCATACCGATGACCTTCGTGGGTGCGATCATCCTTGGCCTCTCCATTGCGTACTCGGTGGCCTACCTGCCGCAGAATCCCTACATCCAGGGGTTCGAGAACGCGGTACCGGCGATCATCCTCTTCGTCGCCCTCCTGGTCCTGCCCCAGTCCCGCCTCCGCGGACACCGGCAGATGCGCAGCCGCGAGCTCGCCTTCCGGCCCACCTGGAACGGCACCGCACTGTTCTGCGTCGGCACGATCGTCGCGGCCATCTTCCTCGCGTCCACCGTGTCGACGGCCGACCTCTTCAGCCTCAACCGCATGTGGGGACTCGCCATCGTGGCGCTCTCGGTCATCCCCATCGTCGGCTACGCGGGGCGTCTGTCGCTGTGCCAGATGACCTTCGCCGGCATCGGTGCGTCGGTGGTCGGCCACATCGGCGCCCAGGGGAACCCCCTCTCGCTGCTGGCGGCCGCCGGCGTGTGCGCCGTGATCGGGGTCATCGTCGCCGTCCCCGCCCTCAGGCTGTCGGGCATCTATTTCGCCCTGGCCACCGCGGCCTTCGCCATCACCATGGACAACTGGGTGTTCGTGCTCCCGGCCTTCAACCTCTTCGGGCGCTCCTACGCGCCCTTCGGCTCGGGGTCGCTCGTCTTCGCCCCGTTCCACATCGGTTCGTATGCACTCACGTCGAAGACCTCGCAGTTCGTCGCGGGCGCGGTTGCCTTCGTGATCCTGACGGTGATCGTCGTCGCACTCCGGCGGTCCGAGTTCGGCCAGCGACTGCTGGCCATGAAGGACAGCCCGGCGGCCTGTGCCACGCTCGGCATGAACGGTCGGGCGTCGATGGTCGGGGTCTTCGCCTTTTCAGCTGCGCTCGCCGGTATCGGCGGGGGCATCTACGGCATGGCCCTGGGCAGCGCCGCTCCCGACGTCTTCCAGTTCTTCAGCGGGTTGTCGGTGCTGCTCGTCATGGTCGTCATGGGACTCACCTCGTTCGGTGCGGCGGGTGTCGGCGGCCTCTATCAGGGTTCTCCGTTGTTCACCAACCTCTTGCCGTCGCTCACGCAACTGCCCTTGGTCCTCGTCGGCCTGGGCGGCGTCGGGGTGGGGACCACCCCCAACGGGACCATTCCGGGCAGCATCCGCCCGGTGTACCTGTCGGTGGCGCGCCGCCGTTGGCTGGTCGGCCTCATCGTGGTCGTCTTCGGTGCCGCCTGGGCGCTCCGCCTGGCCGGGGCGATCGGCAACTGGCCGATGACGTACATCCTGCTGGTCGATTTGGCCCTGCTCCCAGTCCCGGCCTACGTCGCCGACTACCGGGCGAGGATCGCGCCACCTGCCTTCGGGCTGCCCGAACGCAGGTCGAAGGAGAAGAGAGACGCGTGGTTCGCCGAGGCGGTGGCCGATGACGCTCCGGCCGCGACGGGCGACTCGCTCGCTGCTCTCTCCGGTGCAGGAGGTACCAGTGGGGCTTGAGATCGCCGACGTCTCCGTGCGCTTCGGCGGCCTGGCCGCCCTGTCCGAGGTGTCCCTGAGCGCCGAGGAAGGGTGCGTCACCGGGTTGATCGGGCCGAACGGAGCGGGCAAGACAACCCTCTTCAACGTCGTGACGGGCATGCAGCGACCCAACACGGGGACGGTACGCCTCGACGGTCGTGACCTGCGCGGGCTGTCGTCCTATCGGCGAGCGCGACGTGGGCTCGGGCGCACGTTCCAACGCCTGGAGCTCTTCGGGACCCTCACCGTGGCCGAGAACATCGGGGTCGCGGCGTCCATCGCCCAACGCGGCGTCGTCAAGGCCAGATCGAGGACGATCCAGGAGACCCGGGAGGAGTTGCTCGAGCGCCTCGGGCTCACCGCTGTGGCCAACGACCGAGCTGACACCTTGCCCACGGGCACGGGCCGGCTGGTCGAATTGGCGCGCGCCCTGGCCACCAAGCCCCGCGTGCTCCTGCTCGACGAGCCGGCGGCCGGCCAGGACACGGACGAGACGGACCGCTTCTCGCAAGTCTTGCGCGACCTCGCCGAGGACGGACTGGCCATCTTGCTGGTCGAGCACGACATGGACCTGGTGATGAACGTCTGCGACTCCGTGGTCGTGCTCGACTATGGCCGCGTCATCTGCACCGGCACACCGGCGACGGTGCGGGCCGATGTGGAGGTGCAAGCGGCCTATCTCGGCACGGCGTCCGGGGCGGCGGCCGGTGCCTGATCACCTGCTGGAATTCCGAGGAGTACGGGCGGCCTACGAGGAAGTCGAAGTGCTGCACGGCATCGACGCGACGTTCGACGAGGGCGCCGTCACCGCCGTCCTGGGGGCGAACGGTGCCGGGAAGTCGACCCTCCTCGCCCTGGCGGCCGGCGTCATGGCCCCGACAGAAGGCGAGGTTCGATTCGCCGGTGCGAAGGTGCGGGCGGGGTCCACGTCGGCTCTGGCCCGCCGCGGGATGTGCCTCATACCCGAGGGGCGGGGGGTGTTCCCCAATCTGACCGTGCGCGAGAACCTGTGGGTCATGACGCACAGCGGCTCGGGGCGAAAGCACGTCGAGCGGTGCGCGTTCGAACGGTTCCCGCGGCTGGCCGATCGACGCGACCAGCCCGCCGGAACGCTGTCGGGCGGCGAACAGCAGATGCTCGCCCTCGCCCGTGCCGTGGCGACCAACCCGCGACTGCTCATGCTCGACGAGCTGTCCATGGGGCTGGCGCCGATCGTCGTCGACGAGCTCTACAACCACGTCGTCCAGTTGGCGGCGGAGGGCATCACCGTCGTGGTCGTGGAGCAGTTCGCACGGACCGCGCTCTCGGTCGCGACCTCGGCCATGGTGATGGCGAACGGACGGATCGTGCGCACCGGTGCGGCGGCCGACGTCGAGTCGGTGCTCCAATCCGCCTACCTGGGAACCGCACAGTCGGCCGAGGCCGGCTCACCGACGTTCAACGGCACGGCCGCGCCGACCGAGACCGGCACGGGAGCTCACTAAGTCTCGCTCTGCGCGCGGCGGTCGGCCAGGCGCCGACCTACCGTCCGGTCCACACCGGAGGGCGCTTCTCGATGAAGGCGTCGATGCCTTCCTTGAAGTCCTCGCTGGCGCTCGCCTCGGCGAAGCCGTCCGCGGACAGTCGCCATGCCGCCGGCTCGTCGGCGGTGAGCGAGTCCAGGACGATCCGCCGGGTGGCGCGCACGGCGACCGGCGCATTGCTGGTGATGCGCCCCGCCAGCGCCAGCGCTCGTTCCAGCGCCGTGCCGGGCTCACACAGGTCGTTGACCAGCCCGAACTGACGGGCCGACGTCGCATCGATCGGGTCCCCGGTCAGGGCGCACTCCATGGCGACATTGAGCGGAAGGCACCGGGGCAGGCGGAAGAGACCGCCGGCAGCGGCCACCAGGCTCCGCTTGACCTCGGGGATACCGAAGGTCGCGGTGGTCGACGCGACCACGAGGTCGCAGGCCAGCACCATTTCGGTCCCCCCGGCGAGAGCCGGTCCGTCCACCGCCGCGATCAGGGGCTTGGTCCGCGCCCGTCGGGCGATGCCGCCGAAACCGCCCCGCTTCGTCTGCAGCTCCGCCGCCCGCCCCGCCCCGATCATCTTCAGGTCGGCTCCCGCGGAGAAGACCGGGGGCACGCCCGTCAGGATCCCGACCCAGAGGTCGTCGTCGTCCTCGAGCCGGTCGAGCGCAGACTCGATTCCTTGCGCCACCTGGTCGTTGACGGCGTTCCGGGCCTCGGGACGGTTGATCGTGATGATCTGGATGTGCTCCCTCGTGTCGATGTCGACGCTCATGCGGGCCACCGTCTCCTCGGTCGGCGCAACTCGGAGGCTCGCGGACTCAAGAGCCGGGGCCTTCGGTGCCGAGGATGGAGACGAATGAGACCATCTCTCCGGGGTACCCGCCGAGATTGTGGGTGAGGGCCAGGTTCCGCGTGCCCAAGGTCGAGATGCGCCGCTCCTCGGGTGCCTCGCCGCGCAACTGGAGCCACACCTCGAACATCATCCGCAGACCCGACGCCCCCACCGGGTGCCCGAAGCTCTTCAGACCCCCGTCGGGGTTGACCGGCAGGTCACCGCCGAGGTCGAACGTGCCCGACAGCTCCTCCTTCCACGCACTGCCCCGCTCGCAGAACCCGAGGTCCTCCATGAGGACGAGCTCCGTCGGCGTGAAGCAGTCGTGCACCTCCGCCATGGCGAGCTGGGCACGGGGATCGGTGATGCCCGCCTGGGCGTAGGCCTCGCGGGCCGACGCGACCACCTCGGGGAATGTCGTGTAGTCGTAGTCGGGATCGCTCACGCCGCTGCCGTCGCCAACGACGAAGGAGATCCCCTTCACGAACAGCGGCGACGACGAGTACTTGTGCGCATCCTCGGCCCGGACGACCACCGCGGCGGCGGCGCCGTCGGCGACGCCGGCGCAATCGAAGACCGAGAGCTCGCCCGCGATGCGCGGCATGGCGAGGAGCTGCTCCACGCTCATCTCCTTGCGGAACTGCGCCCGAGGATTGCGCGCCCCGTTGGCGTGGTTCTTGGAGGCGATCCGAGCCAGCGCCTGCTTGACCTCGTCGATGCCGACGCCGTAGCGCTGCGCATAGGCGGGGACGATCATGGAGTACATGGCGGCGGCGGTGACGGTGCGGTTCGTCCCGTCACTCGGGACGGGGAAGGCGTTGGCGCCCTGATACCCCGAGTCCTTCAGCTTCTCGACCCCGATCGCCATGGCGACGTCGTAGGCCCCGCTCGAGACGGCGTAGGCCGCCTGGCGCAGGGCCTCCGAACCCGACGCGCAGAAGTTCTCCACCCGGGTGACCGGTTTGTCGTTGACCCGCAGGGGACGTGACACGAGCAGGCCGCTCATGCCCGATTGCGCCGTGCCCAGCCAGTACGCATCGACGTCCCGACGGGTCACGCCGGCAGCGTCGAAGGCACCCTCCGCCGCCTGCAGCACCAGCTCGTCGACGCCGAGATCCCAGTGCTCTCCGAACTTCGTGCATGCCATGCCGACGATGGCCACCTTGTCCTTTATGCCGTGCGAGCCCATCAGTCATCAGCCTTTCCGGTGCGGTCGTGCCTTCCAAAAGTAATTGTGGATCCCGTCGGCGGTGGACAGCCGCCGGAACGTCATTTCGACGACGTCGCCCACGCGGACATCGGCGGCGTCGACGTCGGTCAACTCGACCGGGAGCCGTCCGCCTCCCTCGAAGTCCACCACGGCGAACACCATGGGCGGGCTCGGCGTGTAGGAGAGCCGGTCGATCGTGAAGGTCGTGACCGTGCCCCGGGCCTCCGCCATGGGCTGGTGCACCGTGTCGTCGGGCAGGGGCGGGATGTGGACGCTCCCGTCGGCCGACTTGGAGCCCTCGAAGCCGAATTTCCAGGGAACGGAGCGCCCCGCGGCCGAAGAGGACGTCCGGGCCGGCTCCGGCCGGCGGGGGGGCTCGACCGGCAGGATCCCTCGCCAAGCCAGGTAACGCCCGTAGGAGATGGGGGCCCCACTCTCGATCTGGCGGGCCAGCGAACCGCCGGTCGTGTGCTGGCCCAGGGCCGGCGTGGTCCGCAGCGCCACGGCTTCGGCACCGTCGGCCAACACGAGGAGGACGATGGTCTGGTCGGGCTCGGCACGTTCGAGTGCGGCCGACAGGAGCACGAACGGGTGGGCCGCGCCCGTGTTGCCCACGGTCGCGCCGAGATCGTCCACAAGCCGATCCGACGGGACCCCGGACCGCTGGGCCGCCGCCCGGCACGCACGGCTGTGGGTGCCGGTGACGATGAGATGGTCCACGTCGTCGGGCCCGGTCCCGGTCGCCTTGAACAGGCGGCTGAGCGCCTCGTGGCCAAGGGCGGCGTAGCGCACCTCACCGAACCGCTCCTCCCAGACGCGGGAGCGCTCTTCGTTCGGCCGGCGCCACCGGTCCACGAACTCGTCGGTCAGCGAGACCCAGGCCCCCAGCTCCGCCACCACGGCGCCGTCCGTCTCGTCACCGACGATCAGCGCCGCCGCACCGTCGCCGAAATACGCCTCGTCGGGCCCGCCGGCCAAACCGGTGCGAACGTCCGCCGCCACCGCGAGCGCCGGCCCCGGCTGGGCTGCCGCCGCTCGCAGAGCACCCATCGCACCCCGGACCGACCCGATCAGGTCGTAGGAGCCGCACTCCTCGGAAAGGCGCAGCGCGGCGTGGATGGCCGTGGCGTTCGTCTTGTCGAGATACGGGGGCGACACCGTCGCGAACCAGACGGACTCGACGCGCGCGTCGGGCACGCTGCGGCGGGCGGCCCTCGACGCCTCGACCGCCATCGTGGTGGCGTCCTCGTCGAAGGAGGCAACGGCCCGGGTGCCCTTCCGCCCTCCGCCACCGGCCACGTCGGCCACCGTCGACAGGTCCAGCCGGCGGTAGGGGATGTACGTGCCGTGTCCGATGATGCCGTGCATCCTCGCAGTTTACTCTCCCGCCGGCATGTATCTTTTATCCAATAAAGGAGGCTGACAGTGGGATTGCTGGACGGAAAGGTCGCCGTGGTCACCGGCGCCGGCCATGGCATCGGGCGCGGCCACGCGCTCGAGCTGGCGCGGCAAGGGGCTCGGGTGGTGGTGAACGACCTCGGATCGTCGGTACACGGCGAGGGCGCCGGGCGAGATGCGGACGCCACCGTTGCTCTGATCACCGAGCGAGGCGGCACAGCGGTCGCCGACTACGGCGACGTCGGTGACCATGCACAGGCGCGTGAGCTCATCGAACGCGCGGTGTCGGAGTGGGGTCAACTCGACGTGTTGGTCAACAACGCGGGCATCGTCCGCGACGGTGCGGTCTGGAACATGGATCCTGCCGACTTCGATGCCGTCATCCGCGTCCATTTGCGAGGGACCTGGTCGTGCTCGCATCATGCCGCCGTCCACTGGCGCACGCGGGCGAAGGCGGGCGAGCACGTCGTCGGCCGGATCATCAACACCACATCCGGGGCCGGGCTGACGGGGAACTTCGGCCAGACGGCCTATGCGGCCGCCAAGGCCGGCATCGTGGGGTTGACCCTCACGCTGGCCCAGGAGCTGGGCGCCTACGGCGTCACGGCCAACGCCGTGGGCCCGGCGGGCGCCACCCGGCTGACCGGGACCATGCCCCAGGCTCCGGCGGTGGTGGAGCCCGACGAGGTGCCCGAGGACGAGTGGCAACCCATGGACCCGGCGAACAGCTCGCCCCTTGTGGCCTGGTTGGCCAGCGACGAGTCGCACATGATCAATGGGCAGGTGCTGCGGGCGATCCACGACCGGATCATCTGGATGCACGGCTGGCGCGAGGGGAACGAGGTAGCGTCCGGAGGGCGCCGCTGGGACGCGACCACGCTCGGCAAGGTCCTGGCCACCGACGTCTTCCGGGTGGGCACCCCCGGCTTGCGCTTCTTGCAGTGAGTGGGCGCCGTCTACCCGTCTGAGAGCGTGAGGCCCAAGAGGTCGATGGCGTTCTGCCGGGCGATCTTGCGGATGGAGAGCGGATCGAGGTGGCCGAACTGCTCGGCCGCGGCTCGGCGCGAATCCGGCCAGGTGCTGTCGGAATGGGGGTAGTCCGTCTCGAAGACCACGTTGTCCACGCCGATCTGGTCGAGCAACGACACGCCCACGGCGTCCTTGAAGAAGCAACTCACGACGTTCCCCCGCTCGTAGTAGCTGGACGGCGGCTCCGGGCAGTCGCGTTGCGAGTTGCTCCAGCCCCGGTGGGTCGACCAGACGTCGTCCGCCCGCTCCAAGACGTAAGGGATCCAGCCGATTTGCGCCTCGGCGTACATCAGCCGCAGGTCCGGGAAGCGGTGCAGCGTCCCCGAGAAGAGCACGTCAGCGAGGCTGGCCACGCTGTTGCCGAACAGGATGGTCGCGGCCACCGCGTCGGGACCGTCGGGTGACGCCTGTGGGGTCTTCGTGCCGGAACCGATGTGCATGCAGACGACCGTGCCGCTCTCCTGGCACGCGGCCAGGAACGGATCCCAATACCGCGAGTACAGGCTCGGCAGATTGAGGTACGGCGGCAACTCGGTGAACGCAACGGATCGGACACCCCGTTGGGCGTTGCGCACGACCTCGGCTGCCGCGAGCTCGGCATCCCACAGCGGCACGAGGCAGAGAGGAAGCAGCCGGCCACCGCTCTCCCCACACCACTCCTCCACCATCCAGTCGTTGTAGGCCTCGACGCACAGGCGAGCCAGCTCCCGATCCTTGCCCCAGAGGAATTGCTGCCCGCAGAAGCGTGGGTAATTCGGAAAGCACAACTGTGCCTGCACGCCGTTGATGTCCATGTCCTCGAGCCGCTCGCGCACCCGCCAGCACCCGGGTCGCATCTCGTCGTAGCGGACGCCCCGCAGCTCGATCTCGTCCCGGGGAAAGCCGGCCGCCGCGATCGTGCGCTTGAGCGAGGCCTTGTGGTCCTCGTAACACCACCACGCCACATCGGGACCGTCGGTGCCGGGCTCTTCCACGTAGCCGGACCCGACGAGCTTGGGGACGCCGGCCGGCAGGAGCTCGATGTGCGGTCCCACGTCCTTGTAGCGCGCGGGCAGCCGGCTGGACCAGACGTCGGGCGGCTCGACCACGTGCGCGTCCAGGTCGACGATGGGGGGGATCCGGGCGACGACGTCGTCACCCACGCTCGCGTTGCCGACTTCGACCGCATGGACCACGGGTGCTCCTCCCGAGCAGGGACACAGGATATCGGATATCTTATGCGAATTGGCCGACCACTCCCACCCGTCCCGGAGGGTCTGCAGTGGGGAAGGAGGCGCCATGAGCGGATCAGGTACCAGCGCCTTTCGGCGGGTCGAGCCGGCCGGGGGCACGCCAGTGCGGGACCGTGGCGCACCCGGGCGACCCTGCCCCGGCGGGGCACCGGTCGCGGATTCTGTAGAGAATATGATGTATCAATGTCACGATCGGCCGACCAAATGAGTGGTGCCGACAACGACGCGACGGCCATTCCGGCGTCACCGGGAGCCGTCGTCCGGAAGGGAAGCGGTGAGCAGGCGGCCGCCTACATCCGGCGCCTGATCTTCGACGGGCAGCTGCAAGAGGGCATGCGCTTGCCGCAGGACGCGGTGGCCAAGGCCGTGGGGGTCAGCCGGATCCCCATTCGCGAGGCGATCATCGCCCTCGAGCGCGAAGGCTGGGTGACCACCAAGCTGCACAGAGGGACCTTCGTCAACGCCTTCGACGAGCAGATCATCCGCGATCACTACGAGCTCTTCGGGCTGGTATACGGGCTCGCCGCTCGCCGGGCGGCTCAGCGCCACGACGCCGAAACGGTGGCCAAACTCAGCGAGCTGGTCAAGCTGATGCGTGCGACCGATGATCTGATCCGGATCGAAGAGCTCGCCTTTGCCTTCCACAGCACCGTGGTGGAGGCCGCCCGCTCCCCGCGGATCACCGTGGTGCTGCGTGCCATGTCACGGCTCGTTCCGGGCCCCTTCTTCGTGCTCGTACCGAAGGCGGTCGAGCCCGAGCGGAAGGGACTGGCGGCCATCGTCCGGGCCATCCGGGATGGAGACGGGGACAGGGCGGCACGCGAGTACGCCAAGATGCTCGGCCAGCAGGCAGAGATGGTCGTCGACCTCTTCCACGAACGGGGCGCAATCCGTCAGGCGGTCTGACGGACGACACCGCGTGACGTCGGGAGAACCGGGGCAAGCCCCCCACGGAGATTGGCTCGGGACGCCGTTCCTGCGTTTCGAGCGCGCGGGACCGCTGGGCCGCTGCATCATCGACCGGCCTGAGCGCCGGAACGCGCTGACGCCTGCGATGTACTTCGGCATCCGCTACGCGGTGAACCATACGGACGCCGATCCGGATCTGGCCGGCCTCCTCATCACCGGCACCGGCGACGTGTTCGCCCCGGGCGGCGACCTAGGCGGGGCCAACGAGGACGGATGGGGTGATCTGCCGACACTGCTCTCCATGGACAACACGCCGTTCGACGCGCTGCGGCAGGCCCGCAAGCCCGTCGTCAGCGCGGTCAACGGGCTCTGCCAGGGCGGCGGTCTGGTCATCGCCATGCTCTCCGACATCGCCGTCGTCAGCGAGCGAGCAACCTTCCGCGTGCCGGAGCTCTTTCGCGGCATTGCGGACACCCACTACGCGCAGATCCTGGCGCGTCAGATCGGTCCGGCCCGCACCCGGGACCTGATGTACTCCGGACGGGAGCTCTCGGCCACCGAGGCGGTCGAGTGGGGGCTCGTCAGCCGCGTGGTGCCCCACGAGCGGCTGCTCGCGGAGGCGACCACGGTGCTCGAACACTGCTGTCGCACCGCCCCGGGCGCGCGCGCCGACATCAAGCGCAGCCTCGACCAGTACTACGGGCTCTACGACCGCATCGGCATGCTGCTGAGCCTCAGTGGGAACGAGGCCGCCGAGGGCTACCTGGCCTTCAAGGAGCGCCGCTCCCCCTCCTGGGTCGATCCCCGCCTGCGGGTGGACGGCAGGCTGTGAGCACCGCCTCCGGACGGGCCTCCTCGGGAGATCAGGCGCAACCCGGAGGACTCAGAAGGTGTCGCTGAGCTGCGTCACCGGCGTAATCGTCGTGTAGTTCGCGACATCGACCCTCAGCGGTTACGAATCACGTTGCACCAATTCGACCTGGTAGCCGTCGGGCGCGCGGACGAAGGCGATCGTCACCGGCCAGCGCTCGAGGCGCACGGGTTCGGCAATGGAGGCGTGGCCTGCGTCAACCGCCGCGTCATACAGAGCCCTGCAGTCGTCCGTGTGCACATAGAGCTTCCACACCGATCCCATCCGTATCGGTCCGTCTTGCTGGAGCTGCTGCGCAAGTTGCAGCTTCGATCCCTGGCGCGGATTCTCGACGATGGCCTCGTGCGCCTGTTCGATTTCGGTCCGGCTGGTGCACTCGAGCCCCATGAGCTCGTAGAACGCGATGGAAGCGTCGATATCGGTGACGTTGAGGCAGTACTGGCCCAGCCATGGTCCCTCGGCCGGCACGGTGTCCGGCCACGGGTGACGCGTAACGAGTTCCACCAGATACCCGTTGGGGTCGCGCACGAAGGCAATGCTCACCGGCCAGCGGTCCATTCGTTGTGGCGCGGACTCCACGCTCGCTCCCTGCTCGACCGCCCGTTCGAAGGTCTCGCTCAGGTCGTGCGTGTTCACGTAGAGCTTCCAAAAACCGGTGCCCAGGTCGAGTGGCCCCGACTGATGCTTCTGCTGGGCCAGCTGGAATTTCGAGCCGCCCGAGGGATTCTCCACGATCGCTTCGAACGCGTCGGGGATCTCGGTCCGACTGGTGCACGCGAGCCCGAGCGACGTGTAGAAGGCGACAGAGCGCTCCAGGTCGGCGACGTTGAGGCAGTACTGACCGAGCCAACTGGTCATCGATTCTCCCTTCACCGTTGCATCCGCAGGGTGCGCTGGCCACGGAGCTCCCGCTCAGCGCGCTCGACCGCTAAGTATATTGTATGCGTCTGCTGCCGTGTCGAGCCAGGACCGACCCGCCCGGGGCCGGTGGGATCTCACAGATCCCACACACATTCCGCGCACTGCCCTAACCGCTCTCTGGTTGTCTGAATGCATGACGAATCCACGCGTACGGTCACGCCCGTGACCCGGAGTCGAGCGCTCTTCGTGCTGGGTGTCACGTTCGTGGCCGTTGTCGGGCTGGGGGCGTACGGCGGCGGCAGCGCGTGGGGACACGCCGCGACCGGGGGGGTCAACCGCCCCGTCGTCTACACCTTCGGCGTCGCCGGCACCAAGGGAAAAGTGATCCAGACCCGCCATGAGAAGCCCACTCCCATCCCCGGCATACAAGGCACGGTTGTGCGGGTCGCCACGTCCAATTCCGACACATACGCGTTGACGTCGTCTGGGACCGTCTGGGCTTGGGGCGTGGGCAGCAATGGCGAGCTGGGCAACGGCTCCCGACCGCTGTACGTCCGTACCGCCGTGGAGGTCGACTTCCCGACCGGCGTGAGAATCACCTCCCTCCCGAACCCAATGCCCTTCGACGGGGGCCTGGCCATCGACTCGCACGGCGACGCGTGGGGCTGGGGATTCAACGTGAACAACGACCTCTGCCTCCCGGGAGGGATCGTGGTGCTGCGGCCCGCCGAGATCCCTCTGACCGACGTCACCCTTGGCACCGGTGCACGGGACCACTCCGTGTTCGACTCGCACGGCACGGTCTACGCCTGTGGCAACGGCGAGTTCGGCGAGCTCGGCAACGGCGGCACGGCAAACAGCTCCACGCCGACGCCGGTGGTCGGCCTGCCGCAGGGAGCCGTGAAGACGCTGACGTCGTCATGGGGGGGCTCGGGTGCCCTCATGGAGGACGGCGCGTACTACGACTGGGGCTACAACCAGGCGGGACAGCTCGGTGACGGGACCACCACCGACAGCCCGGTCCCCGTCCACGTGGACCTGCCCGAAGCGGTTGCGCAGGTGTTCCAGGGAGGCAGTGGCGCGAAGAACGGCCAGTCGATCGCGATCCTCGCCGACGACTCACTCTGGACCTGGGGAAACGGGACGCACGGCCAACTCGGCAACGGAAGTGAGGCCAGCTCGAGAACCCCGATCCACATCACGCTCCCCGACGGCGCACGCGCCGCCACGGTGGCCTCAGGAGGGTACGCCTCCTACGCAATCGACACGTCCGGGAAACTCTGGGCCTGGGGTCGCAACGACAGCGGGCAGCTCGGGACCGGCGGGAGTGGGCCGGACCGCTCCACTCCTGTCCCGGTCCGGATCTCGCTCCGACAGATCTCCTCGACGGCGCAGAACGTCGCCGGCCTGGCCAGGTAGAACACCACGCCCCCCATCCGTGCAGCGGTCGAAAATTCAGAGACGGGCGAGGATCTGCTGGCGCAGGTCCACTTTGAGGACCTTTCCCATCGGGTTGCGTTCGATGTGGTCCACGATCTCTATTTGTTCGGGCGTCTTCTGGCGGGCGAGGCCCTCGGCGCGGCAGTGCCCGGCGATCGTCTCCAGGCTGACCTCGCGTCCCGGCACTGGGACGACCACCGCACAGACGCGCTCGCCCGTCCGCGCATCGGGGAGCCCGAGCACGGTGACGTCCACGATGTCTGGGTGCCTGAGAAGAACGTCCTCGAGCTCGAGCACGGAGATGTTCTCACCGTTGCGAATGATGACGTCCTTGAGACGCCCGGTGACACTGACGAACCCCTCGGGATCCACCTCTCCGAGGTCGCCGGTGCGGAGCCAGCCCTCATCATCGAACGCGTCGGCATCGAGTGATGCATCCACGTAGCCAAGAAAACACTGTGGCCCCTTGAGTCTCAGTTCCCCGTCCACGACCCGGACGTCGACGTGGGGCGACGGCCGGCCCACCGTCCGCGCCAGCTTCTCGGTGGGATCGGTGGGCGACGGGCAGGATGCAACCGGGAACTCGGTGAGACCCCAGGAATTGATGACGATGTCGACCCCGAAGGTATCACCGAGCTCCTTGATGGTGTCGAGAGGGGTGGGTGCGCCGCCGGCCGTGAAGGCGCGCAGGGCCGGGTAGAGCGGCTCGCTGCCATGACGTCGCTGGGCGTCCAGGTACGCACGGAAGAACGGCACGCCCGTGCCCAGGATCGTCGGCTGCACGGCGGCCATGCGCTCGCCCGTCGTCGCCGGATCGAATGTGTCGAAGAGCACGAGCTCTCCGCCAGCACGCAACACCGCGGCCATCATGGTGATGCCACCGATATGCGTGATCGGCCAGGCGATCGGGTAAACGTCACCTGCCCGGATGCCGAGGCCGTCTGTGATGCCGAAGGACGACGCAATTGCAGATCGATCGGTGTGGCGCACTCCCTTTGGTGCCGCGGTGGAGCCGGACGTGAAGTAGATCCACCGGCATTCGTCGTCGTTTCGGGGGGCGGGAGGGAGATCCGACGGATCGCCAAAGGGCAGACATAGGTCGGTCCCGGTGGCGCCCTCGAGCGCGAGTGCCATGATCTCGAAACCGAGTGCCCGTCCGATGCGGTCGGCCATGGAGCGGTGAGAGAAGCCCCGCCACGTCTCGGGGACGATCAGCAGCCGTGTGCCGGCGGTGGCGGCGATGTGTCGTACCTCTCGCTCTCGGAACAGGGGGATGATCGGGTTCTGGACCGCGCCGATCCTGGCCAACGCAGCCAGCAAGACGACCGATTCCAAGACCGTGGGCAGCTGCCACGACACGACATCACCGGGCTGCACTTCCAGGCCTGCAGCAACGCTTTCCGCGGCGTGGTGTAACTCGACCGCCGTAAGGGTCCGTCCCTGCGAGTCTCGAAAGAGGACACGCTCGGGATGGTTGTCTGCGGCCGCGGCGACGAGTCCCCAGACCGTCGCGGGTTCAGAGGATGGCATGCCGTTCCCTGCGCTCGACGAGCTCCTGGCGGGAGCGCCCGAGACCGAGGAGATCCTCCCCGGTGTGCTGGCCGTCGCGTGACGTGGGCCACGACCGGAGCCGTACGTCGTCATCCATGGGGCGAAGTGCTCCTCACTCCTTGTACGGTCTGCGGGCAGAACCTACTCTGCGAGCCTTGGTTCGGTCCGGCTGGCAGTCTCGGTAAGAAGGAGGCAGGGTGACCAGGAACCCCCACGCCGGTGAACCGTTCGCCGATACGGATTCGACGATCGCGGCGGCACTCCAGGATTGCAGCGTCCCGGCCCTTCTCTGCTCGCTCGTGCACATGACCGGCGATCCTGCGTGGATCCGTGGTGATATCCGGCCTCGGCTCGCTGTATCACTGGACATCCAAAGCGGAATACCGGCGGAGGAGCAGGCCGAGGTCCGTCGCCGGGCGCTGCCGGCGATCGCGGCGTACCGCGACGGCGGCTGTGTACCCCACGAATTGCCCCGAGAGTTACTGCTGGAGATGATGTCGTTCCTCGGGTGCAGGCCCGTGGAGGACGACCGCCTGGCGGGGCTGTTCTTCGCCGACCTGCAGTTCGAGGGTGGCGATACCGGTGCAGTCGTCTGGGACGAACTCTCCGAGGAGGCCAAGGCAGCCTCACCGGTCCTGGTGATCGGCTGCGGAATGGCCGGGATCCTCGCCGGCATCCGCCTGAAGCAGGCGGGCCTGCCGTTCACCATTGTCGAGAAGAACCCCGGCCCCGGCGGCACGTGGTGGGAAAACCGGTACCCGGGGGCCCGCGTCGACGTGGGAAGCCACCAGTACTGCTATTCCTTCGAACCTTCGGACCATTGGAGCGAGTTCTACTGCCAACAGCCAGAGCTGCGGGAGTACTTCGGCACAATCGTCGACAAGTACGGCCTGCGCCCGCACTGCCGGTTCGACACACGGGTCACCGCACTGAACTGGGACGAAGCACATGCCGGATGGAACATCCACCTCCGCGATGCCGGCGGGCTCGAGGAGATCATCCAGGCCCGGTTCGTCTTCAGCGCCGTCGGCTCGCTGAACCTCCCGAGACTTCCCGACATCCCCGGCATGGACGCGTTCTCCGGAGCGTCGTTTCACTCGGCTCGGTGGCCCGAGGACCTGCAGCTGGCCGGAAAACGCTTCGCGCTGATCGGCGCAGGGGCGAGCGGCTTCCAGATCGCTCCCGCCATCGCGGACCAGGTCGAGCGGCTCACGATCTTCCAGCGCACCGCGCAGTGGATCATCCCGAACCCCCTTTACCACGCATCGGTGCCACCCGGAGACCGGTGGGCCCTCCGGCATCTACCGTTCTACGGGCGCTGGTACCGGTTCATCATGACGTTTCCCGGCATCGCGGTCGGCAGCGATCCGTATCGGATCGACCCGACCTACGAGGACCCGACGAGCCGATCGGTCAACGCCCAGAACGCGAAGCGGGCCGATGCCCTCCTGGCCTGGATGACGTCGCTGATCGCGGAACGACCCGACCTGGCTCCCAAGGTTGTGCCGGACTACCCGGCCCTCGGCAAACGCGTCCTGCAGGACGACGGGTCGTGGCTCCGGTGCCTGCAGCGCCCGAACGTCGAGCTGGTTCGCACCGCGATCGACCGGATCGTGCCCGACGGTGTCGTGACAGTGGACGGCACGCACTATCCGAGCGACGTGATCTGTTACGCGACGGGGTTCCGCCACAACGAGTTCCTCGCCTCCATGGATCTCATCGGTACCGACGGGACTTCGCTGCGCGAGCAGTGGGGCGACGAACCGACGGCCTACCTGGGCATCACGGTTCCGAACTTCCCGAACCTGTTCTGCATCTACGGTCCGGGCACAAACCTCGCCGCCGGCGCGAGCCTCTTCTACCACTCCGAGTTCCAGGTCCACTACGCCATGGAGCTCATCCGCGAAACCCTCACCGCGGGCGCACGACGTTGCGAGGTGACGACCGAGGCCCACGATTCCTACGCTGACCGGTACCAGGCCGAGATCGACCAAATGGTGTGGTCACACCACTCGATCCACCACAGCCACTACAAGAACCCCGACGGCAAGGTGTTCACCCTCTCGCCGTGGCCCTTGGACACCTACTGGGAATGGACCCGCGCCGTCGACCGCAGCCATTACACCTTCACCTGAGACGCAGAGGGGTCAACCCCGTCGTTGCCCGGTGATGCCGAGCGTGGCACCCCCATCGACGGTGATCTCGCTGCCCGTCATGTAGGCGGAGGCGTCTGACGCCAGGAACGCCACGACACGGGCCACCTCTTCCGCCTCCCCGACCCGGCCCAGGGGAAGGTGGTCGAACGACGTGCCTTCGGGCATCTGACCGCCGCTCCACGCCATCGGCGAATCGATGATGCCCGGAAGCACGACGTTCACCCTGATACCACTCGGACCGAGCTCGCCGGCAGCCGTCTTCGTGAGGCCGCGTACCCCCCATTTCGAGGCGCCATAGGATCCGTGGAGGGGGAAACCGCGGATCCCCGCGATCGACGCGATGTTGACGATGGAGCCACCGCCTGACGTTCGCATCGGGGCGATGGCGGCCTGAATTCCGAGAAAGGTTCCGCGCAGGTTGATGCCGATCAACCGGTCGAATTCATCGACGGTCTCCTCTTCGATCGAACGAAGCCAGTGCACCGCCGCGTTGTTGACCAGCACGTCCAATCGACTGTGCGCATCCATGACCTCCGCCATGAGGTGTTGCCACGCCGACGCCTCGGAGATGTCGACATGGTGGTAGGAGGCTCCGATTTCGGCAGCCAAGGCCTGCCCGGTTTCGTCGGAGACGTCGGCGACGACGACCTTTGCTCCCAGCTGGCGGAACAGGCGCGCCTCGGCGGCGCCTTGCCCCTGGGAACCGCCGGTGACGATGACGACCTTGCCTGCGAGATCTTCGAACGTCCCGCTAGCCGAAGCTGCAAATCCCGAGTTCACGCCACCTCCGTCGGTTCCCGCTGACTCGCCCCCGAGCAGTGTACCGACCACGTGGTTCTGTCTACTGCGGTCGTTCAACAGGTCCACTCGATCAGGCCACCTTCCTGCTCAGCACTCGAAGGGATGGACCAGTGATGGACAATTCGGGGTCGCCAACTGCGCGCACGAGAGCCAATTGTCCCAGAACACGGATTGCAGACAGTGGTGAGCCGTCTTGATTGAGGTCGAGCCGCTTCCAGTCCCAGATACCATGCGAAGCGGGCCATCCCGGCCCTGGGACGAACGGTCACGTAGGAGGTCGGGGTGCAGTTCTTTGAAGCGCTCTTGGCGTGGGACCGCCACGCCATGCGCCTCTACCGACTCGAGGACCGCCTCTACCGGCGGGGCCACACCGACCTCGCCTACGCCGTCTCCGCCCTCTCTCGGCTGATCACTGGGGTGGAAGTGGAGCCGGGTGCGCAGCTGGCCCCCGGAGTCAAATTCCTCCACGGCCAGGGGGCGATCATCGGGTGGGGCGCCCGGGTGGGAGAGGGGTCGACCATCTTCCACCAAGTCACCCTTGGCCGGCTCGGACGGCCGATGGACGCGGATGGGTACCCGACAATCGGCCGGAATGTCTACATCTACGCGGGGGCGAAGGTGCTCGGCCCGATCACCATCGGGGACGGGGCGAGGGTGGCCGCGAATGCAGTGGTCACGAACGACGTGCCGCCGGGCGCCATCGTCGGCGGGATCCCGGCACGCCAAATTGGCTGGGTGGACGGGTACGGGGAGGGCCATGCCCTAAAGGACGCGCCCTGACCCGGCGCCGATCTTTGAGAGGTCCTGAGTGATTCGAGCCATCATGTTCGACTTCGGCGGGGTGATCTCGTCGAGCCCGTTCGAGGCGTTCGCCCACCTCGAGGCGGAACGCGGACTCCCGGCTGACTTCATCCGCACGGTGAACGCCACCAATCGCGACGCCAATGCGTGGGCGCAGCTCGAGCGAGGCGAGATCGACGTGGAGACGTTCGGCTCACTGTGGTCGGCCGAGGCCCGGGCCCTGGGCCACGAATTGGACGGACGGCTGGTGCTCGAGCGTCTTGCGGGAGAAATCCGGCCGCAGATGGTGGCCGCCATCCGCGCCTGCCGGACGGCCTACAAGACGGCCTGCCTCACCAATAACTTCAAACGGGCGGAGGCTGTGGTTTCGGTCGAGGTGGCCAGCGTCTATGCGCTCTTCGATGCGGTCCTCGAGTCGCGCGTGCTGGGTGTGCGCAAACCAGATCCTCGCTTCTACGCGCTCGCCTGCGATGCCCTCAGCGTCGAACCCGACGAGTGCGTTTTCCTGGACGACCTGGGTGTGAACCTCAAGCCGGCTCGAGCGCTCGGCATGCACACCATCAAGGTCACCGACCCTCACGACGCGCTCGCCGAGCTCGAGGAGCTACTCGGGCTCGCGCTCACCACCTGAAGCTCGTCCGCATGAGGGTTATGCCCTGGGCGGCGGCATCTGGAATGGTGCGGGCCTCCGCGGGGGCGAGCCGAGGCCGACGGTTACGCTCGCGCCCGTGCCCCCGTTCGATGACCGCGTGGCGGGACGATGAGCGTCGTCGCGACGATCGCGGGCGTCGTCGTGGTTGTGATGACTGTGGCCGACGTCGTGTTGACCATGGTCCTCCCGCGGCGGCCGTCGGGTATCGAGCGGTTGAGCCTCCAGGTGAACCGGAGCGTCCGGGTGTGCTTCGTTCTCGCGTCCCATCTGGTGAACACGTACGAGCGCCAGGACGCCATCCTGGCGCCGACCGGCCCGGTGGCGCTCGTCGTGCAGCTGCTGTTCTGGGCTGCCTGTCTTGTGCTCGGGTTCGGACTGCTCCTCGTCGGGGCGGGCGCGTCGTTCGCCGATGGGTTGTTACAGGCCCTCACCGCGCTCTTCACCGTGGGGGCTGTCCATAGCGGCGGCCCCGCCAACACGGGCGTGGACATCTCCATCGGCGCAATCTGGGTCGTCATTGTCGCCTTGCAGATCGCCTACCTGCCGGCTCTCTACAGCTCGTTCAACCGACGCGAGAGCCTCGTCGCCCTGCTCGAGAGTCGGGCCGGTGTCCCGGCGTGGGGTCCCGAACTCCTGGCCCGGCACCAACTGGTCGGCATCACCGACACCCTCCCCGACCTGTACGCCGCATGGGAGGAGTGGGCGGCCGACGTGGCCGAAAGCCACACCACGTACCCGGTGCTGCTTCTCTTCCGGTCCCCTGAACCGTGGTACTCGTGGCTGCTTGGGATCATCGCCGTTCTCGATGCGGCCGCCATGCATCTTGCGCTCGCACCCAGCCGGGCGCCTTCCCAGGCCCGTCTGTGCCTGCGGATGGGATTCACGTTGCTCAACCGGATCGCGACCACGCTCCGATGGGAGGTGGACCCCGATCCGAACCCCGAGGGCCCCATCGACCTGACGTTCGCTGAGTTCGAGCGAGCGGTGACCATGCTCGTCGGCGTGGGTTTCGCCATCGAGCGAAGTGCGGAGGAGGCGTGGGCCGACTTTCGGGGCTGGCGCGTCAACTATGAGAGCGTCGCCTACAGACTCGCCGATCGCCTGACCGTGCCGCCGGCCCCGTGGTCGGGCCAGCGGCGTCACATGCGTTCGGGTCCGGTCGAGCCTCGGCGCCCGCCCCAGCGCCGCCCCGGCGGCGGCCAGCCATTCGTCTACGACCGACCGTCGGTCGTGATCGAGCCGCGGCCCAGCCTCATCCGCCGCGGTCGGGCCCGACCCTGACAGCCCGTTCGCCGTCGCGGACGATTCCGGATCATCCGAAGGTTCCCTCCTTGTCGTTAGGCAAATGGATGAGCAATCGGCTGATCCGGCTTGAGTTCAAGGTTCGGAGTTCTGCGTCTCGTCTCACGTGAGATGGTCAGCGGAGGACTGTCATCACACTGTCTCGTTCCACCGCTCAACGGTTTGGACTATCCAGAAGATGACGAACAGCGTGATTTCAACAGCCTCGATGGTCTTCCTGACGACGCACTACTTGGACGAGGCCGAGAAGCTGGCGGACCGGATCGCCGTCATCGCCCACGGCCAGATCGTGGCGGGGGGCACGGCGAAGACGCTGGGAGGCCGAGGAGAGCAACCCTCCCAGATCCGCTTCAGTCTGCCGGAGAACGTGGCGTTGTCGGATCTGCCGGCGGTGGTGCTGTCGGCGCGTGCCTCGGCCGCGCACGGCGTCGTAGAGGTCAGTGCGGCCGGTCCGCTCCCCGTGGTGGGCGCCCTCGCCGCCTGGGCGGCCGAGCGAGGACTTGACCTCCCCGACCTCGAGGTGAGGCGCCCGAGCCTCGAGGACGTCTACCTCGCCCTAACCGAGGAGGCCTGATGACCGTCACGGGGCGAACGTCCAGCACGACACCGGGCTGCTGCACGAGGTGGGCCACCAATTCAGCTACGACCTGCGGACCTTCTGGAACAACACCCAGGGACGGTTCTTCACGATCCTGATGCCCGTCCTCTTCCTGCTCCTTTTCTCCTCCATCTTTCGCCACACCACGGCCACCGTGCCGGGAGGCACGATGCCCGAGGGCGTGTACTACGTGCCGAGCATCATGGCCTACGGCGTCATCGCCGCCAGCTTCACCAACCTGTGTGTGAACGTGGTGCAGTACCGCGAGGCCGGGATCTACAAGCGGCGTCGTGCGACTCCGGTCCCCACCGGCGCCATCATCGGGGGGCGGACCCTCGTCGGATGCGTGACCGCACTGGTGATCGCGGGAGTCCTGCTGGCTATCGGATGGTTCACCGTGAGCGCCCACCTGCCCGGTCACACAGTTCCGGCGTTCGTGCTGACCCTCGTGGTCGGGTCGGTCGTGTTCTGCATTCTCGGTTTTGCGCTCGCAGCCTTCATCGACAACGCAGACGCTGCGCAACCCGTGGTCCTGGCTCTTCTTGCCGCTCTGGTTCATTTCGGGCATCTTCTG
>CAVTPF010000025.1:0-98330 GCA_963736525.1 uncultured Acidimicrobiaceae bacterium
CTTCGGGGCTACCCCGTTGGACGCCGGAGATCCACTACTGGTCGATGCTCGGAGGTACAACTGCCACTCCGGTGCCCTTCCCCATTTCGTATTCAACGAGTTCAATCGCCTGATGGATGGTGGTCTCGTCGTCAACGGAGAGGTCGGCCAGGGCAGCTAGGTCTCGAAGCTCCATAAGCAGAGCCGTTTTATCGACCTGCCAGGTCTGCTCTCCCACTGTGTGTAGTTGGGAAGCTGAAGTGCCTAAACGGCCAACAAGGCGAGTGTCCAAGAAAACTGTGTCTTGGGCCTCTGACCCCAGGATGGCAACGAAGCCCGCCAAAGGCCAACTACGACCGGCACGGTAGTTGTGAGTCCATCTCCGGGATCGCTCAGGCTTACGCTTGAATATCACCCCCGTAGCTTGCCCCATGCCAGATCGGCCCCTATCCCAGTTCGCCGGCTATGTGACACGGCCCTCACCGATACACGCCCTTCCGCTCCGTCGCCCTCGCCCATCGTGAAGCAGGTGGCGAAGAACGAGGAGCACAACCTCGCGGCCCCTCAGTGGGCTTGCCGGTGCCCGAGCGCCCTCCGGAAAGGAGGGAAGACAGAGGACGCCCGGCACCAGCGGTGGCTGGATCATTGCCGCCGACCGAGGTCGGGCCATTACCGACACCGATCCAGGAGGGTGCCGGCCGTCGGGGCGCCACGAGGGGGCGAGACGCCACCGGCGGCCGGCGTGGACTACGACGCCCGAAGCAAAACATCGCAGTCCAGGACATGAGTCAGCCGAAGCGCGCGGCGGCGAGCGCCTCGAGATCCTGGGTGCTCAAGCTGGACATCGGTCCGTTGGGGTAGGCCTCGGGATGGGCTTGGGCCTCCGCGATCTTGGACTCGGCCTGCTCAACGCCAGCGGCGAGCTTGCCCGCGAGGTAGCGATTGCGGGCGTCCGTGTCGCCCAGCGCTGCAGCGGATCCGTGCACGTCGGCCGACTCGGTGACGACCCGCGTCGACGCGGCCCTCGGCTTGGTCGTCATCGCGGTCGCGAGTGACTCCGCGGCGGCTTCCGTTATGTGGAACGTCTGGGCGGCGCGGCGGATGCCGTCAGGTCCGGTCCCGAAGCTGGTGAACATCCGGCGGATTGCCTCCACCTGGACGGGCTTGAGGCTGTTGAGTTCGTCGATGGTGCTCATTGGGGGTTCCTTTCGGGGGTTGGTTGGTGCGAGGTTGTGTCAGGCGGGCAGCGTCGGCGCGCCGTTGGCGAGCAACTTCAGGTTTTCGAGCAGGGCTTGCTGGCCCCCGAGATCCCGCACGGTTGGCAAGAGGATCGCTGCCAACTGACTGACCGCCCTACAGCTCGTCAGTTGGACGCCGTCGACAGATGGAGCGCCGTGGCGAGGGTCCTTGAATCGGGAGCGTCGTACTACGGGGGGCGCGAGCTCAGGGGCAGCCGGCGTCTGCGCCCCCGCGACGAATGGCGACGCGGCCGTTCCCCCTCGACGCTGAGGATTGAGACCGGTCCCAGCGACATACGTCGGCTCGACATTCGGCGCCACCTTCTCGAGATGGCGGAGGGACGTCGTGATGAATTCGTCATACGCGGCGGCGGCGGTGACGAGCTGTGGCAGCACGGCCTCGACGGTCCGAAGAGCGGCCACGACGTCCTGGGCCAGGACGGGCAGCCCTGCGAGGACCGCGTCGCACGCCTCATCCGCTCGGGCGGCCTTCGCGGCCTCCGCGAGGGCCGGGATCGCGGCGACTGCCCCCTCGTGGGCGAGGGCGGCGTGCTGGGCCGCAGCGTCGGCCGCGGCGATGTCGGCCGCGCTGATCTTGGCGCTCCCTCGGCCGCCGGCCCGGACCTTCGCACGGAGGTCCGCGGCGTCGTCCGTCGCTCCCTGCGCGGCTGCGTGGGTGCTCTCTTTGGCGGCGTGTGCCGCCGCGAGGGCCGCCTCGGCGTCGGTCAGTGCTTGCATCGCTTGTTGTCCTTTCGTGCGGTCACCGATTCGGCGCAGACTCGCCACGCCCGCGGGCCTCGCTCGCCGTGCAACGTCCCGCGCTTGAGCAGACCCGTTATGGCCTGCGGGGTGATCTTCAGTTCGTCGGCTGCGTTGGAAACGGTCATCGACCGCCACTCGACCACCTCGCAATGGGGAGTGTCCACATTCGCAAGGTCAGACGAAACATCCGAAACCCTTTTATTGGCCCACGCCGCGCCGATCGCGTCCATCAGCTCGACCGTGGCCACTGTGTCGGGCGAAACGTGCGCCCGATCGTTCTGCGCGGCCTTCAGGTCGCGGAGCGCGCCGTGTCGGAGGTCAGCTGCCACCTCGGCCGAGATGAAAAGCCCGGCGCCGGGGATGAATAGGGGCCTCATACGAACGGGCTCGGCTTCGTCTTGCCGCGCGTAGCGGCCAGCTTCTCGTCTTCGTCGTCCCGGTGAACGCTGTCGGGCATGGCCGAGTTGCCGCCGAACGCGTAGCCACCAAATACGGGTACGGGGTTGGCAATCGTCCCGGCCGCTCGTGCGTGGGCCAAGGCGACGCGGAAATCTTCCTCTCGGAGCTCATCGCTGCCGTACAGCAAGGGGAGCCCGCCAGTCGGCGGCCGGCCCTGACTCTCCACGGCCCCGAGAGCGGCCATGGCCAGGGCGATGACGACGTCGACCTTGTGCGAGGTCTTCTCCTTGCTGATCTTCCAACCGCGACTCGACTCAACGGCCACAGAGCGCGACACGGCCAGCCGGACGTCCTTGTCGGGATACACGGTCAAGTTCCGGTGCTTGATCAGCTCGTAGAGGCCCGTCCCCATTTCCTCGAGACGGCCACTGGTCTGCGGGTATTCCTCCATCGGCAGCCCGGCTTTTATCAATCGCTGCGAAACCGATTGCAGCTGGTAGGGGTCGAAGAGCACGCGCTGGACCCGGAATCTGTCCCGAAGCTCCAACATGCTCTGTTCGACGGTCGCCTCGAAGTCCAGCGGCGACCGCTTCGACGGTTGAAAGATGCGATGCCAGACGAGTCGGACCCTCTTTGTCTCACCGTCAAACGCGCACGCCACGATGGCCGTCTGGTCGTGCTTGACTGAGCCGTCCACGCCGACCCAGACCTTGAGTCCTTTGTCGGCGAGTACAGGCCGCGCGTCGCGATCGACGCACGCATCCCACCAGTCCATATCGACGAAAGAAGATTCGCTCGTGACGAACCGGTTCTCGATCATGCGGATGTAAGCGTTGGGCCTGAGCTGCTCGCGCATCTGCTCGAGCCATTCCTCGGTCTGCCACGGCGCGACCGGGCGGTGGTGCCAGGCCATGACGAGGCCCTTCGCCCGGAACAGGCTGTCGTCGACCTTCTTGCCCTTCCGGCCCCGCTTGTAGAGCTCCTCAAGCAGCGTGGACTCGCCTTCGAACCCCGCGTACGTCGTCGTCAGGCGAGCGGCCACCTGGCGGGTGGGAGGCGGCACCATTTCGTCCCAGAGCCGGCGTGAGCGCTCGGTGGTGTAACCCCACAGTTCGTCGAAGCACACAAAGTGGGCGTTGCTGCCGGCCGCGCCCGCATATTCAGTCGCTATCGCCTCAATGGTCGCTCCGGTAGAGAACGTGATCCGCTTGCCGGTGATCGTGGCCGAGTGGCGCAGCATCGGTGACGCCCGGACGATCTTGCAGATGGCGTCGAAGACACGCCCCTGTGCCTGCTCGAGGTCGTTCGCCACCACGTAGCCCTCGCCGTGGCGGCCGGCGAGCACCACGACGACGTAGATCATGCACATGGCGCCAAGGGCCGTCTTTCCGGACTTTTTCGGCGCCCCGTAGAGGAGCTCGGGCGCGGGCAGCCGACCGTCATCGCCGATGGTCAGCGCAGCACGGAGGAAGGCGATCTGAGCGCGGTAGAGCTGGAACGGCTGGTTGGTCTCAGGGTCGACCAGGCATTCGGTGATGAACGCCACCGGATCACGTCGGTAGCGGTCCAGGTCCTCAGTCATCGCCGCCGGTCCCCTCCGTCTCTGTGGCCCCGACGGCATGCTTCTTGGCGGCATCCGCCAGCCGGTCGACCAGGGATGAGGCCCGGTCGATCGCAGTGCCCGCGACGACGGACATGAGGACCGCATGACCTGCGGGTGTCAGTCCGAACTGCTGGGCGATCTTGAGAGCCGAGTTCGCCAGCGTCGCCAGCGTCTCGTAATGGCGGGGCGGGACCGTCTCACCAGCAGCGGAGCGTTCGGCGATGCTGCGAGCGAATCGCCGTCGGGCAGCCACCAGCTGGCAGTAAGACTCGAGTTCGAGTTGGTATCTGGGGGCGGCCAGTTCCGGCGCTGCCTCGACGAGCTGGACGGCCAGTTCCTTGGCGTCGGCAGCCACGAGAGTCGGCGAATAGCCGCCGTGGCGCAAAGCGACGGTGTTGCCGGGCTCGAAGTCGGGGTGCCTCGGCGAGTGGCCAGGTCGACACGTCATTTCCCCACCCCCACGCGGCTTTGCCGCAACTTCCGCTGCTGCTTTCCGCTGGCCGCTGAACCGCGACGGCGAGGTCGGCGAGGCGCGGAGTTCCGTCTGGGACTCATTGGACCTCCTGGGTGACTTGCTGCACCGCAGCCACGTGATGGCAGGCCATGTCTTGGCAGCTGCAACACCAGCCATCAATCGCCGGCCCACCGGTGACGTCCCAAATCCCCTGGCCGTCGCAAACCCGGGCAACGGTGACGTGCTCGGTGCTAACGACGAGGTGGACGCCGTCGACCGCGAGCTCTTCGCGACGCCCACGCTCGGCTGCAGCCACGAGGCGCTGGTCGTCCGTCATGGAGACCAGCAGGGCGCGGAAGGTCGCCTCGGGCCTGGAAGCGTTAGCGCGACCGAACTGCTCGAACTCGTCCGGTGTCAGCGTCGCCGTGGTCGGTACGACGGGGTGCGGGCCATCGCTCATGGCGACACCGGATGCCCTATGCCCGGGCGAGAACCGCCTTCACAGTGCTGGCATGCCACTGCGCGCCGCCCTGCGCCGTCGGGATGGCGTCGTCGTTGAGCCGCTGGGCGATCGACCGCAGGCTGTGGCCGGCATCGTGCTCCCGCTTGATCCTGGCGACCACCCGGTCTGGCGTCGTCGCGGGACGACCGAGCTGCACGCCGGCCGCCCGCTTCGCAGCGAGGCCAGCCTTCGTCCGCTCGCCGATGATCTCCCGCTCGTACTGGGCAAACTGCATGAGGACCCCGGCAACCATCCTGCCCGAAGCCGTGGTCATGTCGAGATCCATGTCCAGGACGACGATCGCCCACTTGTCGGCCTGTGCCTCGGCCAGCAGGTTGCCGAAGTCGATCACCGACCGGCTGAGACGGTCGAGCTTGGCCACGACCAGCGCCTCCGCGGCGCCAGCCAGGATCAGCGCCTTGGCGGCGGCCAGGCCCTCGCGGCCCTTCGTGGACTTGGCCGAGACGCCAGCGTCCTCGAGGATCGTGACGAGGACCCAGCCCCGTCGCCGGCACTCGGCTTCGATCGCCGCACGCTGCGCAGCCAGGCCGGCGCCGCTGTCGGCCTGCTCCTGCGTGCTGACTCGCACGTACCCGACGACCTTCGTTCCCTCTGGGCTCATACCCGTACTGTACAACAAATGACCGTATGTTGCAAGGTATTTGTTGTACGGCTTCTGACCTGCGGATTCGCGAGGGCCGACTGACGGCTTCGCGCGGGGGGTCTTGCGGATCAGGCACAGCTGGCTCCCAGGTGCACGGGCGCTGGTGAATGAGGGTCATCAGTTCGTCCTCGCCTTTATGGCGCGGAGCACGGGGCACCAGGTGTCGTGATGGACGGTGAGCGAGTGCACTCCCGGCGCCACCGTCGTGACGGTCTGGTAGGCGTCGCACTGGTCGCAGCCGCCCGGGATTTGCTGGCCTTGGATCTGGCCGAAAAGGTCCTCGAACGGATTCATGCAGCATCTCCAGTCGGGTCGGCCCCTGGGAGACATAGACCACTGTCCCGACCGTCCCCACTGGGGACAGGGGAGGCATGGTCTTTTATGTGTGTGTGACTGATAGTTGGGACAGTTGGGACTGTCGTCACTGTCTCCAGGGCGACGTCCCCATTGGTCACACGCTGGAGATCAGCCGGGAGAGTCCAGACGGTGGTCCTTGGAAAGCCCTCGGCAGCGAACTTCATCCGGAGCTTGGCGGCGGCACGCTTGAGGTTGCGGTCGCTGTGGCCTTGCTTGGCGCCGGCACTCTTCACGATCGACGACGCCTTGGATCCGCCGACTGAGTTCAGGTAGTCCTCGAGCCACGCCGCCGCCTCGTCGACCGCGGACATACCGTCCATCCCGCCCTCGCTGAGGGCGAAGATGACCTCGTCCACCGAGCGGTCGGCGTCGCCCTGCCATTCCACCCTGCCGGTCCACACTTCGCCCTCGAGGGTCTCTGCGACCTTCTGCCCGACGATCTGGTAGCGGTAGGCCGGCATGTCGTCCTTCGAGCCCAGGTTGTTCTTGGCGAGGCCGAACGTGCATGTACCGTCCTCAGGGTTCCGGACTGCCATCAGTACGGCCCGGGCGACGGACCCGAAGGCGCGGCTGCCCATGATCGAGTTCAGGGCGTCACCGCTGCCCGACTTGTTGACGTGAATGATCCCGAGCACCGAGATCCCGGCTCGCTTGGCGAAAGCGGTCAGCGGCTCGAGCGCGATCCGCACCTCCGCGTCCTTGTGGGAGTCCAGCTGGGCGCTCAGCCGCGACATCAGCGGGTCGAGGAGCAGCATCGCCGCGTCGGACTTCTGCACCACCTCGAAGAGGCCGGAAATGTCTGACGGGAGGGTCAATAGGCCATCGAAGCCATCCTCCGTCTTGACGTCGATACGAAACACCTTGTTCAGATCAGCGCCGGCAGCCATCAGCCTCGGGACGATTGTGTGCTCCCAGCTGTCCTCGGTTGCCGCGACCAGTACTGACCGCGGCTCGTGCAGAAATCGGCCTTTCATCGTGCCCGTGGTGATCCACGCGGCCAGCGTGTAGGCGATCGTCGATTTGCCGATGCCTTCGCGCCCGGCCAACAAGGTCAACTCCCCCAGCGGAATCCGGTCTTTCCAGAGCCAGTGAACCGGCTTCACGGTGATCGACGACGCTGGAACGAGCTCGACGTGGCGCGTCAGCGGCTCAGCAGGACTCGGCGCCGCGCGGTTCTCGGACCGCCGCTGCTCTTCTTCCAGGTCTTTGCGCCGCTTGAACTCGGCCTGGATCGCGTCGATATCGCTGGTTTCGTGTGCCTGCGACAAGAGGCGCAGCAGTTCGGGTTTTCTGTATTCGGCGAGGTCGCCCATTTCGAGGCGCGCGCTCACGACTCAGCCCGCCGATATCTGCGAAAGAATCCGACCGTCGGCTGGGACCCGGCTAGGTAGATATCCGCGAGTCGTTCGATGCCCTCTGGCGTCAACTCGCGCCGGGCCCGGGCCTCGGGCGAGCGGTACTCGATGGCAGCCGCGAGGTCGCGGAGTGTCTTGGGGCTGAGACTGGCCAGTGTCACGACACTTTCCTCTCGTGTCGGGTGCCGTCGTACGTCCGTGACCGCGCGTCGCCGGGTTCGTTGGCCCATTCCTCAAGCCGGACGTCGGAGATGACGAGTCGCCGGCCGATCCGCTTGACCGGGAGATGACCCTCGCGTGCCAGTCGATACAGCGTCTCGGCGCTCGGGACTCCACCGAGGTGGTCCGACGCCTGGCGCATGGAAAGAAAGCGGGCCATGGGACCTCCGGGGTCGGGACGCGAAGCAGCGCCCGAACCGGCCGTGGCCGGGGGCGCTGAAAAAGGGTGGAGCTGGCGGAACTGAGGGACCGGGCGGTTAGCGAGCCTTCTCAGCCAGTTCCTTGGCGAAGCGGTCCAACTCTTCGACCGGGATCAGACGCCGGCCTCCGAACCGCACAGAGCGCAGCGTGCCATTCTCGAGCATCAGGTAGACCGTCGATCGGCTGAGGCCCAGGACTTCGTGGGCCTGACTGACCCCAACGAATCGGGCGTCGGGCGCGATCTCGATGGGGCTGGTCATGGTTGATTCCTCCATGGGGGAAGCCGGAGCGGGCGGACAGTGGACGCAATGCGTCCCGAACGAGAGGCATGAAAAAGGCCCCCGGAGCAAATGCTCGACGGAGGCCTTCTACTGAAATCGGTGCACATCTCAGGCGGATTGTAGAGAATGTCTATCAAAAGTTGGGGACATTTGCAAGTCCCCTGGTCGAGGCTTCGACAATTGGGGCAAATCGAGCGCCTGACTCCGTCGCAGCAACATATGAGCTACTCCCGCCCACCATGCAGCCCGGGCGCCCCAGCGGCGCCCGCAATCGCGAGCGCCACACAGCGGAAAACCCCTGGTTTCATCGTATCGAACGCGGTCGGTCTGGCCCCTGTTTTGCCTGGTCAGGTGGCTGGTGTCACGGTGTCACGGGTGTCCCGCAGCCAGACGATCTGCCCGCCACACAGGGAAAACCCCTATACCCATCGTATCGAAGGCATTCGCCGCGGCTTCTGTTTTCCCTGCTAGATGGGAGTTTCCACGGTTCCACGGTCACGCTGAATCTGGAGGCGTTCGGCTGCCGAACAGGGGGAAACCCCCCTATTTCCATCTTAGGAGATCCCACTTCGATGGCCTGTGTTTGCCCTGTTAGATGGCGGTTTTGTCGGTTTGTCGGTCGTTGCGGCTGCTCAGGCCCAGCCCCGCAGGATCTCCTTGTCGACGAGGCGCTGAGGCCGTTCGACGCCGCGGCGCTGGTGGTACTTCTCGCAGGCATAGCAGCGGCCCGACGACCTGAGTGTCTTGGGCAGCCGGCAGTTAGAGCAAACCGCCCCCTCGGGGAAATCGGCCTCCACGAGCCATCGCTCGGTACGCAGAATCGCCAGGTCCCGCGTACTGAGGTTGCGCTCCCAGTCGGGACGGTCGTCCAACTCGTCAGCGGTCACGATCCTGTCCCAGCCTTGGTCGGCGCCAGCGAGCGGCCGAGGGATTCGGCCGCCGCCAGGTCCCGCTGGGGCAGCATATGGGCGTAGACCTTGAGCGTCGTTGAGGCGTCGGCATGGCCGAGCCGCCCGGCCACGGTACGAACGTCCTGGCCGTCGCCGATCATGGCGCTGGCCGCGAAATGACGCAAGGCATGGAGGTGGGTGTCGACCCCGGCTCTATCGGCAACGGCCCGCACGTAGTGGCTGGCGGTGTCGGGTGAGATCGGGTCCACCAGGTCATAGGTGAGGATGGGCGTCTCGTCCAAGAGCGCCAGGCCGACGTCCGCGGCTCGGGCCTCAAGGCGGAGCCGCTGCCGGCGCAGCACCTCGAGCCCGAACTCGCCCAGAGCGATCCGGCGGACCCCGTGCGTCTTGGTGGATTTGAAGATGTGCTGACCGTCGACCACGGCATAGGACCGTTCGATCGACAACGTCCCCATGGCCTCATTCACATCGCCCCAACGCAGGCCACAGAGCTCCCCGCGCCGCGCCCCGGTGACGGCGGCGAGGGCGATAAATGCAGCCATGTCCGGGTCGTCCTGCTCGGCGGTCTCGATCAGGAGCTGCACATCTTCGACGGACGGCACCTCTTTGGACGTGGACGCCACCGAGGGCGCGGTGGCCGCTAAGGCCGGGTCCTGGCCCTTGATCTCGCCCCACTTCACGCCCTGCTTCGTTGCTGCAGCGATGACGGCGTGTGTGCGTCGAACCGACGATGCCGAGAGGGGTCGATTGCCACGGGTCATCAACGACACGTAGAAGTCGTCGAGAACCTTGCCGTCGAGGTCCCGCAAAAGCACGTCGCCCAGCACCGGCCGGATGTTCTTCTCGATCGTCCGCTTGTGCTCTCGCACCGTGGTCGGAGAAAGGCTCTTGATCGTGGTGGCGTGCGCCAGCCAGCGGTCGAGCAGCGACCCCAGGGTGATGTCGGGTCCCTCGTGCTGGCCGCCCGTGACCTCGGCGACGAGTTCGGCGAGCTTCGAGTCAGCCAGGGCGGCGTTGCCCGTGACGGTCCGTGACACGTACCGGGGCTTCCCTGTGATCGGGTTCCGGCCGGCGTGGACTCGTAGCTCCCAGACGGCCGTCTTGCCTCGGCCACGAACATTCCTGCGGGATCCTTTCACAAGGTCAATCGTACAGGATATGGGACAAATATGGGGTGTCATTTTGCCGATACCCCGTCTGAACTGGAGCCTGAGAGGAGATTCGAACTCCTGACCTGCGCATTACGAGTGCGCTGCTCTACCGACTGAGCTACCCAGGCAGCCGCGACCGCCCCACCTGGACACACGGGCGCTAGACCCGGCAGGACGACGGTGGATCAGTGTACGCGAGGCCGGGAGGATAGGGACCCGGGTGGGATGCCGTGGGCCGGGCACCTCTGCGCAGTGCGCCCGCCGGGCCCATCCGCCCAGTTCAAGGGCTCACAGCGCAGAAGCCCGCCCCGGCTGGGCGCATGGGGCCGCTGGTCCACGACCAGTGCCACGCGTCTGCAACGGCGCTGCAAGCACCGCGGCGCACAGTGGACGGCGAGACGATGGCCAGAGGTGGCCCACGCGCCCGTCCCCCAAGGAGGGCGCACTGTCTCGCAGAGATCTCGTACAGAAGAAGGACGATGCAGGTGGTATGCACCCTGGGAAGGCAGGCAACCGTGGACCGGCTGCGGGCGGTCGACGTCTTACGGGCGTGCTCGCGCTCCCAGCTGCAGCAGGTCGCCCGCCTCGCCGAGCGCGTGCAGGTGAGCGAGGGGGAGGTCCTCGCCCGGGAGGGGCGCATCGGCCGGGAGTTCTTCCTGATCCTCTCCGGCACGGTCGCGGTGACCCAGCGCGGCCGGCGGGTCAACACCCTCGGCCCGGGAGACTTCTTCGGGGAAATCGCCGCCATCAACCCCGGACCCCGGAACGCGACCGTGACGGCCCTCTCCGAGCTCGACGTGCTCATCATCGGGCCACGCGAGTTCGCCTCCATGGCCGACATCCCGGGCTTCCGGTCCGCGCTGTTCCAGAGCATGGCCCGCCGGCTGCGCACCGTGGACGCCCAGCTCGTGGCTGCGCTCGACGAGCAGGACGCAGGGGTCGCTCGTCCGGCACCCTCCGGCCCGGAGTGATCCGGGCTCCTCGGGAGACCGGGGGATCGGAAGACGGGCGTCCTGCGCTCGGACCGCCTACGGTGACGAGGGTCGCACGAGCAGAGGCGAGGGGCGCGATGGGTGCACAGGCCGAGAGTGACGAGTGGGCGAGCTCCCTGCGCCTGCAGGGGGTGCCCTGGTTCGCCGCCTGCACGGAGGAACAGCTGAACGAGCTGGCCCGGATCGCCGAGCGCCTGGACATTCAGGCCGGTGAGGTCATCCTGCGCGAGGGTCGTCTCGGCCGCGAGCTCTTCGTCATCCTCGACGGCAAGGCGACGGTGACGCGTGACGGGCGCGTGGTCAACCGGCTCCAGGCGGGTGACTACTTCGGCGAGCTCTCAGCCATTGAGGCGGCGCCGCGCAGCGCCACCGTGACGGCGGCGACCGATCTCGACGTCCTGATCATCGGCCCCCGCGAGTTCGAGGCCATGATGGAGATCCCCGGATTCCGCAATGCGCTGCTCATAGGCATGAGCCGCCGGATCCGTGAGGCCGACGACAAGCTGGCCGCCTACGCAGACAGCGCGGACGAAGCACGGGGACGGCCGGGAGGCGACGGCTCGGGCGGCGGCTGACCCGCCCGGTCAGCCCGGTTCGGCTGCCATGCGGGCCAGTCGGCTCAGTCCCATGCGCACTGCCGCTTCCTCGGCACTGCGCAGGAGGACCGCTGTTCGCTCCTCTTGCCCCCTCCGGCCACGTCGGCGCAGCGTCCGGGCCAGATCCACCTCCGCTGCCACCACGAAGGGCCAGGAGTGCATGCGGTGGGCCAGGCGCAGCGCAGCCTCGAAATGGACCTCTGCCAACGCCAGGTCGCCCATCGCCGTCGCCACGATCCCGAGATACTGGTCGGCCGGCCCGACACACGCGGCCGCCGGGGCACGGATCACGATGGCCGAGCCGGCGTAGGGGCGCAATGACTCGTAGACGCGCACCGCCTCGTGACGGGACCGAGTGCCGATGGCGCCGCAGGCGGCCGCGGCCAAGGCGAGGGACACACCCTCGCTCTGGTCTTGGGCGACGTTCTGCCAGCCGATGTCCGACAGCGCGCGCAGCTGCACCAGCGCCTCGTCGATCTCACCCGCCTCGGCGTGGAGGAGCGCGAGGGCGGCCCCCACCATCTGGTAGCGGGCCGGTGCCTGCGCAATGACGTCGCGGAACGTGCTCTCGAGAGACGTTAACTCGTCACGCTGCCACCATGTCCACATCATGAGGGCACCGTAGAAGCTGTAGACCAGCTCGCTCGAGCCCTCCGCCACCTGCATTGCCCGCAGCCCCAACGATGCCCCCGACTCGAAGTCCCCCGCGATGAGCGCCATCATGGCGGCGAGGTTCACGGCGTACGAGGACTCGAGAGGATGGACCGGACCGGTGTCGCGGGCCTCGAACCGCGCGATCTCGCGGTTGACGGCATCGACGTCGCCCTGCGCCAGCAGCTCGCGGATGCGCCACATGTGTCCGTGCAACGCCAGCATCTCGTCACCGATGTCGTCGGCGATCTCCCCGAGCTCGATCCCCGCCGCCAGCCGCTCGGGTGCCGGTTCGATGCCCCACAGGTCATGCATCCGTGCGTTCAACGCATAGCCGAGGGCGGGGCGGTCCCCCAGGCGCCGGGCCATGGCGACCGCTTCGCTGTTGAGCGCGAGGGAGCGCTGCAGCGCGTCGCGTGCGCGTGCTCCGGTGGCGTAGACGATGACCAGTCCGAGGCGCGCCGTCACCATGGCGCGCAGGTGGGAGTCCTCCTCGGGCAGCATGGCATGGGCATCCTCCAGGAGTTGCACCTGGTCCTCGTTGGCCTCGACGATGCCGAGGTAGCTCGATGGCCCGGCGCAGAGGGCGACGGTGGCCACGCGCGCAGGGTCGGCCATGGCGCGCGCCAGGGTCGCCGCCCGGTCGAGGGTCACGTTGCCCCCCGCCGTGTCACCAGCCCGGTTCTGCGCCTCCGCCAGGGCGACCAACGCATCGCAGCGGGACGCCAGGTCGTCGCGTGGTCCGAACCGCTCGGCCACCTCGAGGCTGCGGGTGAAGTGCTCCACGGCCTCCTCGAAGGCGAGCAGCCGGAGCGCCCGCTCCCCCGCCGCGGTGCAGTAGTGGATCGCCTTGTCGGCGTCGGCCAGGGGCGCACCCATGTAGTAGTGGTGGGCCAGCTCGTTGAAGTAGGCGTCGAGCTCGTTCGCGTGCGCCCGCTCCGTGGCCACGGCGATCTTGTGGTGGTAGCGCACCCGTCGTCCGCGCAGCAGCTCGCCGTAGATAGCCTCGCGCACGAGCGCATGGCTGAAGCAATAGCGGTCGAGGACCTCCTCGCCGACACGGCGCAGCAGGCGTGACTCCTCGGCGCGGTCCAAGGCATCGAGACGCTGGCCGGGCGTCAGCTGGGCCGCCTCGGCGACGATGGCCGCCTCACATTCGGCCCCGGCCACCGCCGCCGCCTGCAGCAGATAGATCGCGTCCTCGGGCAGCCGGGAGACGCGGCGCGCGACGAGCTCGCGAATGGCCTCGGGCGGGTTGAGGTTGGGCGGCACCGGGGCGTCGCCCTCACCGCGGGCCTCGCTCTCGCTGTAGCGCAGCTGTCGGAGCATCTCGTCGAGGAACAGCGGGTTACCGTCGGTCAGCTGGTACAGCTGCCCAACGAGATCCGGGGTCGCACCGGGCCAGCCCGACACGAGCTCCTCCACCGCGGCGGGGCTCAGGCCCTCCAGGTGCACGGCCTCGACCCGATGCAAGGCACGGAAGTCCGCCAGCACCGGACGCAGGCGGTGATCGGATGGCACCTCGGTGTCGGTGTACATCCCGACGATCCCGAACCTGGCGTCGTCGATGGTCTGCAGGACGTGGCGCAACAGGAGCAGGGTCGGTTGGTCGGCCTGATGCAGGTCGTCGACCACCAACAGCAGGGGACCGGCCGCGGAGAGTTCGTGCAGCGTGGCCGCCACGGCCTCGAAGAAGCGGTAGCGCTCTCTCTCTGGGTCTGCCGCGCCCTCGTCCAGCGAAGGGGCGTAGTCGCGCAGGCGGAGCACGAGCCGGGAGAGCTCGGTCAGCTGCCACTCCGGCATCTGCGAGATCCGATCGGCCGAGACCGACTGGAAGTACCGGCCGAGAGCCTCGGCGAAGGGCTGGAAGGGTGCGACGGGATCCTCATCGCACCGGCCCCAGAGAACCAACGTCCCATCCGCCTCGGCGATACGTGCGAGCTCGGCCACCAGGCGCGTCTTGCCGATGCCGTGGTCACCGTCCACCAGCAACAGCCGCCGGTCGCCCGCGCCCACCGACGCCCACCAGCTGCACACGAGCGCCGCTTCCCGCTCGCGGCCCACCAGTGGGCCGTCGTTGGGTGCGGTGGGCACCCGCACGCGGTACGCCACGGGCGGGGGCGTCGGCGCGCCGTCCGCTGCGGTGGCGGCAGGCTCGGGCGGTGCGGGGAAGTCGAGGGCGGGATCCTGGGTCAAGATGGCGTGCTCCAACCAGGTGGCGTCATGACCCGGCTCGATGCCCAGCTCGGCCACCAGGATGGAGCGCAGCTCCTGGAAGACGCGCAATGCCTCGGCCTGCCGGCCCGAGCGGTACAGCGCCAGCATGCGCTGCGACCACAGTCGTTCGCGCATCGGGTTGGCGCTGGTCAGCGACTCCAGCTCTCCGATGAGGGCCTGGTGCCGGCCTCTCGTCAGCTCGGCGTCGATCCTCGTCTCCTCTGCGGACAGCAAGAGCTCCTCGAGCCGGCGCGCCTCGGCCCGCGCGAAGGGCTCGTCGCGCACTTCGCTGTAGGCGGAGCCACGCCACAACCCCGCCGCTTCCTCCAGCACGGCAACGGCATCGCTCGGCCGGCGTCGCCCCAGCAACTGACGACCCTCCGCCACGAGCTGTTCGAACCGGTGCGCGTCGGTGACCTCCGCCGGGACCTCCAGGACGTACCCCGGGACCCGGGTCACGATGATGTCCTCCAGCGCGCCGGCATGCCGGAGCCGCTTGCGCACGCGCGAGATGGTGGATCGCAGCGCGATCTCCGCCCCCTGCCCGTCGTGCTCGCCCCACAGGGAGTCCACCAGCCGGTCGACCGACACGACCAGGCCCCGGTCGATGAGAAGCCGGGCGACGAGCGCCCTGGCCTTGATCCCTCCGATGTCGACCGCCTGTCCACCCAGCGACACCTCGAGCGGGCCCAGGACGCGGACGTGCACCGCGGCAGCGCCCGATCCCCGCCGACTCGTCCCATTCGCGGAATCGCTCCCCGACATGCCCGCACTCCCGATCGCTCCTGTGGGCACGATGCTAGGCAGCGGCGGCCACCTCCGTTGCAGAAGACCGCCCGGTGGGGTCGCCGTCAGGCGGCCAGCGCCGCCAACCGCACGAAGAGGGACTGCAGCAGCAGGGCTTCGTTCGGGTTGCGCGGCAGGGCCTCGGCCGCCTCGGTGATCAGCCGGATCGCCGCCACCGCGCTCCGGACGTCCTCGTCGCCGACGCCCACGCCACCGTGCGACGCCGCGCCGCTGACCTTGCCTCGATACGTCCGGGCCAGGACGCCCAGACCCGCCCGGAGGGCGTCCGTGCGGAAGCGGCGTTCCTCGCGCTGGTGCTGCTCGACGATCTCCTTTCGCCCGGGCAGCGCGCGCTCGCCCATCTCCTTGGCCGCCGCCGCCAACGACTCGATCTCCCGGGTGTGCACCGCCCGCAGCGGCTCCACCGAACGGTCGGCCGACTCGAGGACCCTCCGTGTCAGCCCGGCCGCGGTCGTGCCGGACGTTGTGAGCTCCGCCGGTACGGACGCCCACAGCGCGACCCGGGCCGCCACGTCGGGATCGTCGACCATGACCCGCGCCCGCTCGGGGTTCCCGCCGCTGCTGTCCGCCACCACGGCCGCCATGTCCGTTGGCACGCCCGACTCGGCGAGCCAGTCCACCAGCACGTCCCGCGGCACCGGTGGGAACGCGATCTCGACGCAGCGGCTGGCCACGGTGGCCAGTTCGGGGACGAGCTCGTCGGCCAGGAGGACGAAGACGGTGTCCCCCGGCGGTTCCTCCAGTGTCTTCAACAGCGCCGGCGCACGCAGGGCGGCCAGGTGCACGTCGGTGACCACGATCACCTGACGGGACGAGTGCAGGGGGCGCCGCTGCGCCAGGGCCACGACCTGGCGGACGTCGGCAATGGAGATCGACGCACCACTGCGGCGGACGATGTGCAGGTCGGGATCGGTGCCGGCCAGCGCGGCGCGACACGTCTGGCACGCGCCGCAGCCCCCGTCCGGGCAGAGCAGCGCGGCCGCGAAGCCGTGGGCCGCCGCCAGGCCGCCGTTGCCGGCCGGGCCGCGGAAGAGGTACGCGTGGACCGGGTTGGCCGCCGCCGCGCACAAGGCGGTCACCGCCTCCTCCTGCCCGACCACGCCGGCGAAGAGTCCCGGGACGGGCCGTTCCCCGTTCACCGGCCCGGGACCGGCTCGTCGCCGAGTCGCTCGTGCACGACGGCCACGATATGCGCCGTCAGCGCGGCCTCCTCCGCCGTGCCGTCGACGACGAGCCAGCGTTCGGGGTCCGCGGCCGCCTGGGCGAGGAAGCCCTCGCGGACCCGAGCGGCGAACGCCGGCCCGAGGCGCTCCATCCGGTCCGCGCCGCCGCGGCCCGCCGCGGCCAGCCGCGCCTCGGCCACTTCCACGCCCACGTCGACGAGCACGGACAGGTCGGCGGTCAACCCGCCGGCGGCCCAGGCCACCAGCTCGGAGAGTGGTCCCGGGTCCAAGCCCTGCCCGTAGCCCTGATAGGCGATGGTCGATCCCGAATAGCGGTCGCTGACCACCCACTCGCCCGCGGCGAGGGCGGGCTCGAGAACCTGCGCCACGTGCTCGGCCCGGTCGGCCGCCATCAGCAGGGCCTCGGCCCGGGGCGTCGGCGCCGCGGCGTCCGGGGCCAGGAGCACGCGTCGGAGCAACGCGCCGAGCGGCGTGGCCCCGGGTTCGTGGGTGAGCCTGGCGCCGAGCACCCCGGCCACGGCCCGGGCCTGGGTGGACTTGCCACAACCGTCGATGCCTTCGAGCGCGATCAGGCGGCCCCGCGACACGTCAGAACGGTTCGGTCGGTGTCGCCTTCATCGCCGCCGGGCCGGCGGTCTGGGCCTGGCGCGCCGCCTTCTTGGTCGCAGCGGCCTTCTTCCCCGCAGTGGCCTTCTTCCCCGCTACGGCCTTCTTGGCCGCGGCCTTCTTCTTGGCCGGGGCGGCCTTCTTGGCCGGGGCGGCCTTCTTGGCCGGGGCGGCCTTCTTGGCCGACTTCTTCTTGCGCGTCGACGGTCCGGCCGCCCGCCGCTCAGCGAGGAGCGCGGACGCCCGGTCCATGTCGATCGACTCGACCGCGTCCCCCTTGCGCAGGCTGGCGTTGGTGGTGCCGTCGGTGACGTAGGGACCGAAGCGGCCCTCCTTCACGACCACCGGCAGGTTCGTGGCGGGATCGGTGCCGAGCTCGCGCAACGCCGCCGCCGCCGCCCGCCCCCGGCGCTGCTTGGGCTGCGCGAACAGCGCCTGCGCCTCGGGCAGCGTCACCGTCAACAACTGCTCCTCGCTCGCCAGGCTGCGGGTGTCGGACCCGCGCTTGAGATACGGCCCGAACCGGCCGTTGTGGGCGACGATGTCCTCGCCCGTCTCGGGGTCCGTGCCGACCGTGCGTGGAATGCGCAGCAGGTCCAGCGCCTGCTCCAGTGTCAGCGTCGCCGGCTCCATGGACGCGAACAACGAGGCCGTGCGCGGCTTCTCGCCGCCCTCGGTCACCTCGCCCACCTGGACGTAGGGCCCGAACCGACCCGCCTTCAGCTGGATGTCGAGCCCGCTCTCGGGGTCGGTGCCGAGCACGCGGTCGTTGGCGGGCGCGGCCAGGATCTCCTCGGCCCGCTCGATGGTGAGCTCGTCGGGTGCCGTGTCGTCGGGGATGGAGGCCCTGTCCTCGCCGCGCTGCAGGTACGGCCCGTAGCGGCCGACCCGGGCCACGATCTCCTGGCCGTCACTTCCGGTGCCGAGCGGGATGGAGTTGATCTCGCGAGCGTCGATTTCGTTCAGGTGGGCCGCCACGGAAGCCTTCAGTCCGAGCGCCTCACCGTTCGCGTCCACGTCTCCTGGCCCCTCGGTCCCGAAGTAGAAGCGCGTCAACCACGGGAGTACCTCCTCGGTGCCCGTGGCGATCTCGTCGAGGTCGTCCTCCATGGACGCCGTGAAGCCGTAGTCGACCAGGTTGGCGAAATATCGCTCGAGCAGGCCCACGACGGCGAAGGCGGTGAAGCTCGGCACGAGGGCCGACCCCTTCTTCCACACGTAGCCGCGCTCGAGGATGGTGGCGATGACGCTCGCGTAGGTCGAGGGACGACCCACCCCCAGCTCCTCCATGGCCTTGACCAGTGAGGCCTCGGTGTAACGGGCCGGCGGCTGGGTGGTGTGCGAACCAGCGGCGAACGCGCTGCCGTCGACGACGTCTCCCTCACGCAGCGCGGGCAGCACGACTTGCTCTTCGGCCCTCTTGGCCTCCGGGTCCTCCTCGTCTCCCTCCGCGTATGCCCTCAAGAACCCGGGGAACGCGATGATCCTGCCGCTCGCCGAGAACTCGGCCTCCTCCCCCGCGGCGACACCCTCGGGCACGGTCGCCACGAGCCGCACCTGGGCCGACGTCCCGGTGGCGTCGTTCATCTGGGAGGCGACTGTGCGCTTCCAGATCAACTCGTACAGGCGGAGCTCGTCCCCCGACAACTCACGGGAGACGTTCTCGGGGGTGCGGAAGGACTCGCCGGCCGGCCGGACGGCCTCATGGGCCTCCTGCGCATTCTTGACCTTGCGCTCGTAGCGGCGGGGCGCGTCAGGCACGAAGGCGTCGCCGTACATGTGGCGGGCCTGGGTGCGGGCGGCCGTGAGCGCCTCCTCGGACAGCGTGGTCGAGTCCGTCCGCATGTAGGTGATGTAACCCTGCTCGTACAGGCGTTGGGCAACCTGCATCGCGCGCTGGGCGCTGAAGTTGAGCTTGCGCCCCGCCTCCTGCTGCAGCGTCGAGGTCATGAACGGCGGGGCCGGGGAGCGCCGGAACGGCCGCTCGGTGACGGCACTCACGGTGAAAGACCGGCCGCGCAGCGCGGCGGCGACCGATGTCGCATCCTCCTCGCCGAGCAGCCGCGTGTCCCGCCCGATCTGGTTCCCGCTCTCGTCGAAGTCCCGGCCGGTGGCGACCGTTGCGCCACCCAGGGCCACGAGTGGTGCCTTGAACCCCGCTGGTGCCTCCGCGTGGGTGAAGGTCCCCTCGACACCCCACCACGTTGCGGAGCAGAAGCGCATCCGCGCCCGCTCCCGTTCGACCACCATCCGCGTGGCCACACTCTGCACCCGGCCGGCCGACAGCCGCGGCATGACCTTGCGCCACAGCACGGGTGAGACCTCGTAGCCGTAGAGGCGGTCGAGAATGCGACGCGCCTCCTGGGCATCGACCAGCCGGCGATCGAGATCGCGCCACTCGTCGACCGCCCGGGCGATCGCCGCCGGTGTGATCTCGTGGAAGACCATGCGCTTGACCGGCACCGTCGGCGACAAGACTTCGAGGAGGTGCCATGCGATCGACTCGCCCTCGCGGTCCTCGTCGGTGGCGAGGTAGAGCTCGTCGGCACCCTTCAGCAGCTTCTTGAGGTTGGCCACGACCGACTTCTTGCGGTCCGAGACGACATAGAGCGGCTTGAAGCCATTGTCGACATCCACCCCGAGGCGCGCCCACCCCTCACCCTTGTACGCGGCCGGAACCTCGTCGGCGCCGCGCGGCAAGTCGCGGATGTGCCCGACCGAGGAGTCGACGATGAAGTCGGGGCCCAGCAGGCTGCTGATGCGCTTGGCCTTGGCCGGCGACTCGACGATGACGAGCGCCTTACCCACGGCGCTCGCCGCGGGGCATCGGTCGGAGTGGTCTCGCTGAGGGCATGGTCACGTCAGAGTGCGGGTCGGCCGCCCCGCCTGTCAAGGGCGGTCGCCCCGGACCGGTCGACCGGTGAACGGTTGCCCAGGCGGCTGACCAGGTCAATCAGCCGATGCGACCGTGGCTTCGGCCCGGGTCGTCTCGGCCGCCTCAGCGTCCATGGGCTCGGGCGCCCGCTTCGAGAAGGCCAGGGCGGCGAGCAGGATCACCAGCGAGACAGCGGCGATGGCGAGGCGCGCCCCCGTGTCGTTCCGCAGCGAGATCACGGCGGGCAGGATCAGCAGCGACACGAGGTTCATCACCTTGATCATGGGGTTGAGCGCGGGGCCGGCAGTGTCCTTGAACGGATCGCCCACCGTGTCGCCGATGACGGCGGCCTTGTGAGCCTCCGACCCCTTACCGCCCTCGTTGCCGTCCTCGATGTACTTCTTGGCGTTGTCCCACGCGCCGCCGGAGTTCGACAGCGTGTTGGCCAGCAGCTGCCCGGTGAGGATGGTGCCGGCCAGGAAGGCCCCCAGGGCGAAGTAGTTGATGCCGAACCCGATGATGACCGGGGAGAGGATGGCGAGCAGCGCCGGCGTCGCCAGCTCGCGCTGAGCGGCCGCGGTGCAGATCCCGATGACGCGCCCGTACTCGGGCTTCTCCGTGTAGTCCATGATGCCCGGGTGCTCGCGGAACTGCCGGCGCACTTCGAGCACGACGGTGCCGGCGGAGCGGCCGACGGCCCGGATGGCCAAGGAGGAGAACAGGAAGCCGATCGACCCGCCGATGAGCAGCCCGATGAAGGTCTTCGGGTTCGACACGTTGATCTGCGTGAACGGTGAGATCAGCAGCTCGTTGGCGCGCAGGTGCAGGTTCAGCTGCGAGTTGATCGTCTCGATGAACGAGGAGAAGAGGGCCACGGCGGCGATCACGGCCGAGCCGATGGCGACGCCCTTGGTGATGGCCTTGGTCGTGTTGCCCACGGCGTCGAGGCTCACCATGACGCGCTCGGCCTCGCCGGTGAACTCGCCCGACATCTCGGCGATGCCGGCGGCGTTGTCGGACACCGGACCGAAGCTGTCCTCGGAGACCACCATGCCGGCGGTGGCGAGCAGGCCGATGCCGATGAGGGCGATGAGGTAGAAGGTCAGCTCGATGTTGCCGTCGCCCAGCCCGATAGCCACGCCGATGGCGATGGCGATGGCGATGATGGCCCAGACGGACGACTCGAGCCCGATGGAGAAGCCCGAGAGCACGGTCGTGGCCGGCCCGGTGCGAGCGGAGGCCGCGATCTCCCTCACGGGGCCGCGCTCGGTGGAGGTGAACTGCTCGGTGATCTGGCTGGCCACCAGCGAGAGGACCACACCGGTCAAGACGGCCCAGAACACCTTGAGGTCGTGCACGTAGTACTGGGCCACCAGGAAAGCGCCGACGACGGTCAGCAGGGCGGCGAGCCAGAAGCCCCGGTTGATGGGCGCGAGCGCGTTGCGGTCCTGCTTGCGTGCCCGTACCACCAGCACGCCGATGACCGAGGCGAAGATCCCGATGGCCGGGACGATGAGGGGGAAGAGCACGGCGGGGGTCGGGTTCTTGTGGATGGAGTCGAAGGCCGAATACCCGAGGATCAGCGACGAGATGATGGTGATCTCGTAGGACTCGAAGAGGTCGGCCGCCATGCCGGCGCAGTCACCCACGTTGTCGCCGACGTTGTCGGCGATGGTCGCCGCGTTGCGGGGATCGTCCTCGGGGATGCCCGCCTCCACCTTGCCCACCAGGTCGGCGCCGACGTCGGCGGCCTTGGTGAAGATGCCGCCGCCGACACGCATGAAGAGGGCGAGCAACGAGGCGCCGAAGGCGAAGCCGATGAGCACGGCCGTGGCCGAGTTCTGGAAGATGAGGACGATGGCGGTGGCCCCGACCAGCCCGAGGCCGACGCAGAGCATGCCGGTCACGGCGCCGGTGCGGAAGGCGACGCGGAGGGCCTCGGCCATACCGCCGCCCTTGGAGGCCGCGGCGGCGGTGCGGACGTTGCCCCGCACCGCGATGCTCATGCCGATGAACCCGGTCAGGCCGGAGAAGGCGGCGCCGAAGAGGAAGCAGATCACGCGGTAGAGGCCGTCCTGCTGGAAGGTCAGCGCGACCCCGCCGTCGGGCTTCACCACCTTGGTGGCCGTGAAGAAGATCAGGATGGCCAGGGGGATGATGATCATCGCGATGGCCCGGAACTGGCGGCTCAAGAAGGCCTGGGCCCCCTCCTGGACCGCTTGGGCGATCTCCTTCATCTTCGCCGTTCCCTGGTCGAAGGCCAGCACGTTGCGGGCGAGCAGCAGACCGGCGACGATGCCGATGATGCCGGCGACCAGGCAGATGTACAGCCAGGTCTTGTCCGCCCCGCTCAGGTGGAATGCCTGGTAGCCACCCTCGGATGCGAGGAGATTGATCATTCCCGGTTGTGCCTTTCTGTTCCTGTTGTTCCTGCGGGGAGGGGGCGGGAGCGCCCTCGTCCCAGCGGTGCGGCAGCGCTCAGCACCACGGCGGTCGATGTCGTGATCCTGGGCCGAGGGCGCGCCGCGGAGGCCGCACCCGTCGCCGGGCCGTCGGGCACGTTAGCGACTGGCGCCGGGGTGGGCAATTTGGACCGTCGGCCCGTGACGCCGTTGGGACTGGGCCGCCTCACGGCGTGGAGGGATCGCTCGGTGCACCCTGCACCAGCTCGAAGGAGGGATTGAGCATGGCCGGCCGGCGGCCCCACGTACCCACCATGCCCTCCGCGACCAGGCGGGCGCCCGGGTCGATGCCGGCGATCTTCGGCCGCCCCTGGAAGACCAGCAGCAGGCCCCCCGTGCCGTCGCTGAGGACGCACTCGAGGTTGGAGGTCCCCGCCCGGGGCTGGACCCGGACGGACTTCACCCGGCCGGCCACGCGCACCCGCTGGCGCGGCGCCACCGAGGCGATGGGGACCGTGGCCCCGGCCCGTTGGGCCAGCGTCTGGTCGGCCGCCAGCACCGCCACCGGGCGCCGCGGCCCGTCGCGCCGGCCCATGCGGTCGACGCCGCCGCGTCCCTCGGGGTCAACCGGGGTGGACCCGTCGCCGTCACCGGTGCCGTGGAGCCGGCGCGCCCGCTGCACGGACCGGCCGTAGGAGCGGACCCGCTCGCCGAAGCGGCCCCCCACGGCGAAGGGCACGATGGTGGCGCTCACGTGGGGCACCTGGCCCAGGACCGCGGCGATCTTGTCGGCCGTGCGGTCGTGGAGGAAGCGCTGCCACACCTGGGCATAGCTGCGCCGGGGCAGCAGCACGGTGCACTCGGTGTCGCCGTCGAGCGTCGCGTCGGCCACGAGCTCAATGGCGGCCCGACCGAGGCGGCGGTCGGGGCACTCGATGATGTCGAGCGGCAGCCGGGCCAGGCCCAGCCGGCTCCACTCGGCCTCGAGCTCGCGCGCCGCCTTCGTGTCGATGTCGAAGTGCACCGCCCGCAGGTCGTCGGGCGCCAGCGTGCGCGCGTACTGCAGGGCGCGCGCCGTCGCCATGTCGAGCCGGTCGACCAGCACGACCACGACGTGGCGGCGGAGGACCGGCGCCTCCGACGCCTCGACCACCCCGGTCTCGAGCATCTCCGCCTCCCGGGCGTACTGGCGGTGCAGGCGGATCAGCCCGACGTAGAGGAGCGGCCCGACCACGAAGATCAACCAGGCGCCCTCCTTGAACTTGGCCACCGCGAAGATGAGGACGACGGTGAACGACAGGAAGGCCGAGAACCCGTTGACGATCACGCTGCGCCGCCAGTGCTCCCGGCGGGCCGACAGGTGGTGCTTCACCATGCCCGACCCCGCCATGGTGAAGCCGGTGAAGACGCCGATGGCGTACAGCGCCACCAACCCGTTGACCTGTGCCTTGTAGACCAGGACCAGGGCAAGGGCCACGCCGGCCAACACCAGGATGCCGTTGGAGAACGCGAGGCGGTGGCCGCGCCGGGTCAGCTGGCGCGGGAGGAAGCGGTCGCCCGCCACGAAGCTGGCCAGGTACGGGAAGCCGTTGAAGCTCGTGTTGCCGCCGGTGTAGAGGATCAGCATCGTTGCCAGCTGCACGACGTAGAAGGCGAGGTGCCCGACCGGGCTCGTGCCGAAGACGGCTTTCACCTCCTGGGACACCACCGTCGGCGACCCGATGGCGTAGGGCACGGCGTGGGTCCAGCGCGCCAGCAGCGTCACCCCGAGCACCAGGAAGGCCAGCGTCGAGCTCATCACGACCAGGGTCTGGCGGGCATGCCGCGCCTCGGGGCCCCGGAAGCTGCTCACGCCGTTGGAGATCGCCTCGAGCCCCGTCAGCGACGACCCCCCGTTGGCGAAGGACCGCAACAGGGAGATGAAGGCCAGGCCCATGAGCCAGCCGGATCCGGGAACCCCGATCCTGCCCCCGTACACCTCGCTCGCGGGCGGCAGCGGGATGTGGTGCAAGGTGCCGAGCGCCTCTCGGATGAAGCCGATGACGATGACCGACGCCAGTGAGAAGATGAAGAAATAGGTGGGGATGGCGAAATAGCTGCCCGCCTCGCGGATGCCGCGCAGGTTGCCGTAGAGGAGAAGCAGGACGACGCCGACGGTGATGGCCACCGTGTCGGTCGTGTTGGCCAAGCTGGGCACGGCGCTGGTCAGGGCGGCCGTGCCGGCGGAGGACTGCACGGCGACGGTGACCGTGTAGTCGATCAGCAGGGCGACGGCGGCGATCTGGGCGATCTTCGGCCCGAAGTTGTCGCGGGCCACGACGTAGGACCCGCCCGCCTTCGTGTAGAGCTGAATGACCTCCAGGTACGAGAGAGTGACGAAGAAGAGGACGCCGAGGATGGCGAGGGTGATCGGGACCACGAGGGTGAAGGCGGCCAGCCCCACGAAGGGGACCAGCTGGGTCAGCATCTCCTCGGTGCCGTAGGCCGAGGACGAGATGCAGTCCGGCGCCAGCACGCCCAGGGCGATGGGCCGGCTCAGGCGTTCCGTGGCCAGCTGCTCGGTGACCAGCGGCGGCCCAAGCAGCTGGTTCTTCAGTCGGTAGCGCCTGGTCTCGGGGATGTCCCCGGCCGCGACGCCGGGCAGTGGCCCCGCGGGGCGAGACGTCGTCGGGGTCGCCACCGCCACACAGTAGACAGTGGAAGAACGCCGCCGGCCTCCTCCGTGGTTTTTGCAAGACCTGACCGGGCGTGTTGCACTGTGGCGTGCATGTGATCGTCGTCGGGTGTGGCCGGGTCGGATCGGGCCTCGCCATCTCGCTCAGCACCGAGGGCCACTCCGTTGCCGTGCTGGACAAGTCGTCACGGGCCTTCCGCCGCCTGAAGGAGTGGGACGGTCCCTGCATCGTAGGTTCGGGATTCGACCGCGACGACCTGGAGAAGGCGGGTGCGCTGCACGCCGACGCGCTCGCCGCGGTGACGAGCGGCGACAACACCAACATCCTGACGGTGCGCATCGCCCGGGAGACCTACAAGATCCCCAACGTGGTGGCCCGGATCTACGACCCGAGGCGGGCCGAGATCTACCAGCGGCTCGGCATCCCCACCGTCGCGACGGTGACGTGGACGATCGACCAGGTCCGGCGGCGCCTGCTCCCCGAGAAGGACGTGGGCGACTGGTCCGACCCGTCGGGACACCTCACGCTGCTCGACCGCTCGCTGCCCGACAGCTGGGCCGGCCGGGCACTGTGCGACCTGGAGCAGCCGGGACGGCTCAGCGTCGTTGCCGTCACCCGGGCCGGAATGCCACGGCTCGATGCGCGCGAACTGGTCGGCCAGGAGGGTGACGTGCTCCACCTGGCGGTGCTCGACGACGCGCTGCGCGAGCTCGACGAGGCACTCGCCCGCCACCCGGCCTCCCGCGCGGACGCAGGGTCGTGAAGGTCGCCATCGCAGGTGCCGGCAGCGTCGGGACCTCCATCGCCTCGGACCTGCACGCCAGCGGCCACGAGGTGCTCGTCATTGAGCAGGACCCCGATCTGGTGGAGCGGCTCCGTCCCACGCTCGACGTCACCTGGGTCGCCGCCGACGCCTGTGAGGTGTCCTCGCTCGACGCGGCGGGCCTCGCCACCGTCGATGTGGTGGTGGCGGCCACCGGCGACGACGAGGACAACCTCGTGGTCTCGCTGCTGGCCAAGCAGGAGTTCGCCGTGCCCCGCGTGGTGGCCCGGGTCAACCACCCCAAGAACCAGTGGCTGTTCAACGAGAGCTGGGGGGTTGACGTGTCGGTCTCGACGCCCCAGCTCCTCACCGCACTGGTGGAGGAGGCGGTCTCGGTCGGCTCGCTGGTCCGCCTGCTGCAATTCCAGGGCGGCGCCGCCCACCTGGTCGAGATCACCCTGGCCGAGGACTCGCCCGCCAACGACACCGCGCTGGCGGACCTGGACTTCCCGCGCGACGCCGTCGTCGTCGCCGTGGTGCGGGCCGACCGCCTGATCGTCCCCCGGGGCGACACGACCCTGCAGTCCGGCGACGAGGTGCTCGTCCTGGTCGCCGCGGAGGCCGAGGACGCGGTGCACGCGCTGTTCATCGCCGACCAGGTGGCCTGACCGCAACCTCCCGGCAACCTCGGCGACCGCCCAGCTCGCGGGCCCCGAACGTTCGCGGCCCCGACCTCTAATTGTCACGGGCGCTCAAGGCGGGACCCCGGACGCCCGTACCATTAGAGGTATGGAGGCGGCCTTCTTCGACCTCGACAAGACGGTCATCGACCGCGCCTCCATCGCTGCGTTCGGCCGGCCCTTCCTCAAAGGCGGCCTCATCAACCGCCGGCTGGTGGCACGGGCCGCCATCTCCCAGCTGATCTACCTCTATTTCGGCGCCGACGAAGAACGGCTCGGTCGCGTACGCGAGTCGATGCTGGCCGTGACCAAGGGCTGGGACAGAGCCCAGGTGCGCCAGATCGTGCGCGAGACGATGCTGCAGACGATTGAGCCCATCATGTACGCCGAGGCGCTCGAGCTCATGGAGCTGCACCGGGCGGCCGGCCACCGCGTCTACCTGGTCTCCGCCTCGCCCGAGGAGATCGTGCTGCCCCTGGCCGACCTCCTCGGCGTCGACGGGGCAATCTGCTCACGGGGCGAGGTCGACGAGCAGGGGCGCTACACCGGACAGATGGCCTTCTACGCCTATGGGGACTCGAAGGCGGACGCCATGCGCGAGCTGGCGGCGCGCACGGGGCTCGACCTGGCCGCCAGCAGCGCGTACTCGGACTCGGCCACCGACCTCCCGATGCTCGAGGCCGTGGGGCGCCCGGTGGCCGTCAACCCCGACCGCGCCCTGGCCAAGATCGCGCGGGAGCGAGGTTGGGAGGTGCGCAACTTCACCAAGCCGATCCGCCTGCGCGACCGGGTGGGGCGCACGACGCCGGTGGTGACGACGAGCCTCGCCGTGGCCGGCGCGGCGCTGATCTTGTGGCGGCGTGGCCTGCGCAGCCGCCACGCGACGGGGCCGAGCGGGCGGCGGGCCGCCTGAGCTCGTGTGCGAGGTGCGCTAGGCGTCGCGCAGACGGCGGGCGGCGATGACGCCGAGGGCAACCAGCAGGGCCAGGATGAGGAGCTTCTTCATGGTGATGAAGCCTAGGCGCCGCTAGACGGTCAGGAGATCACGCGCCCCGGTGTCCGAGGACGGGTGGCGCAGCTTGGACATGGCCCGGGCCTCGATCTGGCGGATGCGCTCCCGGGTGAGGTTGAAGTGCTCGCCGACCTCCTCGAGCGTCCGGGGCTCGCCCCGGTCCAGCCCGAAGCGGAGGCGCAGGATCTCGCGCTCGCGCTCGTCGAGCGGGGACAGCAGCCGACCGATCTCGTCGGGAAGGAGCGACACCGCGGCCACCTCGAAGGGCGACTCCGCCGAGCGGTCCTCCACCACGTCACCCAGCTCCGCGTCCCCGTCCTCGCGCAGCGGCTCGGACAGTGACAACGGCTCGGCCCGGAAGCGCAGCGCCTCGACGAGCTTGTCCTCGGGCATCTCCACCTCGACGCCGAGCTCGGCCAGCGTGGCCGGGCGGCCGAGCTTGAGCTCCAGGCGGGCCTGCGCCTTCTGCACCCGGGCCAGCGTGTCGCCGGCGTGCACGGGGAGCCGGATGGTGCGTCCGGTGTTGGCGATGCCACGGGTGATGGCCTGGCGGATCCACCATGTGGCATAGGTCGAGAACTTGAAGCCCTTGCGCCAGTCGAACTTCTCGACGGCGTGCATCAGGCCGAGGTTCCCCTCTTGGATGAGGTCCAGCAGCGGCAGCCCCGACGCCTGGTACTTCTTGGCGATCGAGACCACGAGGCGCAGGTTCGACTGGACGAACGTCTGCTGGGCCTGCTCGCCTTCCATGACGGCGCGGCGCAGCTCGCGCTTCTTGGCCGTGGTGATCCCCTTGACGGCCTTGGCCACCTCCGCCTCGGCGGCGCGTCCCGCCTCGATGGCCTGGGCCAGGCGGACCTCGTCGTCCTTGGTCAGCAGTGGGTACTGACCGATGTCTGTCAGGTAGAGACGTACGAGGTCTTCGTCGTCGCGCTCAATTCGTTCCTTCGCCAAGTTGCTCGCCTAAACCTTCCGTCCCGTGACCTCGGTAGGGGGAACCCCGCCGGGCTGTCGCGCTCGTCAAATGCTGCCGACGCCCTTTTCGGGCGCACGTGGGCTGCGGGGACAGTGTAATGGCACTGTCAAGATGGGCGTACAGCAGGGAAAACGCCGAAATCGTCAAACGCCCGTTCGACGCGCTCCCCGACCTTGCTTCCCAGTTCCGCTCCTTTTCCTTCCAAGCGGTCGGGAAACCCCTCCAACAGGGATCGGCCTCCCCGGATCTCGCCCTCCATCACCCGGCGGGCCCCCGCCAGCACCTCCATGACGGGGGCCTCGGCAACGGGTGACGCCGAGCGGAGATGGGCCCCGTAGATCCCGCTCAGCCGGGGCAGCAGCACCCCGACCAGCGTCTCCACGCCCGCCACGGTGTCGGTCGTCTCGTCCGCCAGGGCCCCCAGGGCCTCGGCAACGGACGCCGACGGGGCCTCGACCAGGGAGGTCGGGTCGACCCCGGCCCGGACCGGGAGGCGCTCGGCCCAGCAACCGGCCAACGCGCCGTGCCGCCTCGACACCGCGGCGCACCAGACGTGCAGCTCGGCCGCCCCGCCCGTCCGGCCGGCCCAGGAACCGGTGACCGCGAAGACGCGTTGCTCCATCCAGCAATAGGAGCCCACCAGCAGCGCCTGCTCCTCGATGCCCCGCCAGGTGAGCCCGGCGGGGTCCAGCGCCCCGGTCTCAGCCACCCCCCGACTCCTCGAGGGCCGAGGAGCGGTAGCGGTTGGTGATCGGCATGCGCCGGTCCTTGCCGAAGGCCTTGGTGGTGATGCGCACGCCCGGGGGCATCTGGCGCCGCTTGTACTCGGCGCCGTCGACCAGGCGCACCACGCGGTCGACGACGACCGGGTCAAAACCCTCGGCCACGAGGTCGGCCGCCGTGCGGTCGCGCTCCACGTAGCCCTGCAGCACCGGGTCGAGGTCCTCGTAGGGCGGGAGCGACTGGTCGTCGCGCTGGTCCGGCCGCAGCTCGGCCGAGGGCGGCTTGTCGAGGATGCTGTCGGGGATGGGCCCCGGCTCGCCCTCCAGCACGGCCTGGGTGTTGCGGTAGCGGCACAGGTCGTACACCAAGGTCTTGGGCACGTCCTTGATGACGGCGAAGCCACCCGCCGAGTCGCCGTAGAGCGTGGAGTAGCCGGTGGCCATCTCGCTCTTGTTGCCCGTCGTCAGCACGATCCATCCCTTGGCGTTGGAGACGGCCATCAGCAGGACGCCGCGCACGCGCGACTGGAGGTTCTCGTCGGTCAGGCCGAAGGGCTCGCGGCCGAGCACCGGTGCCAGCATGGAGGCGAAGGCCACGTGGGCCTCTTCGATCGGGACCACCTTGAGGTCGATGCCGAGCCGCTCGGCCAGCACGCCCGCGTCGTGGCGCGATCCCTCGCTGGAGTAGCGCGAGGGCATGGAAAGGCCGTGCACGCGCTCGGGCCCGAGCGCGTCGACCGCGATCGTGGCCACCAGCGACGAATCGATCCCCCCCGAGAGCCCGACGACCGCCTCGCTGAAGCCGTTCTTGGCGAGGTAATCCCTCGTGCCCAGGACCAGCGCGGCGTAGACCTCGGCGTGGTCACTCAGTGGGGCCGGCGGCGAGGTGGGGGGCAGTGGCGGCCGGTCGGCGCCACGGGGCTCGGTCACCACGATCCGCGGCAGCAGCTCGGTGACGGCGTGGGCTCGGTGCGGCCCGATGGGCAGATCGACGACGACCAGGTCCGGAGCGAACTGCGCACCCGACGCCAGCAGGGTCCCGTCGGCCGCCACAATGAGCGAGTCGCCGTCGAAGACCAGCTCGTCCTGTCCGCCCGCCTGGTTCACGTACGCGATGGCGCACCCGGCCTCGGCGACACGCCCCCGCAGCATGTCGATGCGGTCGTGACGGCGCCCGCGGTTGTACGGCGAGGCGTTGAGGTTCACGACCACATCCGCGCCGGCGCGGCCGGCCTGCGCCACCGGCCCGTCGTCGAACCAGACGTCCTCGCAGATGGAGACGCCGACCCAGGCGCCGGCCACGCCGAAGAGCGCCGGCGGCTCGTCACCGGGCACGAACCAGCGCTGCTCGTCGAACACCCCGTAGTTGGGGAGGTAGCGCTTGCGATACACACCCACGACGCGGCCGCCGGCGCACACGGCCGCCGCATTGGCCAGTCCGCCGCCGTCACGGGCGGCGCCGACGAAGCCGAGCACCACGGCGCATTGCCCGGTGGCGGCAGCCACCTTCTCGAGTGCCGCCACGTTGTCGGCCACGAACCCGGGCTTGAGCAGCAGGTCCTCGGGTGGGTAGCCCGTGATGGCCAGCTCGGGCGCCACACAGACGTCGGCCCCGGCCGCCTCGGCGGCGGCCAGCGCGCCGAGCACCCGCTCCACGTTGCCGGACAGGTCGCCGACGACGGTGTTCAGCTGCGCGGCGGCCAGGCGCAGATGCGGCATCGACCCAGATTAACGGCGGCCTCGGGGCGTCGATTGGGGCGCGGCCCACGGGCCCCAGGGGAGGGGGGTGCGCCGGCATGCGAAACTTGCACGGTGCAAAGCCAGCGGGACTACGTGCTCCGGACCGTGGAGGAGCGGGGCATCCGCTTCGTCCAGCTGTGGTTCACCGACGTGCTCGGGACCCCCAAGGGGTTCAACATCACGTCGGCGGAACTCGAGAACGCCCTCGACGAGGGCATGACGTTCGACGGCTCGGCCATCGACGGGTTCAGCCGGGTCCAGGAGGCCGACGTCCTGGCCCGCCCCGACCCCAAGACCTTCCAGCTGCTGCCGTGGCATCACGACGACGCGCAGGTGGCCCGCGTGTTCTGCGACATCGCCAACCTCGACGGCACCCCCTTCGGGGGCGATCCGCGGCACGCGCTGCGGCGCACCCTCGAGAGCGCCCGGGCGGCCGGCTACACCTTCTTCGCCTCGCCCGAGGTGGAGTTCTTCTACTTCGCCGACGCCGATCCGGCGCGGGGCCCGGTCGTCTTGGACTCGGGGTCCTACTTCGACCTCTCGGTCGCCGACCTCACGAGCAACCTGCGGCGCCGGTCGGTGCTCATGCTCGAGGAGATGGGCATCCCCGTCGAGCACACCCAGCACGAGGACGCGCACAGCCAGCATGAGATCGACCTGCGCTACACCGACGCCCTCACCATGGCCGACACCGTCATGACGACGCGCATGGTGATAAAGGAGATGGCCCGCCAGGACGGGGTCTTCGCCTCCTTCATGCCCAAGCCGCTCGGGGGCGTGCAGGGGTCGGGCATGCACACCCACATTTCGTTGTGGGAGGGGGAGCGCAACGCGTTCGTCGACGAGAGCGATCGCTACGGGCTCTCGGAGGTGGCGCGGCGCTTCATCGCCGGCCTGCTGCACCACGCGCGCGAGATCACCGCGGTCACCAACCAATGGGTCAACTCCTACAAGCGCCTGATCGGCGGCTACGAGGCGCCCGTCCACGTCAGCTGGGCGCGCAACAACCGGTCGGCGCTGGTGCGCGTGCCGGTCGTCAAGATGGGCAAGACCGAGTCCACCCGCCTGGAGTACCGGGCCCCCGACAGCGCCTGCAACCCTTACCTCGCCTTCTCGGTGATCCTGGCGGCCGGGCTGCGCGGTATCGCCGGGGATTACCCCCTGCCGCCCGAGGCGGACGACAACCTGTTCACCCTCACGCCCAAGCAGTTGGCCAAGAAGGGCATCGAGCCTCTGCCCTCGAGCCTGCACGACGCCGTCAACGAAATGGAGCGCTCCGAGCTGCTGGCCGAGACGCTCGGCGACCACGTCTTCGAGTGGTTCATCCGTAACAAGCGGGCGGAGTGGGACGCCTATCAGGCCGAGGTGACGCAGTTCGAGCTGGACCGCTACCTGCCGCTGCTCTGATCCCGACGCGACGATGGACCCCCTCCTCTGCTTCCCCGCCGACCTCCCCGCCGAGGTGACCCTGGCGCTGCAGAGCGCGGGCCTCGGACACCACGGCGTGAGCGGGCCAGAGGAGATCGCCGCGCCCGGCCCGGACGGTCGCACCGTGGGCTACTCGGGCGCGCTGGTCGTGGCCGGCGATGACATGACCGCCGCGGTCGCCTTCTGCCGCCACCTGCGCCTGCGCGAGGTCCCCATGACGCCGCTGCTGCTCGCCATGGCAGCGGACCAGGTGGGCGAGCTGCTGCTGCGCGACGACCTCTACGACGACTTCTGCGTCCTGCCGGCGCGGCCCGACGAGCTCGTGGCGCGCCTGCAGCACCTCTTCTGGCGCACCGGGCAGAGCATGCGGCCGGACATCATCGAGTACGGGCCCCTCATGCTCAACCTCGAGACGTACCAGGCCGCCGTGGCGGGCCGGGTCCTCGACCTCACCTACATGGAGTACGAGCTGCTCCGCTTCCTGGCCGGCCACCCGGCCAAGGTCTTCACGCGCGAGACCCTGCTCAGCCGGGTGTGGGGCTACGAGTACTACGGCGGCGCCCGGACCGTCGACGTCCACATCCGGCGCCTGCGGGCCAAGCTGGGCGAGGAGCACGCCCACCTGATCCAGACCGTCCGCTCGGTGGGCTACCGCTTCGGGCAGGTCGCCTGGCACCCCGGCATGGCCCAGCGCAACAGCGGGGCGGGTGGTCCGTCCCCAGGCGCCCCTGCGGCACCGGCCGCCCCGGCCACTCAGACGACCGGCGCGTAGGCCCAGGCCTCGACCTCGACCCGGGCCCCGACGGGCAGCGCCGCCACCGCGACAGCCGAGCGGGTCGGGCGAACCGCCGCGAAGTACTCGACCCACACCTCGTTGACGGCGGCGAACTCCTGCATGTCGATCAGGTAGAGCGTGGTCTTGAACACGTCGGGCAGCGTGGCTCCCTCAATGGCGAGGACCTCGGACAGGTTCCGCAGCGCCTGGTGGAGCTCGGGCACGGTGCCTCCGGGCACCAGGGCCGGCACGCCGGCCTCGTCGGTGACGACGCCGATCTGGCCCGAGGTCACGACCCAGTCACCGATCCGGCGGACAGGGGAGTACGGGCCGACGGCTGCGCTCATGCGGGCTCCTCTCGACCCCCCGATGCTGCCACGTCCCGGAACGGCGCCCGCACGGCGGCACGGCGGGTGGGCCAGCGCGCCGGGAGCCCCTCGGCGGCGAAGGCGGCGGCCAGGGTGGCGACGAAGACGGCATCGGACCCGTTGACCGGCCAGCACTCCTGGTCGTGCAGCCGGACCTCGACGTGGGGCATGTCGCGGGCGGCCAGGATGCCGAAGGAGCGGATGGTCAGATCGACCGGCACGCCGCCGGCGTCGACCGCGATGCCCTCGCTCCAGACCAGCCCGAGCGCCTGGTGCACCGCCCCCAGGGCGTAGGAACGCAGCGTGACCGGGCACAGGACCTCGCCCGCCCACACGTCGACGTCGACGCGACCTCGCTCACCGTCGTGGAGGTCGAGCTCGACGCTCGCGCTGCCCGCATCGAGCAGCGACACATGGGCCCGCCCCGTGCCCGGTCGTCCGGGCGGGGCGCTCAGCGCGTGGAGGGCCGCCAGCGTCTCGGCCCAGCCGGCCCCGCGCAGCTCGGGGGCCACCGGGGGCCCCGGCACCTCGACCTCCTCGACGTGCACGCCCGGGCACAGCTCGCGCAGGCGCGCCCGCAACGGCGTGAGATCCGCCGAACCCTCGGTCCGGCCGACGCGCACGACACCGGTGCCGTCCTGCCGCAGCGCCACGGCCAGCGGCGGGCGCTTGTGGCCGCGCCGCACGACGTCCTCGCGCCTCCACAGGACACGCACCACCTCACCGGTCTCGTCGGCGAGGTCCCGGGCCCGCGCCGGGACCGGGCTGTGCCGCTTGCCGCCGAAGGCTCCCCCGTTGGCCAAGGGGGAGGCGGGTTCCCCGCCGGGCCGGCTCCAGCTCGCGTCGGGCTCGACGTACGCGGGCTCGACCCAGGTCGTCTGCAGCGAGAGCGCCCAGTCCCCCGCGGGGACCGCGACCGGGTGCGACAACGGCACGGTGCTGTTGCGACCCTGGACGCGCCCGCCATACGCCCGTGCGGCCCGCATACCGGGGGCGACGGGCGCGTCCGCGCCCAGTTGGACGAGCGCGCCGGGCGGTGCAGTGTCGTCGGCGAAGCCACCGCCTCCGAGGACCACCTCGGGCCCCGACGTCTGGAAGGCGGGGCCCTCCACCTGGGCGCGCCAGGCGGCGAGCACGGGATCGCGGGCCGTGGCGGCCGGTTCGTCGGGCAGCCCCTCCACGCCGAGCGCGCCGCAGGCGGCCTCCACGATCGACTGCCAGCCGGTGCAACGGCACAGGTGGGCCCGCAAGGCCGCCTCGACCTCGCGTCTCCCCGGTGGCGTCGAGGCCCCGGGTCCCCCCAGCGCGGCGAGGCGCATCACGATCCCGGGCGTGCAGAACCCGCACTGGCTCGCCCCGTGGGCCACAAAGGCCGACGCCCAGCGGTCGCGGACGTCGGCCGGCAGTCCCTCGATGGTCGTCACGCGACGGCCGGCGACGCGGCGGACCGGCGTCACACAGGCGACCCGGGGGGCACCGTCGACCCACACGGTGCAACACCCGCACTGGCCCTGTGGGCTGCAGCCGTCCTTGGCCGAGCGACAGCCGAGCTCCTCGCGCAGCGCATCGAGGAGGGAGATCCCGTCCGCCACCCGCACGTCCTCGCCGTTCAGGGCGAAGGAGACTCCGGCGGGAGGGTCCGGGGGGGCGTCGGCACCCCGGAACGGATCAGGTGTCGTGCCGGTGCCCCTCAGGGGTCCGGGTGCCCGGACGGGCCGGGCTCAGCTGAACGAGGAGCCGCAGCCACAGGTGCGGGTGGCGTTCGGGTTGGTGATGTGGAAGCCGGCACCCTGCAGCCCGTCGCTGAAGTCCAGCGTGGACCCGCTCAGCAGGTCGGCGCTGGCGGCGTCCACCACGACCTTGACGGTGCCGAACTCCCGGACCACGTCGTCCGCCATGATCTCGGTGTCGAAGAACATCTCGTAGCTGTAGCCCGAGCACCCGCCGGGCTTCACGGCCACACGCAGCGCCAGGTCCTCGCCTTCCTCCTGGGCGAGCAGCTCGGCGACCTTGGAGGTGGCGGCGTCACTGAGAGTGACCGGCGCCGGCTTCTTCCCGATGTTGACGCTCGTGGAGATGGTCGTCACTGGTTCCTCCTGTTTTTGCCGTACCTGGCCGTGCCGCACCTGGCGGCAGGGCTCAACGTGCCCGCGGACGGCTCCCATGTTACCGGTGCGCACCAGCCCGTGGCACCGGCCGGCCATCGGGCCGGAAACCAGCGTCAACCAGGTAGAATTTTGCCTGTGGCCCGACCATCCGACACGGCGACACCACCCGCGGACGACACGCGGGGCAGTGGGCGCGAAGAGGAGGTGCGCGACCGCCTGCGGGCCGTGGTCGACCCCGAGCTCGGGGACACCATCGTCGACCTGGGCATGGTGCGGGGGGTCACGGTCGATCACGGGGACGTGGTCGTCGAGGTGGCCCTGACCATCGCGGCCTGCCCGCTGCGGAGCCAGATCGAGCGTGACGTCGTGGGCCACGTCGAGTCGCTGGACTGGGTGCGCTCGGTCGAGGTTCGGGTGGCGGCCATGGACGCCGAGGAGCGTGCAGCCGTCATGTCCCGGGCCCGCTGGAAGGCGCGCGAGGACGCGCCCGAAACGGCCGTCGCCGCCGGGACCAAGGTGCTCGCCATCGCATCGGGGAAGGGCGGCGTCGGCAAGTCCTCGGTCACGGTCAACCTCGGGGTCGCGCTGGCCGCTCGCGGCCTCGTGGTGGGCATCCTCGACGCGGACATCTGGGGGTTCTCGATCCCGCGGCTGCTCGGCATGGAGGGTGACGTGGAGGCGCGCCACGGCAAGATGGTCCCCTTGGAGCGGCGGGTGGGGCCCGGCACGCTCCGCGTGCTCTCCATGGGGTTCCTGGCCGACGAGGAACAGGCGATCATGTGGCGCGGGCTCGTGCTGAACCGGGCCGTGCAGCAATTCCTTCAGGACGCCCACTGGGGGGACCTCGACTACCTGCTCATCGACCTGCCTCCCGGAACGGGCGACATCCAGATGGGCCTGGCGCGGCTGCTGCCACGGACCGAGCTGCTCGTGGTGACCACCCCGCCGCTCGCCGCCCAGAAGGTGGCGGCGCGGGCGGCGGACATGGCCCGTCGCGGCTACCTGCGGGTGGCCGGGGTCATCGAGAACATGAGCGACTTCACGTGCGAGCACGGCACGACCTACGCGCTCTTCGGCTCCGGTGGCGGGGAACGCCTGGCCCGCGGGCTCGGCGTCCCCCTCGTCGGCTCCATCCCCCTGCACCCCGACCTGGCCGCCGGGGGTGACGAGGGTGTGCCCGTCGCCCTGGCCGGGGAGGGCAGCGAGCTCTCCGACGTGTTCGCGGCGATGGCCCAGGTGATCGCGGAAGAGGTGGCGCCACTCCTCGACGTCGAGGGGTGCTCGGCCCGGCTCGTGGAGCGGGTGGAGGCGGCCGTGGCCCGGGGCGAGGCCGCGGCGGGCTGACCGGCGCCCCGGGACAGCTTCAGGCGGCAGCCCAGCGGCTCTCGATCGTGTCCTCCTGCGGGACGCCACCGGGAGCTGCCGGTCGGTGACGTCGCCGTAGACCTCGGGGAGGAGCTCATCCACGCTCGCCGCGTCCCGCAGGCGGCCGAGGCTGGCGAGGTACTGATGCAGGTCCCCGTCGGGCGGCCGGATGACGACGGTGGGGGGGCGGGCCCGATGCCGAAGTCGGGCACCGCCGGGATCACGGCCCGGCGGGTCGGGGGCCGGGCGCCGCCTCGGGGCCCTCCCGGTTGGCCTTCATGGAGACGGCACGCACCGCGTCGTTGAAGTCGCCGCGAGCCTCGCCGCTCTCGGGGTCCGAGACGGGCGCCCGCTCGTAGCCCGGATCGCCCGGGAGCACGATGCGCATGCCGTTCCCGTCGGGGACCACCTTCGGCTCGATCGCCGGGACGGTGCTCGACGCCCGCTCGGCCGCCGCCAGCAGCTCGTGGCTGGTCGCGAAGCGACCGATGACCTGGAGGTTGCGGATGGTCGGGAAGATGATGTCGATCTCACCGGCGCGGTGGCGCGCCAACGCGTCGTGGGGCGAGATCCACACCTCGGCGATCGTCTCGCCCGCGTCGTGCGCCGCGATCTGCCCGGAGGGCGCCGCCGCCACGAAGAAGCGCGTGTCGTAGCGCCGCGGCACGCCGCGCGGGGTGATCCAGTGCGCGAAGTAGTGGATGTCACCGACGGAGAGCCGCAGGCGCTCGTCCCGCACCAGGTCGAGAAAGCGGCGCGTCCCGGCGTTGACGGAGGCCCGCTCGGCGACGAAGCGGGCCTCCTCGGCGGGATCGCCGGCCAGGAGATCGGGCCCAGCGGGGCGCCGGGCCAGCAGCAGACCGGCCTCCTCGAAGGTCTCGCGCACGACGGCCACCCAGTAGGCGAGGCCGCCCGAGCCGACACCGAGGAGCGCGCTGGCCTCGGCGTCGCTCCGCCCGGCACAGAGCGCCTCGGCCTCCGTGCCCCCGTCGTGCGGATCGACGGCGCCACCGGGGAACACGTAGGCGCCCCCGACGAAGTCCGAGCGCAGGTTGCGGCGCACCATGAGCACCTGCAGCACGGACCCGCCCCCGGGGGACGGGACGTCGCGTACGAGCATCACGGTGGCGGCCGGGCGGATCTCCACCGCGCCGGGATCGGGCGCCGGGGCGGGAGGAGAAGCCGATGGAGGCACGCCTGCAGAGGGTACCGGCAGGAACGGGCGGCGCCCCCGAAGCGGCGGCACCCCTTGGCTAACCTGACCCAACCCCATGAGCCAGACCGCCAACGAGACCGCGTCGGCGCCCCTGCTGCGCCAGATCCCGCGCCGCTACCTGGCACTGGGGTTGATCATCGTGGCCATCATCTTGCTGGGCGCACTCGTCATCGTGCGGGACAGCGCCACACCGGACAGCTCGTCGACGGTCGAGGCGTTCGACCCGGCGCCGTCGTCGCTCATCTCCACGCTGGCCTCCGTGCCGGCGTCGGTCTACGACACCATCGGGGTCAGCTCGCCGGCGAACCCGGTCACGCCCTTGCAGCCCGCAGGGAACGGGAGCACGCCGCTGTGGCTCGCCACGGCGAACGGGGCGCCGCCGCTGCCGGTGGTCTTCTTCTACGGCGCCGAGTACGCCCCGTACGCGGCCGTCGAGCGCTGGCCCCTGATCCTGGCCCTGTCTCGCTTCGGGACCTTCAAGCAGCTCGGGCTGATGCAGTCGAGCCCCACCACGGCCTTCGCCGACCTCTCGACGTTCACATTCTGGCAGTCCACCTACACGAGCAAGTACGTGATCCTCGAGTCGGTGGAGCGCTACAGCTCCTTGAACCCGACGGGTGCGCGGTATCTCGGCCTGCAGCGCCCCGACGCCAGGCAGGCCGCGGCGATCGCCAGCTACGGGCAGGGCCCTGACACGTTCCCCCTCCTGGACGTGGCCAATCGCTACGTGCTCTCGGGGGCGAGCTTCACGCCCGCCGTGTTCTCGGGTCTCTCACAGAGCCAGATCGCCGGGTATCTCGCCTCGCCGACCAGCCCCATGACCCAGGCGGTCGTCGCCGCGGCCAACGAGATCACGGCCTCCATCTGCGCGGTCGACGGGGGCAGGCCCGACGCAGTGTGCGACTCCCGCGCCGTGCAGGCGGCGGATCAGGCGCTGAAGATCACCCCGACGCACTGAGGCGCCGGGCCCGGGCCGGCAGTCGGCTCAGCTGGCCCGGCGGTCGAGCATCAGCTTGCGCTCGACCTCGTTCATGCCGCCCCAGATCCCGTGGGGCTCCCGGATCCGGATGGCGTAGTCCAAGCACTCGCCCCGCACGTGACACTGATCACAAATGGCTTTCGCCCGCAGCTCGCGCGAGGCCTTCTCTTCCTTCCGCTCGGCGTGGGACGGGGGAAAAACACCGCCGCTTGCGGTCCCCGGCACGCTGCCTTCAACTGCCACATCTCTGATCCCTGGCGCATCAAACCCCCCGATAGGGCCAATCAGAACTCCCCCAGGGGCCAAGCTATCGCCGGGGGAGCTTGCCGTTCAAGGGTCTTGACCAGGATCTTTGGGCGTCGATCGATCCGGGACGCGGGGACGGCAACTACGCTCGGCCCAACATGGACGTGGGTACCTTCTGCGCACAGAGCCACGTCCTCATCGTCGCCGGCAAGGGCGGCGTGGGTAAGACGACGATGAGCGCGGCGGTGGCCCGGATGGCCGCCGACACGGGACGATCGGTCCTCATCGTCGAACTCGAGGGCAAGTCCGGAATCACGGCCGCCTTCGGGCTGCGCCAGGACCTCGGCTACGAAGAGGAGCTGCTGGCCCCTGCCGCCGCCGGCGGTGCGGCGGGGTTGAAGGGCTCGGTGCGGGCCCGGCGCCTCACCCCCGACGACGCGCTGGTGGAGTATCTCGAAGACCACGGCCTGCGCCGGGTGTCCAGGCGGCTTGCCCACTCCGGGCTCCTCGACGTGGTGGCGACGGCCATCCCGGGCATCCGCGACGTGCTGGTGCTGGGCAAGGTGAAGCAGCTGGAACGAGAGGCCCTGGCCGACCTGATCGTCGTGGACGCCCCGGCCACCGGCCATGCCATCACCTTCCTGACCTCCGCCAGCGGGCTGGTGAGCGCCGCCAGGGGAGGCCCGTTGCGGGCCCAGGCCCAGGACGTGGTCGAGCTTTTGAGCAACCCGGCTCGGTGCCGGGTGATCCTGGTCACGTTGCCCGAGGAGCTGCCGGTCTCGGAGACCATCGAGTCGGCCTACACGCTCGAGGACAAGGCCGGCGTGCAGCTCGGGCCCGTCATCGTGAACGCGTGCGACCCACGGCCGGTCGGTCTCGACCGGCCGGCCGACGAGGTAGCGGCCGCGGCCGGCGTGGCGCTGCCACCGCGGCACCTGGCGGCGCTCGAGGAGGCCCGGCGCTTCCGGCTGGCCCGCCATGCCGTGTCCGCCGAGCAGGTCGAACGGCTGCGCCGCGAGCTGCCGTTGCCCCACCTGGTGGTCCCGGCGCTCGACGCCCCCACCATCGGGGCCGCGGAGACGCAGACACTGGCCGACGCGTTGGCCGAGTCGGTGACGGCCCTCGTGCCCGAGGGCGCCGGATGAGCACGATGGCCGGGGCGGAGCCGGGTTCGGGGGCCGGCTCGGGGTCCGGGTCGGCAGGGCCGTCCGTCACCCTGCCGGGACTGATCACCGAGCGGTCGGTCATCGTGTGCTGCGGCTCGGGTGGCGTGGGCAAGACGACCGTGTCGGCCACGTTCGGCCTCGCCGCGGCGCGGGCGGGCCGGCGTGCCTGCGTGGTCACCGTCGACCCGGCCCGACGCCTCGCGGACGCCCTGGGCGTGCAGTCGCTCCCCAACACGCCCTCGGAGGTCGAAGGTGACTGGCCCGGCCATCTGCACGCGCTGATGCTCGACTCCAAGGGCACCTTCGACGACCTGGTGCAGCGGTACGCCCGCACCCCGGAGCAGGCGGAATCGATCCTGGCCAACCGGCTGTACCAGAACCTGGCCGGCGCGCTCTCGGGCACGCAGGAGTACATGGCCATGGAGAAGCTCTACGAGCTGGTCCACTCCAAGGAGTTCGACGTGGTGGTCGTCGACACACCGCCCACCCGCAACGCGCTGGACCTGTTGGACGCGCCCCGGCGGCTGACCCGGTTCTTGGAGAACCGGCTCTTCCGGGCCATCCTGGTGCCCACCCGCATGTCGCTGCGAGCCGTCAGCGTCGCCACGCAGGCGCTGCTGCGGACGATCGCCAAGGTGGCCGGAGCCGAGATCGTGCAGGACGCGGTCTCGTTCTTCCAGGCCTTCGAGGGAATGGAGGACGGGTTCCGCAGCCGGGCCAGTGCGGTCCACGATCTGCTGGCCGACCCGTCGACGGCCTACGTACTCGTCACCTCGGCACGACCCGATGCCATTGCAGAGGCGGGTTTCTTCGCCGACAAGTTGGCCGAGCGCGAGGTGGCGGTGTCGGCGCTCGTGGTCAACCGGATCGCGCCGTCCTTCGGCGACGGGATCGGCAATGGTGGCGGGCCCGTCGACGGCGCCGTCCCTCCGGCGCCGGGACTGGAGCCGCTCGAGGTGAACCTCACCGAGCTCAACATGGTGGCCGCGCGCGAGGAGGCGGCGTTCGCCGGGCTGGCGGCGAAGGTGTCGCCCGCGCCCGTCGGGCGGATCCCGTTGTTCGGTCAGGACGTGCACGAGCTGGTGGGCCTGCGACGGGCGGCGGATCACCTCTTCGGCTGAACAAGTCGGCGGCTGACGTGCCCGCCGGCGTGCCCGCCGGCGATGTTTTTCAAAACTGTAAATGACTCTGTTTAGAGAACGGGGCGTCGGCACGCCCCGACGCATCGTCGCCACGGGTTACCGTCCCTGCACACGGGTCCGATAGTGTCCGGTCGGTGCAGACCATCCTGGTCGCCAGCGACGCGCCGATCCTCCGACGGGAAATCGAGGCCGTGATCAGCGGGCCCGATGTGGCGATGGATGCAGTGACGTCGGGTCCCGAGGTGGTGGCGTTCGTCGCCGAGGAATCGCCCGACCTGGTCATCGTCGACATGCAGATGGGCAACATGGGGGGCATGGCCGTGTGCCTGGAGCTGCGGCTGCAGGAGTCGTACGACGCCGTCGACCACATACCCGTGCTCATGCTGCTCGACCGCCGGCCCGACGTGTTCCTGGCGCGCCGTTCGGGAGCCGAGGGTTGGCTGGTGAAACCGCTCGACCCGCTGCGACTCCGGCGCGCCGTCAATGCGATTCTGGACGGCGGGACCTTCGCCGACGACTCGTTCACGCCCGTGCCCGTGCTGGTGGGCGCCGGACCCGAGCTGCAATCGGGACCCGACCCCACCCCCTGACCCGGCACCCCCGTGTCGCACCGGGAGCCTCCCGACCCCCAGCCGACCAGGCGACCGCGCCGGCTCTGGCGCCGCTCGGCTGACGGCGTGGGCGGAGCCGCGGGGACGAAGCGTCAGCGGCCCTCGCCCCAGGCCGAGGCGTCGGAACAGGAGCGGATCATCACGGAGGCGCTCGCCGATCTCCGCGACATGGACGTCCGAGAGGTGATGACGCCGCGCGTCGACGTCACCTATCTCACCATCCCCGTGCACGCCGAGGACATCGCACAGGCGGTGCGGACCTCGGGCCACAGCTGCTTCCCGGTCGTGCACGACGACCTCGACGACCTGATCGGCATCCTGTTCGTCAACGACATCTTCCGAACGGGCGGCCAGCCCGGAGCCCGGGATCGCGGCGTCCATGGCTCCCCCCGCGACCGGGATGCCACGGACCCGAGCCCGCTGGAGATCTCCCGCAAGGTCCGCCAGCCCTACCTTTTGCCCGAGTCGCTCGGGATCCTCGAGGCGTTGGCCGACATGCGCAAGCACCGGCGCGCCGTTGCCGTCGTGGTGGACGAGTACGGGGGCGTGGCCGGTCTGCTGACGGTCAAGGACCTCCTGGAGCCGCTGGTGGGAGACCTCCACGACGAGTTCGACGAAGAGGACGAGGCGCTCATCGTCCGGGTCGACAACACGCGCTGGTTGTTGGACGGACAAACCAACGTCGACGACGTGCGCGAGCGACTGGGCATCGACATCCCCGACGGCGAATACGTGACGCTGGGGGGACTGCTCTTCGAACGATTCGGCCACATCCCGACCGAGGGAGAGGAGGTCCGGGTCGGCGACTGGAACCTGCGCGTGGTCGAGATGGACAAGCGCCGGGTGTCCCAGGTCGTGGCGACCTTCGCCGGCGACGGGTACAACGACGGGGACCCAGCCGGGGGCAACGGCGACGAACCGGGCGGCGGGAGCGGGGGAAGCGGCGAGGCGACGCCGCGGTAGTGTGACTGACTGCCTCCCCTTCGGGGGCGGACGGGCTGTGGCGCAGCTTGGTTAGCGCGCTGCGTTCGGGACGCAGAGGTCCCCGGTTCAAATCCGGGCAGCCCGACTCGAATAGTTACTGTCATGGGATGGGCGACTCGGTAGGTGCCGACCTTCGAAGTCCTCATCGCTCGGCCGTCGCGCGGCAATCCTTAGAGAACCGGGTCTTCGGATTTCAGCGGGGAGCTGACAAGCGTCGAGCTGGCTCATGCATTCCAACGACTTCAGCACCCAAGAATCTCGCGCATCGGCATCCGCACGGAGTCGTGATTGCCGCCCAGCGCGAGCACCTCCTCGAAACCCTCGCGCAGGCAGTCAACGAGTACGTCGGCATCGGGAACGGCCGCGGTATCGATCGCGACGCCGATACCACAAGTTCCGTCGTAGGAGAGCAACGTCAGGTTCGCTGACGAGCCGATCGTCGGGCCGAACGCGACATAGCGCTCCAATCGGGCGCCCGCGAGGTACACGGGAAACGTGAAGCCTGTAACGTCGCTTGCCAAGAAGTCCACATGCTTGAGCATGCTGCCGACCGCCCCTTGAGGCAGGAAGTTGAGGACCCCCGCTATGGCATCGGTAAGCGGCAGTGAACGCTCGTCGCGAGCTGCCTTGCACAAGCTGCCGATGGTCTTGATGCGCGACGCCGGATCCGCGTCCGAGACGGGAACCGCGAAACGCATCAGCGTGATCCGATTGCCACCTATTGGGTCCTCCGGCGTGCGGATGCTGATGGGAAGCGTCACCCGCAGCTTCTCAGGGGCGACACCGTGATGCTCGTGATAGCGCCGAAAGCCTCCAGTAACCGCAGCCATGAAGGCGTCGTTGACGGTGCCGCCTCCCGCCGCGGCTGCCCGTTTGAGGTCCGCGAGGCTCACCTCCAGGATCTCCAGATGCCGCGTCAGGCCCCGGTCCGTCATGACGGGCGAAAGCGTGCTCCGAACTGGCGCCACCGTGCGGCCGATCGACTTCACGGTCTCGAGGATCGCGTTGGCACTCGCAAGCGGATGTCTCGCTGCGCGCGCTGCGGAAGGAGGAGCCCCCGCTGCCGCGTGGCCCACCAACCCGGCCAGACGTTCCCAGTCCCGGGCCAGGCTCTGGCCTAGAACCGCGGCGGTCCCGAGCCGGCCGCTGTCTCCTTCATTCGTCCCCGCAGTGGGTGCGGCCGGAACTGGTTCAAGTGCCCTCGAAATTGGATCGACTTCGAACAAGAGCAGCGCCAACTGCATGCCCCCGAGGCCGTCGGTCAGTGAGTGATGGACCTTCATGATCAGGGCGGCTCGATCGCCCTCCAAGTGTTCCACCAGCGTGAACTCCCACAGCGGGCGCGCGCGGTCGAATGCCGTGGTCGCAGCGATTCGGGCGAGCGCCAGGACGGTGTTGGGCGTATGCGGGACCGGCGAGTCCACGCGGCGCAGGTGCCACATCAGGTCGAAACTGCCGTCGTGGGTCCAACGGGGAGTCGTGAGCCGCGCTGGCGGCTCGAGCACCCGCTGGCGGAAGAACGGGATCTGCCGGGTCGCCTGGTCGAGCTTGGCCACGAACATGTCCCAGTCAGGGCTGCGCTCCAGCCACGCGACGGCGACCACGGTCGAACGCAGAACGGGGTCGCGCTCCATATGCCACGAGAAGGCGTCGCTCTCGCGCATGAAGAGGTCCATGTCCACTCCTCTCTGCGGACCCACCACCAAGCTTGGCCGATCGCCGCACCGCTTTGAAGAGGCGAACGTCCCTACAGCGCCAGGGTCCCAAGCTGAGACTTCGGACCCTATCCATGACCCTGGGTTTCCCGGACAATGAACCCATGCTCAGTGGCGCGCTCGACGTGTTCCGCCTCCGTCAATACTTCAATGTCATCACGCGGACCAGGGAATTCATCGATGGGGTCCGCGAAGATGCCGGTCTCCTCGACGATGCCAGACGTGCACTCGTGACGCTTCCGTTCGAGCGGCGACGAGAGCCGGACCTCCACCCGTTCCCCCCAGCACAACAGATGGAGACAGCCGACCTGAGACAGCGCCGGCTGGCCCTGGTGGCGACCGGGGGCAGCGGGGCTCTCGCCTCGGTCGTCGGGGCCGCGAGAGCGCTGGAGGAAGCGGGCATCCGCCCAGCGGTGATCTCGTTGTGCTCGGGCTCCGCCCTCTTCGGGTTCCCGATCGCTGCAGGCAAATCTGCAAACGAGGTTGCGGCGTTCACGCTCGGAATGAGACCAGATGACTATGTCGACATCGACTGGCGCATGCTGGCCTCCTTGATTCCACGAGCGGCGACGGGTTTCGCGGGCATCGTCCGGGGCGAGCAAATCGAGGCGTCGTACCGCCGGTTCCTCGGCGACATGACCTTGGGAGAGATGCCAATTCCCGCCTACGCACCGATCTGGAGCATCGACCACAATCGCCTTGAGTACATCGGCCCCCTTACCTACCCCGATCTGCCCGTGGCGCGCGCTCTGCGCATGGCGATCGCCCTACCGTTGTTCATCGAGCCCGTGATGCTCGGTAGCGACTACTGGTGTGACGGAGGCATCGTCGACATCTTCCCAGTGCGGCCCGTCCTCGACATGGAGGAACGGCCCGATGTGACGCTGGCGATCAACGGCTTCTACCCACCGGGTTTCGTCGGTGAGGACGCCTCGGGTTGGCAGAACCGGCGCAACAGCATCCTCTACGTCGCCAGTCAGGTGCGCACCTGCCAGCAGGTGGAGCTGGCGAGGACAAACCTGGCTCGGATCGAGCGCGAGACCGAGGTGATCATGATCGAACCCGTCCCCTACGCCAAGGTCCGCGGGGCAGGGTTCTACCGTCAGTTCCTAAACACCAGGGAATGGGCCGACTTCATGCGCGCCGGTCGCCTCGAGACGCGACGCGCGCTCACCAGCTGGTCACCTCGAGTCTGCGCATCAGCGTGATTGACGCGAGAAGCTCCACCCCTACAGAAAGACGCCGTCGTGGTCCGCCACGACTTGGGCGAGGCGTTTCGGAGCGACGAGCATGTAGGAGGTCTTGATCCATTCCTCGATCTCTTGCCACCTCCGTCGGGTTGGGCGCGAGGGAATGGTCACCGTGACCCAGCCATGCTTCCCCAATCCGTAGCCGACCGGCTCCACCTGCGGATCGGTTGCCACGACCGCAGCTGCCTCCTCCTTGGGAAGCTTGACGCTGATGGATGTCCCGTCGGTCTTGGCGAAGATGAAGTTCTTCCCGTGAACCCGGAAGGTCGGTTCGCCACCCCAAGCCTCGATGTCGACCCGGACGGCTTCTGGAAGCCGGGCAACGATGGTCTCCAATTTCGCCATGCTTGCCGGCACTCCACCGACGCTACAGACTCGTCTGAGACCTGAGCCAGGACCGAACCAATCCGGGGCGACCTGCGTCACTCTCGTGGACAACTGACGCAGGAGAGAATCAGGAGGCGACGTGTCGTTCAGGAGATTGACCGCATGCGTGGTGGTCGGTGTCCTCGCCGGCGTCGCCTGTCCGTTCTCGGGCGCCTCCGCCGCTACTTCCAGTCAGCGGAGTCGCAGTTATCCGCTGCCGAGCGATGGGTGGGAGCCCGGACAAGCTGCGATGCAGGCCATCTCCTCCGGGAAGTTTCAAGCCACGCTCACTCCATCGGGAGCGTGCACATCCGATGCATCGGTGGACTATCTCTGGCCTGCCGGGTACCGGGTCCGATTCCATCCGACGGTGTTGCTCGATCCGACGGGTGGGGTGGTGGCTCACCAAGGTCAGTACGTCACCGTTGGCGGGGGCATCGTGGGTACCGCCTCCTGGCACAGCGCAGCCCGCTGTTACAAGGGGGGCGAGGTCTGGGCCATTCAGGCTTCTGTCCACGTCGGCCGACCGGGGCTGGCACCCTGACACCTCTCAGAGTTGCTCTCTGCCGCTCGGCAGGGCCCACCCTCGCCCGCCGCTGATCCCGACGAATGGAAGCAGAGGAGCCTCATGTGCTTCAACGCCGCCATCGCCGCCTTACGAGGTGTCGGTGCTGTCTCCGCTGATGAAGCACCGGAGTGGACGAACCGCATGCTGGTGGCCCTCGGCGAGGAACCACTCGAGCCACTGCCGTCGGTACCCGGGGTCAGCCACATCAGAATGATCTCTTTTGGCGGCACTCGGACACCTCGCGTACCCGATCCGCCGCCGGAGTCGAGATTCGTCGCCCTTCTCCCGGTCGACCAACCGGACCGACCTCTCGACTACGGGGGCGCGTCCAGATCCTCGGCGTCGAGTTGTACAGCGACAAGGTCGCCGTCAACTGGCGGCTCGCTCCTCTTCCCAATTACGAGGCGGTGTTCGCGGCCGAGCTCGCCCAACAAGAGCCAGACCTCGAGGGGCTCCCCGAGGGCTACCGAAAGATCCTGCGGGACAAACTCGTTCACCGGCTCCAGATGCAAAGGCCCTTTCGTGTGTCCCCCGAGGCCCGAGACCTGATCGTGCGCTGGGACGATCTGGAGTTCCAACTCGAACTGCCAGAGCGTCGCAGCTAGCCAGAGGGTGACGCCGATTCGGCGAGGCATGGTCTCACGACTCGAGGAGCTCAAGGAGCCACCGGGGCCCAACCACGTCGGCTCCCACGGCCTCAGCGCGCCACCGGAGCTCGCGATCCGCCGTGACGAGTGTGACCACGTGATCAGCTGCGCTGGCGACGTCAACGATCAGGTCGTCACCACTGCCACCAGCGTGGAGGACCGTGACGCCGTCGGCGAGGCCGACCGGTGCGCCCCCGCGGGCCTTGCCCTCGAGGACCACGATGACCGGTTGGGCGATCCGTCCCGAGTCAACGGCCGCTCGTACCTGGTCCACGAGCGTTCGGGCCGCTCCTGCTCGGTCCCGCCACCAGCCCGTCGGACGAGACCCGACCACATTGGCTGCATCGATGAGAAGCATCTGCCCCAGTCTGATCGCCATTGCGATCGGGCGGGCGCGGTCAGGGGGCTCGTTCGAAGACCGTGGCCACGCCATCGAGAAGCGAGCGGTCAGCGTCCTCCACTTCCGGGGGGAACGGCCCACGAGAGCTCAAGGCCTCGAGGATGTCGACAGCGCTGCCGCTGATCGATCCGGTTCCCTCCAACCGCGGTCCCTCGTGAACGAGGACGCTCGAGCCGATCTCGACGATGAAACGGGTCTCGGGCTCGTTCCCTCACTTCAACGTTTCCCGTTACTTCAACGTTTCCCGTTCGGGCGGATCCGACGACGACGCGGAATGCCGCGCCCAAGGCCGCGACGTACGCAAGGGACGCGCCGATCTCGTCCGCGTGCTCAATGGGCTTCAGGCCAAGTGGCCCAACGATGTCTCGCTCATGGATCCATGAATCCCACAATGCGTGGAGCGCCACGAGCCGAACGGCCAGATGACCGGGCGGAGCTTCTGCGACGGCTGACCAGGATTCGTCATCGAGTCCTGCAACAACGGCGGTCAGGGCGTCGTTGGACTCGATGAAACGGTCCAATGTCTCAGCCGGAGTCTGTGCACGAACTGCATCGACCAGCTGAGCGGGAGTCGCAACAGGGTCGAAGCCTTCCAGGTAGCGGGTTGGTGACCCCGACACACCCGAACTGATGGAAAGGGCCCAGAAGTCATTGACTGTCGCGAGGTGCGCCACCACATCCTTCACGGACCAGCCCTCGCAGCGACTCGGCGTCGACCATTGTCCGTCGTCGAGCCCGGTGACCAACGCTGCCAGTCGAGCGCGTTGACGAAGGACGGGGGTTGCCGGATCGTCGACGACTCCGTCCATCCGCATGATCGGATCGTCGCCATAGACAGGCGCCACACGCACGCGCGGAACGTACCATGCCGGGGTGTCGCGGGACCTGCGACCAGGGCGGTCCTCGGCGCCATTGTCATCCCGCGTGCAGTGGTGGATGATGCAACGATGACGGATTACCAGCCAAAGCTGGCGGTGCTCGGTCTTGGAACCATGGGGAGAGCGATGGCTCGGACCGCGCACCGTGCGGGACTCCCACTGGTCGTGTGGAACCGGAACCCGGCAGCCGCCGACGCGTTTTCGGAGATGGGCGTCGACGTCGCGCCATCCGTGGCCGACGCGGCGGCTGGCGCCGACGTGATCATCACCATGGTCACCAATGCTGAAGCGGTCCGATCGATCGCCACCGAGCAGGGCCTCGTCAAAGCACTGCGGCCCGGGGCGGTGTGGGCCCAGATGAGCACGATCGGCATCGAGGCAACCCAGCACGTATCGGCACTTCTCGCGAGTCAGCGGCCGGATGCCCTGTTCGTGGACGCGCCGGTCTCGGGGAGCAAGGTCCCGGCAGAGAACGGGCGCCTGTTGATTTTCGCATCGGGGCCAGACGAAGCACGACCGCTGGTGCAGCCGGTGTTCGACGCGATCGGACAACGGACCATATGGCTCGGCCCATGTGGCAACGGCTCTCGGATGAAGCTGGTGAACAACGTGCTACTGGCGTTCACGGCGGAAGGACTCGCGAATTCATTGGCGCTGGCGCACCGGTTGGGGCTCCAGACGTCCTCCGTGGTCGAGGCATTCGACGGGGGGCCACTCGTCTCCGCGTGGGAATCCGGAAAGCTGCGGCGGATAGCCCAGAGTGACTATTCGGCGGAGTTCGCCCTGGCGCTCGCGTTGAAGGATGTCCACCTTGCGCTGGCCAGTGGAGGACCCGAGCGGTTCAAGGTCCTGTCCGCCCTGGCGACGGAGTGGGAGGAGATCGTCGACCGCGGACTCGGTCTTGAGGACGTGACCGTGGTGACCCACGCCCTCGGCGGATAATTCGCGGCAGTTCCAGGGCTGTCACTCCGAGCTCAGGCCGGTCGGCGCGATCAGCCCCGTTGCAACCGAAACTGCCACCAGCCGGCGTTCTGAGACGGTCGCCGAGACGCCGACGCCTCCCCACGATGCTTCTTTTCCGTCGTCCCATGTCACACGCGGCCGTCGTTGTTCGTCTGAGAGGGAGACACACAATCCGAGTACACAGGAACAGAAGGAGTCCGTCATGGAAGCCCGCCTCAACCTCTTCGGCACCACAGACGCCATGCAGTTCGGCAAGTACATCAACTCCGCAGGTCGGGTACTCACCGAGTCGACCCTGCCCACCACGACGCAGGAGCTGGTCAAGCTGCGAGCCAGTCAGATCAACGGCTGTGGCGTCTGCACGGACATGCACACCAAGGAGGCGGCCCACGCCGGGGAAACCCAGCTTCGGCTCAATCTGGTGGCGGCCTGGCGGGAGGCGACGGTCTTCACCGAAGCCGAGCGCGCCGCCCTGGAGCTCACCGAGCAGGGCACGCGCATCGCCGACGCGGCCGGTGGGGTCACCGACGAGGCGTGGGCCAACGTGGCCCAGCACTACGACGAAGACCAGCTCGGAGCTCTCGTAGCGCTCATCGCTCTCATCAACACCTACAACCGCCTCAACGTCATCGTCCGCCAGCCCGCCGGGGACTATCAGCCCGGCCAGTGGGACTGACCAGCTTTCTCAGCTGACCGCGTCGAGCAGCCGCGTCGCGCGGGAGGACGCCGCCCGTCAGTGGGCGGGCGGGCTCCCGTCTCCCGATCGCGCCAGTGTGTGCATGAGCAGGTCCAAAAATGGCACCTGGCCTTGCAGCAGCCTCGTCCGGGCCGTGGCGATGCTCATCCAGGCGATCCGGTCGACCTCGGGAAACTCCCTCATCCGCCCCGACTTCCTCGGCCACTCCATCTCGAACGTGTTGCTCGATGCGTCCGCCACGTCAAGGTCTCCCTGGAGGGCCCACACGGTGACCCGCTTGCCGCCCGGCTGACGCAGCTCCCCGAGGGGGAACGCCGTCGAGCGGGGCGGCTCCAGGCCCGTCTCCTCCTGGAACTCGCGGTAGGCGGCCGTGAGCGGATCCTCGTCCGCGCCGAACTCGCCCTTGGGGATGGACCATGCCCCGTCGTCCTTCCCGGCCCAGTACGGCCCGCCCGGGTGCGCGACCAGGACCTCGACGCCCTCGTCGGCGATCCTGTACACCAGCAAGCCAGCACTCCGCGCTCCCATGTGACCGCGTCATCATCGCATCGTCGGGGGGCCAGCAGGGCGCTCCACGCGCCGCGCGCCGCAACCCGAGCCCTGCTGACAACGCAACTAGCCGAGCTCGATCGCCTTCACGAGCAGGAGTATGACGGCGACGACGAGGTAGGCCCGCATGGCGTACATCCCGAGCAGCCGGCCGCGGGACCACTGGGGGCGGTTGAGGAGGTTCAGGGGTGGCATGCGCCAGGTGGAACGGCGTTCTTTCCAGTCGGGTGGCTCCGCCTCCTGCCTGCCCCGCCCGCCCCACAAGACCACCCCCATCACCACATAGCCGGCGAGCAGCACCCCGCCCAGGACCAGCGCCAGCAGGTTCACATCGATGTTGGAGAACAGCGTCGTCGCCATCAGCACCAGCGACAGCATCAACAGGATGGAGACGATCACGCCGGCCACGACGTTGAGCCAGGGGCGGTTGACCCACGGACCGAGCACGTCCTTGTCATTGCAAAGGAGGAGGAGGAAGACGGTGGCGCTGGGCAGGAGGACACCGGCGAGGGCCTGCACCCCGGTCGTGATGAGGCCCAATGGCGCGCCGGGGATCAGCACGATGCCCGCCGCGCCGACGACCATGGCGGCAAACGCCCCGTAGAAGAATTTGGCGTCGCGGAAGGACCGGTGCAGCGAATGGCGGGCGCCGAAGACGTCGCCGAACGCGTACGACGTGGACAGGGTGACCGAGGCGGCTCCGATGATCGACGCGTTGAGCAGGATGAAGGCGAACATGGTCCCGGCCGCCCCCCCGACATAGTGCTGGAGGCCCCGGGCGACGCCACCGGCGTCGGTGAAGTGGCCGGCAATCGCCGTGCCCGAGAAGGCCGTGGCCACGACCGCCATGAGAAGCGACGCGGCAAAGACGGTGACCAGCGACCCCAGGACGGTGTCGACCCGCTCGTAGTTGATCCAGCGGGGGGTGATCCGCTTGTCGACGATGTTCGACTGCTGGAAGAACAACTGCCACGGAGCCACCGTCGTCCCGACGATGGCGATGATGAGGAGCACCGAGGTCGAGTTGAACCCGCCCTGGACGCCCGGGACTGTCAGGCCGTGCAGGAAGGCGCTCGGCGAGGGATGGCTCTCGACGGCGAGCGGGATGACCAAGAAGTTGGCGACGATGAAGACGAACATGAACCGCTCCCACCTGCGGAAGCTGCCCGTTGCCGTCATGACGATCAGTGCCAGGCCCGCGAGGGGCACCGAGACGTACTCGCTGACGCCGAAGTAGCCGAGCGCCAAGCTGATCCCGATGAACTCGGTGGCGATGGTGAGGAAATTGAGGATGAAGAGATCGCCCACCGAGAACGCCCCCCAAAACTTCCCGAAGCGCTCGTTGATCAGCCGAGCATGGCCGACGCCGGTGACGGCACCGAGGCGGACCACCATCTCCTGGTTCACGATCAGGACGGGTATGAGCAACGGCAGGGTCCACAGCAGCGTCAGCCCGTAGTTCTGCCCCGCCTGGGCGTAGGTCGCGACACCGCCGGCGTCGTTGTCGCCCACCATGACGATGAGACCGGGGCCCATGATGGCGAGCAGCGTGAGAACCCTCGCCCACCACGATCGCCGCGCCGCGGTGTCGTGCTGGCGGATGGTGCCGAAGGCACCCTCGATGTCCCCGAGGTGGGCCTCGTCGAGGACCGCCGTCGCGCCGTCATCCTCCTGCGGGTCGGGCATGCGTCACCTCCTTCGTGCCCCGGTGGCTCTCGTGGACGTCTCCTTCGGATCCCGGGTCGGGCGGCGCGCCGGGCGCGTCCCGGGTGGTGCGACCGCCGCGGCCGCCGTCGTTGGGGGCGGGGCGGCCTCCGGTCGTGGGCACGGACGTGACCCACGAGGCGCACTCACCCGCCGGCAGCAGGCTACGAACGCGGCCCCGGGGCCGGTCTTCGCCGCCGGAACACCGTCACTCCTCGGCCGCCGTCAAGCCGAAGTCCCGCCGCCAACCCGACGGCAGGAGGAGCTCGAGGACGTCGTCAACCGTGATGACGCCCAGAATGTTCCGGTGCTCGGGATCGAGCACCGGAGCCACGGTCAGGTTGAAGTCGGACATCTTGCGCACCGTGCCCCCGAGATCCCAATCCGGATGCACGTGCCCGAGCTCGGTCGAGGCGACCTCCGACAGCGGCTTGTCGCGCGGGCTCTGGATCAGCTGGACGGCCGACACCGACCCCGCCACATGCCCATCGGGATCGGAGACAAACACCACGGCGAGCGCCTCCCGGGGCACCGTGCTGACCCGGATGGCCTGGAGCGCCTGCTCCACGGTCGTTGTGCCGGGCAACTGCAAGAAGTCGGGGCTCATGAGGCCACCCGCCGTCTCGGGGTGGTAGTGCAGGAGCGACCGGACCTTCCGACGCTGGGGCTCCGGCAGCAGCTCCAGAATCGGGGCCCGCCGTTCCTGGTCGATCTCCGAGATCATGTCGGCCGCGTCGTCGGGCGCCATCGAACCGAGAAGCTGGGCGGCTTCGGCGTCGGAGCGTTCCTGGACGAACTCGACCTGGTGCTCGGGATCGAGCTCCTCGAAGACGTCTGCCTCCAAGGCCGGATCCTGGCCCACCGCCTCGATGATCTCCTCCCCCTCCTCGTGCGAGGCCGCTTCCACCAGGTCCGCGATCCGGGCCGGGTGCAGCCGGGCCAGTTTGCGGTACGGGATCCGCAGACGGGCGGTCGGCACGTGGGAGACGAAGGGCTCGATGCTGCCCCAGTCGACGATGGCGCGGGCCGCGGAGCGCTGGCCGAGCCGCCCGGGGAGGAGGCGGCGCAGGGTCCCGCGCGCCGTGGGGTCCACCCCGACGACCTCCCAGCCCGTCTCCGTGGGCGCCAACTCGATCTCGTTGGCTCGGATGAGCCGGCCACCCACCAGGTTGATCAGGTGCCGGGCCATGAGGTCCTTCGCCAGGAGGAGCTCGCCGGGTCGCCGCTCGAAGCGGCGGAGGTCGACCTTGGCACCGTCGAAGGTGACCCGCCCGGGCTCGATGCCGGAGATCTTGCGGGCCGGCACGAAGAGCTCCCGCCCGCCGATCTTCACGACCAGACCCGTGATGGGTGGGTGCGCGCTGTCGCCGATGCGCACGATGAGGTCCTGCACGCGCCCGAGCTTGTCCCCCGTTCGCGCGTCGACAAGCGGGCGCTTGACGACGCCCGAGAGGTGGATCAGCTCATTCGCCATGGCGAGTCGGCACCGTGGCGGCAGCACGCCCCGGCCGGGGCCGGCGGGAGGGGTGGCCGGGCAGGGCCGGCACCTTCCCCCGGCAGGAGGGCACCGAGGATCCCGCGACGAGTCGCGTCCGACAGGAGCCGGAAGGCATCGCTGGCCACCGACACCCGGTCGGCGTCTCGCACCCGCGAGTACCTTCGTGCATACGCAGGTCACGATACATGTCGGGCTCTGGCGTGGCCACGCTCGGCCGACGTGACCCGCGGGGGTCCCTCCCCTTCGAGCTGCATCCCGCCTTGCCCTCCCCCCAGGCCCGTGATGCCGCGCCCGTCGACCCGGGGCGAAGACCGGCCGGCCGGTGACTGCCGCGGACGGACCGCGCTGGCTAGGCTGGCCAGCCGTTACGGCCACCCGCACGGGTGCCGTCACGGGGGCACGGGCGTCGACCGGGACCCGCGGTCGCACGCCGAACACATGACTGCACCATGAGCCCGCCCAAATCTGAGAACGATCCCGTCGAGAAGGGGCTCCACGAGCTCGGACGCCAGATCGACGCGGCGGACGCCTCACCTTCCACTCCTTCCACCGGGCCCGCCGCGCCGGATGATGCCGTCGACGACCCGGCGGCCGGGAACCCTGCCGGGAGCCCCATGGAGAACCCTGCCGAGAACCCCGTCGAGAGGGGGCTGCACGAGCTCGGACGCCAGATCGAAGAGGCCGAGCGCGCCGCACGGGGCAAGAAGGGCGCTCGAAGGGCACATGGGGGGGCGATCGGCGGCGGCGCAGCCGCAACCGCAGCCGACGCCGAGGCGGTGGAGCGGCGGGGCCCGGCCCACGCCGCTCCCAAGAAGAAGGCGCGGTCGCGGCGGCGCACCGTGGCCTGGGTCACCGGCACGATCGGGCTGGTGCTCGTCCTGATCGTCGGCGCGGCGGCGGGCTACGGCTGGTACCTGAACCACGAGATTCATCGCATCGACCTCAAGAACCTGACCTCTGCTCCGGTGAAGGGGGCGGACGCGGGCACCGAGAACATCCTCATGATCGGCTCGACCTCGCGCTGCGCGCTGACGGTACAGAACCCCGCCTACGGGTTGTGCTCACAGGGGGTCAACGGCGTGAACAGCGACGTCGTGATGATCTTGCACCTGAACCCGGCGACCAATTCGCTGTCCATCCTGTCCATCCCGCGTGACCTCTTCGTGCCCAATGCGCGCTCCGACGGCGCCAACAAGATCGACGCCGCGCTCTACCAGGGGGCCGATCAGCTCATCGATTCCATAGAGGAGAACCTCGGGATACCCATTCAGCATTTCGTGGAGCTCAACTTCGACAGCTTCATCAACGTGGTCAACGCGCTGGGCGGCGTCAAGATGTACTTCCCCGAGCCCGTGTTCGACGCCTACTCGGGCCTCAACATCCAGACGACGGGCTGCATCCAGCTCAACGGCACCCAGGCCCTGCAGGTGGTACGGGCCCGCCACGTCCAGTACAAGGGTCCGGGCGTCACGACCGACGACCCCAACTACTGGCCCCAGGAAGCGCAGAGCGACATCGCGCGCATCCGCCGCGATCACGAATTCCTGCGCGTGCTGGCCACCGCCGTCAAGGCCAAGGGGCTGAGCAACCCGATCACCGACCAGCAGCTGGTCGCCGGTGTCGTGGGGCAGCTCACGGTCGACTCCGGCCTGTCGGCCGGCGACATGATCAGCCTGGTGCTCGGGTACCACAACGTCAACGTGAACTCCGCGCCGCAGCTCACGCTGCCCGTCGCGGTGGACCAGTTCGGCAGCTACACGTACCAGGGCGGCAGCTACGGCGACGTCGAGTTCCCGGCCGAGCCGCAGGACCACACGGCGATCGACCAGTTCCTCGGGCTCACGTCGACCAACGACGACACGTACTCGGGTGGCATCCTGCCGTCGCCCTCGACGGTCACGGTCTCGGTGCTCAACGGGTCGGGCGCCTACAACCAGGCCACCGACACCTCGCAGAGCCTGCAGGCCTTGGGCTTCCACATCGGCACCGTCGGCGACAGCCCACCGGTCGGCCAAGAGGCCGAGACGGTCGTGTACTACTCGTCCAAGACGCCGGCCGAGCTGGCGGCCGCCCAGGCCGTGGCCAACTCCATGTCCGGCGCGGTGATCATGGCCGAAGATCCGAGCCAGGTGAACCCCGGCTCGCAAGTGACCGTCGTGACCGGCACCGACTTCAGCGTGAACCCGCCGCCGGCGACCACGACCCCGACCTCGGCCGGCGGGTCTGCGGTCAGCCCGGCCACGTCGACCACCACGACCACGGCGAGCAGCGGTAACACCGGCAACACCGGCGCGTTCGCCCCCCCGACGCCGACCGTGGAGCCTCTCGCGCCCTGGGACCCCCGTTCGTGCACCCCCAGCGGGGGCGAGGGCAGCTGAGCCAGGGGCTCAGGCGAAGATCTCGCCGCCGTTCGTGTCGAGCGCCTGCCCGGTCATGGCCGAGGACAGGTCCGAGGCGAGATACACGATGGAGCCGGCGACGTCCTCGTCACTCGGGATCCGTCCCAGCGGCACGCGCGCGTTGAGCTCGTCGACCACGACCTGGGCGGGCACCCCCCGTCCGCTCGAGGTCATTTCGATGTAGATGTCCACCGATGGGCCGGCCATCCACCCCGGGACCACGGCGTTGACGCGGACCTTGGAGGGCCCGAGCTCGTAGGCCAGGACGCGGGTCGCCGTGAGCAGCGCACCCTTCGAAATGGCGTAGCCCCCCTGCACCGGCTGCGGCTGGCGCGCCACCATGGAGGCCACCATCACCACCGATCCGCCGCCTCGTTCGCGCATGGACGGGAGCGCGGCCCGCGTCATCTGCAGCGAGCCGAAGAGGTTCGTGTCCATGATCTTGCGCCAGATCGCCAGGTCGACGTCTTCGAAGCTCTGAAACGCGTCGAACCGGAACGCATTGTTCACCAGCACGTCGATGCCGCCGAACTCCTCCGTCGCCGCCTCCATGAGGCGGCGACACGCCTCGGGGTCGGTGATGTCGGTCGGCACGGCGATGGCCTGCGCCCCGCGGCCCACCTCGGCCAGGACGTCGTCGAGGGTCGACTGCCGCCGGGCCGCCAGCACCAGGTGGGCACCATGGGCCGCCAGTGCCCGCGCCGCCTGTCGGCCCAGCCCCGGCCCGACGCCCGACACGACGCACACCTTCCCCGCCAGCAGTCCGGCTGCCGCGACCTCCCTGCTCCCCGTTTCCCGCTCGGTTGTGGTCATGGTCGAAGCGTAGAACGGCGAGGGGCGGCCATCCGCGCCAGTGTCACGCGGGCCTGGAATGATCGGCGAGAGGGTTGAGCAAAGGAGGGCCATGGCCATTTGTTCACGCTGTGGGCTCGACATGACCGACGGGATCAGCTGCCTGACGGATCCCGTCGTGATCGAGGGGAGGGCCTACGCCCCCATCCGCTGGGGCCAGGAGCTCCGACCGAGGCACCGCTACGAGCCCGAGGAGTGCCGGGACTGCGGGACGCCCCTCGGCGGGGTGCACCATCGCGGTTGCTGCATCGAGCGGTGCCCGGCCTGCCACGGCCAGGCGATCGGCTGCGGGTGCGCGAGCGAGCCTCTCTGCACCTTCGAGAGCTCCCGCCCCGACCGTTGCCGGTCCCACGTGCTGCGCCGGGTCGGCTGGCGCTGACGGTCAGTCGTCCGGTCCAGGTGCTCGTCCCGAGCGCCTGAGGATCGCCTCCCAGGGTCGAAGCCGGGACCCCAGCGGGACCAGGGCCGCTGCCACACGCCCCGGCACCCCGCCCTCGGCCACCGCAGCGCACACACCCGTGGCCGTGTACAGCGCGGCGGGATCGGACGGCCGGTGCCGTCCCCCGAGCGAGCGCGCCAGGTCCCAGGTGTGCAGGTGCCATTCACACGCTGCGACGGCGGCGTGGAGTCCCGCGGTGACGGTGCCGCGCGGGTAACCGAAGGGCAGGTCCCACAGCGCCGGAAGACGCTCGCGATAGGACCGGGCGACCGAGACGAACTGTGCCACCGCCTCGGGCCCCGCCACGCCCACGAGCTCCCGCAGTGCTGCGGCGTTGCGGGCCGTCAGATCGGCCAGGCCGAAGGGCGGCGCGGCATCGCCGTTCTCGGCACGGCTGAGCCAGGCGTGGTACCACCCGGCCACCACCAGGACGTGCCGTGCCAGCTCCGTGGACGACCAGTACCCGCAGGCGGCGCGGTCCCAGCCCGCCGCATGGAGGGAGCCCGCCAGCGCCGCGAAAGCGTCGACACCCTCGTCGTACAGGCGCAAGATGTCGGCCTGGGGAACACGTGTCACCACCGGACTATGGCACCTGCCTCGGGCACCCGCGTGGCCACCCTGCTGCTTGTAACGGGCACCGAGTTCGTCCGCCCCCGGCACCGAGAACGCAGCGTTCGGGCTCGTCCGGACCTGAGTGATCACCCGGCCCTCGCGCTCGTTTTCGTCCTTCAGGCCCACGAGGTACATGAGGGTCGGGGGCGCCACAGTGCGAACGGCTGTTGCCGCGGTGCCGCGAACCAATCCCGGTCGTTCGTCGTCCCTTCGCCGTGGCGCCGCACTTGACCCAGGTGTCACGAGTCACAAGGGTTGGGGTGCATGAGCCCCTGTCGCTTGACCCCGAGAGCCTGATCGGCCGATGGGGCTGCTCGACGGTGTCCGGGTGCTGGAAGCGGGACTCCTCGTCCAGGGTCCGCAGGCATCGTTGACCATGCTCGAGTGGGGCGCCGACGTGGTCAAGATCGAGCTGCCTGGCGTCGGCGATCAGAGCAGGTGGCTCCCGATCAGCCGAGAGGATCGGCGATCGGCATTCTTCGCCGCGTACAACCGCGGCAAACGGAGCATGACCGTCGACCTCCGCGTGCCCCGGGGCCGGGAAGTCTTCTTGCGCCTGGTCGAACGAGCCGACGTCGTCATCACCAATTTCAAACCCGGCACCATGGACGCCTGGGGCCTCGGGTACGCCGATGCGGCCGATCGCAACGAGCGGATCATCTATGCGATGGGCTCCTCGTTCGGACCCGAGGGTCCAGACGCAACACGCGAGGGTGCTGACCTCAGCGGGCAGGCCGCCGGCGGCATCATCAGCACGACCGGCGGGAACGGCAACGAACCGAGTCCGATCGGCGCCACGGTGGCGGACCACATCGCCGGCCAGAATCTCGTGGCGGGCGTCCTCGCCGCGCTGTACGCACGGGAACGCACGGGACGAGGGCAACTGGTCGAGACCTCACTGCTCGGCGGCCAGGTCTGGGCGCAGGCAGGCGAGTACACCCAGTACCTCATGTCCGGGAAAGTCTCGGGACCGAGCGGTCGCAGCCATCCGATGATTCCGGGGATCTACGGCATGTTCCCCACAGCTGACGGATGGATCGCCATTATCGGCGTCGCCGGCGCTGCGCGCGACCACTTCTACCGGACCATCGGCAGGCCCGACCTGATCGACCGTTTCAAGCATCTCTTGTACTTCGAGGACGACAAGGCAGAACTGTGGCCGATTCTCGATGGCGTGTTTGCCGCGAGAACAACCGCCGAGTGGTGCGAACTGCTGGGTGCCGCGGGACTGCGCTTTGCCCCCGTTCGCAGCCACTCGGACGTCGTCGACGATCCCGGCGTCTGGGCCAACCGCTACATCACACGCGCCGACGATGCAGACCCTCCCGGCTCTCGCGTCGCGATGGTCAGAGCCCCGGTCCGGTTCACCGAGCCCGCGCCAACGGTGGGGTCGCACGTCCCGGAGCTGGGGCAACACACCGAGGAGGTCCTGCTCGAGGCCGGCTACTCCTGGGACGACATCGCGTCCCTCTCAGCGGACGGTGCCATTTGACGGCAGCCGCACACGGCCGCCGTCAGTGGTAGCCGTGTGACTCGTCTATGTCAGGTGCCGATGTACCGACGCCGCGATCGAGTTTGACGGGACTGTTCACCGATGGCGCCTGCGACCAAGGAATTCGATGGCAATCTCCCCGAGGACATCATCGTCCGCGATCATCTCGATCCTGGTCACTTGACCGGCCACTACCGTGAAATCGAAGGCGACTCTCGGAGCGCCACCCTGCGCCCACACCATCCCGGCGAGCCCGTCGAGCAGTGCCGTGCGGGCACCCTTCGCGCGACCGGAGAACATCAATGCGACCTCGTTGGAGCCACGCACATTCGCCGGCGCACCCATGATGACGGCGGCTGCATCGGCAACGAGCTCGACATCGGGACTGAGGAGCGAGAGCAACTGCTGGAAGTCCCCGGACTTCGCAGCGGTGAGGAACGCTTCGACCAGCTCGCGCTGCCGCTGCGGATCAGAGGTTGCATCCTCTGGTGGGCGGGCGCGCCGGCGTGCCCTGCTCACGAGCTGCCGGCAGGCTTCCGGGGACTTACCGAGAATGCGGCCGATCTCCCCATAGGAGACAGCGAACATGTCATGGAGCACGAAGGAGATCCGCTCGGCCGGGGTGAGCCTGTCGAGAACGATGAGGAGCGCTTCGCCAATCGATTCGGCCAGGACGGCTTGATCCTCAGGGGTCACTGCAGCTCCCACGGAGAGCCGCTCGACGTTGGCGGACTCGTCGATCGGTTCAGAGGGACGACGTTGCCGGGTCCGGAGCGTATTGAGGCAGATCCGCGAGACGACGGTCCTCAACCAGCCCGGGAGATTGGCGATATCGCCTGCATCTGCCGTGGCCAGCCGGAGCCAGGCCTCTTGCAGGGCATCGTCGGCGTCCTCCGCGTTGCCGAGGATCCGAAGGGCCATGGCACGAAGATGCGGCCGGGTGCCTTCGAATTGGTCTGCCAGCGAACTGTTCGGATCCACGTGTCACAAACTCCTATGCTCCGGTGTCATACACAATGACCCCACGAGCGTTCTGAACGTGACAGGAGGAGACCCCATGCCAGTTCAGTGCAAGACCGTGCTCTACCCCGTGAAGGATCTCGACAAGGCGAAGGCGCTCTTTACTGTCCTGTTCGGTGTCGATCCCCATGCCGATGCCCCCTACTACGTCGGCTTCTCCGTCGACGGCGACGAGATCGGCCTGGTTCCCAACGGACACGATCAAGGTATGACCGGGCCCGTCCCCTTCTTCGACGTCGAGGACCTTTCCGCCACGCTCGCCTCCCTCCAGGCCGCAGGCGCCCGGGTGGTACAGGAGCCGACGGCAGTGGGCGGCGGGTTGCTCGTCGCAAGGGTGGTCGACACCGAGGGCAACGACATCGGATTGAGGCAGCCGCCGGCCGGCGCATAGGAATTCAGGGGCCTGCACGCACGCCTGAACGCAAGGACGACGGGCCGGAACGTCAGCTGTCGTTCCACATCTTTGAGGCGCTGCTCCCGCGAGGGGATGCAACCAAGCAGAAGGGCTGGGCTTACGACTTCTTGGCGGCCCGTTGCGCGCGCGCCGTGGCGTTGGCCGCCACCGCTGCGCGGATGAGTTGCTTGAAAGCAGTTTCGTTCAACTTCTCGCCCTCGCGTAAGTCGATGGCGCGCCGCGTATTCCCCTCCAGGCTGGAATTGAAGAGCTTCTTCGGGTCCTTGATGGAGGCTCCGCGAAAGAAGGTGAGCTTCACGACCTGCTTGTACGATTCGCCCGTGCAGATGCCGCCGTCATGGGACCAGACGGGGACGCCGGGCGAACTTGGCTTCTCCCATTTCCACTCTTCTTCGATGTGGGGGTCCGCATCGTGGATCAGCTGACGGAGATGAGCGAGGGTCTCTCCCCTCCAGTCCCCTAGCTCTTGGATCCGCTGGGTGATCTTCGCTGAAGCGCTCTCGTCATTCGGACGAGTTGTCGGCTTCATATGCTCTCCATTTCCTCAAGAACATCCAAACCACCGAGTGGAGGTACTAAGACTATGTTCGAATCCCTTTCGAGACCCAGCCACGCACCTCGGCCGTCAGCAGGTCTCCGCGGGTTCCGCAGTGCCGCTCGCGTCGGTCAGATCGGCGCGCGCGCCGAGAGTCCGGAACAGGAGTTCATAGCCGATCACTGACAGGTCGCGATCGAAGACGGCTGACGACCAACGACAACCTCGAACCCGGGCACCGTCCGCCTTCTTCCTTCGGAGTCACCCCACCGCGCCATTTGCTCCAGATGCCTTCCATGACGATCGGCCCCCCTCTCCGACAACTTGAGGTCCCTGACACCCCATCGGGCGCTCCTACCAGGGCCGATACACCGCGGCATCGACAGAACACAGCCCGGAGGCATCGTTCATGTCCCCTACGACGGGCTTCGTCGTCATGCGACCAGCGAAAGAGGACAGCCGTCAGACTCGTCGGCGACCAACCCCGGGGGTTCGAACGTCGCGGCTTGCCTGGGTTGGCGATCGGAGGCCAAATACGCCATCCACTAGGGAACACGTTGTACTTCTCAAACAGATGGAGGTGACCGGCGGAACCTGCGGCGGATGACCATGCGGAAACGTAGTTGCGGTTAAGACCGAGGCCCCATCCGGGCAACCGACCCGCGCATCAGTAGCGTTCGACCTCGAGGCCTGCTGCCTCTCGGTCCCATGTGGCTGCGGTGACCCCCTCTTCCCGCAACAGGTACTTCAGAACGCGGCCGACCGGATTTCGCGGCAGCTCGTCGCGGAATTCGACGTAGCGGGGCACAGCGAAGTAGGGCAGGCGTTCGACCGACCACTTGCACAGCTCCCGCTCGGACGTCGTCGCCCCCAGCGTTCTGACGATCGTTACCTTCATCTCGTCCTCGCCGATCTCGCTCGGCACTGCATGTGCCGCCACATCGACGACGGCGTCGTGCTGACGGAAGACGGCTTCCACCTCGAAGCTCGAGATGTTCTCACCCCGGCGGCGCAGATAGTCCTTCTTCCGGTCGACGAAGTACAAGAAGCCGTCTTTGTCGATGCGGCCGAGATCACCGGTGTGGAACCAGAAATTGCGGAACACCTCGAGAGTCTCCCGTGGTCGCCCCCAGTAGCCGTCGAACATCACCTTGGGGTGCCGCGGTCTGGTGACGATCTCGCCCACGGTGTTTCGCTGCACCTCGCGGTCGTCGTCGTCGAAGATCCGGGTGTCGAAGTCGGGCGTCTGGGCCACCCCGGCTGCCCCCGGCTTGTTCGTCTGGCCCGGTGCGACGATGGCGAGGGGTCCACCTTCGGTGAGCGCATAGCCCCCGCTGAATGTCTCGACACCAAAGCGCTCCTGCCAGGTCCGGACGATCTCCGGCGGGCTCGGTACGGCGATCACGATCCGCAATCGGTGGTGGACTTCGTGTGCCGTGCCGGGCGCGTGCGCCAACAGCGCTGTCATCGACCCGAGGAGCGCCGCCATCGTCGCCTGCGTCCGAGCGATCTCGTCCCAGAACCGCGACACCGAGAACCGATCGCCGACGCCGCCGCTCCCGCCGACAGCGAGCGCACCGACGACGACGTGCTGGTACGGCGCGAAGTGGAACAGCGGCAACGGAGTCCAGAGGAAATCCGACGCGGTACGCCCCCACACCGGCGCCGTCCGGGAGCACGCGTTGACGACATACGCGTGGGAGATCATGCATGCCTTCGACGGGCCCGTCGTGCCGGCGGTGTAGATGAGGGTTGCCAGATCGTCCGGTGTGACCACGTGGGGATCGAGAGCGATGGGATCGGCGGTAAGCACGTCCTCCCAGAGGACGACGTTCGCACAGCGGAATCCGGCCGTGACGTCGTCGCTGAACCGGGAGGTCTCGTCGCCCCCCGGTACTGGATCGGGGTGGACGACCACTGTGGTGAGTTCGGGGACGTCGTCCATGACCGCGGCGAGCCGTGCCACGTACCGGTCGCTCACAAGGATGGCCCGCGCGCCGCTGTCGACGAGTGGGTGGCGGAGGAAGTCCCCTCTGTTGGCCGAGTTCAACGGGACGGGGACCGCGCCGATGCGCAGCGCGCCGAGCCAGATGGAAACGGCCGCCGGACAATTGTCGAGGAGCGTGGCAACGCGGTCGCCCTTTCCCACACCCATCTCCGAGAGCGCTGCTGCAGCTCGGCCCGCCTCGCCGTCCATATCGGCCGCGTTGTAGAGGCCCACGGGAAAGTCGAGATACGGCGCGTCGGGGTCCCTCTCCAGCCGCTCGGCGAGCAGCTCGAGGATCGAGCGCATCTCGTGTCTTCCCCAGGTCGGGTAGTAGCGGGCAGGCACGATTGTCGACAATATATGATCCATCCCTTGAGCGATCGAGTAGCAATGGTGACCGGTGCGAGTCGGGGGATCGGAGCGCGAACCGCCCTCGCACTCGCCGACGCTGGCTATGACGTCGTGGTTTCAGCTCGATCCACCCGCGAGTCCCCGGGCAGGATCGAGGGCACCATCGACGACATCGCCGACGAAGTGCGTACCCACGGCCGCGACGCGATGGCGCTGCCTCTCGACGTCCGGGACGAGGCGGCGGTCGTCGCAGCCGCCGAGGCCGTGTACGGCCGCTTCGGCCGGTGCGACCTGCTCGTCAACAACGCGGGTGTGATCGCCACCGACCCGATCCTGTCGACCCCACTACGGCGGTGGCAGCTCGTGATGGACGTCAACGTCACCGGGCCCTTCCTGCTCATGAGGGAGTTCGTCCCTCGCATGCAAGCGGCCGGTGGCGGGCGGGTCATCAACCTCTCGTCAGGTGCAGTGGTCGTACCCGAATACCCCTTCGTCAGCTATTGCGCGTCGAAGCGGGCGCTCGAGGCGCTCACCGAAGGCACCGGTTTGCAAACCGGGCCCGGGGTCGCCGTCAACGCCCTTCGCGTCGACGCCGTGGTGTGGTCGGAGGGACTCGAAGCAGCGCAGGGCCCGGAGGCCGCGGCGCGAGCGGAGGATCCCGACATCGTGGCTCGAGCCGTCGTCTGGGTCGCCGCGCAACCTCGTACGCTCTCAGGCGATGTGTTTCTGTTTTCGGAGGTCAAGGGACTCGAGGCGTCGACATGACGGTGCCGGCGCTCGAAGTCCACCCAGTGCCGAATGCTGACGATGCGCTGAACGACATACGACAACGCACCGCCGCGATCGTCAACGAACTCATCCTCCCGAACGAGCGCGAGCTACTCGGAGGGGAGCCTTGCCATCCGCGGGCGGTGATCACGAGTCGGGTCAAGAAAGAGGTCTGTGGGCTCCTCACCTCCCAGTCGAGTACGGAGTCATAGGGTTGACCGTGGTCGCACAGCCGTACATGAACGAGGAAGGTCGATGACAGTGACGAGCTTGCCCGCGTCGAGGTGTCGGCGATCAAGGTATTCGTGCACCAGGCGTGGCATCGCGTGGCCGACCGTGCCATCCAGGTCTGGGGCGCTGCGGGTATCACCGACGACCTGCCGCTGGCGCTGATGTACCTCGGTGCGCGCATGCTACGGATCGCCGACGGGCCCGACGAGGTGCACCGGATCCTGATCGCAAAGCAGGTTCTCGGGCGGCACGCGGATGGGCGTGGCTGGCCGTTCGGACGATGACCGGAGGAGGTGCCGAGATGACGGCTTTCGCTACTCAGCAGATGGCGCGCCGAACCGTGGGGGACCAAGCCGCCGACTACGTTCGGGGCCTCATCTTGAACGGCGAACTCCGTCCAGGCGACCGCGTGCCGCAGGCCGAGGTCGCCGACCTGTGCGGCATCAGCCGCACCCCGTTGCGCGAAGCGCTCGTCGTCCTCGATCGAGAGGGGTGGCTGACGATCGAGCCGCACCGAGGAGCGTTCGTCAACGCCCTCGATGCCCGGTCCGTTGCAGACCACTACCGCCTCTACGGCCTGATGCTCGGCCTCGCGGCGAAGCTGGCAATCGAGCGTTCCGGATGCGATCTTGTCGACAGGCTCGAGAAGACGCGCCGGGCGTTCGGCGCCACCAGCGCTTCGCTCGAGCGGAGCCGGCTGGCGATCGAATTCAACCGAGAGCTCCTCGACGCCGCCCGGTCGCTTCGCCTCCGGCAGGTCCTGAAGCTGATGCGGGGGCTTCCGTTGGAGCACTATTTCGACCTTGTGCCGTCGGCCGAGAAGCGCCAGGAGCGCCTGTTCCGATCCGTCATCGCCGCCGTGCGTCAGCGTAACGGCGACATGGCATCGGCGGCATACACCGATCTGATGCGCGACTCGGCGGATGCGGTGATCCGATTGCTCGAGGAACGCGAGGTGATCACCGGGGCGCCGACTGACCCGACCGCATCGAGAGAAGCAACATGAGCACCGCGGAGGAGCAGACGCCCGTCCCAGCACAGTGGCGACTGGGCTCGGACTTCATCCCGAAGGGCCGGTACATCGACCGAGAGTTCCTGGAACTCGAGCTCGAACGGCTTTTTACCCGCACGTGGCTGATGGCGTGTCGCGTCGAGGAGGTCGTCGAGGTCGGCGCCTTCGCCGAGCTGGTGGTTGGTGACGACTCCGTCGTCGTCGTCCGTGTCGACGAGGTGCACGTCAAGGCCTACTTCAACAGCTGTCGCCACCGCGGGACCCGCCTGGTGCGAGGCCGAGGCCGCATCGGAGAGTTCCGGTGCCCGTTCCATGCCTGGCGGTGGCAGCTCGACGGCGCCCTCACCGACCGCCCCGACGATCGCCACTTCTCGCCGCGCCCTGTCGCTGAGCTTTGCCTAGCCGAATGCCGCGTCGATACGTGGGGTGGTTTCGTGTTCGTCAACATGGACCCCCAGGCCGAGGACTTGGCTTCGTTCCTCGACCCACTCCCGACGCGCCTAGAGGGCTTCAAGCTCGGGGAGATGCGCTACCTGTGGCACAAGCGCTTCGTCCTCCCGGCGAACTGGAAGACCGCGGTCGATGCCTTCATCGAGGCATACCACGTGCCCGGGACGCACCCCCAGTTCCTGCGCCCTCTCCTCACGCCCGCGACCCCTGCGACGAGGACAGAGGTACCGCTGTGGCCACCGTCGATCACCGAGTCCCATGGCCGCCACGCTCGGACCCGCAAGCCGACTCCCGATCCCGAGCAGATCGACGCCATCACCGAGGCCACGGCGCGCAGCGGCCTGACGCCCCTCGAGCAGACCCTCGTGCTCGTCGAGTACCAGCTGCGCGAGCTGCGATCGCTCAACACCGAATGGGACCGGCGTGCCCTGGAGAGCTGCATCGCCATGGAGTTGCCGGAGGACCCCATGGAACAGCACCTGCGCTATCTTGCCGTGCGGCGCGAGCTCGCCGCGGCCGATGGCGTGGCGCTCCCAGACCTCACACCCGAGCAGGTCCGCGCCGGCGCGTACGACTGGCTGGTCTTCCCGAACACGATCCTCCTCGTCACCGGGATCATCGGCTCGGTACTCGGATACCGGGCACTGCCCAACGGCCATGACCCCGACTCGTGCATCTTCGACGTGTGGTCGATGCAGCTGTTCCCGCCTGGGAACGAACCGGCCGCTGTGGTGGAGAACCTCGAGGACTGGCGCGATGGAGATGTCGGGGAAGTGCTGACGCAAGATCTGGGCAACCTAGGCGAGGTCACGTTGGGCCTGCACTCGCGTTCCTTTGACGGCCTGCGCTTGAACCTCCGCCAAGAGATGTCGATCCGCCACTACCACGGCGTCGCGGACGAGTACCTCTTCGGAACCTCGAGCTAAGGAGATAACGCCGATTGTAGGTGCTCGCCGCGTTCCTTGAGCGTGCGAAGTCGATCGGCGCGCACCTCAACGTTGAATCCGCTCCTGGTCGCGGCACCACTGTGGAGCTGTCCTGGACTCCCCTAAGTGACGTGGCGAAATGACAGAGCTGGCGGAGCACCCGCGCATCCTCATCGCGGACGACCATCCACCGACCCGAGCTGCCGTAAGGGGGCTCTCGCAGAGGGGGGTCTTCTTGTCACCGGCGAGGCTTCCCATGCCGCTGGTGCCATAGCGATGGTGCAGGCCACGGCTCCGGACATCGCGTTGCTCGACGTCCGGATGCCTGGCGGAGGTATCTCGGCTGCGTCAGCCATCGCTTCGCAGTCGCCACACACGACGGTCGTGATGTTCACCGTGTCCGAGGACGACGAGGATCCGTTCGCCGCACTCCGCGTCGGGGCGCTCGGCTATGTGCTGAAGGGAGGGAACCTGGCAGAACTGCCCGGCCTGCTGAGGACGGCGGCCTCGGGCGAGCCCGTCCTCCACGGTGCCACGCTTGCTCGAGTCCTCGATGAATTCCGGACGAGTGAGCGATCGCGCCTCTTCAACGAGTCTGATCGAGTCCGACTGAGCGCACACGAACGCCAAGTGCTGTCCTTGCTCCAGCGCGGTGCCACAACTGCCGAGATTGCCGCGAGCCTCTATTTCGCCAAGGTCACCGTGCGCAGCCACATAGCGACCATCTGCAGGAAGCCCCGTTTGCCGAATCGCGACGCTGCTCTGCAGGAGTTCCGGTTGGCGGTGACACCGCCCGTGACCACGGCTGAGGGTGTCATGCCTGATTCACATGCCACGCCTGGGGCCACGAACTCCCCATCCGACGATCCGCGCTGGGGACTCATGCCACCAGGGGGGGACATGAGTCCAGGACGTACATGAGATTGTGTGGTGGTGGAGGTGAAGGGACTCGAACCCTCGACCTACGGCTTGCAAAGCCGCCGCTCTTCCAGCTGAGCTACACCCCCGGGTTACGGCGAGCCTGGCACGTGGGGCTCGACAGCGTGTCGCCGGACCCTCGATTGTAGGCAGACGGGACCAGATGGCCCTGACCTCTGTGCGTCTCCGCTCGTCTCGGGACGAATGGTGCGGTCGGGTCATGTCCCGTGGTCGAACCATTCGTGCTCGCCCGAACCTGACGGACAGTCATTTGACGTCGCGGCGACAGGCCCCATTAGGGTGCGCCAGCGTGGACGCACGAACATTCCTTGGCATGGAGCCCGAGGGCAACAACCTCCATTGGCGCATGCAGGTCACGCCTCAGTTGACGACGCCCGGGAACTTCCTCTTCGGTGGGTGCGGGCTGGGAGCAGCCCTCGTCGCGCTCGAGGCGGCGTCCGGTCGCCCGACGATCTGGGCCACCGGCCACTACCTCTCCTATGCGCTGACCGGCGCCCAGTTGCAGTGGGAGGTGACACTGGCCGCCGTGGGTGGCCACGTCACGCAGGGTCGGGCCGTCGGACGGGTCGAAGACCGTGAGATCCTGACGGTCAACGCCGCTCTGGGGAAGGACGACCTCGAGCTCGGCGGCGTGTGGGTCGAGCGGCCCGAGGTCCCACCCCCCGACGAATGCCCGTCCCGGTTCCTGCCCGAGATGTTCCGGAACAGCATCATGGACAGCATCGAGGTGCGTACGGCACGGGGACGGACCTTCGAGGAGATGGACGGCTCGCCCGGTGGCTCCGACTCCGCGTTGTGGGCCCGGATCCCGGGGCACCTCACCCCTTCCGCCGCCACACTCGCCATCGTCGGTGACTACGTGTCGGGGGCGGTCTCGCAGCCGATCGGTCGCCGCGCCATGGGCCGGAGCCTCGACAACACGCTCCGGATGGTCCAGGTGCGGCCGACCGAGTGGGTGCTGTGCGACATCCGCATGCACGCGCTCGTCGGCGGCTACGCACAAGGGGTCGCGTTCCTGTGGTCCGAGGACGGTGATCTCCTGGCCACGGCGAGTCAGTCGATCGCGGTGCGTCTCTGGCCGGACGATATGGTCCTGCCCCACTAGGCCGAGGTGCGACGGACCCTCGTGGCCGCGAGCGGCGAAACTGTGCGCCATGACGCCAGACGCCACGATCCCTGAAGGGAGGCGACGTCGACGCGGGGTGGTCGTGGCCGGCTGCGCCCTCCTCGTCGCTCTGGGCGCCGTGGCCGCGTTCGTGGCCCTGGAGACCCCCGCCCATTCCACGCCGACCCGCCGGAGCAGCGCGCCGCACAGGCCCTCCCCGACCGCCACGGCGCTTCCCACCACGAACCCCCCGTCGACCACCTCCCCCACTTCTGCCTTGCCGGGCCCCGCCGGCCCGGGCTTCCTCCCCGGCCAGGCGACGGCCGTGGGCGACTCGGTGATGCTCGACTACCAGGACCCGCTGAAGGCCGCCATCCCGGGTATCGACGTGGACGCCGCGGTGAGCCGCCAGTGGTCCGACGGCGAGTCGGTCCTTCAGTCCCTGAAGGCCAGCGGACAACTGGGGGCGCTGGTGGTCGTCGGCCTCGGCACCAACGGCCCCATCACCAGCGCGGATTTCGACGCCATGATGGCGATCCTCGGCGGCGCCTCCAGAGTGGTGTTCGTCAACGTGCACGTCGACCGACCCTGGCAGGATCCCAACAACGCCGTGCTCGCCAGCGGTGCCGCCAGGTACCCCAACGCGGTCGTGGCCGACTGGGCCACCCCGGCGGCGCAGAACCCCCAGTGGTTCGGACCCGACGGCACGCATCTCGCCGTGGACGGGCCCGGAGCGGACGCACTGGCGGCGCTGGTTGCGAAGACGCTGGCCAACGGGTGAACCGACCTTGTCCGGGAATGCGCCGGAGGCCGGACCGGCAGTCGTGTAGCCTCGATCCTCCGCAGTGGTCTGGTGAACATCGGGGGCTATAGCTCAGTCGGTTAGAGCGCAGCACTGATAATGCTGAGGTCGCTGGTTCGATTCCAGCTAGCCCCACCATCGTCTTCGTCCTCACCAGGGGCCATTTCTTGGCCCGCTCCGAGGTGTGCGTTCGAGGGCTCCGAGGAGTTCCATCGCGCGTTCATCGCGCGCGTCTCGCGCGATGGCGAGGTCGAGGAGCCCTCGATCGGCTCATCAGCCGGCGTGCGGCCAAGGAAGTACGCCCCGAGGGCGTCCGCCGCTCCCCGGTCGGCTGCCACTGTCGGCTGGGCGTAAATGTCGAGCGTCGTGGTCGCCCGACGATGGCCGACCCTGGTCTGCACGGTTTTCACGTCCACGGCCAGAGCCACCATCACCGTGGCATTAGTTGTTCGCAGCATCTTGAACTGGAAGCCCTCGAGCCCCACGTCCCGACACGCCGGGACCCAGACGCGACGGCGCCAGTTCGAGTAGTGCAGGGGTTGGCCGTCGGGTGCGCAAAAGACGAGGGAGTCGCCTTCGGCACCGGTCATCCCGCGTCGCCGAAGATGGTTCGCGAGTCGCTCGAGGAGGACCTCTGGTGCTGCCATGGTTCGGGTGCTGTTCCACTTCGGCGATGCCGTGACCATCCGGCCTCTGAGGCCTCGGGTGAGCTGTGACTCGACCGTCACCGTCCGGTTCAGGAAGTCGATGGCGCCGACGCGTAGCCCGGCGCACTCGCCCCACCGCAAGCCGAGCACGGCGGCCAGATAGACCATGGCGGAGGTGTCGGCACCAAGGGCGTCGGCGAGGTCGTGGAGCTGCTCGGGCGTCACGGCCATCTGGCGAACGGCCTCGGGCTCGGGGAGCCGGATCCGGCGACAGGGGGACCGCACGATGCGGTCGGTGTCCAGCGCGTACGTCATGATGGCCCTGAGGACGGCGTAGTGGCGCCGTACCGAGCGGGCTCCCAGCTTGGTCGACCACGCGTTCACGAGCCGCTGCACGTCTGCCGGCGTGACATCACCGATCGAGTACTTGCCCAAAAGCGGCAGGATGTGGACGTTGACGACCGACGCGTCACGCGCGAGGGTCGACCCCTTCTTCCTGGGATTCGACTCCAGCCACTCGGCAACGACCTCGGCCACCTTGTCCGAGGCGCGGCGGGGGTCGACCCAGGTCCCGCGAGCACGGTCGGCCCTCTCGGTGGACTCGAAACGGTCCGCCTCTTTCTTCGTACGGAACGTGCGCGTGTAGACGCGGCCCGCCGCATCGCGGAGGCGCACGTCGTAGACATGGCCGCCCTTGGTCTGGCGCTTGGTGATGCTCATCGATGTCTCCCGCGTCCAACCCTATGCCGGGGTCACGTCATTGTCCCTCGTCTCTGTGACGTCGAGCAGGTCGTCGACGAGCCTCTCCAAGGACGCCACCGTGATCCTGCGGTTCCCACCGAGCATGACCGACTGAAGTCGGCCCTCCCGGAGGAGCCGGTAGACCTTGCTCCGGCTGATGCTAAGAGCCGAGGCTGCCCCGGCCGGACTGAGCAGCAGCTTCGGCCCCGGAGACGTACGGGGGTCGTGACCGGGATCCGGGCCTGCCTTGACCGTCAAGGATCCTTGACCGGCGCCGAGCTCTGCGAGCAGCACCCCGGCTCCGGGAGAATTCAACTGGCGTCGTGTAGGCACTGGACCTCCGTGGTTCGCGACGGCCTGAACGAAGTGTCCTGGTTGCTGCTCATTGTCCGGATGGACGTCACCCGCAGAGTCACCTCCGACGTCGGTGGGGCGTCACCCCCGGACCCGGTCAGACGTGCGAACACGTCACCCTGGCTCGACGAGTCCACCGACCGGGTCTCCCTCCAAGGTGAAAGGACGAGCGTGTGGCGCTCGTGGGAGGTCGGTCGCCTACGGCAGTCAGGCCTACCGCAAAGGCACGCATCCAGGGGGTCACGCCGTTCTGGCATGGACCAAGGGCACGGAGCCGACAGGTCCATCGCCATCGCACCCGTACCGATCTGCGCAGCACAACGCGCCCTGGTCCGTGTGATGCTCCATTTGGACCGGGATCCGTTCGGCCTCAAGCGACCGCTCCGGGGCGTCGCCACGGTGGCCGCCGGCTCCGCCGTCGCCTCTCCGGCTCGGCCAGCGGGCTTCGCTTCCTCGCTCGGGCGGGCCGCCGCTTGGCCCCGTTCGGACTGCCCGGTCCTTTCGCACACAACGGAGCAAGGACGGGCCTTGCTCCGCTCCGCAGCCGCCCGTGACCGAGTCCCCCGAACCGGCCGGCGCCCGCCGCTTCGAGGAGCGCCGGAGCACCCGGCAATCCCCCGGGCGAGTGGCGCGGACACGCACCATCGCCAGATCCACACGAAGCCCCCTTCCATCGAGGAAGGGGGCTTCGTCATGTCCCTTCCATCGGGCTCGGCCGGACCTGTACAACACATTCCACACCCGTGCACCATCTGGCGCTAATGCCGCATATTCGATTGGATGCGTATTCGTAGGCGAGTCACGTTCTGCCTGTGGCCAGGCGGTTCGTCGGTACGGTGACGTCGAAGGTGACGAAATAATCGCCGAGACCGGATTACGAACGGAGACGTGGTCGACGAGTTCCAGGCCGCACCGACGCCCAACTCGTCGCCAAGCCTCTGCTCGGAGGCCAACCCGCCGACACCGGCCAACCACCCCGAGCAGACCGGGCCATGGCGGTCATCCGATGAGTACCTGGCCGTGCGTGTGCTGCGCGGTGAGGGGTCGGCCCCAGGGCCATCGCGACTCACCAAGGACGTGGTACTGCCCACCCAGCGGCGCTGGCGGCTCGTACAGTCCCTCCACGGACGGACAACGGCTACTAGCTGTGATTCCATGGATCCCACCCCGAGATCCTTCGGGCCCTCGACCCCCGGCCCCGTTAGGCGAGGCCGCCCAGCAGGCCGCTCGCCACCGGCGGAACTGGCTCACCACCGAGACCCTCGCCGCGGGCGTCCACCACGGACACGCTCTGTGGTTCGGCACCGAGCGTAACGTCGGGCCCGGTGATCGCCAGCGCAGCTGGCCGACCTCGGCATCACGGTCCACGCCGTCGCCTGACCGCGCCCGCCCCCGCCCAATGGCGGTCGCGGTTATCCCGTCACCCTCCCAGGTGGTGGCAGCAACTCACTCCTGTCCATATGACGTTCTCTGGCGCCGAGAGACGATCGTCACCTCCTTTGCGTCCGACAGGGTGACGTTGCAGAGCATCACTCGATGCAGGCGTGTGAGTTATCCCGATGTCGTCATGATCCACATAATGCCGAAGTCCCAGCAATGGCGAGCTGTTGCCTTTGGCCCACGCTGACGCGCTGACGGTGGCGGAGTAGTCGGCATAATCTGGAGCCGATAGTGGTCGAAGCTTCTCCGACCGGGGCGCTATCCCCGGAGGGGAGGAGAACATGACGTCCCGTATTCGCATTCACGGACCCTTAGAATCTACGTCGAGGAGTTCGCCAGGAAGCTGGCAGCCTAGGGCTACTGCGACAAGGCCGCGGCCAACCAGTTGCGCCTGATGGCCCACGCGTCAGTGGCTGGCTGGAGGCCAAGCATCTGTCGGTCGAGACAGCTGACACCCAAGCGCGCCGAGGCCTTCGCCGTCCACCGGCTATCACTCTGCGTGCTCGGTCCTGTCGCTTCGACCCCTGATGGCGTTCCACGAAGGAGCGGGCGTGAAGGCTGTGAGGGAACCACCCTCGTGGTTGGACCGGTTTTGGAGGACTACCAGAATTACCTGGTCACCGAACAGACGACCCACACCTTCAACGCCGACGGCGAGCGGACCGAGGCCAGTATGGGGGCACGGCGACGGTCAACGCCGCTTACAACGGTGCCGAGGAGCTCACCAGTTGCTCCGATGTCGTCGCCGCCACCCCGATCGCTACGTGCGACGGCGACGGGTTGCGCACCGCGGCCACGACGACGCCGACCGGGGCGGGGCGACGACGCAAAGCTTTGTTTGGAACGAACGACATCGGTTCCCGAACTCTTAATGGACTTCGAGCAACGCCTATCTCTACGGACCGAGCGGGACCCCGATCGAGCAGGTCAATCTCTCGACAGGAACCGTCCAATAACTTGCCGCCGACGCTCTCTTGAATCGGCCGGCGCGGTGATCTCATCCTCGGGCAGCCTCAATGCCTGGACGTCCTATGACGCCGAGAGTGACCCGGAAACCACGCGTGGGTTGACTAGCCATAGCTATACGCCCATCGGCTTCGCCCAGGGGCTACACCGACCCGACGGGGTGCTCGGTCGGTGTCGGGTTCGAATTCATGCCCCTAACGACGGCCGTCCTTGAGGGTGTCGCAGGAGATCGAACCGTCGCAGCGTCTCGACGAGCGCATCGACCGTGCGTCCGAGGGTCGCCGCGACGGTGATCAGATCCTCGTGACGAAGTTCGATCCAATCTGGCGTTCTTCTGCGCCTACGTTCCTCAACGACCTGAACCAGTTGGAACAATGCTTTGGCTTCACGCCCTGGCGCGTGTGCCAATTTGTGCACATCAAGGCGGATGGGCTCTTTATCTCGACGAAGCCCTCGTTCGATCGGCGTCCGGTGATCGTCTATCGGTTCAAGCAGCTCTTCGATGGGGAGATCATAGAGGCGGGCGAGAAGGCAGAGTCGACGAGCGGTGATCGAGTGCTCCCCGCGTTCATACGAGCTGAGCATGCTGGCCGTGATGGTGCCATCCGAGGCGTCCTCGACACTCTTGAGTGACAGTCGTCGCGCCTCGCGCTCTGCCCGAAGGCGAGAGCCAAGCGCGGTCTCGTCTGGAAATGCGTCTCCGATCGGCATTAAATCCTCATCTCTGGCGTGTGTCACTAGCGCGATAGTGCGTGTTCGAGCATACCCGAACGGTATTTCTGAATCTCTTGACAAGGTGAGCGAGAAACCGTTGACAAAAAGGACTGTCGTGGTCATGCTCACGAGGTAACTGCTAGATCAAGTCAACGGTAACGCCCACTGTCAGAGTCCACACTCTGCGAACGAGGCCGTTGTTCTCGTCTTCGTGATGTAACCGCGAGCCCAACGCGCGGTCCATCGGGATCCTCGAACACGCTTCGTACGACGGAGGGGGAGGGGATCGATGGAACGACCGCTCGTCATGGCTTCTCGTCGGATTTCGTGCCTCGCCCCGCCGTCCGGCGCTACCGGCCGCCTTCAGTCCGGGTCTGCTCTGCGGATCGGAGTGCGCCGGAAGCCGGCGCGCGGTGGCGTCCTGGCGTCACCCGCTGGAGCTGCGATGTCGCCATCGTGGCACCAAGAGACTGCGCCAACAGAAGGGCTGCGGCGGCGTTCTTCTTCCTTGCTCTTGTTTGCAAGAAGCTTCAAGTCGCTTTTGTTTGCTCCGGTAGGAGTAGCGGTTCTCGAGGCAGGGCTCGAGGCAGGCTCAAAGTACGAACGGCATGATGTCAGCTAAACCGTTGGGCCGAATTTCACGGTGTGCTGTCTGTTCGGTGGTCCCCGCGTGAGACGTTTTGCGGCGTCAGCCGTCTCCGTCGTTCTGGGCACGATCTGTCTCTGCAACCTGGCCGCGTTGCCTGCTGGCGCATCCAGCCCTGAGAGGCCGGCGTTCAACCCGAACTACGGGCAGGGCTACTGGCAGATGACCACGTACGGGAACATCTACAACGAAGGCGACGCTGGATTCTATGGCCCGAGTCCGTGGAACTCGCTCTACAACGGATACACCTTCGTATCGATGGCTCCTTCGGCCGATTCCAACGGCTATGCGCTGATGGACGACATCGGTCAGGTGTACGCGTATGGCGATCAGGACTACGAGGGCGGGTCACCGTCTGGTTACACCGGCTCCTTCGTCTCGATTGTCATGACCTCCAACGGGCTCGGCTACTGGTTGTTGGACTCGACCGGGCAGGTGTACACGTACGGTAACGCCAACTATTACGGCGGATCACCCGGTGGTTACACGGGCTCCTTCGTCTCGATGCAACCGTCAGCCGATGGCGGTGGTTATGCCCTGGTCGACAGCACCGGACAGGTGTACACCTATGGCGACCAGGGGTACTTCGGCGGGTCACCGTCGGGGCAGACGAGCATCAACACGATCATGATGTTGCCCGGCACTGGGCTGGGCTATTGGCTGGTCAGCTCGCAGGGCGGGGTGTTCACCTACTCCTACGACAACGACTCCGCCAACTTCTGGGGGAGCGTCGGCAACGTCTCCGATCTGCCGTATCCGATCATCTCTGGCGCGGTCACCACCGACGGTGACGGTTACCGCTTGAGTGGTTCTGACGGCGGTGTGTTCGACTACGGCGACGCCCAAGGCGATGGTTCGGCCCTTGACAGCGCGGCCGAACCACCGCCCCCGGGGTCCATCGTCGCCATCGCCACGGCGCACTGAGCACGGACGGCCCCTATGTCGACCCCGTCGCCCGGAGGAACGTCCCCAGAGACGAGTGGACCGGGCGTGCGCCGGGTCCTGACTCGCGTGAGGAGGACGCCGCGCCGAGCGCTGCTCTTGTTCCTCGTGGCCGGCGTTCTCGTGGTCGCGCTGGCGACGACGCTCGGCGTGTCGATCTCCGAAGGGCTCGACGGACGCGCCTCGACGACGACCACCACAAGCGCAGGCCCAAGCGCTTCGGCGACCTCGACAACGGCCGCTAACGCGGGCGCCACGACCGGCAACTCCGGATCGGGAGCGGTCGCCACCTCCGCACCCCAGAACCTCGCCCCTCTGGCGCTTACACCTGGCGGTTCCAAGCCTGGAACCGGAGGCTACAACGCGGTGGCCTGTTGGTCTTCCTCCGTCTGCATGGCCGTGGGCGCCGACTCCAGTGGTAACGCTGTGGCCGTTTCCACTGGAAACGGAGGGGACTCCTGGCAGTCGAGCTCGGTTCCGAGCGGTGCGCGCGATTTGGACGCGGCGACTTGCATAAGCGCGACGAGCTGCTTGGCGGTCGGTCAGGGGTCTCTGCTCGCGAGTGCCGATGGTGGTCAGACCTGGCAGCGGCGCGAGCTCCCCGTGGCGCAGACCACCCTGCTCGGCGTGACGTGCACCTCGGGCGGGACGTGCCTCGCCGCCGGCATTTCACCGCGCCAGACCCAGTCCTATGAGGGGGTGATCATCGTCTCGACCGACGGTGGTCGGACGTGGGCGAACGCCAAGGTACCGCTCGGGACACCCGGACTCGGTTCGGTGGCTTGCCCCTCGCCCACTGTGTGCATCGCGGTCGGAGCGACCGTCATGGTTTCGAGTGACGGCGGACAGTCGTGGCGTCAGGAGGCGGTGAATGGTCCGATCGACAACCTGCGGACCATCAGTTGTTCGAGTTCGACCACCTGTGTCGCCGTGGGGCCCAACGAGGAGGCGGCGTCGAGTGCCAGCGCACCCGGTGAAGCGATCGCGACGACTGACGCCGGTGCGACCTGGAATCTCGAGACGCTTCCTTCAGACTCGGGACTCGTCACTCAGATCACCTGTCCGGACGCGAACCATTGTCTCGCCGCCGGTGCCGACCCGAACGACAGCGGGACCCCATCGTTCATCTCCTCGTCCGACGGAGGCACGAGCTGGACCTCGGCCGCACCTCCCTCTGGAGTGACGACGGTGACCGGCATGGCCTGCCCGACCTCGGGCGCATGCGTGTTGGTCGGGCGCGGCAGCGCCCTTCCAGTTTCGGCGACGACCCGCGACGGCGTCACCTGGACTGCTGGAGCAGCACTCAAGTGACGGCACACGGCACGCCAGCAACGAGGGGCCGACCGGCTCAGCGTCTCCGCCTCGGGCGTGCCCTGAGTCCGTTGGTTCTGTGCATGGCGACCCTCGCGGCGGCCGCCATGGTGACACCCATGACGTCGACGAGCCTCCACCTGGATCCAGGCCACGGCATCGAGCTGACCAGCGGCACCGCGTACCCGGTGGTGCCCTATTCGCCCGGGGAGATTTGGGGGGGCGACAACCCGGTGGAGCACTGCAACGCGTGCGATCTCGACGAGCTGCTCGCCAACAATAAGGCGCAGTCACTCCAATCCGGCCAGCCCGTGGATCCGGCGACCGGCGACTTCACGACCACCGATACGGTCTTTTCGATCCCAGTGGCCGCTGGCTTCTTCGGTCTCACCCTTAACTACGACGCCGAACGAGCCGACAGCGAAGGCCTCGATCCAGGCGCCTACCCTTACTCGAACCCAGGTCCTTTCGGCTTCGGCTGGCAGTCGAACTTCAACACGTCGGTCTACAACCAAGGCTCCGACGTCCAAGTCAACGAGGACAACGGCTCTGAAGTCCAATTCCAGATCGACGACAACAGCTCGATCGACCGGGACGGATGCCCCGACGGGGACTATGACGACACGCAGAAGTACACCGTGGCGAACAGCATCGTGCTCTATTGCGCCGCCGACCGGGTTGATGCCCAGATGGGCTATACCAGCGCCAACGACTACGTCTTCGACGAGCAAGGTGGGGCCGAAAGTGAGACGTTCAACTACTACGGCCAGCTCATCGACCAGGGCAACAACGCCAACAACATCTTGCTCGGCTGGGGCTACGACGTGGCACCGGGAACTTTTGGGTGTCCAAGTGGCTCGGAGGCCTATTGCGATTTTGAGACCACCGATGCGCTCTTCAACGACAGCCGCCAGGTCACGCTGGAGTTCAACAGCGCCAACCAGCCCATCAAAGTCATCGCGCCGGACGGAGAGAGTTGGGCATTCGAGTACAACACCGCCACTGGCCAGCTGTCCAACATCATCGACGTCCAGACCGGTGGCGACCAGCAGTACGGCTATGCCGAAGGGTTTCCCAATCCCTACTACTACGACATGAACCAGATGATCGACCCGGACTCCAACATGACCGATATCTTGTACGGGTCGAATGACGGACAGATCGACGGCATGGTGAGCGGCGTGATCGACCCGAGCGGAGCCGAAACCACCTACAGCTACCAAAACAATTTGTGCGCCACGCTGACCGGATGTTTCGGCTCGGATACGGATCAGGGGACGACCGTCGGTTATCCCGATGGCGAGACCGACGCCGATTACTACCAAGGCGTCGTACTTCTCACGGACATCTACGGAAGTTCCAGTGGCCCAACGGATACATGGGGTTTTGAATACGCGCCCCCCATCGATGATCAGGACGGTCCGACCACCGAAACAGTCTACTTCCAAGCCAGCTCGGGGCCTTATAGCCCTGTTGGGACCGCGCTCATAGACCCGGTCGGCAACGTCGTCTACTACACCGATGATCAGGAGAACATCAGCACATACAACTTCTACAACGATTCGGGGCCCAACGACCTCGATGAGCTCTGCTGGACAGTGCAGAACGCGTCGGGGAGCGGGACGTACGACAACAGCAAATGCAACGATCCGCCCACCTCGACGAATCAGAACCCCGTCACCTCCTACACCTACGACAACGATGGCCACGTACTGAGCGAGACCGATCCCAACGGGGGCACCACGCGCTACGGCTACTACGACGCCAACAGCGGCTACGCCTCGGGACAGCAGTGCTGGGAGGCAGAGCCGACCGTCACTGCGACAGGATCGGTTTGCGCGAGCGGCAGCGACGCAGACGCGCCCACCGGCTCCACAGTGGACCTCTACGATCCTTGGGGCAACTTAGGTCAGGTGATCAGCGACTTCAACAGCTCAACCGAGGACTTTACGTATTACGACTACGACCTGAACGGTGACAAGACCTACGAGGTCCCGCCCGACGGGGTCGCCCAGGGCGGATTTGGTTCCAATCCCTATGAGACCCAATACGTCTGGGGCTCTTATGGCCAGCTCAGGCAAGTGATCTCGCCGGCCTACGGAGGCGGGACCAGCACCACGTCGTACACCTACAACGAGGACAACAACGTCCTCACCGAGACCACGCCTGCCAGTGTCACCTCCACGGCCTACGACGCTGATGGTCGTAAGTGCTGGGTGATGGTGGCGACGACAGCCGCCGACACGAACCCGTGCACCGATGCCCCTACGAGCAGCGGCACCCAATCGGTCACCCTCTACGAGAACTACGTGCCGGGGACCGACGTCCCCGGCAAAGTCGTCGATCCGAACGGTAACGCGACGACGTACGCCTACGGCGATCCGCGCTTTCCGACCAGTGTCACCGAGACGACCGAGCCGACCGTCGCGACCAACCAACCCGCCACCCAGACCACGTTCGACGTCTACGATCCCTACGGCAACGTCTGCCTCTCGGGCCCAGGCAGTCCGCCCCCGAGTTGCTCGTGGTCGGCCGGCGACACGGCCGATACCTACGATCTGGAAGGGCAACTCCAGTCAACGACGGACCCTGGAGACACCGCCGATCCGAACGGCGTCGTGACGGATTACACCTACGGGAACCCGGCCTATCCGACGCAGCCGACAACGGTCGTGCATGGCGCGGGCACATCGAATGCGGAGACGACCAACTACGGCTACGACACCGGCGGCCTGCAGATGTACAGCGAGGACAACGAGGGACACTACGTCTCCGAGACCTATGACGCCGACGGTCGAATGTGCTGGCAGGCCGACCTCGACGTCTGGGGGGCACAAGGGACGTGCCCTGGAACAGGAGATACGCCGACGGGCGTTGGAGTGACCACCTACGCCTACAACGGGAACGACCATCTTTCGACCATGGTCGACAACAACGGTACGTCCGCGCAGGCAACGACCAGCTATTCCTACGACGCAAACGGCAACAACACCTCGGTGACCGACGACAACGGCAACACTGTCTCGTATCTCTACAACAGCGCTGACGAGGAGACCTGCATCACCTACCCCGTGGTGACCAGCCCGGCTCCGAACTGCGCAAATGCGCCGAGCTCGACGAACACGGTCGTCGACCGCAGCTACGACAACGACGGCCGGCTGGCGTCGGTCACCGACTGGCTCGGTAACACCACGGGTTTTGCGAACTACAACCAGCTCGACGAGCTCGGCACCATTACCTACCCTTCGGCCACCGCAGAGTCCCAGACTCTGGGCTACGACGACGCGGGCAACCTCACCGGCCTCTCGTACGCAGGCCCGCTCGCGCTCGCGGGGAGCCAGAGCCAGGACACCTGGACTCCGAATGCTGACAACAAGGTGGGTGCGTCGAGCGGACTCGATGGCTACGCCTCGAGCCCCGACGTCTACAACCAGTACAACCAAGTCATATCCGCGGTGAATCCCGTCGCTGGCGGTGGGAGCGCGAGCGGCCCCGACACGTACAGCTACTCGGCCAACGGGGAGATCGAAAAGGACCAACCACCATCGGGGTCGGCCACCAGCTTCACCTACACCGCTGGCTCTGAGGAGCTTTCGCAGACGACCACTGGTTCGTCGACCACCAGCTATTCCTACACGCTCGACGGGCAGCGTCAGTATCAACAGACTGGGTCGAACACGCCAAGCGACTACGGATGGAACGCCTACGGGCAACTGTGTTTCACCGCAACGAGCACCACGACCAATGCGCCCTGCAACAACGCTCCGTCGGTGGCTACCACCTACACGTACGACGGGCGGGGATTGCGCATCGGCGAGACATCGGGTTCCTCTACAACAAAGTTTGTCTGGGACACGGTGAGCGGAGGCAACTCGCCGTTGCTCATCGATGACGGCACCAATGCGTACATCTATGGACCCCTGCTCTTTGGCGGGACCGCGCCGATCGAACAGATCAGCCTCGGGGCCAACCCCAAGGCCTCGTTCCTCGCCTCTACGCAGTCAGGAGTACAAGCGGTCTTTGGGCAGAGCGCCCAGACGAGCGCCACCTCGTCGGCCGACAAGTTCACCTACGGGTCCGCATCGTCCATCTCCGCCGTCGGATCCCTGGTCGGTGCCAACGGCACCGGTCTGTCCACCCTCTCGGTCTCGCCGGCCGCCGCGGGCGACGCCTGGGTGCTCGGCGTCAAGATCAGCTCGTCGAGCGTCACCGTCTCGTCGATCTCGGGCGGCGGGGCGACCTGGACCAAGCTGACCAACAGCGCGGACAGCTCCGAGGGGCGCGACGTCGAAGAATGGCTGGGAACCATCTCGTCGACGGGGAGCTCGACCATCACCGTCACCTACTCTGGATCGGTGTCGTCCATCGCCACCGAGCTCGACGCCCAGGAGTACACCAACGGCACCGGGAGCTCGACGACCTGGACCAAGGACGTGGTCGGGGCCTCCCAGAACGACACTTCGTCGACCACCGTCACCTTCCCGAGTCTCACCCCCACGGGATCGGGCGAGCTCTACGTCGGCTTCGGCCGGGTGTCGCAGACCGCAGGGGCGGGCAGCACCAGCGGCTTCACCTACGACACCAGCTCCAACGGCAATCCCTACATCTTCGACCCGAGCGTCTCAGGAGCCGTCAGCCCGACCGGGACCCAGTCCCCGGCCGGCGTCTCGGTCACCGTCGGGGCGCTGATCGAGGCGTCGGGGTCGTCGGGGGGCGGTCCCAGCGTGACCGGGGTCAGCCCGAACAGCGGGTCCACCTCCGGGGGCACCTCGGTGACCATCACCGGGAGCAACTTCACCGGGGCGACAGCGGTGCACTTCGGAAGCCTCGCAGCATCCAGCTACACGGTGAACAGCGCCACTTCCATCACTGCCGTCGCACCGGCCGATACGTCCGGTACCACAGACATCACAATTACGGGGCCGGCGACCGACACTCTCTACGAGCAAGCCGCGTACTCGGTCTTCGGCCAACAAGTGATCCAGTCAGGGTCCGACGTCACCCCATTCGGATTCCAAGGTTCGTACACAGACCCCAGTGGGCTCATCTACCTGATCGAGCGCTACTACGACCCGAGCACCGACCAGTTCCTGAGCGTCGATCCGGACCTCGCCGAGACCGGTCAGCCGTATGCGTTTACAGGCGATGATCCGTTAAACAGTACAGATCCCTTGGGACTGTCAAGGGTATGCAGGCATGACCGATGCACTGGGAGAAGCCGTAGAACAAACGGCTATGTCTTGTGGGGATTCTCTCCCAAGGCTGCGGAAGACTACGTCGCCCTAACGACTGGCGGTGAGACCGGTCAACGCCGTATTACCCCGGCGGGCAGACGTGACCTCGACGTGTTGCTAGGGGGCGACACGTCAACTCCAACAGCTATTGAGGTGAAAACAGGTCGACAAGCCCTGTCTGGTCGAATACAAGGGCAAATCAACAAAGATGTTCAGCTGCAAGACATGGGATACGAGACGCAGTGGGACTTCTTGCCAAATACCAACGGCGTCAACTCTCCTTCGCGGCCACTGCTAAACGAACTGTCAGCGAAGGGAATCGACATCAATGTGTTTACTTATCACGCCGGTGATCCCGCCGATCCGGTCAATGTCAATCCAACCGGGGATCCGGACTACGACAAGATCGGTTCGTCCGGTCCTGGAGCAAGCGCTGGCCTTCGCATTCTGGATGACTTACTTGGCGGCGGCGAGTGAGAACGCCAACAGTTCAAGGAGTCTCGGGTGACAAGCTCCGAGGATGACGCCCCTCTTGAGGATCGGCTCAATTCTTGGTCCTCGAGGGGTATTAGTTCAATCCTGCGAGAAGCGGTGGCGAGCGGGCCTTCAGGCGCCCGCCTCATTGCTGAGCAGATCGACAAGCGCTCTGGTCCGGATCGCGTGATGCTGGTAGCCGCGCTCGGTGACGCGGATAGATCCGTGGGCGATGAATCGCTGCGTAGCCTCCTAGAGAGCACCAATATCGATCGTGATACCAAATGTGCTGCGTTATTGGCCATTACCAAACGAAAGGGATCAAAAGCGACGAACCTAATGCGAGAGAAACTGGACGACCCCAGTCGAGACGTGCAGGTTTATGCAATGAGTTGCCTTGCTTATGCCGGTGACGGATCGGCATGGGATCGCGCATTCGATAGGTGGAGTCAGTGGATCAAGCGACCCACGAAACGCATCAATTCGTCGGCGCCTGATGAGGCCATAGGGCTTGCCTACTTACTACAGCACCTAGAGAACAGCGACGCTAAGTTAACGAAGTTGCGGGCCGCCTTACAGAAGGCATTACCAAAGCTAGATGACCAGGTGTGCAAACGTATCTTCAGTTTGTGGCCGCAGGTCTCGACGGAAACTGCCACTTCTGCCGATAGTCACCCGCTCACACAAGTTGTTCACGAATGGACGAATCAACGCTTAGGTCCGCTTTTTGATCCTTTGGTTTTGTGACGACTGGTCCAGAAATAAGGCCAGGCGGACTTGCAGCCATGGCGGGGGAGACCACCAAACCCGCCAAGACCACGACAACGGCGTATCGAGACGTTCTCTCCCAGCTGTGGCTGCTCGACCCGGTCCCTGATTGGGTACCGAACCGGAACCACCTGCGTCGTCTCACCCAGGCCCCGAAGCACCACCTCGCCGACCCCGCTCTGGCCGCCCACCTCGTCGGCATCGACGCCGGCGCCCTCTTGCGAGGGCAGAGCGCCGGGCCCGACATTCCCCGCGACGGGACGCTTCTCGGGGCGCTATTCGAGTCGCTCGTGACCTTGAGCGCCCGGGTCTATGCGCAAGCCAGCGAGGCCACCGTGCACCACCTCCGGACCCGAGACGGGGACCATGAGGTCGACCTCATCATCCAGCGCCGCGACCAACGAGTCGTGGCGCTCGAAGTGAAGCTCGACGGCGTCCGAGGACCGGCCGACGTACGTCACCTCCTTTGGCTTCGCGAGCAATTGGGCGACGATCTCCTCGACGCCGCCGTCATCACGGCCGGTGCCCACGCGTACCGTCGCCCCGACGGCATCGCCGTCATCCCCGCCGTTCTGTTAGGAGCTTGATCTGTGGGTGGCGCCTTCGAGCGTTTCATCGCGCGTTTATCGCGCGCGCAGATCCGAATCATGCTGTGTCATCATGCGCGCCCAAACCGGTGACCTGGTCATTCTTGGTCATCCGGTTCCATGCTGACCGGCTGATCTTTCCTGATAATGCTGAGGTCGCTGGTTCGATTCCAGCTAGCCCCACCACTCGCTCCTGCCCACGGCAGTCCATTTCCCAGAAGTTGGCTCGCTGTCCTGCACCTTCGTCCCGGCGACCGCCCTCGAATCAACCGACGGCGATCCCAACAGGCACCTGCGGGACCAAAGTCGAGACAGCGCTTCCTTGGAAGATCGCGTCGCCGAACGAGAACACTCCTCCGTCGAGCGCTGCCAGGGAGTACCCATGGCCCGAGGAACTGGTCGCGATGCCCACGATGGGCGCATTGAGGGGCTTGCCACCCATGGAGCCGTAGAACTGGGCGTCGCCGAAGGCAAAGATCCCGCCGTCGGATGCGACCTCCCAGTACCCGCGTCCATCCGGCGTAGGCGCAATGCCGACGATGAGCGCGTTGAGGGGCTTGCCACCCATGGAGCCGTAGAACTGGGCGTCGCCGAAGGCAAAGATCCCGCCGTCGGATGCGACCTCCCAGTACCCGCGTCCATCCGGCGTAGGCGCAATGCCGACGATGAGCGCGTTGAGGGGCTTGCCACCCATGGAGCCGTAGAACTGGGCGTCGCCGAAGGCAAAGATCCCGCCATCCGAACCTACGAGCCAGTATCCGAGACTTGACGGAGTGAGTGCGATGCCCACAATCGGCGCGTTGATGCGCTGGCCGCCCATGGAGCCATAGAACTGGGCGTCGCCGAAGGCGAATACCCCTCCGTCGTTGCCGGCCATGACGTAGCCGTCACCATCAGTGGTCGTCGCCATGCCGACGACACTTGTCGGGAGCGCTCGGGTGTACGGCGTGCCGAGGTATGTGAGGTAGCTCGCGTTGCCGAACCCCAGGATTCCACCGCTGCGGCCGTAGAGGTAGTAGCCGTTGATCCCGTTTGTGTTGACGAGTTGGTACACGATGGTGCCGTACACGTAGGTACCCGTGTAACAGCGGAACTGGAACTGGACCGCAGCGCTCGTGACTGCTCCTGTCGGGTCGTAGGTTGCCTGGTCGATCTCGGCAGACCCGGTCGTACTCCCACCCTGACACGCCGGGTCGTTCACCAGGCTCAACCACGTGTCGACGGACGTCGAGTACTGACCCGGGGTGAGCACCCTGGAGGTGTTGATGACCGAGAAGCGATAACCAACGGTGTCGAATACGAACTGATGCTGTCCCGAACCCGGTGCGAGTGACACCGATCCGCCGTGCACCGTCACGTTGCCCAACGGGTCCACGATCACGAAATTCGATACGCTCAGCGGAGGTGGCAACGTAGGTGTCGCACCAGCGGCGGTTCGGCCAATTGCAGCCGTCGCCAGCACCGTGGTCAGCGCGCCAAGAATCACGATAAGGGCCGCAGTAGCGCCCCGCACCGTCGAAAATCGCAGCACGCTCAGCTTTGAACCACTTGCTCGGTTGTTCCAGTGACCACTTCTCATAGGGCTGCGACCTCACCTCAGCTCGTCCTGCACTCTGACCGATCGCGCTGCATCCGGATAGGGCCGTTGGTCCCCGTGATCTGTCCCAACTGTCCCAAGAATTTGGTGCCAGAGGGTCCCGGTCCGTCCCGGGACGGCCGTACGGGCGCGGATCTCGGCGGGCCGGGAAGAGCTTAACGAGCGACCCACAGCCCGAGGGCGGGCTGCGCCACGTGCTCGAACCGGTCCCCGCGTGCGTCGACGGCCGGGCCGGTCGACGTCGTGGCGTCGACACCCAGGTGTGCCATCTCGTCGGCGAGCGGCCGCCAGCAGTAGCCGACGGAAGTGAGCTCCTCGGGCGTGAGGCCGCCCCCGTCAGGATCGGTGCAGTAGGTGATGGAGAACCGGCCCTCGCTGCTCCCGTGGATGAGGTGCGCCATGGTCCCGGGTGACGCCCGCAGCTCGGCATCGTCCGCGGCCGCGGCGAGCACGGCGTCGCGCCCCGAATAGCCGTGGCGGCGGATGAGCCGGTCTATCGCCGGGTCCTCTCCGAACCGCTCGACGCCGGGGGCAAGCACGATCAGCTCTGCGCCGGGCGCCAGGGCCCGCCGCGTGCGGTAGACCGCCTTGTTACCGAGCCAGGTCGAGCGGAACTCGCGGGCGTTGAGCCAGCATGTGGCCCGCCCCCATGGCTCGTCGACCATGGTGATGTTGCAGCGACGGGCCAACGCCGTCGCTTGGCGGAAGGCGGCGGCACCGCTGCGGCCGGTCCCACCGCGGCCGCTGAGCACGGCGCGCAGCGTCTCGCCCCGTGGGCCGGCCTCCACCACCGTCAAGACGAAGAGGACTTGGAGACGTGGCGCCAACATGCGGTCGAACGCGGTATCGACGAGGTCCCGGACCGGCGTTGCGGTGGCGCCAATGATCGTCTCGACACCCACCAGGGCACCGAGGAGGTGACTGGCGCCGATGAACGACGATCCGCCAAGACCGACAACGAGGTTCTTGGAGTAACCCGCCATGCCGACGACCTCGTGGGGCACCACCTGGCCAAGCGAGATGACCAGGTCCCACCTCTCGAGCAGGGCGGTTGCGACCTCCACGACGACCTCTGTGTCGAGCAGGCCGTCGCTCAGTGCCACCACCTCATCGGCTCGCAACCTCCCGACCTCGGCCACGCCCCGGTGCCAGTCGTGGACCAGGAGCCCCGAAGCGTCCAGGTGACCGCCGAAGAGAAGGTCGGCGGCGGCGGCGTCCATCGGCCGGTGCGTCCCGAGCGCCGGCATGATCGCCACCCGGCAGCCCCGCTGCTCGAGCCGCTGGATCAACCGCCAGGTCAGCTCGCCCGCCCGCGATGGGGCGCGGGTCTGGTCGGGCGGCACCAGGAGGACCCGGGTCACGTGGCCGTCCACTATCGAGCCAACGAGCTCGTCGGCGACCGCGTCGAGATCGTCACCATCGAGCGCGGCGTCGGGGCCGCCCCACGTCGCCAGCGGGCCGAGACAGAGCACCGGCGCGGCCAGCGCGCCCAACACCGCGGCGAGGAGCTCGTCGGGCGCGGCCGTGGCGTCGAAAGACAGCACGTCGACCTCGTCGTCTTCGGGCGGCTGCAGCGTCGCCAGTTGGCTGGCGACAAGATCGGGTCCGGCGAAGTGGTCACGCCGTTCGGTCAGGCGCGCCCGAGCATCCGGTTCGTGGATCTGGAGCCAGACGAAACGGACCTCTCCGATGAGGCGGAGCGCGTCGCGGTGAGGCCGGGTGAGCGCGGAACAGGCCACGACCACCGGTGACGCAGCGCGAGCGGCGCGCCGCACGGCCGCCAGCCAGGCCCAGCGGTCGTCGTCGGTCAGGGCCGTACCCCGGCGCATCTTGGCGATGTTGCTCTCAGAGTGGAGCTCGTCGGCCTCAATGAGTGGCTGGCCGAACGCCCGGGCGAGCTTCCCTCCCAGGGTCGACTTGCCCGCCCCTGCCACGCCCATCACGACCACCACCGTCGCCGGCGCCGCCGTCATCGACCGAAGCCGTAGAGGTCGAGCGTGTTCTGGCCGCAGAGCGCCACGGCCAGCCTGCGCAGCGCCTCGTCCTCGGGCACCGTGCCCCGGGCGACACCCTGGCCGAGGACGTCGCAGAGCACCCGACGGTACAGCTCGTGGCGGGTCATGGAGAGCCACGAGCGGGAGTCGGTGTGCATGCCGATGAACGTGCCGAGCACCCCCTGGGCTCCGAGCAGCTCGAGCTGGTTCCGCAGCCCGCGCTCGTGATCGTTGAACCACCAGGCGGGGCCCCACCGCACGGCCGGGCGCCCGTCGTCCCGGGCGAAGGCGCCGGCGACAGTCGCGAAGAGCGCGTTGTCGGCCGCGTCGACGTTGTAGAGGACCGTCGAGGGCAAGGAGCCGGCGCGCTCGAACGCGGCCAACTGGGCGAACAGGCCCGGCCCCTGCGGGTCGCTGCCGATGGCGTCGGCGCCGACGTCGCTTCCGAGGAGCGAGGCCAGCCGGGGCGAGGCGTCTCGGTGCGCCCCCAGGTGCAGCTGGACCACGGCGTCGTCCTCGAACGCCAGCTCGGCGGCGAGGGAGATCACCTCGACGACGACCGCGTCGTGGCCGGCGGGATCCGGCGCGACGCCCCGCAGGGCACCGCGGACGGCCTCGGCCGCAGCGGCGGGATCTCTCGGGGCCGCCGGCAGGGCGGCAAGCCCGTGGTCCGAGCTCCGCGCGCCCAGGGCCGCGAAACGCCGCCACGAGGAGCGGAGCGCGGCCAGCAGGGAATCGAGCGAGTCGACCACGACACCCTCGCTCTCACCGAGACGCTCGGTCCATTGCCGCCACGCGGTGGGCCGGACGAGGAACCGGTGCGCGGGGTCGGGCCGCCAGGTCGGCACCACCAAGGGCAGGCGGATGTCGGTGTCCTTTCGGAGATCCGCGTGCGAGGTGAGAGGGTCCGCGGGGTCGTCGGTCGTGGCCAGTACCGCCACACCGAAGGGTGCGAGGAGGTCGCGGAGTGAGCGACCCGCCAGCTGGCGATTGGCCTCGTCGTAGATCTCGCGTGCCGTCGACCGGGTGAGCACGAGGTCGATCCCGAAGCAGCGACGCAGCTCCAGGTGGCTCCAGATCTGCAACGGGTTGAGGGCGAGCCGCTCGAGCGTGACGGCCCACGCCTCGAAGCGATCGAAGGGGTCGACCGATCCGGTGACCAGCTGCTCGTCGACCCCGACGGCACGCATGGCCCGCCACTTGTAGTGGTCGTCGCCGAGCCACAGCTCGGTGATGGTGTCGAACCGGAGGTTGTCGGCCAGCTCGCGGGCAACGAGGTGGCTGTGTGCGTCGATGATCGGCAGCGGCCGGACGGATGAGAACAGCGACTCGGCGGTTGGCGTGGTCAGCATGAACCGGTCGTCGAGGAAGTCGGTCACGGCGCGCTCAGAGGCTGGACGCGTCGAAGCCGCCGTCGACGACGAGCTCGGCCCCGGTGATGAAACGTCCGGCGTCGCTGGCCAGGAGCAGCAGTCCACCGAGGAGGTCATCGGGCTCACCGAGGCGACGCATGGGGGTGCGCTCCATGATGGCGGCGACGCGACCCGCGTCGAGGATCGCCCGGTTCTGTTCGGCAGGGAAGAAGCCGGGCACCAGCAGGTTGCACCGGATGCCGAGCGGGCCCCACTCGCGGGCCAGGTTCTTGGTGAGGTTGTGCACGGCGGCTTTGGCCATGGAGTAGGTGAAGACCTTCGACAGCGGCCGCCGGGCGGCCTCGGATCCCACGTTGATGATGCTGGCGCCGATGCCTTCGGCGGTGGATCTCTCGACGAAGTAGCGGCCGAAGGCCTGGCACGCCCGTGCCACGCCTGTCGCGTTGGTGGCCATGACGGCCTCGAACTCCTCCTCGCCGATGTCGAGGAATGGCGTGGCGCTGTTGACGCCGGCCGCGTTCACCAGGACATCGATCGACCCTTCGGCCCGCATCACGTCGTTGACGAGCTCATCGAGCTGCTCGCGTCGCGTCGTGTCGCAGGCGACGAAGCGGCCGCCGCCTATGGAATCAATCGCTTGCGCCCCGCGAGCGGCGTCGCGTCCGGCCACGACGACGTCGGCGCCCGCACCGCGCAGGGCGGCCGCCATGGATCGCCCGAGCGTCCCGGTGCCACCGACGACGACCGCCACACGGCCGCCGAGTACGAAGAGCTCATGAGCGTCCGGGTTCATCGAGGCGCGGCTCTCGGCCATCGTTGAGGGACCTTAGTGCCGTTGTTGTGCCGACGGCAGAGGCGACGTCCTTGTGCCACGCGTGCCCCTCTACCCATCCCGACATTCCCCGTGCGCTGCCGTCGCTTCGGACCGGATCACGTCATGGTGCAAGCGGTGCCTTCGACAAGTCAGAGGCCGAGTCAGGTGTTCGGCCCGAGAAGATCGCGCCGCTGTGGCTATTCGGGCAGGGATCCCCAGGTGTCGAGATCAATCGGGGTAGGAGAACTTAAGGGCCGACTACCGACTTGCGGAGTGCGTCGTTCGCGTTCTGAGGCAGCTCGTCCAGAGGCTTCTCCAACTCTTCCACGGTGGGACCGAACTTGGCCGCCAACGGGGCGAGCTTCGCCAAGTCGAATCCGTACAGGTTGGCGCAGTTCTCCGCGAGGATCCGCTGCTTCTCGTCGGGCCTGAGCCCGAGCATCACCTGCCGCAGCGTCTCACGAGTGAAGGGGTACGTTCCCTCGTCGTGGGGGTAGTCGCTGCCCCACATGAACCGGTCGGCGCCAATTTGCGCTCGCACGGCAATGTCTGCGGGTCGAGGCTGGCTCACCCCCATCCACACGTTCTGGGCGAAGTACTCGCTGGCCAGATGGTCGAGCTTGTGCTCGTCGCCATAGCGGATCTCCCCGGTCTGGCCGGTCTTGCGGATCCGGTCGATCGTGGCATCGAGATCGTTGAGCAGCCTGGGCACCCAGGAGCACTGGGTTTCGGTGATGGCGAACTTCAGCCGCGGAAAGCGCTCGAAGACGCCTCCGAGGACGAAATGGACGAAGGGTCGCTGCGAGTAGAACATGGCCTCGTTGATGTAAAAGAGCATGGCAAAGGGGTAGTCGCCGTAATCAGGCACCCCAGTGCCGCCATGGACGTTGATCGGCATTTCGAGATCCTCGATGACCTCCCACAGTCGGTCGTAGGCGGGATCGTAAAGCGGCCGCACCCACTTGACATCCGGTGGGACATTGGGCAGCAGGATGCCGCCCCGGAGGCCGTGCTCTTTGATCCAGTGGACGTCGGCGATGGCGTCGTCGATGTCGTTGAGGAAGATCTGACCGATGCCGGCTCGCCGCTCGGGAAACTCGGCGCAGAAGTCGACCAGCCAACGGTTATGGGCCCGGATGCCAGCCAGGCGATGCTCGTAATCCTCGGGCCTGGGAGGCGCAGCGAAGAGAACGAAGCTCGGGAAGAAGGGCGGGACCGTGTTCGGAAAGATGACCTCTCCGACGACACCATCAGCCTCCTGCTGGCTATTGCGCATCTCGGTGTCCCAGTTGCGGAGGCGCCGGGTGTCGCCGAGATCCCGGAACGGGTTCTTGTACTTGGCCCTCCAGGCATCGAATTCCCTCGAGGTACCGGGGATCGAGGTACTCCCGGTACGCGGCGTGGCTGCCGCCGGCATGGCTGTCGGCCGTGACGATCGTGTAGTGACCATTGGCCCTGTCAATCGTTTCGTTGCCCGTCTTCATGCCGTGCTCTCAACCCCTCTGCCAGCGTAGATCGTCGACCCAGGAAGATGCGTGGGGCCGGATCCCCAGCTGCCTTCCACCCTCCAGTAGATACCCAGACGCCTCCTTGTGGCGAACCGCCGCGAAGCCGTAGAGGACGTTTCCTCGGCTCCTCCATGGCGCACCGCCACCATCGCCACGATGGTCCAGGCGAAGTCCATCAGAAGCGAGCCGCCTTGAACAGCGCGAATCCGAGATAGCCGGAGGCGCAGATCGACAAGGCGAGCAGCAGACCGCCGGCGACGGTCATACCCGCTGGAGCGCCGAGATCAAGCCGAGCATCGCAGCCACGAACACAACGATGCCGACGACCACCAGAAGGTCAGCCATGTATGCAGCATCAACCTTCAGGCGGTAACGGCGCGGTGGAGATCGGCCCGTGGCGGTGAACGTGTGGTGAACGACCCACCAACAGCTCGCTGTCGGACGTCGTGTCCCGCCTTTGGAGTTGACCCGCTGCCAGGCAGCTCCGAGGCTGCCCGTCGTCACAGGCCTTCTCGCCCGGCGTGGTCCGGGGCGGTCGGACAACCAGTCTCAGACCTCGTGACAACAAGACCGAAGCGGCGTACGATCTCTTTTCAGGTGAGCCGGGAAGCCTGGTCGGCGTGCTGTATTGGCCATGCTAGGGGAGGACGGCACCTTGGGTGTTCAGTTATTGCGATCTCCAGCGGTTGCTGCCCGTTTCGGATTGTGTGTTCCACCATCCGAGATTTCTCTCTTGGTTGATTGAGCAAGGGAGATCAACATCTCGAAGAGCGACACGGACACCAGGACCGGTAACGCTTGCGTGATCGCGGGCATCTACCGGAGTGACTGCTCCGACGAGGAGGCGTCACGATGAGCGTCGGGGATACCTTCCCCAAGTGTCCGAGCTGCAGGAAAGGCGTCGGCTGGCACTTGGCCGTGTCCGTGTTGAGCGCCGGCAACGGCACCGTGCGCCTGCGGGTCGGTTCGGGTCGCTACGCGTTGGCCAGTGTTACGCCCTCGGACCAGGCCCGTCGACGCCGCCTCACCCTCCTCAGTCGACGTGGCCGATGGCGCGTAGCCATGCGGCGGTGTGGCCCAGTCCTTCGTCGAGGCTGATCGGGTCGTACCCGAGCCTCTTGTACGTCTTCGACGCCTTCAGGTCGCCACGAGGTGCCGGTGTCGCAGCCGCCTTGGCGGCGATCGCCATCAGGGTGGGTCCGAACACCTCCAGAAGCTCGGGGTCATTGGATGGTGCAACGTCCTCGACGTGGTGCTCGATGCCCGCGAGGGCACAAATCCGGTTGCACGCCGTCGCCGTGCTCACCACGTCCTCTGGTTGGCCGTCGAGCATGTAGCGCTCGCCGGAGACGCCCCGATCGAGGGCCAGGGGTTGCCAGCCGCGGGCGATGTCCTCGGCGAACACCCAGCTGACCGGAAACGTCAGGTACCGGGTGACGCTTCGCGGAAGCGCGGACAGCAGTACCCGATTGAAGCTGGTGCGGCCGAGCGCGTTGCTCGCCACGGGCGACGGGCCGTAGATGGCCCCCGGATGTGCCGTCACGACGTCCTGTCCGGCCGCCGCCCGGCTGATGGCGTCCTGGAACGCCGCCATCTTGGTGATCGTGTAGGGATCTGAGCTCGGCTCCTTCGTCACGGACGCATCCTCGCGGTCGAGGCCTCCCTTCGTGTCGAAGAACGTGCCCGTGCTCACGGCGACCACCCGGCGCATACCGAGCGCCTCGGCCGCATCGAGGACGTGCTTCGTTCCCGCGACGTTGACGGCTTCGAAGTCGGGAAGGTTCTGGCTGGCGCCACCGAGGAGTGCGGCGGAGTGGATGGCGGAATCGGCACCGGTGGCGGGCGCCTGCTGGATGTCGCCGGCCGTGGTGATGTCGCCCGGCACGACCTCGACCCCCAAGGCGACGAGTGGCTCCGTGTCAGCGGTCGGACGAGCCAGGGCACGCACGCCGTCGCCACGCTCGACGAGGAGCTTGCAGATGTTGGCACCGGCCAGCCCGGTGGCCCCGGTGACGAGGACCGTCTCGCTCATGTCGACATCTGCGGCGGGACGTCGGCGTATGCGCTGTCCACCTGGTCCTTGCTGTAGGCGATGGCCGGTGGGCTTGTGCCGTAGACGTCGAGGGTGTGGATGAAGCGGTGCACCCCCATGGTGTTGGCCGCACACGTGAACCCGAGCTCCACGACTTGGGCCGTGGTGAAGACGGTCGCCAGTTCGTGGTACACCTCGTCGTCGATGGCATGGTGGTCAGCCGACAGCAGGTCGAGGAACTTGATCGCCAGGCGCTCCTGCTCGGTCAGCTGTGACCCCCCGGGCGCAAGGAGGCAGGCCACGTCCTCGTCGGTGATGGAGTCGTGCTTGCGGGATTGCATGCACGGTTGGCATTCACCCAGCTGCGCGTCGCGGATCCGAATCAGCTCGGTGATCCGTGCGCCCAGCAGGGTCTGTTTGCCCATGACGCCGCGCGGCGTTGGTCATCAGCAGCTGCATGGTCTTGTAGGCGAAGATCTGCAGGGGGACCGGGGTGGCATAGGTGCCGTCGGCTACCCCCTCCTCGATGATCCGTCGGGGCTCGTCGGCGAGCTCGTCCAGTGGGATGGGTTCTATTCTGGGCATGGCCACCTGGCCTCGGTTGAGAGCGGCTCTCGGTCCGCGAGGCAGAGTTCCGTCGCTTCGACGATAACAAGGGGAACGAATCCGTGCCCATGATCCCGGCTTCAGTGCTGCTCACCGACCAGGTGGCCGTGGTGACGGGGGAGGGGCGGGGATCGGACGGGGCATTGCCCGTGCGTTTTCCGCCTTCGGCGCCCGGGTGGCCATCTGGGAGCGCGACGCCGAGAGCGGCGAGTCGGCAGCGGAAGAGGTCGGGGGGCTCGGTCTCGTCACCGACGTACGCGAACCAGCCGACGTGGACGCCGCGCTCGCCCGCACGACCGCCGAGCTCGGGCCGGTGCTTGTGAACAACGCCGGCGGCGTCTTCTACTCACCGATCCTGGAGACCTCCGAGAACGGCTGGGACGCCCTCTACCGAGCCAACCTCAAACACGTGATCCTGTGCACCCAGCGAGTCGCCCGGACGATGGTTGCCGCGGACTGGCGGCAGCATCATCAACGTGACCTCCATTGAGGGCGTCCGGGCGGCACCCGGATATGCCGCCTACGCGGCCGCGAAGGCCGGGGTCATCAACTTCACGAAGACCGCGGCACTGGAGTTGGCTCCCCACGGCATCCGGGTGAACGCGCCGGCCCCCGACATCACGCTGACCGAAGGCTTGGCGGCCGTGGCGCCCCCGGGAGCCGAAGAGCATTTCGCCCTGACCGTTCCGATGGGCCGTCCCGGTCATGTCGACGAGGTGGCCGGAGCTGCCGTCTTCCTGGCGAGACTCCATGGCCAGCTACGTGACCGGCCAAACCATCCACGTCGACGGGGGCACCCAGGCCTCGAGCGGCTGGTACCACCACCCCGAGAACGGTTCCTACGTCCTGGGGCCGCCCTGAGACCGCCATCGCCGCCTAGGCATCGGCATCGTCCCGCCCGGCCGAGCCCACGTGGGCCGACATGCCGCCGTCGATGGCGATCATCTGCCCGGTGATGTAGCGAGATTCGTCCGACGCAAGGAAAGACGACGAGATTGGCGACGTCATCGGGCTCGCCGACGTACGGCGTGAGCGTGGCCCGGCCGAGCCCGGCCAGCATCCCCTCGGTCAGGTGGGCACGAACGGCGTCGGTGATGATGAGGCCGGGGACGATCGTATTGACCCGGATCCCCCGCTTCCCGTGGGAGGTCGCCACGTACATGGTGAGCGTGTTGACACCCGCCTTCGCAACCCCGTACGCGGTGCGAGTGCTGTCACCCTTGAGCGACGCCCCGGACGACATGTTGATGATGGAGCCGCCACCCTGGGCGACCATCGCGGGGATCACGTGCTTGCACATCAACATTTGACTGCGCAGGTTGACCGCCATCGCCTTCTCCCAGACGTCGAGCGCGAGATCCGTCACCTGGGTGTCACGTGAGAAGAACTCGGACGGTCAGCGCTGCGTTGTTGTGGAGCACGTCGACACGCCCAAATCGATCGATGGTCGCCCCGATTGCGGCCTGCACCGCCTGCTCGTCGGACAGATCGGCGGGCACGCTGAAGGCGTCTCCCCCCGTCGCACCCAGGCCGTGTGTGCGACCTCATCCGCCCGAGCACCTTCGATGTCGACGATGGCGACCGACCCGCCCTCCCGAACGATCGCTCGGGCGGTCGCCGCACCGATCCCCCCGCCGCCACCGGTCACGATCGCGACCTTGCCGTCCAAGCGCCCCATGGTCAGATCATCGCACCCGGCCGGCCGGTTCACGAGTGAGCCGTCGCAGGTCCGCCTGGGCCGATCCACCGTTGCGGTTGCGCCAGCCAGTTCCACCGGAACTCGGTGGCGCGGTGTGCTGCCGTCGCTCGCCGTCCGCGCCGGACCCCACGACGCCGTCCATAGGTGTCAATGGGTATCGATGGGTGCGGTGGCGACTCCGCCGAATAACGTTCCCCGGTCACGGGGTCCTGTCGGACATGGTCCCGAACGGACCCAATCGAAAGGGGAGATCTCAAATGACCGACATCATGAAGGGTGTGCGCATCCTCGAAGTGGCGGAGCACGCGTTCGTTCCGGTCGCTTCGGCCATCCTGGCCGACTGGGGTGCCGAGGTGATAAAGGTGGAGCACGTCGAGCGTGGCGACGCCATGCGGGGCCTGGCCTCCAGCGGCGTCATGGCCATGGGTGGCGACGTCCACGTCCTGTTGGAGCATTCCAACCGTGGGAAGAAGAGCATCGGCATCGATCTCACGACGCCCCAGGGTGTCGAGGTGGTCTACAAGCTGGCGGCCACGTGCGACGTGTTCCTCACGAACAAGCTCCCGGCCGTCCGCAAGAAGCTGCGGATCGAGGCGGACGGCATCCGCGCCCACAATCCGAACATCGTCTATGTCGCCGGTACCGGGGTGGTGAACGCGGCCCCGATGCGGACCGTGGTGGCTACGACTTCCTCAGTTACTGGTGCCGGGCCGGCAGCGCCATGGGCTGCACCCCGCCCGACGCCGAGGGCTTGGTGGTGCAGCCAGGGCCCGGGTACGGCGACTCCATCGGAGGCATGACGATCGCCGGCGGCATCATGGGGCTGCTTCCACCGTGAGCGGACCGGCGAGGCCCTCACGGTCGACGTCTCGCTCCTCAGCGTGGGGCTCTGGGCGATGGGACCCTCCATGGCGCTGTCGCTCCAGATGGGCATGCCGTGGCGACCCCCGC